>CAXXGJ010000014.1:0-14152 GCA_963677895.2 Treponemataceae bacterium | reverse complement strand
AAAACGACTTCGCCGCGCAGGGAACGTGTGGCCCCAAAGGCCGTTCCGGCGAACTCGGTGCCGTCTTCGAGGACGAGGCGAGCGGATTTTTTCCGGGAATGCATGACTGTCTCCTTCCGCCGGCTTTCCTTTCTGGCTTCCGAAAACAGCGGCGGTACGACACCGCCATGCTTGGGATACCGTGCGCGGGATAAACCTTTGGAAGGTCCTTTGGCAGGTGCGGCGGTGTCGGTTTAAAATAGCGGGGATGAAGGGGTCGCATCAAGGGGTGGGACGCAGATTTTACGTATTTATGTAATTTTTATGCATATTTATCCAGTACGATAAGACTGCCAGGAAGCATCCGGCTTGGGCGGATCAGGCGATGAGATCGGCGGCGGCGGCTCCCACGATGTCGAGCAGAAGCCGGGGGCTGATCAGCGCCTGCATGCCTCTCCTGCCGGCGCTCACGGAAATCTTCTCGAAGAGGAAGGCGGTCTCGTCGAGGAAGGTGGGAAATCGCTTTTTCATGCCGATGGGGGAACAGCCGCCCCTCACGTAGCCCGTGAGGGGTTCCAGCTCCTTGAGAGGGGAGGAGGGAGCAGCTCTTGTCGCCTAGGGCCTTGGCCGCTTTTTTCAGGTCTATCTCGCAGGATCCGGGGATGACGCAGACGAAATGGCCCATCCTTTCGCCCGACAGGACGATCGTCTTAAAAACCTGGTCCGGATCGAGCCCGAGCTTTTCCGCCGCGTGGGTCGCCGAGAGGTCCTCGTCCACTTTATAATGAAGGATTTCGAAAGGAAGGTTCGCGGCTTCGAGAAGCCGGATCACGTTGGTCTTTTCGCCGCTTTTTTTCGCCCTGCTGCGTCATGGCCGCCATTATAGCCTTATGCTTTGGCCTTGGCCACATCCCCAGGGCTGGGGCGCGGCTCTGGGCCGGCAATCGCTCCCAGGGCGGTTGCCGCTTCCGGGCTCAGGCCGTATTTCGCGGCCAGGGCGGCGTATTCCTCGGGGCTGTCCATGTCCTCCAGGACGCCGTCACATCCGGTTTCGACAATGAGGGAGCCTAAGGCCGCGAGGACGCCCATGAGTTTTTCGCCGGTCCGCTTGGCCTGGATGGCGGGAATATAGGAAGCGGGGAAATAGACGGGATGGCCCGCCTTCCCGTTTCGTCCCGCGACGAGAGCGACGAGAGCGACGGGGGCATTGGGGGCGACAGGGCGCCCCCGCGGCGGCGAGCTGCAACGATGCGGCGCGGCTCAGGGCGGCGAAGACCGTCTCGTCGACGAAGGGCATGTCGGCGTGGTGAAGGAAGAAACCGGGACAATCTATCGGAAGCGCTTCGATGCCGGCGAGGACCGAAGTCACCCTTCCCTCTTTCCAGTCAGGATTGTGGACGAAGACGATATCGTCGAGACCAGTCAGCGCCGCCTCGATGTTCTCGCGCCCGAACCCGGTGACGACGATGAGCGGCCGGCAATGAGCGAGAGCGATTCGGGCTGTTCTCCGAACGACGGGCTCGCCGTCCAGAGACAGCAGCAGCTTGGGCCGCCCCATCCGCGAGCTAGCGCCCGCGGCGAGGAGGATGCAGGGGAGAACGGCGGGCGCCTCAATCTCAGCTGGCGCGGCAGTCTCAGAGAGCGCGGTGGGCGCGATCCCCCCAGAAAGCGCGTCGGGCGCCTCAGGCGCCGCCGCTTCGGCCGGTTTCAAAGCGAGGCGCTCCGCGCGGGCTGATGCGCAGCCGGCCGGGCGGCCAGCTGGGCGGCGGCTTGAGCGGCCAGGGAGGCCTGTCTCGCGGCGACAAAGGCCGACAGACGCTGGACCTCCTCGCCGGTGCGTTCGGGCGCGGGGCCGCCGGTCTGTCTTCGCCTCGCCATGCAGGATGCGGGCTCGAGATAGTCGATAAAGGCTTCCCGATCGAAGCCGGGTTTGGCGAAAGCCTCATGGCTAGCCTGGATTTCCTCGAGAGACAGCGCGGAGAAACGCTTACCGGAGGAGAGGCTGAGTTTCACGAGGGCCTTGGCCGCCTGATACGCTGTCCTGAAAGGCAGGCCTTCCAGCACGAGATATTCGGCGATGTCGGTAGCCTCGAGGAAACCCTCATCCACCGCTTTCCGCATCTTTTCGACATTGGGCTGGAGCGAGGAGACGAGGACGGCAAAGGCGCGCAGGGCCCCGATCACGGTGTCCTCGATGTCGAAGAACATTTCCTTGTCCTCCTGGAGATCGCGGTTGTAGGCATAGGGCAGGCCTTTCTGCATGACGAGTAGGGCCTGGAGCGCCCCGAAGACCCTCGCGGTCTTCCCTCGTATAAGCTCCGCGGGATCGGGATTCCTCTTCTGGGGCATGATGCTCGAGCCGGTGCTCGCGGCGTCGCTCAGGCTCATGAATGAATATTCGGTGGATACCCAGAGGGCGATATCCTCGCAGGCGCGCGAGAGGTGGACCATTATGCTGGAACAGGCCGCCCCGTAGTCCAAACATGCGTCCCTATCGGCGACGGCGTCCATGGTGTTGCGGGACGGACGCGCGAACCCTAAGGCGGCGGCCGTGAATTCCCTGTCGGTGGGCAGGCCCGATCCCGCGAGGGCGCCTGAGCCCAGCGGGCATTCGTCCGCCCGCGCGCGTCCGTCCCGCAACCTGCCGCAGTCGCGCTCGAGGGCCGCGCACCAGGCGAGCAAATGGTGCGCGAGCGTCACCGGCTGGGCGCGCTGCAGGTGCGTATACCCCGGCATGATCGTTTCCCTATGATTCTCGGCCAGACCGAGCAAAGCCCGCAGCGCGCCCAGTGCCGCCCCCTCCGTAGCGTCGAAAGCCCTCAGAATGTGCAGCCTGAAGGCGACGGCCACCTGGTCGTTCCGGCTTCTCCCGGCATGGACGGCCTTCCCCGCCTCGCCGAGCCTCTTCGTCAGCTCGGCCTCGATGAAGGAATGAATATCCTCGCTCTCCGGATCTACGGCGAGCTTCCCATCCCCGGCCTCGGCCAGCATAAGCTCGAGCGCCGCGCATATCGACGCCGACTCCTCGGGCGGAAGAATCCCCTGCCTCCCCAGCATCGCCGCGTGGGCTATCGAACACTCGATGTCCTCGCCCAGGAGCCTCGTATCGACCGAAAGCGAAGAGAGAAAGGCTTCCACGTCGGGGTGGAGCCCCACGCCGCCCGCGGCGGCCTGCCATAGCTTAGCCACTTCAGCACCATCCTTATAAAAAATGAGGGGAGGCGCGGCGCCTCCCCTTATCAATCTCATGCCGAACCGCCCGCGCCCATGGCGCGTCGACGCTCGGCATTTGTCGTCACATCAGTCGCCCGCTGGAGCAGTATAGCCTGAACAGCCCGGTTTCACCACATCGGGGCCGGCGGCCGTGCCGTGGGCGGCGATGCGCGCGTTGAGCCGCGCCCTCACCTTGGTGGGCAGGCCGAAGAGGTTGATGAAGCCGCTGGAATCCTTGTGGGAGAAGAGCGGTCCCGTCGTGAAACTCGCGAGGCTCGCGTCGTAGAGCGAATAGGGCGAGGTCGCGCCGGCCGAGAGTATGGAGCCCTTGTAGAGCTTTACGGTCACGCTGCCGGTCACCACTTCCTGTGTCGAATCGATGAAGGCGTTGAGCGCCGCGCAGAGGGGTGAGAACCACTCGCCTTCGTAGAGGATCTCGGCGAAGCGCTGCGCCACGGTGAGCTTGAAGGAGAGCGTCTTTCTGTCGAGGCAGAGCTGCTCGAGCTTGTCGTGGGCTTCCATGATGATGGTGCCGCCCGGCGTCTCGTAGACGCCGCGGGACTTCATGCCGACGACGCGGTTTTCCACCATGTCGATGACGCCCACGCCGTTCTTGCCGCCGATGACGTTGAGCTTCTTGACGATGGAGAGGGGATCGAGCTTCTCGCCGTTCACCGAGACGGGCACGCCCTTCTCGAAGCCGATGGTCACGTATTCGGCCTTGTCGGGCGCCTGTTCGGGGGGAACGCACATTTTGAGCATGCCTTCGAACTTGGGTTCGTTGGCAGGATTCTCGAGATCGAGACCCTCGTGGCTGATGTGCCAGACATTGTCGTCGCGGGAATAGGAGTCGGACTTCTTCATGGGCACGGGGATGTTCCTCTTCTCGAGGTATTCGATTTCCTCTTCCCTGCTCTGGATGTCCCATATTCTCCAGGGAGCTATCACTTCCATCTCCGGGGCGAAGGCTTTGATGCCCAGCTCGAAGCGGACCTGGTCGTTGCCCTTGCCCGTGCAGCCGTGGGCGATCGCGTCGGCTTTCTCGGCGATGGCGACCTGCGCCAGGCCCTTGGCGAGGAGGGGACGCGCCGCCGAGGTTCCAAGCAGATATTTCTTCTCGTAGGGGCTTCCCGACTTCACGAGAGCCCAGAGGTAGTCCTTCACGAACTCGTCTTTCTGGTCCACCTTGATGAACTTTATCGCGCCGGAAGCGAGGGCGCGTTTTTCCATGGCAGCCCAGTCGGCCTCCTGGCCGACGTCCCCGCAGGCCGCGACCACGTCGCAGTCATAATTTTCCTTGAGCCAGGGAACGATGACGGTAGTGTCGAGGCCGCCCGAATATGCGAGTACGATTTTCTTTTTCATGGCTTACTCCTTACGATACATTTTCTGGGGAAAGCGTCTTTCCAACGCCGAAAGCGCTGAAATAAATTGTTAGCGACGACGGAGACGGGCCTCGAAGCGGGTTTCGGGGCGGGATTGAGGAAGAAAGGAAGAATTATCGGGTCCGAACATCATGGAAAGCATATTATGCATATATTTAGAATAAATCAAGGGGTTTTTGTCATATTATGCATATTTTCTGCATAATATATGCAGAAACAATAAAAAGGCCGGGCGACCTCCCATGGAGGCGGCCCGGCCGGCGATCGCGAGAATGAGGACTGGTTCTTATTTCCAGTTCGTCATGTCGAGTTCTTTCTCGCTCTTCGCGACGATGGCGGAACCGACGATATCGCCCGTGATGTTGATGCTGGTCCGGCCCATGTCGAGAAGGGCGTCGATGCCCAGGATCATGGCGTAGGCGGCCGCGACATCGGAACCTTCGGTCACCTTGAGGCCGATGGATTCGAGGACCATGAGAAGCATGATGGCGCCGGCGCCGGGGACGCCCGCCGTGCCGATGCTGGCGAGAGTGGCGGTCAGGACGACCATGCCCTGCTGGCTCATCGTCAGCGGCCTGCCGATGGCGTTCGCGATAAATATCGCGCATACGCCGAGGTAGATAGCCGTGCCGTCCATATTGATCGTGGCGCCCAGGGGCAGCGTGAAGGAGCATATCTTGCGCGGAATGCCGAGATTTTCCTCTGCGCAGCGCATGGTGACGGGGAGCGTGGCGTTGGAGGAACGGGTCACGAAGGCCGTGAGCATCGCCTCGTTGGCGCCTTTAAGGAATTTCCACAGCCCCAGCTTGAATACAGCCAGGAAGCCGCCGTAGACGACGACGACCTGAACGATCAGGCCGAGATAGACGGCCAAGGTCACGACCAGGAGGGGGCCTATAGCCTTGGCGCCCTGCTGGGCAAAGACCTGCGCGATAAGGACGAATACGCCGATCGGGGCATACTGCATGATGCCGGTCACGACCTTGTAGATGGTCTCGGCTCCGGCGTTGATCACGTCGAGAAGCATCTGGCCGCTCTTGGCCAGGGATTTATTGGCCGAATCCTTGATGTAGGAGAGCGAGATGCCGAAGACCACGGCGAAGAAGATGATCGGCAAGACGTCGCCCTTGGCGAGGGAGTCGATGGGATTGGTCGGAACGATGTTGAGTATGATCTGCGAAACCGTAGGCACAGCCGCCGCTTTACCTTGCACGGCCGCGGTCCCCACGACATTGAAGCCGACGCCAGGCTGGAAGATATTGGCGAAGATAAGTCCCACGACGACGGCGAAGGCGCTCGTGAAGAGGTAGTACACCATGATCTTGACGCCGATTCTTCCCAGACGGCCGGGATCGATGCTCGCGGCGCCCGCGATGAGGGAGAAAAGAATAACCGGCACGATCATCATCTTCAACAGCCTGATGAAGAGATCGCCGAAGAATTTGGAATTGTCAACGAAGACTTTTACCGAATCGGGGAAGAATCCCAGGATGATACCCACGATGGCGCCCAGCACGAGGCCGATGAGAATCCGGATGAGAAGGTTGGTCTTGAAATACCAGCCAAAAAGCCCCTTCTTTTCTTTCGTTTCTGCCATGAAAATCCTCCTTGGTTATTTCGGACAGGCGCTCGCCCGACGGCGAAATAGGGATGAGCGCCAAAAAGAATGGTAAACTGAAAAGCCGAATAACGCAAATATTATTTATTGCCCATGAACCCGCGAATGCTGTACACTTTGGGAACGCGCGGATTTGAGAACATTTTCATCGAGCAAAATAAAGGAAGGAATGATGAAAACCATTGGGATTCTCGGCGGCATGGGCCCCGAGGCGACATCGGACTTTTTCGTGAAACTGCTCTCTTTCGACAAGGCCGCGAGGGATCAGGATCACGCGCATATCGTCATCGAATGCGATCCTTCCATTCCCGACAGAACGGCGAACATACTGGGCAAGGGGCCCGATCCCGTCCCCGCCATGCTCGCCTCGCTGAAAAGGCTCGAGGCGGCCGGAGCCGACATCATCGGCATAACCTGCATGACGGCGCACAACTTCCTTCCGCGACTTAAGGAACTCTCAGGCCTCCGATTCATCTCGGCCCTCGAGACCATGGCCGCCGCGATGCATGCAAATTACCCCCAGGCGCGCAGGCTGGGGATCCTCGCGACGGCGGGAACGAAGGCCGCCAGACTCTACGAGACTTCCCTTGCCGAGTATTCGATCCTATGGCCCGATGACGAAGCCCAGGCCAATCTCGTCATGGAAGCCATTTACGGGAAAAACGGCATAAAGGCGGGGAACAGGGGAGATTATCCGCGCTCCCTTCTCGTCCAGGCGGCCGAAAGGCTCGTGCTGGCGGGCGCCGACGCCATCGTGGCCGGCTGCACCGAAGTGCCTCTCGTCCTTTCGCAGGAATTCCTCAAGGTCCCTCTCATCGATCCCATGACCTTGCTGGCCGAGGCGCTCGTCGCCGAAGCGAGAGCCTAGCCTTCCAGATCCGTGCCATGCTTGATTCTCTCCTTCTCCTGGATATTCCTGATGAAGTCTTCCATCAGTTTCCTCGCCATGTCCTTGCAGCCGAGGCCGAAGGCAAGGGCCAGCCCAAGGGCTATCGCGGCGAACAGGAGTATGAAGATGGTGCTCACGATGGTCTGGCCGAAGCCGAGCTGGTCCAGGGCCAAGGTCGCCACGACGATGAATCCGATATATTTGATCGCGTTGCCTATCAGAACAGGATTGTGTACGGCGCCGTTCCTGGCGATGGTGATGAAAAAATTCGACAGGAAGGTGACGACGACAATGCCTATCACGACGATAATGCCCGTGGCTATCAGTATCGGCAGGGCCGAGCTTATCCATACCTGGATGGATGATGCCGCCCCTTTGTCGAGCCTCGCCACCGTGTTCGAAAGCGTCAGGATCATCAAAAACCAGTAGACGAGCATCCCCAACAGCTTCGACGGCGTATAGTGGACATTCCCCTTTTTCAGGAAACCGTTAATCCCCGTCTTTTCGCTGAAACGGTCGAATCGCAGAAGCGTCATCAGTTTCGGCGTGAAGAAGCGGGCGAAACGGGCGACGAGCCAGCCCAGAAGAAAGGTCAGAAACGCCCCGGCTATCGGCGGAAGCGAATTGAACGATGAGGCGATGGAATCCAAAATATCGGTAAAATTCATAGGCTCCTCCTCACTCGTCGCCTTCGGTGACGAGTCGGTGAATCTGCTCGACGCTCATTCCCTTGATGCCCAGCGTTTCGACCGTTCTTCCTACGGCTCTGTAATCGCTGCCGTTCATCAGCTCGGCGAGCGTGATGATCATGTCTATGGTAGGTGTCGGTATCCCGAGCATGGCTCCTATGGAGGACATCGGCACGAGGCTCATGGGTACGTCTTCCCATATATAGCGATGGTTGATCGTCGGCGGCGCCTTTATCCCGAAATAGCCCGTCGTGGCCTTTATCGCCGCGCAGAGGGTGTCGCCCGGGGAGTCGTAGGTAAGGTAAAGCCATTCCCTGGCCGAGACGGTGCGTATGCCCAGGGCTCTCGCCACGGCCAGCCTCTCGTCGTCGATCTTCTCGAGAACCTTGGCGACCGCCGGCGACATGCCCTGGATGTAATACTCGAAATTGCCCTCCGTCGATTCTATCCAGCCAGCGTTGAGCAGAGTGAGGGCGGGATGGAAGACAGCGCCGATATTCTCGAGACTCGTCGCCAGCACGTTGGAGCCGGCGGTGAACTCGGGGAAAGCCTGATTCAGCACGGCAAGAGCGTCGGGTGTCATGTGCGAAGGCAGGGCGCTCGCGGGTACGCCGTTCTTGATCCTGTAGATATGGCCTTTGTGGCGGCTGACGGCCCGCGAAGCGTAGATGAAGGTCTGCGCTTCCACGATGATCGGCTTGACTCGCGATTCCGACTGCTTCAGCACGGCGCGGAATTCCAGGGCGCCTCCCGTCCTGCCTGGATTCAGGACGATCACCTGCCCGTCATTGAGGAAGGGGGCCATGGCCGCGGCCAGCGAATAGTGAGCCGTGGAGGGCGTGACGATCATCACGACGTCGGCGCCCTCGACCGCGGCCTGGATGGATGAGGTGGCCAGACTGACGGGACCGAATCCCTCCACCGCGCCTTCGAGCTCTATGCCACCATACCAGCGCACGGCGTTGAGATGCTCGTCCGTCCTATTGTAAAGGCGGACCTCGAAGCCCATGAACCCCAGGTGGCCGGCCATGGAAATTCCTCCGTTGCCGGCGCCCACCACGCACCACAGGGCTTTTTTCCCCTTGGCCTTCACGTCCTTCAGGATATCGCAAACTTGCTGCCAGCTTTTGTCAGATGCCATAACGACCTCCTCCGCCGCTAGCCTTGGCCAGATTGGCTCTCGCCATCTCGATCCTCGCTTCCACGGGAAGAGGCGATCCTTCCGCGTCGACGGCATGCATGCCGCCGTTCACGAGTCGGGTCCCGATATTCGCGGCCTGGAATTCCTCGCGGCAGGAAGTCAGCCACGGAAGGGCGAAGACGCCCGAAGAAAGCATCGTATAGAGCCCATAGGGGGAATAGGTGTCGGGAATGAGGGTTTCCACGGCCTTTATCATTTTCACGGCATCGTCCAGCAGGATCTTCTCGCGCGCGGCCACCTCGGCGCTCGAGACCATGTCGTCCACGCCGCCTTCGCGCCTGAGTCGCCGGTACTCCCGCAGCGCGTGGCGCGTGATCCTGATGCTCTCCTCAATGACGGGCGGATCGGCCAGCTTATAGGCTTCGGAATAGCTCACGACATGGATGATCTGAGGGCTGGTCTCGTCGTGAGGCTCGATGTCGTCCATCATGGCGGTCACCGCGGCCAGCTGGGCCTTGGCCCGCTCGGGTTCTGGCGAGAAATAGTCCAAGCCTCCCCGCGGCTGGAGGAAGACCCTGAAATTCCCGTCCTCGAGTCCTTTCACCAGCTTGAGAAGGGTCCTAGCCTTGGCGAGGTCCTGGATGCCCCAGAGGTATTTGGGCGTATTGAACATTATCTGCAGGACGAGGTTCCGGATGCCCTGCAGTTTGGCGGCCTTGGCCGCGATATAGCCCGACACGACATACCCAAGGTCGTCGCTGCCCCTGAAAGCGAAATGATGCGGCACGTTCATCTCGAGCGGCTTGCCCGTCGAGGCTATGTAGCGCATGGCCTGAAAATGCTCCCTGAGGTTTTCAAGCACCGAGTTGGGACCTCTTCCATCCAGCTTGCAGAACCACCACAGGGAAAGCGCGTGCCAGGCTATATCGATCGTTTCCTCGTACATCCTGGCGAGGGCCGGCACATCCTTGGTGCCCGCGTAGGTACGCACCAGCATGGGGCGCGCCGCCTTCCATACAGCCGCGAACTCGGCGGCGCTGGCGAGGGGAACGCCGCCGCCGTTGATCTTGCCTTCCCAGTCTTCCCCGAAATTGGATTGGCTGAGCTGGGAAGTGCCGATCGAGAGAATGTCCAGATAGCCGCCCGAGGCCAGCCGCTTCACCCACTCGGTGAAAAGCCTGACCGCTTCCTTCCTGTCGGGCAGGTAGGGGCCGGCATGGACGCGTATGAGGGGCGGGAGCTTTCGGGCAGTGCCATGGGCGATCCTCGCCGTCAGCCTGTCGCCCCAGGCGCCGAATCCGGGAGAGTCGGACCTGTTGACGGGCTTCACCGCGTTGTAGCGGCCTTCCTTCACGAGGGACTCGCCGAAAGCCATCCTCGCGACGTCGTACTTGAGACCTTCGGAGAAGGTTTGCGGCATCATGTCCTCATCTATGCCGAGGATGCGCATCGTCTCGTGGGGCGCTTCGTCGCCCCGGAAAACGCCTGTCAGATCGGGATGCCGGGCGAGCGCCGCCTCGCAGGCTTCAGGAAGCCCGGCGAAAAACAGCCCCCTGATAGGACCGCCATCCGAAAGAAGCATTTTCTCGCGGTGGAGGAACTCATATAGGACTTCGAAAAGATGGAGGGCATCGGCGGGGTCCAGCCGGTAGCTGAAGCCGAGCACCGAAATTTTCCTGTTGCGAAGCCAGGCACGAAGCACGGTGCCGCCCTCGTGCCTGGAAAGGGATTCGATATCGCCGCCGACATCGGCGTCGGCGATGCGGGATTCTATGCCGCAGTCCTCCAGGACCTGGGCGAAGGAAAGCATCCCGAGGGTATGCACGTCTATCGAAGGCCGAATAAGGCCGAAAACGTCATGTCTGGAAATTTTAAACATCGTATCACCTCCTAGTCCGGATCGAACGGCTGAGGGCCGCCTCGATGATAGCCAGGATATATTGCTTCTCCGAGAGATGCGCCTGCCGCGCGCAGGCCTCGAACCAAGCGTCGGGAATCATGGGCTGGCCGTTGATTTCGATGGCCCAGAATTTCCCGCCGGCGAAAATCATGTCGCATCGGGAATAATCCCTGATATCCCCCGCCGACGAGAAGGCCGCGGCCGCGAAGGCCCGGGCCGCCTCGCGCAAGGATCCGTCCGCTATCGGCCGGGCTTCGGTCCTGCTGCCGTCCTTATCCTCTGTCGTGACCACGTGAATGCCGGGAGGATCGATAAAGACAATTTCCACGGGCATGAGGAGCCTCTCCTCGCCGTTGCCTATGCATGCGCAGGTGATTTCGCGGAAATCGGGGTAGAGCCCCAGGTAATGCTCGATGAGGATATGCCTGAAATCCTTGCCCAGGCTGGCGACGAGGGAAGCCAAGGCTTTCATGTCGAAAACGACCGAATCCTTCGTGATGCCGCGGGAGTTGCCGGCGTCCGACGGCTTCACGATGCAGGGAAAGGGGGGAATCGAGGACCTGTCCACGGCGGAAAGATCGGAACCTGAGTTCAAGGAGAGGAACTCGGGCGTGGATATTCCGTCCTTTACCCATTTTTCCTTGAGCGCCGTCTTGGAAAGAGCGAGCTCTATGATATCGGGAGGGGAGCCCACATAGGGGATTCCCCTTCCCTCCAGCCAGCCATGCACGTTTATCCTGGCGTTCGCCGGAAAGGCGACGCCGACGGGCATCGGGGAGGACTCGGGCAAATGGTCGGGGGCGCTGAAAACAAGGTCGGGGCCGAACTCGGCGATGAGGGCGGAAAGCATAGCGATGGAGTCGGGGCATGCCAGCCTGGCGGTGAATCCGCCGTCGGCGAGGATCGACGCGAACCGGCCGAAGCGCCGATCGTCGGCCATGGCCACGGCGGTATTGGAAGAACGTGAAAAAAGGATCAGTACTCTTAAGGATCTTGCGTTTTTCGGCGCATCATCCAAAACGTGGTGCCTCCTGAAAAGAAGGATACATTGAGTTTAACACAGGAAAATCGAAAAAAGTCCCGCGCGGGCGAAAAAAACAAAATTTCCGGCCAGGGGCCGCGGTCCCCGTCGATACTTTACCTAATTGTATCGCTACTATATAGTTCATTCCATGCTTTTCATCGACAGACCAGACGGCAAAAAAGTCCGACAAGCCCATGCGCTCAACGCGCTTATGCCCTACATGATGCGCGGACGCAATCAATCGGCCGTGTACTATGAAAAGGACGTGGATGTCGAGAATATCCTGCGTTTCGTGAGGGCGAGAAACTCCGGACTGAAGAATCAGAACGAGAATTCGGGCCAGGATCGATATTCATTGTTTTCCCTCGTTCTGGCGGCGATGGTGCGGACCGTGGCGATCAGGCCGGAACTCAACCGTTTCATACACGGCAAGGCCCTCTACCAGCACAACGACATTACCATGTCATTCATCGTGAAGCAGAAAATGACGGAAGAAGCTCCGGAAGGAAGCGCGAAGGTTGTTTTCAAGCCCGAGGATGATCTCGATACGGTGACGCTGAAGGTAAACAAGGCTATCAACTATGTGCGGGAAGTAGGGGAAGGCGGGGACGGCGAGAAGATAGCCAAGCTCGCCCACAGCATTCCCGGCGCCAAGGCTCTCCTCATCGGTCTCTACAGGATTCTCGACCGCTTCAATCTTGCCCCGAAAGGCCTTATCGAAGTGGACCCCTTCTACGCCACCCTCTTCTTCGCGAATTTGGGCAGCATCGGACTCGACGCGCCCTTCCACCATCTTTACGAATGGGGCACCATTAGCTTCTTCGTGGTGATGGGCAAACTCACGCAGAAGGACAGCCACCACGGCCCCTTCGGCACGAAACACCACTTCATAAATTTCAAGGTAACGGTGGACGAAAGGATTTCCGACGGTCTCTACTTCGCGCGCTCGGCCTCGGTCTTCTACAGGCTCATCGCCAGTCCCGAACTGCTCGACATGCCCCTGGAGCAGGCCAAAGCCCAGCTGGAAAAAGGCATATAGCCGCTAGGCGCTCTCCTTCTTGGTGCCGCTCGCGGGACAGGTCTCGCAGCTCTTGGCGGCGCTCTTCGTCGACGCGCTGCCCGCTTTCTTGGAGTCGGTGATATAGAAACCACTGCCCTTGAAGATGACGCCGGTTCCGCCGCCGATCAGGCGCCTGACGGCTCCGCCGCACTTGGGGCAGACCTTGACAGGGTCCTCGGACATGGACTGGAATTTTTCGAAAGTAAGATTACACTCTCGGCATTCATACTCATACGTAGGCATTTAGATTAACCTCGGTCTAGCGAAATGATGAAATGTTGGTTCGAGTAGAAAATATAGCGAAAACCTCCCGGAACGTAAAGTAGGCGCGGAGAAGCTCCCTCATGCCTTGATCACGCCCAGCCTTCTTCCAACCTTGGTAAAAGCCTCCACGGCGAAGTCGATTTGCCCCGGTTCATGGGCGGCGGAAATCTGCACCCTTATGCGAGCCTTGCCCCTCGGCACGACGGGGAAGGAGAATCCGATGACATAGATGCCTTCCTCAAGAAGTGCATCGGCCATGTCGTGGGCCAGTTTTTCGTCGTACAGCATGACCGGGCAGATAGGATGGACGCCGGGTCTGATGTCGAAGCCCGCCGCCGTCATCTTCTCCCTGAACCGCCTGGTATTCGCCTCGAGCTTGTCCCTCAGGGCGGTCGACGCGCTGAGAAGTTCGAGAGCCTTCAGCGTGCCTCCCACGATGGAGGGCGCCACGGTATTGGAGAATAGATAGGGCCGGGCCTTCTGCCTCATGTACTCGACGATTTCCTTCCTGGCGGCGATCACGCCGCCGGAAGCCCCGCCCAGCGCCTTGCCGAAGGTGGTGGTGATGATGTCCACCCTTCCCTTCACGCCGCAATGTTCCCAGGTGCCGCGCCCCGTCGCCCCGGTGAATCCGGTGGCGTGGGAATCGTCCACCATGACGAGAGCGTCATATTTCTCGGCGAGCGCGCATATGGATTTGAGATCGGCGATGTCGCCGTCCATGGAGAAGACGCCGTCCGTGGCGATCATGCGGATCCTCGCGTCAGACGCCTCTTTCAGGCAGCGCTCGAGCCCCTTGGCCACCTTGCCGGTGTCGGGATCGGTCTCTTCGATATCGCGCATGTCGGCATGCTTGAAAACAATGCGTTTGGCCTTGCAGAGCCTGACGCCGTCGATGATGGAAGCATGATTGAGGCTGTCGGTTATGATCGCGCAGTTCTCGTCCAGCAGAGGCTCGAAGACGGCGCCGTTGGCGTCGAAGCAGGATGA
>CAXXGJ010000013.1:0-17009 GCA_963677895.2 Treponemataceae bacterium | reverse complement strand
ATCTCCACAGCCACGATAAACCTCCAGGACCAGCTCTTCTCCAAGGACATCCCCCTCGTCGCCTCCATTTTCAAGAAAAAGCTGAAGGCAGTCCTCGTCAAGGGCAGGTCCAACTATGTCTGCAAGCGGCGGCTGGGTGAGGCCATCGAGGAAGAAGGCCTTCTCTTGGACGACGAAAGCCCCCTCAAACGCATTCTCGCCTGGGATGAATCGGGCGGCTCCGGCGACAGGGCCGACCTGCCCTTCCGCGTCGAGGATCAGGTGTGGAACAAGGTCTGCTCCGAGGCGGACGCCTGCATTTCGATTCGCTGTCCGAGCAGGGAGCGCTGCCACGTGATCTCGGTCAGGAAAAACGCGGCCGACGCCCAGATCATCGTCGTCAACCATCACCTGCTTTTCGCCGACCTGGCCTCCCGGCAGCGGGGTTCGGGCCTCGAGCAGACCTCCATCCTCCCGGCCTATTCTTCCTTGATCCTGGACGAAGCCCACTCGATCGAAGCGAGCGCGACAAGTCTCTTCACCGAGAGTTTTACGCGGTTTTCCGTCGTCAAGAAACTCTCCCGGCTCTGGCGCAAGAACAGGACGGGACAGTTCGGCGCCCTCGCGAAGCTTTCCGTCATCCCCGCGATCGGGAAATCCCTCCTCAAGTCCTTCGAACCGGCGGTGAAGGAAATCCAGGCCTCGATGTCGGACCTGGAAGCCGCCGCCATCCGCCTTTTATCGACCGAGACGACCCTGCGGCTCAGGGAGAAAAACCAGGAGATCGTCTCCTCGGTCTGCGAACCGGCGGGCAGGCTCCAGCGCTCCATTCTCGCCCTCACGAAGATCATCGCCGACATCCTGGAAGCCTTGCCCGAGTCGCGCGCCCAGGACCCTTCGGCCTTCGAGGCGCGGATCATAGCCCGGGGCCTGAACGAGTTGGCCGATCTCATCGCGAGGCTCAAGGATTTCGACGCGAATCCGGACACGATCTTCTGGCTCGAAAAATCGCGCACCTCGCAGAAGGACATCTTCATTTCGTTCAACGCCACGCCGCTCGAGGTGGCGGCCATCCTCGAACGCTCGGTCTTCGAGAAGGTGAGGACGGTGGTCTGTACCTCGGCCACCCTGTCGGTGGGCGGCAGCTTCGATTTCTGGATGAAGCGGATCGGCATTTCCAAGCAGCGCGAGGACGTGGAGACGAAGCACTACCCCTCGCCTTTCCCCTTCTCCTCGAACGCCATCCTGGCCGTGGACGCGCAGGCGCCCAGCCCGCAGAAGGCCAAGGAAGCTTTCAAAAGCTACGTGGGCGACGCCGTCGTCCGCCTCCTCACGGCCTCCAGGGGGCGGGCACTGGTCCTTTTCACGAGCTACGACATCCTTTCGGCTACCTTCGAGAAGGCCAAGCCTGTCATGGAGAAGGCCGGCATCACCTGCTTCAGGCAGGGCATGGACGACCGCTCTCGGCTTCTCACCATGTTCAGGAACGACATTTCGTCTGTCCTCTTCGCGACCGATTCCTTCTGGGAAGGCGTCGACGCGCCCGGGGAGACGCTTTCGATGGTCGTCATCACCAAGCTGCCCTTCAAGGTTCCCAATGATCCCATCCAGCAGGCCCGCGCCGAGGCCGTCGAGAAGCGCGGCGGCAATTCCTTCATGGAAATAAGCGTTCCCGAAGCCATCATCAAGTTCAAGCAGGGTTTCGGCAGGCTCATCCGTCACTCCGACGACAGGGGCGTGGCCGTCGTTCTCGACCAACGTCTCGCCACGGCCCGATACGGCCAGCTTTTCATAGAAAGTCTCCCGAAATGCAAGCTGATCACCGATGGCATCGAGACGATAGCCCTGGAAGTGGAGCGATTCCTGGACGCTTGACGCTTTTTCCTTGCCCCATCTCGACAGCGCTGGTACAATGCGAGGCGATGCAAGGAAAATCGACATCATGAAAGATACCTCGGCCCCCGTTTTCAAGCTCGAAAACACGATACGAAACTACGCGTGGGGGAGCTATAACGGACTTTCGCTCTATGCCGGCGTCGTCACCGACTCAGGGAAGCCTTCGGCCGAATGCTGGATGGGCTCGCATCCGGACGCTCCATCCTCTCTCCTCCTGCCGGACGGCAAGGCTCTTCCTCTGCCGAAGTACATCCACGACAATCCCATGAAGAGTCTCGGCGAGGAGGTTTTCGCCGAGTTCGACGACCTGCCCTTCCTTTTCAAGGCGCTTTCCGCCTCGATGCCCCTTTCCATTCAGGTGCACCCTGACAAGGCGCGGGCAGCTATCGGTTTCGAGCGCGAGGAAAAACGCGGCCTGCCGCGATCGGCGCCCGAGCGCGACTACAAGGATAGGAACCACAAGCCCGAGCTGGCTGTCGCCCTTTCGCCTTTTTCTGCGCTCTGCGGTTTCAGGAGCGCGGGCGAGGCCGCGGAATTGCTGGGTCCCGAGCTCTGCGGGTATTTCGGTTTTTCGGCCCTCGACGCTGAAGCCTCGCTGCGCGGTCTTCTGGGGAAGGCCCTCGCCCTGCGCGATAAAGAAAGGACGCTGCTCGAAATTAAAGCGACTTCCCGAGCGCGGGATCTCGCGAAGAGCGAGGATGAGGGCGCGAGAATCGCCGGACAAACCGTCCTTATGTGCTTTCAGCACTATCCCCACGATCCGGGCGCGATCTCCCCGCTTTTCATGAATGTGCTTTTCCTTGAGCCCGGGCAGGGCATCTATATTCCCGCTGGCGTCATGCATGCGTATCTGAAGGGGACGATTCTCGAGATTATGGCCACTTCCGACAACGTGATCCGAGGCGGGCTCACACATAAACATGTCGATGTCGACGATCTCCTCGGCACCCTCGATTTCAAGGCCGAGCCTACGCTCATCGAGCCCGTCGCCGGTATTTCCGGCGCGCGCGAGGTTTTCTGGCCTACACCGGCGCGCGAATTCGCCCTCTCGCGCTTCGATCTTTCCGACCAGAAGCACGCCGAAGTGAAGCCAAACGGTCCCGAAATTCTTCTTTGCACCGCGGGCCAGGCCACCATCGACTGCTCTTCCGGCGCCAATCCATCCATCATCCTCAAGCGAGGCGAATCCGTCTTCGTAGGCGCGGCCTGCAAATCCTATTCCCTTCGCGGTCCCTGCACGGTCTACCGCGCTCGCGTAGGCTCCCTCGCCTCCTCTCATTTAGATCCCGAGGCGTCGCCATGACGATCTGGGTGGATGGGGACAGCGCCCCGCGCGACATCCGCCCTATCCTTGTGCGCCGAAGCGCAAACATCCCTGTGCGCTTCGTCTCGGCCCGCAAGCTCCCCGACGTTCCCCCAGCCCTCGCAACCCTCGTGCCCGCGGGACCTGACGCCGCCGACCATTTCATCGAAGGAAACGCCGCGTTAGGCGACCTCGTCGTCACCCGCGACATCCCCTTCGCCGAGCGCCTCGCGGAAGCGGGCATTGCCGCGATCAACGACTGTGGCGAACTCTACACCAAAGAAAACGCCTCCGAGCGCCGCTCCCTCCGCGACGCCGCCGCCGAGCTCCGCTTTTTGGGCATGGCGCCGGCCTCGCCTAAAGGGTCGCATAGGATAGCCAAGGATACTAAGCAGTTTGCGGATGGATTGGATAGGGCACTAGTAGCGTTAAGGAAGCTGAATCAATGGTGATCACACAGGAGTAATATTAAAGAACCTTCTAATTATTGTTAGGCAGAATAATATTCAAGACAATGAAAGGAGATAAAATGAGTACTGAGCAGACTGAAGGTAAAATAGAAAATAAAGCACAAGAAATTGAACCTATTGTTGAAAAAGTAAATAAGAAAAAGACTGAAAACAACTCTCCTTGGAATTTTCCGAAGCAGACACTTGAAGAAGCTTTAGAAATACCAAAAGCTATAGAAGAAAAGTATGCCGGTAATCCGGTTGATTCAGAAGATTTAGCAAAAGCTGTTGGCTTTAATAAGTCAGGAGATTGGAGATTTAGAGAACAACTTAGATCAGCAAATTTATATGGTCTCGTTGATGGATCTGGTGTTAAAGTAAGAGTTACTATAACAGAAATTGGATCAAATATAGTTTCTCCAGTTTCTTCAACTATTCGCCAAAAAGCGTTAATGGATTCTTTTTTGAATGTTGATCTATTTAAAAATGTTTATGAGTTTTATAAAGGTAAGAAACCACCAGAAGATGAATTCTTTATAAATACTATAGTAAAAGAGTTTTCTGTTCAAAGAGATCGTGTTGAAACATTTATAAAAAATTATAAAAGCAATTTAGAGTATTTAAAAGCATTTGCACCAGTGGAAAAAATTGATGAACCTCTAGACATTAAAAAAACAACTAGAGAGATAATTCGGAATGATGAAGCTATAATAAGTAAAGAACCAATTAGTACAAGAGAGTTTTTGGATTCTTGTTTTGTTTTAATGCCATTTGGTGATTGGTTTGATAAGTATTATCAGGACCTTTATGCACCAGCAATTAAGGATGCTGGATACGAGCCAATCAGAGCAGATAGCTTATTTTCATCAGGAAGCGTTATTGAACAAGTTTGGGAACAAATTGTTAAGGCAAAAGTGTTGTTAGCTGATTTAACCGGAAAAAATCCGAATGTATTTTATGAGTTAGGATTGTCACATGCAAAATCAAAACCAGTTATATTTATTTCAGGAAATTTGGAGGATGTGCCATTCGATCTACGGCACTTAAGGGTAATTATATATGATCAAAGAAATCCAACATGGGGAGTCGATTTAAAGAAAAGCATTACTGATTATTTAAAAAATGCAAGAAAAGAACCTGAAAAAACAATTCCTCAGCCATTTAGAATAGTAAATACTAAATCTGAAGAATAAATAATTAAGATCTGCCAAACAACTGCTTCAACCTTATAAATCCTTTGGCACGGATTTAAAGGTTAAGCCAATGTTAGGTTGACCCTTCGGACCGAGGAGAAAAAGATAAAGAATGGCTATTGATACTGAATACAATACCGAAGATTACTCATATTTTCAACAACGCTTAAAAGGAAGATTATATATATCAAGAGAGTTTACTGATAAATTTACTGGAAAGAAAAAACGCTTTGCTCATAAAGTCACGGAAAGTGATGAACAGAAGATATTCATTAAGGTTAAGAATGAAATCCTATTAGCAATAAAGCATGGCGGAAAACACCAGTTGAAGGCATTACTAATAGAAGATCCTCGTCAAGTACAAGATTTGATAATTCAAACATTTTCAGTTGATACCGGAAATCCACATAAATCAGCATATTCATTTCATGATTCTGAGATTAGAAACCTGTATAATTTTCTTAAGGGGTTGTATGAATCAAATTTAAATAATCAAGACAAAATAATAATCGATGATTCAGCATTGGATGCTGTTTTGCTCTCAGTGGAACAAGCTTCTAGAATTGTTAATGATAATCAAGATATTTTGATTGATGCAATTAAACATAATATCACAAAAAAAGATATTGTCGCTTTAGGATATAGAAAGCAACAATTAGAAGTTTTTAAGCAATTACTTGAAGATGAATTGTATTTTGACACTTACAAAGCTGAACACGAATGTCATGGAGATGAATCTGTTTGGCAACAATATTTCGAACTAAATACTTGGATCATGGGATATGGACTAAGCTATATTTTTAATGCAGCACTAGACGGTAAAAAACTTGAACAAGTTATGAGTGGTGCAACTGTTTTTCAAAGAGGAAAACGAATTGATGCCTTATTAAAAACACGAGGTATTATTAATTCAATTTGTTTTGCTGAAATTAAAACGCATAAAGCTCAACTATTAAAGCAAATAAAAGATGCGTATCGTGGTGAAAGCTGGGCAATTTCTGATGAATTAGCCGGTGCTATTGCTCAAGTGCAGCGAACTATTCAAAGATCAATTGAAAACATAAAAACAAAAATAGAAGTTAAAGATGTAGAAGATAATCTTACTGGTGAACAATTGTTTTTGTATAAGCCAAGAGCTTTTTTGGTTATTGGGTCTTTAGATGAATTTGTTACTGATAATGGAATAAATGAAAGTAAATACTCGTCATTTGAATTATTTCGCCGTAGCATTAGTGGAATAGAAATAATAACATATGATGAATTATTCGAAAGGGCATCATTCATTGTTAAAGAGTCAGAAACCTGACAATGCTATTGTCACACTTTTTGCCTGTGATCGCTACGCTCCTCAGCAGAATATGCACCAATACACGGCCTTGCAGGTTAAACAAATGTTAGAAAGACGCCTTTGGCGAAAAAAAAGGAGAAAAGATGTCTAAAATTACTGAAGCAATGATCAAAGATCTGTATAACTCTGCAAAAAAAGTAAATAGCAATAGTAATACACTTTCATCAGAATTGGATGAATTATGGAATAAACATAATATTAATAGAAGTTCAGCAACATTTTATATTAATAATTATAAATATATGCATACGGGGAAATATTACTCTCGGACAATGCAAGAATATGCCACTGAATATTATCTTAACCATATTTATAATGAAGAAGGTTTATCTGTACTAAAAGTCGCTTTATCCTCAGTTATAAAGCACATAGATTACTTCGAAAATTTAGGGAAAGGTAAAATTAATGGAATTCGAGAAATATGGCAAAAGTATAATAGTCTAATAAATAATATTGAAGAAAATTATTTGTTAACAGAAAGTGAAGATGACTATATTGAAGGAAAAGCAAAAAAAGTCTATGTAAATATTTATGAAAGAGATTTGAAAGCAAGAAAAAAGTGTATAGAGTATTATGGAAATAGATGTTTTGTTTGCGGAATAGTACTTTCAGAAGTATATGGAATACTTGGAGCAGATTATATACAAGTTCATCATATTATTGAATTATCAACAATAAGGCATGAGTATAAAGTAGATCCGATTAAAGATTTAAGGCCGCTTTGTCCTAATTGTCATTCAATTATACATAGAAAGAAACCGGCATATACTATTGATGAAGTCAAGAACACAATAAATAGTATTCAATAGGAGATAACTAACAACTGCTTCAACCTTATATAGCCTTTTGTCATGGTTTGTGCAGGAATCCTATTTAGAAAGCACGCCAATCCCTCGCAGTAGCTCGGGCCAGGCTTTAAAGGTTAAGCCAACGTTAGATTAATTGGAGGAATAATGTCAACGCAATCAAGAATCCATCTTTTTATAATGATACTTATTGTTTTTTTATCTTCCTGTACATCAAATCCATATGTCTATAAAAATATCGACGCGGAGAATCCCTACCAAAAGGATTTTTTAGTGCTTGCTGATTACGTTCGTAAAAATCATGCTGGTTTTTACAAGACTCCTTTACAGACAATTTCATCTCATGACTATGACGAGCTAGTCGCCATGACTGCGCAGAGGCTTAAGAATGTCAGCAATGCATCTGATTTCTATTACGAAATCGGGCCATTCATCACTTCGTTGCGGGACGGACACACGAGAATCAATACATCGGTTGGAAAATCTATGGGCATTGGCGCTTGGTGGTTTGATAATAAGCTCGTCATTATTTCTGTCACTGATTCCTCGGCCACCAATATTCTTTATTCGGAAATTATTGCCATATCCGGCAAGCCAGTTGGGGAAATAGAAAAAATCGCCAATCAGTTTATTCCCGCGGATATGGGCCAGGATGACTATAAGAAAGTGTATAGCCCTGACCTGATGCTATCCAATTTCCTTCTTCTTCATTTGGGGTTGATGAATGAAAGAGAGGAAGTTAAGCTAACTGTGGTACAAAATGATGAGAAAAGGAATATTACCTTAGCATGTACCTTCCCTTCGGCCTCAAGCGCATACGCTATCCCGGCAAAATTCCGAAACGATACTACTGAAATAAAGCCCGGCAATACGTACACCATTATTCCAGATTCGAACAGTTTATATGTGCAGCTAAATTCTTTGCCTCAAACAGGCTATTCCGAGTTTTGGCATGAAGCGTTCGTTTTCGCGCAAAAGAATAAAGCAGCCTCCCTTATTCTTGATCTAAGGAATAATTCCGGAGGAAACAGCTTCTGGTGCAATGAATTTCTTTCGTATATCATCGATAAGCCTAGGGATCTCTATGTCTACGATGGCTGGAAATCCAATTATCCACATGGAAATGTTAAAATCTCCAAAGGGCTTTGGCATATGGTACCAAAAAATAGCGAACTTTCCTTTACGGGAAAAATCGTTGTTTTAACAAGTCGTCAAACATTCAGCTCGGCGACTTTTTTCGTCGTCGCGATCAAAGACAATGATTTAGGAATCATCATAGGCGACCAAGTCGGGAACGGTTCCATTCGCTATGGTTTCATGTCCGATCCCATTACCTTGCCATATACGAAAATAAAGTTCGCGACAACCCACTATATCTGGGCAAGAGCCAATAAAGAAATGCTCGCCAAGGAAGGCGCTTCGATATTGCCCGATATCAGGGTTCATGAAACAATTGAAGACCTGAAAAAAGGAATCGATCCCGTATATGATAAAGCGATGGAGTACCTAGGAAGGTAAAACCTGACGGATGCTTCAACCCTATACTTACTGAGGAAAGAGAGAAAACATGGCACCTGTTTCTTCTGAATCCAAATACTTCCCCCTAAGCCTCGATTCCCTGCGGGCGCTCGGCAGCTGGGAGGCGGACTGCGCGGAGAGGGCCTTGGGTATATACGAAACGTATTCGGGTGAGGATCCGCGCCCTCGCGAAGCCATTGAGGGAATCAGGACATTCGCGGCCGGGGGCGCCAGGACCGCAAAGCTGCGTACCCTCGCCCTGGCGGCCTTTGCCGCAGCCAGGGAATCGAGCGATCCGGCCGCATCGGCCGCCGCTAATGCGGCATGCCTCGCGGCGTCGAGCGCCTACACCCATCCCCTGGCTGATATCCAACAGACAAAGCACATTCTCGGCCCGGCGGCCTATGCGGCGCTCGCCCTGGAACTCAGCCATCCCGAGGATACGAACATAGGCGACAGGGAGATCAGCTGGGCTATAGAGCGCGTCCCACGGGAAGCGCGGGAAATTCTTCTCCATATGCCCGCCAGGGACCCCGGAAAGGGAAAGCGTCTCGACCGGCTTATGTACGACCTCGACGTTGGTATTCGAGGAAAGTAATTTCGCTTAGGCTTTCCCCAGCATTTTCAGGATTATGTTCGCGGGAAATATCTTCCGCTTCATGACGACGGACAAGGCGTACAGGCCTTGCGCCGCTCCTATCGCGAATATCGCGATATGCATGGCGTTTATTTCTTCCATTACCCAGCACTGGATGACGATCCAGCCAAGCGTGACGGCGGCCATCACTCCCTGAATGTAGGGGGCGAATCGCGCGTTTTTCCAGACAATTATTCCCGTCGCTATGTGCCCGACCCCGATCACGATGAGCAGCGTCAGTCCGGGAATAAAGAAATCGCGGAATGGGCCATTCCGCAAGATATCCGTCGAGATTCCAAACGGTCCCGCCGGCGTCGATGCCGCCGCGTATCCGCCCAACAAGCCTAACATGCCGACAAAGAAATGCAGCGCTATCACCGCGATCCTAAGTATTTTCATAGACAAAACATCGACAGCAAAATGCGCGATCTCAATAAAAACCTGATACGAGAGTAGAATACTCGGCATACGTTTTGGTAAGATGAAAGTCCGTGAGTGCGCGGAGCGGGGGAAGCGTGGAATTCAACGAAAAACTGCAGTTCTTCAGAAAGAAGAGCGGCTTGACTCAGGAACAGCTGGCCGAAAAGCTCAATATATCCAGGACCGCCGTGTCGAAATGGGAGAGCGGCAGGGGATTCCCCAACATAGAGGCGCTCAAGAACATTTCCAAGGTTTTTCAGGTCCCCATCGATGACCTTCTTTCGGGCGAGGAACTCATCACTATCGCCGAGAGCGATAACGCCGCTGGTCTGGATAAGGTCTACAGCCTTGTATTCGGCGTCCTTGACCTACTGGCGCTGGCCCTGATCTTCCTGCCCCTGTACAGCCAGAACGATGGCGGGTACATCCGCACCGTCAGCCTGATCAGGTATTCATCCTCTCCATCCATCAAGGCTGTCTTTTTTATTCATCTGGCGATGCTCGCGCTCCTGGGAGCGGTGGAGATTGCCGCCCAGTTCTTCGACGACAAAAAGGCGCTCGTCTACGGCCGGCGCGCTTCTATCTTTCTCCATACCCTGGCGGTTCTCTTCTTTACGATGACGAGAGAGCCCTATATCGCCCTCTTCTCGATACTCCTCCTTCTATCGAAGCTCCTCCTCCTCCTGAGGAAATCCTTGAAAAAATAGCGGAACTCAGGGCGAATATCACCGATGACACGAAAAGTGTCGCAAAATACCCTCTCCTGTCGCCCAAGGTGACGAATCGTTTCTCGAAATCGAGGCCGAGCGAGAGCCATACTCTGCCAGGCTTCCAGGAAGCCGCAAATTCGGTTTCGAGAAAGGATGGATTGTATGGATGTATCTGGCATCGCTCAATGGCTCAATGACGCGTTTTCGGGTTTCGACGGCGGCATTCTTCGCGCGCTTCACGACTTCGCCCGGATGACCGACGGGAGGTTTACCGGCATCTTCGAGGCGGTAAGCATGGTCGCGGAAAAGGGCGCCGGCATGTTCCTTCTGGGGATTGTTCTATTAGGCTTCAAGAAGACGAGGAAAACGGGGGCCTGCGTTTTCGGCGCTGTCGTATTTGGCGCCCTCGTTACCAATATTCTATTGAAGGATTTGATCGGCCGCTCCAGGCCCTTCCTTGACGCGGCGGGCTCTCTTTACCGCGAATGGTGGATCTTCGTCGGCTCGCCCGCCGAGGACGGATTCTCATTCCCCTCGGGCCACGCCACCGCGACAATGGCGGCGATGACCGTCCTATTCTTCAAGGGAAACAAAAAAGCGAGCTGGCTTTTCTTCGGAATTGTCATCCTCATGGGCACCTCCCGCTGCTACCTGATGGTTCACTATCCTTCCGATATCCTGGGGGGAATGGTCGCGGGAGCTTTGGGCGCCGGCCTTTCGATCGTCTGCGTTGATCTTTCGCCTGCGCCACGCCTGTACGCCAAAATGCTGCCTCATAGCCAAGGCTGACTGGCTCGTCCACTAAAAAAATTCGATTTTCCCTTTACAGAATTTAAAAATGGGTATTACAATCAAACCTGTAATACAGCTTTACAGCTTTTCATCCCGTTTGGAAAGGAGAGACTATTGATGACGCAGCTAAAAGAGCAGCTCAGAAAGCGCGAACCTTTGGCCGGCATGCATGTATCGCTCGCGGACAGCTGCATAACCGAGCTCTGCGGATACGCCGATTATGACTTCATCTGGATTGATACGGAACATGCCGCTATCGACTATCATATTCTTCTCGAGCATATCATCGCGGCAAAGGCGGCGGGGGTGAACTCCCTCGTCCGCATTCCCTGGAACGACGCGATCCTGGCGAAAAGAGTCCTGGAGATGGGCCCGACCGGATTGATATTCCCCGTCGTGAACAACGCCGAGGAACTCGACAAGGCAATGAAAAGCACGCTCTATCCTCCGTACGGAAACCGCGGATTTGGTCCGATGAGGGCTGTCCGCTACGGCTTCGATGACGCCGACGAATACATTCGCAAAGGCAGCCTCGACATGGTCAGATGCGTTCAGATCGAGAGCAAGCTCGCGGTCGACAATCTCGAGGAGATGGCAAAGAACCCCTGGATCGACTGCTTCATATTCGGGCCCTGCGATCTCTCGGGTTCTATCGGCGAACTCAACAGGGTGTTCGACCCGAACACGAGCGACCTGATCGATCGCGCCGTCGCGATATTGAAGAAGGCCGGAAAATCGGTCGGCGTATCGACCGGAAGCGACGATCCCGAAGTGCTTCGCTACTGGCACGACAAGGGTATCAACTTCATCAGCGCCGGAACGGACTATCTGCACATAATGAGCGGAGCTCGCAAGGTCCGCGGCATTTTAAGGGAAATACAGGGCCATAGGCTCTGAAATAATAGGGGAGGAATTACCTATGAGAAAAATCAGCAAGGTTCTGATCTGCGTATTTGCCGCCGCGTTGATGGCGATGCCCGCATTCGCCGCGGGGAATCAGCCCACGAAAATCGTTTTCTCCACGCAAGCGTCGGCCGACGTGAACTATGTCAAGGCGATGTATATGCTCAAGGAAAAAGTGGAGAGCGCTTCCAAAGGCAGCCTGCTGCTGGAAATTCACGACAACGGCAGCCTGATGACCCAGGAAGGCGAAGTGGACGCCGTGGCGCGCGGCACGCTCGATATGATGTTCAGCTCTCCTTTCCTTATTTCGAACCAGCTTCCCTACCTCAACATGTTCACCGCGGCATACATTTTCAAAAACCAGAAGCATATGCGCGCCGTGATGGATGGACCGATCGGACAGACGGTCGCCGAGGACGTAGCCAAGAAACTTAATGTCCGATGGCTCACAGCGCTTTACTGCGGTTCCAGGAATCTCGATATGCGCAATATCGGGCGCGATATCAAGACGCCGGCCGATCTGGCGGGAGTGAACCTTCGAATGCCCAATTCGGCGGCCTGGCTGTTCATGGGCCGTGCTCTCGGCGCCAACCCCACCCCCATGGCTTTCGCCGAAGTGTATCAGGGGCTCCAGACCGGCGCCATCGACGGTCAGGACAATCCGCTCCCGACGACGAGAGCCCAGAAATGGTACGAAGTCACGAGCTCCATCGTCCTGACGGGTCATGTGATCGAACCGATGTGCGTGGCCATCAACGAGAAAAAATGGCAGTCGCTCAGCGCCGATCAACGTCAGATAATGACCAAGGCGATCAAGGAAATCACGGCCTGGAATGATGCCGCCAATCTTGAAAGCGAAAAGAACGATCTGGAATTCTTCCGCTCGAAAGGCCTGAAGATTATCACCCCCGACGTCAAGGCTTTCATGACGGCGACGGAGAAAGCGTATTTGAGCAACAAACAGATGACGAAAGATTGGGACCTGGATCTCTACAACAAGATCAAGAATCTCGAGTACTGAGCAAGATGTCTAGGGAGAGCCGGATTTCCGGCTCTCCCTTTTCCCGAGGAGCGTAGAATGGCAAAACCGAAGAAATTATTCCACCTGTTTCTTGATATCCTGGAGATATATATTCCCGTAGCCGCGTTCGTCGCGCTATTCCTTTCCTTCATACTGCAGATCGTGTCGCGCTATGTTTTCAGGCATCCTCTGGTATGGCCCTACGAGCTTTCGCAGTTCGGCTATCTTTGGACGATTTTGCTTGGCGCCTGCTACGCGTCCCGCACCGATGAACACATCGTGTTTTCGATAGCCTATGAGTCGGCCTCGCCAAAAGTCAGGAAAGCCTTCGATATTATCAACTATTCACTCACCATCGTTTTCTTCTGCATCCCGATACCCGCGACATTCCTGTTCTACAAATTCTATATGAAACGCTACAGCGCGGTATTCAACTTCCCGCTGGGCATCATCTATTTCGCCTTCGTTCCTTTTGTCGTCATCACTATTTGCCGCAGCGTTTTCAGGCTCGTGAAGTGCCTTAAAAAGAATCCTACAGAAAACGGAGATGTGGAGGCACAGGTATGAGCTATCAGATAATCATCGCGCTTTCGCTTCTGGTGATCGCCTTCATCGTCAAAATGCCGATCGGAATCGGCATGCTCATCAGCGCGACATCCTACCTAATGTTCAAAGGCATGGATATGAGCATCGTGGTGGAAATATTCTCGGCCAAGATGTTCAATAATTTCATCCTCATCGCGGTTCCTCTGTTCATTTTCGCCGCCAACCTCATGAATTCCTCGAAGATCACCGACAAGATATTCGGCTTTGCCAATGTCCTCGTCGGCAGATGGCGAGGCGGCCTGGGGCACGTCAACGTGCTCGCGTCGTTGATTTTCAGCGGCATGAGCGGTTCGGCCGTCGCCGATGCCTCTGGGCTCGGCATTATGGAAATCGATGCCATGCGCAAAGAAGGCTACGACGATGGCTTCAGCGCCGCGATCACCGCGGCCTCCGCCGTCATAGGGCCGATCTTTCCGCCTTCGATTCCGCTTGTTATATACGGCGTGATCGCGGGAGCGTCGATTGGAAGTCTCTTCCTGGCCGGTATGGTGCCCGGGATACTGCTCGCCATCGCGCTCTGCATATACGTCGCCTACATCGCGAGGAAGCGCAATTACCCGAAGGGCATCAAATACACGATCAGCCAATTTTTCGGCATGATTTTCAGCGCTTTCCCCGCGCTGTTGACGCCTGTGATCCTTCTCGTGGGCATCTATACCGGAGTGATGACCGCCACCGAAGCCGCCGCCGTGGCCGGTTTCTACGCGATGATCATCGCCATCGTATTCTACAGGACGCTGGGGCCGCGCCAGATGCTGCAGGTGCTGAAAGACACCGTAAAGTCCACGGGCCAAATCGGCCTCGTGCTCGGTTCGGCCTATGTATTCTCCTACATCATTTCCGTGGAAAGGCTTCCGCAGCTCGCGGGCCAGCTCATCATTTCCATAGCTTCGACGAGGGGCTCTTTCCTGCTCCTCACCAATGTCGTACTTTTCATATTGGGAATGTTCGTCGATTCCGCGGTGCTGCAGCTGGTGCTCTTGCCGATTCTCGTTCCCATCGCCAGGCAGCTCGGCATCGACATGGTGCATTTCGGCGTGATTTTCACGCTCAATACGATGATCGGGCTCTGCACTCCTCCCTATGGAATGCTTCTGTTTATCGTTACCGGCATTTCCGGCGAGAAGATGAAAGTGATCATAAGGGAAATCGCCCCCATGATCTTCGCCGAAGTCGCGGTCTTGCTGGTAGTGACGTACATTCCCGATGTCGTGCTTTGGGTTCCGCGGTTGCTCGGCAAAATGTAGTATTGTACGATTCAGGGAAAATGAGGTTTGACGATGGATAAAATTGATTATCGGGTTGAAAAGAGAAATCTCTACGAAGATGTCGCCGCGAAAATAGAAAACTATATCATCCAGAATGCCGCCCAGTCAGGGCAGAAGCTGCCCGCCGAAAAGGATCTCGCGCTCAACTTCGGCGTGAGCAGGCCGGTGATACGCGAAGCGCTGAAGCTCCTGAAGGAAAGGCAACTGATCGAGTCCCACACCGGCGGAGGAACGTATACCTGCAAGCCCGGCACCCAAAACCTCATCGATGTGATCAAGCGCATGATCCAGATGGACTGCATCGATTACACGCATGTATTCAACATGCGCTTGCTCCTCGAGCCCTATGCCTGCCGCCTCGCGGCGCAGCATCGACTGAGCGAGGAGCAGCTCGGCGCGCTCGAGGAAACAATCGTTAAAATGATCGAAAATCAGCACAACACCGAAGAGCGAATTTATTATGACCTGCAGTTCCATACGCTCATCGCGCAGTATTCCGAAAACCCGATTTTGCCACCTTCGTCCAATCGATGACCGGCTTGCTGAAACCGATTATCCGCGAAGCGCTGATACCTTCCGAAGGTCACTTGAGCGGCGTTGAATACCATAAACAGCTGCTCGGAATTCTTCGAAAGAACGACGGCGATGAAGCCGAGCGGGTTATGCGCGAGCATCTGCAGGTCTCGACGCGGAATTATCTGAAAATTCACGACACGAAATAGTTATATGCGAAAAGATTTCGGGGAATATAGTATAATCATTCTATCTTGATACTTAATGAGGTTTACGATGATCTTCGACCAGTTGGATAAGCTGAAAATTTATAAAGGAATTTCAAAAAACATAGATTGTGCCATCGATTATCTTCTCGATAACGATATTTCCATCCTGGCGGACGGAAGCTACCCTATCGAAACAGATAACGTGATCGTCAACGTCATGTCGTACGCGACGAAAACGTTGCCCGAGGCTGCGTTTGAAGCCCATAGAAAATATATAGACATACAGATCCTCATCCAGGGCGAAGAAAGATGCTACTACGCGCCCCTCGATGCTCTTGTCGCGTCGGGATCCTTCAATGAAGAAAAAGATATTGGTTTTTATGAGGGAAAAGAAGGCGGATCCTTTCCGCTCAAGCCTGATAATTTCGCGATTTTCTTTCCGCATGACGCCCATATGCCTTCATGCGATCTAATCGGAAAAAGCGAAGTCAGAAAGGTTGTCGTAAAAATCCGGCATAGTAAAGCAACGCTCGGAGGCGGCATCTGACCAAGGTTCCGGAACGCGATCGTGTCGACGCGGCGCTCTATGCCACGCTCCGCGCGATCCACCATTTCGAGTGCGACCTCTATACCCATTTCGGCTTGGGCTACAAGGAGATCTGCCTGCTCCAGCTGCTCAGGCGCAATCCGGGCCTGCGTATAGGCAAGGTCGCTTCCGTCCTCGAACTCCCCCATTTCTCGGCCACCCGACTCGTTCAGCACCTGGAGGCGGAAGACCTCGTGGCGCGCGTCTCCGATCCAGCCGACCGGCGCGCCGTCCTATTATCCCTCTCCGCGAAAGCGCGGAGACTCATCAAGGAAATCGAGGACAGAAGTTACCAACTTGTCAAAGCCTACGCGTCGGGGCTGTCCGAATCGGAGCTCGCGGGGTTCGTCATGGTAGCCGAGAACCTGGACAAGATTCTCGGCGTATCGGATCGCGCTCTCGAGATGGTTGGAAAACCGGAATAACATTTCCGGCGGAAAGCCGGCTGGGATCAGCGGTCGTATTCCCCATATTCGCAGCCGCCCAATTCGCCGTCGAAGGTGTCGATCTCCTCCCAGCCCGCAGACGTTTTTTTTGAGAGCTTCACGTAGCCCGAGGCGAAACCGCCGTTCCAGAGGGCGTTGTGGCGTTTGTCCCCATCGGGATTTTCGTAATTCACGTTCAGCATGGTCGATCGCGGGCAGGAGAATCGGATCTCTATTTTGGCCTTTCTCGTCCAGGCGTCGATATTCCATTCCACCTTTTCGTCGGTCACGGGGCAGTCGAACCGCTGCGTGGATCCGGTCCAGAACTTAGAAAAATTGAACTCATGGAGTTCGCCCTCATGATAAAAGGCGACGAGAAGGCGCCGCGGCAGGGAGACGCCGAACACGACAGGTTGGGCGCCGCCGA
>CAXXGJ010000012.1:0-131442 GCA_963677895.2 Treponemataceae bacterium | reverse complement strand
CGACGCTAGCGGCGAGGGCCTGGGCCGCCCATATGCCGTCGGCGTCATGGCTAACGCAGGCGTCGGCGGCCGCGAGTTCGGCGGCTCCGTCGGGATCGCCCGCTCTCAGGATCCCGTGGGGCGTGGCGCGCATCGCCGCGCCGTCGTCTATGTTCATCACATTGTATTTGCCGGTGAAGGGAGGCTCCATGCCGCGACCGAGGTTCTCGATGGCTCCATAGAGGGGCCGGCCCGCGCGCTTCTTCGCGCCGCCGCGGCCGATGATGTATTTCCGCCAGGCTTCCGCCGTCTTGGCGGGCGTCAGCGCGCCGCGGCAGTCCAGGAGGGCGCGCGCGGTCAGCACGCCGAATTCCGTGTCGTCGGTGCTCTTGCCATCGTCGAGAAGTCGCACGATCAGGCCGTAGCGGTTCCTGTGCTCCTGGCTCCTACCGAGATCGCCCACGGCGTCGCCCACGGCAAGCCCTATCAGGGCGCCCGCGGCCCTGGATTCATAGCCGGCGCGGTCGGCGACAACTTCAGCTCTGGTTTTCATGCTTCTTCCTTCCTTTGTACGACGCTGTCCCTGACGATGAGTTCGCCGGGGAACAGGTGCTTTTCGGCGGGTCTGCCGGGTTCTTTCATTTTCGCGAGCAAAAGCTCGGCGGCCGCCGCCCCGATCCGCCCCCGCGGCTTCCTCACCGTCGTGAGCGAGGGATAGGTCTGCGCGGCCGCCGGCACGTCGTCCATGCCGACGATCGAAATGTCGATGCCGGGAATAATCCCGAATTTCCTGAATTCGCCCATCGCGGCTATGGCGACGATGTCGTTGCCGCAGAACAGCGAATCGACTCGGCGGCGCCAATCGGGCAGGGCCAGACAATGCCTGGCCAAGGTCCTGCCGCCCTCTTCGTCGAGATTTACCGAAAAGACGAGGTCGGGATCGTAGGGAAGCCCTTTGTCGCGCAGGAAATCTTTGTATGCCCTGCTTCGCAGCGAGAGATAGCGCTCGCCGCCGTGGTCGCTCGTGGCCAGGGCTATGCGGCGATGTCCGGTGTCGTAGAGATAATCGAGAGCCCAGGCGAGCGGCCGACATCGTGTCGGTGCCCACCGTGTCGGATGTCCTGCGTGGCACTGCGTTCGCCGATCATGATGCTCGGAACGCCGATATCCTTGATGAGGCTGATATTGTCGGTGACGCTGTTGAGGATGAGACCGTCGAAACGCGACGAGCGCGCGAGCTCGTAGTAGCGCGCCTCCCGCGTCTCGCTCCAGTCGGTGGAGCCGATGACGACCGAATAGCCCTCGGCCTCCAGCCTGTCCTGGATGGCCCGGGCGATTTCCGACCAGAAATGGTTGGCTATGTCGGGAACCATCACGAGCACCATGTAGGTTTTCTGGGTCCGCAGGCAGGCCGCCATCAGGTTCTTGGTGTAGCCGAGCTGTTCGATGGCCTTGTTGACGGCTTCGAGGGCTTTCGGGCTCACCGAACCGCCCCGGTCGGAGACGACGCGCGACACCGTGCTTTTCGAGACGCCGGCGAGACGGGCTACCTCGTGGATGCTGATCTTGGGTTTACTCATAGTGGGAACGTTCCCTAAAACTACCCTAGCACGACTTTAAAAATCGCGCAATAGCTAATTGGGAACGTTCCCTATAAATTCGCCGTAAATTTTACTTGACCATGATCCAGCGCAGGACTTCCTTGAGCTTGGGCTTTTTGCCCGTCATGAGGATGCCGATCCGGAAAATCTTGGCGGCCAGAAAGGCCATTCCGGCTACGCTCCCCGCGAGCAAGGCGAGGCAGAGCGCGATCTGCCACGCGGGCGGTTCCGACACCAGGATGCGGACGAGCATCACGATGGGGCTCGTCATGGGAAAGAGCGAGAGGAAAACCGAAACCGTCGAATCGGGATTGGTGACGAGGCTGCTGATCATCACGAGGGGAACCATGAGAAACATGAGGAGAGGCCAGGCCACCTGGCCGAGGTGCTGTTCGTCCTCGCTCGCGGCGCCCAGGGCCGCGTAGGCCGAGGCGTAGAGGAAAAAGGCGAACACGAAGAATATGACGAGCCAGAGCATGTTCCCCGCGGAAACGCCCGCGGGCATCGAAAGGTTGAAGACGGGGCCTATGAACTTCGTAAGCAGCATAGCCATCGCGACCCAGATTCCGTACTGCAGGAGTCCCGCCAGGCCGAGGCCGAGGATCTTCCCGAACATGAGGTCGCGGCTGGTGACGCTCGAGAGCATGATCTCGACGGTCTTGGAGGTTTTCTCGGTGACGACAGAGCGCCCGATCATCTGGCCGTAAAGGAGGACGGTCATGTAGATCAGCATGACGAAGGTGAGGGCCGTCATGAGGACTTCGAAAAAGGATTCGTTGCCGCGCTTCTCTTCTTTTCCGCCTGCGTCAAGCTTGACCACCTCGAAGCTGGGTACCGCGAGGACTTTCGCCACGAGGTCGGGAGCGATGCCGCTCTCCACGATGCGGATTTCGCGCGCGGCGGCTTCCAGGACGGCGGAGGCGCTGCCGTAGAGGGCGATCTCGGAGCCGCTCTTGGAGTACCATACCGCGCGGCCTGAGCCTGGCCAGCCGGCCTCGATGGAGAGTAAGGCCACATAGCCGCCCGCGAGGACGGCTTCCTTGGACGCTGCCAGGGACGATGCGTCGTCGGCGATGCTCTCAACTTCTATGCCCATGCCTGAAAAAGCCGCGTCCACGGCCTTCCGCATGGGAGCGGAAGCGCCGATCAGGGCCAGGGGCTTGCCGCCTGCCATTTTCCCGGGATCTTGGGTCAGCAGGGAAGGCAGGACGGTGACGGCGAAGATGAGAAAGGGTCCGAGAATCGTGAGGATGACATAGGCTTTGTTTGCCGCCGTGAGCCTGAATTCGTGCTTTATGACATTGAACAGCCTAGTCATGGTCCACCTCCGCGCCCGCCGCCTGTCCCGCGCCCACGGCGCCTTCAGCGCCCTCCACTTCCGTGCCAAGCGCCTCCCCTCCCCCCACCAGCCTTACGAATATCTTGTGCAGGGACGGGGAGATCGTCTGGAAACGGCGCATGCGCAGACGACCGGCCAGCGCCGTGTAGAGACGGTCCGGATCGACCCCTTCCTTCATCTCCACCTCGATCCATCGCGGATAGGCGTTGACCGAAGCCACGAAGTCGAGATCCTTCACGAAGGACCCATCGCCGTCGAATTCCAGCTGGACCGCGTTGCGGCCGTACTTGGCCTTGATCTCGGCCATCGATCCGTAGAAGACTTCCCGCCCCTTGTCCATGAGGAGGATCCGCTCGCATATCTTCTCTGCGTGTTCCATGATGTGGGTGGAGAAGAGCACCGTCGCGCCCTTTTTCTTCAGCTCGACCATGACGGCCAAAAACTCGTCCTGAGCCAGCGGATCGAGGCCGGAAAAAGGCTCGTCGAAGAAAATGACGGAAGGATTGTGCGCGAGAGCGCCGATGAACTGGGCTTTCTGCGCCATACCCTTCGAAAGCTCCGAAACCTTCCGGTTTTTCCACTCGGTCAGGCTAAAACGCTCGAGCCAGCCGTCTATGGAGGCGCGGGCCGCGGCTTTTTCGGCGCCTTTGATGGCGGCCAGGTATTCGAGCACTTCGCCGAGCTTCGCCTTCCGGTACAGGCCTCGCTCTTCGGGCAGATAGCCTATCCGCGACTTGTCAGCCTCCGTGAGCGCCTTGCCGTCGAAGCTGATAAGCCCCGAATCGGGGGCGATTATGTTCATTATCATGCGTATCGTTGTCGACTTGCCCGCCCCGTTGGGACCGATGAGCCCGAAAATTTCGCCCGGCCTGGCTTCGAAAGAGAGGCCATCTACCGCCAGCACGTTCGAATAGGATTTAGTGACGTTTTGGACTGTGATCAAAGGCTCGCCTCCGCTGGGACGTTTTCCTGGAATATAACACTGCTGGATGGGAAAACAAAGAAGGAAGGAAAGGAATCCGATATTTTTTTCGCCATACGCGTATGCCTTGCGCGCATACGCTTTTTTCGCCTGGTCCATCTCACTATAATCAGCCCATGAGCGTATCCTTCATCGATTCCGACTCGACCGAAAACCTGGAGGCATTCTTCGAAATGATCCAGGCCGCCCGCCACTGTGTGGCATTCACCGGCGCGGGCGTCAGCACCCTCTCCGGCATCCGCGATTTTCGCGGGAAAAACGGCCTCTACAAGACCGTCGACGCGGAAAAGATCTTCGACATCGAAATTTTTCGCCGCGATCCCTCCTTTTACTACGGGTCGACCCGCGATTTCATCTACAATCTGGAGGATAAAATGCCCTCCGTCGTCCACAAAGTTCTGGCCTGCCTGGAAAGCAAGGGACTGCTGAGCGCCATCATCACGCAGAACATCGATCTTCTCCATCAGAAAGCGGGCAGCCGGCGCGTCATCGAAGTGCACGGTTCGCCATCCCTCCACCATTGCCCCGCCTGCGGATGGTCGATGTCCTTCGAGCAGGCGGCGCGGATAGTCCGAGCCGGCGACATTCCCTACTGCGGAAGATGCGGCGCCGCGGTCAAGCCCGATATCACCTTCTTCGGCGAAAACCTTCCGTCCGACGCGCTGAAGGCGGCGCGCGACGAAGCCGAAGCCGCCGATCTCCTCATCGTGCTGGGATCCAGCCTCCTCGTGTACCCGGCGGCCGCACTGCCCCAGTACACCCTCGGGAACGGCGGAAAACTGGTGATCGTCAACGACATGGCCACCCACCTCGACAGGGCCGCCAGTCTCAAATTCCAGGATCTTGGTACCGTATTTAACTTTCTGGAAGGGAAGTTGACGATCTGTCCTTGATAGATAGACGGTTTTCTGTTATTACTGTGCCTAGAACCGATCCCCTTCCGGGGACCTTATATCGAGCCAAGGAGGAAGCGCCATGTCCGATCCGGACGGTGGGGGTAGTAGCACCCCCTATCATAGTTGTAGCAGCACAATGACCCTCGCGGCACTTCCTGCGGGCGACCGGTTCCGGCTCTAAGCCTTCCCACCGGTTTCTCCAGGTTTTTACCGCCCAAGGAGAAACCAAAATGATCACAATCAGGACTCAAGACGACAAGAAGCTTTCCCAAAGCGACGAAATCGTGAAGGATTGCTGGGTCGACGCCCGCAATGTAACAAGGGAAGACCTCGCCAAGCTGGAAAAAGATTTCGGCAGTTCAGTCAGGAACTCATCGCCGACATCATGGACCAGGATGAACAGGCGCGCATCGAGAAGGAAGACGAATACACCGCCATCATCGTCCGTCTGCCCGTCTTCGACCAGAATTCGGAAGTGACGTATTCCGCGGTGCCCGTGGGCATCATCCTTTTCGGCGACAAGATCGTCACCATATGCCAGCGTTCCAGCGACGTGCTCGACGATCTGACGGGGCATAGAATCCGCGACTTCAGCGTGAAGAACAAGAGCGCCTTCGTGCTCAACCTCATGGGAAGAGCGGCGTTGAGCTACCTTCGCGCCCTGAAAGAGCTCAACAAGAAGACGGCCATCATCGAGAGAGAACTGCAGGAGTCAGTCAAGAACAACGAGCTTGTCCAGCTCCTGTCTGTCCAGAAATCCCTCGTCTACTTCACGACAAGCCTCAAAACCAACGAACTTCTCCTCGAGAAGCTGCAGAGAATCTCCCTTCATCCCATTTTAAGGAGGATGAGCAGGAGCTTCTGGAGGATGTCCTCACCGACAACAAGCAGGCCATCGAGATGGCCAACATCTATTCCTCGATCCTTACGGGCACGATGGACGCCTTCGCGAGCGTCATCTCGAACAATCTCAACAGAGTGATGCGCCGACTCACCATAGTTTCAATCGTGCTCATGATACCCACCCTCATCTCGAGTTTCTTCGGCCATGAACGTCGATCTACCCTTCCAGAACGTACCCTTGGCCTTCATGGGCATTTTCAGCGGGAGCCTCTTCGCTTCCGTGATCGGGGCGCTGCTCCTCAGCGAGCGCCGCAAGAAGAAGATCGCGAACCTCGCCATTCCCTATTCCAGCAACCTCATCGTCCATCGCTGAAAACCGCCATCCATGGAGAGCTTGGGGATGAAGCCGGATAAAAAAGGCATTATCGCGCTCTATGCCTTCAGTTTTTTCAAGAGCCTGCAGTTTTTCGGGGCGGTGGCCGTTCCCTTCTATATCCACCGCCTTGAAATGGGTTATGCCAGGATGTTCACGCTCGAGATGGTGTTTTCCGCCGCCATGATGATCCTCGAGGTGCCCACAGGCATCGTCGCCGACCGATGGGGCAGGAAAATATCCCTCTGCCTGGGATCGCTTTTTCTCGCGGCAGGCTTCCTCATGTTCGGCATATTCCATTCATTCGGGATTCTTCTCGTGGCTGAACTCATCTGCGCCCTGGGCATGACCCTCGTCAGCGGCGCGGACAAAGCCCTGCTCTACGAGGTAATAAAACGCGACGGGAAGGCCGAAAATACCGCCAACGTGTTCGCCCGCTATGAATCGGCCGGCACGGCGGGGCTTTTCATAAGCTTCCCGCTGGGCTCCCTGTTCGCGGGCAGTGGCATCGTTCCCTATAAGGAAGCCCTGGGCCTGGTGTTCGTATTCACGGCCGCGGCGCTGGGGATATCCGGCCTCATCGTCCTCGGCGTTAGGGAAACCATGGAAAAACGCGGCGGCAAGGACTTCCTGCGGCATGGAATCGACGGCTTTCTCCAGATATTCAGAACGAAGGAGTTGCGCGGTTTCGGCCTCAATTACGCCGCCATCTCCGCTCTCACGTTTTTCATGTTCTGGTTTTACCAATCCATGCTCACGCGGAACGCCTTACCCGTGGCATGGTTCGGTTTCGTCGGCTCGGCCCTTCAACCTCAGCGCCATGCTGCTCCTGCAGACGACGCCCTTCATCCAGAAAAAGATGGGCATAGCCCGAGCCCTCTTCCTCTCCTCCCTGATACCGGGCCTGCTCTATATCGGCGCCGGGCTGTTTCCGAATATCGTCGTCGATCTCATCGTCATGTTCGGCGTGACGAATCTGAGGCTATTCAGGGCGCCGATGCTTTCGGCCCTCATGAACGACCATATCGAGGATTCCAACCGCGCCACGGTGCTTTCGGGCATTTCAATGCTGGAACGAGTGCTCATAGCCCTGCTCTACCCCTTCGTGGGCATGATCGCCGATCTCTCCCTCAACGCCGCCCTCCTCATCCTCGGGGACTGACCATCTTCGCGTCCCTCGCGCTCAGGGTGAATGAGGCATCTCGACCGCCGCGGGCTAGCGATGGTCCTTGAGTCTCTGCGCGAGTGAGAGACGGGCTTCGCGGCGAATGCCCGCCTGTTGGTAGCGGCGGAGCTGTTCGGGCGTCTCGGGAAGGATAGGCGGGGCAGATTAGCACTTCTTCTCTTGAACCCTCGCCGCAGTTCTATTGACATGATTAAAATCTCCATGGTCACATATCAAGGTGAGACAACCTAGAATGACCGGAATCACTGATCCTATCGATCAAGACAATAGACTATTCGGCTCTATCTCACTGGCGGTGATAACCTTCTTCGTCCTGCCCTTATTATGGCATTTCAATGGCTATTTAGTATTTCACATGCTCCTTGAGAATATCTGCATAATACTAAACATATTACTTTTTGTGATCGGCGATCGATCGTATAAATTTTCAAAAAACCCCGCCATCTTGGTGTTAAGTACATCATTCCTATTTTCCGCCACCCTAGGATTTTTGCATGTGGTGACCTATAAAGGAATGAACCTTATTCCCGGTATAGACACAAGCATGGCTACGCAATTTTGGATCGCCAAGCGATTAATGGAATCGACGGGGATTCTCGCGACGACTTTCATCAAGAAACAGAAGCTATCATATGCAAAACTCATGTTCGTTTTCTTTGTAGTTACTTCGCTCCTGGTAGCGTCAATATTCGCGAAAGTATTCCCGGTTTGCTTCATCGAGGGAGTGGGTCTTACGCCTTTTAAGAAAATTTCTGAATTTGTGATAATTTTCATCAGCATCGTCACCTTTTTCAGGCTAAAAGACCTCAATAATCATTTTGAAACCGATTACCTGAGGTTTTTTAGCTTAGCCCTGCTCTTTGGAATATTGGCTGAAGCAGCCTTCAGCTTCTATATCGAGGTAGATGATCTGTCAAATGGAGTCGGACACCTCTTCTACCTTCTCTCCATTGGGTTCTTTTCGATTTTCGTGATAAAGGAAGGGCTCGATAAGCCATATTCCGCCATGTTCCATGAAGTACACCGACAGGCTATTCGCGACAGCTTGACCGGACTGTATAATCGGAATGGATTATATGAAATCGCGAGCGCCTCCTTTAAGAGGACAAGACTATATTGCGGCAGTCTCCACCTATTCGTCATCGACCTTGATAATTTCAAGACGATAAACGATAAGTTCGGCCACCCCGAAGGAGATAGGGCTCTCGTTGAATTCGGGAAGATCCTTATACGATCCTTCAGGGAAAATGACATTATAGTCCGCATCGGCGGCGATGAGTTCGTCATCGTCCTTGAAGGCGACGACGAAGCGGCGGCGCAGGCGCAAGAGCGGCTTGAGAGCGCGGTAGTTGCATGGGTCAGTTCGAATCCGAAACGCTTTGGCGTGGGGATTTCCTATGGCATAGCGACAAAAGAGCCTCAATCAGAGGCGACCATTGACGACATCCTGGCAATTGCCGACCAAGCCCTCATGAAGGTCAAGGCTGCCAAGCATCCTGAACGAGCTAATTCCAAAAGAGATGAGCCGTGGCGTTTCAACGGCTTTACTGATGACGGGACATCTCTGCGATAAAGGAGAGCGACATGAAGAAATTAGCGGCGTTCGCGGCAATTCTCTGTCTCATGTGCGTCTTCGCCTTTGCCGAAGCCCCGGAAGCGACAGCCCTTCCCCATGCGAATCAGGGGGAGCTCATGGTCAACGCGGGAGCGCTTTTTGGCTATTACGGTTTTGGAATTGGAGGCGGCGCCGAGTACATTTTCGCCAGGTGGGATATCGCCAAGACCGTGCCCCTGACCTTCGGCGCGGCGGCCAAGGCAAGCTTCGGCGTCCCCGGACTTATGCTCGACCTCGGCGTGATGGCGACCATGCACTTCGGCCTGAACACCTTCACGTCCCTTCCCCGTTTCCTGCGCAATTTCGACTGGTACTGGGGTCTTGGCCTTGGAGCCTGCGCTGGAGCGTATTTCGGCGCGGGGCCGATGGCGGCCAGTGGCACATCCTACTTCATCAATCCCAACCTCGCCATCCAGGCGGACATCAGCGTCCCGTACTTTATCGGGCTCGGCGTTGGATATACCGGCATGATCGGGGTGAAGTGGAAGCTCTGAGCGTAAAAAAAGCATGCAAGTCATTAACTTGCATGCTTCTATCCTTGAGCCGCGCCTGTTCGGTGGAAGTATTCGCCAATATGCCCTTTTGATTTCGCGATAATGCTACTATACTTGATTTCAATGAATCACGCGGCGACAGCGCCGATAAAACCTCGCAGAGAATTACTATTGAATTCAAAGCGGATCCGACAAACCATCCAGGAGGGCAGGATGAACAGAAAAATCGCCATGGCAATTTTTGCGCTATCCGTAGGCGCGTTCGCGCTGATCTCATCCTGCGCCACCATGTCGGTACCAAAGAAGAGCGATGTCATCATCGAAGATAAGGGTATGGCGGAAAAAAACACTATGCCGCTCTGGGTGCCAGCCGCGATGCTGGGCGACACATTAAGCCTGGAAAAGATGCCCGACTTCGCCGGCACGATAGTCGTGACGACGGTGTCCGAGGCGCAGAATCTGGAACGCGCCAAAGAGCTTGCGGGAAAAGTGCGCCCTCAGACCGAAATGGGCTACTTTCTTTCCGTCCGGGTTGGGAAAGCACTCAAGAACGCGAAAGTCCCCGCCCAGGATTTTATGAGTTTCTCCGCCTATAGCGAGCGCTTCCTGAGCGGCGTGGAAGAGGCAATCTACGAGGATTTCACGAAAAAGGCCGATTGGTGGGTGAAGGTCCGGACCTATACAGCGGACGCGAAGCCGGACAAGGAGCTCTATCGAGTGATCCAGGTATGGGCGATGGAAAAGAAATTACTGAAAAAGAAATTCGATCTCATTCTCGCTACGGTGAACAGTCAGGCCGCGCCCGTACCTGAAAGCATACGGGCGAAAAACCTGATCGAGAAGACGCTCGCGGAAGACTTTTTCCGCGAATGATCGCTAGAGCGATATGCCTCCCGTAACCGTTAAGGCGGCAGTCAGCGCGTCATCGGCATTGTCTATAAGCGAATCGGTGTAATCCACTTCGATCGATGCGCCCATGCTCAACACGCCGAACCGTTTGCCAAGCGTGAAGATTCCCCCGATGACGTAATCCTGCGCGAGGCTGTCCTGATATGTCTGGTCGAATGATCCGGCCAAGGTCAGCGTATCGAAGAAACTCTTCAGAAGCGTGAATTTGGCATCGTAGCCGTAGGTGCTCTCGGAGGAAGCCTCGGTGCTCCATCCATGCTCAAAGCCGAGATTAAGTTTGTAGCGATCATATTGGAAACCGCCATCCAACGCAAAATCCAGCTCCCAGATGCTCGTGTTGCCCTCCACGCCGTCCACTCGAAGATAGGTGACGTAGGAGTCCTCGGTGGAAGCGCCCAACGTAAATATGAAATTGCCGGACTTGATCCTGCCGCTCTTCCATTTCAAGCCGCCCGTGTGCGTCAGCGATGAGTCGTTATAGCTGGAATTGACGATGGCGGCTGCCGCTGCCGCGTCATCCGTTATAAGGGCCGCGAGTTTTGCTGCGTTCGTATCTACCCACTCGAAGGTGTAGAGAAAGAGGAGGCTCCCGAATGCGCCTTTGGCCGGCGTGCCGATGGCGATATCGACCGTGTTGCTTATATTCGAAATATCATATTCCGAAGGAGCCGCGGTCGAGGCCATGCCAAAGAGGGGCAATATATCGTTGAAGAGAATATCGGGGACATTGTCCTGCTGCCAGTCGTAGCTCAGGAATACATCGTAGTCCCACACCGTCTTTTTCCACGCGGCGCCCCAGTCCAGCACGTCGGTATCCACGGCGGCGGCCAGGCTCTTGTACGAGCTGTCCGTTTTATGATACCAGCCCTCCAATCCCAGCGCAGGTATCTCGAGGTCGCCGCCGTAGGTAATTCCCCAAAGGCTTCGGTTCACCGCCGCCGCGGTGAGGCCTGTGGTGAGGGGGAAGTAATCGAAAACGGGGAAGATGTTGGTCACCATGTCGACATAGCTCAAATAGGGGCTGATATCGAAGCCGAATCCGTCGTTGATGTCCGAAGCAAGCTTATCCTTATCCAGGATACTGCCAGCGTCGTCGGTATAGAGCGTGAGGCCGAGCCCTCCCGAGAGGTTGAAGAGCTTGTTCTTCGTGCCCATATCCAGACCGAATACCAGACTTTCCTCGGGTTTCACGTCGGCCAGGTCGTAGAGTATCCCGATCGGCGAGACGCCGGATGCCGCTATGTCGTCGTAGCGTCCCTGCAGGGAGCTGATGAAGGAAACGTTCGTCTGCAGCCACCAGTAGTCGAATACGCTGATGCCAGCCTGCAATCCGAAAAAGTTCTGCGGCCAGGCGGTCTGGTAAAGTCCCAGATCGGATAGCCCTTTCGCGACGGTAAGGTCCAGGAAAGGTGTGTTGAGGGAGATCGATGAGCCGCGGAACTCGAAATCTTTTATCGTTTCCTTTTGGAAACTCAGCTTCTGATCGCCGAACGCGTAGGAGAGATAAGGATCGAAAAGCGACAATCTCGCCAGCATCTTGTTGTCGTTGTAGAACTTCCTTGCCACTTCGCCGCCGTAGTCGAACTCGTTGTCGAAAGCCCAAGGATTCCAGAGGTTCATGATATTCTGGTAATCGGCGATGAGCGCATTCGGATAAGCAGTCGGGATGTCGAAAATGGAAATATCATCGGCCAGCGTCCCCGCCAATTCCAGTTTTAGCGGTCCGGCCCTGAGTTTGGTTCCGCCGCCAATTTCATAGGTCAGATTGACATCATGCTGCATATCGCCGAAGAACGTGGCGAGATCCGTCGTGTTGGCGGTTTCGCCCATGGTCAGACTGTATTCCGCCTCCAGGCTGGCGGTATAGTCCGCCTCGGCGGAGAAGAAGGGCTCGACGCCCTTTTCGAGCGCGAAGGTGACCGTCTCCTTGGCCGCATTGCCGTAGATATCGGAGACCGAGAGGTCCACCGAGGCCTCCGTAGCCTTATCGTTGACCGGCGTTATGAAGAAAGTGAGATAGTCCTGATATACCATTACCTTGTCGAGAGCTTTACCCTTGTATCGAACCTCACTTGCCTTTATCTCGCTGTCCTCGATGATCTGGAAGACGACCATCTGCTCCTTTCCCCTGAAAAGAGTTTTTGTTTCAGGGGATTTAAGCGTAAACTTTGGGGGAATCGTATCGGGCACGAGTCTGGCTTTTCGGGTTCCCATGGCGGGAAACCTGCTGACCGCCCCTCCCGCCGTTTTTACTTGCACGTAGTAGATGAGCTCTTCGCCGTGCAGGTATTCGAAGGGAATCACCGTTGTCCATTTGCCATTCTTCTCGGTGAATTTGGCGTACTGTGGTACATCACTGCGTTCGGGAAGGAGGTAGAACCTCGCCTCGGCGATTTTAAGTCCCGATTCCACATTGAGCGTGACGACCAGATCTTTGTACGAGGGGACTTCGTTCGGGATGGTGACATCATATCCGAAGAGCGCCAAGGTCGAAACGCAGAGTAAGAGCGCAATCAAGGTTAGCTTTTTCATGGTTTTCCCTTTTCCGGATTCCGGCCTTTCAAGGATTATTCGCCAACGCCGCCATGACTTCGTCATAGATAACCTTTAGCATGGCAAAGTCTCCATTCTGCATGAGAGCTGTATTCTCTGCCTCATCGGCAATAGCTATCGCCCTCTCCATCGCCGCCTTGGCTCCCGCTTGGTCATTACGAAGCTCGGCCTGTACGGCTTGCCTCGCCGCGCCATCCGCACTGCCCCTTAAACGAATCAACCTATCGCGGGCTGAACTCATCCCCCTCAGCAAGGTCAACGAAGAAGTAATTTTCGGAGGGAAGGGGCCGCCGTTTCCATAGACGGCGGAATTCCTCTGCGTCATTTCGGTAACCATCCTATTCGCCTGGTCAAACGACAGTATGGATTGTTGCAGCGCTATGGTCACCTCAATCGCGGCGCCTAAGGCTTGCTGGGCATAGGTTGGGGCATTCGTTCTTCTCTGTCCGCCTTGCATCTCCTCGCCATCGTCGAGATTTCCCGATCCTCCGCCCTCTCCGCTTCCTCCACCCTGGTCGCCGGAACCGCCCGAGCCTTCCAGGCCCTTCGCTTGCGGCACTTTTACCTGGATTTGCTTCAAGACGGCTATTTTCGTACCGCTGACGCCGGTCGCCTCGATGGTGATGATATGGTCGCCACCGGTGAGGTTGGCCAAGGAACCGAGATTCAAACTATTTCCCTTGCCGAGCAATCCATCGATATGGGAGGTCCAGGTAATGGCATCGGCGGTCAAGGCCGAACCGTCCCTGTCTTTGGCCGCCGCGTCCATGGTCATGGCCGTCCCGCGCTGGAAGATGAGCGGTGTCTCGGCCGGAAGCACTTGCAGCTCCATGGCGCCATACACCTTGAGGAGGAAGGTGGCCGTCGATAAAGTCTGGCTCCCTGCGTGGGCTTCCACCGTGATAGAGCGATCGCCGGGCTTCAGCCCCGCGGCGGCAAGGTCCAGAGTCTCGCCAGTGCCTATGGGATTGGCCGAAAGGTCGCTGCGCCAGAGGATCGAATCCACTCCCTGCAGCCCCGCGACAAGCGCGCGCACGGTGCCCGGCTGCCCCGTCAAATCCACCTTTTCTGGCGGACTGTCGACGAAGATGCCGACCCTCGGCTTGTATACATTGAGCGTATAGGCAATCGAGCTTGTTATTCCGTTTTCGCTGGCTTGGATGGCCAATTCAAAGACTCCATCGGAAGCGAGGGTTTCGGCGGGAATGCTGGCCTGGTATGTGGAAGTCCCTTCCGTTTTCGTCCACTTCGTCTCGATCGATTGCCCATTAAAGGTAAGGGAGAAGCTTGGCTGATTGAAGCCTGCCACTCCCACCATAAGCGGAACAGGCTCGCCGACCCTGAACATGTCACCTTGTATCGGGCTGATCAAAGTGGCCGCGGCATTCAGGACGAATTCGATGGGGAAATCTTTCCTATAGACTTCCACCGCACCCTCATCCGTCAGGCCTTTGTCCGCAACAATCGCGGTGACGACAGCCTGGCCTTCAGAGAATTGCCGCAGGTCTTCATAGCCGAAACTCGCTTCGTTGCCTGTTTTTCCTCTGCTGAGATCTCCCTGCGCCAAGGTCCATGAAACCGCTGGCGCGATGCCTCCCTCGAGGCTTAGTTTCGCGGCAAGAGGACTTCCCTGTTCGGATAGCAGATAGACAGGCTGCCCGCCGTTGACGGCTGCTGAGATGATGGAAGCCGGCCGATACACCAAGAAAGAACCTTGGGCGCTAGCGGCCGCCCCAAAGCGATCCACGACATCTATGGTGATATTGTATTGGCCGGGCTCAAGATTTAGCGCCACCGCGGGATTTTCGGTTCCCAGAATTCGGTCGCCGCTTTTCCACGTGATGGATCCATTAAAGGGTTGGTCATCTTCGATTTTCGCCGAAAGAACGATAGCGCTGCCAAAAGTGAAGCGCTGGCCCGATGCCGGCGTTTCGATTCTGACAATAGGCGCCCCGTTGACCGAGAAGAGCAGTTCCGCCCGATCACGAGATCCGTTGGCGAAATACTCGGCGGCAAGAGTGTACTGTCCGGCAACCGACGGCGCAACGAGGGCATTGATGTCGCTCACCGGCAGACCGTTCAAGCTCCAGACTGCCGTTCCCGCGTCGGCGCCCGCGGGCAATCCTATCAACTTGGGTTTCAGGGCCGTACCCGCGTTTACCATCGCTCCGTGGGGCCATTCTATGCTGAGCTGCAGAGGCTCGGGATCCACGCGCAAGCTGATCTGTTTTTTTCCGCGTTCCCTTCCCGCCGCGTCTATATAACGAAGCGTGACGGCGACCTCGCCAAGGGATGAAGGCCGTATCGAGGTGGATTGCCCCGAAGCGATTCCTTCCTGAGCTGTCGTATCGTCCAGATATTGTATGGTCCAGGTAAAGGTACCTTGAGCCGCCGATTCCGCGACGCCCGTATCGACCGAAGCGATCAAGGGGATATTGAAGCCGCTATAATAGACTTTGCCGGGAAGCGGAGACTGAATCTCCAGTGGCAATTCGCCGGGTTCTACCTTTATGCTGACCTGTCGCGTAGCGATGAGGTTTTGCTTATCCTTGCTTCTGGCGGAGAGCACATGCTGCCCCACATCCTCAGCGGTCAGCATTTTCGGATTCGCGCTATCCTGGAGCACCCCATCCATGTATATATCGATCGCGGGCGATTCCTGATCCTCCACATCGAAAACGCTGGCTGTCCATGAAAGGCGTTGACCAGTGAACAGCAGAGGAGGCGCCGTCAAGGTTAAAATGGGCGGAGCGTCCACCGCTAGATTCACCGTGGCCAAGGCCTCCTTGGTCCTCCCGAACGCGCTCGCGGTCAGGCTCAACTGCTTCTGTCCGGTCAGCCCATTTGGAGCGAAAGCCCCTTGGCTGCCATAGGCCACGGCCGCGCCATCGATGCTCCATACAAAGGAAGCGCCGGGTTCGCCCGTCGCCTGGAGCTCTATCGTATCGCCCAAGGCATAGACCAGGCTGGCTCCATTAGCCGGTTTCAAGATCGCAGGCTCGGCTATATCCCTGACGATGACAGTTCGTTCGGCTGTCGCTCGTATCATGGCGCCCTTTTCATATTTGGCTTGGATGACTTGATTCCCCAAAGCATCGGCGACGAAGGAATAGGACAAGCCCTTTTCTTTCGGGCTGCCATTCACGTACCACGTTATATATCCCGCCGCGTCGGCGAGAGGAATATCGGCGCCAGCCACTTTTTCGATGCCAGCGGCGCAGGCGACCGTCGTTCCCAAAATTGCCTCGAGGCTGCCAGACGGGTACAGAATGTTAAGCAGGAAATCGCTCTGGACTTCAACGCTTACCGAGGCGCTGACGACCTTGTTGAGCGAATCGGTGGCGCTGACACCTATGGTATGGATCCCTGGCTTGAGCTTGCCCAAAGAACCTGAAGTGAAGCCCGAATTGGGCACCTGCGCCGTGTCGATAGTCCAGAAAAGCTTGGAATACTGCCCCGAAGCAGTCATCGCGACAAAGAGGTTGGAGTCGGGAGCCAATCTAAAACCGTTCGCCGGTTGCGTAATCGTCAAACCGAGCGGTTGGTAGACCGTGACGGCAACGTCTTTCCCGGAACTTGTCCCGAAGAGATCGGTTACTTTCGCGCTTATCTTGTGCGTTCCAACGGAGAGATTAGGGATGCTTATCGAAGCCGTCTTTCCCTGAGCGAGGACGCTGCCGTCCACGCTGAAGACAAAGGAGTCGAGCAGGGTACCGTTTCCCGCCGTGGTTACCGCTACATTCACCGTCTCGCCAGAATAGATCGACGCGGGAGTGGCGGAAAGCGTCGCGAGCGTCAGGGGTTCGGCCACCGTGATCGTGACGCCATTGGGGAATTCCCTGGGCGTCACTTCATACTCGCCATATGATCCGCCGGACAATCTGACGCCTGTGGCGAATCCCTTCACCGCGAGCGTGTGATTGCCTGGGGTAAGGCTCACCGTCTGGCCAGTGCTGGCCTGGTTGTCTACCGTCCAAGCCACACGATCCACCTGCGAAGTCTCGGCCTGCAAAGGCAGGGCCGTCTGGGCCGGATACAGACTGTTGCGCGACATCGCGGCGGGCAGGACAATCCTGATCGAAGGCGCTATGACCTTGACCTTGACGGTTTTTTCCGCTGCCACGCCTTTAGAGCTGCCGCGCACGCGGGCTGTCAAATTCAGGTCGGCGCTGTCCGCGGCAGCCGTGAAGCTGTAGACCTTCGGGTTTGTCGCCGCGTCGGGATTATCGACAAGGGAGCCGTTCATAAGCCATTCCACGAAAAGCGGGCTCTGGGAACTGACAATCCTGAAGGTGTATCGTTGTCCGGCGATAATCCTGTCGCCGTCGGTCAATCCTTCAACAGTAAACGTCGGCGGCCTGGTATCCACAACTTCGAAAGTGACGGGATTACTCTGGATTTCCTGCGAGCCTGTCAGGCTGGAAACCGAATAGTAACCGATGGCTTTTAGCTGGTGCACGCCCACGCTCACGGTGCTCCAGTTGAAATCCTTGGGCAGCGTCTGCCCATCGAGGACGAAGGCATAGGAAGCGATGTCCTGAGACGTCACCGAGGGCGTCGGAACGGCGTTCAACCCAAAAGTCCTTTCGCTTGTCGCGAATTCTACGGAAATGCTCGGCTTGATGATCTTGACCGTCCATTCCGCCGAAGCGGAGTAGCCGAATGTGTCGGATGCCGACGCGAGCACAGCGTATTGCCCCGGATCGCCGAAGCTGTAGAAAACGGAAGCCCCGCTCCACTCGAGGACAACCCCCTGCCCACTCGTTATGCGCCACTGGGTGGCTTTAAGAGGATTATCACTGGACGCGGAAAGGCTAAAAGTAATGTTGGTTCCCAAAAGCTCCTTCAAGGTCGGGCTCGCCGGCGAGAAGCTGTTTATCACAGGGATTTGGGTGTCGTAGATGGTAAAGCTGACCTTGTCCGAGAGACCTGAATATTCCTTCGTGCTCCTCGAACCGTCCACCGCCGTCACTCTCCATCCGGCTTGAACGGTATGAACGCCCGCCTGATCGAAAGTCTTATTCCATGTCGAGGTTTCGACATCGTCGATGAGCCAGAAAATAGTGGAGTCGATAGCCGTGGCGCTGATAGGTATGGCCCCACCCACGGGGTACTGTACGATCGAAGGCGCCGAAAGGAAGACGGAAGGGTTTACGATCCGCAGAGTCACGGATTTCGCGTTGACTATTCCATCATCATTCTTGGCCGAGAAGGTGATGGTCATCGATTTCTTGGTCGTGTTCGCCGGAATGGTGTAGAATTCGGTAGCCAGTTTTGTACCATCGACATCCCACCAGGTTCCGGCGATGGAGGAGTCGGATTCCGCCGTGCCATAGAACCGGTAGATCTCCCCTGCCTTTAGTACCATCGCGTTTTCAGGGAAAGAAATGGTTACTCTCGGCGGAGTCAGGTCTTTTACCTTGAAAGTAGTCGACACGCTCTCGCTGTATTCGGCATCTTTGCCGTCTATATCCACGGTTCTCCAGAATCCCGTCGCCTTGAGCGTAAACTCCCCGGTGCCGCCTTTTGCAAGCGCATAGGAAGAGCCGGAAATCTCGGTATCGTCTATATACCATGCGATACGCGAGGCGTTGGGCGCGCTTATGCTGGGAATGAGCGTCGCGGTAAGGGCATAGACATCGCCCTGGGCAGGCTTGGCGATCGTAATGGAGGGGTCGCTCACAAGAATGCGTATCTGAGCCTGGCCACTCTTCTGGAATTCATCAGCCGCCACGCAGGTCAAGGTATACTCCCCGACCTTCAAAGGCTTGAACGCCAGTTCGGCACCTGTAGCGCCGGTCTGGGAAGCGTCAGGGCCGGAGACTGTCCAGGCAGTGCTTTTTAGGACGTTTTCGCTCTCGATAGAAGCTTTTACTCTTACCGTATTCCCCAGGATAAGCCCGGAGCCCGAAGTCGGCTGGGAGATGGAAACCACAGGAGCCGTACCGGCCACCGTTACGATTATCTTGGAGGATTGGAGGGTTTTAGTATCGCCCTTCAGGTCCGCGACCGTTGTTCCCTGAACGTAGACTTCGTACTTTCCTTTCTCATTGAAGGTGATGCTCTTCGGCCCAGTCCCAGTACCCGCGCTGGATCCCCCGACGAACCATTCGTAGGTGGACAGGTCCCTTGTCTTGGATCCGTCCAGGCTGAAGGTCATCGATGCCCCCTTGTCGACCGTGACCGCGGGGACTCCCGGCATGGCTATGGCTGGATCGAGGACGGTAAGCTGGAGCGCCGGAGAAGTCTTCGTCAGCCCCAGGCTGTCGGTGACGGAAAGCGTCGCCGAAAGGGAATTGTTCGTATATCTAGTCTGGGGAGCATAGCTGATCTCGAGTCCGCTTTTACTGTCGTTGCCGATCTTCCAGGTCGAGGTTTTTTCGGTGGCCCCGTCGTAGAAAGTCGCCGCTCCCTTGAAATCGTAGGTTTCACCCTTGAAGAACACCGATCTGTTCTCCGGCGCGCTCGTAATCACGGCCAGCTCCGTGTGGCTCTTGGCCGTAAGAGTCTGCAGGATGCCCGATGTCGAGGAGAAGAACGCTGTCCCATCCTTGTTGTAGGGCATGATATACCAGGAATTGGTCGAGGAGGGGGTCAGGGGATCGGTCAAGGTATACGAGGTGTCATTCGTCGTTCCCACATAGCGGTCATTTACAAAAACGCGATATTCCTTCACCCAGGACGAGTAATCGTTCGTCCTGAAACTCCACGAGAATGTTGGCCGGAAGGGATCGTCCTTGTTGATCGTCGCGCTCTGCGTAAGCGAAGGAGTGGGGAAAGTGACGCTCTTCGTGAGCGAGATGATGGTATCGCCGTTCCAGTCGATGAAGCTCATATCCATCGAATAGGTCTCGCCGGCGCGGAATCTCGCGCCGCTCAAATCATAGGTTACTTTTCCGCTGTCTGCCTTAAGGTCCCCGGGATAGCCTTTAAAGCTCAGGGAACCGGCCGTGGATTTCAAGTGGTCTTTTCCCATCGTGTAGCTGTACCCATTCGCCCCAGTAATCTTGACTTTTGTCGAAGAGGTCGATGTCCCCTTGGCGTCGTTGTAGACGGGGATTTCCGGAACCTTGAAGCTGAGCGTAAGGCTGTCGAAGGTTGGAAGCTTCACAACCTCGAGATTGCCGATCGTGACGACGTTGAATTCGACCTTGGCGTTGGGGTCGGTCTCTGTAATCCAAGGAGTCTTAACGGTGTACGAGGAGTTGATATCGTTCGGGTCCGAAAGGGTGATTTCCGATACGGTAAGGGTGATCGAGACAGTGCCTTCTGGAATGCGGATATTGCCGATATTCGCTATCTGGCTGACATCGCTTATACCCGTCTTTGAAATGAGCGTTTCGCTGTATTTAAAGTCGTTCGAACGGATGTTGCCGAGATAGTTCAGCAGATCCTTATTGGTAAACGTGAAGGATTCGTTCGTGGCAAGCTTTTTCACAAAGCTCGCCTCGACATATTCATCCCGCCAGTCCCCGCCGAACTGGATTTTCATCTTGAGGAGAAGGAAAGCCTCGCCATCTCCGTTCTTGATATTGATGGAGATCAAGGAGGTGCTGAGTATATCGCCGGGCTGAAAATTGGCCTTGCGCGTCGTCATTATGTCGCCGGGCTGTTCCAGGACGCGGGCTCTGGCGCTTTTGACCTGGCCGAATACCGGCGATACGGCGCCCAGAAACAGGACGAGCGTAAAGAGCATGAATCTTCTAAAAAACTTGGGATGGACCAACATGAGGGCACGGTTCATACAGCATCCTCCTCTGGCGACATGACGATTATTTTCAGCGGGGTGATCGAAGAAACATGTGGCGTGGAATTTTGCCATCACTTTTTTTCTCTTCACAATTACGCATTACTATGACCTTCGTGCAAGTTAAGGCATATGTCAAATATTTACAGCGATTTTCAATTATTTTAATTGGATTTTCCGGAAACGCAAGAGGCGATAATCTGCGGTCGATCAAAAAAAAACTCCGGATTTCTCCGGAGTTTTTTGAGCCGCACGTGATTCGAACACGTGACCCACGCCTTAAAAGGGCGTTGCTCTGCCAACTGAGCTAGCGGCCCGCGAGGAAACACAGTACCCAAAAGGCGTTGGTCTGTCAACCCTGGAAAGGGCAACAGAAGGCCGCCCCATTCGGGGCGGCCTTGACTCGAATCAATTTTTCTATCCAGTTCGATTACTCGATGATCCTGAATCCCGCTCCGTTCGTACCGGTCGTTCCGGCCTGGTTCAGATCGTCGATCATGTCATCATTGCTGACAAAACCATCATTATCTATGTCGAGGAAGATGCAGTAGTCCCTGTCGACATATTCGGCGCCGAGGGGCGTTCTCCAGATGGTCTGCTGTCCGCATCCGTTGTAGCAGCTGCTCTGAACGGGAACTAACATTTTGCTAGTACCATCCGTAGGGTCAAGGGTCGTGCCAACGGCTAAGGAGTGGCTGGCGTCAATTATATAAAGACTGACATAGGTGCCATAGTAGAAACTGGCTGTTGCAGGAGCAGGAGGCGATCCCCAGTTGATGTAGGGATTCCAGATAGCCTTGACGCCATAGCCTTGATACTGCCAGTCCCAGCCCCACTGCGTGTCGGAGCCGTCGCGCTTGAAGGTGTCGGCATAGCCGTAGTCGTAGCCGGTGGATTGCCAGGAGAAGTGACCGTTCGAGGCGATATTCAAGTGGATCAAGTCTGCGACTTGAATATCGGGACCTAACACGATAAATCCCGCAACGCCATTGCCGTCGACGCCGTCGAGGTAGAAGCCTTCGGTGCCTTCCTTCTTGACGTTATAGATTCCGTCGTTGTTCACGTCGAGGATGATGCTGAAGGCCTTGCCCTGGAAATCAGCGGTGGCTGGGATATTCGCCCAATCGCCTCCGAAGACCACTCCAGTTGGAGCCGTAAGTTGCGCAACAGTAAATGCCTCATCGTATACAGGATGCAGGTCGGCGATGGCAGTACCGTCGGCTATGGGCTGCGCGCTGTAGGGGACGATGTAGACATCGAGCGCGGCGAGCGGATCGATGGGCGCCGGAGGTTCCTTCAAGGTCGATGGTTCCACTTTTAGCCTGAGCGCATTTCCAGCCGCGAAGGAGTTTTCCAGATAGAATCCGCCACTCACCGTATCGAGTTTTCCTGCCATGACGATGGGTTCAGGACGCTCGATGTCGCTCTTGAAGACGACCCAGAAGGTGAGAGAAAAGCTTGTGTCTTCATCGGCATCCTTGCTGGTGACTTGGATATCGAAGGCCTGAAGGCCGAGCTGTTCCTCAGTATTCAGCACGGGCTTGAATTGCTTACCGGTAGGTGTATCCACCTCTTTGTTCTCGAAACCGATATCGTACCAGAGCGGACTGGGCGCGATGACGCCGTTTTCGTCAGCCTGGGCGGTCAACATGGTAATTGTATTGCCGCCTGCGTCGACACACTCGACATCATACATATGTCCGGGAACCAATCCCTGGACCTCGACAAACAAAGTATCGTTGGGAACGAGTTTTCGCGTGATCTCCATCCTGGAATTGAAAACCTGGATGGGGTCGATGCTTCTCATCCTGCTGTTCAGGAAATCGGAGATGAAATCGCAGGATGTGAGGGCGAGGACCGTGAACAGCGCGAGTAAAAGCGCGGGGATTCTGTGTTTTTTCATGGTATCCCCCTCCTTATTTTGCCGCCTGGGCTTTCTTGCCCAGACGTATGTCGATCGCCACTGTCGCCATATAGTTCGCGTTCGCCAGATCCAGAAGCGAAGAGGCGTATTGGTCTATAAGGTTACCGCTATCGCCTGTCTCCAGCGCGATGTTGAACATTCCAATACCTGCGCTAAGGAATCCGAGACGGAGCTTCACTCCTACATTGAGCACTTCGTTGCTGTCTTTATTGGGATTGAAGCCTTGGATTTCGGCGAAACCGTAGAGGAAATTGAAGAGGTTGAGATCGGCGCCGCCAGAAAACTGGAAGGTGCCCAGCTCATTCTCGTTCATGATGGTCTCACCGACAGCCGTGACCGAGAACAGTATCTTTTTCGTGAAGATCGGGATTGTCGAGGTGACGGCAAGGTATGGGTTGAAGAGAATGTCGTTGCGATCGGTGAAGGTATTGTCGACGAGCGAAACGGCATTTACGCCTATGGCTGCCTGCGGCAGCAGATAGTCGCCGAAATTCAGGAAACGAGCCTTCAGATGGAAGGTGTCCATCGACAGGTTGCTGAACATCAGGTCTTCCCAGATTATCTGTCGGCGGGTATACCCGAGCTCAACATCGTCGGAAGTTCCGACCATGGTAGAGAGGGCCGTCGTGTAAAGATCGAGCCCCTGAAGGGTGCCGGCCGGCTGACCCATGGCGCCAAAGAAGAAATTACCCTTCCCAAGCGTCGTCGCTTTGGGAACGGTAATTATCCCATTCTCGCCCCATCGCATCACTGGCGCGATGTTTCTCTTGAATAGGGCGAATTCCGTATCCGCGGTCTGTGCCGCGGCGCTGCCAATGCACATTAGTAGCGCAAGGGCTAGCAATGGAAGCCGCTTTTTCATACTACCTCCTCACTTTTTCAACGCACCAACATTTGGGAACAATTCGCGTTCATAGTTAAGTCTAGGTAGGGGAACTTCGTTGTCAAGGAAAATGAGGATAATTTTAGTACATTTTACACATAAATAGACGAGGGCGGCCCTGGGAAGGGCCGCCCTCGTCGTCGGCGTTATGCGAACTTCGGCTTAAGAAGGGTCAGAACCGGACAGCCGCCTGAAGCGCGACGCCGCTCCGTCCCGATCCGCCGGTCACGCCGGGTATCGTTTCGGAGAATGCCGCTATGTCGAGTTCGATAAGGGCGAAATCGAGGCCCACTCCAAAGGCCAGCAAGCCTTCGTTGAATCCGGCGCGCAGGGCTATGAAGTTGAGGATTTTCAGCTCGGCGCCGGCATGGAGCAAGTCCAGGGAGCCTTCGAAGTCCGCCTGCGCTTCGGTGATGAAGTTCATCGGATCGTCAGCTTCGATATAGAAGGAAGAAGCCAGGGGGCTTCCGTTCTTGATGTTCAGGGCGATTCCTGCGGTGTAGACGGGGAGAAGGGCATAGGCGTCGTTGCCGCCGATGGGCACGGAGAAGGTATCCGCGATGTCGCCGACCGTGGAATTCTCCATATAGAATTTGTACCCATAGTCGCGAATCATCACGCCCGCCGAAAAGGGGCCAATGCTAAGCGTCGCCCCGGTGTCCACCGCTAGACCGTAGCCGCCGTTCACCGACAGCGCCGCGAGGCTATCGTAGTCTTGGCCGAACAGCATGGCCGAGGTCAGCGTGGAGAACGGCCAGTCGCCCGTGGAATCGAGACGGTAGAAAAGTCGGATATCGGCGCCAAAGTTGAATTTGAAGGGGCCGAGCTCGAGAGGATAGGCCATGCCGAAAATGGCGTTGGCCTGGTTGCGCACGGTTGTAAGGGAATCGGAATAGGAAGTGCCGGTGGCCAACGTGTCGGAAATCATGGTGAAACCGAGTCCGAAGCCTTTGCCGGACCAGCCCATGCCGATGCTGGCGCCGCCACCGAAACCGTTCTCCGCTATGAGATTTCCAAGCGTCGCCTCGGTTTCGGCCTGCGTCTGCTGCTGTTGGCTTATTCTCACAAGATCCCTGATGTTGAGGGGGGTGGGTTTCAGGTATGCCCAGGTGGCTACATCGGCCAAGGTGAGCGTGCCTGGCCCCGAAAATCCCGCGGGATTGCCGAAAAACGCCTGGTATCCCGTGGCGAAAACCCCGAAGGATCCGCCCATACCCATGGAGCGCGCGTCTTTTGGGGAGAGGCCGGAAAGGCTGGTTTGCGCGGAAGCGTTTACCAGAAAAAACATGGCGCATGCCGCCGCCAGAAAAGCCCGCTTCATCACTACTTCCTCCCCGAAAATCTGGCGTCAGCGCCATGTATATGTTGTACTATAGTTCACGACTCAATTGAATGCGCAAAGTATGTATATCGGCATTTAGCCTTAAATAGATAACACAGTCCGGGAGAAAGCGGACCGATAAAAAGTCCGCCCAGGAGGGCGGACTTTAAAATCAAGAAAGTTGAGGCGGGCAGTCGAAAGGTCGGCTGCCCGCTGCGCGCCGCAGGATCAGAACCTGACGGCGGCCTGAATCGCTATGCCAGTCCTGCCGAAGTCTCCGGGAACATCGCCCATCTCTTCGGTGAACAGAGCCGCATCCACTTCGAAAATAATGAGGTCGATACCCGCGCCCAGCGACACCCAGCCCTTGTTGAGGCCGGCGCGAAGGGCGAGGAAGTTGAAAAGCTTGACTTCGGCGCCGGCGTGGATCTTGTTCCACATGCCGTTCATGCCCTCTTCGACAAAGGTGAGGGGGTCTTCGGTTTCGATATAAAAGGAGGGGGCGAGCACCTTGCCCAGGTTGAACTGGAGTCCGGCGCCCACGGAAACCTCTGGCATGAGGATATACGCATCGGTTCCGTCCGTGGGAAGGGTCATCGTATCCATGATGGTACCGATCTTGGTGACGCCTCTGTTGAATTCCAGGCCGTAGTCCCTGACCATGGCGCCGATCATGAGCGGTCCGAAACCTATGGTCGCTCCGGCGTCGAAGGCGAATCCGTAGCCGCCGATGACGTCGAGATCGCGTATGGCTGTCATGGGATCGCCGCCGGGGCTCGTGGCTTCCATGGCGATGTTGGCGAAGGGCCAGCCAGAAGCCGGCGAGTTATCAAGAAGATAATAGGCGCGGGCATCGGCTCCCAGCCTGATGCTGATGGGGCCGAGATTGATCGGGAATCCCACGCCGGCGACCGCCGTGGCCTGGGTCCTGCTCGTCATGACCGATCCCAGCAGGGAGTTGCCGGAGGCGACTTCGTCAGTGACGAGGGTGGCGCCGAGGCCAAAGCCCTTGCCAGCCCAGCCGAGGCCGAGGGAGGCGCCGACGCCGAGGCCGTTGTTGATGACCCAATCGCCTATGTAGGAAGCCGTTTCGGATTGGGTGGCCGTGCCGTCGGCGATGGCCATCGCCTTGTCGATATTGTCCTGGGTCGGCTTGAAATAGGCCCAGGTGGCCAAGTCTGCGATGGTGAGCGAGCCGTTTTTCGTGGCGAAGCCCGCCGGATTGCCGAAGAAGGTGTCATAGCCCGTGCTGAACACGCGGAAGGTGCCGCCCATGCCCATGACCTTGGCGGTTTTGGGGGAGACGCTCGATGTGGCCGTCTGCGCGAAAACCAGGCCGCCGAGCGCGAGTATTAAGACCAAGCAAATGGATTTTCTCATCGTTCTACTCCTTATTTATGCGAGCGCTCGGACGCTCATTCCCCGAATGTATTCAACAGCGCCACGAGGTCCAGTCCTGCGGCGGTGAAAAGTTCCTGAAGCCCAGTATCGGCTCTCAGTTGGTCGACGAGGTTTTCAGGCACCTGAATATAGGTTATATATACGAAATGCTCGGGATCGAGCGAATCGGTGACATCGTTGATCAGATTGGCGAGAGCGTCGCCGATCGATGTATACGCGGGAGAAACGAATCCCACCCTGGACAAGATGTTCGCGATGGTGCCTACCTGGGCCAACCTGCCGGCGTCGATTCCGGACACGCTGTAGCCGCTGGCTCCCATGAAGGTGACGAGCTCGGCGAAACGGTCCTGGGAAGCGGCTATGCCGTCCAGGACAGCGGCCACCTGATCTACCGTCCACCCCGCGGGAAGAGCCTTGACGCCCTTGGGCGGGAAAAGGGAGGAAAGAAGGTTGGCGAGGTCAGAGGAATTGCTAATGTTGAAATTGTTGAAATCGATGCCGCCAATCGCGCCGACGATATTGTCGATGAGGTCGTTGCCGCCGTTCATCTCGAGCTCTATCTCGATGAGGAGGACTTCCGCGGCCTGTTTTTCTTCTGGGGTGGCGGCGGGATCGTCAACGGTCGACTGCAGCTCATCCGTAACCAGCTTTGCTGTCTCCGGAGTGGCGGTGGCCGCGGCGAGGAAGCTGGGGGAAATGCCGCCTTCCTCGAGCCCCGATTGAGCGATGATCGCGTCAGTACCGCCGGCGACGGCGTCCTCGATCATCTGATGGCTTACCTGCCCAAGCCCCAAGGTCTGAAACTGATTCGTGAATAGTGTGTCGCAAGATCCCATGAGAAGGGCGATCAAGGCGGCACCAATAAAAAGCATCGTGTGATTTCGCTTCATTTCGGCCTCCTGACTACATTTCTTATACAGAAGTATACTGCAAAAGACAGGAATGTGGGAAATCTATTTTCCCGTCGTCCGCAGAACCTGAAAAAGTGCCCGCGCTTCCATGCCGGAAGCGCTGTCGGGTCCCAGTATCTTTGCCCTCGCGGCGCTGCCCGGGAGCAAGATCTGCGGAACATCTTCGATCCAAAGCTTCAGGTAGTTCGAAGAAGTCCCCGCCCGCCAGGAACAAGCGCTTACAGCGGCTGAAACCAGTTCACCATTGATTTCCCCGCTTGTCAAGGATACCTCTTCAACGGCATCGGGGTTGCAGTTTCTTTCCAGGATGACATCGACGATATTTCCTTTCCAGCGATCAATATAGCGCGCTTTCCCCTCTTTGGCTAGCTCCGTGAGTCTGGCCACGCGTTCTCCGGCGACGCGTTCCGGCACTTTGGGCTTCATGTCGAAGGCTTTCGTGCCGGGTCGGGCGGAGAAGGGAAAGGCATGTATCCAGGCGAAATCCATGTCGCGGCAGAAGGCGAAGGTTTCCTCGAACTCGGCGTCGGTCTCGCCGGGAAAACCGGCGATTATATCGGCGGCGAGGAAGGGATCGTCGCGTGTCGCCCTGAGGGCGCGGATCGCTTCGGCGACTTTTTCGGCCGTATAGGGGCGAGCCATCCTGCGAAGGACGGCGGTGGAGCCGGATTGGACCGAAAGGTGGACATGGGGCTGCACGCGAGGATTCGCGAAGGCGCGGAGGAAGGTTTCGTCGATCAATTCCGGCTCATAGCTCGAGATGCGGAAGCGGATCCGTTCCGTGCCTTCTATCATAGAGGAAAGAAGTTCGGGGAATTTCATGCCGCCGTCGCGATACTGCGCGAGGTTGATGCCGGTGAGGACGACTTCGGCCTTGCCGGCGCCCTCGAGTTCGAGAAGGCGTTCAAGAACGCGTTCGGGGGCGAGCGAGACGGCCGGCCCGCGCGCCAGGCAGACGCGGCAGTAGGCGCAGCGGTTGTTGCAGCCGTCTTCTATCTTAAGGGAAGGCCGCGAATGGAAGGCGAAGGTTTTAGGATGATAGGCGAAGCGGTCGGCAAGCGCTTTGCCGGCTGGCGCTTTGTTGGAAGGCGCGTTTCCCGGGGTCTCGCGGCCGCCTTTCCACTCCATGACGGCGTCCTGGAGGTCGCCATGGCCCTGCCAGTTGTCCTGCAGCCAGGTGGCGAGGGAGAGCAGCGTCGATTTTTCTTCGCCCGGAAGGACGATCGTGCGGGGCTGGATGAGAGCCAGACCCTCGGGATCCATCTGCGCGTAGCAGCCGGTGACGAGGACGACAGCCTGGGGATTCTGGACCAGGGCCTGGCGCATCACTCGCCTCGCCTTCTGTTCGGCCTTGCTCGTCACCGTACAGGTGTTGACGACATAGAGATCGGCTATTTCCTCGAAGGAGCAGAGCAGCGCTCCGGCGTCCGAAAAGGCATCGGCTACCGATTCCGTCTCGAGTTGGTTGAGCTTGCATCCGAGCGTTCTGAAGGCGACTCTCAAGGCTGTCATCCCTGCATCCGTTCCTGTATGCGCTTCTTGCCTTCGAGCGCGTCGACGAGATTCGGGTTCAGGGAGAGCGCTTTTTCGTAGGCATCGAGGGCCTGGAGAACCTTGCGGGCGTTTTCCCTTGCCCAGCCGAGTCTGGCCCACCATCCCGGATTGTTGGGATTGTGCTGGACGGCGGTGCTGAAGGCGATGTCGGCGTGCATGTATTGAGCCATACGGATATAGAGTTCGCCGCAGAGGTAAAAGGACAGTCCGGCTCTCGGGCCTTCGGGATAGCTGGCGATATATTCCCTCAGCATCGCGAGGGCGAGGTCGTTTTTTCCGAGATAATAGGAGGCTTCGCCTATGGCCTGGGCGAGCCGGGGATCTTCGCGGATTTCGTAGCCGCGCAGCGCGTAGAGTTCGGCTTCCTGATACTTGCGCAAGGCGACGAGGCTCCAGGAGAGGCTGACATAAGCGTCTATGTCGTCCTTGCTTTCCTTGATCCTGGCCATGGCCCTGGATCTCGCTTCGTCGTGTTTACCGGCCGTCGTCAGCTTGAGTATCTCGGAACCAGGCATCGATTCGCCGACCGCGACGGAATAGTTTTGGGGCGTCTGGGCGGAAACGCGCGCCGCGGCGCCGGCCGAGAGGAGAAGCGCGAGACTGGCGAGAGCCAGAAGCCTGTGGGTAGCGCGGCGGATGTCAGTCAATTTCTTGATTCCCCGTGATCGTGAAGGTTCCCTTGAACCGCTCTTCGTTTTCCATGACGATTTCTGGCGCCGCCAGCGAAGCCTCGACAAAACTCTCGGCGAGCAGCTGTATGCTTTCGGCCGCGACGGCGCTGCCTTTCAGCGTGCCGCGCACGGTCAGTCTGCCCGCGTGGATATCGGCATCGACAATGGCTTCGTGGGAGAGGTAGAGATCCTCGCCGCAGACGATGCTGCCCGATACTTCACCTTTGATAAGCAGGGACTTGTCGGTGTTGATGGCGCCGGTGAATTGTATGTCTCTTCCGATGACGGTGTCGATTTCGTCTTCGGCTACGACGCTCTTCTGGACGGTGGGCATGGCGATATCATAAAGATTTGCCTATAAAGGGGCAAGGCATCGAATGCTCAGTTCCTGGGGGAAGAGAGGGCAAAATAGACGGCCGCCAGCTGTTCGGGCTGAAGCGCTTCGGCGCGGATGTCGGCCTGGATTCCTAGCCGTTCCAGGGTCTCGTCGAAGTTGGCCGCGAAGTCATTGTCCATGGCCTGGACGTTGTTCCTCAAGGTTTTCCTTCGCGAGGAGAAGGCGCTTCTCACGAAGCGGGAAAAGCCCGATCGGTCGTCGGCGGCGATGGGATCGGGCCGCGGCGAGAGGCTTACGACGGAACTCGTGACCCGGGGTCTGGGCCAGAAGGCCGAGGCTCCGATGTCGTAGAGGATTTTCGTCCTGCATACCGAGGCGCAGAGGACGGAAAACGCGGAATAATCCTTGGTGCCTGGTCCGGAGGCTATCCTGCGCGCCGCTTCCTTCTGGACCGTGAAGATCATCCTTCCAGGCACGCCTTTGTTTTCCAGGAGATCGGCGATGATGGCCAGTGCGACGTTATAGGGCAGGTTGCCGAAGATGATGTCGGGCCGGGCGGCGTCCGCGGGGCTGATGGCGGCGTGGCTGGCGGTGGCGTTGCTGCCGATAGTGCCCTTCCAGGTTTTGAGGAAGTCGCCCTCGATGAGGCTGAAGCGCGGGGTTGTCGCCGAATAGTCCGCGCAGGATGCGCGCGAAGCCATGGTCGATCTCGAAGGCGGTGACGCGGTGGCCGCGCTCGAGCAGGAGAGCCGTCATCGCGCCAATGCCCGGCCCGATCTCCCAAATATGGACCGGCTCCACGGTCCCGAGCGCCGAGTAGAGCTTTTCCCGCGCGTTGGGGTCGACGAGGAAAATTCTGCCCGAAGCGCTTGGACATGGCCAGCCCTTCGGCTTCGAGAAAGGTCTTTATGGCGGCCGGGGAATCGTAGGCTATCGTCATGGTTTTCCTGGGGAAAAAGCTCTCCGGCGCCGCGCCTTGATTGTCAGGTTCAACGCGTATTCACCGTAGGGATAAGCATACACGAAGAGGGACAAAGCGGCAATCGCCAGGGAAAGGAGGAACTTCGCGGCCTCGCCTTCCGGCCGGATCGAGGGGAGCGCGGCGCCGATTCTCATGATGAAAAGAATGCCCTCGTGAAGGAGTTCGTGCCAGCGGGACAGGATGCCGCCGAGGAAGGGAAAGAGGCTTCCGACGAGCGTGCCCCCGAGCAGCGACCACATGAAGAGAAGAACGACCGGCCCCGAGAGGGTGGACGCAACGATGCCGCCCAACGCGAAGAAGCCGAAGGCGGAAAGGGAAATGCCAGCGGTGGCGCACAACGCCGCGAAGGATGCCGAAAGCGGCTTCGCGAGAAAGGACGGAATGCGCCAGAGCAGGTTTTCCCAGCGCGCGGACAGGATGATGAGGCCGACCATCGCGGCATAAGATAAGGTAAACGAGAGGCTGCGCGCGTCGGCGGGCTTCCATCCGAGCGCGAGGCAAAACACGATAGCGAGTATCGTCATGCCCCGCTGGGGCCTGTCCGCTTTCCGCAGAATGAGGCCGCATAGCGTCATCAGCATGGAACGCAGGAGCGATGGTCCGGCGCCGGCCAGCCAGGTGAAGACGACGGTAAAAATCAAGGCGGCGATGTCGGCGAGGTCGGCGCGCTTCAGCATTTTGGCGAAGAGCAGGGTCATGAGGGAGCAGAGAATGGAGAGGTGCTGGCCCGAGAGCGAGAGTATGTGGGAGCAGCCCGCGTCGCGGAAAAGGCTGGATTCCTCGTTCTCTATATCATCCATGATGCCTATGAGGAGGGCTTGGGCCAGGGGAAAAGCCTTCCCCGAAACGGCGGCTATCCGCGAGGAGAAGACGCTCCTGGCCTTGCTCCTGAAGCGGGCGATTCCGGAGACAAAGCCGCCCTGGGCGATATCCTTCGCCGAGGCGTAGTAGAGGGCTTGGCCGGCGTCGATGACCGAGGCTTTGCCGACCTTGATTCGGCGTCCGGCGGGGAATTCTCCGGTGCCATCGGTGACGAGGAGGACGAGGGAGCGGCCGCGCGGCCAGGAGATCCGAGCGCGCCAGCCCGGCGAGGCGACGGTGATTTCTTCAAGTTGGATGGTCATGATGGTGTTCCCCTTGGAGGTGCGGCGGCCGTCGGCGGCGATGGTGCCGGAAAGGCTGACGATGGGGAAGCGGGAGAGTTCGCCGGGCTGGGTGCGCGCTGTTTCGGCAATGGTAGCGGCCGCTCCCCAGGCAAGTCCGAGGGAGAGAGCGAGGCCGATGCCGGCGACGCGGCGGGTCCGCGAAGAGTCGCTTTGGCCCAAGGTGAGAGCGATGCCAGCGACGGCGACGGCGAGGGCGAGCGGCAGAACGGCGAAGGGCCGTAGCGGAGATCCGTAGAAGACGAGCGCGGCGCCCAGCGCCGTCCACAGCACGGGAGCCTGCCTGACCAGGGCGTAAGAAAGGACCGCCGCCAGTCCGCGCGCGAGCTTTTCATGGGGCCGCCCAGCGGATTCGGAAGCTATTTTCATCTCCATCGTCCTTGTACCGCGCGCCGGCATCCGTCCTGATTCAAGGCCGCCCATCGATGTCCCGACACAAATGACAGCGTCTCGCGTTTGGTGTAGAATCGGCTGCAGACTTATGGAAAACCGACGCACCGACAGGCTGAAGCCAATTCTTCTTCTCCTCGCCGCCTATGGGCTCGCCTGGATCGATCTCTTTCTGCCCCAACCCCCGATAGCGCTTTTTTCCGCCTCCTGGTATGCCTTTTCGGCCGCGAAAAGCTTGCTGCGTTTCGTTTTCATAGCTTTTTTGACGAAAGCTTGGTTTGGATCCGGGGCCTCAGGCTTCAGCCTCTCCAGCCTCCTTCCCCAGGCGAAGGATATGGCGAACGGAATTCTCATCGCCGCGGCGGCCATCGCCGTGGCCCTCCTCTTCGCTTTGCTTGCCCTTTTCTCCGGTGCCAGGAATCCCCTGCTCTATCCCTTTGGCGGCGGCTCCCGCCAGCCGCTTTCCATATTTCTCATGATGTTCTCGAGCCTCGGCATTGGTTATTCGGAAGAACTCTTCTTCAGGTTTTTTGCGGTGAAGGCTTTCGAAAAGTCCGGCTTTTCCATCTCGGGCGCGGTTCTCGCGTCGGCGCTGCTGTTTGGCGCTTCCCACGGTTCCCAGGGCGTCTTCGGCATGATAAGCGCCGCTATTCTCGCCCTGCTTTTCTCGTTTTTCATGATGAGGGGCAAAAGCCTCCATGCCTTGGCCCTCGGCCACGCGCTCTATGATTTCGCGATCCTGCTGGCCGTAACCTGAGACTCCCGATCATGGGTTGGGCAGGAAAAGATTTTGACAGGCTGTTCCGGCGCGCTTATGATAGAAGCAGGATGTGGACAAAAACACTAAAGAATAAAGCATCTTTCCTCAATTGCTTTATCATCGCCATGCTGATGCTGGTCGGCTGCAGCCTTTCCAAGGATACGGCGCCGCCCTCCATCCAGGGTACGAGTCCTTCCGCCAACGCATCGGGTGTCCTTGTCGATCAGACGCTTACCATTACCTTCAATGAGGATATCGACGCGGAATCCTTCCACGCGCGCTTGTTGAGCGGAAGCGAGGAAATCCCGCTCGGCGCTGCATCCGGGACTAAATCCCTGCGGATCATGCCTCTTCGCCCCCTCGATTTCGGCACGTCCTATAGACTCGTCGTCGATCCCGGCATCAGCGATCCTTCGGGAAACATCCTGAACGCGGGCTATGAGCTGAACTTCACGACTGGAGCGAAAAACGCCGATTTCATCAAAGGCTCGGTCATTGTCGACTCATTCATAAAAAGAGTCTGGGATAATGTGCCGTTTTCACCTCAACAGACGTTGCGCGATAATGGAATGACTTCGGCTAGAATCGGCGTAACCACTGTGTCGAAACCAATATTGAGCGGCACGCCCGATACATGGCCGGAGGCCAGCGCCACATGGGACAACACCTTTTGGTCTTGCCGCGAAATGGCGGGCAATATTCTATTGGAGGCGAAAAACGCCGGCTGCACGAAGCTGGACGCCTTCCTTTTCCTGAGCGACAAAGCCGCCCATGCCGGCATGCAGGACGCGCCGGCGGCCTGGAGCGCTCTATCGATTTCCGATCTTCAAGCGGCGGTAAAGCAAAGCGCCCATGAAACCGCCGACTACTTTTCCTCATTGGGCTTGACCCTCGACGTCTACGAAATCGGCAACGAAATAGAATTCGGCATTTTGGGGTACGTCGCCGGAAGCGATAGGATACCGATCCCGCCCGGCACCGATATTCTTCGTGACGCGGGATGGATGGAATCCAATGTCTGGAATATCGAGGCGGGCTTCTTGAAGGCGGCGATCCAGGGCATCAGGGACGCGGGCTCCACGGCAAAAATAGGCCTCCACATCGCGGGACTAGGCTTCAGCCCCAACAACGATTTCGCCTACAGGTTTTTCGAGTATATGAAAAACGAAGGCGTCGACTACGATATCGCCGAAGTGAGTTTTCCCTACATGTTCGGAAATGACCCCGTGGAACAGCCATATTTTCGTCAGGCTGAATTCGCGCAGATCCTCGACAGGCTGAAAGGGTTGGAAAAAGAAGTCTATATCGCTGAATTCGCGTATCCAGCCCAATCCGAAGGGGTAACGCAAGATCCATCGGCACTGTACCCTCTGACGGAACTGGAGCAGAGCGATTTTCTCGAAGACTTTCTGAAGGTCGCGCAATCCCACACCGATGGCTCTTTCTATTTCTATCCCGATTATTATCCGAACCAAGCCGTATACGGCAGCGGTACGATCGGGCTGCAGAGTTCGGGACTGTTCAATGCCGCGTACGAAGCCAATGCCGGCCTCGCGAAATTCCAGTAAGTCCTGTCGCGTCTTTTCCCGCGGGATTTATCGAGGTCAAGTGTCGCCCTTCTCCTGCCGATATTCGTAAGGATGAAACCTTCGGAAAAAACGAGAAGTGATCTTCTCCGTTCTCTCGCGGAAGCGGACAGGCTGCCGGCTAACGCCCGCGCCGCGCTGTACGGCTCCTGCATCGACCGCTATTTCGGCTTTCTCCCCCAATCCTCCAGGGATGAAATATTCTCCGCTTTCGAAAGCAAGCGGCAGGTTGATGCCGTCCACGCTTCGGAGTGGCTCGTCGCCATGGCGGGCATCTTTCTCCAGGATTATGACGCAAGCCCTCTCTCCGATGATGAATGGAAGGAACTGCGCGATATGCTTTCCGCGGACGCGGGCGAGCTGGATATGGAAGTCCTTACCTATGCCATGGCCCTTGTCATGGAGCATAAAGCGCTTTGAGCATACCTGAATGGTTCGAAGATGAAGAATTCTGGATAACCTACGCTCCTCTCATGTTCGACGAGGCTCACTGGGCCGAGGTGCCCACCGTCGTCGACAATATCCTCAAGCTTGCCTCCCCGGCCAAGGCCGCCAAAGTCCTGGACCTCTGCTGCGGCGTGGGCCGGCATGCGGTGGAATTCGCGAGCCGCGGTTTCGAGGTGACCGGCGTCGATCTGACGAAGGCGTACCTCGAGGCGGCGAAAGAAACCGCCGAAGCCGTCGGCGTCTCCCCGGAATTCGTCAGGGAAGATGTCAGGCGCTTCCTGAGGACCGGCGGTTTCGATCTCTGTATCAATCTGTTCACGAGTTTCGGCTATTTCGCCAAGCGCGAGGACGATCTCCTCATGCTGGGCAACTGCGCTAAAAACCTCGTCCCGGGCGGCTGTCTCATCGTGGAGACGATAGGCAAGGAATTAGCCGCCAGGGATTTCATGAAGGGAGAGGAATTCGAGCGAGCCGGTTGGAAGGTAAAGACCGAATACGAGGTGGTGGGCGACTGGGAAGGCGAAAGGAACCGATGGATACTTCAGCGGGGAACTACCTGCATAGACCGATCCTTCGTCCTTCGGCTTTATTCAGGGTATGAGATGAAAAAGGCCATGAAGGAAGCGGGCTTTTCCTCCGTGGAGATTTTCGGCGGCCTGGATGGAAGGCCCTACGATGAAAAGGCCGAAAGCCTGGTAGCGGTAGCGCGCCGCTGAGTATGATGATCCAGACAGCTTACGCAAAGGCAGCCGTCTTGAAACGGCTTTTCTCCTCGACCTTCCTCGTCATCTTTCTGGCGTCGGGGATGGGCATCCTCAGGCTGTCGGCCCAGGATAGCGTTCCGGCCCAGGAAACTTCCGCAGCCCAGGATGTCGCTCCGGTCCAGGATATCGTCGCGATCCCGGCGACTGGCGTCGAGGAAGGGCAGGTCCCGATTTTCGACGCATTACCCCTGACCCAGGAAGGCATGGGAGCGGAAGCCTGGTATTACGAGGCCAAGAAGCTTGAGCAGGACGGAGCGGCCGATCCGGAACAGCAGGCCTCGATAGAGGCGATGTATACCCTCGCCTTCCATTTCGGCGAGAAGGTGGCGGCGAGGGAAGCGGGCAAGGCGCTGCTCCAGCGCGCGGTGAAGGCCACGGCGCCCGCACCGATAAAGGCCATCGCCTCCTTTTGGCTGAATTACTTCGGGCCGGATTGGGAAATCTTCAGAACCCTCATCACCACCTGCATGGAATCCGGTGATTACGCATGCGCGATTGAAACGATAGAGACGCTGCGCGCGGTCTCCCCTTCGATCGCGAAAACCAAAATCGGCGAACTCGCTTTCTACGAATATTCGGCTCGCGCCGCGCTCGGCGATTTTTCCTGGAGCAAGGCGGCCTTAGCCTATCTTAAAACCGCTTCGCTCGATTCCTGGGGCGCGAAAATACTGCGCCTCGCCGCGTCGGCGCCCGATCTGGACCTCGAGACTATAGAACTCGTCCTCATGCGCGCGGATTTCAGGGAAAAGGAATATATCCAAGCCGCCGCGCACGCCACGGGCGCGGGCAGGCTTCTGCATGAGCCGGGAACGGCGCGTTTCCTCATCTCGGAGGCGGGCAAGGCTTACGTCAACGCCGGCGCCAAGGAAGAAGGCATCGCTTTCTTCCTGTCGTTCTTCCCTGACGTACAGGCGCCGGACAGCCCCGAGGCTATCGTATCCGCGCTCGCGGCGAAAAAATCCGAGGAAAGGCTCTGGGTAGCCGCCTATTATCTCGCCAGGCTCTGGCTTTCCGCCGATCGCCCGCAGAACGCGGCCATTCTCTTTCTGGCGCTCACCGACAGCGCTCCATCGGCGGCCGACGCCGACGGCGCACTCTGGTACTGGCTCGACATCACGATGAAGCGCATAGCCGCCGACGACATCGCCACCTTCGACGCGGGGAGCGCCGCGGCCGCGGGCGTGAACGGCGCCGCGGATACGAACGGCGCGGGGAGCGCGGCCGCGTCCCTGGAGCCTGGCCCCAGCGCGAGGCGCTCGCTCGAGTTGGGCGCCCTGCTCGAGGCGTCGGCGCGATGGAAGAATCCCGCGTACTTCGACGATATCGTCGAATCCTACGACAGGCTTCTGCTGAAGGGAAAATCCTGGAACGACGTGCTTTCGCTCCTCATCCTCATAGGCGACAAGATATCGCCCGACATGAAGACGAGGCTTTTATACCAGGCGGGGAGGCTCATCGAGGAGAGGCTCGCTCTCAACCGCACTGCCGATTCGCCGGAAAAAGATCTCGCCGCCGGGTATTTCCGCCAGATTCTGGATAATCCCGACGCTGAGGAATATTACAGGACCATGTCGGCGTGGCGCCTGGGCATCGACCCGCCTTACCTGAAACAAATGCCGGATCTGTCGGCGAAAAATCCCGGAGAAGGTGTCGCCGGCGCCAGGCCGGCCTCGCCCGAGGCGGCCTACGCGGCGGCGACGGCGACGACCGGGAACGGAAACGCGGGGATAAACGGCAATGGCATTCAGTCGGCCCTTTCCCTGATCAGGAATTACCTCAACTACAATCTGGACGAAATGGCTTCCTCCCTCGCGATGAACTATCTCGGCAGCCTCGACAAGGCCGTGATCGCGGGGCTGGCCTTTGACCTTTCCAAGGAAGGCCAGCATTACGCGGCGCTGAGGCTGGCGCGCGACGCGGTGAACCGCGGCGCCGGCAGCCAATATCCCGAACTGTACGGACTTGTCTATCCAAAAGCCTGGAATGACATCGTCGCCAAGGGCGCCGCCATATCGGGAATACCCGAAGCCCTCGCCTACGGCATCATCAGGTCGGAAAGCGTTTTCGATCCCAAAGCGGTCTCCTACGCGGGAGCCGTCGGGCTCTCGCAGCTCATGCCCTCGACGGCGGCCGAAACGGCTTCCGGCCTCAAGCTGCAGAACTATTCCCTTACCGATCCGGCTGACAATGTCAGGATTGGATTCACCTATTACTCGTATATGCTGGCCCGTTTCGGCCGCAAGCCCATGCGCGCGATGTTCGCCTACAACGCCGGCCCCAGCCGCATGATAGCCTGGACCAAGGAATCGGGCGAACTTCCCGACGACATCCTCCTGGAAACGCTCCATCTCGCCCAGCCTCGGCAGTACGCGAAAAACATCATCCAGGCCACCCTCGCCTTCGGGAAAATCCAATACGGAATCGCGGCGCTGCCTCTTCTCGACTATCTCGTCGAGGCCAAACCGCTGGAGAATCCCCCGGCGGAACCGGAGGACTTGGACAACCTGATGCCGCCCCGGGCTGGCCGCGGCGACGCGATGTGAGGGAATCATGATTCGAAAGTGGGATTCGGCCTAACAGACGCGGTTTCTGCCTGAAGTCTTAGCCTTATAGAGCGCCCTGTCGACGGATATGAGAATAGCCTTCAGCGTATCGCAGGACGGGCTCATCGATGTAACGCCAAAACTCGCCGTAAGGAATATTTTTTCTCCCTCGAAGGAAATCGGGCTGGCTTCTATCGCGCCGCACATTTTTTCGGCGATATCGCGAGCCGTGGAAGCCGCGGTATCCGGAAGCAGGACCAGGATTTCCTCGCCGCCGAAACGCCCCACGACATCGGTTTCCCTTACCACTCTCCTGCAGACCTTGGCGATGGCGATAAGGGCCTGATCGCCGCCGGCGTGACCGAAGGTGTCGTTGACAAGCTTGAAATGATCCAGATCCAGCATGAACATCGAAAATTCTCCGCCGGTACGCTTTGCCTTTTCTATTTCACGGGACGCGAATTCATTGAGATATCGGCGATTGTACAGCCCGGTGAGCTCGTCGTGGATCGCAAGGAATTCGAGGCGCCGCTGGAGCTCTTTCATCTCCGTCACATCGTGAAAGGTCAGGAGCTTGCCGAGATCTTTGTTCGATTTGCCTCGAAGAATGGCGGAGGATACGCGGAAGATGCGTTTATCGGATTCAAAATCCGGCTGGAACTCGATCACGGCCGGCAGTTCATGGTCCAGCAACTCCCACAAGGTGCCGTAATTCGCCAAAACGGTCCGGGCCGGAACGCCCGTCTTGGACCTGTCGAGGAAGGGCATTATGGACTTCATGCAGGTGTTGAAATCGGTGATCCGGCTATGACGGTCTATTACCAGGATTCCGTCATTCGTACCCTCGAAGATCACGTCCCGAGCCAGCGGCGCTATGTCGAGCATTCCGACCTTGAGGAAACCGATCATGAAAAGCACCATGCTTATGCTCAAGACCAGGGGCGTGGAATCCAGATTATAGGGAATCAGCCCCATATTGTAGGCGAGGCCGTTAAACCATGGCAGAAGGAAGCCCGCCAGGTAGATGAGTGTCTGCGGGCGAGGCACCGGAACGCCAAGGATCAGCACGCCGACCAAGAGGATGGCGCTTGTCAGGAGGTACATGCTCTGGACTGCCGTCACAAGATATATGGCCCATCCCCTGTCGTACTGGAAGAGGGAGATCATGTCTCCGCTCCCCAGATGAGGGTTCGGATGAAGCAGGTTGAGCCCGCCTAGGGTCTGGGAAGCGGCGAGGGCGGCAAGCGGCAAAATGGATATCAAAACGCAGAAAAGCGGGGTGACGAGTTTATTTTTCCCTATGATGCAAAGCGTGAACAGGAGCCAGAGCATGGGGATCGACTGGATGCCCCAATGCTGGAAACGAACCCAGAAAAGGACGCTGGGCAGCGTCGTCGCGCGAATTTCCATCGCGTAGCCGAAGTCGTATACCGCCGCGCTCAGCCCGCAAAGGGCCAGGAAAATCGCGGCCAAGCCCGATGTCGATCGTTTCCGGAGCGCGAGTACGCAGATGGCGGCGATGGCCATGCATGAGCTGAGAAGCAATGATGTGACGACAATTCTTATTCCATCCATGTAATTTCCTATGTCAGTCCCGAAAAGTGCTTTACCTGATCACAAGGATTTTAAATATAAATCGTCCATCGTGAGAAGAATACTCTACTTTTTCGATGCGCGATATAGCCGATCATTGATAGCTCGCCCTAAACCTTCCTCGGGAACGCGTTCCGCGTGGATAATCTCGAAGCCTGCGGCGTCGAGTTCGTGAAGAAGGGCGAAAAGCCGCGAAGCGGCTTCTCTCATGTCACCGCGCTCGGAAAGCACGCCGATTCGCCTGAAAAGTCCCGATTCCGCCAGGATGGAGGCGCGGGACGCGTCGAAGACGATGGCGGCCATGGGAGCGGCGCTGAGGGCCACCTCAGGTGCGGCGGACGGATCGGCCGCGACGGCGTCGGGCGAGGTCTGTCGAAGCGCGTAGGGCAGGGAATTCCACGGGTGCAGGTAGAGGGTCGCGTGAGGCGCGTAATGGCTCTTTAGCTGGCCAGGACTGGCTATGGGTCCGCCTTTCTTTCCGGGAATCAGCACTTCGCCGATGATGTCGCGGATTCGCTCCAGAGGCATGCCGCCGGGCCGCAGTACGGCCGGGATATCGCGGGTCATGTCGATGACGGTCGATTCGACGCCCACGGCGCAAGGTCCTCCATCAACAATGAAATCCACGCGATCGCCGAGGGTTTTGGCCACGTGCTGCGCGGTCGTGGGCGATATGTAACCGAAGGGATTGGCGCTGGGCGCCGCCACCACGGTGCCGGAATATTCGATGATTTTCCGCGCGACGGGATGGACCGGGAAGCGCACGGCCGCCGTGTCCAGGCCGGAAGTGACGATATCGGGTACCTCGGGGCGTTTGGGTAAAATCATGGTGAGGGGGCCGGGCCAGAGCGCTTCGGCCAGAAGCCGGGCCTTGGGCGGAAAGGAGGTCGCGATGCGTTCGATATCGTCGAGTTTGGATATATGGATGATGAGCGGATCGAAGGCGGGGCGTCTCTTGGCTTCGAAAACCCGCGCGACGGCGTCCGGGTTGAAGGCGTCGGCGCCAAGGCCGTAGACGGTCTCGGTGGGGATAACGACAAGCTTGCCCGCCGCTATGGCCGCTCCCGCCCTCCTGAGGTTTTCGTCGCTCGAATCCATCATTTCCATTGGGGCGAATGGTATCGAGGAAAGCCCCGAAGGTCTAGCGTTCGGCTTCCACTACGCTCCATTCCGCGCTTTCGGCCGATTCCCCGAGATAGGCCGCGAGTTTCGCGCAGGCCGATTCGAGGTCCCGGCCTTCGGCTCCGGCGGGCGCGTATAGTACGGCGGCGACGGCTTGGGCGCCGGGGAAGATTTTCGTGGCCATGGAATCCCTGACCGGGTTGGCGGTAGGGAAGAAGCCTTCGCCCTCCTGCCTGCAGACGCAGAGGAGGTCGGCGAGTTCGATGGTCTGGCCGCCGGCATTGAAGACGTAGTTCTCGCCTGTCCTTCCCCTTCGCAGGAGGAGGCGGAAACCGGACTTGTCCAGGTCCAGGATGCTGATGGGATAGCCCGAAAGAAGGCTGACGATGTTGGCCGCGTCGACGAAGGGGTTGACCGCGGGGAAGTCGTCGTCGAGGGCTGCCTGGAGGAGATACTCGCTCGATGGCTTGCCGCGGCCGGCGGGTTTGTAGGCGCCGTAACGAAGCATGGCGCGCACGGCGGATTTGCGGGTGGGGGTAATGAGGGCCTCCCCTCTCGTTTTCGCTTCCGCGATGGCGGCAAGGAATTGCCCGCCGGCCGGCGTCGCGGCCCAGCGAATGCCTCTCGCTTCCACGAGTCCTATTCGCAGCCCGTCCAGACTTGCGTCCTCATCGAATGACAGAATGGTTTCCATGCTTTCTCTCCCCATGGGATTCTTGCCGCTAACGGTTTGGGGGTCAAGCGGAAAAACCTTCCGCCCTAGGCTCGGAGATGAAAATCCGCGTCGATTAATCGAAATTACGGTCGATTTACAAATTGCAAATGGCGATTGCCTATACTACTCTACGTAAAGGAGGAGCTCAGCCATGGTGAAGTTCCTGAAACAGCCGATGATGCGCAGAGTCCTGTACGCTCTCGTGCCGATCTACCTCTACTCTATTTGGATGTATGGCTATAAAGTCCTTCTTTCGGCGGCCGTGGTCTTTATCCTGGGCATCGGCACCGAGTGGGTCTTCGAGCGGAAAAAATCGGGAAAAGTAAGCGAAGCCATCCTGATCACCTGCGCCCTCTATGCCCTAGCCTTTCCGCCCAGGACGCCGCTCTGGATTCTAGGCGTAGGCATCGTCTTTGCCACAGCCCTCGCCAAGAGCGTCTACGGCGGCTTCGGCAAGAATATCTTCAATCCGGCGATAGCGGGACGAACCTTCGTGTATATATCCTTCGCCGTCGTGCTCTCGGCTTCCTATTCCACGTTTGGGGAATTCGGCTTCGGCGCGGCCGATGTCGTGGCTTCGGCTACTCCTCTCGGCCTCATGCGCTCAGGCCAAAGCGTCGACATCCTGAACCTCCTGCTCGGCCAACGCCCGGGGGCCATGGGCGAGGGAATGGCGCTCCTCGTGGGCGCGGCGGCGATCTACCTCATCGCCACCAAGACGGCCAGCTGGCGCATCATCCTATCTTCGATCGCCGCCGCCGCCGCCCTCAACGCGGCTCTCTATTACGGCGGCGTCCATCAGGCCCTCCCCATGGAGAGCCTTCTCGCCGGCTCCTTCCTCTTCGTCACCGTTTTCATGGCCACCGATCCCATCTCTGCGCCCAAGCGCCAGCCTTCCCATTACGTCTACGGCGCACTGATCGGCATCACCGTCGTTGTCGTCCGCACCTTCTCCGCCTTCCCGGAAGGCACGAGTTTTGCCATCCTCTTCGGCAATACCTTCGCGAGCCTCATCGACATCGCCGTCGATTCGATGAAAAAGCCGGCCGTCGCGGAGAAAAAGGGGAGCGCCGCATGAAGTTCAAGAAAGAATCCATCGGCTATGTCATCGTATTCACCTTCGTCGTCTGTTCGGCCTTCGTCGTCCTCCTCGCCGCGGCGAACCAGATCACCCTCCCGCAGGTGAAGGCCAACCAGAGCTACGCGTCCCATTACGCCGTCCTCAAGGCTTTTGACCTGGCCGGTCCGGCAACCTCGAAAGCGGAGGTGGAAAGCACCTACGCGAGCCAGGTGAAGGAACTCCCCGAACCCGCGCCGGGCATGGCCGCCTACAGTTCCACTATCGACGGCGCCGCCTACGTGGCCGTAAAAATCACGAATCCCGGCCTCTGGGGGCCGATCACCGCCATTCTGGCCGCCGATCCCAAGGCGGAGCGCATACGAGGGCTGGAAATGCTCGACCAGCAGGAAACGCCCGGACTGGGCGGCCGCATCGGGGAAGCCTGGTTCACGGACCAGTTCAAGGGCGAAAAAGTCGGGAGCGACGGGAAGGTGACCGTCGTTCAAGGCTCGGGAAAGGGCGATCCCGACAAGGAAAACTCGAAGGCCGACGCGATAACGGGAGCGAGCCGGACCTCGGACTTCGTCCAGATCCTCGTGGCGAAGGCTCTCGCCGCGATCAAGCGGATCGGAGGCAGCCTATGACGACAGCGCAAAAAAAAGTGATGAAGGACGGCCTCTGGACGAACACTCCCATCTTCGTCCAGGTTCTGGGCATCTGCTCCACCCTCGCCGTCACCAACAATCTGCGCAACACGCTCATCATGGTGTTCGGCGTCACCTTCGCCACGGCGATGGGCAGCCTCACGCTCGCCGCCATCAAGGACTGGATGCCCCGCAAGGTGAGGATGATCATCACGGTCCTCATACATTCCTTCTACGTCATCATCATCGATATTCTCCTCAGGGCATTCGCCCCCGCCATCTCGAAGCAGCTGGGTCCCTATGTCGGACTCATCATCACGAACTGCATTCTCATGGGCCGCGCGGAAGCCTTCGCGATGGCCAACAAGCCCGGCCTCTCCTTCCTCGACGGCATCGCGAACGGCCTGGGCTATGGCTGGGTTCTCGTCTGCATCGCCGTCATCAGGGAATTCTTCGGTTTCGGCTCTTTCTTCGGGATCAAGCTCATGGGCGAAGGCTTTACGCCCTGGACCATCATGGTGATGGCGCCATCCGCGTTCTTCCTCGTGGCCATGGCGCTCTGGGCCGCCAACACCTACAAAGCCAAGGCCGAAGCGAAAAAGAAAGGAGCGAAGTGACATGAACGCACCCAATGTAGGTTTACTTTCGCTTTTCCTCGCGAGCATTCTCACGAGCAATATCCTCCTCGCCAACTTTCTGGGGACCTGCTCCTTCATTTCGATTTCCAAGGACTTCAAGAGTTCGATGGGCCTGGGCATAGCCGTCACCATGGTCATTGGACTATGCTCGGCGATCTGCTGGGCGGTGCTGTATTTCGTCATCAAGCCCCTCGGGATCGAGTATCTCTCCTTCATCATTTTCATCATCGTGATAGCAGGCGTCGTGCAGATGCTGGAGATGCTCATCGACCGGTATTCGCCTTCGCTGTACCTGGCCCTCGGCATTTTCCTCCCGCTGATCACGGTCAACTGCGCCGTCCTGGGCGTCATCCTCTTCATGCAGATCCGCAATTACAATTTCGTCCAGGCCGTCGTTTTCGGCTTCGGATCGGGCGCCGGCTGGTGGCTGTCGATCATGCTCCTCGCCTCCATCCGCATGAAGCTGGACAAGAACAACGCCATCCCCGCGGGCCTGAAGGGCACGGGCATCACCCTCATCACCATCGGCTTCATGGCCATGGCGTTCATCGGCTTTTCCGGCATGATAGCCGTACAGTGAGGAGCGAAGCATGAGCCCGATTCTCGTAGGTCCGCTCACGGTCGCCGGAATATCGACGTTCCTGGCGCTGATCATCGCGATCCTGGACAAATTCCTCAATAATTACGGCCAGCTAAAGATTTCCATCAATGGCGGGAAAAAAGAGCTGACGGTAAAAGGTGGATCCGCCCTCCTCGGGACCCTCGGCGCCGAAGGCATCTTCATTCCTTCGGCCTGCGGCGGCCGAGGTTCCTGCGGCGCCTGCAAATGCAAGATCATCACCGACGTGGGCCCTCACCTGCCCACGGAGATGCCCTACATGTCCCCCAAGGAGATGGAGGACAATATCCGCCTCGCCTGCCAGGTGAAGGTCCGCAAGGATCTCGCCATCGAGTTGCCCGAGGAACTTTTCAGCATCAAGAAATTCAGGACGCGGGTAGCGCGCATCGCGGACCTCACCTACGACATAAAAGAGGTTTTTCTCGACATCGATGGGCAGCCGATCGAATTCCAGGCCGGCCAGTACGTTCAGCTTGTGGTTCCGCCCTACGGCGAAATGCCGGAGAGCGCCCAACGCGCCTATTCCATGTCATCGCGCCCCAGCGACACGAAGCATGTGGAACTCCTCGTACGTCTCGTGCCCGGCGGCATAGCCACAACCTGGGTGCACAAGTTCCTCAAGGAAGGCGACACGGTGGAAGTCGTCGGACCTTTCGGCGAATTCCGCATCCACGACACGCCCGCTTCCATGATCTGCGTGGCCGGCGGTTCGGGCATGGCGCCTTTCAAGAGCATGCTCAACCACATGCATGAAACGGGCGCCTTCCCCGAGAAGGAGATTTGGTATTTCTTCGGCGCGAGGACAACGAAGGACATGTTCTATCTGGACGAGATGGCCGCGCTTTCGGCGAGCTGGCCGCGCTTCCACTTCGTTCCCGCCCTGTCCGAACCTAAACCCGAGGAAAACTGGAAAGGCGAGGTAGGCCTCATCACCGACGTGCTGGATCGCTATCTCCAGGGGAGCGTCGACAGGGCGAAGGGCCTGGAAGGGTATCTCTGCGGTTCGCCGGGGATGATAAACGCGTGCATAAACGTGATGAAGCGCAACGGACTCACGGAAGACAAGATATACTTTGATAAGTTCGCGTGAGGGAGATGTACCATGAAATTGAGACCTGCCGAAATAAAGGCGTTTGAAAGGATGCGTCCGGGCGTCATTACGATCCAGGGTTTTCTCGGAAACGACATAAGGCCGCCCGAGGAGATAATCGCCGAGGATGAAGCGGAATTCGCGAGGCTGGGCCTGGATTTCGATATGGTGGCGTCGGGCCTGGAAAAACTGAGGGCGGCGGGCGAGCGCGGGCTCGGCGAACCTATCACCCTGGGAAAATTCCTCGTCCAGACGGGCGACGCCCGCGGCATGCTGCCCTGCCCCTATAATGACGGGCTCTATCACAAGAATGCCGTGAGCGTCAGGGCGGCCGATCAGTCCCCCGAATCCTGTGTCGAAGGCGAGGACATGCTCGTCTTTTCCGATCTGTCCATTCATCTTCTCCGCGTCCACCACTTCTGCCAGGGAAGAGGCTCGTCCTTCAGGCTCGAGCCCGAGCTGCTGAAGAAGATGGCGGCATCCGAATGAAGGCGCGTATTTTCTTTTCCGCGGGGTTCAAGCGGAGGGTTTCGCTCATCCTTCTGCTCGCCTTGGCGGTGAGCGGCGCTTTCAGCGACTTCCTCTGGTTCAAGACGAGGAATCCAGCCCATGATATCGCGAAAATTGTGGGAGACAAGCTGAATTTCGAGGAAGAGGCCATCGCCGACATGGTCATGTCCTACTATGCGGTCAAGTTCGGTTACACGAAGGATGGCGCTCCTCTCAAGGACGCCGTGAAAAAGATGACCGACGAGCAGTACAAGAACGCCATTGCCCAGGCGGCGAAGATCTGCAAGAACGACGCCGCCAAGGGCTTTTACCGCATGGGAAAAGCCGGCGAGAAGCTCCTGAAAGCCATCATACAGACGATCGAGGACGCGGCGGTGGCGGCCGGCGAGTGGGTGGATAAAAAATCCGACAAGTTCGACAGCAAGAAGTGAGAAGACACCGCGCCTAGGTTTCGGTTCGGCGCCCTCGCCTCACTTCACTTCACCTCGGCGCGTAGTGGCACGGAGTCGGCGGCGCCCATCCGTGTGACGCAGATAGACGCCGCCCTGGCGCCCAGGTCGAGGGCCTTGCCCGTATCCATGCCCTCGAGGAGGCCGGCGAGGAAATAGCCTGTAAAGGTGTCGCCGGCGGCCGTCGTGTCCACGGCTTTTACCTTATACGCTTTCTGCCTTATGAGATTGCCCTTTTCTATGCAGAGCGAACCTTCCGCTCCCAGCGTCACGACGATCCTGGCCCCGGGGAAGCGCTTGCCGAGCGCCCAAGCCGCCGCTTCCGGTTCGCCACCGCCCGCCAGGTCCACCACCTCGATCTCGTTCAGCATGAAAATGTCGATCAGTTCCAGGGGATAGGTCGCTATGTTGCTGTCGTAGGGCGAAGGATTCATGACGATGGTCATGCCGCGGGCCTTCGCCGCCCTCATAATCGAGGCGATGGACGTTATTTCGTTCTGGAGAAGAAGAAGGTCGCCCTTGCCGAAGCCGACGAGGGCTCTTTCGATGCAGGCGGCATCTATATCGCGGTTGGCGCCGCCGAACAGAAGGATGCAGTTTCTTCCCGCGTCGTCCACCTGGATGATCGTGTGGCCCGTCGCGAGGTTCGATGTCTCGACGCGGCTCGTATCGACGCCCGCGGCTTTCAGTTTTTCGACGAGGAAGGCGCCCTCGCCGCCCACTTTGCCCGCCTGGGCCACATCGACCCCCGCCCTCGCGAGCGCCAAAGCCTGGTTGAGTCCCTTGCCTCCCGCGAAAACCGTGAGCGACTGAGCCGGTTTTGTCTCGCCGGGCTTGAGAAAATTGTCTACCTTATAAACATAGTCTATATTCAGGGAACCGAAATCGAGAACGCGCACATTTCCCTCCGGCATGCTGCCATGATTGATATAGGAGGCTTCCATGATACCACGACAAGCGTTCGGCCGCACAGGCCACCAATCCTCCCGTCTGATATTCGGCGCGGCGGCGCTGGGCACCGTCACACAGGGCGAAGCCGACAGGACGCTCGGCCTGGCGCTTGAGGCTGGCCTCAACCATTTCGATGTGGCGGCGAGCTACGGCGACGCCGAGGAGAGAATGGGACCCTGGCTCAAATCTCACCGCGACGAGGTTTTCCTGGCGACGAAGACGCAGATGCGCACGAAAAAGGAAGCCCTCGCCGAGCTGGAGACTTCGCTCGCAAGGTTGGGCACCGACCATGTGGATCTCTGGCAGATGCATGTCCTCGTCGAAGAGGATGAGTGGGAGATAGCCATGGGAGAGGGCGGTGCCCTCGAGGCTTTCGTGGAAGCCAGGGAAAGCGGCAAGGTCCGCTTCCTCGGCGTGACGGGCCATGGCCTGAACGCCCCGGCCATGCATTTGCGCAGCCTCCGTCGTTTCGATTTCGATTCCGTGCTTTTCCCTTGGAATTGGCCTTTGTCGCGGAATCCGGACTACGCGTCGGCCGTTGGCGAACTCGTAGGCGAGTGCCGCGGGCGAAAGGTAGCCTACCAGCTCATAAAGGCTTTCCTGCGAAAGCCCTGGGGCGAGAGGCCCCATACAAACGCCACTTGGTACGAGCCGCTGAAAGAGCCCGCCGACATCGCGGCCGCCCTGGGCTTCGCCTGGGGCCTGGATGGATCCTTCGTCAACAGCGCGGGCGATATCCACGTATTCAGGACTATTGTCGAGGAAGCTTCGAAAAATCCGCCCAAACCTTCCGACGCCGCGATGGCCGCTTTCGCTGCCCACGCGGAAATGGAGACGCTTTTCGGCTGACGCGACTGCTTTTCATGGCGAATTGGGCCCAGGCGACGGATAGTCCCGGCTTTTCGCTATCGCGGAACTTAGCCGGGCTGCTGTATACTGCCGATATGGAATTCGATCTCGGCCTGTTTTCGGACCTCAAGGACAAGGATGTTTCGCGGATGGGTCTGATGGTCCTCGAGGGACGCATCGTCATCGAGAAGGCGATCGCCGGAGACATTGAGATTCTTGGCCTCGTCCGTTCGGAGGGGAGCGACGAGGACTGGCTCGCGACGCATGAAGTGAAATTTCCCGTAAAGCGGGTCGATCACGAGGAAATCTGCAGAATCGCCGGTTTCCATTTCCACCATGGATCGATCGCCATAGCGAAAAGGCCAGAATTGAAGCCTTTCGCGGGAAACGAGGGCGAACCCCGACGTCAAGGGGCGCCTGAGGACTCATACCTCTGCCTCTGGAACGTGACCGATCCCTCGAACGTGGGGGCCCTGATCCGCTCGGCAGCGGGACTGGGAGCGGCAGGCGTGCTCCTGGGTCCGGGCTGCGCCGACCCCTATTACCGCAAGGCCCTTCGCGCCTCGATGGGCAACGCCCTTTCCCTCCCGCTCCACGCCAGCGACGCGGCCGGATTGTCCTCCCTGGCCCGCGGCGGCTTCGATCTGGCCGCCGCCACGCTCTCGCCGACCGCCCTTCCCTTGAGCGAATATGCCCCGAAACGCCCCTTCATCCTCGTCGTCGGCAACGAAGGGTACGGCCTCCCCGCCGACATCATCGATCTCTGCCGCGGCGAAGTCTACATACCCATGACCCCCGGCATCGACTCGCTTAACGTCGTCGTCGCCGGAGGAATCTGCATGTACGAACTGTTCGGGAACAGGGCGGAGGGTTTCAGGCGTCCGTGACGATGACGGCGATCATCCTGAGCGGGACGTCGCCGGTGGCTTCGATGCTATGCGTGGCTCCGCCGTTCGTTATCACGACGTCGCCAGGCTTCACGTTGATCGGCTTTCCGTCGTCGTCCACCAGGGCGCTGCCCTCGAGAATTATGTAGTACTCGGTTTCGGCGACATGGGGATGAGGTCCAATGCTCGCCCCTACCGGAATGACGATTTCCGACAGGACTCTGCAATGTTTCTGGAGCTGGGCTCCGCCCAGCGGGGTTACGGTGCAGGAACCCTTGCCCTCGCGCATATGTGTTCTCGTCTCTTGTATCATCTCAGAACGTTGGATCAACATTGTCTGACTCCTTGGCCCCATGGTAGCGGGGAAACCGCCCCGCGGCAACGGGGGCCCGCCGCGCCCCCCCGCGCGCGCATTTTAAGCGGCCACCGGAGCCCTTCGCGGCCCCTCATATTTAGCGACCACCGGAGCCCTTCGCGGCCCCGCGCTATAGTCCATCGGCCTCTTCCGATGTAAAATGCTTCCATGCAGCAGAGACGACATGATTCCGGCAAGCCGCGCGTTCAGGGCAGGTACAACGAAGCCGGCAGGCAAAACGAAGCCGGCAGGCCCCACGACGCCGCAAAACCGCGCGGTCCCGGCAGATCCGGACATAGGATCGAGTTTATATTCGAAGACAAGGACATCATCGTCGTCGAAAAGCCGGAAGGGCTTTCCGTCATCGCGCCCGAAGGATCGAGGACCAAGACCCTCTACGATATCGTCACCGACCATATCCAGCGCAGGAATCCGCGCGGTCGGGCAGCCGTCGTCCATAGGCTGGACAGGGACACCTCGGGCGTGATGGTGTTCGCCAAGCACGCCATGGCCAAGAAAAAACTCATGGACAACTGGAATGAGCTCGTGAAAGAGCGCGGCTACACGGCCGTCATCGAGGGCAGAATGGAAGACGAGAGCGGCGTTTTCGATACCTGGCTCGTGGAAAACCGCGCCGGCCAGGTCTATGGGGCGCAGCCTGGCAGCCCAGGCGCCCTGAGATCTATCACGAACTGGAAGGTACTGGCCGCGGGCCAGCGCTATTCGCTCGTGTCGCTGAGCCTGGAAACAGGCAGGAAACACCAGATCCGCGCCCAGCTTTCCGAGGCCGGCCATCCCGTCGCCGGCGACCCTAGATATGGCGCCCGGAGCGATCCCCTGGGAAGGCTATGTCTTCACGCCCACCTGCTCGTTCTGGAACAGCCATTCACGAGGGAAGTGATCTCGTTCGAAAGCCCGGCTCCCGACGATTTCCTCCGCCTGATCGACGCGCGCAAAAACCAATAGGGAGCGGCCATCAGATCCCAGCCTCCCTCACTTAACTTTAAGAAGAATGCGACCTCTGGCGTGGCTCGTCTGGCACATATCCTGCGCTTCCTTCGCCTTCGCCAGTTCGAAGATGCTCCCCGACTCGGCGCGGATCTTGCCTTTGGCCAGCAGCTCGGCGATCTCTTTCAGATGGGAGGTCGGCCCTCTTCCGGAATTCAAGGCCTTGATACCCAACGCTTTCGCCTTTTCCTCCGAGACCTGACCGGCGACGGTCACGAGCGTTCCGCCCTTCCTCAAAAACCCATATGCCTTTTCGAGGGCTTTCCCGCCAGCCAGATCGATGACCACATCGGCGTCATGGATTTCCGCTTCCGTCGCGCCTTCGTCGTAGGCCACGGCCTTTTGGGCCCCGAGGGTCTTCACAAAGGTCAGGTTTTTCTCCGAAGCGATGCCAGTCACCTTGGCGCCCTTCAGCGCGGCGAACTGCACGGCAAAAAGTCCGACGCCGCCGGCCGCCCCCTGAACCACGATCGACTGACCCTTGGCGGCTCCCGAATCGGCCACCGCCTGCCAGCCGGTTAGAGCGCCCAACGGCACGGCAGCAGCCATCTCGAAACTTACGTTGTCCGGCTTCGGAACGATGTCCGCCGCTTTCGCCACGGCGTACTGGGCATAAGTTCCCTTTCCGATGCCGAACACTGCCTGACCTATCCTTACGTCCTTCACCGCCGAACCGACATCGGCGACGACGCCGGAAAAATCGACGCCTGGAGTGAAAGGAAGCGGCACCGGCATGAATTCCTTCAGGTAGCCGGCGCGAATTTTGCAGTCGATGGGATTGACGCCTGCGAAATAGACTTCCACCAGCACCTCGTCCGCCCCGAGCGGCGCCGGGGTTACCGTGTCGAGAACGAGATTTTCCGATCCGCCATATTCATGGAAACGAATCGCTTTAAAGTCCTGATTCATTCTTTCCTCCTTTGGGTCTGGCGGCCGCGGCCGCCGCCCGGTCAAGCCATCAAGAAACGACTCATGCTTTTTCCCGAATCACGGTCCGCAGAAGCTCCATATCCGGTTTCCTTTCCCGCAGCGGGCTCTTGTCCTCCCGATAGGGGAACAAGAGCTCTTCGAATGGTCGACGTTGGTCGCTCTCATATAGCACGCCGAGCGGAAAAGGCGTTTCCTCGAGGGCGCGGGCGAAAGCGAGGGCGCGATCGTCGGCTTTATACTCGGATTCGAGCTTGTAGGTATTGTCCTTGAACCATTGGAAACCATTCCCCTTGTTGAATGAAACGCAGGGCTGGAAAATATCCACCAGGGCGAAACCCTTGTGGAGGATGGCTCTTTTCATTATCTCCTTGGTGCCTTCTATATCCCCGCTGAGGGTTCTCGCCACGAAGCCCACATTCATGGCGATCGCGAGGGCGACCGGATTGAGCGGTTCGCTGATGACGCCCGATACCTGGACGGGCGTACGCATGCCCAGGCGGCTCGTAGGCGCCGCCTGGCCCTTGGTGAGGCCATACACCATATTTTCGTGGACGAAAAGCGTCAGGTCGGGATTGCGCCTGGCCGCGTGCAGGAAATGGTTGCCGCCCTCCCCGTACATGTCCCCGTCGCCGCCTTCGGCTATCACGGTGAGGTTGGGCGCCACAGCCTTTATCGCCGTGGCCACCGGAAGGGCGCGGCCATGGAGCCCGTTGAAAAAGCTGGAATTTACGTACTGGGGCATTTTGGCCGCCTGGCCGATGCCCGACACCATCACAAGATTTTTCCTCTCCAGCCCGAGCTCCTGGAGCGCCGAGAGGAGAGCCTTCCTGATAGCGAAATCCCCGCAGCCGGGGCACCAGGCGATATCGATCTTCCTGTTGAAGTCAAAAACATTTTCGGTCATTCCGATCCTCCGGTCTTACAGCAGCGCGGAGATCTTGTCCGCTAGTTCTTCGACGGTGTATTGGTAACCGTCGCTCTTCAGGATTCTGTGGTCAAAGCGCAAGCCCGTCTCGAATTCCACGAGGTCGGCGAACTGTCCCGTGGCGTTGCCTTCCACCGCGACGCGGGTGGAGGCTGCCGCCATATAGCCGGCCGCGCTTTCGGGCAATGGGTACACCCAAGGGAAATGAAGATAGGCGATTCCAGGCCGATCGATCGCGGCCAACGCCTCTATTACCGGCATTTTCACCGAGCCCCAGCCCACGAGAAGCGTGCTGTAGCGGGCATCGCCGTAAAGTATCGGCTGGATGGCGTCCTTTTTGACGGCCTTGATCTTGGCGAGGCGCTTGGCGACCATGGCTACGCGCATTTCCCTGTTCTCCGTGATGTAGCCGCCTTCGTCGTGCTCGTCACTGTCGACGCAGACGATTCCCTCGCCCATGCCGGGAATTCCGCGGGGGGAAATGCCGTCCGGGGAACCGAGCGCGTAGCGCCGATAATCGGCGGCAGTCGCCACCACCTTATTCTCGAGCGGCGCCTCGGGAACTTCGAATGCCCGCGTCGCGTAGTACGAGTCGACGAAATACTGATCGGTCACTATGAAAACGGGCGATTGGTAGCGGTCGGCGATATCGAATGCCGCGCGGCTCAGTTCGAAGCCTTCCTCGAGATCCCCGGGGGCGAGCAGGACTTTCAGGAAATCCCCGTGTCCCGCGTGGATAGCGAGATTGAGATCGCCCTGCTCGGTGCGGGTGGGGAGTCCCGTCGCGGGTCCCGGTCTCTGGCCGATATGGACGACAAGGGGCGTCTCTATGCCGCCCGACAGGCTCACCGCCTCGCTCATGAGGGCGAAGCCGCCGCCCGACGTGGAAACCAGGGCGCGGGCGCCGGCGTACCAGGCCCCCAGAGCCATGTTCGCGACGCCGATCTCGTCCTCGACTTGCTCGACGATGATGTCGAAGCGCTTCGAATATTCGGCCATGGCCGTGAACACCGTCGTGCCGGGGGACATAGGATAGGCGCAGACGTAGTTGCAGCCGCCGGCAATCGCGCCCAGAGCTACCGCGTCCGCGCCGGTCAGCATTATTTTTCCGGCCACGTCAGGGTCGGCGGCTATATCGATGGCGATGTCCTGCCGCAGGGAAACGCCGCGCTCATAGCCGCGGTTGAACGCGTCGACGTTCGCCGCCTGTATATCGCCGCTTTTCTGCGCGAAAAACTCCCTTATGCCCGGCTCGCATGCCGAGCGGTCTATCTTCAGCAGCGCGCAGAGGGCGCCGACCGCGACGGTATTCGAATAGATAGCGCCGCCCGCCTCCACGGCGATGGCGGAAAAGGGAAGGTCGATCATGCGCTCGTCGCCTATCAGGCTTTTCTCTCCGAGAATGATGGTGGAATCGCCGATCCTGTCCTTCAGGTGGGGAATGGCTTCCGGCGTCAGCGGCACGAGAATGTCGATCCGGTCGATGCCCGCCATGACGCTCGTCGGCGATATGCGTATGCTGGTGCTGTTGCACCCTCCCCGCACCCTGGACATGTATTCCTTCGTTGCGAATACATGGAAGAAAGCTTTTTTGGCGAATGTGGTGATCATGGATTCGATGGACTGAATTCCTTGTCCCGCCTCGCCCGAGATTACGATGGAAAGGTCCTTGTGTTTGATCATATGCGTCCTTAGGCCGGCCATGGCCGATATCATAAAATACGATTATTCCGCCCCGAATCAAAGCGATTTTACCGATGGACATCGTTCACGCGACGGCTCGAGTCGGGAGATTTTCAATTGCAAAACGGACAAGAACGCGCAACAATAGGGCGGGAGCGATCATGAAAATCAGCGGAAACCGTTTCGTCGACGATTCGGGACGCGGCCTGATACTGCGCGGCGTCAACCTCGGGGGCAGCAGCAAGCTGCCATTTTCGCCCGACGGGAGGACCCACCTCATCGAAGGTTTCTACGACGGCGCGGCGGTTTCCTTCGTCGGCAGGCCTTTCCCCGCCGCCGAGAGCGACGAGCACTTTGCCCGCCTCGCGGCCTGGGGACAGCGTTTCGAACGTTTTCTGGTGACCTGGGAGGCGGTGGAGCACGCCGGACCCGGAATCTACGATACCGCCTATCTCGATTACCTGGAAACGATCGTCGAAAGCGCCGCCAGGCATGACGTCTCCCTCTTCATCGACCCCCATCAGGATGTCTGGAGCAGGTGGTCGGGAGGCGACGGGGCGCCTCTTTGGACTCTCGAAGCCTGCGGCTTCGAGACACGCAATTTCCAGGTTTCGGGAGCCGCCCTCCTCCACCAGGAAATGGGGAAGGATTACCCTCGCATGCAGTGGTACTCCAACCATCTGCGCCTGGCATGCGCCACGATGTTCACCCTCTTTTTCGGCGGCGACGATTTCGCCCCGGGCATCGAGATCGAAGGAAGGCCCGCCCAGCGATTCCTCCAGGAACACTATATCGGCGCCATGCGCGAGATCGCGCTCAGGCTCGCGAAATATCCCAATGTGGTCGGCATCGACAGCCTGAACGAACCGGGCGCCGGATTCATCGGCATCGACGACGCGCGCGTCAGGCGACCGGGCTTCATGATGCCCGGCCTCTCCCCGACGCCCTGGGAAACCATGCTCGCGGGCGAAGGCCTTCCCGTCGACGTGGACCGGATCGGCGTACGGGGGCTCGGGCTGAAGGTCATCGGGCGGGAACAACTGGGCAGCCCCGGCCTGCGCGCCTGGAAGAAAAACGAAATCTGCCTGTGGCGGCGGACCGGCCTCTGGGACATCGAGGGAGGAACTCCGGTCCTCAAGGATCCCGCGCGCTTCACGGCGACAAAAGGAAGCTTCAACGAGCGCTACCTCAAGCCATTCGTGGCCAAGTTAGCGGCCGAAATCCGCGGCGCTTCGCGAGCCTGCTCCCGTTTCGCCATCTTCGTCGAGGGAGACGCCCATGAAGCCGCGCCCTCCTGGAGCGAAGCCGATCCCAAGGATATCGTCAACTCGACGCACTGGTATGACGCCTTCACCCTGACCTTCAAGCTGTGGACCGGCTTCCTCGCCTTCGATGCCGAACAGGCCAGGGCTGTCATAGGGCCAAGAGCCGTGCGCGATTATTTCAGGCAAGCCCTCGCCAGGATAGCGGCGCATTCCCGCGAGCGGATGGGAGGGGCGCCGAGCCTTGTCGGGGAATTCGGTCTTCCCTTCGATATGAACGGGCGGAAGGCTTACCGCACGGGCGATTTCCGTCTTCAGGAAAAGGCCCTCTCGGCCTATTACGACGCCCTCGACGCCAATCTTCTCAACGCGACGCTCTGGAACTACACGGCCAACAACACGCACGAATGGGGCGACGGCTGGAACGGCGAGGATCTGTCGGTATTCTGCGCCGAGGATTCGGGCGGCAGGGGACTTCGCGGTTTCGTCAGACCCTACGCCTACGCGACCGCGGGTAGAATCGCGGAGATGTCCTTCGAGATGCGCTCCGGAACCTTCCATCTGCGCTACGAACCGGACCAGGCGATCCTTGCGCCCACCGAGATTTTCGTGCCTGATGTTCAGTATCCCGCGGGTTTTTCCCTGGAATCGTCGGGCTGCGTCGTCGCCAGGCGGCTGCCGCAGGATTCGGGCGGTCCCTCCTGGCTGGATATCATGCCGGAACCCGGGGTCGTCGAATGTGAAATAACGCTGAAAAGGCTATAAGGAGAAAGCGCGATGAGCGGAACAATCGAAAAGCGGAAAACCGCGAGCGGGGCGAAATCGGCGTTCTGGATCATGTTCGGATTCATGCTGCTCCACCAGGCCGACAAGCTGCTCATCGGTCCCTTGACGACGCAGATCATGGAAACCTTCCGGATCACCCGCACCCAGATGGGGGCGGTCAGCACCGGAGCTCTCATCGTCGGGGCCATCTGCTATCCGCTCTGGGGCTGGCTCTACGACCGGTTTTCCAGGCCGAAGCTCCTCGCCCTCGCCTCCCTCCTCTGGGGAGCGACCACCTGGCTCAATGCCGTCGTGCCCACCTATCCCCTCTTTCTCATTACGAGGGCGGGCACGGGCATCGACGATTCAAGCTATCCCGGCCTCTACAGTCTCATCTCCGATTACTATCCGCCCAAGAAACGCGGCAGGATCTACGGTTTTCTCCAGGTGGCCCAGCCCCTGGGCTACTTGCTCGGAATGATCCTCGCCCTCGCCTTCGGCGCCGCCTTCGGCTGGAGGAACGTGTTCTTCCTCACCGGCGGCCTCGGCATCATCCTTTCCGTCATAATATTCCTCTTCGTCAAGGACAGACCACGCGGCGCCGCCGAGCCCGAACTCGCCGGGGCCGAACACCTTGAGCGCTTCAAGTTCAGCTGGAAGACGGTGGGCGGACTCTTCAGGAAGAAGAGCCTCGTCATACTCTTCCTCCAGGGCTTTATCGGCGTTTTTCCCTGGAACGTCATCACCTACTGGATATTCGACTATCTCGGCGCCGAACGAGGCTACAACGAGACACAGACCCTGCTCACCATGGTGCCCGCCGTTCTCATCATGGCCGCCGGCTATCCTATCGGGGGAATGCTGGGCGACCAGCTTTTCAAGAAGACGCTGAAAGGCCGTGTCATCGTGGGCGCAGCGGGGGTGGCCATCGGCTGCGTGCTCCTGTGGCTGGCGATGAAGACGCCCGTGGCCGACAAACTCGCCTTCGGCATCCTCCTCGCCGCCACGGCTTTCTTCATGCCATGGGCATCGCCCAACGTCCTTTCCTCCTTCTACGATGTCACGGAGCCGGAGATCAGGGCTACGACTAACGCGGCGCAGAATTTCGTGGAGTTCGGAGGTTCGGCCATGGCCCCCCTCATGGCGGGCATCATCGCGGACAAGAGCAGCCTCGGCAACGCCATACTCCTTATCTGCACGGTGTCATGGGTGATATGCTTCGCCTTCTTCATATTCGCCGGGCGTTTCATACCCAAGGATATCGAGGATCTCAGGGAGAAGCTCGCGACGCGAGCCATGGAGTAACAAGGATTGCCGGTTTCCGAGAACATAAATAAGACCGAGATTTTACGGACGCTCAAGAAATACTGGGGCTACACGGAGTTCAGGCCGTATCAGGAAGAGAATATTCTCTCGATACTGGAAGGCGCCGACACGCTCACGATCCTGCCCACAGGCGGGGGCAAGTCGCTCTGTTTCCAGCTACCCGCCCTGCTCTCCGACGGGATAGCCATCGTGATCTCGCCCCTCATCTCGCTCATGAAAGACCAGGTGGACGATCTCAAGGACCTGGGGATCGCGGCGGAGTGTCTCAATTCAAGCCTTCCGTCGCGGGAGCAGCGGTCGATCATGGAGCGCCTCGCCGCCGGCGCCCTCAAGCTTCTCTACCTTTCGCCGGAACGTCTTTTGATGGAGCATATGCTCTGTGCGCTCAAATCCGCCAGGATCGCCTATTTCGTGGTGGACGAGGCGCACTGCATAAGCCACTGGGGTCACGACTTCAGACAGGAATACAGGCAGCTCGGCCTTCTCAAAAAGGAATTCGAAAACATACCCATACACGCCTTCACGGCCACAGCCACCGAAACCGTGCGGGACGACATCGTAAAGGAATTAGGCCTTCGCGCGCCGCGCATCGTCGTCGGCGACATCGATCGGCCCAATCTCACCTATAGGGTGATCCAGAGGCAGAGCAGCCTTATCAAGCAGATAAGCGAGGTCATCGAAAAGCACAAAGGACAGCCGGGCATCATCTACTGTCTCAAAAGAAAGGACGTCGACGAGATTTCAAAATCGCTCAACGCTCTTGGATGCAAAAACCTGCCCTATCACGCTGGCCTCGACGACGCGACGCGGAAAAAGAATCAGGAGGAATTTCTCCGCGAAGAGGTCGATATCATCGTGGCGACGATAGCCTTCGGCATGGGCGTCGACCGCTCCAACATACGCTATGTCATCCACTGCGCCATGCCCAAATCCATCGAGCATTTCCAGCAGGAGACCGGCCGCGCCGGCAGGGACGGCCTTCCTTCCGACTGCTACTTCTTCTACTCGGGCTCCGACTACGGGATATGGAAGAGCCTTCTCTCCGATTCTTCCGAGAGCGAGGTCATGCTGAGGAAGTTGGGCGAACTCTACGATTTCTGCACGCGGCCGCAGTGCCGGCACAGATCCCTCGCCCAGTACTTCGGCCAGACCTACGCTCCCGAGAATTGCGGCGCCTGTGATTTCTGCCTCGGCGAAGTGGATATGGCGGAAGAACCCCTGCTTATTGGCCAGAAAGTGCTTTCCTGCGTAGCGAGGGTGCGGCAGAGTTTCGGCGCCGACCATGTCGCCGACATCCTCAAGGGCAACGCGACGGAAGCGGTGCTGAAGTGGCGGCACGAAAAACTCTCCACCTTCGGCTTGATGGAATCCGAGACGAAAGTTTTCATACGCTTCATGATCGAACAGCTCGTGGGCCAGGGCTTCCTGAGAAGGGAGGGCGACTATGGCACCCTCGCGATCACCGGGGAAGGAATGTCGCTTCTCAAAGGGCTGGCGACGCCCCGCCTCGCGAAACCGGTCACGAGGGAAAAGAAAAAGGAGATAGAGAAAAAGCGGCGTTCCCGGAGGGCCGAGGACTGGGAAAACGTCGACGAGGGACTTTTCGACGCGCTGCGGCTGCTCCGGGCGAAAATCGCCCGGGAGAAGTCGGTGCCCGCCTACCTCGTTTTCAGCGACAAGGCGCTCAAGGACATGGCGTCGAAAAAGCCCCGGGACAGGGAAGCCTTCGCCGGCATCTACGGCGTCGGCGAGGCCAAGCTTAAGGAATACGCCGACGCCTTCATCGAGGCGATCGGGGACTATCGAACTTCGCCGCCCGAATCGAATTGAGGGTGGCCAGAAGGGCCACGCCGACATCGGCGATCACCGCTTCCCACATGTTCGCCTCCCCCGCCGCGCCGAGGAGGAGGAAGGCCGCCTTCACGCCGAGGGAGAAGACCACGTTCTGCATGACAATGCGCCTCGTGAAGACGGCGATCCTCATGGCGAGGGGAATCCGCCCGATCTCATCGTCCATGATCACGATATCGGAAGCCTCGATGGCCGCGTCGGAGCCGAGGCCGCCCATCGCTATCCCGAGGTCCGCCCTCATGAGGACAGGTGCGTCGTTCATGCCATCCCCGACAAAGACGACTTTTTTCCCGGCGGGGGCCGATGCCTTCAAGGCTTCCAGCCGCGCGACCTTGTCTTCAGGCAGAAGTCCGGCGAAGTATTCGTCGACGCCTACCGCGGCCGCGGTCTCCTCCGCCGCCGATTCCCTGTCTCCGGTGAGCATGACGACGCGGCGGACTCCGAGGGATTTGAGTTGGCCCACGATGGAGGCCGCTTCATCCTTGAGTACGTCGGCGACGAGAATCTGGCCGGCGTAGGTTCCGTCGACGGCCACATGAACCAAGGTTCCCGCCCTTGCCATTCCTGCCTCGATCGCGATGCCCTCGTTTTTCAGGAAGCTTTCATTGCCCGCGAGCACGCTCCTGCCGGCGACGATGGCCGACACTCCGCGGCCCTTCACTTCCCTCACCTCGCCAACTTCATCGGCTTCGCAGTCCAGACTCGCCTTCCGAATCGCCCTGGCTATGGGGTGCGGCGAATAACGCTCGGCCGCCGCCGCGTAGCGCAGCACCTGCTCGGCGCTGAATTCGTGGGCCGCGTCCACCTTCACCACCTCGAAGACGCCCTTCGTGAGCGTGCCCGTCTTGTCGAAGACGACCGTGTCCACCTTGAGGAGAGCGTCGAGGCTATTCGCGCCCTTGACGAGGATCTTATGGCGGGAGGCGCTGCCCACGCCGCCGAAATAGCCCAAGGGAATGGATATGACGAGGGCGCAGGGGCAGGAAATGACGAGGAGGACGAGGGCGCGATAGAGCCAGTCGGAGAGCGTGGCGCCGGGGATAAGGAGGGGAGGGATGAAGGCGATGAGGGCGGCCGAAATGACGACGAAGGGCGTATAGTAGGCCGCTACCTTCGTGATGAACTTTTCGGTCGGCGCCTTGTGCGTCGCCGCGTTTTCCACGAGATCGAGTATGCGCGCCGCCGAGGATTGGCCGAAGGGAGCGGTCACCTCCACGAGAATCCGCCCCGTATCGTTGACATACCCCGCCTTGACCGCTTCCCCGATGCCCACGGACCGGGGCACGGCTTCGCCGGTGAGCGACGAAGTGTCCACGAAGGATTCGCCCTCGACGATGGTTCCGTCCAGCGGAACCCTCTCGCCGGGCCTCACCTCGACGACATCGCCCACGATCACCTGTTCGGGATCGACGATCCTTCCCTGTCCGGCGGTGACGATGCGGGCGAACTCGGGGCGGAGATTCATGAGGCGCGAAATGGAACTTCGCGACCTCGCCACGGCCCTTTCCTGCAGGTACTCGCCGACGGAATAAAAAAGCATGACCCCCACCGCTTCGGGCAGCTGCCCGATGGCGAAGGCTCCCACGGTGGCTATGGCCATGAGAAACATCTCGTTGAAAATCCTGCCGCGCAGCAGGTCCATCCAGGCGCTTTTCAGCACCGGATAACCCACGAGGATATATGCCGGAACGAGAACGATATATTCGGCGAAATCGCCCGCCGTCGCGCGCAGCTGCCTTCCGAAGAGAATGCCCACTAGAAGAAGGACGGCCGACGCGATGATCCGCACGATGGACCAGGTTCCGAGGGATTCCTCTTCCTTCGGGGCGCCCGAATCGGCGCGCAGAAGCTCGACGGATGGCTCGATATTCCCGATTATATTCTTGGCCAGCTCCTCCGAATCGGCGTCGAGGGCCAAGGTCTTGGTGGCGAAATTGACGGTGGCGAATTCGAAACCCTTGTTCTTCCTCAGCTCATTCTCGATTTTATTCGCGCAGTTGGCGCAATCGAGACCTTTCATGTAGTACTTCGTCATTTTCCGCCTCGTTAAAGCTTCTCGATGTAGTGGTTTCTGGCGATCTGCAGCAGCTCCAGAACATGGCTGTCGGAGAGGGTGTAGAACACCTGCTTTCCGTCCCGGCGCGAACGCACGAGGTTAAGACTTCTCAGAAACCTCAGATGATGGGAAATGGCCGGCAGATTGGTCTCTAGAAGGAAGGCCAGATCGCAGACGCAAAGTTCCTGCTGCGACAGCAGGTAGAGAATCTTTATCCTCGACTCGTCAGCCATGGACTTGAAAAGCTCGGAAAGCCCCGCCACGTCGAGGAGGGAATCCCTCAGCCCTGGCGCCTTGTCCTGACAGGAAATGCCGAACTGACTGCAAATATCTTCATTCATACGGACTCCATAGATCTATTCACATAAACGATTGCTCAATTAAGCAATCGTTTAATCGTAAGATATCACCAGGTCCCATCCCTGTCAATACGGATTCCGCCGTTCCGGATTCTTGACAGGACATGAAGTGAGGCGACACAATGCCCTATCGATAAAAAAATGATCGAAAGCCCTATCCTGAGGCCTTTCCCGCGGCTCAGAGGGTTCCGCTCAACCACACAAGGAGGTTCTTCGTGCGAAAGATGACATTCATGCTTATGGTATTCGCCATGGTCTTCGCAACGGTCTTAGCCGCCGGCGCCCAAACCGCCAAGCTTCCCGACCTCAAGGGAAGAAAAATCATCGCCGTGACCGAAAACGCCTATCTGCCCCTCAATTTCGTCGACGCCAAAACCGGCAAAGCCATGGGATGGGAATACGACGCGGTGAACGAGATCGGCAAGCGTCTCAACGCCAAGATCGAATGGAAGATCACCTCCTGGGACACCATGATCCAGGCCGTGCGCGACGGACAGTTCGACGTGGGCATGGACGGCATCACCATAACGGACGAAAGAAAGGGCCAGGTCGACTTCTCCAGCCCCTACATGGTGAGCCAGCAGTTCATGCTCGTGCGCGCCAGCGAAAACCGCTTCCAGGATGAAAAGGCTTTCGCGGCCAATCCCAAGCTCCTCATCGGAGCCCAGGCGGGCACCACGAACTTCTATGTGGCCGTCTACAACGTCCTCGACGGCGACGAAGCCAATCCCCGCATCAAGCTTTTCGAAACCTTCGGCGCCACGGTCCAAGCCCTGATCGCCGGGGACATCGATATGGTGCTCATGGACGCCGCCTCCAGCAAAGGCTACATCGGCGCCTATCCCAACAAGCTGAAATCGGTCGGCGGCGCCCTCGGCACCGAAGAGTTCGGCTTCATCTTCAAGAAAGGTTCCGACCTGGTCGGCCCTTTCAACGCGGCCATCGCCGCCCTCAAAACCGAAGGCTTCCTCGACAGGCTGAACACCAAGTGGTTCTTCGAGTACAAGCCTTAAAGACAGCGGCTATCCAAGAATCCCGTCTGTGCCAGTAATGGCACAGACAGGACGTTTTCTGTGCTAAATAATGAACAAAGAATGTAAAAATTAGCGGAGCATCCCGCGCATAGGCTTTTTTACAGAACTCCGTATCGACAATTTATTTCATGGAATGGAAATAGCATATGGCCAGATTTATTGTACATACCGCATTTTTGGCATGGGATATGCTATTACTACCTTGAGTTTCCAGATTATCTTAAGGAGGTTTCTACATGAAACGAATCGTTGGCGTTCTTCTGTGCGCGTTGGTGCTGATAACCGGTGTTTCCGCCCAAGCCAAGAAGAAGCAGGTCGCCGTCTGTCTTCCCGGATCCGTCGAGTTCTTCGCCGTGGAACGCAAAGGCATGGACAAGGCAGCCGCCGAGTTCAATCTTCAGCTCACCTATTCCGACGCCGAATGGGACGCGGGAAAACAACTTAACCAGGTGGAGAACTTCGTGGCCAAGGGCGTAGACGCCATCATGCTCTGCTCCCGCGATCCTCTCGCCCTGCTTCCGGCGGTAAAAATGTGCAACGAAGCCAAGATCCCCCTCATTACGTTCACCAACACGCTCGGCTCCGACAAGAACGGGCAGTATCCCGGCGTCGTCACCTTCATCGGCATCAACGACCTCTCCTATGGCACCATGATGGGCAAGATGGCCAAACAGCTTCTGGGCGACAGAGCCGCGAACATCGTCCTCATCGAAGGAGAGCCGGGAACCAGCGCCCAGCGCATGAGAAACGACGGTTTCAGGGCCGAACTCGCGAACAGCAAGTACAAGATCATCTACAGCCAGGCGATTCCCGGCTGGACCAAGGAAGGATCGCTCGCGGCTATGGAAGCCTTTCTCCAGAAAGGACAGGATTTCGACCTCGTCTCCGCCGAATGGACGGACGGCGCGGTTGCCGCGGCCAAAGCCATCAGGGAAGCCGGACTCAAGGGGAAATACATCACCGCCCTCGAGTATTCTAAGGCGCTCCAGGCCGAGATCAAGGCCGGAAGCGTCAATATGACGGCCTATGCTTCCATCATAGACATGGGTTATCTGGCCGTCCAGAAAACCGCCGAATATCTTTCCGGAAAGAAGATCGATTCCTACATCGAAGTCATTCCCGTCATCGTCGACAAGAACAATGTGAGCAAACACGTTCCCGAGATGTGATCCCATCCTCCAACAACCGGCGGGGAGTCCTCTTCGGTGGATTTCCCGCCGCTCAAGAGAAAACAATGGAACCTAAATTGACAAGAAACGGCGGCAAAATCGCAGCGCAGCTGATGGTCGGCCCCGAACAGCTGGCCCATTTCGGCGAAGCCGGCATACTGGCATGTCTAAACTATGTGCTCGATGCCCTCGCTCCCCGGGAACTGATTCTATCCATAACCAAGTCATCGAGCTATCTGGCTCGGAAGATCACGGAGCGTTGTGACAGAGTGGGTACAAGGGTCTCTTTATGGGTGATGGTTTTCGCCGACCGCCCCGCCGCCCTGTCTTCTTTTCCCAATGTCCAGGACGCTCAAGGTAGGACGGGATACGGCGCCACCGGCGCCTGGGAGAATATCGGGAAAGGCGACGAAAAGTTCCTCTTCTATTGTCCCAGCGCCCTGGGAAAGGACGAAAAGGGCATAGATTCCGCGCTTCGGGCGGCGAAATCCATCGGCGCGCGGGGCATCTTCCTCGACCGGATACGGTACCCCTCCCCCGCCAACGGCCTCGAATTCATGAGCGCTTGTTCCTGTCCCCTATGCAAGGAAGCCTATCGCGCCTGGAGCGGCGAAGCATGGTCCGACCTTGCTTCGCTCTTCGTCCGGCACGCGGCTCAGAGCGTCGGTAGCGCCCAAGACTTCATCGAGAATGCCAGAAAAGCATTTCAGTTCCGCTCATGGATGGTCAATAACGCGGTGACGCGTTATGCCGATGCCGCTCACGCGGAAGGCCTCAGCGTCGGCCTGGATCTCTTCGCGCCCGCGCTGGCCGGTTTCGTCGGCCAGGATTATCGTTCGCTGTCGCGCCACGCGGATTTCATGAAGCCGATGCTCTACTGTAAAGCTTGGGCTCCGGCAGGGATGCCACTGGAATTTTTCCTTTTGATGAAGGGGCTTGAAGAATCGGGTATCGACGCGGCAAAAGCCGTGGACTTCGTCTCCAAGCTCTCCGGAATGGGCCGTGAATACCTGGAGGTGGTGCGCCGAAAAGGAAATTTCCCGGCTTCGATCGCCGCGTCGGAACTGCTCCGCTGTAAGCGGGAAATCGATCCCGCCGCGGCCCCCAAACCAGAAATCTACGCGGGCATCGAGCTAGTCCAGCACGAAGCCTACGATACTCAGATCGACGATGGCGTACGCGATTCGTACCTTAAAAGCCTCTCGGGCCAAAACATTGCCGTATGCTGGAATATACTGTACGTGCCCAAGCGGCATATCGAGGCTATAGCCTCGATGGATACGATGTCACCGCATCACGAGGACTCTAAATGAATATTCAAGAAAATTCGCGAAGGTCAGAGGGCGGAAATGCGGCTGCCCCTCCCGTCATTCTCGCCATGAAGAACATTTCAAAAAGCTTTCTGGGCGTCCAGGTACTGGATAACGTCGATTTCAATCTCCGAAAAGGCGAAGTCGTCGCTTTTCTCGGCGCCAACGGGGCGGGAAAATCGACGCTCATGAAGATTCTTTCCGGTGTCTATCACGCGGACAGCGGCCAGATATTCCTTCATGACAAACCGGTCCAATTCAGCAAACCCATCCATGCCTACAGGGCGGGAATCAGCGTCGTGCACCAAGAATCGAGCCTCATCCCCAGCCTTACCATCATCGAAAACCTATTTCTCGGCCGCGAATCCACAAAGGGTTCGGGAATATTGAACGACAAACTCATGCAGGCGGAGTACGAAAAGCTCTGCGAGCGATTCGACCTGGACATTCCCTCCGCGACGAAGGTCCGCGATCTCAGCCCCGCGCAGAAAAAGATGGCCGAAATAATGAAGGCGGTATCGCGCAACTGCAGCATCATCATAATGGATGAGCCCACCGACGCGCTCAGCTCGCAGGAAACCGCGCTCCTTTTCAAGACTGTCGGCGACCTTAGGCGCGAGGGCATGAGCATCGTTTTCATAACGCATTTCCTGGATGAAGTGAAAAGCATCGCCGACAGCGCGACGGTGATCCGCGACGGGAAAATAGTCGCCGAGCGCATCTCGCCCCTTCTGCCGATCAAGGAAATAGTCACCCTAATGCTCGGCAAGGAAGTGGCGGAACGAAAGCCCTTCGTAAGGGCTCATGGCGAAAAAGAAGAACTGGTGGTAAAGAACCTCGGTCGACGCGCCGAATTTTCGGATATTTCATTCGAACTTCGCGCGGGCGAAGTGCTCGGAATCGCCGGCGTCGTGGGTTCGGGCAAGACGGAACTGGCGCGAACGCTCTCCGGCGCGTCGGTCAGCCACAGCGGTTCCATAACCCTGGAGAACAGACCGATACAGCTTCGTTCCCCTTACGATGGGGTCAACCATGGGATCGGCATGGCGCCGGAAGACCGCAAAACGCAGGGGCTGATCCTCGAACAGGACATTCAAAGCAATATTTCCCTTTCGTCCCTGCCCAGCATCGTCAAGTACGGATGCATCAACGCAAAAAAAGAAAAAAACCGCACGACAGCCGTGGCCGCCCAACTTTCAATCAAGTTCGCCAGCCTGGATCAGCGGGTAAAATTCCTGAGCGGCGGCAATCAGCAGAAATGTGTCTTGGCTCGATGGCTGCTAGCCTCCCCGAAGGTTCTTATTCTGGATGAGCCCACGCGCGGCATCGATGTCGCCACGAAGGAACAGATCTACGCGACGGTGCGCGATCTTGCGTCGAAAGGGAAATCCATTATCTATCTTTCCGGCGATCCCGCCGAACTCCTTGTGGTCTCCGACAGAGTGTTGGTCATGCAAAAAGGGAAGATCAAGCGTTCTTATGCGATTCCACCATCGGAAGATATACTACTAAAAGATATGATCGAGGTGAACAATGAGCGGTAACGATATCGATGCTAAAGCGGCGACTTCCATCCAAGCGGGCGGTATGGAGGCTACTAAAAAAAAGAGGCAGTACTACAAAGAAATCTTAAAACGCTACGGCCTGCTCATCAGCTTCTTCGTGCTCTCGCTGGGGATTTCCCTGCTTACACCCAACTTTCTCTCCTCCAGGAACCTGCTCAACATCCTCAGGCAGAGCACGATCGTCGGTATCATGGCCATAGGCACTACCTTCGTCATCATCGGTGGAGGATTCGATATCTCCGTCGGATCGGTGCTTGCTTTGTCGGCGGCGTTGGCGCTCGGGCTGCAAGGCTCGATGCACTGGGCCTTGGCCGCCATGATCGCTATCCTCGCCGGCGCGCTGATAGGTCTCTTCAATGGTATTCTCGCCGCGAAGATTCACATTGTTCCTATGATAGCGACGTTGGGCACCTCAACCATCGTACGCGGCCTCGTCTATCTCTATACCGGCGGCTACCCTATTAACGGCCAGCAGCCAGCATTCGAGGTAATCGGCTCCGGTTATCTATGGGGCATTCCCGTACCCGTCATCATAATGATCGCGCTTGTCGTCATTTTTCAATTCATTCTCTCCAAGACCCAGCTCGGCCGCTACTGCTGCGCCGTCGGCGGCAACAAAGAAGCGACGCGGCTTGCCGGAGTCTCCGTGGACTTCTACCACGTCATGACTTTCCTCATCGGCGGCCTTATGGCGGGCATCTCAGGCGTCGTCTACGCATCCCGACTTTCGTCGGCCACGCCTCTCGCGGGGCAGAATTATGACATGGACGCCATCGCGGCGGTGGTCATCGGCGGCACCTCGGTTTCCGGCGGCGAAGGCACGGTTCTCGGCGCCATGATAGGTGTCCTTCTCCTTACCGTCGTCACCAACGCGTTCAATCTCCTCGGCGTGCCGGTCTTCATCCAGTATGTCATAAAAGGCCTGATCATCCTGGTAGTCGTGGGCATCGACTCCTACTCCAAGAAGAAGCCCCGCTGAGCGATTCGCCTTTGTCCTTTCGAGCCAAATGGTATACACTGGCGGCACGGTATGAAAACGAAGGTACTTATCGTCGACGACGAGCAGCCCATGAGGGCTTCGCTCGGCGAACTCCTGCAGAGCGAAGGCTACCAGACGATGTTGGCGGACGGCGCCGTCTCCGCGCTCGAACAGACTAGCGGTGGCCATCCCGACATAGCCATCGTGGACGTGCGCATGCCGGGTCGCGGCGGCCTAGATCTCATCCAGGAGCTCCGCGACATATCGCCCAACCTCAGGATTTTCATGATGACAGGTTACCCGTCCGTGGAAACCGCGGTGCTGGCCATGAAATACGGCGCCATGGACTTTTTCACCAAGCCGCTGGATTTCAGGAAGCTGCGTGACCAGCTGAATCAATGCAAACTGGCAGGCGCCAATCAGCTGCCGGAAACTCCCAATCATGCTGTCGGCGCCCTCTACGGAGAAAGCCTGGTCATTCGCGAACTGCGGGAATCGATCGAGCGCATCGCCCCCACGGAAGCCTCCGTCATCATCACGGGCGAAAGCGGCACGGGAAAGGAACTGGTAGCCGAAGCTATACATAACCAGTCCCTGCGCTCCGCCCATCCTTTCATGAAAATCAACTGCGCCGCGATACCCGACACACTTCTCGAAAGCGAGCTGTTCGGCTACGAAAAAGGAGCCTTCACGGGCGCTCTTGCACGAAAAGCGGGGCTTTTCGAAAGCGCCAGTCAGGGCAGCGTCTTCCTCGATGAAATCGGGGATATGGACATCCGTCTCCAGTCGAAACTCCTTCATATACTTCAGGGAGGGGAATTCCGCAGGTTGGGCGGCACCAAGGACCTTAATGCCAATACCCGGATCATATCGGCGACCAACCAGAACCTGCACACGCTCATCGAAAAAGGCATGTTCAGGGAAGACCTTTATTACCGGCTCTCGGTGATCTGCATCCAGACTCCCCCTCTTCGCGAGCATATCGAGGACATTCCCGTTCTCGCGAAACGTTTCGTCGCCGATTTCTCGCGTTCCTACGGGAAGGAAGAACCCCTCATCGACGATGAGTTCCTAGCCATCCTCGAGGCGCAGCCCTGGCCCGGAAATGTCCGTGAACTGAAAAACTGCATCGAGCGCGCCATCATCTTCTGTGACGGCCGCCACCTTGGCCCCAGGCATCTTCCGCAACAGTACAAGATGGGAATAGGCAGAAACGTAGTCGCTTCCTGCCTCGATGAATCAAAGGAATCGGATGCATCCCGGAATTCGATGAGTGAGGCACGGCAGGTATTGGAGCGTAACATGATTCTTGAAGCGCTCGACAAGGCAAAGGGAAACAGGACGGAGGCCGCTCGGCTGTTGGGAATACCGCGACGAACCCTCTACAACAAGCTCGAAAAGCTTGGCATGGATGACGATGCAAGGACTTGAGCTCCGTGGCGTCACGGCTTCCTACAGGGAGACGATAGCGCTCGACGAGTTCAGCCTGATGGCGGCGAGCGGTGAAGTGCACGCCATCATCGGGGAACGCAGGGCGGGTAAATCGTGCATCGTCTCCCTCCTCGAAGGAAAGATGATCCTCAATAGAGGCAAGATTCTCATCGATGGCATCCCCCTGGTGAAACGCAATCCAAAGATTATGGCCCAGGCTGGTATTGGCGTTTTCCATCAAACGCAGAACATCATTCCGACTCTTCTGCCCTGGGAAAACATCATGGCCGGGAGGATGTCCATCGGTTTTTCGTCGGGCAATATGCGCGATGAAATAGAGGCCTTCATTCTCGCGCTCTGCGAAAAGTGGAGCCTTCATCCGGATCTGCGTCTACCCATGCATCGGCTGGCGAGAATAGAATCCACCGTCATCGAGCTAGGGCGAGCTTTGGCCTTTAATCCGAGAATTCTTATTCTGGATGAGCCTTCGGGTCGCTTTACCGCCGACGAAATGCAGGTGCTCTATTCCGTTTTAGCGGAAAGACGGAGCGGTAATGAGGCAGTTCTTTATGCGGCTTCCAACGTCGACGAGGTGCTGAGGATCGCTGATATCATATCGATTATAAAAGCGGGAAGAATCGTCGAAACCCAACCGGCCAGAAGCCTTGACCGAGAGGACATTGTCGATCTCGCCTATTCTTTCAACGAGTCGAGGGAAGAACTGTTCAGCAAGAATATCCGCCTGCTGAAATACAAAAAGTACAATGAGGAAATTGTCTCCAATCTCCCCTTGGGAACGGTCTTTTTCGACGGGGAAGGCGAAATATACCTCTCGAATCAATCGGCCTGCGACATTATCTGCACGGACCCAAAAACGCTGATTCCCGCGTCACAGGCGGGAGAACCTGCGGCGGCTATTCCCCTGACCGCCTTGGCGCTGCGGAATGGTTTCGGCGATAAACGACTGGCGCTGATCATGGATTCCATAAGATCGGGAGTGCCGGCGAAATGGAAACAGTGGCCGACGGCGAACGGCAGATTCGTCAATGTGATGACCTACCCTTCCACGACAGTCTAAAACAGCTATTTGGAACCATCCTCGTACTTCAGGACGTAACGGAAGAACGGGCGACACGGGACTATCTAGCAAGCCTAGACCGAACTTCGTCCATCGCCCAGTTGGCGACGGGCATAGTTCACGAAGTGAACAATCCTCTCGGCATCATCTCCAACTATGTGGAACTCCTGCTCATGAAGACGAACGACGAGTATGCGCGTGAAAGGCTCGAAATCATCCGAAATGAGATAAAGCGAATTCATGGAAGCATGCTTAATCTCCTGTCCTTTTCGAGCGTCGATTCGTCGGCATTGAGCCCGCATGACATCAACGCGGTCATCAAGGATTCGCTTGTCCTGCTTGAATACGAAGCGGAACGTCTCGGCATCAGCCTGGAAGCCGATATACCCAGCGAACCGGTGATGCTGCGTATAGATCCCGCCAGAATCAAACAAGTTCTGATCAATCTCCTCATGAATGCGCTCGATGTAGCGGGACGCTGTGGTTCCATCGTAGTCCGACTTCGGAAGCAGGCCGACAATAGCGCCCTCCTGCAGGTACGGGACAGCGGCCCCGGCATCCCGCCTGCCAAGATCGCCAGTCTTTTCACGCCCTTCCTGAGCGAAAAAAGCGGAAACGGACATGCCGGCCTTGGCCTGTCGATCTGCAAACATATAACGGAAGTTCATGGCGGCAGGATATGGTGCGAAAGCGAACCGGGCAATACCGTCTTTTTCATCGAATTGCCCTGCGAGGGACCAATGCAGGTAAAAGGACCATCTTATGCGCAGACCCCGAATTAAGCAGACGGCACTGGATCGCATCCCCTGGTGGCTCGTCGCCATCGTAGGCCTCGGGGGCTGGCTCCTCGCGTCCGCCATGGCCGCGGCCGATTATCGCGTCATATTCGGCGCCGTGTCGCGCGGTCTCGGCGTCACGCTGATGGTATCGCTCATCGCGTATGCCGCGTCGATACTATTCGGCCTCGGGCTGGGGCTCCTGCGTTCGTCGCGGCTCCGCACCGCTCGCGAAGTGGCGACCTTCTACATCGAGCTGGTGCGCGGCCTTCCCATGCTCGTCATACTGTACTACATAGCCTTCGTCGGCGCTCCCGCTCTCGCTCAAGCGCTCAACGTCATCCTGACACCGCTCATCGCGTCGGGGCTCATCGGCCGTGTCGAGGCGCGCAGCTTCGATTTCGCCACGCGCGCCGTCCTGGCCCTCACCCTCGGCTACTCGGCTTTCATCGCTGAAATCTTCCGCGCGGGCATAGAGAGCGTGGACAAAGGCCAGGTCGAAGCCGCCGAAGCCCTCGGGATGTCGCACCTTCAGGTGATGTGGCGCATCGTTCTGCCCCAGGCTATCAGGAATGTCCTGCCCGCCCTCGGCAACGAATTCGTCGCCATCATCAAGGATTCATCGCTCGTTTCCGCCCTCGGCGTCCAGGATATCACCCAGCTTGGCAAGGTCTACGCGGCCTCCACCTTCAAGTTTTTCGAGACTTACAACGCCGTCGCCTTCTTCTACCTCTGCCTCACGCTCAGCCTATCCCTCCTCGTCAGGACGCTGGAAAAGCGCCTCAAGCGATGAATGACGGGGAATAGGCGCCTTCTCACAAAATCCACATCACCGAGGCCGGCACATAGGTGATGATCATCAGGACTATGACCATCGCGCCCAGGAAGGGCCAAGCTTCCTTGATAGTATCCTTTAAATCAGCCTTCAGCACGCGCGACGCGGTAAAGAGAGTCAGTCCGAAGGGAGGGGTGAGCATGCCGATCGCGAGGTTGGTCGTCAGAATGATGCCGAAGTGCACGAGGTCGATCTGCAGCACTTCGAGGATAGGCAGCAGGAGGGGCACGAGGATGATCTGTATCGAGCCCGACTCCATGAACATGCCCGCTATCAGGACAATGATATTGACGACGAAAAGGAGGGTGTATTTGCTCATGCCGACGGAAAGCACGGCCTCGAAGGCTTTCTGGGGAATCTGCATGTAGACCATGGTCCAGGCGAAGAGGGAAGCGGCCGCGATGATGATCATGATGCCCGCCGAGCTGATGGCCGACTGGAGGAATATGCCGGGCAGCTCCTTGAGCTTTATTTCCTTGAACACGAAAACGCCGATAATAATGGAATAAATGACAGCCGCGACCGCCGATTCGGTGGGGGTGAAGACGCCGAGAAAGACGCCGCCCACTGATGATCACGGGCGTGCCGAGGGCGACAAGCTGTGTCGATCACCACTTCCTTGACGGATTTGCTGCCGAGGCCCTTGGACTCGCGGGGAATCTTATGCTTTTTCGCGGTGAAGAAGGTGACGACCATCAAGGCGACGCCTACCATGATTCCTGCGGGGAAGCCGACTTTGTAGAGCTGGCCTACCGATGCCTTGGACAGCGTTCCATAGATGATGAAAGCGATGCTCGGCGGGATGATTATGCCGATAGGGCTCGCCGATCCCACGATGGCCGCCGCGTAGGCTGGCTTATAGCCGTGGTCCTTGAAGCCCGAGATCATGACACCGCCGATAGCCGCGGCGGTGGCTATGCCCGAGCCAGAGATGGCGGCGAAGAGCATGCAGGCGAGGATGGCCGTCATGCCCATGCCGCCCGTAATCTTCGACACGAAGAGGCCCGCGAAACCGATGAGGCGCTTCGCGAGTCCGCCCTTGTTCATGAGGTCGCCGGCGAGGATGAAGAAGGGGATGGCCAAGAGGGCCGCCGAATCGATGCTCGCGAAAAAGCGCTGGACAGCCGTGGTGGGATTGATGCCCGACGCGAATATGGTGAGAAGGGCTGAGCCGCCCATCGCCGTGACGATGGGAGCGCCTACCGCCAGGAGGACAAGGACGGATCCGAAAAGCAGCAGGGTCATGATTTGGCCTCCTGGGCGGTCTTCGCTTCTTGCGCTCCCTTGAGGGTTCCGACAAGGGTCTGGAATATGAACACTCCGAAGGCGGGCGGGAATATCCAATATACCCAGCGCTTGGGTATGCGCATGTTGGTGCTCACCTGGGTGCCGGCGAGCTTTATGAATTTAAAGGCGATGAAGAACATCGCGACGAAAAATACGAGGGAGAGAAGCTGCTGGAAGACGAGGAGCCAAGCCCTGGACGCTTTGGGCAGGTATTCCTCAAGCACGCTCACGTTGATATGGCTCCTGCGCTTGGCGATCATCGCCGCGCCGATCATCACGGCCCATATATCGGCGTAGCGGGTTAGTTCTTCCGTCCACATCAGGCCGGTTCCGAAAACATATCTCAATAAAATCTGCGTGGCGTAGGTAATCGTCATCAACATGAACAGCGCTACGATGACCCAGCCGCAGATCTTGTCAAGAATGTCGCTGGTTTTCAGCAACGCTTTCATATAAATACTCCTTGCGTCAGGCAGGCGAGTAAAGGCTGTCCTGGAAGTTGGTCGCAACCAGGACAGCCACCCAAGAAAAATATTTGTCGGTCTGGATTACTTTATCGCCAGGATGGCATCGTAGAATTTCTTGACGTCGCCCTTGGCGTACTTGTTGATGACGGGCTGGACAGCCTTGACGAAGGGTTCGGTATCGAGGCTGTTGAAGACCATGCCCTTGGAAATGAGTTCGGCCTTGGCCTTAGCCTCGTTGGCTTCCTGCTCCAGTCCGAGCTTGTAGGCCGCGTCCGTGGCGGCTTTCTGGATTATGTCCTGATCCGCCTTCGGAAGCTTCTTGAACCAGTCGCCCGAAGCCATGAGCGTAGCCATGGCGAAGACGTGTCCAGTCTCGGAGACGTATTTCTGCACTTCGTTGATCTTGTAGTCGCGGGTGGTGATGATGGTGTTCTCATGAGCGTTGACCGTGCCCTGCTGGAGAGCGGTGTACACTTCTGACCAAGCCATGGCCTGCGCGTTGGCGCCCATCGCCTTGAAGGCCTCGACGAGGACGGGGCTTTCGCTGATGCGCATCTTGAGTCCCTTGAGATCTTCGGGCTTGTTGATGGGGAATTTCGCGTTCGTCACGTGGCGGTAGCCGCGGGGCATCAAGGAGAGCGACTTGAGACCATACTGATCGGAGAGGTCGAGGAGGTCCCTGGCCGTCTTCGAGGCGATGAACTTTTCAACGTGATCCCAGCTCCTGAACAGGAAGGGCATGTCGAGGACGTTGATGGCGTTGATGAACTGGCTGGCGTCGCCCGAGGTGATGACGGCGAACTGAAGGTTCCCGGCCTGCATGGCTTCCATGAGGGGGGCCCGAGTCGCCGAGCTGGCCGCCGCCATAGATGACGATCTTATACCTGTTGTTGGTGCCGGCTTCGACCTGCGCCTTGAATTCCTTGGCCCAGTTGTCGTAGGCGGTGTTGGGCGCGGCGATGTGGCCGAGCTTGAGTTCCTTCTGGGCGAAAGCGCCGGCGGTCGCGCCGAACAGCATCGCCAGGACGAGAAGAGCGATAATCCCTTTCTTCATGATGATTCCTCCTTGAATACCCTACAAGTGCCGCTATGTAGCACATTGTTCACATATATAATCGCGTACAAACGGGTTCCCCCGCGCCGCCTCTCTCAATTCAAACGGGCTTTCCCGCAGCTTTGGCCAAGTCGTAGGCCACCTGGATAATCCAGTCTTCCTGACCGCCCACAGCCTTGCGCTTCCCCAGTTCGATAAGGACGTCGCGAACGTCGACGCCGAAGCGCTCGGCGCCCTTCTTCGCGTGGAGCATGAAGCTGGAATAGACGCCAGCGTAGCCCATGATGAGCGAGTTGGAGTCGTGGCGCGGGAGGGGTTTGCCCTTCTGTGCCACGATGGGAAGAAGGACTTTCTCCGCCGCGTCCATGGTTCTGAAGAGGTCGGCGGCGACATCGGCGCCGGATTTCTTCAAGGCGCCTACGAGCATCTCGGTGGCTGAATTGCCAGCGCCGGCGCCCATTCCGCCGAGGGAGCCGTCCACATAGGTGGCGCCCGCTTTCACGGCAGCGAGCGAATTGGCGACAGCGCAGCCCAGGTTGTCGTGGGCATGGTGGCCGACGGGAATCTGGAGTGCGGCTTTCAGGGCCGCGACGCGTTCGCCTACCTGGTCGGGCAGAAGGGCTCCGGCCGAATCGGTGGCATAGACCACGTCGGCGCCATAGGATTCCATGATGAGGGCCTGCTCCACGAGCTTGGCCGTGTCGGCCATATGGGCCATCATGAGGAAGCCCACGACGAACATGCCCATCTTCTTGGCCGCTTTGATGTATTCCTCGGAAACGTCGGCCTCCGTGACGTGGGTGGCCACGCGCACGACGCTGGCGCCTCGGCGTTGGGCTTCCTCGAGGAGATCCAGGGTGGCGATGCCGGGCACGAGGAGGACGGCGATGCGCGCTCTCTTGACTACCCTGGCCGCCGCTGAGACGAGGTCGAGCTCGTTTTCCAGCGAATAGCCATAGGTCAGCGAGGAACCGCCGAGGCCGTCGCCATGGTTCACCTCGATGATGTCGATGCCGGCATCGTCGAGCGCCGCCCCGCGACCGCGGCTACATCGGCGCTCGTGTATTGATGCGAGACGGAGTGGCTGCCGTCCCTCAGGCTCGTGTCGGTTATGTAGACCTTGCTCATCGTTTGCCTTCCTGAATGCGCCGGGCGAATTTCTCCGCCACCGCCACGGCGGCGGCGTTTATGATATCCAGGTTGCCCGTGTGTTTGGGCAGAAAGTCGCCCAGGCCTTCCACTTCGATGACGGTCGTGACGGTGTCGCCCTGGAGAATCGGTTCGACGAGGAAGCGATAGCCGGGAACGTAGATTTTCACGTCGGCGAGAATCCTGTCGATCGATTCGCGGATGACCGCCAGATCGGGCCTGCGCACCCTGCAGAGGATGGTGTTGCGCATCAATATGGGAGGCTCGGCGGGATTGAGGACGATGATGGCCTTGGCCTGGTCGGCGCCGCCGACAGTTCTCAGAGCCTTCGTCGTCGTCTCGATGAATTCGTTAAGGTTCTGCCGCGTGCCCGGCCCCGCGCTCCTGGAGGAGATCGAGGAGACGACCTCGGCGTAGTAGACGTCGGCGGCGCGGTTGACCGCGTAGACGATGGGCGAGGGTGGCCTGCCCTGCGCAGGTGACCATGTTGACGTTGTCGAGCTTGAAGATTTCCTCGTTGAAGTTGACCGAGGGCACGACATAGGGGCCGACGGCGGCAGGCGTCAGGTCGATGGCGATCTTGCCGGCGGCCTTGAGCCCGGGGGCGTGGATCATGTGCGGTCCGGCGCCTGTGGCGTCGAACACTATCCTAATGTCCTCGACCTCGAGCAATCTCATCGATGCCCCTGATGGTGGTGGGGATGCCGAAACCCTTGGCGATCTCTATGCCGGGGGATTCCTTGACGCCCACCACGTAGGCTACCTCGAGGAAGGGGCTCCTCCTCAACTTGATGAGGAGGTCGGTGCCGATATTGCCTGGGCCAATGATGGCCGCCTTGATCTTCTGTGCCATTATTCCGTTCCTCTTAATAAAAAGCGACTTCGACGGAGCCGAGCGTGGAGTAATCGGCCCTGAAGCTGTCGCCCTTGCCGGCGCCGATGGCCGCGGAGAGCGCGCCCGAAAGGATGACCTCGCCCTTCTTGAGCATGGTGCCGTACTTCCGCATGGAGTTGGCCAGCCAGGCCACGCAGTAGGCGGGATCGCCGAGGACGTCGGTGCCCTTGCCCGAGTTTTTGGGCTCGCCGTTCAGGGAAAAATTCATGACTTCGGCCTTGAGGTCGATTTCGGCGATCTTTTTCCGCACTGATCCCAGCACGTACCTGCCGGAGGAGGCGTTGTCGGAAACAGTGTCGCAGTAACCGATTTTCCAGTTGCCGATGCGGCTGTCCACGATTTCGAGGGCCGCGACAACATAGTCGGTCGCGGCGAGCACGTCCGCCGCGGTGATTTCGCCGGCCATGTCGAGGTCGCGGGCGAGGACGAAGGCTATCTCCGCCTCCACCTTGGGCTGGACCATCGTGGCGCGCTCGATGCGCCGGCCGGCCGCTTCCATATCGGAGAAGAGGTGGCCGAAGTCGGGAGTCGTGACACCGAACATGTCCTGCATGGGCTTGGAGGTGAGGCCGATCTTCTTGCCGGATATTTTTCTGCCCGCGGCCAGCGCGCGTTCGACATTGCGCATCTGCACGGCATAGGCGCCGTCGACGTCGATGGCCGGGTAGGTAACGGTGAGTTTCTCGATGGGAACGCAGGTTCTTGCGGCGGCGTCGAGGGCGTCGGCGGCCGCGACGATTTCAGCAGGTGAGAGGGCCATCAGAAGACTCCCGCGAGGAAGGACTCGACCACTGCGCAGAAGCGCGCGTTCTGCTCGATCTGTGTCCAGTGGCCGCAGTTGCCGAACATGTGGAGCTGGGCGTTGGGGATAAGCCTGAAGAGCAGCTGGGAGGTCTCGACAGGAATGACCTGGTCCTCGCGGCCGTGGATGATGAGGGTGTCGTGCTTGATGGAAGCTATGTCGGCCGAGGCACAGGCCATGGCGTCCACGCTGCGCTGGCGCGGCGCCGGGAACATGGCGCCGAAACTTTCCTGGTAGCCGGGACGGATCGAGGCTTCGTAGCGCATCTTCACCAGATCCGGCGTGATGATGGCCTTGTTCGAGACGAAGTGATTGAGGGCCTCGGACATGGCCTCGTAGGAAGGCTCATAGCCCCAGACCTTGTCGAGCCATTCGGTGATGGGGAACTGGACGCCCATGGCTCCCATGAGGACGACCTTGCGGATGCGCTCGGGATAGTGGATGGCCATGTAGAGAGCGAGGCCTCCCCCGAAGGAATTGCCCACCAAGTCCACCTTGTCCAGCTTCATGGCGTCGAGAAAATCCTTGAGCTGCTTGCCCCATACGTCCATGTTGAACTGTATGCCGGCGGGTCGCTCGGTGTAGCCGAAGCCGATCATGTCCAGGGCGATGACCCTGCGGGTGGCCGCGAGCTTGGGAAGGACGAGGCGCCAGTTGGCCCAGGCGGTAACGCCGGGTCCGGAACCGTGGACGAAGACGACGGGATCGCCCGAGCCCATGTCGTGATAGTTGACGGCGATGCCGCCCGCCTGGATTGTCTTTCCGATCTCAGGATTGCCCTGTTTCTGTTCTGCCATAACAACATCCTCCCAACGGGATTTCCCCGTATTGATATGCTATTTACATCACGGTATTCATATTGTGCTACATTGTAGCACATCGTTCTTATATATAAACATGATAATAGCCCTTTCTCAAACCTGTCAAGCGGAAACTTTAAAATCTCAATTGGATTTATAGCCGAGGGCTTTCGAGATGGCTTTCGCGGCCTCGCTGACCGCGCGATCGACAAAGGCCACCCTTTCCGGATCCGATCGGATCGTGGGGGCGGAAACGCTGATGGCCGCGCATACGAGCCCGTTGCTGTCCCGCAGGGGCGAGGCGGAGCAGATAAGCCCTTCGGCGAATTCCTCGTCGTCGCGGGCTCGGTCCTCCCTGCGGACTCTGGCGAGTTCCGCTTTGAACGCTTCCGGATCGACGATTGTCTTGCTGGTCCGCGCCAAAAGGCCGTGGCCTATGACGCGCTCAATCTCGGCCGCCGGCTGGAAGGCGAGGAGGCACTTCCCTACCCCGGTGCAGTAAGAGGGATTTCTCTTTCCGACGAAGGATGAAATCTTGAGGGTATTGTCAGCCTCCACCTTGTCGATATAGACGACTTCGCCCCTGTCGTACACGGCGAGATGGGCCGTTTCCCCAAGCTGGTCCACCAGGCCACTGAGGATCGGATGGGCGACGCCCGCGACATCGAAGCCGGCGAGTTTGGCGTTGCCCAGCTCCAGCGTCCTCAGCCCCAGCCTGTATCTGCCGTTGTCGGGGTTCTGTTCGACGTAGCCTCGGCGTTCCAAGGTGCATAGAAGCCCGAAAGCCGTGCTTTTGTTGAGATGGAGTCCGCGGGCGATATCAGAGACGCCGGCTTCGGGCCGGTCTTTCGAGAAATATTCGAGTATTGTCAGGGCGCGGTCGACCGACTGGATGAATCCCGATGGTCGAGGAGCCGCGTGCTCGGGTTTTATGGACATGGATCCATAATAAAGGGCGATTCGAGAGAATGTAAAGACGGATGTTTGCCGGGCTCCGCCAACAAAAAAAAATTTGACACAATCGCGAAGCGGTGATAGCATCAACCTGTAGTACAGGTATACAAGATGGTTCGCTCAAGGAAAAGAACGAAAAATGGATAAAGCGAGAACTATTTCGGAAGCCTTCGCCGGCGGAAAGCTCGTCATCGGCGGTCATGTCTTCCTCACCGATCCTTCCATCTCGGAAGCCATGGCCGGTTTCGGCTACGACTTTCTCTGGATAGACGCCGAGCACGGTCCTTTCGACAAGGAAAAACTGCTCGCCCATATAGTGGCCGCGAACGGCGCCGGCGCCGCAGCCTTCGTCAGGGTGGCCGGCAACGATCCGATCCTGATCAAGCCAGTCCTCGAAATGGGCATAGACGGCATCATAATCCCGATGGTCTGCACGGCTGGCGAAGCGAAGAAGGCGGTCGAAGCCTGCCTCTACCCTCCCAGGGGCGTCCGCGGATTCGGCCCCAGAAGGGCGATACGCTACGGCATGATTCCCATGGACGAATATCTGGCCAAGGCCGACGAGTCCTTTCTCAGGATCGTCCAGATCGAGCATGTCGACGCGGTGAACAATCTGCGCGAAATTCTCGCCGTCGAAGGTCTCGACGCCGTCATCATCGGCCCCAACGATCTCTCCGCTTCCATAGGCAAACTGGGTCGCCTTGGGGATCCCGAGGTCATCGCGCTCTATGAAAGGATCGTCCGCATCTGCAAGCAGGAAGGCAAGCCCTGCGGCGTCTCGATCGGTCCGGGCGACAGAAAGTTCATCAGGGAGTGGATGGAGCGGGGCGTGGATTTCATATCCTGCGGCGACGACATCAGCTTCATGGCGATGGGTGCCGCGCAGACGATGAACTACATCCGCGATTGCCGTAGGCAGTCGAACTGATAGATGCAATCGAAGCGATCAAAGGAAAGGCTGGCGTGGAAAGTCCGAATTGGGAGATCAAGCGCACAAATCTTTATGAGCAAATCGCCGACGCGCTGGAGAACGCGATTCTTCAAACGGGCGTCAGCGCGCTTGCGGTGGGGGATTCGCGCGGCGAGGACAAACTTCCTTCCGAACAGGCTCTCGCGGTAAAGTTCGGCGTCAGCCGAACGGTCATCCGCGAGGCGCTCAAACTGGTGAAGGAACGGGGCCTCATCGAACAGCGCACGGGCGAAGGTTCATATTTGACGAAGCCGCGTCCCGACGCGATATCGAGCGTGGTGAGCCGCATGATCCTCATGGACAATATCAGCGACGATGAAATCTTCAGCGTGCGAGGAATCCTCGAAATCGCCGCCTGCCGTCTTGCCGCGGAATATGCCGATGCTTCGGACATGGAACGAATGCAGTCCATCCTCGACGCCATGAAGGTAAACCTGCAGGACGACGACGCGATAATTCGCATGGATACCGACTTCCATATAGCCATGGCCAAGGCCAGCAAGAATAAACTCCTCGGAATGCTGGTCGAAGCCATGACCGTGCTCATCCGCAAATTCATCAGGAAGACCATTCATACGCCGGGAGCCAAAGCCGACGGCATGATGCGACACGCGCTGATAATGGATGCCATCAAGAGCCGCGATCCGGATGTGGCCGAGGCGGCGATGCGAAATCATCTTAAAGTCTCGCGCCAGAATGTCGAATGGTTTACACTTCACTATGGTTCCGAGAGGGCGGACGCCTAAGGCGCCGCCCCAAGCAATATGTTTTTAGGAGGAGTCACGATGAAAAAGCTGATGATCGCGCTCTTGGTCCTCGCGTTGGCGGGCAATGCGGTTTTTGCCCAAGCCGCCAAAAACAAGCCGGTGGAACTCGTCTATACCATGACCGCTGTGCCCACGGATGCCCACGCCGGGGCGATGAAGGTTTTCAAGGAAGTAGTCGAGAGAGTTTCCGCCGGAAACATCAAGGTCAAGACCTACGATTCCGCCTCGCTCTTCAAGCAGGAACAGGAAGTCTCGGCCGTCAAGTCCGGACAGGCGGACATCACCGCGACCGCCGCCCCCTGGCTCACCGATGGTTCGCCCTGGCTTTCGATGTTCACGGCCGGCTACATGTTCAAGAGCTATGACCACATGACCAAAGTGCTCAACGGCGAGATCGGCAAGCAGGCATTCGAACGCGTGGCCAAGGAACAGGGCATCCGTCCCCTCGGCGCCCAGTATCTCGGCACCCGCCAGCTCAACATGGTCAAGGACGTATGGATCAAGACCCCGGACGATCTCAAGGGCGTAAAGCTCAGAATGCCCAATTCCGACTCCTGGATCTTCCTCGGAAAGGCCCTCGGCGCCAATCCCACGCCCATTTCCTTCTCGGAACTGTACATGGCGCTTCAGACCAAGACCGTCGACGGACAGGACAATCCCCTGCCCAGCACCAAGAACGCGAAATTCTACGAAGTGACGAAGTCCATCACCATTACGAACCATATCGTCGACTCCGTGTGGCCGGCCATCAACGAGGCCAAGTGGCAATCCCTGACCGACCAGCAGAAGGGCTGGGTCATGGAAGGCGTAAAAGCGGGCATCAAGTACTGCGACGAAACGAACCTGAAAGCGGAAGCCGAACTCGTCGCGTTCTTCGAGAAGGCCGGTCTCAAGGTCTACAAGGCAGACATCGACGCATTCAGCACGCATGTACTCGACCAGTATCTCAATTCCCCATACGCCAAGAAATGGGACATGGATCTCTTCAAGAGAATCCAGGACGCCGCGAAATAACATCCTGATTTTCGCGAACCTTGAGGTGAAAGGGAAAATCGCGAAATCGCGATTTTCCCTTTCACCGGTTCCCGGAGGAAATACGTGAAAAAATTATTGCATCTCGCGAGAAACATTTTCGAGATATATATACCGGCCGTCGCCTTTCTCGCGATGTTTTTCTCTTTCGTCGTCCAGGTCTTTTCCCGCTATGTATTGAATCTTCCCCTTACCTGGACGCAGGACATCATCGTCATCGGATTCGTATGGACAGTGCTTTTCGGCGCCTGCTACACGATGCGGGCAGGCAGGCACGTCAAGTTCACGATGTTGTACGATCTGCTCAAGCCCCGCGCCGCGGCGCTGACCAGACTTGTCGGCGACCTCATCATTGTCGTCACCTTCGCCATTCTCGTCGTGCCCTCGTGGAAGTACGCGTTCTTTCTCTATTTTCAGAAAACCGCGGTGCTGCGAGTCAACTATACCTACTTTTTCATCCCTTTCGTCTATTTTCTGCTGACCGTCATCGGCTATACGATCGCGGAGATAATCGAGGACGTCAACATTCTGCGCGGGAAATTAGCGGATAGCAGGGATCACGCCCAGGAGGACCCGACCAAATGAGCATAGCACTTCTCGTGGCTTTGATAATATTCGTCCTCATTTTCCTGCTCAGGATGCCTATCGCGCTGGGCATGATTTCCTCGGCCGTGGCCTATCTGCTCATCAAGGGGCAGGACCTGGGCCTCGTCGCCAATCAGATCGTCAACACCTACTATACGAACTACGTCATCATCGCCGTTCCCCTGTTCATGTTCACCGCGAACGTTATGAACTCGGGAAAGGTGACCGACATGATTTTCAACTTCGCCAACGCGTTGTGCGGCAGAATGCGCGGAGCGCTCGGGCAAGTGAACATTCTCGGTTCGCTGATTTTCTCCGGCATGACGGGATCGGCCATCGCCGACGCCGCGGGCTTGGGCAAGATCGAGCTCGCCGCGATGAAATCGAACGGCTTCGACGACGCCTTCTCCTGCGCCATCACCTCCGCGTCGGCCACGCTAGGCCCGATTTTCCCCCCGAGCATTCCCCTCGTCATCTACGCGATGCTTTCAGGCACTTCGGTGGGCGCCCTCTTCATGGGAGGCATGGTCCCCGCTATCCTTCTGACCGTCGCCCTCATGATTTACGTCGCCATCATCTCCAAGGTGAGGAATTATCCCCGCGGCCCGCAGTTCAAGCTGAGAGCCTTCATTGCGCTGACCATTCAAGCCATTCCCTCCCTGCTCACGCCCGTGCTCCTGCTCACCGGAATATACACCGGCATCATGACGCCGACGGAAGCGGGCGCCGTAGCGGGCACCTACGCCATCCTGATCTCCATTTTCGCCTATAAGTCGCTGAGCCTGAAGGAATTCTGGGGCGTGGTGAAAACCACCATCCAGGACGTGGGCTCGACCAGCATCATCATAGGTGCCGCCGCGATAATCTCCTACGTCGTCGCCAGGGAAGATATTTCCACCGGCCTCGCCACGTGGATAATGGGCATTTCGGACAACAAGTATTTCTTCCTTTTTCTCGTGAACATAGTAATCCTGCTGCTCGGCATGTTTATCGACACCTCCACGATCCAGCTCATCTTCGTCCCCATCCTCTTCCCGGTGGCGAGGGCTCTGGGCATTGACATGGTCCACTTCGGCCTCGTCGTCACCTTCAACATGATGATAGGTCTCTCCACGCCGCCTTTCGGCATGCTGCTTTTCATAACCTCATCGATTTCCGGCACGCCGCTGAAGGATATCGTCAAAGAGATAATGTGGCCGCTCATCGCGATGATCATCGTGCTCTTCATCATAACCTACATCCCGGACACGGTGCTCTTCCTGCCCAGGGCCGCGGGTTTGCTCAAATAGGAGATATCAATGCATAAGGAATATCACGGCTGTTGGCCGACAATGATCACGCCCTTCACCGCGGACAACCGCGTGGACTTCAAGGCCATCGACGCGATGGTCGAATGGTACGTCGAACGAGGCAGCGATGGCATCTTCGCCGTCTGCCAATCGAGCGAAATGTTCTTCCTGAGCGAAAGGGAAAAACTGGACATCGCCACCGCGGTCCGCGAAGCGGCCGCGGGCAGGATCAAGGTCATCGCCTCAGGCCACACCGCCGACGATCCCGCGAAGCAGATCGACGAACTGGGACGCATGGCGCAGACCGGCGTCGACGCCGTCGTGCTCGTGAGCAACCGTCTCGCCAAGGAAAACGAGGGCGAGGAAGTTTTCCGCGCGAGCGCGGATCGCATTTTCGCCCAGCTGCCGGACGTGACCTTCGGCATGTACGAATGCCCCTACCCCTATCGGCGCCTCTGCTCTGATGACTTCCTCGCCGACTGCGCCGCGAAAGGACGGATGGTTTTCCTCAAGGACGTGTCCTGCGCCAATGAAATCCTGAACAGACGCGTAGACATCGTGAAGGGAAGTAAACTCTCCCTGTTCAACGCCAACACCTCGACGTTGCTCGATTCGCTCATCGCCGGCTACGACGGCTATAACGGCGTCATGGCTAACTTCCACATCGATCTCTACAAATGGATGTACACGCATTTCGCCCGGGAACCGAAGCTGGCGAGGGAAGTGAGCGACTTCCTCACGGTGTCGGCCATCGTTGAGATGAGGACATACCCCACCTGCGCGAAATATCACATGAACGCGACGGGCATCCCCATGTCCTTAGTTACCAGATCCAAGAATGCCGCCGATTTTAACGAAAACGCAGTCCATGAAGTAGAAAGCATCATCCGGATGGAAAACGCGATGCGCGCGAAATTAGGGCTCAAGGTTTAAAAATCAAGTTTCTTAACGGCGGCAGCTGCGGCGCCGCCCAAGGGGGAACGATGAAGTATCTGGTCTGCTATGTTTCGAAAACGGGAACGACAGAAGAAATCGCGCAACGCGTAGGAAAAATTCTGGAAGGCCGCGGCATCGAGGTGGATGTCGCGGCGATCGGATCGGCGCCCGACATTCGCGGCTACGACAGGATCATCCTGGGAAGTCCGGTCAACGGCATGAAGGTGCTTCCCGAGTTTTCCGCCTTCCTCGACGGAACAATAGCGGGCAAGGGCATTCCGGTCGATATCTTCATCGTTTCATATATGTACGAAAAAGGCAGGGAGATCTGGAAACGCGCGATACGGAAAGAGAAAGCCCGTTTACAGGCTAAGGTGAATCCCTCATCGATAGAAATTTTCGGAGGACGTCTCCCGGGAAAGCTTCCCGGATTCGCCCGCTTCATTTTCGGAATCTCGGACGATCAACCCTTCGACATGCGCGACTGGAACAGGATCGAAGCATGGGCCCAGAGTCTGGCCGATTCCTAAGTCGCGCCGGATTCATCGGCCTCGCCTGATTCCGGTTTCCTTTCCATGGGAGACTTGCCCGCGTCGGCGTGACCGCCGAAGAATTCAGGGTTCCGCAGAACGTCCCTGGGCTTGGAGCCCTGGGATGGGCCGACAATTCCCCTTTCTTCCATAAGTTCCACAAGGCGGGCCGAACGGTTGTAGCCGATTTTCAGCCTGCGCTGTATGAACGAGGCGCTGGCCTTGCCTTGCTGCAGAACGATCTCGAGAGCTTTCTCGAAAAGAGGATCCCCCTCCCCGTCATCGAAAAGTCCCGGTTCGGCGTTTTCCTCTTCCTCGTCGTAGAAAATCTCGTCGTCGATATATTCGGGTTCGCCTAACGTCTTCACATGGGCTACCGCGCGCTCCACTTCCTCCTCCGAGACAAAGGCTCCCTGCATGCGCACGGGGAAAGGATCCTGGGCTCCCGAATAGAGCATGTCGCCGCGTCCGAGAAGCTTCTCCGCTCCGACCATGTCTATGATGATGCGGCTGTCGAACTTGCTGGCGACCATGAAGGCGATGCGCGACGGAATGTTGGCCTTTATAAGTCCAGTGATGACGTCGATGCTGGGGCGCTGGGTCGCCAGCACGAGATGGATGCCCACGGCGCGCGACATGGCGGCGAGTCTGGCGAGCGTGGCTTCCAGTTCCTTGCCGGTCGTGGCCATAAGATCGGCGAACTCGTCGACGATGACGACGATATACGGAAGTTTTTCCTGCGCGAGGTCTCTTTCCTTGACGCGCTTGTTGTATGACTTGATGTCGCGCACTCCCGCCTTGTCCAGTATCAGATAACGTCGTTCCATCTCGCAGATGCAATACTGCAGCGCCTGGAACGCGCGCTTCGGATCGGTCACCACGGGAGTGAGGAGGTGGGGAATCCCGTTGTAAAGCTTGAGCTCGACGATCTTGGGGTCTATGAGGATAAGCTTCACTTCCTCGGGAGTGCGCCTGTACAGAATGGAAAGGATTATGGCGTTGACGCAGACCGATTTGCCCGAGCCCGTGGCGCCCGCGATGAGAAGATGGGGCATCTGGGTGAGATCGCTGAACTGCACCTCGCCGGAGATATTCTTGCCGAGGGCATAGGGTATCTCCATTTTCGAGGTCCTGAACGTTTCGTTCTCGATGATCTCGCGCAGGGAGACGATGGCGCGCCTCTCGTTCGGCACCTCGATGCCGACGGCATGCTTGCCCGGTATGGGAGCGACGATACGCACGCTGGAAGCCGCGAGCCTGAGGGCGATATTGTCGGAGAGGTTGGTGATCTTGGAAATTTTCACGCCGTGCGCGGGAAGTATCTCGTACATGGTGATGACGGGACCTTTCCTTATCCCCGTCACCTCGGCTTCGATATTGAACTCGGCGAGCGTCTCCCGCAGCACTTCGGCGTTCCGCTTCGTTTTTTCGTCGATAACCCAGTACTGCCCGTCGGGATAGGTGTTGAGGATGCCGTCTATGGGAACCGCGTAGGTTTTTTTCTTCCGCTCGAGTATGCGCTGCACGAGCGCTTTTTTCTCCGCGTCGTCGGCGACGCCGCCTCCCGAAACGGCTTGAGGCGGCACCGAGGTGAACTCGATGACCTTGCCGCTCGCGTCCAGGGTGGATTGGGGGGGCTGGATGGCGGCCGCCGCGCTCTGGACGGAAGGAGCGGCCTGAACCGTCGACACAGCCTGAGCGGCCGGAACGGGCGCCGCCATCGCGAAGATAGCCATTCCCGCCCTCTCGTCCGCCATGCTCGTTTTTTCTTCTTCCATCCCGGCCTTTCTGCCCGCCCTCAGGCCCGCCAGCGGCGGCAGCTCGGGCAGATCGACGTCGAAAGGCTCCGAGGCTATGGACTGGGCCGTACGCAGACGTATCTCGGCCTGGGAACGCTTTTCCTTCCTGTCCTGCAGCCACTGTCGAAAACGCGCTTGAAGGTTGGTCCATAAAGAGCGCTCTTTCTTAGCCTTGGTCCGCGAAGCCTTGGCCTCGACTATCATGCCGGTCGCCCGCATCCACGCGCTCAGCTTCACGAAGCCGAATATGACGGCGGCCAGCGAGGCTGCGAACAGAAAACCAAGCCCCGCGTAGAGTGAGGAAATGCCGACCGCGGCGAATATGGGGTGATTTTCGAAAAAAGCTCCCGGCTCGGTCGAAATGCGCGCAAAACCCGCCGCGACGAGGAAGGGAAGGACCGATGAAGCGAGAAGGTAAGTAAGGCGAGGATGAAATGCGGGAAGCAGGGCGAGCGCGGCCGCGAAAACGCAGCAGACCGGCAGATAGAAAGCGGCCCAGGAAAAAGCGTCCGTAAGGAAAAGTCCAGGAGCCACGAGGGGGTCCCATCCGGCGGGCCAATAATAAGACAAGCTGATCGTGAGAAGAAGGTATCCGGCGATCGCGAAAAAAACTAAGCCGACCTTGCTTCCCGGAGTCCCAAAAAGGGAGGACTTCGCGCCGCGCCCAACCCCATTCTTGCCGCTCTCGGTCTTTTTCGCGGGGGCTTTATTGGGTTTGGACGCGATCACGACGGCAGCTTTGGGGTTCTGCCCTTCGCCATGAATATTTTTATCGGTATTTGCCGAATCCTGAGACTTTGCCATGAATTCTCCATTAAGCGCCATGAGGCCATTTTTCATTATCGGCAGTTTCGCGCTTTCATTTCAGAGAAAATCGGGCAAAGACAGGATGCCGAAGCATCAACCCAGGATAAGCCCCAGGATGCCGACGATGACGAGATAGGGGGCGAACCAGTAAATTTTCCCGCCTTTGATGATTTTGATGAGAATCTTGAGAGCCGCCATTCCGGAGAGGAAGGCCGCCATGAAGGCCAAGGCCAGCTGGCCGTAGGAGACCGTATTAAGCATGCCGCCGATATCTCCGATGGTGAGGACAAAGGCTCCCAGGATGGCGGGAATCGAAAGGAGAAAGGAAAATTCGCCCGCTGTCCCCCGGTCGAGACCGGCGAAGAGCCCCGCGGAGATCGTGATGCCCGATCGGCTGATGCCGGAAAAAACGCCGATCCCCTGAGCCAGGCCGATGAAGGCGGCCCTGCCCTTCCCTATCGCCGCCGGACCCCGATTGCCCGGCTTGACCAGCGCGGTAAGTCCCAGGATGAGCGCGGTGATGAGCATTCGCGCCGCGACCGCCCGGGGGCCATTCAGCCAGGAGACCTTCTCGAGGAGGACTTTTTCGATCAGGATCCCCAGGACGCCCGTGATGAGGGTGGCGATGAGGATTGGAAGGACAAAAGCGAGGTTTTCGCGCTGCTCTTCATCCTTCTTTTTCTGGGTCTTCGAGAGCCCCTTCTTCGCTTCATCCTTCTTCCCGAAAAGGAATGCCCACAGGGCGACGAAAATGGCGAGAATTCTTTTCCACATGACGGCGACGACGGCGAAAAGCGTCGCTATATGGAGGATCACGTCGAAGAGAATCGGGACTTCGGTCAGTCCGAGAATGTTCTTGAACAATTCCAGATGACCGCTCGAGGAAATGGGCAGAAATTCCGCTATACCCTGGATGAGCCCGAGGAGCAAAGCCTTGAAAGCAGTCATGATCCCTCCATTTTTTCCATGATTTTCCCATGATACCGAAGAAAGCCCAAGGATTCAATCGATAGCGGGACGGAAGGGCGATTGCCACTCACCACATTATTTGATTATAGTATAAATGCAATCGGGTCGGCAGGCTGCAGACGCGCCCTGACCGCGGCAACCGCGGGACATACAGCCCGGAAGGACAGAATATGGATATTAAGAAAGACAAGGTCGTCACTATTGACTATAGTCTCCGTGACGCCGCTGGGAAGCTCTTGGATTCGTCCAACGGAAGCGAACCCCTGATCTATCTCCACGGCAACGATAACATCATACCGGGCCTGGAAAAGCATCTCGAAGGGAAGGTTGTCGGCGACAGCGTCGCCTGCGTCGTTCCGGCGGTCGAAGCCTATGGCGAAAGGGACGAAAGCCTCGTCTTCAAAGTCGCGAAGAAAGACTTCGGCGAGAACGTCGAAGTGTCCCCCGGAATGCAGTTTGAGGCCCATGGCGATGACGGCTCCCAGATCGTCACCGTCGTCGATATAGCCGGCGATGAAGTCACCATCGACGCCAATCATCCTCTCGCGGGAGAAACCCTTCATTTCGACGTGAAGGTGCTCAATATCCGCGAGGCCACCGAAGAAGAGCTCCATCACGGTCACGTGCATGTTGAAGGCTGCGGCTGCGACGACGAATGCGATTGCGACTGCGAAGACGGTTGCGAAGACGGCTGCAGCGACGAGGCTTGCGAAGGCAGCTGCGGATGTGGCTGCGGCGACTGATTCTTTTCCCGTGAAGTCAGCGTTCAAACCAAAAATTCTCGACATCGCCGCGGTCCTGCTTGGGCTCGCGGCGGTTTTCGTCGTGTCCGCCCTCGTTTACACCGAAAGCAAAGGACGCCTCATGGTCTATGTTTCCGGCGAATCGGGCGAATGGATTCAGCCTCTGGACAAGAACGGCGATATCGAGGTGCCGGGCCCTCTCGGCTCGACATGGATCCATATCGAAGGGAATCACGTACACATCGCTTCTTCCCCCTGCCCCAACCAGACATGCGTGGCCGCGGGCGACATTGGCGCCGTCAATCAATGGCTCGCCTGCCTGCCCAACAGTGTCTTCGTCCATATCGAGGGCAGCGACAATTCAGGAGAGCTCCCCGATGCAGCGGTCTACTGATCGATCCGCCGAAAGGCCCACCAAGAGCCTTGAGGCGCAGCCGACCGAGCGGCCCACGGAGCGCTTTTCCGACAAGGCGGATGTGACCGCCCTCCTGGGCGCTTTCTGCTTTTTCCTCTCGGCCATAGAGTACATGCTGCCCAAGCCTCTGCCTTTTATGAGGCTCGGCATCGCCAACCTGCCCATCCTGCTCGCCGTGGATATTCTGCCTTTCCGCTGGTTCCTCGTGCTGGCGGCGGTCAAAGTCATCGGAATGAGCCTGATATCGGGCACGCTTTTTTCCTACATCGCGCTTTTCTCCCTTTTCGGCACGCTGGCCGCGGCCCTCGCCATGTGGACCATGCGGCGCGCGGGCGGCCGCCTCGTCAGCCAGATAGGCGTTTCCGTCGTGGGCGCCATGGTTTCGAACGCTGCCCAGGTTCTCATAGCGCGCTTCCTCGTGTTCAGGGAGACGGCCTGGCTCATCGCCCCGCTTTTCCTCGCCATGGGACTGATCACCGGCGGCGCCCTCGGCCTCTTCGCCGAACATTTCGCCCGCGTATCCACGTGGTACGCCAAGGCCGCCGGCCTCCCCGCGCCGGCAGAAGGCTTCTTGCCCGAAACCGCGGCGGCCGCCGCGGGCGAAGGGAAAAATCGGTCCGCAAAAGCCGCATTCCTCCGGGTCTTCAAAACCGGGACGGCGGTAAAAAATAAAAGAAAGGAAAAAGCCGCCGCCGCGAGAAGAGTCCGCAGGGAAAAGGCGGAAGCCCTTTTTTCGCCGGGCGCCCTCGCGCTGGCCGGTCTCGCGGTGATGCTGGCATTCCTCGGCATGAAAGGGATAATCCCCCAAGTCATCATGCTCTGCCTCTTCGTCCTCGCCACCTGGGCGATGGGAAAACGTTTTTCCCTCCTCGTCACCCTTTCGGTGTCGCTGGGAATCGTCGCGGCGAACCTCATCGTGCCGTCGGGACGCGTCCTCGCGACGATTTTCGGATGGCGCGTCACCCAAGGCGCCCTTCTCGAAGGCATCGAAAAAGCTCTCACCTTCGAGGGGCTCATGTTTCTTTCCAAGGCCGCTATCATGTCGGGACTCAAGCTTCCCGGACGGATAGGACGGATCGTGGCGGCGGCCTTCACCTATTACGACAGGATCATCGAGTACAAGGGGAAAATACGTCCCGCCGCCCTGGCCCAGGACGCCGACGCGCTGATGACGAAAGTATGGGAAAGCACCGAAACGCAGGCCGAAATCCATTCCGAGGCGCCGGGCGATCCCGCCACGCGCCGAAAAGGTCTCGTCATTCTGGCCGCGGTATCCATCCTTGCCTGGACTCTAGCGATATATCTCGCCCTGACGCCTTGATCCGTTGACCTCATCCCGCAAAATCAAGATGATTATGCCATGAGGTAGGGCCGTGAGCAGAGAAAAGAAAATCGATGATGTTTCCATTGTCGTAAACGCCGCGATGCGGATAATCGAAGAGCTAGGCTATGACAAACTTTCGACGCGAAGCATTTCCGCCAAGCTCCAGGTATCGCCCATGACCTTGTATAACTATTACGAAAACCGGGATGCCATCCTCAAGGATGTCGTAAAGCAGGGACTCGACGAACTCTGGACAGGCTTGCAGGAAAAAATGGACGGCGGCGGCCAGGCAGGCGTCCTCAATCCCCTGCGCCAATATCTGGTCCTGTCCGATCACATGCTGGCCTTCGGCATGGCGCGTCCCAATCTTTATCGTTTCCTGTTCGGATCGGCCGTCGCCCCATTTATCGCCGGCGGCAATATCGCCGAGCGTTATCGCGGCTTGAGTCAATCGCTCATGCCGCGCATCCATGACGAATCCAGGAAGCAGGATATCCTCAACGACATCTACATGTTCCTGGTCCTGATGAACGCTCTCGTCAAAAATGTCCTCGACGGCAGGATAGGGATGACGGCCGAGCGTTATCCCGCCCTCATCGGGCGCGCGTACGACGGTCTCCTCCAGCGGGACGAACAGTACATCCGCTAGCGCTTTCTATCGCTCGATGACGAAAAAGCCGCCCCGGAAAGGGCGGCTTTTTAAATTTCCAGGGTTCTCGCCGTTTTCAGTCTTTCACGACGATATTCACGAGCTTATCCTTGACCACGATGACCTTGGCGATCTGTCTGCCGCCGATCCACTCGATGATCTTGGGCAGAGCCCTGGCGCTCGCCTCGAGGGCGGCCGCGTCGGTGCCCGCCGCCACCGTAATCCTCTCGCGTATTTTTCCATTCACCTGGACGACGACCTCTTTCTGCTCATCGAGGGTCAGGGCTTCGTCGAAGAGGGGCCAAGTCGCGCGGGCAACGCTGTCCTTGTTGCCCAGACGCTCCCACATCTCCTCGCCGACGTGGGGGGCGTAGGGCGCGACCATGAGGACGAAGGGTTCCCACAGGGCACGCGGCACCGTGTCGAGTTTCGATACGTCGTTGAGAAAGATCATCATCTGCGAAATGGCGGTGTTGAAGTTGAGCGTATCGGTGTCCACCGTCACCTTCTTGATGGTCTTGTGGAGAAGCTTTAAAAGGTCTTCCGAAGGCGCCGAGTCGGTCATCGGCTTCTCCGATGTGGCCCAGGCGCGCTCGAGGAAGCGGCTGACGCCCACGAGACCGGCGGTCGACCAGGGTTTGGAGACCTGCAGGGGGCCCATGAACATCTCGTAGACGCGCATCGTATCCGCGCCGAACTCGGCGACGATATCGTCGGGATTGACGACGTTGCCGCGGCTCTTGGACATCTTCTGGTTGTCCTCGCCGAGGATCATGCCCTGGTTGATGAGGCGCTGGAAGGGTTCGTCCGTGCTGACGACGCCGATATCGTACAAGACCTTGTGCCAGAAGCGGCTGTAGAGGAGGTGGAGCACCGCGTGCTCGGCGCCGCCCACGTAGAGGTCGACGGGCATCCAGTATTTTTCGATCTTGGGATCGACGAAGGCCTTTTCGTTCTTTGGGTCGAGGAAGCGCAGGTAGTACCAGCAGGAGCCGGCCCACTGGGGCATGGTGTTGGTCTCGCGCTTGGCGGGACCGCCGCAGTGCGGGCAGGTGGTGTTCACCCATTCGGGAATATTCGCCAGGGGCGATTCACCCGTGCCGGTGGGCGTGTAGCTCTTCACTTCGGGCAGGAGGAGGGGCAAATCTTTTTCGTCCAGGGGGACGATGCCGCATTTCTTGCAGTGCACGACGGGGATGGGTTCGCCCCAGTAGCGCTGGCGGCTGAAGAGCCAGTCGCGAAGTTTGTAGTTGATCGCCTTCTTGCCGATGCCGCGTTCTTCGAGCCAGGCGGTTATTTGCTTGATGGCCTCGGGCGTGGGCAGGCCGGTGAAAGCACCCGAATTGACGGCGAAACCGTCTGCGGCCGCGCATTCCGCGGGCTCGCGGTCGAAGGGACCGGTTTCGCCGGCCGCGGCCACCACCTGTATGATAGGCAGGCCGAAAACCTTGGCGAAGTCCCAGTCGCGCTCGTCGTGGGCGGGGACGGCCATGATGGCGCCGGTTCCGTAGGAGATGAGAACGTAGTCCGAAATCCAGACGGGTATCTTCTCGCCGTTCACGGGGTTGATGGCGTAGGCGCCGGTGAAGACGCCGGTCTTTTCCTTGGCCAGGTCGGTGCGCTCCAGGTCGCTCTTGCGGGCGGCTGCCTCGACATAGGCGTCGACGGCGGCCTTCTGTCCGGGCGTCGTGATGCGCTCGACGAAAGGATGCTCGGGCGAAAGGACCATATAGGTGGCGCCGAAGAGGGTGTCGGGCCGGGTCGTGTAAATTTCCAGTTTTTCGTCGTGGCCGTCCAGGTCGAAGAGGACGGATGCGCCCTCGGAACGGCCGATCCAGTTCCGCTGCTGGATCTTTATCGGCTCGGGCCAGTCGAGGGTATCGAGGCCTTCGAGGAGGCGGTCGGCGTAGGCGGTGATCTTGAGCACCCACTGGCGGATCCGCTTGCGCGTCACTTTGGTGTGGCAGCGCTCGCACTCCCCGTCCTTGACTTCCTCGTTGGCGAGTCCGGTCTTGCAGGAAGGGCACCAGTTGATGGGCATTTCCGACTCGTAGGCGAGGCCTTTATTGAAGAGCTGCAGGAATATCCACTGGGTCCACTTGTAGTAGTCGGGCAGGCAGGTCGAGACTTCGCGGTCCCAGTCGTAGGAAAAGCCCAGGGACTTGATCTGGGTCCGGAAGCGCTCGACGTTGGCCATCGTCGTCACTTCGGGATGGGTGCCCGTCTGGATGGCGTAGTTTTCGGCGGGCAGGCCGAAGGCGTCGAAGCCCATCGGATGCAGGACATTGAAGCCGTTCATGCGCAGGAAACGGCAGTATATATCGGTGGCGGTATAGCCTTCGGGGTGACCTACATGGAGGCCGGCGCCCGAGGGATAGGGGAACATATCGAGAACATAGCGGCGCTTTTCCTTGGGAAACGAGGGATCTTCGGCCGCCGCGAAGGTTTTATCTTCCTCCCAGCGCTTCTGCCATTTTTTTTCGATGCTGTCAAAAGGATACTTCGCCATTTGCTTCGCTCCGGATTGTCTGGAAAAGGTTTCGCGCGCTACAGCGTGGATATTTCAATGATAGTAGCAGTTTTGCGGGCCAAACGGCAAGCCACCCGCGGTCAGTCAGGTTCTTCCCGGGAAATCGCTCATTTTCAATAAAAATTGCATTATTCAATTAATCATGCTTGCAATACCAAAATAGCGGGTTTACACTGAGTCGTATTTGGAATCGTGTTCCACATTATGGAACACGACGACTGTAAAAAAGGAGGTAGTATGAAAAGGCTAGCTCTCGTGATGCTCATGATCGTCGTATCGACTTCGGCCTTCGCTCAGGATAAAACGGTCGTCCTCAAGCTCGGCCATTACTCCGCGGAAACGCACGCCATGCATCTCGCGTCCGTCATGCTCGCGGAGAATGTCGCCAAGCGCAGCAACGGCACCGTAAAAATCGACATCTTCCCCAACAGCAAGCTGGGAAGTTCGCAGGAGATGGTCGAGCAGACCATCCTCGGCGCCATCGACTTCGTGCTGCCTACGGAGCCTGCCCTAGCCAAGTGGTCGCCCAAGGTCAACCTCATCACCGGGCCCTTCGCGTTCAAGAACTACGCTTCGGTGGATAAATTCTTCGCGGGAGAGGACTTCGTCAACTGGATCAAGCCGGATCTGGACAAGGCCGGCCTCCAGTACATCGCTCGCTGGGAATATGGATTCCGTACCTACACGAACTCCAAGCGGCCGATCGCCAAGCCGGAAGACTTCAGGGGCTTGAAGATCCGCACGCCTCCCGATTTCGTCAACCAGGAAACCGTGAAAGCCTTGGGCGGAATCGTGCAGACGATAGCCTTCGCCGAGTTGCCGATGGCGCTGAAACAGGGCGTCGTGGACGGGCAGGAAAACCCCATCGCCACCATCTACGCCGGCAAGATGTGGGAAACGCAGAAGTATCTCTCCATCCTCAACTACACCTATGTCGCCACGCACCTGATCATGAACAAAGCATCCTTCAGCAAGCTCTCGGCTAATCAGCAGAAGATCCTCTTCGAGGAAGCCGTGAAAGCCGGGCAGTTCATGCAGAAGACCATCAGGGACGGTGAAAAAGCGCAGATCGAGGAGATGGTGAAAAACGGTATGGAAGTCAACTCGCCCGACACCACGCCCTTCCAGGCGGCGACGACCTCCGTGTGGGACACCTTGAAGTCCAAGGTGAGCGACGCGGACTGGAAAGCCTTCCAGTCGATGCTGGCTAAGTCAAAATAATGGCCACCGTATCGGTATTCCTCGTCCTTCTCATCTTCATCCTGATCGACCTGCCCATCGTGGTGGCCATCGGCCTGACAGCGGTGGCTTTCTTCGTTGGGCAGGGGCAAGGTCAGTTCCTCGCCCTCCTGCCCCAGAGGATGCATGCCGGCACCACGGGATTTACCCTCCTCGCCGTGCCCTTCTTCATCCTGGCGGGAAATCTCATGAACACGGGCGGCGTCACGAACCGGATTTTCAGGTTCGCGAAGGCCTTCGTAGGTCACATCCCAGGCGGCCTGGGCCATGTTTCGGTGGTCGCCGAAATGCTCTTCTCGGGCATATCGGGCTCTGCAGTGGCCGACGCGGCGGGGCTGGGGCAGGTATCCTACAAAGCAATGACGGACAACGGGTACAGCAAGCCTGTGGCGGCCGCCATCGTGGCTTCCTCATCCACCCTCGGCCCCATCATTCCGCCTTCCATCTCCTTCGTGCTCTACGGCGCCCTCACCTCGGTGTCGGTGCCCCGACTTTTCCTGGCCGGCTTCCTTCCCGGCGCCCTGATGGGCGGGGCCATAATGCTCGCCATCGGCCTGATGGCCAAGCCCCGCGGCTTTCCCCGCTATCCCAAGGCCAACCGCAAGGAAATCTGGACAGCCACCAAGGAATCCTTCCTCTCGCTTTTATCCATAGTCATCATACTCGGCGGCATCTTCAGCGGCATCTTCACCCCGACGGAAGCGGCCGTCATCGCCTGCCTCTACGCCCTCTTTCTGGGCTTCCTCTACAAGGAACTGAAGTTCAAGGATCTTCCGGAGCTTTTCTGGGCTTCAATCAAGCAGTCAGTAGCCCTCCTCTTCATCATGGCGGCGGCCAACTTCTTCGGCTGGTTCCTCATCTACCAGCGCATCCCCGACAACATCATCGCGACGCTCACCGGGTTGAGCGTCACCGGCCCGGGCGTCATGGCCATGTTCATCGTGGTCATCATCATCCTGGGGCTCTTTATGGAAGGGAACGCCATTTTCCTCATCACGATCCCCATATTCATCCCGATCGCCATGCAGTACGGCTTCGACCTAGTCAATTTCGGCGTGGTGATGACCCTTCTCATCATGATTGGGAACCTGACCCCACCGGTAGGCATGTGCCTGTACGCGGTGTCCAGTTTCACGAAGATTGGCATCGGCGAACTGTCCAAGGAATGCCTGCCCTACATCCTCGGCATATTCATCGTCACGGTCATCATCGCCTATGTGCCGGCGATCTCCACCTGCCTGCCCAATCTTATCATGGGGGTGGTGAAATGAAGGCCAAGGCAGTATTCGACAGGATCGACGCGATATTCCTGTTTGTTTTCAAATGGATATCGGTGACGCTCTTCGTCATTCTCACCCTCATCATTACGGCCAACGTCTTCGTCCGCTACGTGCCCATCGTATCCTTGCACTGGCTGGACGAGATCGTTGAGCTGTCCTTCGCGTGGATGGTTTTCTTCGGATCGGCCGCGGTCTGGATCCTGAAGGGGCATTTCAGCGCGGGCGACTGGATCGGCAAGCTGCTCAAGAACCCAAGGGCGCGCGCGGCCTACCGCCTCGTCGTCGACCTCATCTCTTTCGCCTTCATCGCGGTGTTCTTCTGGTATTCCAGGCAGCTGTACAACCGGTCCATCGAGGTGACGGCGGTGTTCGAATTCCCCAGAAAAATCATCTACGCCTGCATGCCTATTTCATCGGCCGTCATGGGTCTCTATTCGCTGAAATTCATAGTTCAGGGCATCGTCGATATCGTCAAAGGCGCTTCCTCGCCGCCATGACGAAATAGGAAAAGAGGCCGAAGGGTTTCCGCTTTTGAAGCCGCAGTATCTCGAAGCCCGCGGCCTCGACGGCGTCGCGGAACTCTTCCAGACGGAGCATCGCGTCGTACTGGTGATCGGTTTTTGCCCTGAAGTATCTGCCCAGGGCGTACTCGAAGGACTCGGCGGACAACTCCTCTATGAAAAAGAAGCCACCGGGCTTCGTGACCCGGGCTATTTCACCCACGCAGTCCCTCCATTCGGGATAGTTGTGCAGTTCCCCGAGGACGAAGACGGCGTCGAAGCCAGCGTCGCGGTAGCCGAGCTTGGTCAGCGAACCTGAGGCGATATCAACGGGGAAGCCGGCCAAGGTTTCCCGGGATATGCTGACGAGACCTTCGTCGGGATCGACGGCGTTTATTTTCCCTGGCGAGAAATACTTGAGAATCAGTTCCGTTCCCTTGCCGTTCCGCGAGCAATAATGCAAGGCCAGGTCGATGTTTCCGGGATCCGCGATTTCCCGAAGCGGTTTGACCTCGAAATATTCGCGAACCATGCCGCGAAGGGGATTCCGTTCGAGCCTTTCCTCGAAAGACGCGTGATCCATCGTTTCCTCCTCGTCCTAGCCGCGTGAATAGAGCCGCTCGAAATACTCGACGACGGGTTCGAGGGCCTGCTTGTTCTTCGCGATGTCGTAAGCCTCGTCGCGGTCCAGGATCGCCACCTGGTAGCACCACTGGTATCGTATAACGTTGATCAGGTGCGCTATGGTCCCCGCGTCGCAGGGAATGACGGCGCCTTCCTTGATCTGTTCTTCGAGAATTTTACGGACTTCGACGTCCGCCATCTCCTCCATGGCATATTTGAGGTATGTCCGCATCCTTTCGTTGCGCGGGCACTCGGTGAAGAAGATGCGGCACATTCGAAGGGCGCGGGGATCGGCGCCGAAGGCTTCCACCGGCGCTTCGAAGAGCCTCCGGAAGACCGAGGCGCCAACGGCGCCCTCCCCCGTTTCGGAAATGGGCTGGGTGACCGCCCGCTCGGTCAGGGCGATGATTTCCGACAGGAGATCCTCTTTTCCCTTGAAATGGCGATAGATGGCGCTCTCCGTCAGGCTGACAGCCTGGGCTATCTGCTTCATCGACGTGCCCTCGTAGCCTCGCTCGGAAAAGAGAAGGATGGCGGCATCGAGGATTTTATCGTTGGTGGCGGGCTCGCCTGATTTGCGGATCGGCCTTCCCATCCGTTTTGGAAGCGTTGTGTCGCTCATAGTTCTTGCCTCACTTTTTTTGTCGCATTGGCGGCATCTTCGCAGGCTTTCTCGGCTTCACGCGAGAGAGCCCGGTACAGGGCCCCGTCGAGGCGCCTGTTGTCCTTGAGCCCTTTCTTTAGGACGATGGCCCGCCCGGGGCAATGATGGACGCAGCGCAGGCAGAGATCGCAGGTTTCTCCCCGGTGTTCCAATCCCGTCCCTGTACGACACCAAGCGCCGCGATGGCACTCGCGGACGCAAAGGTCGCAGCCTGAGCAACGCTCCTCGAGCACCTTCATTCTGTCCTTCCAGCGGATAAAGCCATCCAGAAAGAGAACCTGAAGCGGCCATGCCAAGGGGGTGTACCACTTGGGCGAGGGAATCCCGTTTGCGGCGGGCGGCAAATCGGCGGCCGAGGACCTAGCGGGCGCGTCCCCGGCGGGCAGCGAATTTGCGAGGGCGGCTACGCGTTGGGCGATTTCAGCGATCTTCCCCGGGAAGCGGGGCTCGAAGCGATAGAGCCAGGCACAGGCCCAATCCGGAACGACGCAGGTCACGTCGCTGCCCGGAGCGCGCAGTTCGTAGGCCCCCGCCACGGCGAAACCCCGGCCGCCAAGCAGGCCGGCGGCGACGCGGTTCGAATTGCCCGTATAGAGTTCGTAGCTCGTCACCAAGGCGACCCCGCGTCCTTCCGCGCTCGGGGGGAGGCTCAGGATGAAATCCCTCATGGCCGGCGCCGGCTTGAGAAAATAGGTCGGGTAGCAGAGGACGAGAAAGCCCGCCCGGGCGGCCGCATCCGCCGCCCCCTCCTCCTCTATCGAGCGGACTTCGCATTCGCGGGCTATTCGCTGGGCCAGAAGCCGTCCCAGTAGCTTCGCGATCACCTTGGTTCCGCCGACGCCGGAAAAGTAAAGGATTACCACCGGCGCCGGCTGGACTGAGGTTTCGGCCATCTTCACGCTCACGCGGCCTTCCCCGGCGCGTTGGCCGGAACGGGAGGCTTTCCGTGATGGCACTTCAAGAAGCTGCCCCAGTAATATCGGATAGTATTATTGATCAGCCTTCGAGGCGCGATATGGGAAAGCATCGCTACCACTTGATTGATGGCCCCGGGAACGATAACCGCCTGGTTGCGCGCCACGCCGTCGATTCCCGCCTTGGCTATGCATTCGGGGGTGAAGCAGGCGTGCCTCGCGATGAAACCCAGCTTATCGATATAGAGATTGACCTCATCGGTGGTCCTGATGGCGTTCGGGCAGAGCACGCTTACGCCCACCGCATTCCATAGTTCTTCCCTGAGCGCCAGGCTGAAGTGGAGCACGAAGCTCTTGGTCGCCGAATAGATCGGCATCATCGGCATGGGGAAGAAGGCGCCCAGACTCGCGACGTTGAGGATGGAGGCTTTGCGTTTCCGCAGCTCGGGCAGGAAAAACCGTATGAGCCGCACGAGGGCCAGGGCGTTCAGTTCGATCGTCGCCTCGTGGTACTCCAGCGAGTGGTCCATGAAGGTGCCCGGGCTGCCTATTCCCGCGTTGTTTACGAGAAGATCGATGCCGATATCCTCGGAGAGGATTCTCTCCCTAAGCCGCTCCAGGGTTTCCGGCTTGGTGAGATCGCCTTCGAGCCATCGGGCCTCGGTGTCGAACTCCTTCGCGAGCTGAGCTGCCAGCTCCGGCAGGCCGCTGTTCGGCAAGGCTACCAGGAATAACCTCATGCCCCGCCCGGCGCACTCCACCGCGAAAGCTTTCCCGAGACCCATGCTGGCTCCCGTAACCAATGCCCATTTGTCATGAAAGTCCATCACAACCTCCGGCTTTCACCTACCGACTTCGTCGCCTCGACGCCGCTACGCGCGCGTTTTCATTCGGCCGATCGATGTCTTTTCTATGTTTGTAAGTGAATGTTCACATACTTATATTCTTCGCAACAATTTTCGTCAATAGGTAGCCCCCTTTTACCCTGAAAAATCCTTCACCAGCCCTCTCGGGGCATCTTGATTGTCAAAGACTACTCGACGTAGGCGACTGGATTGGCACAATCGACACGTTTTGACACTGTCGCCGCTTCGTTGCATACCAACATCGGTCCATTGTACAATGCCCAAGATATGAAAGAAGAAAACACCGTCATCCAATCTGTGGACAGAGCGCTCCTCCTCCTCGAGTATATCGCCTCGCACCCTGAAGAAAAGTTGACATTGACTGAGCTCGCGGAGGTGATGAATCTGGACAAGAGCTCGGTATTCCGGATTTTGACCACCCTCTTCAGGCATGGCTTGGTAAGGCAGGAGGAGGGGAAAAAGGTGTACAGACCCGGCTTCGGGATATTCGGCCTCGCCTCTTCCCTCTACGAACAGATGAAGCTTCCCGTTGTCGTCTCCCCCTTCCTGCGGGAGATCGCGAGGAAGACATGCGAGAACGCCCATCTCGCGGTAAGGTCAGGCACTCAGGCTGTCTTCATAGACAGGGAACAGGGGACGAACCGGATCTTAACCAACACGAATATTGGGGATATGGAAGAGCTTTACTGTACGGCAGTGGGCAAATGCCTTATCTGCGACTATTCCCGCGAGGGGCTGGATATCCTTTTCAACGGACGAACGCTTGAACGGTTCACGGATCGGACGATAACGGATATGGATGCCCTGAGAGCGGAACTCCAGGATGTGAAAACCAAGGGATACGCGGTGGATATGGAAGAATTTGAGCCGAGGGTGGTATGTCTCGCCTGCCCGATCAAGAATTACCAGGGCAAGATCGTCGCGGCCATAGGTATTTCCGGACCTACGGACCGGGGTCTGCCCGATTTGGACCGGAACATCGAAATCGTGCGGGAAGCCGCCGCGGCTATCAACAGTTTGCTCACCGGAGGGACGGAAGCTATAGGCTGAAGAACTTCTTCAGGGCCAGAGCGGTTTCAGCTGACCCGACGAATTTCAGCCGCCCATGAAGGTATGCTTTTTCGACTGACCGCTTCCCTGACAGAATGCCAGCCCAGATGCCCGCGGAGGTCTTGATGACCAGGTCCGGGCTTTCCGGAAGCCTGTCTTCTTCGATCTGGACATCGCCTTCCTTTATGATGATGGACATCAGCTTTATACACCCAGGAAAAGCCGCTCCGCCCAGCTCCAGACCTATCGCCAGGCCCTCTTGTGTTACAGCCCCGGCGACCAACCTGGCGGGCAATTCGCGTGTGAGCTGAACCGAGGAACGGGCCGATTCGGCGGAGCTGTCCGTCCCTTCCGCCTCTGTCAGGAATTCCCGAGCAGCCCGGGCTTTTCGGATCTCTCCCCTTTTCTTCAGGTAAGCGGCGAGGGGCGGAAGGATGGCGCCATCCGGTTTCAGGCGGACCTCTCTCCCCGTCGCCGCGGAGCGAGCTATGGCCAGGTTGACCGAAAGGATTTCCATCGCCAGGGGGAAGCTCAAGGCGGGTTTTTCTTCTCCCCTTATCGCCCTGACGAAGTTCCAAGCCGATCCGATAAATCCCAGTTTCCAGTCCGAGGGGATCTGAAAGTGGCGCCATCCATTCCGGGAATAGAGGCTGACCGAAGGACCGTCGACAAGCTCTCCCGTGCAGCGGTTCACCATGACCAATCCGGCCGAACCGGAGACCTGGATCCACTCGTCGTTGGCGTAATAGCGGGAGGGTATCTCCATATCCTGGTTATACACGTATTCGCAGAGTCCGAAGGCCTCCCGATCGCGGTATTTCCACATGATAGCCGCGGGGGAATCGATGACCGAGGCTGTCGTGCCTATCCACGCGGATACTTTTTCGATCGGCCCCAGAAGAAAACGCGCGGTGGACCAGAGATGATGGCCGTGATCGAAGGTCTGCATCCCCCGGCCTTCGGCGAACTCCCCCAACCGCCAGGCCCATGCGGAGGGAGGGATCGGCCAGCCGCCCTTTCCGGCCGCAATCAGCTTGATGGAGATCGATGACGGGGTCCCGATGTATCCTTCCGCGATTACGCGGGAGACGAACCGGATGGGGGGATAGAAGATGTAATTTTCCGTTACCTTGCACACTGTTCTGGCAGAGGCGGCGGCGCTGACCAGCCTTTCGGCGTCGGCTCGGCTTACGGCCATGGGTTTCTGCAGGGCGACATGCTTTCCGGCTGATATGGCGTCCAGGGTGATATCGACATGGGTGGTATGCGGGGTAAGAATCTCCACGGCGTCGACCGCTGGATCCTCAAGCAGCTTCCGGTAATCCGTGTAGTGCTTCGCTGCCCCCCATTCGGTACGGCGGCGAAGGGCGGTGGCTTCGTCGGAGTCGCAGACTGCGGCTATGCGGACTCCCGGGATGTTCCGGTAGCCTTCATATGCCATATCCGCGATCCTTCCGCATCCAATGATTCCAATGCCTATGGTTTCCATTCCCTGTCACTTCCTGCTTCGCGGTTTCGAGCACCCATCGCCTGTTTCAGCGGCCCAGTTCCTCGCGAATCTTCTGCGCGATCCCCGCGGGGGAAAGTCCAAACTGGTCCAGAAGCTGATCGTAGGTTGCCGAATGGATAAACTGGCGCTCCCCCTCCGTATCCAGAGCGTTGATGGGAACGACGCGCCCGGTTCCCTCTTTACCAAAAAGAAGTTCCTTGGTCATCTTGTAGAGATAACCATTGTTCTGCTCGGCCACGATGATGAGTTTACCATCTTTCCAGAGCGCGGTCATAAGTCTGGGATCGAAAGAAGGCATGTCGATCACGCCAACGCGGATCCCTTCCTTTTCCAGAAGCGCCGCCGCCGAGAGCGCCTCGTGGACCCCGCGCCCGCTGGAAACGATGACGGCTTCATCGTCCGCCCCTCCTCTGACCCGGTACCCTGTTCCATAGCTGAAGACGAAGTCCCGGCCGTGGATAACAGCGGACGCGGCCCGCATGATCCGGGCGTAGACTAGCCCTTTATTGCCTTCCATGACCCACTTCATGAACCCGATCAGCTGGTTCGGGCAAGATATGTCGACGATTTTCAGATGGGCGATTTCGCTGAATACGAGGGCATCGTCATTCCCCATGTGGGTGGATCCGTTCGTCCTGGTCTCGAAATTCGGGGCGGTGGCGAGGAAGGTCAGGTCGAGATTGTGGCCATCCGAGAGCCATCCTCCGGACTCGATCACTTCCCTGCGCTCCTGGTATCCTATCGCGATCCTTCGCATCACGCGCCAGTCGAAAAAGGGGCAGAAGGTGCTGACCCAGGTATTGTAGCCGAGCACCGCCAGGGCCTCGCCCACGTTCATCATGTTGGATTCCGCCACCCCGACATTGAAGGCTTTCGTGGAATCAGCCCACGAGAGGCCTCCCTCCAGGCCGCTGGTGGAGGCGAGGTCGGCGTCGACCGTCGCGATCTTCCCTGACCTGCCGAACTCTTTCATGCATTCCGTTACCACCCAACTAGCCATGTAGGTGCGGGAGGTGTCGAGCACGGGAAGCCGCGTCGGGTCGTAAGGGATGTTCTTGTCCCTTGGCTCGGCCTTCCGGACCCGCGAGCCGGCTTCATCCACGCGAAGGTCGGAGCCAGAAATCTCCCGGTATCGTTCGATACGGAGTTGCCTCCGCCTCTCCTGAAACCCGATCTCCTGGGCGGCCAGCTCGGCGGAGATATCCCCCTTGTGGCTCACGCAGAAGCTCGAAAAGCCTCCAAACCCCTTCCTTGTCCGGCAGATGATGGCGGTGGGCTTTCCATTCCGGGGGTTCCCCTTGAATTCGCGCAAAGCCCGCAGGACGGCGCCATAATCCGAGCTGTCCACCGACGCCACGTTCCAGCCGAAGGATTCGAACCAGCCTTCCACGCCGTTCATTGGAAAGGCCATCGCACGTGGATTGTCCAGCTGTCCTCCGTTCAGGTCAACCAGGAGGCAGAGGTTGTCCAGTTTTTTGCCTCCGGCGAACATCACCGCTTCCCAGATCATCCCTGCCTGGAGCTCACCGTCCCCGGTCAGGCAGAAAACGTCGAACCGGGGATCTTCCTTGCCGGCCAGGGCAAATCCCTGGGCGACGCCGAGCCCATGCCCTTCCGGCCCTGTCGCGATATGGATACCGGGAAGCAATGGGCCGGGATGGCCGTTCAGGATGCTTTCACGCGAACGGGAATTCTTCAGGATGCTTCTGTCGAAGTAGCCGAGATCGGCATAGACGGAAGCGAGGGCGGCTACGGCATGACCCTTGCTGAGGACGAACATGTCCTGCCCGATCTTGGTCGGTTCCTCCACCGAATACCGCATGACGCCGCCATGGTAAAGAGCCACCAACGGAACAACGGCGGAAAATGCCCCGCCTATGTGGATGCCCCTGTCGATCGCGTCCCTCCCCTGTTCAAGGCAGAGGATTCGGATGTCGGAGTCCTTGATTCGCAGGAGGGAGAGAAGACCTTCGTTCATGGCCTCAACTTCCATTTTATTTCCTCCCCAGCCGCGCAGTGATGGCATTTTTGACCGCTTCATTCCCCGGTGAGCCGATATCCAGGATTCCCCTTGAAACAAGGTGTTCCAGGGCGGGAAGAATGATCGCATCGGGAAGGGAGAGAATAATCTCCGGAAAACTCCGGTGCGTTGCCTTGGATATGGCCTTGAGCGCTTCCCTGGATTCTTTCTGCGGCTCCCGCCGCTCTTCAGGGTATCCCGAACCCCATTCGACCGAAAAGAGACGGTCGAAGATGAACCCGAGGTTTATATCTCCCGCCCAGCCGTAGCCCTGATTGAGAGCGAGGGATACGCAATTCCCGCTGTTTATGCGGGCGAAAAGCCAGGCGTCCAGCGGGGAGAGGATATGGCCGCAGGTTACTTCCGGGTACTGCATGACGGCATTCAGATAGCCCTGACCGGTGCCGCAGCCCCCAATCACCAGGTCCGCGACGTTCAGATGGATAAGCAGAGCGGATATGAAGCCGGTATGGGTATAGAGCAACTGGGGTTCGTCGCCCTTGCTCGTCATCCCCGCGTTGACAACCTCAAGACCTCGTCCCTTCAGCGCCAATATGATGGCGGCATTCTTGTCGGCCGCGCTGATCTCGTTTACTACGGCTACCCTCACGTATTCCCCCTTATCAGTTTTAGAGCCCGATCCGGTGGTGCTCTTTCTGCACTTCCATACACCAGTTTCCGACGTTCCAGCTTCCATAGACTCCGAGGCCGCCGAGTTCGTCATCCCCGATATAGACGGGTACGGTGACCACGGAGAGTCCGTCGTACGCGTAAGCTTTTTTGAGAGCTTCCTTGAACGAGAGGGCATCGTAGCCGCCAAAGAGAGCGTTCACTCCCTTCACCGATCCCGCCAGGGCCGTATAGTCGATATCCACGGAATCGTTCGTCCGGTAGGCATGCCCATATTGAGCCATCTGGAGTCCGGCAATAGCCCCCATGCTCCGGTTGTCGAAGATGATGAGGCAGCCCCGCGCCCCGTGCTCTACCCCATCGAAGATGATCTGGGGAGTCATGGTGAAACTGCCGTCGCCGCTGAAGGCGAAGGTGTAAACCGGCTTGTCCGCCATGGCGGTGCAGAGAAGGCTGCTCGCCGCAAGCCCCATATAGGACGACCCCGTATCCGAGAAGGTGAGTCCGGCGGCCTCGTCCTCCACTATCTGGAAGCCATTGGCCTGCACGTCGCCGGCGTCGAAGTACCGCGCCGCCCCCTTTTCAACCGCGAACCGGTAGGCAGTCTCTATGGCCGCGGGCTGGGTGAGCACCTCCCTCCCCCAGATAGGGTCGAAAAGGGCGGGATTTGAAAAACGCTTACTCTTCAGCTCCTGCCATTCCTGTTTTTTGGCCAGATTGGCCTCGATCCAGGGTGATGTGCCTGTTTTCGGCGCAAAACCCGCTTTCTTGAGATAGTCTATCCAGGACCGTAGATTGCTCCGCGCGTCGCCGATGAAAGCGACCGTTCGATTGTAATGCCCCGCGTCCACGGCTCGGGTATTGAAATTGACCACAGCCCGCGCCTTCTTCCACGCCGTTCCCGAACAATCCCACTGGCATACGGCCCTGGCGCCGATCACTATCGCCAAGTCGGCTTCATTCATGGCAAAATTTCCGCAGACGCTTCCCTTTGAGCCGCCCACCGCCATGAACCTCCGGGAGGAATAGGGAACCACGCCGCTCATCTTTGCCCCGGGAACGATCACGGCGTCCAAAAGCTCAGCCAGTTCGACCATCTCAGGCCCGCAGTCCGCCGCCCCACCCCCGAATTTAATGGTCACGGCGCTCGCGGCGCTAACCAGGCGGGTGGCTTCCGCGAAAATCTCCTGGTCGACGCAAGCGGCGGGAGCGTACCGAGGAGGCATCGGGAGTTCCAGAAGATTGCACGCCTCCATCACCGCCGACTGAATATTCATGGGAAGAAGGAGGAAAAAAGGTCCCGGGAAATCAGGGTTGAAAACCGTGGAAGCTCCCAGCCTCAAGGCCGTGAATACAGATTCCGGCGTATGGATCTGATACCCCGATCCCATCGTGTTCGCCAGGGATAGGAAGCCTCCCTGCCTTCCGATGGGAATCTGCTGCATATTGGGTCCCTCGTCGTGGGTGGTTTCGTCCCCGTATATATGGTAGACACCGATCCCGTTCGAGGCCGATGCCAATGAACCGGCAAAGGCGTGGAGGGCGCCCGGACCAATGGATGTAACGACCGCGGCGGTCTCCCCATAATGCCATTTCAGCATGGTGGCGCAGTGAGCCGCCTCGGTTTCGTTGCGAAGGTTCCACATGCGCAAGGCCCCGGCCCTTTCATAACAAGAAAGCACTTCTCCAAGGACGGTGCTCCCGTGGCCAAACACGCCAAGAAATTTCCTGACCCCCTGATTCAACAGCCCGATAATCAGCGCTTCGCTCATCGAGACAGCCTCGAACTGGGGTATATCCCCTTTTTCGACCGCGGTTCTGACGCAGCCGTTCCTGACTATCGCTTGAGCGCGAATCTCCATTCCGTTCGTGTTCATAGTGGCTATTGTACAATCGTATTTATTATTAGTCAATTAAATGAAGAAAGAATTTGACATGTGAGCAATTGAATTGTACAATCTACAACTATTGGGGATTATTCTGTTTCCAGGTCTGTGTCAATAGACCGCCGAAGCGGCCTAAAGTTTAGGAGGTAGTTACATGAAGGGAAAGAAATTATTCTTGGTTGCGGCTGCGCTGCTGTTGATCGTTCCCGCCTTGTTCGCGGCGCCGGTTCTCATCGCGTTCAGCGTCTCTACCACAAGCAACCCGTTCTACGCGACCATGGCCCAGGGAGTGAAGGACGAGGCCGCCGCTCTCGGCTACGAAGTAATCATCCTGGATGCCCAGAACAAGATCGAAAAACAGGTGGCCGATGTCGAGGACGCGCTCACTAAGAATATCCGCGTTCTTCTCATCAACGGGGTGGATGACGGAGCCATTCCACTGGCCCAGAAAGCGATGGCCAAGGGGATCCCCGTCATGGCCCTCCAAAGGAATCTTGGCTCCGGTAATATGACTTCCTTCATCGGCACCAATAACGTGGTTTTAGGAGAGCAGCTCATCCACTGGTATGCGAAGACCTTGCAGGGAAAGGCTTCCAAGGTACTTATTCTCACCGGTACGCCAGGGGCCGCTTCCTCCGAGGACAGGATAAAGGGGATCAACGCTACTCTTCCCAAATATCCGAACATCCAGGTGCTCGCCTCCCAGACCGGCTACTATGACCGTGCCAAATCCCTGCCCGTCGCCGAAAACCTGCTTCTGCGATACCCGGACGCCGAGGCCATCCTCTGCCTGAATGACGAAATGGCCATGGGCGCCCTCGCCGCGGCTTCCTCAATGAGCAGAACCATCAAAATCACCGGCATGGACGCCAATCCCGATGCCCTCAAGGCGGTAGCGGAGGGGAAACTGTACATGACAATCGCGCTTCCTCCCTACGATATCGGAAAGATCGGCGTTCAGTTCGCGAAGGAAGTTCTTGCCGGCAAGCAGGTCCAGGCAATGAAGATCATGGATGTATCATTTGTTACCAAAGAAAATGTCGGACAATTCAGAAAGTAAGGTGTCAGACAACGATGGCCTCGGGACTCCGCAGGGAGCTTCGGGGAGCCCTGCGGGGCTCCCCGCGGGGCTTTCGGTTGAGGGAATATCCAAGGGCTTCCCCGGCGTCCAGGCCCTGGACGATGTCTCCTTCTCCCTGCGAAGGGGAGAAGTACACGCGATCCTGGGCGAGAACGGCGCCGGTAAGTCTACCCTCCTCAAGATCCTGAGCGGGGCGCTTCAACCCGATTCGGGGCGAATCCTGCTTGACGGGCATGAGGTCCACCTCAAGGATCCAAGGGCCGCTTCGGAGACGGGCATCGCGGCGATTTACCAGGAGCTGAGTCTCGTGCCCTGGCTCTCGGTGGCTCACAACCTTTTCCTGGGCAGGGAAAGGATGGTCGGCCGATTCGTCATGTCCCCAAAGAAGCTCCATAGGAAAGCGAGCGAGGTCTTCTCCACCCTTGGCCTCTCTCTTGACCCGAGCGCACTGGCAGGAAATCTCGGCATGGCGGAACAACAGCTTGTGGAAATTTCCCGAGCCTTTTCCCGCAATGCCCGTTTTATCCTGATGGACGAACCGACGGCATCCCTGACGGAAACAGAAATCAACCTCCTTTTCGGAAAGATAGAAACCCTGAAAAAGGCGGGAGTCGGCATTCTCTACATATCCCATCGTCTCGAGGAGATTTCACGAATAGCCGACCGCGTGACAGTCATGCGGGACGGGAAAAGCGTGTACAGCGGACCGGCGGGTGAGCTTTCTCTTCCCGAACTCATTTCCCGCATGGTCGGACGGTCCATCGGCAACCACTATCCGAAAGAGGCCGTAAGCCCCGGAGAGATTCTTCTGGAGGCGAAAGACGGCGTATCCGGCCCTGAGGGGATTCTCCTGACGCTTCGCAAGGGCGAGGTCGTCGGGTTGGCCGGACTTGTTGGGGCTGGAAGAACGGAATGGGCCCGAAAAGCCTTCGGCGCCGATCCTGACCCGGAAATAAGGATGAAAATCAGCGGTACCGAGGTTTTGGTCAACTCACCCCGCCACGCGCGAGACCTGGGGATAGGCATGGTACCGGAGAACAGGAAGGACCATGGGCTCATCTCGGGCAGATCGGTTCTTCATAACATAACGATTACCATTCTCGATTGGGTTTCCCGTTTCGGCATCGTCGATCGTCGCCGACAGGCCGCCGTATCCGCTGATTACATAGGGAGACTGTCCATCAAGTGCCCCTCGGATTCGGCAGACATCGCCACGCTGAGCGGCGGAAACCAGCAGAAGGCGGTTCTAGCGAAATGGCTTGCCCGGAGAGGTAAAATCATCATCCTCGACGAACCCACCAGAGGAATCGATGTAGGGGCCAAGCTGGAGATGTACCAGCAGATGAACGCCCTGTGCCGGGAAGGAAAGGGGATTATCCTCATATCCTCCGATCTTCCCGAGCTGCTTTCCATGAGCGATCGACTCTATGTCATGCATGAAAGAAGATTTGTCGCCTCCCTCTCCAGGGAGGATGCCAGCCAGGAACGGGTTCTCGGCTACGCGTCGGGCCTCGGTGAAAGCCAAATGAACCGGAATGGGAGTGAAGGGATATGAAAACGCAGCAGAAAAGTGGTCTTACAACAGTTCTGGCCCGTTATGGTTCGTTTGGTGTCCTCTTCGTCATAACCTTGGCCATGGCCCTGGCGAACAAGTCATTTCTCACGGTTCCCAACCTCATCAACGTGGCGCGGCAGGTTTCCATCAACACCATCATCGCGGCGGGCATGACCTTCATCATCATCACGGCCGGCATCGACCTATCGGTAGGGTCTCTGGTAGCGCTTTCCAGCTGTGTCGCCATGATCATCATCGAGGCGACCGGCTCATCCTTATTGGGGATAGGCGCTGGAATCCTTGTGGGCGGCGCGGCAGGAGCCTTCAATGGCGCTTTCGTGGCAGTGGCCGGAATTCCGCCCTTCATAGCCACCCTGGCGGGCCTCACCATCTACCGGGGAATCGCCCTGATCATCACCGGTGGAACGCCGATCATCAGGTTCGAAGGGGGATTCCTCTCGCTTGGCCAGGGCCTGGTGCTGGGCATCCCAGTGCCGGTGATCGTGATGGTCGCGGTGGTCGTTCTCATGGATTTCCTTCTGACCAGGACGGCTTTTGGAGCCCACATCTATTCCGTGGGAGGAAACGAGGAAGCGAGCCGTCTTTCTGGGATCAAGGTAGGAAAAGTCAAATTCCTGGTCTACGTCACGGGGGGAATGCTCACCGCCCTCGCGGGCATGGTTCTCATGGGACGTCTCTCATCCGCCCAGCCCAATACGGGGGAAGGATTCGAGCTCGACGCCATCGCGGCGGTGATCCTGGGGGGAACGAGCCTCATGGGCGGAAGAGGCACCATCTGGGGCACCATGGTGGGCGCCTTCATCATCGGGATCCTCAACAACGGATTCAATCTCATGGCCGTGGACGCGCATTTCCAGCTGGTGGCCAAAGGTGTGATCATCCTCCTCGCCGTACTCCTGGACCGCTATCTCAAGCGGAGGCAAGCTTAACAATGTCGGAAATAATGGAAAGTCTGATAGCGAGAGCTAGAGCGGCTCAGGAGCACATCGAGTTCTGGTCACAGGAAAGAGTGGATGAGATGGTAGTCGCTGTGGGCTGGGAAGTGTATAAGTACGAGCATGCCCAAGCATGCGCCCGCATGGCTGCCGATGAAACCGGAATGGGTGTGTACGAACACAAACTTTCAAAGCATCAAAAGAAAACCCTGGGGACCCTACGTGATCTGGACGGCCTAAAGACTGTAGGTGTCATAGAGGACAACAAGGAAAAGGGCCTATTGAAGATCGCCAAACCGATTGGAGTAATCGGTGCGCTAACTCCAGTGACGAATGCGACTTCTACCATAGCCTGTAATGGACTTCCTGCCCTCAAATGCCGCAATGCGATCATATTCGCTCCCCATCCTAAGGCAAAAGATTCTTGTGATTTGGCCGCAGGGTACATGAGGGCAGGCCTTCGCAAGGTAGGAGCGCCGGAGGATCTTGTGCTAAATATCAAGGAACCAACACTTGAACTATCCCAAGAACTCATGCGAAGCGTAGACCTTGTTATAGCCACAGGTGGCTCTCCCCTCGTAAGGGTAGCCTATTCTTCCGGGAAGCCCGCTTATGGCGTAGGTGCGGGCAACTCTACCGTTGTGGTGGACGAGACAGCGGATCTAAAAGATGCGGCAACCAAGATCCGTGATGGTAAGATATTTGACAACGCTACTTCCTGCTCCTCTGAAAACTCAGTAGTGCTCCACGAAAGCATCTACGACAAGATGCTCTCCCTTTTTCAGAGCCTAGGTGGATACTTATGTAACAAGGAGGAGAAGGAAAAGCTGCAAAAACTGATGTGGCCTGATGGAGTGCACATGGGAAGGGACCATGTGGGACAACATGCGCAAAAAATCGCGGCTCTGGCGGGAATTATGGTGAAGCCAGAAATAACATTTCTTATGGTAGAAAGTAATGTGGTAGGACTGGGTGACCCCTTCTCGGGTGAAAAGCTTTCTCCAGTACTGACGGTATGGAAATACAAGGAATTCGAAGAAGCTGTCTGCCTTGTGAGGGATATAACTAGATATTCGGGCTATGGACACTCCTGCGGTATCCATACCACGAACGATTCGCACGTTCTAGAGCTGGGTACCAGGGCCAAGGTAAGCCGGGTGATGGTGCGACAGACACAACCCTTTGGCAATTCCGGAAATTATGACAACGGCATGCCCTTCGGCCTCACACTCGGTTGTGGCACCTGGGGGGGGAATATAACGAACGAGAACATACATTGGAAGCATTTTTTGAATATAACCTGGGTTTCCAAGCCGATTACAGCGGTGATTCCCGACGAGAGTAAGATATTCGGAGCCCACTGGAAGAAGTACGGGAGATAATTATAAGCCATTCCTTTTTCTTCCGGCAGCACTTCCAGATTCAGGATGCCCTTCTATTAATAGAGTGAAAACCATCAGCGCTGCCAAAGGATGGAACGAACTCTTGTCAGTCCATCATTCTCGTCTTGAAGAATTTCCCGGTGTCTTTATCGGCGAAGTAGACGTAGCAGCCTTTGAGGGCGCGGCTCAAGAGAACGCGGTAGGTGTTTTTTACCAGGGCGAGGAATTTTTCAGGATCCTTGATATTACGGATAGATGAATCCGCCGAGTTCTTCGGATAACCTTCCCAGGTATATTTTTCGAAGCTGTACTTAAGGTCCGAGCCAAAGATGACGCCTACATAATCGAACTCGAAGCCTTGGATGGTATAAATGCTGCCTATCTGATTCACAGCGCGAGGATCGAAGGGCCACAGGGAGGCGGGTGGGAAGTCAGGGGCGAGGGGTGGTCCTCCTTCCTTGCCTTCCCAGGTCATGGCGAAATCGTCGATCTGCACGTCTTTCACGAGGGTTCCGTCGGGATTGGGGGAACTCCATTTCCAGCAGAAGCCGGCAACCATGCGGGCAGAGTTCGGCTCCCTTTCATTCTTTTCCGAGATCATCCTGTAAAGTTCGTGCGGCGAGTCGACGACTTTGAATTCGAAGGCGGCGTTCTTTTTTTCCCATATCTTCTCCGCGGTTTTCGATATCTCGAGAGTGTTATTGATCCACTGCACGAAGAGGTCGGATCCTTGGCATCTGAACTGGATATCGAGCTGATATTCAAAAACCTTACAGTTCAACTTCTGCGCAGTATCCCGGATCAATTGGCTCGAGCCTATCTCGCCGGGTCTGACGTTCTGCCTGTCGTCGATGAAAAAGACAGGCAGCTTTGCGGCGTTTATCAGCTCTTGGACTTGAGGAACCGTAGATCGCCTGTTGTGCGGAGTATACCTGTTGTTGCTATTTTCGCGGATTCGGTGCGCTTCATCCGCAACGATGACATCAATCTCGCCATAGCCGGCATTCATGTAGCTGTTGAAGTACTTAAATTGCTGGGCCACCGCCCTGCCTACTGTTTTCCTAAGCGTCTCGGTAAAGGCTTTAGAGCCCGTCGCGTAGTGCACGTTGTAGCCTTGGGACGACAGCTCCGCCAGCAGGTTTATGGCTATGACGGACTTGCCGGTACCAGGGCCTCCGTTTACGACGACTACAGATTTCTGCACGCCGTTCAGTCCGTTCCTGACAGTGGTCAAGACTTTATCGAAGGCGATCAGCTGCTCGTCCAGCAAGGTATAGCGTTTGTGCTCCTTGATGACCTTCGTCACGTTCATCAGGAACTTTCGGCTCGGCGCCTGCTTGCTCTGCCTGACCCTTTCGAGGATTTCCATCCCCTTGCCGCCCTCCAGCCGGTTCTTGAGGTATTCGCCGATGCGGAGAAAATCTTCGGCGCTGAAAACAGGACATATCCGTATGTATTCCTCAAACTGTTTCGCGAGCAGAGGATCGTCTTTCGTTATGGAGTAGTTGTGAAGGTAGGCGCAGGCCGACAAGTTGACTGGATTGTCCTCGTAGAATACGGAATGATTGTTTTCCAAGTAAAGCTTGTAGTTTCCGACTTGGGCTGAGGGATGCAGCACCTCCCGGTTGCCGCCTCCCGTCCAGGTCACCACTTTGTCGCTCGAACTGGCGCGGCAAGTCTCCCACTGCTTAAGCTCGATGATGACAGCATTGCCCGCTTCTCTCTCGTCGGTTCCGCAAATCATGCAGTCCAAGCGCCGCGATGAAAGCGGCAGCTGGTATTCGAGCATTATCCCATGGTCATGTAGGCCAGTGTGCTGAAACACGTCCTTGACGCACCGCAGAGAGTTCGTCCAAGACATTTTTTCCGCAGGCGAAGGATTAAAGCCGTAGTAGTTAAAGAAAGCCGTTGAAAGCTCGCTGGAAATCTTGTTCTGGGTAGTATCCTCTATGAAATGATCTATATGCCCATTGTAGAGCTCCATTTTAATACTCCGTATACTTCTTGCTCGATCCTCTTGCCTGGCTGACTGGGTATTTGCTTTCGTTTTTTTTCATTTTTTCCTCAAATGTCGACACAATATCAATATCCAAGTCGTGGCTCATTAAAAGCACCCAATACAGGACATCGGCCAGTTCTTCTCCGATATCGTCCTTATTGCTTTTAGCATATGTTTTTGATTCCTCTTCCGACTTCCATTGGAAATGCTCCAGCACTTCCGTCGCCTCAAGCACCAGCGACAAAGCCATATCCTTTGGCTTATGAAACCTCTTCCATTCCCTCTCGTCCCTAAACCTCACGATCCGCTCTACTAAACGCCCAATCTCGCCTTGCTTCAGATTTTCCATAAATACCATTTATAATAAATCACTCCCCACCCCAAGTCCACCGTGAACAGCTAATTCAGCCAACGTCGACAAAATAAATGCATTATTTCCCTAGACAACAAATACTCAGCATCTTCTCCCGTAAAATCCTGCTTCTTCCTGTTATCGTGTCAAAATTTCCCGCCCAAGCTCATTCGCAAAAAAAGGCTGCCCGGCAACCCGGACAGCCTAATAAACAAAGCTTGGTCGAATAACGTTATTGCAGCAGCACCGCGTCGGGAGGAACTTCGAGCGCGGTTTCGTCCACGGCGGGCGAATCGCCGCCGAACTGGATGCTCTGCGGCGAATCCACCGCAGGAGAGGAATCCTGTTCCTGGAGAACGGTGAAGGGCTTGAGATAGGGCTCGACGCCGGCTATCAGCTTGGGCACCTCGAGAAGCACCATGTCCTGACCGAGCGGCACGCTGAAGGCGGTCTCGACGATTTTCCCGTCGGCGAAAATCTCCACCTTGACCTTGTGTTTCTGCCCCTGGACGACGGCTTTGTCACGGTCGCCCGGGTAGTATTCCAGGGCTTCCTGGCTGTCGATCTGGACCGACATGCCATCGATGGCCAGTACGCTGCCGTCCTCTGAATCCTTGTTGTCGATCAGGATGGTATGCCGCTTGCCCGTCATAAGCATGATGATGACGACGGCGATGTACACGAGCACGAGAATGGACCGCACGACGAAGGAACGGTTCCTGAATGAAATCGCTTTCATGCCTGACCTCCCTCATCCTTGCCTTTTCCGGCCGCCCCGCCCCTCAGGTCCGATCTCGAGTTGAAGATGGCCTTTCTGGATTTCCAGGCGTAGAGCACGAGGGAAAGGGCGATGACGCCGTAGCCGATGAACTGGCGGAAATATTCGCCCACCATGGCCGAGCCGAAGAGATTCTGGCCGGCGAGGGGCGACACGATGAACATCGCGTGGAGAAGGATGACGCCGATGAAGACGTTGGGGATGCTGGCGTGGGTGACCGAGGCGCCTCCGACGAGGATGGCCGCGGCGGCGAAGAAGCTCGTCTGGTCATGGGCGTTGTAGGTAGCGAGGTTGCCCATGTTCTGGAGGAAGATGAGCTGCCCGGCGCAGGCGAGGACGGTCGAAATGATGATAGCCACGATGCGGGTCTTCTCGACGGGAATGCCCGCCGCCTCGGCGACGGTCATGTCCTGGCCGACGGCCCTCATGTCCTGGCCCAGCTTCGTCTTCTTGAACCAGACGATGAAGACGCAAAGAAGGGCGATGATGATCAGGGTCACGACGGGGACGTCGAAGCCGCCCAGCTTCAACATGAATATGGTGTCCAGGGACTGACGCACCGACTCCAGGTTGAGGGTGTTGCGGATGCCGTAGCCTCTCGAAAGGAGGATGGAGGCGTTCCTCATCGGTATCACCGAGCCCATCATGTAGAGGACGAAGAACTGGTAGATGCCGTTGATGAAGAAAGCGAGGATGTAGCCGGTGACCATTTCCCGTCCCTTGGCCTTGTTCATCACCTTGCCGCAGATCCAACCGAGGAATACGGCGATCGGGAGGCCGATGAGGAGGGCGAAGACAAGGCCCTGCCAGCCGGCGACGCTCCAGTCGACCGCGAAGATGAGGCCGATCTGGCCGGCCATGGCGCCCAGGGACATGGCGAAATTGAGCCCCATGCCCGAGTAGATCGGCAGGAGGAGGGAAATGACGAGGAAGGAGTTGCGCCCCAGCCTCGTGATGAGTTCCTGGATGATGTAGGTAAGAGAAAGCCCCGAGGGCGAAATAGCCGCTATCGTTATCACCAGGAAGATGATGACGACGGCATATTCGGAGAACATCGTGGCGACGCTTTTTTTCTTTGGGCTCATTTGGACACCTTCACCTTGCGCGTGAGCGCGTAGAGGATCATGCCGTTGGAAACGATGATTCGAATGACTTCCGACATGTCGGTCTGGAGGATGGAGTTGATGACCGAGGGCGTCATCGTGAGCAAGCCCTGGAAGAGGAAGGTGCCGACGAGAACGTTGATCATGGAAGCTTTGTTTACGCTGGCCCCTCCGATGAGGATGGCCGCCACGGCCGGGAAGACCATGGGGCTGGGGGCGGTGTAGAGCTGGATGAAGCCGAAGCTCTGCTGGTAGACGATGATGCCGATGGCGCCGAGGAAGGTCGACAGGATGACGGAGGTGGTCCGCATCTTGTCGGCGCTGACGCCTGAGGCTCTCGCGAAATCGGGATTCGAGCCGACGGCCGTCATGGCTGTGCCTATCCTCGTCCTGAGGAAGAGCCAGATACCGGCGGCGCAGGCTCCGACAAAGAGAAGCAGTCCCGTCGGGAAGACGAAGAAGCGCCCTATCTTGATCGCGAGGAAGTCGTTGAGGATCTTGAGCCAGTAGCCTTCCACGGTGATGGTCGTGCGCAGGCCCTTGCCCGCGTAACCCCAGACCATGGTCGGATTGTCGAAGGGAAGCACGAGCCACATGATGCACATCAGCATGACGAAGGAAAAGCCGACGTACATGGCGATGGTCATTTCCTCGCCCTTTACCTTGTTGAGGAGCTTTCCGTAGAAGTAACCGAAGATGACGGAGAAGGGCGTGGCGAAGGCGATGGCGCCGAAAAATCCCCAGAAGCCGCGAAGTTCCAGCTGGAGGGAGACAGTCGCGCCGAGGAGGCCGGCCACGATGCCGAGGGCCAGGCCGAAATTGAGGCCACAGCCCGACTGGATCATGGGCACGAGGGCCAAAACGAGGATGGCGTACTGGCCGAAGCGGTTGAGGCAGTCCGACAGGGAGGCGTCGAGACGCACTCCGACGAAGGGAGCCAGCACGAAAAGCGATACCAGGAAAAGGAATATGATGATGCGGGGCCATCCGAAATCCTGGATGAATGTTTTGAGGTTGTTACGCATTCGGTGCCTCCTCGGCCGCGGAAGCGAGTTTTGTCCTGGAGGGGGAATCGGTGATGCCCGCCATAAGGATGCCGAATTCGGCCACATCGGCGGTGGGCGGCAATATGCCGGCTATCCGGCCCTCGTCGATGATGGCGACGCGGTCGCAGATGGCGCGCAGCTCCTCGAGCTCGCTCGATACCATCACGATGGTGGTGCCGTATTCCTGGTTGTATTTCCGCAGGGTGTCGAGCACCAGTTTCTTGGCGCCGACGTCTATGCCGCGCGTGGGTTCGGAGACGAAGAGGAGGTCCGGCTTAAGCGCGAATGCCTTGGCGAGGCAGATTTTCTGCTGGTTGCCGCCCGACAGTTCCTTCGCCTTCTGGCGGGGCCCCGTGCATTTGATGTCCAGGAGCGAGATGTATTCCTTGCAGAGATTCACCATGCCGGTCTCGTCGCGAAGGGTGAAAAGGCCGCCCAGGACCGGTTTCAGGTACTGTTTGTGGACCTGCATGGCCGTGAAGGCGATGTTCCAGTCCAGACTTTCGTCGAGGAGAAGGCCCACGCCGCGCCTGTCCTCGGAAACGAAGGCCATGCCCGCCTTGAGGGCAGCGTTGGGAGAGTTGAGTTCGATGGTCTTGTCGCGAAGATGGACCGTGCCACCGGCGGCGTAGAGCCCCATCACCCCGTTGGGGATGCCGAGCTTGCCCTGGCCGGCCAGGCCGCCTATGCCGAAAATCTCGCCCTGTTTTACTTCGAAGGAGACGTCGCGGACGGTTTCCCCGGGCATATCCACCCAGAGATGCTCAACGGAGAGAATCTTCTCGCCGTATTTCTTGTCCTCGTCATGGCGGGCGGCGTCGGAGGATACCGAACGGCCGACCATCCACGAAGCGATGTCCTTGATCGTCACGCCCGCGGCGGGAACGTCCTTGACGGCGAGGCCGTCGCGCAGGACCACGATCTTGTCCGCCACCTCGACGACTTCCTTGAGCCGGTGGGAGATGAAAATGATGGCGACACCCTTTTTCGCGAGCTTCCGCAGCGAATCGAGGAGTATTTCCGCCTCGCTCTCCGTGAGGACGGCCGTAGGCTCGTCCAGAATGAGAAGACGCGATTTCTCACGGCTGATTTCGCGCGCTATTTCGGTAAACTGTTTGTGTCCGACCGGCATTTCAGAGATGAGCATGTCGGAGTCGAGCTTGACGCCCAGCTTTTCGATGGCGCTCTCGGCGCGTTTTTTCATCGCCGGCCTGTCGAGGATGCTCATTCGTTTGCCGAAGGCATCGTTCAGGATGCTCGGCCTCATCGATTCCCTGTTCAGGACGATGTTCTCGGTGCTGGTGAAGCCCGGTATGAGGCTGAATTCCTGGTGAACCATGCCGAGTCCCGCGTCGAGCGCGTCGAAGGGACTCGCAAAGTGCATTTCCTGACCGTCGAGGATGATCTTTCCCTTAAAACCGCCGGTTTCGGCGATGACGGGCATTCCAAAAAGAATACTCATGAGAGTAGTCTTGCCCGCGCCGTTTTCTCCGACCAAACCGAGGATTTCGCCCTCATGCAGGTCAAAATTGACATCCTGGAGCACTACGTTTCCGTAGAACTCCTTGGAAACATTCTTCAATGATAAAAGAGGCCCATTCTGTCCCATAATAGTCCCTAAATGAAAAGATTTCCCTTGCGGGAGCGGGGGATGGCCATTCGTGGTAGCGCTTCGACTCTGATAAGCCGATTCTCGCGCAAACGCCGGACCCAAAAGGATCCGGCGCTGCAGAAACCGCGAAGTTTAGCGAAGCCCCTTACGAGGCTTCGCCCGACTTATACTATTTCTTCATCTTCACGTTGTAGTATTTCTCGGGAACCTTCTGCTTCGTGGTGGGGAGGAATCCCTTGCCGAACACATAGGTGTCCATGTAGATGAGGACCTGGTTCTTGGCGCGGACGCCGGTTCCCATGTCGACATAGTAAGCGCCGTTCCACTTGGCGCCGGGGGTATACTTCGCGAGTGCCTTGAATACGTCGTTCAGGCTGCCTTTCTTGGCCTTGCCTTCGATCACGTTCTTGGCATATTCGCCCAAGCCCGCGGTGAGGCTGTAGCCGTAGGAGAAGGCCCAGGTGCCGAAGCGGCCTTTGCCGCCCTTGGCCACGACCGCGGCTTCGACTTTCTTCAGGATGGCGGGGAAATCGCCCGCTTCCTTGGAAAGGTCGAGTCCGAGAGCCCCTGGATAACCCATGAGGGGAGAGGGAAGGTCGGCTTCGACGAAGTAGCCGCCATAAGCGAAGAGCTGCTTGAGAAGGGGTTCGGTATGGGCATCGTTCGTGCAGAAGAACGCGGTGTCCTTGCCGTATTTTTCGATCCACTGGGGAACTTTCTCAAGGATGAACTGCTGGGCGCCGGGAACGCCGACGTCTGAGGTCGGGTCCGGGGCGGTTTCGAACGCGAACTTCAGTCCGAGATCGTTGCAGGCCTCTTCCATGATGGCGCGGCGGCGGCCGAGCGACTCATAGCTCATATGGCGGGCAAAGGAGATATGGACGAAGGTCTTGGCGCCGAGCTGCTTGGCTGCCCAGATGATGGTGTAGCCGCGGGACACGAAGTCGGCGGAGAGGGCCAGGTCGGCCGCGCTCTGGATGACGAGGGGGTCTTCGTGCGGTTCGCCGGCGAGAAGGAGGATGTCCGATCTCTTGGCCTTTACGCGCTTGAAGGCTTCCGTGGTTCCGGGAATGGCCTGGTTGATGACAATCGCCTTCATGAGGGGATCGTCGGCGAGGGCCACGACGGAAGAGATGAACGTCTCCTGCTGGGACATGAAATCATCGGGATAGGTGATGTGCTGGACCATGCCGCCGGTTTTTACGGAGCCGTATTCTTTGATGAGGGCTTCCGCGCCGCGGAGATCGTCTTCTGACTGGGATACCGTGCCGGTAACGACGCCGATATGGAATTTAGCTTTGGCCTGTGCGAAAACGTCCGCTCCTGCGAGGATGAAGGTCAGCGCCAACAGAATGGCGGTGAACTTCGCGAGCTTTTTCATAGGACCTCCTTTTGAAAATCTGCCAAATAGATTGGCCTTATCATTGTACACGGCCGAAAAATCTAGTCAAGACAATTCCTGGGCGAAAGAAAGCGCGAAAGGCCTTGCGGCGGCGAGGAAGCGCGGAAAGGTACTTTGCAGGAAGAGCCGCGCCGGGTACAATGAATGTACGATGAAGATATCTTTCAGGCGTTTCGGCGAAGAATTCTACTATTACAGCAGTCAGCTCGTCGTGTTCTTCATTGTCATAATCTTCCTTACATCGGGCTCCATAGCCATGGGCATCACTTCATCCATCATCGTCATGGTGTTCATGATCGCCCAGACCTTCCTGCTCGTAACCCAGGGCCACCTCCCCATCCTGCGCTTTCTCTTTTCGCTGATCACGCCCCTCGGGTACTCGATCCTCAAGGCCGCGACGAGCAACATGGATTTTTTCGAATCCACGAACATCCTGCTTTGGAGCGCGGCCATCTACATCGGATTTTTCCAGGCGATAGCGTTTTCGCGCAAGAGCGGGTTGCTCAAGCGCGTGGCGGAGGGCGCCCTCTCGCTGGGCTCCGGCGCCATTTTCTTCGCTTTCTACTACTATCTCGATATGCGGATCAACCTGAAACAGGCCTTCGACGGCGGACAGCTGAATCGCGACGCCTATATGGAGGCGCTCCAGGTCACCCACTTCGCCTCCGGCCTCAAGGCATTCGCCGCGTCGCCGCAGCACCTCTTCGCCCTTCTGGGCATCGCCAGTTTCGACATAATGCTTCTCGCGGCGAGGATGCGCGCCATCACCCTGCGCGCCCGCCTCGATCGCCTGCTCGAGAGCCCTCCCAAACCCGAACAGGCCCCCCTTCTGGCCGAAGAAGGGGCAAGTTCCCAGGTAAAAGTCGTGACGCCCACGAGGCTTCTCGTCTCCGCCATTTCCTCGGACATCGTCGGCTTCACCGCCCTTTCGGAGGTGATGGGAGCCCAGAAATCGGTCGAATTCCTCAACAAGTACTACGCGCTCTGGACTCATGTGGCAAGCGGCCAGGGCGGGCGCATCATATCGATCAACGGCGACTCCGTCATCATTCTCTTCGGCCTCGTCGACGAGCAGGTCAATCCGGAGAGGGCGCTCTATTCGGCATATGCCTTCATGGATGAACTCCACGGGCTCAGGGAAGACCTGGCCGCCCAGTCCCTGCCCGCCAATCTGAAGGTTTCCATAGGCGTGCATTCGGGGCTGGTGGTTTCGGCCCTGCTCGGACCTCCGGGCGACCAGAAGAAGAATGTTTTCGGGGATACGATCGCCGTGGCGGCCCGCCTGGACTCCCTCTGCAGGGAGCTCCATCAGGAACTGCTCGTCAGCCACGCCACCTTCAGGCGCCTGAGCCTTGAGAGTCAGGCCACCCTGGACAGGATGGGAGAAGTGCTCCTGCGCCAAAGCACGAGGCCCGTGCCCGTATATTCGAGAAAATAAGCCAGAGTAATTCCATGGAAAGAAGGATGTTGAAAATGACCGGAACGCAGAGATCGGCTGTCTCCAGGGTATCATCGCGCGGGGCACTTACGGCCGGGGCTTTTTCCGCTAAGGCTCTTTCGGCCGCCGTGCCGTTTTTTTGCGCCACGGCCCTCGTTCTGTGGGCGATGACGCTCGCGTCCTGCTCCGGACGTCTCGAAACGTCGATCCGCAACGACATGAGCGCCCGCATGGCCCTCCGTTTGGAAGTTCCGGGGACTTTGAGCGACAGGGTACGCCAGATCGGCGGCATTTCGCCCAAATCCGAGCTTTTCGACGTGGCGGCCCTCAAGGAGGAGTTCTCCGGCAGGAAATCCATTTTCCTGGTCGATGTCTCCGCGCCGAGTCCCGATTCCCTCACGTCGGTGATATGGGTTCCCGATACCCAGGCCTTCGTCGACGACAGAAGTCTCGTGCCGGCGGGTATGATAGCGCTGAAGTCCCTCCCCGCCGCCGGTTCCCTGCCCGCGCAGCGCGAGCTCTCCGTCTCGCTGACGAGGGAGAACGCCGCGGCCGCCTTCTCGCTTTTTCCCGGCGTGGACGGCAGGCTACTGGACAGCCTCAGCCCACCAGCCCTGGAAGAAGACCCCATAACGGCCGAAGAATACAGGATGAATCTCGAGACGGTGATCATCGGCAAAAAGGCCATGCCGGCTTTCGACGCCTGCGCCCTCGAGCTGACGATCACGGCGCCGCGGACCATTTTGTCGTCCTCGGGTGGCACGGCGCAGGGGCAAATTTTCAAGGTGAAAATACCCTTCTTCGACATTCTGACGCTCGAAAAGCCGATACGCTTCGCCATCAGGTGGGCTGAATAAACGGAGCGGGGAAGCGCTCCCGCTAGTGCCCTGGATGCGCGTTATGTAGTGGCCCGGAGGCGCGGCTTAGATGCGCTTTATTTTGTGCTCCGGACGCGCGTTATGTGGTGCTCTGGACGCGCGGCTTAAATGTTTTTAATTTTGTGCTCCGGAGGCGCGGCCGCGGGGGCGAAACGCTCTCGCAAGTGCTCCGGACGCGCGTTATGTAGTGCTCCGGACGCGCGGCCGCGGCTAGATGAGGGAATGCGCCAGGTGGGTGGGGATCACCTTCCCGCCGCGCAGGGCTTCCCTCAGGTTTTCCATGAAATTCCTGGCTTCGACGGCGGGGTACAAGTCCAGGCGAGGGTCCGACAACAGGCTCGGATAGCCCAGGAAGGCGGCCTCGGGGCCGTTCCAACCTTCCTTGACGGCGGCGGCCCCGGCCTCCCCCGCGTCTCCCGAAACCGCCGCTGCCCCGTGGCCCCCCGCTGCCCCAGGCCCCCGCCCCGCACCGTAAGCCGCGAGGGCATCCCCATAATCAGCCATGGCACGTCTCATCTTCTCCACAGGGGCCCCGTCCATGTCGACAAGGAAGGGCCGCCGGCCCAGATGTTCGGGATAATGGGCGTCGGAACCGGAGATCGCGCAGTGGCCGCCGGTGAGGAAGGCCGGAGGCGGACCCATGGATTCGACGGCGTCGTAGGGGCCGGGGGGGAGAAACCCGAGCTGGCTGTACACGGAGAACATGCCGCGATCGACGTGGGCCGGGATGACAAGGGCCCCGGCGAGGCGCGCCTTAGAGGCGAGGTCGCCGAAGGGCGCGTCCAGGGCGGCGCCGAGCCAGCGTCCGTGCAGTTCGAGCACGCCCTCGTCCTCATCCACCACAGCCTGGTCGCCGAAGGCGCCTGAATCCCAGGGAAGCTCGGGAATCAGGGAATGGAGTTCGGCCCCGAAGGTGAGTGCTTCGCGGGGCGTGGGGAAAAGGGCGAGAATGTGGACTTCCTCGGAGGAGTTCATCTCCATGCCGAATAAGGGGATGACGCCTTCCCGCGCGCAGGCGATGGCGAAAGCCCCGCAGTTCATGGACGCGTTGTGATCCGTGAGGGCCAGGATATCGACGCCGCGGGCGCGGGCCGTCCTGGCCATGAGCGTGGGCGACATGGAGAGATCGGCGCAGGGACTGAGGCAGGAATGATTGTGCAGATCGGCGCGCAGGCGCGTTACGCCCATCGGAATCCGCGCTTCAGCCGCGAAGGGCTTTCCAAAGCCTGCCCGACACTTCGTACTGGGTGAGCTCGCTGCGCATGAGGGCGATCCCTTCGTCCCTGGCCGCCTCGATCATGTCTTCCGGCATGGGCCGGCCGTTGCAGATAATTATGGCGGGAGCGCCGACGAGTCCGGCCACCGCCACGGTATTCTTGTGGGCTTGGATGGTGATGAGGACTTCCTGGGCCTTGGCGTGGGCCATGACATCGGACAGAAGATCGGAAGTATAGCCGCCTTCTATGTCGCTCTCCTCGTAGACTCCCTGCACAATCTCCGCGTCCACGAGAACCGAAATATCCCTGATGCGCATGACCCCTCCTTTTTATTCATTTTTTGTTCAGTTTCGTTTAGGTTTTATTCCAGAGAATCACCGCCCTGACGGTGGTGCCCTTCCCCATCTCGGACTGGATCGAGAATTCGTCGGCCACCCGCTTTACGTTCGGAAGCCCCATCCCCGCGCCGAAGCCGAGGGAACGCACCCACTCGTTCGCGGTGGAATAGCCTTCCCGCATCGCGAGCTCCACGTCGGGGATGCCGGGTCCCTCATCCTGGGCCAATATCTCGATCGTATCGTCATAGACGCGCATCCGCATGCTGCCGCCCGTGGAATGAATGACCTGGTTGAGTTCCAGCTCGTAGGAGGCGACGGCCACCTTCCTCGCTATGGGCGGCGGACAGCCTCTCTCCACGATCGCCTTCTTGAACCGGGCGCTCGCGTTGCCCGCCCTGGAAAAATCGAGGGGCGAGGTGCCAAAGTTGAGTTCCACCGCGGGAATGGGCCCTTCCTTCTCGGAATGCCGGCCGGCTATGCGCTGCTCCATCCTGCCGATTTCCTCGTTCAGGGCGATAAGCAGCCTTCTGAGGATATCGGAGGCCGTTATGATTCCGCAAAGTCTTCCCGTGGCGTCCAGAACGGGAAAACGGCCGAATTTATAGCGATCGAAATAGGTCACCGCGAAGGAAAGCGGCATCTCATCGTCGAGGGTCACCAGCGAATTCGTCATGAGTTCCGAAGCGGGGTGATCGATGCTGCCCGAATCGAGGGCGCCGATGATATCGCCGATCGACACGATGCCCCGCAGGCGCCCGTCTTCGACGATGGGTATGCCGGTGATGGCGTTGTCCCGCATGAGCTTCTGCACGTCGCGCAGGCTGGATGAGGGCGCCGCGGTGATCACCTCGGCAGTCATCGCGTGTTTCACTTTCATGCTGTACAGCAGCTCGAGCACGACGCTGGGGCTCGAGTCTGCGCTGATCGGGACGGTCGCCATGGTTTTCCATTATGCACCGGCTTTGAAAAACGTGGAAGCGGTTAATTGACTCCAAGCCTCACTATGCATATTTTTTTATCGAAATCCTTCCACAGCGTTGGCTGATGCGATATTATACCAACCGTGAAAGGGCGAGAGCCCGGGACTAAGGAGAAAAACGTGATCGAACTGACCGGTATTTCGAAGACCTACGCGAAGAGCGAAAACAAGGCGGTGGATTCCTTGTCGCTGACCATTCCCGACGGCAGGATTTTCGGTTTTCTCGGGCCGAATGGCGCGGGCAAGACGACTACGATACGCATCCTCTGCGGGGCGCTCGAACCCGACGGCGGCGACATCCTCATAGACGGCGTTTCCATGAAGGAAAGCCCTCTGGAAGCGAAACGGCACATCGGTCTCGTCCACGACAACCCCGAGCTTTTCAACAGGCTCAAGGCCTACGAGTATCTTGATTTCGTCGCCGACGTATTCGGCGTGACGACGGAGGCACGCAGGGCGAGTATAGCGGAATACGCGAAGCGCTTCAGCCTCACCGACGCGCTCGCCTCGCCCATCGGAAGCCTGAGCAGGGGCATGAAGCAGAAGCTGGGCGTTCTCGCGAGCCTCCTGCACGACCCCCAGGACTGGGTGCTGGACGAGCCCATGGTGGGCCTCGATCCGCAGGCGGCCTTCGAACTCAAGGAAATCATGCGGGAACGCACGAAAGCCGGCAAATGTGTCTTCTTTTCCACGCACGTCATGGAGGTGGCGGAAAAAGTCTGCGACGAGCTGGCGATCATCAACAAGGGCAGGATAATTTTCAGGGGCACCATGGCGGAGTTGAGGAGCAAGAGAACATCGGCGAACGAAGCCGGGGACAGCTTGGAGAGTCTTTTCCTCCAGCTCGTCGATTCGTCGAACGGAGAAGCGGCTCTATGAGGTCGCGCATAGTCAGCCTCGCCATCCTCTATATCAAAAGCACTTTCAGCCTGTCCCTCCCCTCGTGGAAGGAACTGAAAAAGCCGAAGAAGCTCGCCAAAACCATAGGAATCGGCATAGGCATTGTCCTCATTCTCGCCGATGTCGGTTTCATGTTCGTCATGATGAACATGACGATGTACGATGGGCTCAAACCCGCCGGCATGCAGGGACTGATGCTCCTCAACGCCTCCATCACGGCTTCGGTGCTTGTCTTCGTCATGGCTTTCATGATGGCGCTCTCCATGTTCTCGCAATCGGGCATCGAATCGGGCTTTCTCGTCCTGCCCTTCTCTTCCAGGGAGCTTCTCGCCGCGAAGATGTTCCTCGTCTATTTCGCGGAGGCCTTGATGGGCGTCTTCGTCATGGCTATCGCGATCGTGATCTACGGCATAAAGGAGGCCCCGCCCTTCATGTTCTACGTGAACGGGCTCGTGACGGCCTTCACCCTGCCCCTCCTGCCGACCGCCATCTCCTATCTCATCCTCGTGCCCTTGATGAACGCGTCCAGACTGTTCAGGAGCAAGAACTTCATCATCTACCTGGGCGGCTTTCTCGGCACGGGCTTCGCCCTCGCCTTCAATTTCTACATACAATCGGCCATGACCAAGATCGGCGCGCCGGCCAGCCTGGCGCTCTATGTCGACTCCGGTTCCCTGATCTCGCGGCTGGGCCAGGCGTGGATTCCCTCGTGGCTGGCATGGAAGGCGCTGTCGGAAGCTTCCAGCATCACGGGCATTCTCGCCGTCCTGGGCAATCTGGCCATCGGCCTGGCCGGCTGCGCCGTCGTCGTCGTCCTGCTCGGCAACGGTTACGTGCGGAGCCTCCGGTCCTTCAACGAATCGACGTTTTCGAAGAAGAAGCTTTCCATGGACGGAAAAGGACGGGAGGGACGGCGGACATTCACGCAAAAATCCCTGATGCGCAGCCTTGTGGCCAGGGAAATCCGGCTCATGAACCGCGAGCCCATGTACCTTCTGAATGGACCCTTTGTCATGATCCTCATGCCGGCCCTTATGGCCGTCGTCTACCTGGCGCAGCGCGAAATCCTGTCCGAAGCCATGAAGAGCCTGGGCCCCATGCTGGCAGGTCCCGGCGCCTATCTCATCCCGGCGGCCTTCGGCGGTTTTCTGGGCTCATCCTCCAGCATCACCAGCACCGCCGTCTCGAGGGACGCGAAGGCCCTGCCCTGGATAAAGTCCATGCCCCTAAAGCCGACCTGGTATTTCGCGGCGAAACTGCTCCACGCGGAGCTTTTTGCCCTTCTCGGAGCCTTCATCGGCTGCGGCGCCGGGGCTCTGCTGTTCGGAATCGGCGCGCTGGACAGCCTCATCGCCTTGCTTCTGGCCCTCCTGTTCTCCACAGCCCTCAACATGGCCGGCCTCTGGCTAGACGTGACCTGGCCGCGCCTCCGCTGGGACAACCCCTTAGCCGCCATGAAACAGAATCCCAATTCAAGCATAGCCATACTGGCGACGATGGGGCTGATCGGGGGATTGTCCGGCCTGAGCGCCGTGATAGCCTTGCCTCGCTATGCCTACGCGATGATTTTCGGCGTAGTCTTCATGATCCCGATACTCGTATGGGTCAAATTCTTCCCGAAATACGCCGCGAAGCGCTACAAGAACATGGAGGCCTGAAGGTTTGAAGCGGGGCGACCTCGGGGCAGTCCCGGGGCGCTCAATCCTGGGGAATTCGGTATTCGACCCAGCGGACCCTGCCGGCCACGATGGCGTCCCTGATGCTTTTTTCGGTCCGTGACAGGCCGGATCCCCCGGATTTCACTTCCACGAAGATTATCTCGCTGACCTCGCCGCCGGAGGCCGCGCCAGCGGCACCGCCTCCGGCGCCGCTGAAGCATACGAAATCGACAGGCTTGCCCACGAATCGGGCGTCGCCGGGATCGCAGGGAAAATCGGGCAGGTAGGGGGCGAGCTGTTCGGCCACCTGACCTCCCACGACGGCCCTCGAACGCTTGACCGCGTCTTCGCGTTCCGCTTCCAGCCGCCCCGAAAGATCCCGTTCCGATTCCAGGCGGCCGTTGCGCCGCCCCAGGGACAGGCCCAGAAAAAGTCCCAGCGCGAAAAGGACGAAAAGGCCGAGAAAGATCGCCAGCATTGAAAGATCGGTTGGATTCATCGTGATGCCAGCATACTTCGCTTGGGCTTTCGGTAAAAGTGCCTCGCCTGATGCAAAAGCGCCTCGCCGGAAAAGAAGCGAATCATAAAAAAACCCGCGGCGAAGGCCGCGGGTTTTCTCGTTTGAGGCGCTCGATGCGGGCGCTCTCGTGGGTGACTTTAGTTCGCCGACGCCGAAGAAGCGAACTTGTCTTTGTACTCCTGCATCTTGGCGGTGAAATCGGTGAGCGCCTGATCGGCGAGCGTGCCCTTGATGGTCTCGGCCACGGCGTCGAGTTCGGAAGCGGTCTTCATCAATTCCTCGCTCTTGGCAAGCTGGCTGGAATCGCCGCCGTTCATCTTGGCAGCGACATCGGCGTACTGGGCGATGACGCCGTCGTAGGTGGAAATCCAGGTAGCGACGTCCTTGATATCGGCAGGAGCCACCGCGGCAGCCACAGGCGCCGCTTCGGCGACTTTTGCCTGTTTGGGAGCGCAGGAAACCGCAAGAAGGGCGATCACGAGAATCGCAATAAGACTCTTCATCTTCATAAAAATCTCCTATAGCGGAAGAATTGTGCGAAATATAACACCACTCCATGCTTCTTGTCAATAAACAGCACCATTTGCGAGATATTCTTGCGCGATATTTACGTTTACAGAATAGCCGAAACTTCGCTACAGTGTGGTCATGCTGCAATTCGGACTACGCGCGCACGATTTCGGCTGCTTCCCGGCGGAAATCCTGGCCGAAAGGCTCCAAGTCTTCAAGCCGGCTTCCATTCAACTCGCGCTGGCGAAGGCTTTCCCCGATACGCCGGCGGGATATGGGTTCCTCAGTCCAGGCTATGCCCGCAGGGTAAGGGAGGCTTTCGCCCGCCGCGACATCGGCATAGCCGTGCTCGGTTGCTATATAAACCCGGTGCATCCCGACGGCGACGAGCTTGAGCGGCAGCTGCGGAGATTCGAGGAACACCTGCGCTTCGCGCGCGATTTCGGCTGCCCCGTCGTCGGCACGGAAACGGGTTCGCTCAACCCCGACTGCTCTTACCATCCGGAAACGCGGAGCCAGGCTACCTTCGACAGGCTCTGCGGCTCCGTCGAACGCCTCGTCCGCGTCGCCGAGGCCTGCGGATCCATCGTCGGCATCGAACCCGTCGCCGATCAGCATACGGTTTCCAGCATCGAGAAGACAGAAGCGCTCATCGCGAGAATAGACTCGCCCGCGCTGCGGATCATCTTCGATCCCGTAAATTTGATTCCGCGGACCGGACTCGACGAAAGCCAGGCCAGCTTTTTCGCGCGCGCCTTCGAGGCCTTCGGGCCGCGCATCGTCGTCATCCACGCCAAGGATTTTCGATTCGAGGAAGGCCGGAAGTCCGAGGCCGTGGCCGCGGGGGCCGGCGTCTTCGACTTCGCTTCTTTTTTCAGGATCCTTCAGGCGAAGAAGCCCTTCATCGATGTCCTGCTGGAAAACACCTCGCCGGCGACGGCGTCAGCCGCGCTGAAGTATGTGGCGGGCATCGCGACGAGCGTTGAGCGAAACAGCTCTATTCCAGCATGACTTCCAGCCTTTTGAAAATGCCGGTGTTGTCGTAGGCTCCCTCGAAGATTTCCTGGCCGACGCCGAGGGCGAAGACTCTGACGTCCTGTCCGGTGTGGCCGCTCGTCGACCATGAGAATCGGCTATAGTCGAAGCTTTCGCCTTCGGCGATCGTCAAGCCGCCCGTCTCGTGGTCGCTCGTCACGACGATGAGCGTTTCACCAGGGTGTTCGCCGTAGAACGCGAACGCCTCGGCGATCGCCACGTCCAGGGCTATCACTTCGGGTATCATACGCAGGGCATTGTTGCTATGGCTCGCCGAATCGATCTTCGCGCTCTCCGCCATTATGAAGAATCCCCCATCGCCATCGAGAAGATCGATGGCAATTCGCGTGAACTCGGCGAGGGTAGGATCGCTCGCGTTCTTATCGATCAGGTAGGGAAGCGAGGTGGATGAGCCGACCGCGAGCGCCGGGACATCGGAGGGTGTAAGTCCCAGTATTTCGGCCTTGGTATCGGCTATGGTGAATCCTCTGCTCTGGGCGACGTCGAAAACGCTCGCCTGAGCGTCGTTCGCCCCCAGGGGATCGCTGAAATTCCCCCCTCCAAAGAAATCGAAAGCGCTGTTGGCCAGCTGAAGCGCTATATCGTAATTGTCGTCGCGGGAAGGCGCCGACGCGTAGAAGGCGGCGGGCGTGGCGCTGTCCAGCGAGCCGCTGGAGACGATGCCCACCTTCCTGCCCCTCGCTTTCATCAATTCGGTGATAGGAGTAAAGCTCTTCGTTGTGCAGGGATTCATGTTGATGACGCCGTTGGAGGTCTTCTCCCCCGAGG
>CAXXGJ010000011.1:0-32845 GCA_963677895.2 Treponemataceae bacterium | reverse complement strand
GCTTGGGGAACATGTGATGATCTTATCTGGTGTACATATCGGGGAAGGATCTATCATCCAGGCAGGTAGTGTCGTCGTTTCTGATATTCCACCATGCAGTATTGCTGGAGGACATCCTGCTAAAGTTTTTAAGCAGCGGAACCAGTCACATTATGATGATTTAAAGAAGAGGGGATCATATTTTTGATGAAAGTACTTATTGCTACGCCTGATCTATTTGATGAAGCTTTACCAGAGTTTCAAAAAAATCGAACTGGATTCGGTATGATGGTTCGCAAAACTGCAGAATATATTAGCACTTATAATGAAGTAATTGTATTTACTAAAACACTTACCGGTGGCTATTGTATTAATAATGACTCGAATAATATTTTTATATGGAAACATCTTTGGTTTAATCTGCTATTAGATGCAAGCTATAAAGATTATTATGATGGTATTTGTATATTTTTTAAATTCCGTCAGAAAATAAGAAAGCGTATGAAATATTTCGCATATTATCTTAATAGAGGATCTTTTCGAAAGTGTATTTTTTCTTGTAAACCTGATATTGTGCATATTCATGGCATCAGCTATGCTACTAAACCTTTTATTGAAGTATGTGAAGAATTACATCAGCCCTATCTTGTTACACTACATGGTAGTATTGGGTTAAGCGATTCCATTAATTTATTACCTCATGAAAAGCAAATTGAGGAAGATTTTCTTCATTTTGCTGAAAATAACTATATTACGGTAACCACTGTAAGTAGTGGAACAAAGAAAAGTATGATTAAAAGATATGGTCTCTGTGATAATAATTGTTTTATTGTTATACCCAATGGAATCGATATTTTACCTTACAGATCGGGAAAAAAGAAAGAAATCCATGCATTGTATAATGTTCCAAAAGGTAATCAAATAGTATTGGTTATTGGAAGTATTTATAAAAATAAAAATCAAATTCAAGTGGTTAGAGCTTTTAATTATCTACCGCTTGATTTACAAAATAAGACTTATATATTTTTTATTGGACAGAACTGTGATAAAGGACAGCTGCAACAACAGATTAATGAGAGTATTTTCTGCGATCATTTTATAGTGTGTGGCTTTATTGGTCATGATGAATTAGTGGATTATTATCAATCAGCTTCGCTAAATGTCATCGCAAGCATTACGGAGGGTTTTGGACTGTCGTCTATAGAAGCTTTTCATTATGGTGTTCCAACCGTGATGTTTGGTGATTTGGATGCGGTAGAAGATCTTTATGATCCATGTGCTGTTCTTCTTGTTGAGGATAGATCTGATGAATCACTAGCAGATGGTATTACTAGAGCGTTGAATATGACCTGGAATCATTTAGAAATTTATAATTATGCAAAAAAATTCTCGGTAAAAGATATGGTTCAAAGATATCAAATTACTTATGATAGTATCATAAAAAACAAAAAGTAATTTTATGAAAAAGAGTATTATAAAATTTAAATTTGAACATTCTAATTTGTTTGAATTATTTATTCCAATATATCTGATCATAAACCAATATTACATTTTTGGTCAAGTTACATTAGGATTTGTTTGTATTGTTATTATCACTATCGTAGAACTTTTTAAAACACAAGAATTGAAGATTTATAAACCACTATTACTGACCATATCATTATTTCTATTGCATGACATTATAAAGATCTTTTTTGTCGATATAAATATTAATTTATGGTTACAGAGGATTGTTTTTATATTATTTATTTTTATTTCAGCAAGAAAGGTAGATGAAAATCATCTTTATAAAGTATGGTCTTATGTTGGATTTGCTATTATGTTAGGATTACTTTATCAATCATATTTTGTATACTTTAGGCATGAGCCAGTACAAATAATAAAAATATTTCCGCTTCCAACAGATGTTGCAGAGGAAACATCCTATCTTAGGCCGCATTCTTTCTTTTGTGAGCCAGCAGTTTGCGCAATATGGTTAATACCTTTGTTGTTTATGAGTTTAAAAAGGAGGAAAATATTTTTTTCTTCTATAATAACCCTTGAAATTTTACTAACTACATCATCAACTGGTATAATTATTTGTGGTGTTTTATGGTTGTATTATGTAATAAGAAAAGAAAATTACTCTAAAAAAAATCGAGTAGCTATAATTATTATATTAATTATAATAATTAGTTTATTTTTTAGTGTCGATTTATTTAAAAGTGCTCTGCAAAAAATTATGAATATTCGTAGTGATTCCAGTAGTTTTGTACGATTATTTTTTGGATTCTTATTATTTATTAATTGTAAAATGATGTGGAAATTATTTGGTATTCCATTTGCTTCGGTGGCGGAATATTTATTATCTGATAATGTTTCGTTAGCGATGTTTAACATTACTGAAACATCAAAAGCGTTTGGTTATGTTAATTCATTATCACAATCATTGTTGCTTTATGGTATTATTGGTACTTTCTTTTATATTATGCTATATTATTATGTATGGAAAAATGCTGTTTCAGAAAATAAAATATTTGTTTTTATATGTTTTTTATCAATTTTCGGTCAAAGTGTTTTCTTTAATGCAATATTTATCATGCAGTTTGTTTTTATTTTAAGTTTGGATCATTCAAATAATTATATGCGGATAAAATTATAAAAATGTCAGTATTGTACCTATATTAAGAAAAGTCATGTGTTAAGATACAAAGATGACTAATAGTTAAAACTTGTAAAAAATGCACATAAGTTCATTTAATTAAATAAATTGTATTAGAAGTAACTGCTCGTTTAGCTGCAAAAAATTTAAAATTCTAATCAAATTATACAGCTTATTTAAATCGTAAAATTAGCTAAATTATTGCCTCATTTTTAACCAAGCAAGCAGTAGATGTATTCTACGATAAAGTAAAAAATTTGGAGAACTATTTAGGTATAGTTCGCTATAATAAACTAAGTTGTAGTATTATTGGAAAAGTAATCGATTTTGGCAAGATAAAACGCCAAAGTAAGGTTTACATCGTGGTTTTGAAGAATACCACGAAAATTACCTTAAAGAACGAATAGTCCAAAAAATCAAGCTTGATAGCGTTGTATACTCAGATGCATATCATATTTATAATAAATTAAACACTGGCAAATTTCATCATTATCGAATTAATCATTAAGATGTAATTGTCGATGAAAAGAATTATTTCAATGGAATTGATAACTTTTTAAATCAAGCGAATAGATCCTTTAAAAAATATAATAGAATTGAAAAAAATTCCTTGTTTATGAAAGAGTGTGAGTTTCGATTCAACTACGGGAAATCTAAGAACAAGCTCCAAATTCTCAGAAAATTTGGTTCAATTTAGAGATTTACCTAATATGACCCCTAAATATTAAAAGGGAATACATAGTGAAGCAAAGGTATAATTATCTATCTAAAAACATATTATTATTTTCAATTAGTAGCTTTGGCCCAAAAATACTCGCTTTTTTAATGGTACCCCTATTTACTAGGTATCTTTCAACTAAAGATTATGGAACAGCAGATATAATAACATCTACTGCTGGATTAGCCATGCCTATATTGTTACTTGTAATTCAAGATGCTGTTATGCGATTTAGTATCGATATTGAATATCAGTCTGCCGAAGTACTTATGAGCGCGCTTTGGGTATTCCTTCGTGGAATGATTATCTGTTTAGTTTGCATATTTTTAATAAGCTTATTTCATAATCCAAATATTCCAGCGAAATATTTATTATATTTTTTTTTCTTAGTCTTTGCAAATGGATTATATAGCATTTTAATTAATTTCGTACGTGGTATTGATAAATTGCAGGTATTAGTAGAAGCTAGTATTATTACAACTGCAGCGAGCTGTACCTTTAATATAATATTTCTTCCAATTTTGAAACTAGGAATAGATGGATATCTATTAGCAAATTTTCTTGGTACTATTATTGCCAATTTTTGGATATGTTTTCGCATTAAAATTTGGAGATTTATTAAAATAAAATCATTTAAAAGGAATCTTTGCTATGAAATGGAAAAATTTAGTTCTCCGTTGATATTAAATAGAATTGGCTGGTGGATTAATGATCTTTCAGCACGCTATATTATTCTATGGTTCATTGGTGCCTCATACAATGGTATTTATACGGTTGCATATAAAATTCCAAATATTCTTACAACATGTAGTGATGCGTTTTCTCAAGCTTGGCAACTATCTGCTATAAAAGAATTTGATTCAAATGATAAAACAAGCTTTATAAGTAATATGTATGATTTTTATAATTTTTTCCTTGTATTTTGTTGTTCAATTATCATTTTTTTGAATATTCCATTAGCTAAGATATTATATGGAAGAGATTTTTTTATTGCATGGAAATATGTTCCGCCAATTCTTATCGCAGTTGTATTCAGCAGTCTTTCTGGTTTTATTGGGAGCCTGTTGATAGCAAAAAAAGCTACAAAAAATATATCAAAAGCAACAATTATAGGTGCTATAAGCAATATTATATTAAATATTATATTTGTTCCGTCATATGGAATAATGGGTGCGGCAATATGCACAATGATATCATCGATAATAATTTGGGTTATTAGACTAATAGATATAAAAAAGTATGTAAAATTTAAATTGTATTTAATAAAAAATATTATTTCATATATTTTGCTTTTAATACAGTTTAAAATATCATTAGAGGGATTTAAAATTGATACAATAATAATACAGTGTGTAATAATATTTATAATATCCATAATGTATAAAAGTTACTTGAAAAAATTAGGTATAATGCTAAGAAGAATAATTAAAATAAAAAAAGCATAAAAGAAGTATGTAGTAATATTAAAATAATTAAATATTTATGGATGATTATTTGGAGTATAAATTGATTATTGTTCATAAAAATTAAAAAATATTTAAAGCTGTAGTATAATAGTATATTTACTATCTAAAGCAAGCAAATAAAAAAATTAAATATTTTTTAATAAGATAAAAACGTTGAACGTTAATAATAAAAGTATCATAATATTTTTAAATTATAATATGTGATAGTAAGATAATAAACACTATAAATAGTAAATCATAAATCATTGAAAGGTTGGATAAGATAATGTCTAAAGTAGGTATTATCACTTTTCATCATAATAGCAACTATGGTTCTATGTTGCAAGCTCTTGCATTGCAGGAAGCTATAAGAAAAAATGGATTTGAAACAGAGTTTATTGACTTTGTTCCACAATTAAAAAAAACAATTTATGAATTATTGAAAATTAGAATAAAAAGATTTCCTATATATTTATTAGAATATAAAAAATATTATACGTTATATAAAAACAGAAAAAATATTGTTCAAAAAAATAATGCATTTGAAGATTTTTATAAAAAGCATCTTCAAGTAAGTCATAATACTTATCATAGCATGGAAGAAATAAAAAAAAATCCACCACTATATGATGGTTATATAGTGGGAAGTGATCAAACATGGAACCCATATGCTAGTAATAATCCTGATGCATTTTATTTAAATTTTGTTTCAAAGAATAAATTACGTGGGAGTTATGCACCGAGTATTGCTGTTTCAAAATTAAATTTGAAACAATCTGAGCGACTTAAGAGATTAACACAAAATATTGAATATCTTTCTTGTCGAGAAAAGCATGGATCTGAGTTGTTAAAAAAACTAACAGGTAGAAATGTTGAAACGGTTCTTGATCCTACATTATTACTTTCTTCATCAGATTGGATGAAATTTTCTTCAGCAAATTTCGAGTCAAAACCTTATATAATGCAGTATTTTTTAGGAGAAAATAAACAGCATCGGGAATTTGTAAAAAAGCTAAGTATAAAAACAGGATGGGAAATTATTAGTATTCCTACTGCATATATGGATTTTAATGATTCTATTTGTAAACAGTATATATGTGGTCCGGATGAGTTTATTTCATTAATTAAAAACGCTAGCTTTTTATGTACAGACTCTTTTCATGGGACTGCATTTTCTATAAATTTTAACGTTTCTTTTTTTCTTTTTATAAATTTTCTGAAAACAGTAAGCAATCAGAAAATTCTCGATTAATAGAATTACTTTCGATATTTGGACTAAAAGATAGAATTATTGTAAATTCAAATATAATTCCTGAAAAAAATAAATTGACTATAGATTTTAAAATGGTAAATTTGAAACTATCTAAATTAAAAAATATTTCCATTGATTATTTAAAATCTATGCTAAATGATATTAATAAAGAAAAAGAAGTACAAAAATTTAAGCAAAGTTATATACAATTTGATTTTGAGAACGAATGTTATTCTTGTGAAGCTTGTTTAGCAGTATGTCCTGTTCAGGCAATTACAGCATCAGCAAATGATGATGGATGTTTTGTTCCAATAGTTAATACAAATATTTGTATAAATTGTGGAAAATGTGTAAAAGTATGTACAAAGATTAACGAAAAAAAAACCTGGCCCGGTTTCAGCGTTATGTGAATCGTATATTGCATACAATAAAAACATTGAAAGTCGAATGAGCAGTTCTTCAGGAGGAATATTTATATTATTAGCCAAGGAAATATTAAAATGTGGTGGAGTGATAAGTGGATGCATTTTTGATAAAAAATGTAATACTAAACATATTGTATCAAGTAAAAATGAAAACGTAATCAAAATGATAGGATCGAAATATATACATAGTTCTATGAATATTTCTTATCAATTAATAAAAGAAAAATTGAATAGTAATAAGATAGTTTTGTTCTCTGGAGTACCTTGCCAAATTGCTGCAATGAAAAATGTGTTTGGAAACAATGAAAATATATATTATGTAGCGGTTATATGCCATGGAACAATTTCTAGAAAATTATGGAAATTATATGTTAAAGAGGAAGAGGAAATAAATGGAAAAATATTATACTGTAATATGCGTGATAAAGCATCCGGATGGGAAAACTATGGATTGAAATTTTTATATTTCAATAAGAAAGAGCATATTTCATATAGAAAAACAAATGGTTATCTTTTAAAGTGTTATACAGATGGATTATTAGAGCGAGAACGTTGCCTGAATTGTAATTATAAGGGTGATCAAATAAAATCAGATATTATTCTTGGAGATGGATGGAACTTAAATAAATATTACCCAGGAATCGATGATGGAAAAGGTGTTTCTATGATTTTATGCCTAACAGATAAAGGAAAAATATTATTAAATAGAATTGCATCTGACTTATTGATAAAGCCTTGTAATAAAGATTTTTTGTGTCAAAATAATCCTAGAATTTTAACCCCTGAAGTGAGACATATAGCATTAAAATCTATTAGAAAAGAAATTAAAGATTCGCATAATTTAATACATACGATATTAAAAAAATATGCAGTGATGAATCTATTTTTACGTTTATCGTTAAAAATAAAAAAATATTATATGAAAAGGATTAAAAATAATGATATTTGCAATTAGAGATGACGATACTTCATATTTTACAAAACCTCAAGAATTTGAAATGGCATATGATTTTTTAAAAGATGGTTGTATTTCTATATCAATTGTACCTTTTACGGTTCCTGTACACAAGGATTCAATATTTCCATATGGAGAAGGAATTCCTTATGGATATTATTCAATAGAAGGTAATATTGAACTAATTAAATGGCTAAAAGAAAAAAAAGAAGCAAAAAGAGTAGAGATACTGATGCACGGATATTCTCATGAATATAAAAAATATTTTGGAAAATGGCAAGCTGAAATGATATGGAAAGATAAAAGAAATATTTACAAAGAAATTCAATCTGGGAAAATATTACTTGAAAAACTTTTTAATACAAAAGTATCTATTTTTATTGCTCCAAATAATATGATTAATAAAAAAGCAATAAATACTTTAGAAAAATTAGATATGAATTATTCTGGAATTATCCAACACAATGACCGTATGATCACAATTCGCTATTTTATTAATTATTTATTGAGATGGAGTTATAGATTAATATATAATATTCCATATGGTGGAATATTAAATTATGGGAAACACTTAGAGCTAAATGCATATGGTATTGATCGAATAGATCGTCTAAAATATGAATACAAGATGTGTAAAATTAAAGGACATCCGTTTGTAATTTACACACACTATTGGTCCTTAATAAAGAATCCAGAATTAAAAATGCAACTGATCGAATTATATAATTATTTAATTGAGGATGGAGCAAAACTTGTTCCATTATCAAAATGCTTTAAAAAATAAAATTTAATAAAATATCGGTTTTATATAGATATGGTAAGCGTCCAATTCTCCCCAAGCTGACAGCATAGGAAATTCGATTATCCTTCCTGCAAAGGGAGGGATCATCAATGTACTTAAGAAAAGATCGAACCATTTATCTCGTGGCCGGAATCACTGACATGCGAAAACAGATTAATGGCCTTTCGGCATTAGCGCAAACTAAACAACCAGAAGAAGTATTCTCAGGATCGTATTTTGTATTTCTAGGCAAAACAAGAAAAGTCATGAAAATCCTTTACTGGGACAAGAGCGGCTTCTGCCTGTGGATCAAACGGCTCGAAGAAGAAACCTTTCCTTGGACGGGAAAACAGAAAGGCGTTCTTGAAATCGAGCATGACAAATTCAAGCTCCTCGTGCGAGGAATTGATATATTCCGGGAGCATCGAAAGCTTGAATATTCTGCGGTGGCATAAGCGAATATAGGCTGCAAACAGGGCATTTCATGCTATACTGTCCTGCATGGTGAGCTTGCTTGAAAACCTTCCTGACGACGTGACTAGCCTCAAAAAGCTGGTCAAAGAAATGGCGACCGAACATGCCAAGGAAGTACAGGCACTGCAAAATAAGCTCACCATTGAAGAGGAAAAATACGCTGCGCTGCAGCGACTGATCTTTGGCCCCAAGAGCGAAAAGCACCAGAAAGAGAATCCCAAGCAGGATCTCCTTTTCAACGAAGCCGAAACCTTCTTCGATGTTCCCGACCGAAAGCCTGTCACGATAACGGTCGGCCAGCATGAACGCAAGAAGGCGGGAAGGAAGCCCTTTCCGGACAATCTCGAGCGTAATGAAATCGTCCATGTCTTGAGCGATGAAGAGCGAGCCTGTCCTTCCTGTGGGGCCTTGCGTCCGGAAATCGGCGAAGAGCGCAAGGAAGAACTCAGGCTCATTCCCGCCAAGGCAGTGATCGACGTCCACGTCATGAAGAAGTATGGGCCTTGCCCCTGTAAAGAGTGCCAGGGCACCGAAATAGCGCCGATTATTCAAGCGCCGGGGAACGCGAAGATCGTCCCTGGCTCCAGATTCTCGAATGGAACGATCGCCTTCTTCCTTACGAGCAAGTTTGTTGACGCGCAGCCCTTCTACCGCATGGAAGGGATTCTTTCGCGCTGGGGCGTGAGTACTGGGCGTTCAACCTTGTGTTCGCTTGCCATGAATACCGGGCGCGCGGTGGGTGATCTGGTGCAGGCGATTCGCGACGATCTAAAGACGTCGCCCGTGATCGGGATGGATGAAACGCCGGTACAGGTCCTGCACGAAAAGAATCGAAGCGCCACGGCAAAGTCGTATATGTGGGTTACTTGCGGATTCAGGGAAGGAAAGAAGCTTCTCTTCTTCCACTACCACCCGACACGATCGGGAAGCGTTGCACTTGAGTTCTTAAAAGGCTACTCAGGCTATCTTCAAACCGATGGCTATTCAGGCTATTCGCAGGTAGGAGAAGCTCCAGGGATTACCCATGTGGGCTGCATGGCACATATCCGAAGGAAGTTCTTCGACGCGGACAAGGTTTCTGGCGGCACAGGGGACGCTGCCGAGTTCCTTTCGATGATTTCTGCTCTCTACCATACCGAGACGCTCCTACGGCAACGGTATGAAAACAAAGAACACGATGAAGGTTCATTTATTGCTGAACGAAAACGGCTTCAAGAACCACAGCTTGCGGCAATGCATGAATGGCTTACCATTCGAAGCCAGAGCGTGACGCCCTCGAGTGGTCTTGGGAAAGCGGTTTCCTATGCCTTAGGGCAATGGCACCTGGTTGTGCGCTATCTTGAGCATGCGCTTTTGACGCCTGACAACAATGCGGTCGAAAATGCGATTCGGCCCTTTGTGCTGGGCCGAAAGAATTGGCTCTTTTCAAACACTCCTGCGGGGGGCGCACACGAGCGCTGGTCTTTACAGCCTCATTGAAACGGCAAAAGCCAGTGGCCACGAGCCCTATAAATATCTTTGCTACTTGTTTGAAATGCTTCCGAAAGCAACGACGCTTGAAGAGAAGCTTTCGCTGCTTCCATACCGGCTTGATCCTTCGGCTTACTAGATACTGGTCAAGATGGGGAGAATTGGACGCTTACGATCCATTATAGCGACGAGGTACACATAACCGAGCCCCGGAAGCTTAATGTAGGTCAGATCCGAGATCCATACCTGATTGGGATATCGTACAACGATATTCTTCAGTAGGTAGGGATAAATTGGATTCTCAGGATGCTTAATGCTGGTTATTCTCTTGGCGTGCAACGCTTTAAGATGCATCGAGTGCATGAGCCTGCGAACCTGCTTTTGGCTGAGCTCACTTTTCTTCGCCTGCAGTTCCAGTGTGATCTTTCGATAGCCATAGAAGGGCAACTTGCCGTTTATCGCAAGAATAAGCGCCTTATGGCGCTCATGATTCGCGTTCTGAGCTGGCTTTGAGCGGTAATAGACGCAGCTTCTTTGGACCTTGAGCAGCTCACACTGTCGTCGTACTGACAAGACGGGCTCCTTTGGATCGATCAGCCGGGATCTTTGCCGTACAGCTGTTTGTACTTTTTTTTTAGCCACTCGTTCTCGTATTGCATTTGCCCCAGCTGACGGAAGAGTTCTTCCTTCTCCTTCTTGAGCTGGTTGTATTCCTCGTCCTTCTTGTTCTTTCGTTCAAAGAGCGCCGAAGACTGTTCCAGGAGCTTCTTCTTCCAGACGCTGATCTGATTCGGATGGACTTGATACTTTTCAGCCAACTCCTGGAGCGTGAGCTCCTCTTTTACCGCCTCGAGGGCGACCATTGCCTTGAACTGTTCGTCGAACTTCTTCCTCATGGTGGACACTCCTTCTTGTAGGATATTCCACCTTATTCAGTTTTCTGTAGTGGTCCTGCTCGATGGGCTCAGCATATTTAGCCTTTGTGGTCTCTATGATTATGCATATGTAACCATATTATGTCGATTCGTCAACGAGAAATTGCACTCTTTTTTTTTTATCTAAAAAGAATTACCAAATTCCATGATTACATTTTTATTGGAAATTAGTAAGTTAAGTATTTCTTGATTTTAGGATGCAAATATGTTGATACGCTTCTTTGATATTGTCTTCTCCTGCATTGCGATGATTGTTCTCTTTCCTTTTATGATTCCGATTATTATCGGGTTGAAGCTTACGGGAGAACATTACATTTTCTACCTGCAGCCTCGTGTAGGGAAATGTGGAGTGAAATTTAATGTATTAAAATTTGCTTCAATGCTAAAAAATAGCCCGAATTTGCCTGGCGGCTTCATCACACAGTCGAAAGATCCTAGGGTATTACCTATGGGTCATTTTCTTCGTAAGACGAAGATCAATGAGTTGCCGCAACTTCTCAATATTTTTATTGGTCAGATGAGCGTCGTGGGGCCGCGGCCTATTGTTGCACAGCATTTAGCGCTTTATCCTGAGAAGACAAGGGAAGCGATATTGACGATGACTCCTGGCTTGACTGGGATCGCTTCGTTGATTTTTCGGGATGAGGAAGGTGTTCTCGATAGAATTGGCGGGGATAGGAAATATGTTCATGATAAAGTAATTGCTCCTTTCAAGGGCGAGCTTGAGCTTTGGTGGTCCAAGCATTGTACGGTTGGGAACTATTTTAAGATCATATTTCTCACCGCGTGGGCGCTATTCAGTCCTCGCACATCCTTGTGGAAAAAATGGTTCAAAGATTTGCCCGAGCCGCCTGAAGAGTTACATTTGGGGGTCTGACCCCGATTTTTGACTTTTCGTTCCTGTCATCCTGTAGTCTTGTGATCTTGTCCAATTTTCCTTTTCAAAAAATACTACGATAAGGTGTGCCATGGATTCCATTCTTGATATCATCGGTAGAAAGGAAGAGCTCTTCGCTGCCGATCTGGCTTCCCGCGAGGTCGAGCTGTCGCGCCTCGTCAAGGCCTCTCGCTTTCTCGTCATCGGTGGTGCTGGCTCCATCGGCCAGGCGGTCACGCGCGAGATTTTCAGGCGCGATCCGAAGCTGCTCCATGTGGTGGATATCAGCGAGAACAACATGGTCGAGCTGGTGCGCGACCTGCGCTCGTCCATCGGCTATTCTTCCGGCGAGTTCGCTACCTTCGCGATCGATGCGGGCAGCGAAATTTTCGATGCCTTCATAGCGAATGGCCTCGGCTACGATTATGTGCTCAATCTTTCCGCGCTGAAGCATGTGCGCAGCGAGAAGGATCCTTATACCTTGATGCGCATGGTCGACGTCAATGTGTTCAACACTGACAAGACCATGAGACAGGCCACGGCGGCGGGCGCGAGGAAATATTTCTGCGTGTCGACCGACAAAGCGGCCAATCCCGTGAACATGATGGGCGCCAGCAAACGCATCATGGAATACTTTCTTATGCGCCGGAGCCTCGAGCTGCCCGTTTCCACTGCCCGTTTCGCCAACGTGGCCTTCTCCGATGGAAGCCTTCTCTATGGTTTCAATAGACGCCTTGAGAAAGAACAACCCATTTCCGCTCCCAACGATGTCAGACGCTACTTTGTCACGCCCAAGGAATCGGGCGAACTCTGCCTGATGTCCGCCCTCCTGGGCGAAAACCGCGACCTCTTCTTCCCCAAGCTCGACGCGGAGGCGAATCTCATAACCTTCTCCGAGATCGCGGAAAGATATCTGAAACATCGGGGCTATGAGCCAGTGGAGTGTTCGAGCGAGGACGAAGCCCGTTCTCGCGTGGGCGAATTGAAAGCGCAGGGCAAGTGGCCCGTTTTCTTCTTCGCGAGCGACACGACGGGCGAAAAGGACTTCGAGGAGTTCTTTACCGATAAGGAAAGCCTCGACCTAGACCGCTTCGAATCCATCGGCGTCATTAAAAATGATCCTGCCTATGACGTGCCCGCCCTCGAACGTTTCGAATCCGAAATCCGCGCCATGCGCGCCCGGGGCTCCTGGACCCGGGGCGCGCTTATCGACCTCTTCAACGCTACCATCCCTGAATTCGCCCACAAAGAAACAGGCAAGTTTCTCGATGGAAGGATGTAATCTTGCTCATTAGAATGTTCGACATAGTCTGTTCAGGACTCGCAATGCTTGTTCTCTTCCCCTTCATGCTGCCCATCATGATCGGCCTTAAGCTCACAGGCGAGCACTATATCTTCTACCTACAGCCCCGCGTCGGCTCAGGCGGCCGCGATTTCAATGTTTATAAGTTCGCCACCATGCTTAAAAACAGTCCCAACCTGCCTGGGGGCGTTCTCACGCAGAAAAATGATCCGCGTATTCTGCCCATGGGCAATTTCCTTCGAAAGACGAAGATCAACGAACTTCCTCAGCTCGTCAACATCTTTTTAGGTCAAATGAGCTTTGTCGGTCCCCGCCCTCAGGCGAGGCGCCACTATGAACTGTATTCGGTTCCGGTTCGTGCGGCTATCGACGCCGTACCGCCTGGCCTTACTGGCATTGGCTCTGTGATATTCCGCGATGAGGAATCCATCCTCGATGAAGTTCCCAGCGACCGTGACCACTTTCATGATACGGTCATCGCTCCCTACAAGGGCGATCTCGAAGTCTGGTGGACAAAAAACCGCACGCTGGGGAATTACTTCAAACTCATCTTCCTTACCGCCTGGTCGCTGGTGAGCCCACGAACAACGTTATGGAAAAAGTGGTTCAAGGATCTGCCAATACCGCCAGATGCCCTGCACCTTTAGCAGGCATTAATAATTATCATGGCAGTCTGTATAGTAGGAATACATAAGATGCTCGGCCAGGCCGCCTCATTGGTCTTCGGCAAGCTGCGTGTCGAAGTTATCGGTACGGGGCTCGAGCTTGCCGCTCCCAGTGCCCATGCGCTAGATGACCTGGAGGCAAGGCTCAAAGCGGCCCCGCGCCTCACCCATCTCATTTATTGTGGGGCCGACTTCGACCCCGATCGCTGCGAGCGCGAACCTGATAATCCCCGCTACCAAAGCGCCGTCCTTCCGCCCCTTCTGGCAGCTATGGCTTTGCGGCTCAAAGTCCGCTTTATTTCAGTGGGCACGCACTATGTTTTTTCAGGCAACCTTGTCTCTCGCGGCTACGCCGAATCGAGAAGCTGCCGTCCGGTCAACGTTCTTGGCCGGTGCCAGCTTGAAGGTGAGCGTGCCCTCTTGGCTGCCAATTCCTCATCCCTCGTCCTGCGCACAGGCTGGCTCTATGGCGACGAGGAGTTCGGCCCCTTCGCTAACCTCCTTCTTGGGCTTATCCGCGCTTCCCTGACAGGTACCGATCTTGCCATCGTCAACGACGAAGTCGCTTCGCCCACCTGGGTCCGGAACCTTTCCGACGCCCTCCTCGGCATGACCCTCTGCGAAAAAGGTTCCATTAGCCTTTTCCCCGGCGAAAATACGCATTTCTTGCCGCTTTCAGGCGGCATCTACCATTACGTCGATGATGGCAAAGTATCTTGGGCTGGTTTCGCGGCCGAAAACGCTCGCCTTGCCTTGAAGTATAACTTCATCGAACGCTCAGTGGCCCTTTGCCACGTCCCCGCCGAAGCCTTCCCCGACAGGGCGCCCCGGCCATCCTGCTGTCACCTCGCCTGTTCCAAAATCCTCGCGAACCTCTCTTTCCCTTCCCATGGTTGGCAGGATTATCTGGAGTCCTTTTATGAAACCTGCACCTGTTCCCACCTGTTTAACAGGCTGCACGGTCATATACGTCTCTAGACCATCTGAAAAATTCATGGTTTGCCGTTTCTCCAAACCATCGAATATGTTTGCCACTATAGGAAATAAATAAAAATGATGTATTATACTGAACAAGCAACACAACGAATCCGGAGTTTGAAAGTGCCGATCAATAGAAGAAAAGCAATTGCCCTGACCTTCTTGCTCGCTTTTACGGTGGGCTTATCCTTTTCAGCCGGCGCTCAAGCCATGGACCAGGCGGCGATAGCGCAGGCGCTGGCCGTGCAGGGCGCCTCGGGTGGAACTGCTCCGACCATAGCGCCCGCACTGCCCACTGTGAACGCTCTCGCTTCTCCGGGGGCGCCGGCTGCGGCTGCTCCCACTGTTGCCCCGATTAACGCTATCCTCTCTCCTCTTGAATCCATGTTCGCGGGCATGGCCACGGGACTTGGTACTCCCGCTCAGGAACTTTCCCAGTTCGGCTATTCGCTCTTTGAAAAGCCCACCGCGCCCTCGCTTGCTTCCATCGGCGACGATTATGTGCTGGGGCCTGGCGACAGCCTCGTTCTCTACCTTTGGGGAGATCCTGTCGATATCAAAGAAATCTCCGCTTCCTATACGCTCTCGGTTGACCGCAACGGGAATATCTTTCTTCCTCCCGCAGGACAGATCGCGGTCTGGGGCCAGGATCTTGCCACCGTACGGACCGTCATCAAGAGCATGCTCGATCGGCGTTACAAGAAGCTCGAGATGAGCCTCACCCTCGCCACCTTGCGACAGTTTCCGGTCTTCGTTTCGGGCTATGCGGGGAATCCCGGCACGGTGCTCGCTTCCGGGGCCGATACGATTCTCACCGTCCTTTCCAGGGCGGGCGGGATCAAGAAGACGGGCTCGCTGCGCAAAGTCGTGCTTACGAGGCAAGCAAAGGGCGCGGCCGAAAAACTGGAAATCGATTTCTACGACAGTCTGATGAAGGGCCTTCCCATAGATTTGCGCATTCGAGAGGGCGATTCCCTCTTCGTACCGGGCATCGGTCCAGTAGCGGCCTTGGCGGGCGAACTCAAGCGGCCGGGCATTTATGAACTGAAAGGCGACACCAGCATCGCGACCGCGCTCGGGCTCGCGGGCGGCGCCTTGCCCTCGGCTCGTTCTGGCGGCGTGACGCTGCTTCGCTTCGCCGAATCGGGCAAAAGCCTTGTCTCAGGCGATCTATCCAACGCTTCCTTCTCCTCAAAGCTCGCCTCCGACGGCGACTTCGTCTACTTCGGCAAGGTTACCGAGCTTCTCGTGGGCCAGGCGCAGGTGAGCGGTCCTGTAAAATACGCTGGCCGTTATGAGATTTCTTCTTTTAAAACGGTAAAGGAACTCTTGTCCAAAGCCCAAGTTGTCGCCGAAACGAATCTCTTCTATGGTCGCGTTTATCGCATGGATCTTTCCGGCAGGGACAAATCCTTCGCCTTCTCCCCCCGCGATGTTCTTTCAGGTGCCGATATTCCCATTGCCGAATTCGATAGGGTAGTGCTGTACCGCTACGACGATGTGGGGCTCGACCCCGATTTCGACCGCTTCGCGGATACCCTCGTGGTATCGGGACCGGTAAAATACCCGGGGTTCTATCTCTATAAGGAAGCCTCGACGCTCTCAGGCCTCCTCTCCAATAACGCACTCACGCTCGACGCCAACCCCTTCTATGGCGAGATAATCCGAAAATCCGCCTCCGGGGCCGAGGAATACTTCACTTTCTCGCCGCGAGAAATCCTCTCCGGGGCGAAGGATTTTACACTTTCTAGGCTCGACAGAGTGCGCTTCGTGAAACACGGCGCCGATGTGGCAGCCCATGATTTTGACAAATTCTCAGATGCCCTGCAGCTTACGGGCCAGGTTTTACGGCCGGAAGTGTACGCATTGGGTTCGGGGCTGAAGCTCTCAAAGATCCTGACGAAGGATCAGACGCTTCTGGACACGAACCTCAACTACGCCGAGATAACGCGCCTCAAGGCCGATGGAAAGAACGAGTACGTGACCTTCAGACCATCCGAAGTTCTCGATGGTTCCTGGGACTTTGACCTAGGCGCCCGCGACATGGTAAAGCTCCTCAAAGTGGGCTACGCTCCCGCGAAACCCGATTTCGATCGATTCTCGGCCGCGGTACAGGTGACTGGTCCCGTACAGTTCGGCGGGCTCTACGCCTGGCGCGAGAATATGAAGCTTTCCTCGCTGCTCGCGAAGGCAAAGCCCTCGCTTGTCATCAACCAAGTCTATGCCGAGATTGTCCGCCCGCTTGGTGGAGACAAGTTCGAATATCTCACCTTCTCCCCGAAGGAAGTGGAGGCTGGAATCTTTGATCTTTCCCTGAAGGCAAGGGATTCTATCCGCTTCTATACGACGGTACCCAGGACGGCGGCCAAACTGGGCGTTGAAGCGCCCGCGGCACCCGCAGCACCAGCGACCACCACTGTCGAAGCGACCGCGCCCGTAGCAGCACCAGTCGCAGGTGATAGTCCGGCTTCCTCAGAAACTCCCACCGATTTAGGCCGCTTCCTCGAAGTGGTGACTGTCTCTGGCGCGGTCCGCTCCGCAGGCCCCTGGGCTCGCACACCCACCCTGAAGCTCTCTTCGATGATCACCGCCGATCAGATGCTCGAAGATACGAACCTCGAGTACGCGGAACTCACGCGGCTCAAGGTTGATGGAAGTTATGAATACCTGACCTTCGCCCCCAAAGATGTGCTAGAGAAGAAATTTGACCTCGCGCTTCAAGCCAAGGACTCGATCCGTCTCGTTAAGAAAACTGTGTTTGGTGGAGCTCTTGTCCCCGCGAATATTGAGAAGTTCGCCGACCTGGTGCAGCTCACCGGTCAGGCGGCAAGGCCTGAGGTTTTTGCGCTACGTCCCGGCATGAAGCTTTCGATGGTCCTGACAAAGGATCAGGCGCTTCTGGACACAAACCTCAACTACGCCGAGATAACACGTCTCAAGGTCGACGGGAAGAACGAGTACGTGACCTTCAGGCCTTCAGAGCTTTTAGACGGATCCTGGGATTTCGACCTGGGCGCCCGCGACGTGGTGAAGCTCCTCAAAGTGGGCTACGCTCCCGCAAAACCCGACTTCGATCGATTTCCCGCCGCCGTGCAGGTGACGGGTCCTGTCCAGTTCGGCGGCCTCTACGCCTGGCGCGATGGGATGAAGCTTTCTTCGCTGCTCGTGAAAGCCAAACCTTCGCTCGTGATCAACCAAGTCTATGCCGAAATTGTCCGCCCTCTGGGTGGCGATAAGTTCGAATACCTCACCTTCTCCCCGAAGGAAGTGGTTGCTAGCATCTTCGATCTCTCCCTTAAGGCGAGGGATTCGGTCCGCTTCTATACGACGGTTCCCACGGCGACGGCCAATCTGGGCGCGGATTCTCCTATCGGTCCTGAAGGTCCTGTTATCCTGTCCTCTCCAGCTCAATCCACACCCGCTGCTCCCGCTGAGGCTTCTCCTGTCCAATCACCTGGATCAGCCCCCGCTGCGACTCTCGCGGTTATGCCTTCCGCGCTTTCCGCCGAATCTCCCGCCGACCTGGGCATGTTCCTCGAAGTGGTGACGGTCTCTGGGGCGGTTCGCTATACAGGTCCCTGGGCTCGTACGCCTACCTTGAAGCTCTCCTCGGTGATCACCGTAGATCAGATGCTCGAAGAGACGAACCTCGATTATGCCGAAATAACAAGGCTCAAGGCGGATGGTACTTCCGAATACAAAACCTTCGCCCCCAAAGAGGTGCTAGAGAAGAAATTTGACCTCGCGCTACAAGCGAAGGACTCGATCCGTCTCGTGAAGAAGACCGCGTTTGGCGGCACGCTGGCCGCCGCCAATATTGAGAAGTTCGCCGACCTGGTGCAGCTCACCGGCCAGGTGGCAAGGCCTGAGCTGTTTGCGCTTCGACCTGGCATGAAACTTTCGACGATCCTGACGAAGGATCAGGTGCTGCTGGACACAAACCTCAACTACGCGGAGATAACGCGTCTCAAGGCCGATGGAAAGAACGAGTATGTGACCTTCAGGCCTTCCGAAGTTTTGGACGGTTCCTGGGATATCGCCCTGGGCGCCCGCGACCTGGTGAAGCTCCTCAAAGTGGGTTACGCTCCCGCAAAGCCCGACTTCGATCGTTTCTCCTCCGCAGTGCAGGTAACAGGTCCTGTCCAATTTAGTGGCCTCTACGCCTGGAAAAGCGGCATGAAGCTCTCGGCTCTTCTTTCGCTGGCTCAGCCCGCTCAGGAGACCAATAAATATTATGCTGAAGTAGTGAGACCCAAGGGTGGTGGACGATACGAATACCTGACCTTTGCGCCGCGCGAAGTAGCTGATACCTCCTTCGATCTTGAGCTTCAGGCTCGCGACGTGGTGAAGCTCTATACGACGGCGCCTGCGGCAACCACTAAACTGGCCGCCGAATTGCCGACTGAAACAACTGCGCCAACTGCTTCTGTTCCTGGTTCAACAGCATCAGCTTCGATGTTTGAGGTAAGCAGCGAAGCTTCTCCTTCCGATCTTGGACGTTTCCTTGAAGTGGTGACGATATCTGGCACTATTCGCTATACCGGCCCTTATGCCAGGACTCCATCCCTGAAGCTCTCCTCGGTGATCACCGCCGACCAGATGCTCGAAGAGACCAACCTCGATTACGCCGAACTCACCCGGCTCAAGGCCGATGGTTCTTCCGAATACCAAACTTTCGCCCCACGCGAAGTCCTTGAAGGGAAGTATGATCTTCCCCTTCAGGCTAAGGATTCGATCCGGCTTGTCAAGAAAACTATATTCGGTGGAACTCTTGGTGCCGTGGATATTGAGAAGTTCGCTGACGTTGTGCAGCTCACCGGTCAGGCCGCTCGTCCCGAGCTGTATGCCCTTCTCCCCGGCATGAAGCTTTCGAAAATCCTGACGAAGGATCAGGCGCTTCTGGATACGAACCTCAACTACGCCGAGATAACGCGCCTCAAGACCGATGGAAAGAACGAGTACCTGACCTTCAGGCCTTCTGAAGTACTGGACGGATCCTGGGATTTCGACCTGGGCGCCCGCGATGTGGTGAAGCTTCTCAAAGTTGGCTACGCTCCCGCAATGCCGGACTTCGATCGGTTCTCCTCCGCAGTGCAAGTTATAGGCCCTGTCCAGTTCGGCGGCCTCTACGCCTGGCGTGAGGACATGAAGCTTTCCTCTCTGCTCGCGAAAGCCAAACCCTCGCTCGTGATCAACCAAGTTTATGCCGAAATCGTTCGCCCTCTTGGTGGCGACAAGTTCGAATACCTCACCTTCTCCCCGAAGGAAGTGGTGGCTGGAATCTTTGATCTCTCCCTTAAGGCGAGGGATTCCGTCCGCTTCTATACAACGGTTCCTGCGGCTCCCCTTAAACAGGGCGTCGAGGCCGCCTCTACTGAGACCGTCTCTACTGAGGCCGCCTCTACTGAGGCGACTCCTGTAGGTCCTGACAAGTCCTGCCGCTCCTGTCCAATTATCTGGACCCGCCCCCGTTGTGACAGGGGAAACGACGGCGGCGGTTATTGCCGTTGCGCCCCCTGTTGGCTTGCCTTCCGCCGAATCTCCCGCCGATTTGGGTCGTTTCCTCGAAGTGGTGACGGTCTCCGGTACGGTTCGCTACTCAGGCCCCTGGGCTCGTACCCCTACTCTTAAGCTTTCCTCGGTGATCAGCGCCGACCAGATGCTCGAGGAGACCAACCTCGATTACGCCGAACTGACGAGGCTCAAGAATGACGGAAGCTATGAATATGTGACCTTTGCGCCTAAGGATGTGCTCGAGAAAAAATTCGACCTAGCGCTTCGAGCCAAGGATTCCATCCGACTCGTAAAGAAGACCACGTTCGGCGGGACGCTTGCCGCCGCGAATGTCGAGAAATTTGCCGATGTAGTTCAGCTTACTGGCCAGGTGACAAGGCCTGAGGTATTTGCGCTGCGGCCAGGCATGAAACTTTCGACGCTCATTACAAAAGACCAGATACTGCTGGATACAAACCTCAACTACGCCGAGATAACGAGGCTCAAGGCCGATGGGAAAAACGAGTACTTAACCTTCAGACCTGCAGAGGTGCTGAGCGGTGCATGGGACTTCGAAGTAGGTCCTCGCGATCAGATAAAGCTTGTAAAGGTTAATTATAGGCCCGAAACACCCGACTTCGATCGTTACCCCGAAGCCGTCCTGGTTACGGGACCTACCCAGTTCTCTGGCATCTTCGCCTGGAAGAAAAGCATGAAGCTTTCGGCCATTCAGGACCATGGTAAAACCCCTTCTCGTCATGAATCAGGTCTATGCCGAAATCGTTAGGCCTCTCAAGGGCGGCAAAAAACAGACCGTCACCTTCGCACCCAGGGAAGTTGGTTCCGGAATCTTTGATATTGAACTGCAGCCCAAGGATATGATCCAATACTATTCGACCCTCTCTCCACCCATTCAAAGCCAGACCTTGGGTCCCGTAAATAATGGAACTCCAAATGGGCAGATATCGTCGACATCGGTCGAGGCTGGACCACCTGCGGCATCGTCTGCGGCTTTACCCGCTGCGGCGGCGCTTTCCGCGCCGAGTTCATCCGATATATCCCCCGATGTCGGATTCTTCCTTGAAATCGTCAATGTTTCCGGAGTTATTCGCTATATCGGTCCCTACGCCCGTACTCCTACGCTTAAACTCTCCTCCGTGGTCACCTCGGAGCAGATACTCCAGGAAACCAATCTCGATTATGCGGAGCTTACTCGGAGAAAACCCGATGGAGGCTGGGAATTCAAGAGCTTCTCGCCGCGCGAAGTGCTTGCCGGTAAAATGGATATGGATCTCAGAGCTCAGGATTCGATTCGCTTCGTTAAAGTCGGCTATCTTCCCGAAAAACCCGACTTCGATCACTTTGGTAATGCATACGCCGTGGTAGGCTCTGCCCGACGCACAGGTCTCTATTCTACCGATACACCTAAGCTTCTTTCGGAGATCATCACGCCGGAACAGGTTATCAGCACTACCTACCTTTATTTCGCGGAAATCGAACGCTGGATAATGGGAGGAAGGATAGAATACAAAACCTTCAGTCCTTACGCCGTCCTTGTGGGTTTGCAGGATGAAAGAATATTCCCTCGTGATATTATAAGGCTCATTCCGGCCGATGAAAAAACCCAGACCTACGATTTTTCCCGCAATCCAGACACAGTACTCATAAAAGGTACCACGCGATATCCCGGCCGTTATGCTTGGTACGAAGGTTTGCAGCTCTCTCACATCCTAGCAGAGGACGATCTTCTCATCGAAACCGATACATCTTACGCCGAAGTCCGGCGTCGCAGCATGGATTCCGAGACCATCCTAAGCTTCTCCCCGTCCAATATTGTCCAGGGCAGGACCGATGTTGAACTCCAACCCCGTGACAACGTCATCTTCTATCCCAAATACAATAAGCTTCCTGTGACAGCTTCCGGTGAGGTTCAGGAACCTAAGGTCATCCCCTACTATGACAATATGGAGTTTTCCCAAGTTCTCCGCTCGGTGAAGCTGAAGATAGATCTTGATTCCCTCAAAGCTGTTGTCACCAGAACGAACGGAGAAACCCTGAATATCTATCTTGAGGAATATCTCAAGCGCCAGTCCGCCATACAGCTAGTGCTTCAGCCCGGGGATGCTATTTCCTTCAAACAGCTCCTTCCGGAGGAGAACCTGCCGATAGTAACGGTACGCGGAGCGGTCCAGGCGCCTCAGTCCATCGAATTCATGGACGGTATGAAGCTTGCCGACGCTCTCCAGGCCGCTGGTGGTTATGACTCCCGGGCTTACCCCAAGGGCATCATTCTCATCCGCAGAACGGCGGCCGAAAACCAGAAAAAGCAAGTGGATAGAATCATATCCCAGCTGGAAGCCGTCACGGGTGCGGGGAACGCCTTACCCAATTCGACCGACACAGCCCTCAGCTCGGCCGCCGCCGTCATAGCCAATCTTCAGATAGATCTCGCCGTACAGCGGGCCAGATTGGGCAGCCTCAAGCAAATGTACAAAGACGGCTTTGGCCGGATTTCCATCGATATTCCCCCCACGGTCGAAGAGCTTGCTCGCTCGTCCTCCAACGTCGTCCTGGAGCGCGACGATCTCATCTTTGTACCGACTACTCCCACCTATGTCCTTGTGTCGGGCGAAGTATCTGACCAGAATGTCGTGGCTTTCAGGGATGGGCTGACGGTTCGCCAGGCCATCGCCGAATCCGGTTGGCTTTCGAACAACGCCGATCTCCAGAAAACCTATATAATGCGGGCGTCGGGCAAACTTGACAGTATAGAGGGCAAGGGCTTCCTCTTCTTTAGGCCGAGTATTCTCAAATTTGAGCTCTACCCGGGCGATACGGTCGTCGTCGTGGCGAAGTCCTCCAAGATCAACGTAGGATGGGGCTTCTTCAAGGATATTATCGACTCGGGATATAAGATCATGTACACCGTCATGAGCACCGTTTCCCTCCTGGGTCTCTGAGCGAGGAGCTTTTATGTCCGACAACGAAATGGAAAATAAAACGCCGGCTTCTGGGAGCGACGACGAGATAAGTCTCGTGGATCTCGCCGCCACCTTGTGGCGGCGCAAGATGCTCATAGTGACGGTCACGGCGGCAGCGGCTGTTCTGTCGGTGGTCTACGCCCTCATGCAGCCCAATATGTTCACCGCCTCCGCCACGGTGTTGCCGATATCCGGGTCTTCTTCATCCCTGCTCTCTCAATATGCGGGCCTCGCCGCGATGGCGGGGGTGAGCCTGCCCGGTGGGAGTTCCAGCGATCCTGCCATAAAGATCGAGGCTATTCTCAAGAGCCGCAGTTTCGCGGAAAATCTTGTAGCTGAGCTCAACCTTATTCCTGTCCTCATCGAGCATCCGGAAAAAATCAAAAAAGGCACGCCGATGGGAGCCGCGGTTGAGGCTTTACGGAAAGATGTCCTGTCGGTATCTACTGACACGAAAACTAGCGTGATGAAGATCGTCGTCAAGACCAAGAGCGCCACGCTCTCCAGCACTATCGCGAATGGCGCCTTGGATATGATCCAAAAGGATCTTGCGGACAGGGTGCTGTCTTCGAGCGGGAAAAACATAATACTTCTCGAACAACAGGCTACCGAGCAGGAGCAGAAAGTCCGCGCGGCCCAGAACAAGCTGACTGCTTACCAAAAGAAAAACAAGTTCGTCCAACCTCAGGTTCAGAGCGCTGGGGGGTTGCAGCTCTATCAAGCGTTGATACAGCAAAAGATTACCTTGGAAATTGAGATATCTCGTCTCGAGAGCGCACTATCGTCGGACAATCCCAAGGTTGTCTCCGCCAAGACTCAGCTCGATGCGGTCAAGAAGCAGATGGCCGATTTCGAAAAGACCGGCGGCGGAGTGGGGCCCTCGATGAGCGAAACACCAGGCGCCCTCATGGAGTACGCGAATCTCACGGCCGAGCTGGAGCTTGCCACGAAAGTCTATGGCACCCTTCTTTCCAGTCTTGAGAGCATGAAGTTGCAGGATGCCACCGAAAAAGTTTTCGTCGAGGTGATCGACAGGGCTATCCCACCCGAAAAGAAAAGTGAACCCTCGCGGTCCATGATCTGTGTGGTCGGCACGATGGCCGGCGGATTCCTCTCGGTTCTTCTCGCCTTTGTGCTCGATGCCTTCGGTAAGCTTGTTTCCGATCCCGAAGTAAGGGCAAAGTTCTCTGGAGAAAGGAAGCAACGTCAACAATTGAAAAAGGAATAATTTGCTTGACGGTTCATTGAAAAAGGATGTAAAGTGGTTTCAGCAGGAGGAAAAGGATAAGATTTTTCATATATAAAAAATGTTAAACAATGTGCGACATATCAAAAAGTTTGAAGATCTTTATTCTAACAAACGCATGAGAAAAAATGTCGTATTCTGCATTTTAGCCGTATTTTTTTGCCTTGGATTCCATTGTTTCGCCCAGAGAGCCGCCGTTGCTGAAGTTCTGGTAGACACAACCCTCCATACCATATTTTTCGAAAAACTCGACCGAGATCCCCCTCTTCTCTCCGTCAGGGATGATTTTACGGTATCGAAGAGCGATATTTCCAAGGTTATGCTCAACGCCAGCCTGTCCGAATCCTTCAATCTCAAGGCATTGATGGTGACCATCGTCAGCGATGGTGACTTTATGCTTTCTGGCGAACTGAAATGGCTCTTTCCCTCCAATTGCAGCCTCAGCATGATTGGCATGACGAAAATCAGGAATCTGGAAGACGGAAACTCCGAGGCTACGGTGACCTTCCTTCTTGGCCTCGACGATCTGGAAAAATACGCCGCTCGCCTGGCCGAAGGCGATATTGTAACGCTAACCTTGTTCTCTCGCCGCGGCGCCACAAAAAGCTTTCAAATTCCCAATTCCTTTTTTCATTGCCTCCTTCCCGACGCTCAGGTTGGCTGAGCTAAAAAGAAGGGAAAGCTGTGCAGTGGACTACTATAATCCTTTCGACGGCTCTCTCAGCGAGCGCGATGCCCCTTATACTGGAATTTGCCATAAGAAACGAACTTTATGACAGCCTAGGGAAGCGGAAGATCCACACCGGCCAAATCCCGCGCCTTGGCGGCGTGGGCATGTTCTGGGCCTTCTTCGTCGCGGCGATAGCCTATCCCTTGATCGCCGAGGCTGAACTTTACCGTCAGTTTTCCGGGCGAGTCGCGAGCCTCACGCCCTTTATAATTGGCGCGGCGCTTGTCCACGCTATCGGGCTCGTCGATGACGTAAAAGGCGTGAAGGCGAGAACCAAGCTTATATTTCAGATTAGCGCCGCGCTCGTCGTCGTGGCGGGCGGAGGGTATCGCTTCCAGGGCTTCGGCTACGCTCCCGACGCGCTTTCAGGCAGCCTTGGGTGGTTCTCCGCTATCATCAGCATCGTCTGGATCGTCGGAGTAACCAACGCGATCAATCTCATCGATGGATTGGATGGTCTCGCCGGCGGGCTATCCTTTATCGCGTCGATCGCCTACGCGGCATTCTATTATCTTGCTGGCGACGCGGCCGCGAGTTTTCTCTGCATCATGCTCGCGGGAGCGATCGCGGGATTCCTTATCGTCAACTTTCCGGCGCCCAGGGCCAAAATGTTCATGGGCGATTCGGGGAGTCTCTTCCTTGGTTTTTCGCTTTCTGTAATTCCTTTCATAGGTCAATCGGGCAGCACAGCCGTGAAAACGATAGGTCTGCTTCCGGCCTTCGTCCTCTTAGCCATTCCTACGATCGATACGTTATACGCCATCGTTCGAAGGGTGGCGACCCATGTGAGCATCGCCACTCCCGACAGGCTTCATATTCATCATCGCTTTTTCGATAGCGGTTACAGACTGATCAATATACTCGGTATCCTCTATGCGGCGGCAGCTTGCCTGGCAATAGTATTTATTGTCGCAAGTAAGCTTCCCGCATATCTTTCTTTCCCCGTTGAAATAATATCCTTGATGATCCTAGGCCTTTTATTTCGCTTCGCCATCTCTCTCCATCCTAAGGGAACATGACCCCCAACGATACAGAGCTTCAACTCCTTGAAACCATCTACTCAAAACAGGACGATTCCGCTACCACTTCGCAGCGCGATCTGGCCGGAGCCTCCGGTCTGTCCCTGGGGATGACGAACGCCCTCCTCAAGCGTTTCATCGAGCGGGGCTGGGTCAAGCTGATGCACCTTTCGGGGCGCAGCCTGCGCTATATCCTCACCTCAGACGGAATGGAGGAGGTCCTGCGCCGTTCGCTCTCCTACTTCACGAGGGCGGTGCGGAGCGCCTCCCTCTATCGCGACAAGATCGATGCCTTCGTCCTCCGGCTTTCGAAAGAAGGCTTCGACATCCTGGTGCTCGAAGGTCCCGCCGAGCTCGATTTTCTTTTCGACTATTCCTGCGAGCGGCACGGCCTTACTTTCGTGAAAAATCCCGTGGAAGCCAGGCGTGAAGCCCTGCTCGCCCTTCCCGGCGCCATGTTCGTGGCCGCCAAAACCTTCAGCGGTCTTGAAAAAGACTGCGGCGAGCAAAGGCCCGATGATGCCGAGGCAGATCATGGCTTCGGCGCTGGCGCCTCACGGGTTCATCTGGCCGATATTCTTTTCGGCTGTACCGATGCCCTTTTCGGCAAGGACGCCGTGTCGATGTAGATAACAATGGATTCGCTTATTGGAAAGGCCACCCGCGACGCGTTCGCGGGTGGCCTTTTTTTTGCCTTACTGGCAAGCTTTTTTATTGGTGCTATACTTCATCCGAGATTTCTTGAAAAGGAAAAACAATGGCAAAAAATATGCTTCGATGGATTATTGGCGCCATGCTGGTCTTCGCGCTCGGATTCATGGCGGCGCCGAGGGCCGGTGCCCAGTCCCATCTCGCCGTCGAGCTGGGGCATCCTGTGTATGGCGTCATCGAGACCGCCGAGCTGCGCGGCGTGCTGACGCGGCTTTCGTCGGTGAAGCCCTACACGCGGGCTCAGGTGGCCGAGTTCCTCGCGACGATCCAGGCGAATATGGACGTTTTCTCCCCCGTCGAGCGGGCCGAAATTCGGGGCATCGCCGCCGAATTCGAGGATGGGGCGCGGGGTGATATCGGGCAGGCTCTCTGGAAGGCGCCCAACGCCAAGGCGGCAGTGGGAGGCCATATCGAGGCCACCGAACGCTTCGATGCCGCCGGCATCGCTGACCTCGCCACGGGCGGGACGAGCGGCGCATGGTCCGGCGACGTAGCCGATCTCTGGCACCTCAACTCTCTCATCCAGCCCTACGTGAAGCTCTATCCCGAGCCTTGGCTCTCGCTTTGGGGTACCATCGGCATAACCTATGATAAGGTGAACCGCGATCTCTATATGCCCTATTCCTTCACCAAGGAGTGGGACACCTACCACAATAAAGTGTCCACCTCCCCCAGCGACAGACGGGGCGGAAGCCTATCCCGACCTGGAGCTTCGACCTCCGCAGCGACATCGCCGGGGCGACGGATTCGGGGGCTTTCAGGTTCCGCCTCTCCCGCTTCCGCCGCGACTGGGGCGTGGGCTCAGGCTCTCTCGCGCTTTCGGGCACCGCTCGTCCTTTCATGGGGCTGGAAGTACAGTTCAGGCCATCGGAAATATTCGCGATCTCCCACATGGTCGGTTCTCTTGGGCAACTGGGAGAAAGGCGTGAAGCCGACCGTTCGACGGCTACCGATTCCGATGGCAATCCCACGGCGGTCACCGAGCAGAAGATGTTCGCCATCCAGCGGCTGGAGCTCTTTCCCTTCGAGTGGCTCAGTCTTTCGGCCTCGGGCTCGATGATAGGCGCCAAGCGTCTCGAGCTGGGCTACCTTTCGCCGATGATGTTCGCGGTCGAGTATCAGGTAACGCAGTCTGACGTGGACAACATGAGCCTGGGCGGGGACATTCAGGTTTTCCTGAAACGGATAGGCAAAGTCTACGCTTCCCTCTACATCGACGAGATGGAGCTTTCCGGTTTCGATGAATGGTTCAGCAAGGCGCGCAACATGTTCGCCTATCAGGGCGGGTTAAAGCTCGACCTTCCTTGGCTTCCCTTCGCGTCGCTCACCGCCCAGTACACAAAGATCGAGCCTTTCGTCTATACCCACCCGCCCACATGGAACAGCGATACGCGGCTGCGGGTCAACACGAACTATACCAACGACGGCGAAAACCTGGGCTATCACCTGAAACCTAATTCCGACGAACTGCTGCTCAAGCTCGACACCCGACTCGCCGCGGATTGGCGCGCCGATTTCCAGTACAGCTTCATTCGCCATGGGGATAATCCCAATTACCTCACGACGGATCACCAAATCTATGGGGACGTCGACGAATATCTGGACTATGGCTCCGGCGGGGTTTCCGATTACGTGACAAGGACTTCCTCCACGACGGCATCTACGACTACAACCACATAGCTAAGTTCAAGGTCTACTGGAGACCCGCAAAAGCGCCTGAGATTCTAGGGGCTAAGGTTCCCCTCGAGTTCGGGGCCGGCTACGGGCTTTCCTATACCTGGTGGGAGGACGGCACGGGGGGCGGGGCCGCCGTACCCGAGGCCGAATGGAAGAACGTGCTGGAGCTGAGCTGCAAGTTCTTCCTGTAGATCCTGCTTATCCTGTTATCCTGTCCGGTTCGGCTCATTGAACGCCCAGGAAGGGTATCCAGTTGTCTTCGTTGATCACGTGAAACGGCGCCTCTGGATACGCGGCTGCCCATGTCGGTGGCACTCTAGCGCTTTTATGCCCCGATTTTATCTCCCAGGCGGTGATGTTGCCGCCGCTCTCTTCGATGAGATCGATCTCCGATCCCGCGTGGGTTCGCCAAAAGCGCGAATCCACGCGAGTCCGTGTATGAAGGTGGAGCTTACGACGTTCCGCCACGAGGAAGTTTTCCCATAGCCTTCCGGAATCGTCACGCTGAGCGAGTGGCTTAAAGTTGTCGATTACCGCGTTCCTCAGGCCGGTATCGTAGAAAAAGATCTTATCCTTCTTGGTGATTTCGTTGCGCAGGTTCGCCGAAAATCCCTGAGACCGGAATAAGATGAATGCCTTTTCGAGAAGGTCGACATATCGGATGACGGTATCCTTGCTCATCCCGAGCGTCGTGCCCAGTTCCGTGAATGAAACTTCGCTCCCTGTCTGGAACGCGAGAAGGCGTACGAGATCGCGTATTTTTCGTTCGTTCCGAATGCCTCCCAGCGACAGGATGTCCTTATAGAGATAGTTGTTCGCCAGTTCGGCCAGGACATCGGCTTTTTCCGCTGAGTCGGAAAATCCGATCAATCCCGGATACATGCCGAAGATCATAAACTCTTCGCGTTTTCTGGAAAGCTCGAAGGGAGTGAGCGTCGAAGCCCATTCCGCCACACCCAAGGGCAGTAGGGTCATGCTCCGAGTCCTGCCGGTGAGCGGTTCGCCTGTTTTCTGCGCGAGTTCGAAGGACGAGCTGCTCGTCGCGATGATGCGCAGATTCGGTATGCCATCGTGCAGGATTTTCAGGTTGAGGCCGATGTCGGGAACCCGCTGCGCCTCGTCGATGAACAATAGATCCCGCCCTTGAACCAAGGCTGCCAGCTTCGCGAGATCGCCCTGGGATAACGCGTCCCTGACGGGATATTCGTCCGCGTTGAGGCTGACGACCTTCCCTGCGTATCCCGACAAGGCGGTCCGTATAAGGGTCGTCTTCCCGGCCTGGCGTGGTCCGTAGAGGATGAGTATCCGTACCGGCGAGTCCAGCCACTCCCGCACCGCTTTTTCCAGGGTTCTCGTGATGTTCATAGTCTTATGATACATTACTGACTAGCCGAATTCAACCTAATTCGGCTACCGAGCTAGCCGAATTTTCATCTCCTTACCTAAATCCTCTTCCCGTAAATCCTGCTCGTCTTGTTATCCTGTCCGCCAGTTCCTATCGTTCGCGGTCGTTGACGCCGCGTATGCGGGGCATGGGGCCGCGGTAGAGGCTTTTGTCGCCGCCCTCCGCGTCGATGAGGGCCTGGGGATGGTGATCATGTCGGCGCGGACGCGCTTCGAGAGGACGATGGCGTTGTGGAGGTCGGTGGCGGCGTGGCCGGTGGGGGCGGGCGCTTCCAGGGCGGGAAGGATATGGACGGCGGGGCGGACGCGCCGCTTCGGGCGCTTGAGCACGGTGACGACGGGGACGATGAGAGCCTTGTTCCTGATGGCGTAGTAGAAGGCGCCAGCCTTGAAGGGTTTGATCTCCTGGTTGAGGAGGAAGCATTCCCCTTCGGCGTAGAAATAGACGCGTCCGCGGATCGCGAGCGCGCTGTCCATGGCTTCGTCGATGTCCTTGAGCCGCGCCGAATCGGTAGGCATGGGGATGCCTCCCAGGAGGCGGACGAGGGTGCCGAGGATGGGCGTCATGACGGTTTCCTCGATGATGGTGAAATAGGTGAAGCCCGGCAGGATGGAAAGGCCGTGGATGAGGCTGTCCAGGGGCAGGGAGTGGTTGCTGACGAAGATGAGGGGGCGCCGGCCCGTCTTTTTCAGGTTTTGCCTGCCTGTCACGGTATGGCCGTACCAGGCTTGGACGATGGGCCAACCGACGAGCGCGACAAGCCAGCAGAGCAGATAGGAAGCCGCCAGGAATGGCGGCTTTTTTATCATCAGGGCCTTTCCTCTTTTGTACGCCATGCCTATTTCACCATCCTTCCTTTCCATTCGACGGCTTTGCCCGTGGCGAAGAGCCTGCAGGCTCTCCAGGCGGTGGAGAGGACGTTGACGAGGATGAGGGGGTAGATGAGGGGGACGTACCAGGGCAGGAGGCGTTCCATGGTCAAAAGGCCCCAGGCCGACAGGAGGAAGAGGCAGCCGAGGCGGAACCAGGGCTGGGCCTGGATCAGGAAGGCGGGGAGCCAGATCGAGCCGAGAATGGGGATGAAGAAGACGAGGGGCACGAGGATGGTCACGGCCACGAGGACGAAGATGTTCTTGTTGAAGTAGTCGTAGACGTTCTTCGAGAGGCCGTCTATGGCGCTTCGGTAATCGCTGTACATCCTGCAGGCGATATGTTCCTTGAGGTCGGTGAAGAGGACCTTGCCGCCATGTTTTTTCACGAGCCTCGCCATGTGGACGTCTTCCGACACCTTGTGCTTCACCGCGTCGTAGCCGCCGACTTTTTCGTAGAAGGAAGCCCTGAAGAGCATGGCCTGCCCTATGGCGTGCGAGATGAGGGAGGACTTCGTGAGGTGGACGAGCCAGAGGGGCATGGCCACCATGGTGAGGAGGTAGATGGCGGGGACCACCTGTCCCTCGCCGAAGCTGCCGATTTTGTTGCGCACGTAGCCCGAGACGAGGTCTGCCTTGTGGAGTTCGGCGCTGCCGAGGGCGAAGCCCACCGAGTCGGGCTCGTGGATGGTGTCGGCGTCGGTGAAGTAGAGCCAGGATCCTGAGGCCGCTTCCGACAGGCGCTGGAGGGCGTGGGGTTTTCCGTACCAGCCCGGCTCGAGCTTCCCGCCGATGGCGCGGACGAGGCCGGGGTATCGCTTCACGTATTGATCGAGGATTTTTCTCGTCCCGTCCGTGGAGTCGTCGTCGTAGACGATGATTTCCAGGTTTTCATAGTTCTGGGCGACGAGGGAGTCGAGGCAGGCCGCGAGGTGGGTTTCCTCGTTGCGCGCCGGGACGAGGAGGCTGACGAGGGGGCCTGTCTTTTTGGGGTTGCCGATGCTCGCGTGCATCATCCAGGCCGTGTTCAGGGCGGTGACGACGAAGATGTAGACGCCCGCGACCGCGGTGGCCATGGCGTAGGCGGTGACGACGGTCTCGAGGCTCATGGCTTCGCCTTTGTCTTTATCTTCGCGAGTTCGGCGAGGGCGTATTTGTTGCCCGGATAGAGCTCGAAGGCCGCCTCGAACCAGAATCGCGCCTCGTCCTCGCGGCCGAGCTTGAGGAGGGCCGTGGCGACGCAGGTCCTTATGTCGAAGAGGTCGTCCTTCTCGAAACCTTCCTCGCGGGCCTTGAGGAGGGCCTCGATCTCTTCTATGGCTTCCTTGGGATTTCCGCCGAAGATGGCCGGCGGGTATGCCTTGGCGTTCGCGAGGATGATGAGGGCTCCCGGATGTCCCGCTTCCATGTCGAGGATTTTTTTCGCGTTCCTGGAGATTTTGGGGCCGTTCGCGATCAGAAAACCCATGTTCTTGAGAAGGCAGAGTTCCGAAAGTGGCTTGGTGAGCGCCATGACGCCGGCGGGATGTTCGCCCGATTCCAAAGAGAGGAGGGCGTTGTCCATGGCGGCTTCGAAATGGAGCATCGCCTTCTTTTTATCGCCGGCTTCGTTCCAGGAACGGGCCAGAAGGTATTCGATCCGCGCGAGGATGAGGAAGCGGTCGATTTCTCCGAGGGGCTGGATTTTCGTCTCTTCGATGAGGTTTAGGGCTGTCTTTTCGACCTCGCCGGGCTGGGCGCCGTTGTAGACCGTGTCCCTCAGCACGTAGAGGGAAGCGACAAAACGAGGGTCGGTCTCGGCGGAAAGGAGGCGTCC
>CAXXGJ010000010.1:0-4353 GCA_963677895.2 Treponemataceae bacterium | reverse complement strand
TTCCACGTTGAGGCGCTGGCGGTCGATTATGTCTTTATAGAAAGCCGGATAGGCGCCGCCGCGGGTCCTGTTGACGAAGCCTTTTTCTTCCAGGTTCTTGAGGTCGGAACGGATGGTGACGGCGGAGACATTGAGTTCGCGGGCGAGGTCGGCCACCGAAAGGGAGCCCTCCTCAGCCATCTTGTCGAGCATGAACGATTCGCGCTCGTTCAGATCGAAATTCATCGGCGCCTCCGCAACGCTTATTTCGAAACCCTTGCTATTTAGTTTCGGAATACTTTCGTTTCTCTTATAGTATAGGGCGCGACAAATGAAAGATCAAGAGCCATTCCCTCCGGCGAGCCTCGATTTCCGGCTATACGCTTTTCCGCTTCGCGAAGGCGGAAGGACTCGTCCCCGTCACCTTCTTGAAGGCCGCGACAAAGCGCGACATGGCGCCGAAACCGCACATGGCGCTCACCTGGCCGGGTTTCCAGCCTTCTCCCATGAGGCGCTGGGCCTCGGCCACGCGCTTATAGAGTATGTAATTATGGAGGGTGCTGCCCGTTTCCTTCTTGAAGATCCGGCAGAGGTGGTACACGCTTATGCCGCATTTTTGGCCGATCGTTTCCAGCGAAAGATCCCCGGCGAGATTGTTGTCGACATAGTCCAGAACCGAGGCGAGAGGTCCGCGAAGGCCAGGGCCTCCTTCGCCTTCTTCGCCTCTATCGTCGGCGCCGAACACCCTGTTGGTGAACATCAGGATTTCCAGGAAGGCGACCACCTTCCGCAGCTTCGCCTCGGGGGCGTCGCTCGCGCAGGCCTGTCCCATCTTGTCGAAGAGTTTCATGATGTCCATGGACTGCTGGGCCGAAAGCCTGCGGATATTCCCCTTCCCCTTGGGACGATCGACAAAGCAGGAAAGGAGATCGCAGCCGAAAACCTCGAAGGATCGCGCCAAGTCCGGACTGAAGAGCAATTTCGCCCTCTCGAAGCGCTTGTCGGATCGGATATGGAGTTTATGGACTTCCCGATCGTTGAAGATGATCAGGCTGCCGGGCTCTGCCCTATGCATCTCATTCTCTATAAACCAGGACACCTCGCCGGCCGCCACGAAAAACACCTCGAACTCTTCGTGGAGAAGCGGCTGATCGTTGAAAAGTGGCTTGTGTTCGCTGGGGAGATCGTTTTTCAGGGAAAAACGGATTGAGGCATCGATGTTTTCACTATCGAAAGAGGACAAGTTTACCTCTCATTCGCGCGCTTTAGGACGCCGGGCTTCATCATAGCAGATTCGTCGAGGTTTTGGCCACAGAACATCGAAACTCACAAAAGCAATAATTGATATAAAAATAGAGCAAATTTCGATATTTTTCTATTGTAGTCTCCGGAATAGGCGGTTAAAATTCCACGACTGTCAGTTGAACCATGCGCCTCGCCTTTCGGCGGCGCCAAAAGAACCTAATTGGAGAAGCGAATGACGAAAAGAATCGGGATCGCGGTACTTTGCGTGCTCCTCATGCTGTCGGGATGCACCACCGTAAAGCAGGAAGGATTGTTCAACCCCGGGACCTATACGGGATCCGCGGAAGGGAAAAACGGGCCGGTGACGGTCGAGGTAATGGTCGATAAAGACTCTATACTCAAAGTCGCCGTGACGCGGCATTCTGAAACGGTGGGGCTTTCGGACAACGCCCTGAAGTTCGTGCCCCAGGAAATCCTAAAGGAACAGAGCCTCGACGTGGACACGGTCTCAGGGGCAACAATCGTCAGCCAGGCGATTATCGACGCGGCCGCCGAGGCGCTGGCCAAAGCGGGAGCCACGCCGGAGAAACTCAAGGCGGCCGCGAACGCCGCGGAAGCCAAGACCGTCGCGCCCGCTCGTCTCATGAAACCGGGCATCTATTACGGCGAAGCCTACGGCAAGTGGCCCAAGGACAGCAACGAGGGCGGCCGCTTCCTCTCGCCGAAGGTTATCAAGCCGATCAAGGTCGAGGTGACCGTCGACGAAAAGCGTATCGTGAACCTCGCGGTGCTTTCCTGCGACGATACGCCGGGCTTCAAGGAATCGGCCATCAACCAGGTGCCCAAGGCCATCGTCGATTATCAGAGTATCGGCGTGGACGTCGTTTCCGGTTCCACACTCACCAGCATGGGCATCATCGCGGCGACTACCCAGGCTCTCGAACAGGCAGGCGCCGACCTCCTGGCCTTCAACGCGAAACAGCCGAAGGTCAACGCCTCCGTCGAGTACACGACCGACGTGGTGGTTGTCGGCGCGGGCGCCTCCGGCTCCGCGGCGGCCCTCGCCGCCGTCGAAATGGGCTCCAAAGTCATCATCATCGAGAAGACAGGCCAGGTGGGCGGAATGGGTGGCCTCTCCACGGGCTTCATCGGCGTCGGAAGCGAGCAGGCCAAACAGGCGGGAAGCATCAAGACTGTCCAGGACGTCTTCAAGGAGATGATGGACTACACAAGCTGGACCGCTAACTCCTCTCTCGTGAAAGCTATCCTGGAAAAATCGGGAAGCACCGCCGACTGGCTCCAGGCTCACGGCTACAAGATGACCCTGCAGAAGGGTACGTACACCCACGACACCGGCAAGGGCAACGCCAAGATCCAGACGCTCTACGACAAGTACATCATCCCCGGCGGCGGCCAGCTTCTCCTCCAGACTCGGGCCGAGGAGCTCATCATGGATGGGAACAAGGTCGTCGGCGTCAAGGCGGTGAAGAGCGACGGCACGAAGGTCACCGTCCGCGCCGCGTCGGTCGTCATCGCCACGGGCGGTTTCGGCGGCAACAAGGAAATGCTGAAGAAATATACCCACAGCGACAATTACTATCTGAGCGGGAATTCCTCGAACGAGGGCGACGGCATCAACATGGCCCTGGGCGCGGGAGCCGGCTTGAGCCCCGAAATCCAGCCCCATCTCACCGAATTCGCGGCCAGCACGACGCTGGACTTCAACAGCTATTTCATGAAGTACATGAATTACGGCGGCCTCCTCCAGGTCAACATGGAAGGCAAGCGCTTCATGGACGAAGGCATCTGCGCGAGCCAGCCTCTCGCCAAGGGCGCCTCGGCGATCAGGACGGCCGGCTCCTTCTTCGTCGTTCTCGATCAGGCCACCCTGGACACCCTCGAAACCAAGGGTTTCCCGGGCATCGTCGGGGCTGAGAAAACCGCCGAGCTTAAAAAGAGCATTGGCTGGCGCGACCGCGCCTTAGTCCCCTTCGCGACGATCAAGATGGAAATGCAGCAGGCCCTCGACGCCGGCGTCGCGTTCAAGGCCGACAGCTTCCAGGAGCTGGAAAAGGCGGCGGGATTCGCCCAGGGCGAGTTCACCTCGACGATGAGCCGTTATCTCGCGGCCGTGGATCAGAAGAAGGACGAGGAGTTCTACAAGGATCCGGTCTGGCTCACGCCCATAGCGAAAGGTCCCTACTACGCGGTTCGCATGGAGCCGGCTATTTTCGGGACCATCGGCGGGATCAGGATCAACGAGCGCATCGAGGCGCTCAACGAGCAGAACAAAGTCATTCCGGGCCTCTACGTCGCCGGCCAGGACGGCGGCGGCATGTACGGTTATCCCTACTACGAGATCGTGGGCGTGACTCAGGGCTATGCCTACAACTCGGGAAGGATAGCCGGCGAAAACGCCTCGAGCTTCGCGGGCGCTCGCTGAGAATTTCGCCTCGCTTGCGTCAAACATGAAAAAGGGACTGTCCGAGAACGGGCAGTCCTTTTTTTAGTGTTCGCCGGGACGGCCAAACCGCTCCAGGGCTCTCGCGCCGAACTCCGCGGCGGCGGCGCTCCTCCGGGCGATGATGGAGCCGTAGGATTCGCCCGAGGCGAAGCGCACCGCGGGAATCACCGTTTCGCATTCCAGGGCGTCCATGAAGGCGACGGCTTCCGGCAGCCCTTCCTCGTCCTCGGGCGGAATGGCCAGGAACCCGTGCTTGTCCGCGTGCACGAGGAATCCGGGTTCCACCTCGGTCCCGAAGACCCGCACGCCGATATCCCAGGCTATCGGCCAAGCGTAGAGGTGGCCGACGCAGAGGCGTCTCGCCAGCGCCTTGAAGCCCGCGTTGGTCATTTCGTCCACGTCGCGGATGGCCCCGTCCACGATGGCGCCCACGCAACCCAGGGCGCGGTGGGTATTGGCGCTCACTTCTCCCCAGAGGGAGCCCAGCGCCGCGGGCCGGCTCGAGTCTTCCACGACGACGATTTTCGGCCCGGCCACCGAGGCGACGTAGCGGTAGTATTCATCCCAGGCGCTGGCCCTGGCCGTCGGATTGTCCCGCTCCGTCGTCTCTATGCGCAGGGTGAGGGCGCGCCCGCACATCGGTCCCATCTGCGGCATGAAGTCGC
>CAXXGJ010000009.1:0-11545 GCA_963677895.2 Treponemataceae bacterium | reverse complement strand
CGGCGGTACCTCCTTCGCCGTGTACTACCGCAATTCGATCGTCTATACCCTGCTGGCCGTCATTTTCACCATAGTCTCCTCGGCCCTAGTGGGCTTCGGCTTCGCGCGCATCCGCTTCAGGGGCAAGAACTTTCTTTTCGCCTGCATGCTCGTCACCATGATGATACCGCCCCAGATCCAGATCATTCCCCAGTACATCGTTTTCAGCAAGATCGGCTGGGTGAACAGCTATCTGCCCCTCGTCGTTCCCAGGCTTTTCGGCCAGGCCTTCTTCATCTTCATGTTCGTGCAGTTCCTGCGCGGCATCCCCCGGGAACTGGACGAGGCGGCGGAAATCGACGGCTGCGGCCTCGGGCGCATATTCGTGTCGGTCCATCTCCCTCTCCTGAAGCCCGTGCTCTTCACCGCGTCGATCTTCTCCTTTTATTGGACATGGAACGACTTTTTCTCGCCCCTGATCTATCTGAACGACCCCAAGCGCTATACGCTGTCCGTCGCGCTGCGTTCTTTCGCCGACCCGTCGGGGCTGACGGACTGGGGCGCCATTTTCGCCATGTCTTTCCTAAGCATCCTCCCCGTGATAGCCTTGTTCATCGCGTTCCAGCGCTTCCTGGTTCAGGGTATCGCCACCACCGGGCTGAAGGGCTGAACCGCGGGGGACGCCGAACCGGGAGTCGCGCGGCATTGCTTGAACCGGACGCCGCGCCATAAGGAGTTTACACCATGGGCAATCCGCTGGATTCCATAGACCGCGCCGAACTGGAAAGCACGATAGATCTCGTCGTCGACAGGACCCTCGCCATGGATTTCCGCTGGGACTGGCCGGGCGGCGTGGCTTTTTACGGCGTGGGCCAGGCCTGGCGGGTGACGGGCAAGATCGAGTACATGGAAAAGCTCGCCGCCTGGGTGGACGGCTACATGGAACTCGGCCTCCCCCCTTTCATGATCAACGCGATGGCCATGGGCCATTGCCTGCTCGACCTGCACGACGCGACGGGCGACAAGAAATACCTCGCCCTCGCCGAAAAAAAGATCGCGTATCTCAAAAAGGACGCCCTCCGCTTCGGCGACGGAGTGCTCCAGCACACGGTTTCCGCCGGCAACGACTTTCCGGGCCAGGCCTGGGCGGACACGCTTTTCATGGCCGCGCTCTTCATGCTGCGCGCGGGGATGAAGCTGGGCGACAAGGAGCTCGTGGCGGACGCCCTGGCCCAGTATGGCTGGCACGAGGAATTCCTCCAGGACCCGGAAACAGACCTCTATTTCCACGCCTACGACGACAGGACGAAAAGCCATCTTTCCGGCCAGCGCTGGGCGCGGGCAAACGCCTGGGCGGCCTACACGATGGCCAGCGCGCTCAAACAGATAAACTACATGTATCCGGAGTTCATGGCCATCGACGGCTCCCTCCGCGACCAGCTCGCCGCGCTCGCGCGCCTGCAGGGCGAATCGGGGCTATGGCATACGATCCTGGACGATTCCCGATCCTACGAGGAAGTGTCGGCCTCGGCCGGGATCGGCGCCGCGATGGTTCTCTACGACTACCCGCTCCACGCCGCGCGCGCCGCGAAAGCATATGCAGGCCTCCTGGCCAACATCGACGCGAAAGGCGGCGTTCGGAACGTGTCCGCGGGCACGGCCGTCATGGCGAGCGTGGAGGATTACTGCCGCGTGCCCAGGAAGCGCCTGCAGGGCTGGGGACAGGGACTGGCCCTCAGCTTCCTCTCCGCCATCCTCGAAAGGGCCACGTCCGAAGAAAAGGCGCAAGGAGCGAAAAAATGAACAAAACTGAACATTCCGGCAACGGTATAGACGCCCTCGACCTCACCATAGCCTACATCGGCGGCGGATCGCGCGGCTGGGCCTGGACCCTCATGGCCGATTTGGCCGCTGAGCCTGCCCTGCGCGGAACCCTCCGCCTCTACGATATCGAAAAACCCGCGGCCGAAACGAATGCCCGCATAGGAAACTCTCTTTCCTCGAGGGAGGACGCGGTCGGGAAATGGCGCTACGAAGTGGCGGACAGCCTGGCCTCGGCACTGCGCGGCGCCGATGTCGTCGTCGCCTCCATCCTGCCCGGCGGCTTCGAGGAAATGGCCTCCGACGTCCACGCGCCCGAAGCCTTGGGCATCTACCAATCGGTGGGCGACACGGCCGGTCCAGGCGGTCTTTTGAGGGCCCTGCGGACCATCCCCATGTATCAGGTTATCGCCGAGGCGGTGCGGGATTGCTGTCCCGACGCCTGGGTCGTCAACTACACGAACCCCATGGCGCTTTGCCTGCGCGCCCTCTACGAGACATTCCCCGGCATCAAGGCTTTCGGCTGCTGCCACGAAGTGTTCGGCACGCGAAAACTCCTCGCCGAAGTCGTGCGCGCCCGGCTCGGGGCCTCCCTGCCCGGAGCCGCCGCCGCCTCGATGGCCGACATCGAGGTGAATGTCCTCGGCATAAACCATTTCACCTGGCTGGACGTCGCCTCCTACAAGGGCATGGACCTTTTCCCGGAGTATCGGGCTTTCGCGGACGAGCATTTCGAGGAAGGTTACGAAGGCGCCGAGCACGGCGGCTGGCTCAATTCCCACTTCGATTCGGGCGAGCGCGTCAAGTTCGACCTCTTCAGGCGCTACGGACTGATCGCCGCCGCGGGCGACCGCCACCTGGCCGAGTTCATGCCCGGTCGATTCTATCTGCGCGATCCCGAAACGGTCCACTCATGGAAATTCTCCCTCACGCCGGTGTCCTGGAGAATCCAGAACGCGGCCAAGCTCCGGCAGAAAGCCGCGCGCCTGGCTTCGGGCGAGGAACGTTTCGAAATCGGGAAATCGGGAGAGGAAGGCGTCAAGCTGATCAAGGCTATTTTCGGCTTGGGTTCCTTCGTAAGCAACGTCAACCTTCCCAACCGCGGCCAGATCGCCGGCCTGCCGCTCGGCGCTGTCGTGGAAACCAACGCCCTTTTCTCCCGCGACTCCGTCCGCCCCGTCCTCGCTGGCTCGCTTCCCCCGGCCATAGCGGCGCTCACCGCCCCCCATGCCCTGGCCCAGGAAACCATCCTCCGCGCGGCGCTCGCCCGCGACGCCTGGGCGGCCTTCCCGGCCTTCGTCGCCGACCCGCTCATGACGGCCCAACCCGCCGACGCCGAGCGGCTGTACGCGAAAATGCTGGATGCCACGAAGGCTTATCTTCCCGATTGGAAGCTCTAGCGACCTCCGTACATTGACAGCCCGAGGCCGGCAGGGCTAATGCCTTGCCGGCTTCGCCGCGTTCATTCTCGATACGAAAACCCTCTGGAATAAGTACTATTCCAATAGCAAACTTGACACGCGACGCATTGGCAATTAAGCTGTAATAACGCTGTAATTCATACGACGGAAAAGGAATCGTCCCTGTATTCTGTCAGCCGATTTGGGGAAAAATCAAACATGATCAAGAAAGAACCTACTTCGCGACAACTTCAGGCAGACAGGACTCGGACACTCCTTTATTCCATCGCCGTCTCCCTTATGGAAAAGCAGGGATTCTCGAATACGACGATCGAGCAGATCGCCACAAAGGCGGGAGTATCGATCGGCACCTTCTATCATTACTTCAATTCGAAGGAAGAAATATTCTATGATATTTTCAAGAAGGCCGACGAATATTTCGAAACGATAGTGGCTCCCGCGCTGTATAGCGCCGACACGACCGGCCAGTCCGTCGTCGAGCAGGTTATCACCTTTTTCAGGTACTACGCGCACTATAATCTGAACCGCGGTTTAGCGAACATAACCCAGCTCTACAATACGAAGAACAAGATCTTCGTGAAAAAAGGCAGGTTCATGCAGGAGCTGCTGATGCAGGTGCTCGCCAGGGGCATGGAGCGGGGCGAGTTTTCGAGCGAGTTGTCACCGGATGAAGCCACCGACTACCTCTTTGTCGTCGCCAGGGGCATCGTTTACGACTGGTGCATCCATGAGGGGACCTACGATCTAGAACAGAAGATGGAATCCTATATGAGGATACTGCTGAGGGTCTTGGAACCCCGCGGTCCAGCGCTGAAATAGAAAGATGAACATATCTTGACATTCATGCTGTGTGCACATATACTGTGTACACAGGTGGGTCATGAAGAATATTACACTTACAATGGATGAAAAAGTGCTCAAAGCGGGAAGGGAGTATGCTCGTAAGCATAATGTCTCATTCAATGTTCTGGTAAGAAGATTGGTAGAACAGACGGTGCTCTCTACAAAAGATCAATGGCTTGATGATACCTTTTCTTTGATGGATACGCTGAAGGTGTCTTCAGAGAATTTGACATGGACAAGAGAGGACCTTTATCGTGTCTAAAATATTTATAGATACGAACATCTTGGTATATACATTGGATCAAAAAAATATAGAAAAACGGGATTTGGCAAGAAAGATAGTTAAGAAGGTAGTGGAATCCCATCAGCCTGTAATTTCTACACAAGTAATAAAAGAGTTTTACGTTGTGGCGTCCAATAAATTAAAAGCCGATCCGATAGTCGTAAAAAATATAATTCATAATTTTCATAACATGGAAATAGTAAGTAACGATTTGGATTTAGTTGAGCAGGCAATAGATATCAGCATTTTGTCACAACTGTCATTTTGGGATTCATTAATAATTGCGGCAGCCGAAAAAGCAAATTGCGAGTATGTTTTATCCGAAGACTTTAATTTTGGACAAAACTATAGGGGAATTAAAGTACTCAATCCATTCATGAGCGAAGATTTCGTAAGCGTCCAATTCTCCCCATCTTGACCAGTATCTAGTAAGCCGAAGGATCAAGCCGGTATGGAAGCAGCGAAAGCTTCTCTTCAAGCGTCGTTGCTTTCGGAAGCATTTCAAACAAGTAGCAAAGATATTTATAGGGCTCGTGGCCATTGGCCTTTGCCGTTTCAATGAGGCTGTAAAGACCAGCGCTCGTGTGCGCCCCCGCAGGAGTGTTTGAAAAGAGCCAATTCTTTCGGCCCAGCACAAAGGGCCGAATCGCATTCTCGACCGCATTGTTGTCAGGCGTCAAAAGCGCATGCTCAAGATAGCGCACAACCAGGTGCCATTGCCCTAAGGCATAGGAAACCGCTTTCCCAAGACCACTCGAGGGCGTCACGCTCTGGCTTCGAATGGTAAGCCATTCATGCATTGCCGCAAGCTGTGGTTCTTGAAGCCGTTTTCGTTCAGCAATAAATGAACCTTCATCGTGTTCTTTGTTTTCATACCGTTGCCGTAGGAGCGTCTCGGTATGGTAGAGAGCAGAAATCATCGAAAGGAACTCGGCAGCGTCCCCTGTGCCGCCAGAAACCTTGTCCGCGTCGAAGAACTTCCTTCGGATATGTGCCATGCAGCCCACATGGGTAATCCCTGGAGCTTCTCCTACCTGCGAATAGCCTGAATAGCCATCGGTTTGAAGATAGCCTGAGTAGCCTTTTAAGAACTCAAGTGCAACGCTTCCCGATCGTGTCGGGTGGTAGTGGAAGAAGAGAAGCTTCTTTCCTTCCCTGAATCCGCAAGTAACCCACATATACGACTTTGCCGTGGCGCTTCGATTCTTTTCGTGCAGGACCTGTACCGGCGTTTCATCCATCCCGATCACGGGCGACGTCTTTAGATCGTCGCGAATCGCCTGCACCAGATCACCCACCGCGCGCCCGGTATTCATGGCAAGCGAACACAAGGTTGAACGCCCAGTATTCACGCCCCAGCGCGAAAGAATCCCTTCCATGCGGTAGAAGGGCTGCGCATCAACGAACTTGCTCGTAAGGAAGAAGGCGATCGTTCCATTCGAGAATCTGGAACCAGGGACGATCTTCGCGTTCCCCGGCGCTTGAATAATCGGCGCTGTTTCGGTGCCCTGGCACTCTTTACAGGGGCAAGGCCCATACTTCTTCATGACGTGGACGTCGATCACTGCCTTGGCGGGAATGAGCCTGAGTTCTTCCTTGCGCTCTTCGCCGATTTCCGGCCGCAAGGCGCCACAGGAAGGGCAGGCTCGCTCTTCATCGCTCAAGGCATGGACGATTTCGTTGCGCTCGAGATTGTCCGGAAAAGGCTTTCTTCCCGCCTTCTTGCGTTCATGCTGGCCGACCGTTATCGTGACAGGCTTTCGGTCGGGAACATCGAAGAAGGTTTCGGCTTCGTTGAAAAGGAGATCCTGCTTGGGATTCTCTTTCTGGTGCTTTTCGCTTTTAGGGCCAAATATCAGTCGCTGCAGCGCAGCGTATTTTTCCTCTTCAATGGTGAGCTTATTCTGCAGTGCCTGTACTTCCTTGGCATGTTCGGTCGCCATTTCTTTGACCAGTTTTTTGAGGCTGGCCACGTCGTCAGGAAGGTTTTCAAGCAAGCTCACCATGCAGGACAGTATAGCATGAAATGCCCTGTTTGCAGCCTATAATCGCTTATGCTACCGCTGAATATTCAAGCTTTCGATGCTCCTGGAATATATCAATTCCCCGCACCAGGAGCTTGAATTTGTCATGCTCGATTTCAATCACGCCTTTCTGTTTTCTTGTCCACGGAAAGGTTTCTTCTTCGAGCCGTTTGATCCACATGCAGAAGCCGCTCTTGTCCCAGTAGAGGATCTTCATGACTTTTCTTGTCTTCCCGAGGAACACGAAATAGCTACCCGAGAAGATCTTTTCAGGTTGCTTGTCTTGCGCCAGCGCCGAAAGCCCGTTGATTTGCTTTCGCATGTCAGTGATTCCGGTAACGATATAAATGGTTCGATCTTTTCTTAAGTACATCGATGATCCCTCCTCTTGCAGGAAGGATAATCGAATTTCCTATGCTGTCAGCTTGGGGAGAATTGGACGCTTACAAGATTTCTGACAACTGCTTCAACCAAAAAAATCCGCACCTTCTGGGCGCGGATTTTTTACCTTAGCGAAAATCCCAGGGCTTTCTACCTGCCGTACTTTTCCCAATGCGCTCCGAAAATCTTGTTCTCGTCCGGGACTACTGGCGGAATCGGCATCGAAACCCAGGTCGTGTTCAGGAAGTGCTTCCAGTGCACGTTCTCGTTCACGATGTTGCCGCCCCAGGTGCCGCAGCCGAGAGTGAGGCCGAAGGGCATTCCGTTGTCGTAGTTGCCCGAGTTGCCGAAGGGCTGGGTCTGGCGGACCATGACGCGGCTTACCCGCGCCCTTGTGGCGAGTTCCACCATGTGGGCGTCGTTCGTCGTGTGGATTCCGCAGGAGTGGCCATAGCCTGAATACCGGGTTATGTCGCGCACCAGGCAGATCGCCTCCTCGAATTCATCATATTTCCACACCGTGAGCACCGGCGAGAGCTTCTCGCCCGAGAACATGTCGGCGGTGCCTACCGCCTCGCCCAGCACCATGAGGAAGCTCACATCAGGCTTCACCGCGATCTTCGCGAGGGCGGCGATCTTCTGCGCGTGCTGGCCCACGTGATCCCTGCCCATGTGCAGACCATCGGGCCACATAAGCAAGCGGAGCCGCTCCTTTTCCTCGGGACTGCAGAGGTGTCCTCCGAGCTCCTGGAAGTGCTTCATCATCGTGTCGTAGATCGACGACTGCAGGATCACCGAGTTTTCCGAGGAGCAGGAGGTGGCGTTGTCGAAGATTTTCCCGTTCCTGATCTTGGTGGCCGCGTCCAGAAGGTTGGCCGTCTCGTCCACCACCACGGTGGAGTTGCCGGCGCCTACGCCGTAGGCCGGTTTGCCCGAGGAGTAGGCTACCTTCACCAGGGGCCCGCCCCCCGTCGCTATCACGAGGTCAACGCTCCGCATAAGTTCCTGCGAAAGCTCGATCGTCGGTTCCTTGATATTGAGCACCAGGTCTTCCGGTGCCCCAACCTTTCTCAAGCCTTCGCGCATGTAGTTCGCCGTCAGTTCGCAGGATTTCTTCGCCTTGGGATGGGGCGCGAAGATCACCGCGTTCCGGCACTTCAATATAGGCAGGCCGTTGCAGGCTATCGTCGAGGTCGCGTTCGTCACTGGGGTGAGGGCCCCGATCACACCTATGGGCTTGGCGATCTTGAGGAGGCCCTTCTCTTTGTTCTCCTCGATGACGCCTACGGTCTTGAGCCCGCAGAGGTCCCGGAGCGTGCCTAGGGTTTTCTTCTGATGCTTTCCCAGCTTGTCTTCGTAGACGCCCATCTCCGTTTCGTCGGCCGCGAGGCGGGCGCAGGCTTTCGCGTGCTCGAGCTGGTACACTTCCCAGCCCACCGCCGCCACCATCTCGTCCACCCTTTCCTGGGACCAGAATTCTATCTTCTCCTGGGCGGCGCGTGCCCTATCCACAAGATTCTTGATTTCATCTGACATATTCGTCTTCTCCTAGGCCGAGCCGGGCTTGCCGGCGCTCGCGAGCTTTTCCGGGCTCAAGGTTCTGTAGTAGCTGCCGCAGAGATGCTTGGGATTTATCGCCTCGCGCACCTTGTACTGGTAGGCGGTGACGAGGGGCTGGGCCAGCTTTATGTACATCGCGTCATGCTCTTCCTGGCTGAAGCCGTAGCCGTCGGGTCGCCTGAGGTCCTGGTTCCAGTGCCCCATGTCGACGCCGAGCTTCTTTTCCGTCATCCAGCGTTGGGTGTCGTTGAAGAAATCCGCCGTGCCCTTGATGGATGCCTTGTCGTAGGCGTCGAAGTTGACGAAGAATTCCCAGCCGGTCACGCCGCCGCCGCCGACGATGGAGACCGATCCCATGTCTGAGTCGCCGCCGGTGGCCGCGATATAGGGCGTTTCCACTTCCCACTTGCGCTTGAGGGCGGAGGCTTCCTCCATGAGCTTCGAGCTCACGAAGAGGTTGCCCGAGAGGCCGAAGTTGCCCTCGTAGGCTCCGCACATCACGTAGTTGAGATTCTTGTGTCCCAGCCTGATGAGATAGAGGAGGACGTAATCCATCATCTCCTTCTCCATCATGAACTTATTTTTCCATCCGCCCGAGATTTCGAGTACCTTGTCGAGGGCCGCTTCCTTGTACTCCATGTCCCGCTTCGAGGTTCCCGCGAGGATGACCTGGATCTCGATCTTCATGTCTTCGTTGACCTTCTGGAGTTCGGGGTCTTTCAGGAGTTCAGGCAGGTCCCCCAGCTGCGCGTCAGGATTGGTGATGATCTTGAGCATGGCCGTCTTGAGGTTGCGACCGAACATGTTGAACTGCCTGTGCCCGAGGAAGAGGACGTCGTTCTCGTGGAGGAGGATGATGCCCGTGGCATAGTCGTCCCAGGTTTTGAAGCAGATAGTGTAGGCCTTGAAGTTCTCGGGGAGGTCGGCCTTGTAGGCGGGAACCGTACCCCTTGACGGAAGGGAAGTGGGGCCCGGCCAGGGATGGAGGCGGATCGCCATCCTTGTGCAGACGCCGAGGGAGCCCGTGCTGCCCTGGAAGCCGCGCAGGATTCCGCGCGTGCTCGGGCCCGGGCCTTCGCCGCAGAACCAGCCGGCGCCTGAGCCGAGCGAACCCGTCCTCAGGACTTCGCCGTCGGGAAGAACCCATTCGGCGCCGAGCATGTTCTCGCTGGCGCAACCCATGGAGATGGAGGTCGGGCCGAAGCCCACCCAGCCGGCCGTGCTCGCGAGGGGAGAGGAGGAGCAGCCGACGCCGGGGACGTTGAGGGTGAGGCCGACTTTCATCGCCTCGGCCTGGACCACGGCGCCGATGGCGTAGGGTTCGACGACGGCGAACATGTTCCTGTCGTCGATCTCGATCTTCCTCATCCTTCTCATGTCGAGCTGGATGGCGTAGTCGGAGTCGATGAAGCCCATCGCCGACCAGAAGGTGGAGGAAGCCTTGAACTTGATGTTGTACTTGTTGCAGAGGCGTACGATCTTCTGGACCTCGGCCGTGGTTCCCGGCAGGAGGACTGCCTGGGGGAGGGGGGTCTTATGGTCGTAGGGGCCATAGTGCGCCGAAGACTGCGAGGCGATACAGCGGTAGGTTTCGAGCACTCCCTTGTCCCGGGAGATGTTCCTGGCGCCGACTATAGTCTCAAGCGCCTCGAATATTTCTTTTGAAAGAGCCATTTGCATCCTTCCTTACAGGGCCATTTCGACGAGCTCGACGATGTCGAGCACTTCTATCGTCCTTCCGTTCTCATCCTTGGTGCCGCGGAAGTTCGATTCGCACCAGGGGCAGGCGGTCACGAGGGCGCCGGCGCCGGTCGAGTTCGCCTCGGTGACGCGCTCGGCCGCCGTCCACGCGGAAAATTCCGGATTCGTCTCGTTGCAGACGCTTCCCGCTCCGCAGCACCAGGAATATTCCCTGATCCTCTCCATTTCCACGAGCTCGACGCCCGGAATGCTTGCGATGACGTCGCGCGGGGCGTCGTAGATGCCGTAAGCGCCGTTGAAGCGGGGCCTGCGCGGTTCCCAGGTGTGGATCTGGTTGAAGATCTTTTTCTCTTTGCCTTCCCAGGCGACGAAGGGCTCACCGAGGCGGCCGAGGTGGCAGGGATCGTGGTAGGTAACCTTCATGGGAACTTTTTTCGTGAAGGTGAGTTTTCCTTCCTTTATGAGCCTGTCCAGGTATTCCACCACATGGATGACCTCGACCTTGAGCCCCAGCTTGGGATACTGGCGCTTGAGCGCGTGATAGCAGTCGGAGCAGGGGGTGACGATGATCTTGGCGCCCGAGGCTTCGATCGCCTTGATGTTGGCGGCCGCGCTCGCGTTGAAGGCATCTTTGAAGCCCATCTGGAGAGCCCTGCCCGCGCAGCACATGTCGGCGGCGCCGAGATATCCCAGGTCCACGCCGGCCTTCTTCAGGATGCGGACGGAGGCTCGGGCGTTCTTCACGAATTTTTCGTCGTAGCTGGACTTGCAGCCCGGGAAGAAGAGCACGTCCGCCTTTTCTTTCGTCAGGTCCTTGAGGCCGAGTCCTTCGGCCCAGGCGCCCCGCGCGGCCTTCTTTTTGCCCCTGATCATCGTCTTTTCCTTTTTGAGGGACTCGATGATCTCGGCCTGGCCTGGGAGGAGCTTGCCCTGCTCGATAGCATAGGCTTTGAGCTCGATGTTGTGGTCCAGGGGCTCGAGGTTGTATCTGGACACCTTGCAGGCCACGTCGCAGGAGCCGCAGGAGGTGCAGGCGTGGATGATGTCCGTCGTCGCCTGGGAAAGTTCGGCGTCCTTGGTGAGAAGGGCGAGACCCAGCTCGAAGCGGCCGCGGGCCGAATAGGTATTGAAGTTCCCCCAGGAGATGCTGGGGCAGTTTTCGCCATATCGCTGGCTTTTAATCTTGTCGAAGGGAATCCACTTGCAGCCGAGACAGTTGCTGCAGCGTTCCTCCATCGGCCTGAAATCGTTCAGTGCCATATCACTCCCCCTGTAAACCGAGCTTGCCGGTGTTCATGATGTTTTTGGGATCGAAGATCCCCTTCAGCCTCTGAAGGATCATCGTCGACTGCGCGTCCTTGTTGAGCTGGAGGCGCGACCAGATGCCGTGCGGCCTCAGGTAGTAAGCCCCCATTCCCGCGAAGGTCTCGCTGGCCTGGACGAAGAGCTTTTTCGCCCTGGCGGTTTCCGCGGCGCTGGCGCCGTCGTAAGGAAGGATGAATTCGCAGTGGTACGAGGTGCCCATGTTCTGC
>CAXXGJ010000008.1:0-3623 GCA_963677895.2 Treponemataceae bacterium | reverse complement strand
AGCGGAAACAGGACATGAGATGGTCGTTGACCAGGCCAACGGCTTGCAGGTGGGCATAGATCGTCGTCGAGCCGACGAAGGCGAAGCCGCGCTTCTTCATCTCGGCGCTCACCGTGTCCGAAAGCGGTGTCGTCGCCGGCAGGTCAGCCAACACACGGCGATTTCCCTGTACGGGTTTCCCTTCCACAAAACGCCAGAGCCAGGCATCGAAACTGCCGAATTCTTCCCTGATCGCGAGGAAGGCGCGGGCGTTCCGGACGCTCGCCTCGATTTTCCGACGGTTGCGGATGATGCCCGCGTCGCCCAGGAGCCTTGTCACATCGGCATCCCCGAATCGGGCGACAGCCTCCGGATCGAAGCCGGCAAAGGCTTTCCTGTATGCCTCCCGCTTGCGCAGGATCGTGATCCACGAGAGTCCCGCCTGCTGGGTTTCGAGGAGGAGGAATTCGAAATGCTTGCCCTCGTCGTGCAGGGGCGTTCCCCACTCCAGGTCGTGGTAGCGCACGTAGAGCGGATCGGCGCCGCACCAGGAGCAGCGTTGGATCTTATCGGCCGTGGCGTTCAAGCCGGGACACCCATTTTAGGCTTCGCGGGCAGGAGCTTCGAATACAGGAAAGCGCCTACGACCGCCAACCCGCTCAGCGCCACAGGCAGAGTGCCGGGGAAAAGGGCATAGACGCCGGCCGCGAGGAGGATAGCCCGCAGCCATAGGGGAATAGCCCTCGTAATGTAGCCCATCCAGAAATAGCCGAAGGCGAAAATCGCTATCGTTCCCGAAATCACGGCCAGAATCCTCGCGATCGCGCTGCCCTGCATGAGAAGGCCCGGATCGTAGCAGAAGGCGAAAGGCACGATGAAGGCGAGAAAGCCCAGCCTCATGGCCTGGAAGCCTATCTTGTTCGGATTGGCTCCCGATATCGACGCGGCGGCGAAAGCCGCGAGGGCGACAGGAGGCGTGATGTTCGATATGACGGCGAAATAGAAGACGAACATGTGGGAAGCGAGGGGCGAAAAGCCCATCCTGACGAGGATGGGAGCGCCCAAGGCTGAGGCGAGAATGTAGGCGCCCGTCGTCGGCAGGCCCATGCCGAGGAATATCGATATCAGCATGATGAGGATGAGGGCGAGGATGGGCAGGTCCTTGGAGAAGGAGAGGACGAAGCCTACCAGCTTGCCCCCGATGCCGGTGAGGGCCACCGCGCCGAGAACGATGCCGGCCGTCGCGCAGGCGATGGCGATGAGAGGAATGCCCTTCGAGCCATCGTAAATTGCGTCGATGACATCCTTTAGTCCCATGCCGGCGTTGAACCAGGTCGCCCCGAGAAAGACAGCCAGGATGGGGATTATCCCGAACTTCGATCTCATCAGGCCTTCGGTGAGGCCGGGAAATGCCGTGACGGTCAGGAAGACGGCGATCGCGATGCTTCCCGTCAGAAAGGACAGTCTGCGCTTCTTCGCGTCATCGGTTTTCGGATTGAAGAAGGCCGTCACCCAGGCGAGGATTATGCCCATGATGGCCGCCCTCATCGGCGTCGAGCCCGAAAGAAGAAAGAAGACGATGCCGACGAGGGGAGTGATCATATAGAGCTTCTTGAAGACGCTCCTCTTGGAGGGGAGATCCTCGGCGGGAAGTCCTTTCATGTTATTCTTGAGGGCCGCCAGTTTCACCATCAAAAATACCGCGCCATAGTACATGAGGGCGGGAAGCAACGCGGCGATCATTATCGTCTTGTAAGGAAGACCCAGGAAGGAAGCCATCAAAAAGGCTCCCGCGCCCATGACGGGCGGCATGATCTGACCTCCCGTCGATGCGACCGCCTCAACGGCGCCAGCGAAATATGCCGGGTACCCAATTTTTTTCATCAGCGGGATAGTGAAGGTGCCGGTGCCGTAGACATTGGCGACCGCCGATCCCGAGATCGAGCCAAAGAGGCAGGAGGACGTCACCGCGATGAGGGCCGGACCGCCCGGCTGGGTGCCCGTGAAGGCTTGAGCCAGGTCCATGAAGTATTCGCCCACGCCCGTCTTCTCGAGAAATCCTCCAAAAATGAGGAAGACCATGACATAGGTGGCCGACACGCCCAGGGGCGAAGAGAAGATGCCTTCGTCCGTCAGGAAAGACTGTTCGATGACTTCGGGCAGCGTGAAGGAGATGCCCTGGAAGAGTCCGGGGATGTGTTTGCCGAAAAGCATGTAGAGGATCGCCACGATGGCGATGATGGTGATGGGAAGCCCCACCACGCGGCGCGCCGCTTCGAGGAGGAGGAGAATGAGCAGAATGCCGAGGACGAGCTGCACGTTCGTCACGGCATCGACCTGCACCATCCTCGAGGTGATCGCCCAGTAATTCTTCACGATATAGACGCCGGGCGCGAAGGAAGCCGCGGCGAGGACGAGGTCGTACCAGGGAATCCTGTCCATCGGTCCTTTCTTTCTTACGGGCCAAAGGATGAAGGCCAGGGGCAGGATCATCGACAGATGGAGCGACCGCTGCAGATAAGCCTCAAAATTGCCGAACACCGACGTGTAGATATGAAAAATCCCTATAAGCACGATGTAGACATACATCGCCTTCTTGGCAAAACCTTCCAGTTTCCGCATTGGATATCTCCAGAATCAAGCATTAATGCCAGGGCGAAAAATTAAGAAAGGAGGCCGGGAGTCTACCCGGCCTCATCATTTAAGCACAAAGGACGATCGAAGACAAAGAGAGGAATGGGCCTATTTCGCGCTCTTCCAGAACTGCACCGAACCCGGGTGGGAGGGGAGATCGACGGGGATGGCGTCCTTGATGGTGAGCTCGTTGAAATCCGAGACGGCAGCCGCGAGGCTCGCCTTGTTCGCCCACATGGCTTTGTTCAGCTCGTACACGAGGCTGTCGGGAAGATCCTTGCGGACGACGATGCAGTTATAGTCGCCAATCGTCTTGATGGGGGTCCTCACGCTCTTGTAGATGCCCGGCTCGATCGTGAAGGTGGTGGTGCCGTAAGCCTTGGCGAGGGCGTCGAGGGCGGGCTGCCCGACCGGGAGTATGTAGATCGGCGTCGAGCTTTCAATGTTCATGATGATAGCGGCCGCCTTGCCGACCGAAAAGGCGAAGACATCGAGATGGTTGTCCGCCATGAGATCGGCGCCATTCTCGTAGGACGTGAACTCGAAGCTCCAGCCCTTCTTCTTGAGCTTTTCGTAATCGGTGCCGTAGCCTTTCTTGAACATCGCCTTGATGACGAACTCGGAGGCTGTGCCCGGCTTCAGGGTGGCGAAGCGTACGGGGATGTTCTTGGCGACCAAGTCGTCGACGCTCTTGATGCCGTTCTTGTCGGCGAAGTCTTTCCTGATGATATAGTAGGTGAACTGCGTGTAGAGGTTGGCCATCACGACGGCGTTCTTGACGTCCTTGCCGGCGAAATCCTCTTCGCCCGCGAGAGCGGCGCCTACGAGTGAGACTACGGAAAATCCGAAATCGCCCTTCTTGAGGTCGGTGTTGACGATGTTGCCCACGCCGCCACCCGTGGAGGAGGTGGTCTGGATCACGTTCTTGCTCCACATTTCGGAGAGAGCGGTGCCGAGAGCGAACCAGTTTCCGCCCGGAGGGCCTGCCATGAATTTGAGCTGATCGGGCC
>CAXXGJ010000007.1:0-6920 GCA_963677895.2 Treponemataceae bacterium | reverse complement strand
ATTTATACGCCACCAGGAGATCGGAAAAGATCCCATGGCGAAAATGTAGAACAGGAGCATCCCAATGAAAAGAACAGTACGCGCCATAGCCATCGCGCTGATGGTTTCCCTTTCTCTCGCGACGGCCGGAGCGGCCGGAACCCTTACGGTTTACGGCAACGCGGCCGCGAAAGCTGACAACTCTCTCACCATAGAAGATATGCTTCTCTATGCCGCCCAGGACGAATATTTTGCCCGCGCCGAATATGTCGCCATAATGGCCAAGTTCGGCACGGCCAGGCCCTTCAGCAATATCAAGAGCGCCGAAGAGAACCACCTTGCCTGGCTCAAGGACGCCTTCGCCGCCTACAAATTGCAGTTTCCCAGGGACGAGGCGGCCAATTACGTCCAGGCGCCCGCCACCCTTCTCGACGCCTACAAGGCCGGGGTGCAGGCCGAGATCGACAATATCGCCATGTATGACAAATTCCTGGCAAGCCCGCTTATCCAGGGGAGCCAGTACGCGGACCTGAGGACCCTTTTCACCAACCTGAAAAACGGTTCCGTGAACCACCTGAACGCCTTCCAGAGGCAGGTCGGGAAGTACTGACGGTCACGGACCGCCTCTCCTACGCAATCGATAAAGCCGGCCGGGCTCAGTCCCCGAAGCCGGCTTTTTTCAATTTTGGGGCAATGACGACGGCGCAGTAGCCGTAATTGGGATTGCGGCGGTAGAAATCCTGATGGTATTCCTCGGCTATCCAGAAATCCCCGGCCGGCTGAAGTTCAGTGACGATGGGGGCAGGCCACCAAGGCTTCTGCTTCTCGATCGACGCGAGGGCTGCCGCTTTCTGGCTCTCGCTGGTGTAGAAAATAGCCGATCGGTACTGAGAGCCGACATCGGCGCCCTGACGGTCCTTCGTCGTGGGATTGTGTATCTTCCAGAAATACTTCAGAAGCTCATCATAGCTGACGCGGGCGGGATCGAAGGCGATCCGCACCGCTTCGGCGTGGCCGCTGGCGCCCGTGGATACGTATTCGTAGGTAGGCCGGGGCGCGGATCCGCCGATGTAGCCCGAAACGACGTCGACGACGCCGGGGAGGTTCTCGTAGACCGCTTCGAGACACCAGAAGCAGCCGCCGGCGAGCACGGCGTATTCGAGACCGCCATCGCCGGCGAGGGGAAGGGGTTTCGCGAAATCATGGCTTGCGAAGGGTGGGGAGGCCGACCAGGGGGGAGGAGGAGCCGGAGTCTTTGTCATCGTATTCTCCTTGGAAGGGTTCGGGATGGAGACGGCAGCATTTCCGAGGGTGTGGGTTGGACTGCCTGAGCGTCGAGTTTGCCCGCGCAGGAACCGAGGCCGAGGGCGGCGCCGAAACCGAGAATCAGGAACAGCGCTTGTGTGCCATATTTCATTCCTGAAATATAATAAAATTTGAATAGAAAGACATTCCCGAAGCACTATACGGAGGAAGACTGCTCATGCAGCAAATGGGCGAAATCTTCCGGCGCTATCGGCTTGCTGAAGTAATAGCCCTGCATTTCGTCGCAGGAGTTTTCCTTCAGGAAGTTCATCTCCTCGACGGTCTCCACGCCCTCGGCGACGACGGTTAGGCTCAATGACTTGCCCATGGTGATGATGGCCTTGGCGATCGCCATGTCTTCGGCGTTCTCCGATATGTTTCGGATGAAGGATCGATCGACTTTAAGCGTGTCGAAAGGGAAGTGCTTGATCTGGGCGAGGGAAGAGTAGCTGGTTCCGAAATCGTCGATGGCCAGCCTCACCCCGAGCTTTTTTATCTCCGCCAGCACCGCGATCATCCGCGAGGGATTATGCATCACCATGCTTTCGCTGATTTCAAGTTCCAGGAGATCTGGAGCCATGCCGGTATTCTTGAGGGTATCCCTGATATCGCGAAGCAGATTGTCATCCGCGGCTTGCCGCGGCGACAGATTCATCGACATCCGGACCGCGGGAAGCCCCTGCTTCTGCCAGGCCACATTCTGGGCGCAGACTGTATTGAGAACCCACTTGCCGATAGGTATGATCAGACCCGTTTCCTCGGCGACGGGGATGAACTGCGTGGGCGTCACGGTGCCCAGTTCCGGATTCTGCCAGCGCAGCAGCGCTTCGACGCCGGAAATCACGTTTGTCCTGAAATCGAACTTGGCCTGATAATGCAAGGATAACTCGTTGCGCTCCAGCGCGAGCCGCAAGTTAGTCTCTAATGTAAGGCGTTCTATCGAGAGTGTCTTGATGTTTTTTGAGTAGAACTGGTAATTGTTCTTGCCTTCTTCCTTGGCGAAATACATGGCTATATCGGCGTTTTTTATCAGGGTTTGCTCGTCTTCCCCATCCTTGGGGTAGACGCTGATTCCCAGGCTGGCCGTCACGCGACATTCCTCGCCCAGAAGAACGATAGGTTTCATGACATTGGCGAGCACCTTGTGGGCTATCTCAGCGACTTTGTCGAGTTCACGCACCTCCTCGATCAGGATGATGAACTCGTCGCCGCCCATGCGACCGACGACATCGGCCGCGCGCACTGATTGCAGGAACCGCTGGGAAACCTGCTGCAGCAAAATGTCGCCCGCATCGTGTCCCATGGTGTCGTTGATGATCTTGAATCGGTCGAGGTCGATGAAGAATACCGCCAAGCGGCGTTTATGGTGCTTGGCCGACTCTATCGCGTGATTGAGCAGCTGGCTGAACATCAGACGGTTGGGCAGTCCGGTAAGGCCATCGTGCGTGGCAAAGAACTGAATCTTGGCTTCCGCGCGCTTGCGCTCGGTGATATCGTGTCCGACTCCCCTAAATCCGACTATCCTGCCCGCCTTGTTCTTTTTGGGGAAAAAGGAAAATTCGATATGGGCGATCGCGGAATTCCCTCGGGTAAATTCATATGAAAAATTCCTGGTCGATTTACCAGTCGTGAAAATTTCGTGGAAAAGTCTGGAAATCGCCTCTAATTCATCTTTCTTCACGAAATCCTGATAATTCCTGCCGAGCAGCTCCTCCCTCGACAGGTCCAAGGCATTCGCCAGGATATCGTTAAAGAACGTGAACCTGCCTTTCAGGTCGATTTCGAAATACCATTCTTCCATCTCGTCGATTATGGTCCGATATCTTTCTTCCGACTGGCTCAGCACCTCTTCTATCTGCCCGCGTTTGGCGATCTCCGCGTATAGTTCGTCGGTTTTATCCAGTACGCTCTTTTCATAGACTTCGAGCAATTGTTCCAGCGCCGCGATCTGGGATTTGAATAGCTGGTTCTGGTTGGCTGTCGCTTCTTCGTTTGTCATGCTGACGCGCCTTTTCCCGAGGAAGAAAACACCGCATTTTCAAAAGGCAATACAGCCAGTTTCGTGTTCAGCGAAAGATTCTTGAAAAGATCGGCGGTTTCCCTCGTGATCGAGAGCCTTAAAAACAGGATAACCACGAAGATGTCCAGCGAAGGGAGCATGCCCCCAAATCCTACTACCGATTTTATGCCATAGGGTGCCACGAACTCTTTCTGGCCGGGAATATAAGGGCTTCCAAGCGCTTCGGGAACGAAAAAGACACCGTAGGTATTCTGTTCCATGTCCATCAGGAGAGCCGGATCAGGATTCACGACCGATTGCACGCTCAAGCCCAGCTGTTTGATGAGGTTCCTGATCATGGGAAGCTGGCGCACCACTTCCTCGCTTGGCAGGGGAATCGCCTGATGGCCCCGCGATGTTCCCCGCGAATCCCATTTCGGATCTTCCCCGATGGTGCCGAGGAGGGTCATGCATTTCATGCCGGGTTGGGGACTGTCCCTATCGAGCATTTTCTGGGCAAAAGCCTGGAGATCGCCGGGGAGCTCTTCATAGGCCTGCGTCTTGAAAAAGCGGATTAGCGGGCAGGCGCGTGCGCCGGTCCGGCCATCGACCAGCGTGTCGTACAAATATCGTACGATCCTACCTGCCACATCTTCCATGCATGAAGCTCCCGCTCCCATGGTACGCACCGCTCTGCCCAATTCCGTCACTTCGCGGATCGTGAATTTTGCGACATCACAGGTTGCCGGCTTCTTTTCCTGATCGTTTTCCAACGATTTTCCTTTTTCCGCCCATAAGGCGGTCATGATTTTAAAACTGACTGGTAGGCCTACGATCGCCTTGTTGTCGGATTATATGAATATACTCAAATTCCAGAGCTCTCGTGCAAGGAGGGATACGATATCGCGATGAGCGGATTTCGCGGTTACCGACAGGGGGCGACGAGAAAAGCGATTTTCGATATAGTACCGCTATGGCTACAACTGACGACAAGAAGATCATTTATTCAATGTACCGCGTTTCCAGGCGGCACGGCGTGAAGCAAGTTCTCAAGGATATCAGCATATCGTATTACTATGGCGCGAAAATCGGCGTCATAGGATTGAACGGCTCGGGAAAGTCGAGCCTTTTGCGGATAATGGCGGGTACGGACGGCGATTTCGCGGGCGACGTCAGCCTCTCCCCTGGCTACACGATCGGATTCCTCGAGCAGGAACCCCATCTCGAGGCGGGGAAAACCGTGCGCGAGATCGTGAGCGAGGGTGTCCAGGAAATCGTGGATACGCTCGCCGAATTCGACGCGGTGAACGAAGCCTACGGCGATCCCAATGCCGATTTCGACAAGCTCGCCACGAAGCAGGCCGCTCTCCAGGAAAAGCTGGACGCCCAGAACGCCTGGGATCTCGACTCGCGGCTGGATTTCGCGATGGAAGCGCTCCGCTGTCCCCCGGCCGACCAGATCGTGGACCAGCTCTCTGGCGGCGAGCGCCGACGCGTGGCCCTCTGCCGCCTTCTCCTCAAGAAGCCCGACATCCTCCTCCTCGACGAACCCACCAACCATCTCGACGCCGAGACCATAGCCTGGCTCGAGCGCCACCTGCGCGACTACCAGGGCACGGTCATAGCCGTGACGCACGATAGATACTTCCTCGACAACGTGGCCGGCTGGATCCTCGAGCTGGACCGCGGTGAGGGCATCCCCTGGAAGGGCAACTACTCGAGCTGGCTCGACCAGAAAAAGAAGCGGCTCGAGCAGGAAGAGAAGGGCGATTCCGAACGCGCCCGCACCCTGGCCCGCGAGCTCGAATGGATCGGCATGAGCGCGAAAGGCAGGCACGCCAAGAGTAAGGCGCGCATCGAGCGCTACGAAAAGCTCCTCGCCGAGGACGGCAGGGAGAAGATACGCGAGACCAAGATCGTGATACCGGCCGGTCCGCGGCTCGGCAAGATGGTCATCCGTGCCGACAGCCTCGCGAAAGGCTTCGATTCCAAGCTCCTCTTCGACAATCTCAATTTCGAGGTGCCGCCCGGCGCGGTCGTCGGCATCGTAGGCCCGAACGGCGCGGGAAAAACCACCCTCCTCAATATCATCACCGGACGGGAAAAGGCCGACGCGGGGACAATAACGTTGGGCGATACCGTCAAGCTCGCCTACGCCGACCAGATGCGCGCCAACCTCGATCCCGATAAATCCGTATGGGAACAGCTTTCGGGCGGCCTGGACCTTATAATGCTCGGCGGCAACCGCGAGATCAACTCCCGCGCCTACTGCTCCTGGTTCAATTTCTCAGGGCAGGACCAGCAGCGTAAGGTGGGCGTGCTCTCGGGCGGCGAACGCAACAGACTCAATCTCGCCATGATCGTCAAGGAAGGCGCGAACGTGCTGCTCCTCGACGAGCCCACCAACGACCTCGACGTCAACACGATGCGCGCCCTCGAGGAAGCCCTCGACAGCTTCGCCGGCGTCGCCCTCGTCGTCAGCCACGACCGCTGGTTCCTGGACCGCGTCTGCACCCATATCCTCGCCTTCGAAGGCGACTCCAAGGCCACATGGTTCGACGGCAACTGGACGGAATACGCCGAATGGCGCCGCTCGACCCTGGGCATCGACGCCGAGCGACCACACCGCATCGTGTACAGGAAGCTGGAGCGCTAATAGATGATGGATCGGTACATGTCTCGGCAAACGGCGGGAATAGCGGCCATGGCCGGATGCGCCTTTCTCTGGAGCCTGGCCGGCATCTTTATCAAGCTCATCGATTGGCAGCCTTTCGCCATAGCGGGAGGACGAAGCGCCATAGCCGCGCTCTTCCTCCTTGCCGTGATACGCCGCCCGAAGTTCAGCTTCTCGGCGCTGCAGGTGGGATCGGCCATCGCCTATTCCTCCACTATGCTCCTCTTCGTTTTCGCCAACAAGCATACGACATCAGCTAACGCCATTCTCATCCAGTACGGAGCGCCCATCTATGTGGCGCTCATAAGCGCGGTGGTTCTCAAGGAAAGGCCCAAGATTGAACATTGGCTCGCTCTCGTCGCGATATGCGGCGGCATGGTGCTGTTCTTCATGGATTCGCTGGGTAAAGGAAACTTAATCGGCGACATTGCGGCCACGCTCTCGGGCATGACCTTCGCCCTGAACATCGTGCTTATGCGCAAGCAGAAAGACGCCTCGCCCCTGGACTCACTCCTCCTCGGACATATATTTACCGCTGTCATCGCGGGCGCCATTTCCCTCTTCATGCCGGCGCCAACGATCACCGCCGGATCGATTTTCGCGATCACGGCGCTCGGCGTCGTTCAGATTGGCCTGGCAGCCGTGCTGTTCTCCTACGGCATAAAGCGCATAACGGCGCTCGAAAGCATCCTCATCGCCGTCATCGAACCTCTTTTCAATCCGGTCTGGGTGTTTTTGGCGACGCGCGAAGCGCCCGGTTTCCGCTCCATCCTGGGCGGTCTCGTCATCATCGCCGCGGTGCTGGCTTCCTCGTTCGTGTCTGTGCGGCGAACGGCGAAAGCGATACGATAGGGCGGAAGAGGAAGGGAATCATGAAACAAAGTTTTTTGTCGGCCACGATTCTTCTCATACTCATCACCGATCCGCTGGGAAACGTACCACTACTGCTGGCGGCGCTCAAAC
>CAXXGJ010000006.1:0-456625 GCA_963677895.2 Treponemataceae bacterium | reverse complement strand
ATGAACACAAGCAGCGTCTCATCCCCATGGCGGTACTCCGTCATGATCACGGATTCTGGAAGATCGCACAACGTCTCCACCACGAATCGGCCATCGTAGAAGAATCGGCACCACTTCGCCTTTAAATCAATCAGCCTGCGGATATAGGCCGCGTAATCGGGTTCGCCCGCTATTCCCACGACACGCCCGCGATAGATGGACACATCGAAACGATAGCCCATGGCAAAGGCGAAATTGAGCTGGAACTTGTAGTCCTCCCGGCAGTCGTGGATGAAACGGTTGGTCATGATGGCTTCGGGAAAGGTGCGGAGGAAGAGCTGCGGAAAGCAGTTTTCGGCGTACCAGTTTCCGAGATCGCAGCCGTGATGGTAATCGAGGTAGGGGGCGAAGAGATCGACGGTATTTTCGCTTCCCAGGGCCTTGTCGCCGGTCAGGAGCCCCCGCAAGGCCTTGAAGGCGGCCGCCCTGTATCGAGGCTCCATGTCGCCCCGGTTTCCGTGGGGATGCTTCGCGTCGAAGCAGAGCCAGCAGTGGTGGCCCCCAATCTGATCGTAGAAGATCGAGTCCGGGTTGAAGGAGAGCTTAACGCGGCCGTTTTCGAGGAGCTTCTCCGGCCACTCGGGATTGGACATGCAGGCCTTGGCGAAAGTCTTGTAGCCGAAGGTCCTCAAGACCGTGCCTGAGTCGGCGAAGCGATAATGGTCGAGGTAGACGTTGCCGTCGATGTCCTTCGACGCGATACGTTCGCCCGTGGTCTTGTAGAAATCCGATTTCACGTCCATAAGGATTCCGTTGGTGTAGAGAGCCACGCGGCCGCCCCTGTCCTGTATCTCCTTGATCGCGGCCTTGAGTCCCTCGGCGCCGCCGAGGCTGGATCGGGCTCGTAGAGCGGGTAGCCGTTGTCGAAACGCCCCTTCCACCAGCCGAAAGACCATGAGGCAGTCGAGGCCGTAACGGGTGCCCTCCTCGTAGAGCCTGGGAAGGTCCGCGTAGGTCCAGAACACTTCGCCGTACTGGTGGCGAAGGATGACGCGCTGCCAGCCCGTGAAGCGCTTGACCCATTCGGGTTTCGCGGCCGGCTTGAAGAAGGTAGCGCGCGCCCAGGCGCCGTAGCGGTCGGAGCCTTCGCGCCAATCGCCTTCCCAGAGGGCGAGGAAGCATCGCGCCGTTTCGATTTTTTCGCCCTTGAGGGCGAGGGGATAGTGGCATATCGAGAGGATGAGGCGAGGGTCGGCGTTGCGCGGATTGATGCCCGCGTTCAGCACGCAGGTGCGCGATTCGGTGTCGTGGCGCCCGAGGTAGAGGAAATGGCCGGCGCTCTCGAGGCCCTGCCAGGCCATGCTCGACGGCCTCGGATAGACAAGGGGCGACCATATCTCGCGATAGTCGGCCGTCATGTATTCGCTGTGGCTTTTGCCGAGCGCCGCCCAGGGGTTCGCGAGGCGTTCGCCGAGGCCGCTGCAGCGGTAGAGGACGTCCTTCGACCGATCGGCGTCGCATGCCGAACTCAGATCGACGAAGGGCAACTGGAGTTCGTTCACCCTCGCCGAACCACGGTTTTCGATATCGGCCCACATCTCCGTCTCTGCCTCGGTTTTTACGACATGGACGACGAGACGGACATCGTAGCGCCGCCCTTTTTCGTCCACGAGGCCGTCGTAGACGAGATCGAGCCCCGAAGGGGTTCGCTGAGCCCTGCCCTGCTGCGACGATGATTTTATGAGGATTTCCCTTCTCGTAGTCGTCGTCCATGAAGACGCGCCAGAAGTCGGCTTTTTCCTCGTTCGCGAGCGGTGTTCCGGCGGCCGACCAGACGACGCGGTTCGCGCTCTCGTTTACGGCAAATTGGATGCTGCTTTTCTTCATGATTCTCTCCTCTCCGGAATATTCATCAGCTTCGCGCGGTTTCAATTTCGCTCAACGTCACTAATGTATCTAATTTCGCTCAACGTCGATCTCAAGACTATCGACGCCCCGGGATGGAGCGCGCGAAAACCGTTCTCCTCCGGAAGAAGGGCCGAATTCGGCGCGTCCACCATCCATGTCTGGGGCTCGGGGCAGATGAAGCCTTTGTCTCCGCCCTGATTCCAGACCATCCAGAAAGCGAAGAGCGGATCGGCCTCGTAGGCGATAGCCCGCCCGCTCGGGACGTGGGAAAGGACCGCCCTACCCGGACTGTCGCGCTCACCGCGGAAATGGCTGGAAATGGCGCCGCCCTGAGGTCGAACACCTTCGCCGCATAACGCCGAGATGAGGTGGTTGGCTTGCGAGACTTCGCCCGTGGGGATGAAAGTGGCGCCGTCGAGAAGCAGCTCCTCCGAAACGGGAAGCTGAAGCCTGTACTCGTCGGGCGAAGTGAGCGGGAGAAAAGGGCAGTTGAAGGCCGCGTGAAAACCGAGGCCGATGGGCATGTCGGAATCGCTACGGTTTTCGACCTCCAGCCTCTGGGTCAGGCCCCGTCCATCCAGCGAATAACTGAGGACGACGCGGAATTCGTGAGGGAAGCTCGAGTAAGGAGCTTCCCGCGTCGCCTCGTAGGCGAAGGCCGTGCGGCAGGCATCACCGGCGGTCTCCGCGCCGAGGAGCGAGAATTCCGCTGAGGACAAGAATCCGTGGATATGGTTCCCGCGCTCGATTTCATTGACGGGAAGACGGTATTCCCTTCCCTGGAACTGATATTTTCCGCCCCGGATGCGGTTGGGCGGAAAAAGGAGAGGCAGTCCGTAGACATTGGGATTTTCGCGAAAAACCTCGAAGGAAGGCGGGGTCCGGAGAAACGAAGCGCCGCCGCGTTCGAGCTGGAAGCAGTTCGCGCCCATCGATGGGCAGATCGACGCGGCATACCCGCCGGCGTGGAGGCGGATGGCGGGAATGCCGTTCACGCTGGTCTTTTCTATCGTCGCCGCGCCGCTCATAGCCGGTGGAAGTCGAAATCCATGATGCCGGCGAGATCGGCCAACGTGGCCCGATGGTCGCCCGCGGCTATGGCGTAATGCTGGGTAACGCCGATATCCATGAGCTTCTGGAAAAACAACCTCGGCTCCATTCGCGGGCGGAACAAGCCGTGGGAATAGCCAGCGAGGTGGTGCGGGCAAGGCAGGGCGTCCACGAGGGCGCAGACGAGCTTGAAGCGCCTCTCTCCCTGCGCGTTCACGCCCTGCGAAATATGGACCATGGTCTTCTCGCCGGGGGACAGGGTATGCCAAGCGAAGGGCGCGCCGGCATGCTTGTAATCGGTGCGCGCGAAACGCTCATCGCGCGAGATGATGGTCTTTCCCGCGGGATCGGTATAATCGTTGGGGCCGGCGTGGCCAGCGGCGAAGATGCCCTTTTCGTTGTCGACATGGAAGGGTTCGGCGAAGAAGACGCTCTTCTTCGTCATCAGTTTCATGACATAGACGGCCAGGGCTCCGCCGATGTCTCCCTCGGGCACGACCGTCACGTCCTCGGTGCCGGGGCAGGGAGTGAAGCCGGGACGAAGGCCCAGCAGGCGCATGAGGGTGGGCTCGATGTCGTTGAGGACGAGGACGTCGACGCCCGACTTGCGGCTCAAGGTCTCTAGGGCGAGCGAGGCCGCGACCGAGGCTTCCATCTTGCCGCGATCGACGCTCTGGTCGGAAGGATAGCTCGCCAGAATCCGCTCGGTCGCGGCGGAGACCGCGGCCGGCGCCAGGGCGGACAGCTCCTTCTCCAGGGCTGTCGTCGTGAGAAAGCGCATCTCGGGGCCGACCTTCATGAAGAGGTCGTAGACGTCGATGTAGGTGGACCACATCACTTCGTTCATGGAAGGCAGGAGTCCGAACGTGCTGTCACGAAGCCTGCCGCGGATGGCGGCGGCCGCAGCGAAGCTTCTGCACTTTTCCATGACTTCGCGCAGAGTTCCGAAGGCCCGGTTCATCATCGGCCGATCGAAGCGGGAGGCTGAGCCCGAAGCTTCCAGCATCCCCACGAGGGAACCGGCGGAGAGGAACTCCACGAATCGGTCCTCGTTGAGGGAGTCCTCGAAACCGAGCTTGTCGCGGGCGATGGAGGCAAAAAGCACGGGCACGGGCTTCATGTCCCTGAGGAAACGGATCCAGGCGTAGTCGTCGGACCAGGAGAGGAAACAGGCGAAGACCATGTCCACGGCCGCTTCGTCGAAAGAGCGCATGGAGGAGGCCAGGTCCTCCCGCGTGTAGACGACGCCGGAGAAGACTGGGTCGGCGAAGGCCGAAACGGCTTCGCTTATGCGGGAGGCCTCGGATTCCTTGCGCGCCGAGAAAACGCCTCGCTCGGTGCCAGCGCCGAGATCGCGGAAACGCGGCGTCGTTATGAGGAGAAGCCCCACCCGGGGCTTGCGGTCACGGTCTATCATGTCGCTGCCTCTCTATTTTCGGGGCCTGGAGCGCTTGCGTTGGCTCGTGAGCCTCGTCTTGTCCAGATAGGGCTTCACGTCGCCGTAAAGCCTGCTGCATACCGCTGTATAGAGAATGTCCACCATGGTGAGCTGTCCGATGCGCGAACCCATCGCCCCGCTCCGTATCATGGATTCGGCGGAGGAGGTGAAAAGCCTGATGTCGGCCAGCTCATTGAGCTGGTTTTTGCCGTAGCGGGTGACGGTGATGATGGTCGCGCCCGTAGCCTTGACGATTTCGCAGGTTTCCGTTGTGTCGCGCGTCTCCCCCGAATAGGAAAAGAGCACGGCCGCGTCGCCCGGGCGCAGGCTCGTCGCCGAGAGTATCTGCTCGTGGGGATCGGCGTGCGCGACGGTGAACTTGTTGATCCTGATGAATTTGTTGGAAGCGTCCAGGGCGACGAGCCCCGAGGTCCCGACGCCGTAGAAGTCGATGCGAGGCGCCGCGCAGAGGGCGTCGACGGCCTTGCCCAACTCGGTCATATCGACGAGGGAGAGGGTCCCTTCGATAGCCTTCATGTCGCTTTTGCTTACCGAGCTGACGATCGCCTCCAGGCTGTCGCCCGGATGTATCTCCTCGTAGACGATGTTGCTCTGTTGGTTCGCGAGATCGGAATCCAGGACCCTGCAGAATTCCTTAAAACCCGAGTAACCCACGCTCTTGCAAAGCCGCACGACCGAGGCCGTGCTCGTCGAGCAGGACGCGGCGAGCTCGTCGATGGACATGCCGACCACTTCCTCGGAAAATCGAGGATGAAGCCCGCCACTTTCTGTTCCATGGGCGCCAGGGACTGCATCGCTTCCTTGATTCGCAGGCAACAACCAGTCATGAGAGAGCCTCCTCGCCCAGGAAAAGCTGGGCGGCGCCCAAAAGGGGCGCCTCGTCGATATGGCGCGCGATCGAAACCGGGCAGCGAATTCCGAGAATTTCGAAGCGGCGTCGCGTCGGTTCGGTCAGGAGTATACCAGCCTTGGCGATCTGCCCCCCGAGAATCAGGCGGTCGAAACCGCCTTTCAGGATGAAGGGCGCGAGGATTTCCGCAATATGGATTCCCGTCTCTTCGAAGACCATCGCGCAGAGGGCGTCGCCCTCCTTCGCCATGCCGGCGATTTCCTTCACGCTGGGTTGGCCGAGACCGCCCAGGCGCGCGTAACAGTCCATGATGCCGCGCTTGGAGACGTAGTCTTCGGCTATCCCGCGACGATAAGGGCTTTTGTAGATGCTTATGGCCGGCCCGCCGTCGGGACCGCGCAGAAGTCTGCCACCCGAGATGGCTGCGAAGCCGAGACCCGTGCCGATCGTCGCCGCGCAGGGACTTCGAGACTGGGTAGTGGCGGAATCGGCGGCCGTGCCCTTCGGCCCGCCGGAGCCTTTCGGATCCTCGGGGCCGCCCGCTTCGAAGGCGAGTTCCCCGAGCAGGAAGGCGAAGGCGTCGTGTATGAATCGGACTGGGGGGGGGACCGGCCGCCTTCCCGATGAAGGCTCGCCCAATGAAGGCGCGACTTATAAAGGCGCGCACGCTCATCCCCCTGATTGCCGCGCATTTGTGGCTCATCAGGCTGACGCCGTTCGCGTAGTCGAAAGGCCCCGGCGTGCTCACGCCGATGCCCGCGATATCGAAGCCCCGCCTGGACGCCGAAGCTATCCCGATGCCGGCGGCGCTCGCGTAGGCAGCCTCTATTCCCTCGGCGGAACCGCCCGAGGGCATGGAAATCTCGTCGAGGTCGAGGATGCCCTCATCGGCCGCGCGCGAGGTCGCGAGACCGAGCTTTATGCCCGTGCCGCCGGCATCCAGGGCCAGTACGCATTCACGGTTCGATAGTTTCATACCCGTCTTTGAGCAGCGTCTTGTGGACAACGACGACTCCCTCGCCCTGATTCAGAAGTTCGTACTTTCCGAAGGAGGCCGGCACCACCACCATGTCCATGTAGCGCTGGATGAAGTACCGGCTGGGATCCTCCAGGGATCGTATCATGACTTTCTCGCCTTCGACGAGGACGAGGACGTGGAAACGATCCTGAGTCTCGTCGGTCATCCTGCGGGCGAACCTGAGGTTCCTGAGCGAGAAGTAGAGGAGTTCGTGCTCGCCCACGATGAATTCCTCGCCGTTCTCGTCCTTCCTCAGCGTCCGGGGTTCCTGGATGAGATTTTTCTTCACCCAGTCGCCTTTGCGCTCCCGGCGAAGCACGGCGTCTCCGTGGATCGTGTGGATGGGCCTCAGGCGTCCGTCCAGGTCCTTGCGCAGATAATCGTACATCTTGTAGGTGTAGGAGCCGATGGTGAGGCTGCCGATCTCGAGGATCACCTGGTTGCGGCCCGAGGCGTGGATGGTGCCCGCGGGGATGAGAAACTGCATTCCCGGTTTCGAGGGCTCGGAGTATACGTACTTGTCGTGGTCCATCGCGCCGCCACCGCGTTCGGATCGCTTGCACTCGGCGATGAATTCCTCGACGTCGCTGCCTTCCTGGAAACCGCAGTAGGTCTTGGCTTCCTGGCCGGCCACGACGATATAGTAGCTTTCGTCCTGGCGCCCGAGCTCGTCGTTGTGCTCTCGCACGTAGGCGCTGTCGGGGTGGCATTGTATGGACATGTTGCCGCTCGCGTGGAAGGTGTCGTCGTAGTTGAAGCGGATGGGGAAATAGCCGCGGAACTTGTCGACGCAGGTACCGCCCATGATTTCGGCGCCCATGGTCTGCACGAAGCAATAGTAGGGCAGCTCGAGCTGGAGGCCATCCATCTCGGCGACGATCGAGACTTCCATGGGGATGAGGTCGAAACACCAGGCGCAGTTGCGCATGGATTCGGGGAGGCGGCGCAGATGCTTGATGTAGTAGCCGCCCCAGACGCCCTCGATGTACACGGGCCTGCAGCGGAAGGGATAGGAGGCGAGGCTGCCGCAGATGCCGAGGAAGGCCTTGAAGGGCAGGAGCCTCATATCGTCCGTATCGTCGGCGGCGATGTAGTAGTCAAGGAGCTTTTCGCGGATCAGCTCGCCGCGCAGGGCGGCCGCCACCTCGAAATCCACATAGTAGGCGTGGCGGAGGGTGGCGGCGTAAGGCATAGGGGTCTTGAAGCCGAGGTTGCCGGTCCGGCCGCCCTTGATGTTCAGCACGGTGCGTTTCTGGGTGACGTCGACGTAGCAGCGAAGGTCGATGAGGGGACGGAACTCGCGAATGAGACTGCCGTTTCCCTGCGTGATGAGGACGCCCGAGCCTTCGCTCCTGAATTTACCGATTTCGTTTCCGAAGGCTTCTATCCGGCTCTCGTCCATGAGGCTTTCGTAGCCTTCGCCGTACAGGCGTCCGTAGAGAAGGGGCGGATCCTCCGCGCGGTCTTCGGGAAGATAGCGCAGGAGTTCTTCCTTCAGAACGCTCTCTTCCTTATAAAGGACGGCCGCGTCCATTATCCGGACCGCGGCGCCCTGCTGGGCGATGGATCGCGCGACCTGGCGGGCCAGCACCTCGAAGGGCGCGCTGATGTATCCATCCAGCGCGAGGACGCAGGTTCCCTTCTCCTTGAGGATAGCCATGGCGGCCTTCGCCAGGGCGGACGCGGAAGCCGAAAGACCTTTCACGATCGCCGCCCGGTCCGAGGGCGCGACGACGATTCGGTTGATCGCGTTGGGATCATCGTAAGGGAAAGGATTATACATGAAGCTCATCGTGCTCTACCTCGGTTTCTCGGTGTTTGTCTCATACGAGCGGAACTCGTTGACAGTATAGCCCATCGGTCTAAATTGTCAATCAAATATTCAGTTTCGATATCAATAATATGAAACTTTTTATTCGAAAATATGATGAAGCATTCAATAATATTATATTATATTCTTATATTATAATAATTTATTATTATTTGTTCATATCAAGTCATCCAATCGTGCATATAATTTATATCACTTTTATATAACAATATTGAAAATATATATTGACAGATAGCCGACTGGCGGTATAATCGAGTCATGTTCAGAGGTGTACGCGAATGACGCGCCGGCTCGGCCGTGACTTGTCCAGGGACAAACTTCTCTATCTCATGCTTATCCCCGGCCTTGTCTATGTCCTCCTCTTCAAGTACGCGCCCATGTACGGGGTCACCATCGCCTTCCGCAACTACAATATATTCAAGGGATTCGCCGACGCGCCCTTTGTCGGCCTGGCCAACTTCGCCAAGCTCTTCTCGCGCTCCGCCTTCACGCGGGCGCTCGGGAACAACATCCTCATAAGCATCCTCAAACTCGTGTGCGGCTTTCCCTTCCCGATCATCCTATCCCTCATGATCAACGAGCTTCGCGGCCGCAAATCCAGAAAGCTCGCCCAGACTCTCGTCATACTGCCCAACTTCGTCTCCTGGATCGTGATCAACGGCATCCTCTTCGCCATGTTCAACACGACGGGCGGCGCCATCCCCGGGCTCCTGAGGGAACTGGGCTATACCGGGACGATCAACAACATCATGAACCAGAAGGAATCCTTCCTCTGGGTCATCATCGTTTCACATGTATGGAAGGGCGCGGGCATGGGCACGATCGTCTACCTGGCCGCCATCGTCGGCATCGACCAGCAGCTCTACGAGGCCGCGGCCATAGACGGGGCGGGGCGCTTCCGCCAGATGTGGCACATAACGCTCTCGAGCCTGAGGCCAACCATCGTCATCCTCCTCATCTTCCGCGTCGGCGAGATGATGTACGCGGGTTTCGACCAGATATTCGCCATCTCGAATTACCTCGTGATTTCCAAGGCCGACATCATCGACACCTACGCGTATACGCTGGGCATGGAGCAGCAGAAATTCGCGGAAGCCGCCGCGGCGGGACTTTTCCAATCGGTCATCGGGCTGGTCCTCGTCCTGGCCACGAACGCCGTGGCCAAGAAACTCGACCCCGACAGCGGGATCATGTGATGAAGATCCCAACGATGAAAAACGCGAGACAGCGCAAGGTCCGACAGTCGCGATCCGAAGACATCGGGCATTTCTTCATCTGTCTCTTTCTGTTCCTCTTCTGCTTCAGCACGACCTACCCCTTCTGGCACGTGCTCATGTACTCCATCAGCGACTCCAACGCGGCCATGACCGGCGGTCTCTTCTTCCTGCCGCGCAAGCCGACCCTCCTCGCCTACGAGATGATCTTCAAGACCTCGCAGATCTTCGTGGCCTACGCCAACACGATCATGCGCACGGTCGTGGGCACCAGCCTGAGCATCATGCTGAGCATCCTCACCGCTTACCCTCTGTCGCGGCGGAGGCTCCGCGGCCGCGGCGGCCTTTCGATGATGTTCTTCTTCACGATGCTCTTCACGGGCGGCATGATCCCGACCTACCTCATCGTCCAGTCCTATGGTCTCATCGACAAGTTCTGGGCCCTCGTCCTGCCCTCGGCCATGAGCGCCTACAACATGTTCATCCTGCGCAACTACTTCAAGTCGATCCCGGATTCCCTGGAAGAGAGCGCCCACATGGACGGCGCGAATTCCTTCACCGTCCTGTTCAGGATTTTCGTCCCCGTCTCCAAGCCCGCCATCGCCGCCGTGGCCATGTTCTACGGCGTCGCCAACTGGAACGAGTACATGGACGGCATACTGTACACGAACAAGCCGCAGCTCGAAATTTTGCAGGTCTACCTGCGGAAGCTCATCGCCTCCACGGGCACCCTGGGCTCGCTTTCGGTGGTCGGCAATCTGAGCGCCGCGGCCTCCTTGAGCGAAGAAAGCATGAAGATGGCGACGATAGCCGTGTCGATCATCCCCATCCTCATCATCTACCCCTTCCTCCAGCGCTACTACACGAGGGGAATAACCCTGGGCGCGGTAAAAGAATGAAAGAAAGCCAAGAACGATGAATACATATTTCCAAGGAGGCCTTCCATGAAAAAGCGAATCTTGTCCGGAATTCTGGTTTCTGTCGCCCTCTTCTGCCTCGTCGCCGGGGCGGGAGCCGCGCCGGGCCGCGTTCCGCTCACGGTGATGATGTTCGGCGACAACACGCCGACGCCCACCAACTCGGTGAAGCGCGCGCTCGAGGAAAAGCTCGGCGTCGACCTCACCTACATCTACGTGCCGGAGAAGGATTACGCGGCCAAGCTCAACACCCTCATCGCGAGCCGCACCCTGCCGGACATTTTCTGGGTCGACGGCAACGCGATCGACGCCGTTGAATTCCGCGACCAGGGCATGATCGCGAAGCTGGACAGCCTCCTCAAGAGCGACGGGGCTAACATCGTGGCCGAAGTCGGTTCCATCCTCAAGAACGCCCCGCTCAACAAGGGCGACGGCATCTACGCTGTCATCCCGGCCTCGCTCGACTACACATCGAACCTGTCGGTGCGGACGGACTGGCTCGCCAAGCTCAAGCTGAAGATGCCGACCAACCTCGACGAGCTGTACAAGGTCCTCGCCGCCTTCACGAACGGCGACCCCGACGGCAACGGCAAGAAAGACACGGTCGGCTATGTGGGCACCATGGCCAACATGCGCACCTTCGAGCACATATTCGGCGCCTACGGCATCGCTGTCGACAAACCCTACCTCCAGAAGAACGGCACGGTGACGACCTACATGAAGGCTCCCGCCTATCTCGACGCGATCAAATACCTGCGCAAGCTTTACCAGGATGGCATCCTCGATCCGGACTTCGTCACCATCCCCCTCATGAGCGCCTTCGAAAAACTCTGGACCGGACGCACCGGCATCTTCGATTTCCAGAACGTCGGCACGACGAACAACTGGATGCCCGGCCGCTACACCGAAAAGAATCCAATACCGACCTTCGGCTTCACGATCATCGCCGGTCCCGGCGGCAAGGGCGGAGCCATCAAGCAGTACCCGCGCTACACCTACTATAACTGCATCTCCTCCACCTGCAAGAACCCCGAGAAGGCGATGGAGTACCTCAACTATCTGTACGGCACCGAAGGTGACGAGCTCACCTATCTCGGCATCGAGGGTCTGCACTACGAGTGGGTGGACAAGGACAACGGTAAATACAAGCTCCTCGGCAAGTTCACCGACCAGGCTACCTACCGCGCCGACGGCGCCTACGTCTACGCCAGGATGTTCCCCCTCCTCAATACGGAAGTCCGGACCATGAACAAGCAGACGCGCGAAGGCCAGGCATTCGCCCGCGACAACAGCATCGAGTACCCGAAGATCATCAAGAATCTCAAGACGACGAGCGAGTACGGCCCGCAGCTGGCGAACATCACCAAGGAAGCCTTCGCCCAGCTCATCGTCAGCAAGGGCAACATCGAGACGGAGTACGCGACCTTCGTGAAGCGCTGGAACGAGGAAGGCGGTCTAGAGTACGAGAAGGAAGCGACCGCGGCCTGGGCTGCCCAGGTAAAGGCTTCGAAATGACGATCCGTACCGGGTAACCTACGTTATCCGGTACATTCAAGCATGCCATGAAGAGGGCCTTCACGCCGACCGCAAGGCCGTGGGAAGGCCCTCGTTTTCAAAGGACCGCCATCATGAAAGAACGGATCGATCTCGCGCTGCTGAAAATCATAGCCGGACGCGCCGAACACAGCGCCAGCGGCCTTTCTATCCTGCCGGCAGAAGACGGCTCCTTCTGCCTCTCCCTAGACAAAGCCTCGGCTGGCGGCGCCACGGTCGGCATCGTATGGACGCCCGAGCACTTCCTCACCGTCGACATGGAAATCGACATGGACAGGATGCCTGTCATGCACATCGATTTCGTGGAGCGAGGCGAGAGCGTGGGGCGAGGCGACGGGGCGGAGCGGGGCACCGGCACGGAACGCGTCCTTTCGATCCGCTACTTCATGATTCCGACGCGCAGGGTGAAGATGACGGTACAGCTCTCGGAGCTGGATTCCCACCGCTTTTTCCTGCCCACCTACCCGGGAACGCTCAAGGGCCACGTCGAAGGCGAGCCCACCCACATCGATAGGATCGACGAGATCCGCATCCGCCTCAGGAAAAACGACTCCTGCCGCGGCTTCCGGCTCTACGGCCTCGAAGTCTCCGACGGTCTGCCGGATATGGCGATCTCGGGCGAGCCGCTGGTCGACGAGATGGGCCAGCGCAAAGGCTACGAATGGCCGGGCAAGATGCATTCAGTGGATGAAATGACGACTTACCTGCGCTCGGAGCTCGCCGCGGCGCGAGCCGAAGCCACCGAGGGCACCTCCTGCGCCCCCGTCGCAACGGGCGGCTACCCGGCTGACTGGAGCCGCTACGGCGGCTGGAAAAAGCTGCGCTTCGACGCCACGGGCTTCTTCCGCACCCACCACGACGGCCAGCGCTGGTGGCTCGTCGACCCAGAGGGCTACGCCTTCTATAGCAATGGCGTCTGCTACGGCAGCCGCATGGGCGTGCACGGCTTCGTCGACCGCATGGAAGCGATGTTCGACTGGCTCCCCCCGAAGGAAGACAAGACCTGGAAGGACTGCTGGACGGAAGCCTCGGAGATACCCGAATTCGCTAAGCGCAACGGCGCCGCGAGCGGCAAGGGCCGCATGATGTTCAACTTCCCGCGCGCCAACATGATCCGCGCCTTCGGTCCCGAGGGCTGGTGGGACGCCTGGGTGACGATCAACGCGGCGCGGATGCGCCGCTGGGGCATCAACACCATCGGTGTCGGTGTGAACAATTACGTCGACGAACGCGTCATGGACTTCCTCGCGAAGGCGAAAATCCCCTTCGTCGTCACCCTGAAGAACTTCCCGCTGACGCAACCCTGCATCTACAGGGATTTCCCCGATGTCTTCAGCCCCGAATACGCGGCGGGCGCTGAACGCTTCGCGCGCGAACAGCTGGCCCCCTTCGCCGACAACCCCCTCATGATCGGCTACTTCATCACGAACGAGCCGGAGTGGCTCTTCCAGGAATCGGTGAACCCCGCCGAACGCGTTCTCGCGCACGAAGGCAGCCTCCACAGCAAGACGGCCCTCATCGCCTTCCTGCGCGCCAGATATAGGAGCGACGTCGGCGCGCTGAACGACGCGTGGGGAATCCTTCTCGGGGATTTTGCCGATCTGCATAAACCGCTGGCCAACGCCGACAAGCTGACCGCGAAATCCCGCGCCGACCTCGAAGCCTTCCGCGACATCCTGATCGCGAAGTACAGCTCGGTGCCCTCGGAGGCGCTCAAGGCTGTCGATCCCGACCACCTCAACCTGGGGATGCGCTACAACAAGCTCACGCCCAACGAATTCGCCGGAAACGCCGCCTTCGACATCTGCTCGTTCAACTGCTACCGCCCCGATCCCCTGCCCAAATTCGACATCGTGGACAAGCTCGACAAACGCCCGGGCCTCGTGGGCGAATGGCACGTGGCGGGATACGAGATGCGCAACCTCGCGGCCGGCCTCGTCTACTCCCCGACCCAGGACGAGCGGACGAAAGCCTGCCTCTATTTCATGGAGCGGGCCATGGCCCACAGGGCGAGCGTCGGCGCCCATTACTTCGAGTGGAACGACCAGCCCGTCCTCGGCCGCTTCGACGGGGAATGCATGCAGCACGGCCTCATCAGCCTCTGCAATGTCCCCTACCCCGAACTCAGCTCGGCCTTGGAGCGCCTGGCGCCCTCCATGTACGAGATCGTGAGCGGCGCTATCCCCCCAACCGCCGAAGAAGGCCTCACCACGGGGAACTATTCCTGACTCGAGGCTCAAGGAGTCTTTGGGCGAAAAGCCGCGCGCACGAGATCCCCCGCGCGCGGCGAAAATGTTTGACAGCCTTGGCGACCTGCAATACAATATGCGTGTACGTTACCGCAATCACATTCTCCCATCCATGATGGAGCATGCCAATGACACTGCGCGAAATAGCCGAAGCGGCCCATGTCTCGATCGGAACGGTGGACAGGGTTCTGCACAATCGGGGGAGAGTGTCTCCGGAAACCAAGGCTAAAATCGAATTTCTCATCGAGCAGCATGGCTACAAGCCCAACCCCATCGCGCGTCACCTCAAGCTCAACAAGAAATATACCTTCGCCGCCCTCCTGCCGAACACGACCGATGACTCCGGTTATTGGAAAATCGCGTACGCGGGAATACAGAAAGCGGCCAAGGAGCTGAAGACCTTCGGCGTGGACATCCGAAAGATCGAATTCAACCGCTACGATCCTCTTCCATTATTTGAGAACATTCGCCGGCAGCTGGAAGACGGGCATTTCGACGGGCTTCTCATGGCGCCGGTTCAGCCCGAGCTGAGCTCCCTCCTGCTCAAAACCATGCCGGCGGAATTCCCCGTCGTGTTCTTCGATGCCCAGCTTCCCGACTTTCCGCCCCTGTCCAGAATCGGACAGAACGCGTTCCAGAGCGGGGTGCTGGCCGGCCGCCTTCTGGACGCCTTCTCGGCGGGAGAGGGTCCCTTTTGCGTCGTGAGCGCCCACAGCGAAGATTTCCATATCAGAAAAAGAATCGACGGATTCCTGCATTATTTCGACTCGCTGGGTGCGAGCGTGGTTCCGCCGGCCAACCCGGGCGCCGCCGCGCCAGGGTTGGCGCGCCAGATCCGTATCTTCGAATGCCGCGACATCGAGCACAAGGCGACCTGCGAGGCTTTTCTTCAGAAGCTGCTCGCGGAAATACCGGCTCCCGGCGGCATCTTTGTCACAAACGCTTCTGTACACGGCGTCGCCTCCTTTGTCAACGACAAAGGAGGCGAGCACATCGCGGTGGTCGGCTACGATCTGGTGCCGGACAACGAGAGCCAGCTGCGGGCCGGTACGATCGACTGCATCCTCTCGCAGCGGCCTGAATATCAGGCATACGAAGGCATCTACCTGCTGTACAGCCATGTGGTGCTTCAGCAGGCCATCGAAAAGGAAATCATCGTACCTATCGATATATACGTGAGGGAAAATCTTCCCTGATGAATGGAGGTTGAGCAATGTCGCAAGAATTGAGCGGAACGCCGGTCCTCGGCATCGACTACGGCACAGATTCCTGTCGCGCCGTAGTCATCGACGCGCGCAACGGACGGGAGATCGCCGAGGCGGTGACGGCCTATCCACGCTGGGCGGCGGGACGTTTCAACGCGCCAGGGAAGAATATTTTTAGGCAGCATCCTTTGGACTACATAGAGTCAATGGAATCGGTAATGGGCAAACTGCTGGCCCAAATAGGAAAGGAAGCCCTCGCGTCCATAAAGGGCATCGCGATCGACACGACAGGTTCGACGCCCTGCGCGGTGAACGCCGAGGGCAGGCCGCTGGCCTTGTTGCCCCAATTCGCCGAGGACCCGGACGCGATGTTCATCCTGTGGAAGGACCACAGCGCCGTCGACGAGGCCGCCGCCATCAACAGAGCGGCGAAAAGCTGGGGCGGCGAGGACTTCACGAAATACGAGGGCGGAATCTATTCCTCAGAGTGGTTCTGGGCTAAGGTCATGCGCGTCCTCAAGGTCAATCCGCGCGTCGCGGCGGCGGCCTACTCCTTCGTCGAACACTGCGACTGGATGCCCGCCCTTCTCACCGGAACCCAAGCCGTGCGGACCGTGAAGCGCAGCCGCTGCGCCATGGGTCACAAGGCCATGTGGCACGCGGAGTTCGGCGGCTACCCGGCGGCTGAGTTCCTGAACCTCCTCCATCCGGAACTCTCCAGAATCCGCGAAACGCTCGGGAAAGAAACCTGGACGAGCGACAGGACCTGCGGCCCCCTCACGGGGGAATGGGCTGAAAGGCTCCACCTGACGGCGGGCATCCCCGTCGCCGTGGGCGCCTACGACGCGCACATGGGCGCCGTGGGCGGCGGCGTGAGGGAGGGAGTCCTCGTCAAGGTCATGGGCACGAGCACCTGCGACATGACGGTCGGCCCCCTCCCGGTCTCCGACGAAAGGCTCGTCGGAGGCATTTGCGGCCAAGTCGACGGTTCCATCATCCCCTCCATGCTCGGCTATGAGGCCGGCCAGTCGGCCTTCGGCGATGTCTTCGCCTGGTATAAAAAGATTCTATCCTGGCCGATCGAGACGATCCTGCCCGATAAAGCGGAAGAAGCAAGCGCGAAGATTATGTCGGCGCTTGAAAAAGAAGCGGCGCTGATCGACCCCGCCGGCTCAACGTTGCTCGCTCTCGACTGGCTCAACGGCCGCCGGACGCCCGACGCCAACCAGCTTCTGCAAGGGGCCATCTCAGGGCTCACGCTCGGCACCACGGCGCCCATGATCTACCGCGCCCTCATCGAGGCCACCGCCTACGGCGCCCGCGCCATCGTCGAACGCTTCAGGAGCGAGGGCGTGAAGATAGACCGTATCGTCGCCATCGGCGGCGTGGCGAAGAAATCACCGCTCGTCATGCAGATCGTCGCCGACGTGCTCGGCATGCCTATCGACATCGCCTCCGGCGACCAATCCGTCGCCCTGGGCGCGGCCATGTTCGCCTCCGTCGTCGCCGGAATTCATCCGACGGTCGCCGAGGCGCAGAGGCGCATGCTTCCGCCCGTCGAGCGCAGCGTCGAGCCGGACCCCGCGCGCGCGGCTTTCTACGATAAGCGGTACAAGAAGTATGTGGAGTTCGGCCGCTTCATCGAAAAGGAGCTCTCATGAACACGCTCAAAAAACATGAGTTCTGGTTCGTCGTGGGCAGCCAGGACCTCTACGGCCCCGAAGTCCTGAAGACCGTCGAGGAGCACGCGCGCGCCATGGCAGGCGGTTTCGCGGCTGATCCGGCCCTCCCTTCGCCCTTCGTTTTCAAGAAGGTGGCGAAGAGCTCCGAAGAAATTCTTGCCCTATTCAGGGAAGCGAACGCCTCTCCGGCCTGCGCCGGCCTCGTCACCTGGATGCACACCTTCTCGCCATCGAGAATGTGGATCGCGGGGCTCGCCGTCAACCATAAACCGCTGCTCCATCTGCACACGCAGTTCAACCGGGATATCCCCTGGGCCACCATCGACATGGATTTCATGAACCTGAACCAGTCGGCGCACGGCGACAGGGAGCACGGCTTCATCCAGACGAGGATGAAGATCGCGCGCAAGGTCGTCGTCGGCCATTGGCAGGATCCCGAAGTGCGGCAGCGCGTCGGCGCCTGGATGCGCGCGGCCTGCGCCTTCGCCGACGGCCAGGAGAAAGCCGTGGTCCGCTTCGGCGACAACATGCGCGATGTCGCGGTGACGGAGGGCAACAAGGTATCGGCGCAGATCCAGCTGGGCTGGTCGGTCAACGGCTACGGGATAGGGGATCTTGTCCGGGAAGTGGAGGCGGTGACCGAGGCCGAACTCGACAAAGCCATGGACGAATATCGCGGGCTCTTCGATTTCGCCCCCGAAGTCTCGGGCAGCGAGGCCGCGATGGCCAGCGTGCGGGAACAGGCCCGCATCGAGCGGGGAATCCGCCGATTTCTTGAATCGCATAACGCTGGTTCGTTTACCACCACCTTCGAGGACCTTGGCAAGCTCGCACAACTTCCCGGACTGGCGTCGCAGCGCCTCATGATGGACGGCTACGGCTTCGGCGCCGAGGGCGACTGGAAGACCGCGGCCCTCGTGCGCGCGATGAAGGTGATGGGCGAAGGCCTCGCTGGCGGCACCTCCTTCATGGAAGACTACACCTACCATTTCGAGCCCGGAAACGAACTCATACTGGGCGCGCATATGCTCGAGGTATGCCCCAGCATAGCGAACGGCAAGCCCAGGATCGAAGTGCATCCGCTCGGCATAGGCGGCAAGGCCGCCCCCGCGCGCGCGGTGTTCGAGACGCGGATCGGCAAAGCCATCGTCGCGACGTTGCTCGATTTAGGAGGGCGATTCCGGCTCCTTTCGAACCTCATCGAGTCCGTAAGCCTGCCCGCCCCGATGCCGAAACTGCCCGTGGCGAGGGTGCTCTGGAAGCCGGAGCCCTCCCTCAAGGACGCGGCGAGGCTCTGGATCCTCGCGGGCGGCGCCCATCACACCGGCTTCTCGACGCAGGTGAGCGCTGAAATGCTGGAGGATTACGCCAGGATCGCCGGCGTTGAATATTTCGAGATCAACAAGGAACGCGACCCGCGAATGCTGGAATCCATGCTTCAATGGAACGACAGCGTTTGGTCATGAGATAATAATTCATCAGGCGGCGGCGGAACTCTTCCGCCGCTTGCCCCCCTTCCTCACCTCAAACAGCCTCTGCAGCAGGCAGAAAACGAATACCAGGAAACCGATCGCGATGCGCGTCCACCAGGAGTTGAGCGTTCCCTGGAAGACGATCAGCACCTGGATCGTCCCGTAGACAAAGACGCCGAAAAGGGTGCCCAAGACGCTTCCCACGCCACCGGAGAGAAGGGTTCCGCCTATCACCACCGTCGCGATCGCGTCCATTTCCATGCCTCTTCCGTTCAGGGCGTAGCCAGAGAGCGTATAGAAGGTGAAGACGATGCCCGCCAGCGCCGAGCAGAAGCCCGAGAATGCGTAGAGTAGGATTTTCGTCCGCGCCACCGGCAGGCCCATCAGCACGGCCGATTGCTCGTTTCCGCCTATGGCGAAGACCGTCCGCCCGAACTTGGTGAAGCGCGAAACGTACATTCCCGCTATCAGGATGACGACGGCGATGATCACGCTCGGCGAGATGAAGCTGTTCCCCGCGATCGGGATCGCGGAGCTCGCCATGGCCTGCCAGAAGGGGTGGGTGATACCGATCGTGTCTATGCTTACCACGTAGCAGAGCCCTCTGGCGAGGTAGAGCCCCGCCAGCGTGATGATGAAGGGCGGTATGTCGAAGGTCTGGATGAGCCAGCCCATGAAGAGCCCCAGCGCCACGCCCATCAAGAGGACGACGGGGATGACGTAGAGGGGATCCCAGCGGGATTTTTCCAGGAGGCTCGACGTCACCATCGTGGAGAGGGCGAGCATGGAACCGACCGAAAGGTCGATGCCCCCCGAGATGATGACGAAGGTCATCCCCACGGCGATGATGATGAGGTAGGCGTTGTCGATGAAGAGGTTGAGGAAATTCTGAAGGGAAAAGAAGCCTCTGAAGGAGACCGACCCCAGGCCGAACATGAGGATGAAAAGGCCGAGGGTCACGATAGTGGGCAGGTTTTTCGGGCTGAATATGGATTTCAGCTTCATGCCGCCACCTCCCTCTTGCCGAAGAGGCTGGCGACCTTGGCGCGGAAGGTGGCCGACTGAAGGAGGCTGACAGTCCACACGACGAGAGCCTTCACCACCTGTGCTATCTCGGGCGGAACGTTGAAGGCGTAGATGGTCGTCGTCAGGGTCTGGACGATCAGCGCGCCTACCATGGAGCCGAAAAGATAGAATTTCCCCCCGTTCATGGAGGTTCCGCCTATGACGACGGCCAGTATCGCGTCCATCTCGTAGCCGAGGCCGGCGTTGTTCCCGTCGGCACTCATCACGGTCGAGCAGACGACGAGGCCCGATACGCCCGCGCAGAAGCCCGAAAAGGCGTAGACCCAGAAGATGAGGTTTTTCGCGTTGATGCCCGCGAAGCGCGAGGCGGTCGGGTTGATGCCCACAGCCTCGATGAAGAGGCCGAGGGCGGTCCGCCGCGTGGCCAGCCATGTCATCAAAAGAAGGACGGCCACCATATAGATCGAAAAGGGCAGACCCAGCAGGTAGCCCTGTCCGAGGAGGGCGAAGGGTTTGGCGTAGAGCCAGACGACCATGGCGTTGGTGGTGACCATCGCGATGCCGCGCCCCGCCACGGAGAGGATCAGGGTCGCGATGATCGGCTGCATCCCCACCCAGGAGACGAGCATGCCGTTCCACATCCCCGCGGCGATCGACACGAGCACGGCTGCCGACATCGCGAAGGCGATGGGATACTTGGGGTTGCCCTTGAGGTCGCCGCCTATCAGCATGGCCACGACGCCCGCCGAAATGGCCACCACCGATCCCACCGAGATGTCGATGCCCTTCGTCGCTATGACGAGGGTCAAGCCGACGGCCAGAAGCATGATCGGCGCGCCGTTCTTCAGGATGTCGATGACATTGCCGTAGAGGTGGCCCTGTTTTATCTCGACGCTGAAGAAGTTGGGGGTGAAGAATAGATTGAAGGCGAGAAGGAAGGCGAGGGCGACCAGCGGCCAGAAGATTTTCCTGCGCGTCAGGGTATTCAGCCACGCCATGTTCATCTGCCTCCCGCGATAGTCTGCATGATGGTCCTCTCGTTCATGTCCTCTCCCTCGAGTTCCGCGATCTTCACCTTGTCCCTGAAAACGGCAATTTTCGTGCTGCAGCGCAGCACTTCCTCGAATTCCGACGAGATGAAGATGACCCCAAGGCCTTTTCTGCTCAGGTTGAGTATCTGCTCCATGATTTCGAGTTTCGCGCCCACGTCGATACCGCGGGTGGGCTCGTCGAGGATGAGGATTATGGGATTGGTGCAGAGCCAGCGAGCCAGCAGCAGTTTCTGCTGATTGCCGCCGGAGAGCTGCTTGGCCTCGCCGTTGGCGCTCGGCGTGACGATTCTCAGCGACGCTATGAGCTCCTCGGCGATCTCCAGCTGCTTTTTCGTCGAAAGGTATTTCGACGCGCCCATCTTCGCCTGGAGCGCGAGGATGATGTTCTCCCGTATAGAGAGTTCGGCGAAAATCCCCTCGTTCTTCCTATCCTCGGAGCAGAAGCCCATGCCGGCCATCATCGCGCCCCTCGGCGAGCTGATGCCGGCTTTCTTCCCTTTCACGGCCAAGTCGCCCTGATCGGCGGCGTCGATGCCGAAGAGAAGTCTCGCCGTCTCCGTCCTCCCCGAGCCCAGGAGCCCCGCGAAACCAAGCACGTCGCCCTCGCGAAGCGCGATGTCGAAGGGGGCGATCGAGCCGCGCAGGCCGAGACTCTTCGCCTCGAGAAGGGGCGTCGTCCCGGCAGCCGTATCGTCGGCGGCCGTATCCTCGGCGGCCGTATCGTCGGCGGTCCCGTGTTTCTTCTCCCGCGCGCCGCTCGTCGTATAGCTGAATTCGGAGAGTTCCTTGCCGAGCATCTTGGCGATCAGCTCCAGTTTGGGCAGGTTCCCCGTCTCGTATTCCCCCACGAATTCGCCGTTCTTCAGCACGGTGATCCTGTCGGAAATCTGGTACGTCTGGTCCAGGAAGTGCGTGATGAAAAGGATGGCCATTCCTTCGTCGCGCAACTTCTTTATAACCTTAAAAAGTTGGGCGACTTCGGTCTCGTCGAGGCTCGACGTGGGCTCGTCGAGGATGAGAACCTTGGAGGACGAATCGAGGACGCGGGAAATGGCCACCATCTGCTGCACGGCGATCGAATAGGAAGACAGAATCTTCGTCACGTCGATGCCGATGTTGAGCCGCTTCAGGACTTCCACGGCTTTTCCGTTCATGGTCTTCCAGTCGATCCTGCCTAGGCGCTTCGGCTCCCTGCCGATGAAGATGTTTTCAGCCACCGAGAGATTGAGGCAGAGGTTGATTTCCTGATAGACGGTGTTGATTCCCAGTCTTTGGGCGGCGAGGGGCGAATCCGGCCTTATCGGCTTGCCTTCGAGGAGAATCTCTCCTGAATCCTGGCGATACACGCCGGTGAGCACCTTTACCAGGGTGGATTTGCCCGCTCCGTTTTGCCCCATGAGGGCATGGACTTCGCCCGGGAAAAGGCGAAAATCCACGCTGGACAAAGCCCTCACGCCAGGAAAAGTTTTGCTTATCGTCTTCAACTCGACGATTGGGGCGTTGTCGGACATTTGGATGCCTCCCGCTGAAACAGTCCGCAAACGAAGGGACAAAGCCTCCTCATCGCCCTTGCGGCGAGAGGCAACCTTGTCCCTTCAGGATATACTATCGATACATCGCTAAATCAATACGCAGGTCAGTACTGCCTGGACGGCAGGGCCGCCGCGGCGTTGGTCTCGTCGAAGAGACCTTCGATCGTGTAGATGCGGGCCGGGAGTTTCTTCCCGTCACGCAGGTCGGTCACGGCCTGTACAGCCTGAGGTCCGAGCAATGGGCTGCACTCGACCGTGCAGTTCATCTCGCCCGCCACGATGGCCTCGAAAGCGCCTTTGACGGCGTCCACGCCGATGATGATGATATCCTTGCCCGGCTTCAGTCCGGCTTCCTTGATGGCCTGAATGGCGCCTAAGGCCATCTGGTCGTTATGGGCATAGAGGACCTGGATCGTCTTGTCGGCCTTCAGGAAGGCTTCCATGACGGCCTTGCCCTCGGAGCTCGTGAAGTTGCCCGTCTGGGAGCGGGTGAGCTGCCAGTTGGAATGCTGCTTCATGATGTTCGCGAAGCCGGTCTTCCTTTCGATGGCAGGGGCGGAGCCCGTCGTGCCCTGGAGTTCCACGATATTGATCGGTTTCTTGCCGTCGTCCAAGCCCTTCTGCTTGAGGTAGGCGGCGAGCCAGTTGCCCGCTTTCTCGCCTTCCGTGATGAAGTTGGATCCCATGATCGTGAGCCTCAGGGACCTGTCGGATTCCTGGACGTCGCGGTCGATCATGATGACGGGGATGCCGGCGCGCTTCGCTTCCTGAAGCACGGGGCCGTAGCCGGTCTCCACGAGGGCGGTGAACACGATGCAGTCCACCTTTCTCGCGATGAAGGAGCGCAGCGCCTTGATCTGGTTCTCCTGCTTCTGCTGGGCATCGGAATAGATCAGGATGAAGCTCTCATCCTCGTTGAAGGCATTCTGCACCGAGATCGTATCGGCGGTTCTCCACTCGCTCTCGGAGCCGATCTGGGCGAAACCGACGACCCATGTCTTGGGCGGAGCCGCGAAGGCCGATGCGGAGAAGATCAACAGCATCGCCGGCAACAGTACTAGGACTTTTTTCCAGTTTTTCATTGAAACCCTCCATGTATTGAATTTCGTCGCAATGACGTCATGCGCCTTCCCCTTCTCCGGGTCGCCTCCTCCTTTCGCCTATTTCTGGACATTCAGATACTTGTAGAGACTTTTATTGTTGAGAACTTGTTCCACGTTGAAATTGAGCGGGCCGATGACCGTGGTCACGGCGCCGGACGCGTTCATGAGGGTGAGGGTGTTGTTGATGGCGATGATTTTCACCTTGCCCTTTATGTCGAGGACGTCGCCGTACTTTATGTCCTTGGATTCCCCGCTGGCCGCCCTGTACACCTGCCTTCCCAGGTATTGGGTGACGACGAGCTTGTCCTTGAAGGCGGCGTCGGGTTTGGCAGCCGTTCCCTTGGGGAAGCTGACGGCGCGCGGCTTGGCCTTGATGATGTCGGCGACCTTCGCGATTACCTCGCCCTTCTCGCTGCCGGTGAACTCGTAGACTTCATTGGGCTTGGCCGCCTGGATCAGTTCTATCCAGTCCCTGTCGACGTTGACGCGGATCTCGGCGCTCGTCGGGATCAGGTCGCCGACCTTGACGACGATCCATTCGCCTTTGCCGGCGTTCCGATAGCTTATATAGCCGGCGCTCGTTTCGGAGTAGATGCCGACGCAGGTTAAGGAGGCGACTTTCGCGTCCGCGGCGAAGGACAAACCTGGCGACATGATCAGAAAAGCGAACAGGACCATCGCCATTGTCCGTGAATGCTTCATTTCCACGCTCCTGTGCTCGAAAGTGGCAGAAAATTCGGTATGACAATAGATGCGTTAACGTACACGCTACAAAAACAATGCTAGCAGGCCTTTCACTTTTTGTCAAATAAATTTTAAACAAATTACATTTGTTACTTGAGTAGTAAAGTATTGGATGGGATTTTCATGTTTCCAGCGACTCGTTGACAGCCGAAAAGGCGCCATTTACAATCGATGTGAACGTTCACGCGTCAAATTTTGCCCTAATACAAAGGAATGTCATGCCAAAATCGAAGTATGCCGGCCTCGCCGAGGAAGCCTATAAAGCCAATATGGGGATTTCGGAACGCGGTCTCGCCATCCTGACCTGGGGCAACGCTTCGGCGGCCGATCCAGACGCTGGCGTATTCGCCATAAAACCCTCGGGGGTAGCCTACGAAGCGCTCAGCGCTGCGTCGATGGTGATCGTCGATTTTGAGGGCAAGGTAGTGGAAGGGGAGATGCGTCCTTCGTCGGACACCGCGACGCACGCGGCCCTCTATCGCGCCTGGCCCGCGCTGAAAGGCGTCGTACACACGCACTCCCCCTATGCCACGGGCTGGGCCCAGGCTTGCTCGCCCCTACCTCTCTTGGGAACGACCCACGCCGACCAGACGACGTCGCGGATTCCCTGCACGGCCTATCTTTCCAGGCAAGCGGTGCGAGGCGACTATGAGCTGGAAACGGGGAAGCTGATCGTGACGACGATGGCCGAACTTAGGCTAGATCCCGCGGAAACGGCGATGATTCTCGTGGCGGGACATGGTCCTTTCACCTGGGGGGATTCGGCTGACAAGGCGCTCCACAACGCGGTCATCCTCGAGGAGCTCTGCAGGATGGCGCTCTACACGCGCGTCATCAACCCCGCGCAGGGAGAACTGCCTGACTATATCATTGAAAAGCACTGGCGGCGCAAACACGGCGCGGGCGCCTATTACGGCCAAAAACCCTGACCTTGGAGAAGTTCCGGAATCGCTATATTTCGGAGGCATCCAAAAAGGCTAGTCTTTCCCCGATGTTCAGATCCCTTCCTGCGCCGTGCGCGCGATGATCTCCTCCTGGTGGCGCAGGTCGAGATCGACGAAATAGTCGCTGTAGCCGGCCACGCGCACGAGAAGGTTGCGATACTCACCCGGGTGAGCCTGCGCCTTCCTGAGTGTGGCCGTGTCGACGACATTGAACTGCACGTGGTGGCCGTCGAGGGCGAAGTAGCCCCGCACGAGGCCCGCCAGGGCGTCGACGCCGCGATTACCGGCAAGCGTCGAGGGCAGGAAACGCTGGTTCAGAAGGGTTCCGCTCGTCCTCACCTGATCCATCTTGGCCACCGATTTCATCACCGCCGTGGGACCCTTCCTGTCCGCCCCCTGCGAGGGAGATGAGCCGTCTGATTCAGGCGTATGGGCGCGGCGGCCGTTGGGCGTGGCTCCCAGCTTGGTCCCGAAGTAGATATGGCAGGTGGTGGAGAGCATGTTCACGCGATAGGTGGGGCCGCGCGTGCTCGACTTGCCCTCGATCGCCGCCAGCTCCGAGGCGAATACGCGCCTCATCAGATCGTCAGCCCTGTCGTCGTCGTTTCCATAAAAAGGAACGCTGTTCCATATCGTCTCGCGCAGCGCTTCATAGCCCTGCCAGTCGGCGGCGAGGGCGGCCATCAGCTCCTTCATGGAGATGCTTCCTTTGCCGCGCGCTCCTATATCAGGCGCGCCCTCGCCGCGTGATCCCTCGCGGTGCGAGGGATCACGATACACCATCATCCTGATCGCCGAGAGGCTGTCCGCGATCGTTCCGATACCGCAGCACTGGATATAGTCCGTGTTGTAGCGCGCGCCGCCCGAGTAGTAGTCGCGGCCGTTCCTGACACAGTCGGCGATAAGGACGGAGAGATAGGGCGCGGGCACGTTCTCGGCGTAGATCCGGGCGAGCTTGTTGTCCACGCGGATCTTCCAGTCCACAGCGTAGCGCAGCTGGGTCTCGAAGGCGGCGTAGAGGGCCTCGAAATCGCCGAAGGATTCGGCGCGGCCGGTGGCCGGCCCGACGCGCTTTTCGCTCAAGGGATCGACGCCGTCGTTCATCGCCAGTTCGAGGATCTTGGGCACGTTGAGGTAGCCGTGGAGGATGTAGGCTTCCTTGCCGAAACAGCCCGTCTCGACGCAGCCCGAGGTGCCGCCCTCCCGGGCGTCCTCGAGGGATTTTCCTGCGCGCAGCTGTTCGCGGACGATGAGGTCGGCGTTGAAGAAGCTGGGGTAGCCGGCCCCCTTCCGCGCCACCTCGGCGGCTAACTTCAGGAAGGGCTGGGCCGTCTTCGTCGACACGTGGACGGAAGGCTGGGGCTGGAGGAGGTGGAGTTCGTCGAGGCTCTGGAGGAGCAGCGCCGACACGGCGCCGGAAGCGTCTTCGCCGTCGCGGTCCACGCCACCCAGGCTGATCTGCGTGAAGTCGTTGTAGGTGCCGCTCTCGGCCGCCGTCACGCCCACCTTGGGCGGGGCGGGCGTATTGTTCACCTTGACGCAGAAGCAGGCGAGGATCTCCTTCGCCCTTTCGGCGTCGATCCTGCCGGCGGCCAGATCTCGCCGGTAGAAAGGCTCGAGATGGCGGTCGAAGTGGCCGGGGCTCATCGAGTCCCAGCCGTTGAGTTCGGTGATGGTGCCGAGATGGGTGAACCAGTAGGTCTGCACCGCTTCATGGAAGGTTTCGGGTGCCTTGGCCGGTATCCTGTTGCAGATAGCCGCGATGGCTAGCAGCTCCTTGCGGCGGGCTGGATCGGTTTCGGCCGCGGCCATGGATTCGGCGAGCCTGGCGTGCCTGCGCGCGAAGATGATCGCCGCTTGGCAGGCGATATCCATGGCGGTGAGCTCCTCGTTCTTGTCGTAAGCTTCCGGATCGCCGCTCCAGTCGATGGCGGCCCGCGCCTCGGCTATCTCGGCGCGATAGTCGTCCAGACCTTTGGCGTAGATGGCGCCGTCCAAGGCGGTGTGTCCCGCCGCCCGCTGCTCCATGAACTCGGTGAATACGCCGGCTTCGTAGAGCCCCCTCCATTCGGCGGGCATGTCGGCGAAGGCGCGGTCGCGCACGCAGCGGCCCCGCCAGTACGGCTCCACCTCGCGGGCGTAGGTTTCGATCTCGGCTTCCCCTATCGAATAGCTCGTCATCGGCCTGGAATTGAGGATCCGAAGGTCCTCGCTGGAGTGGCAGGTGAGTTCGGGAAAGGTCGATACGGCCTTGGGCTCTGGACCGCGCTCGCCCACGATGAGTTCGTCGGCGCCGATATAGATGGTTTTCTTTTCGCAGAGCTCGCGGAAAGCCATGGCGCGCAGCAGGGGAGCCGAGAACTTGCCGGCGTTTTCCTTATAGAAGGCGGTGAGGATCAAGGCCCTTTCGATGGAAATCCGGGGTTTCGCATCGAAGCTTCGCTTCCTCAGCCGCGCAATCCGCTCGTTCATCTCATCCTCCAATCCGCGCCTGGACGCCCAGGCCGGACAAAATTTTCGCGCATTCAGCGACGCTAGAGGCTTCGGGCGCCGCCATTCCCGCGAGCCGGTACGGTTTTCGCCGCTTCAGGTACTTGTCTTCGGCGTCGGCGTGATAGGGAAGCAAGTCGACGCCCAACCTGAGTTCGAGGGCGAGAGCGGCCAGGGCGCGCATTTCATCCACGCCGTCGTTGACGCCGGGGATCATGGGCCGGCGGATGCGAATCTCCTTGCCGGCTACCTTTGTGGCGGCCACTTGGGTGGCGGCCCTCAGGTTGTTCAATATCAGGGCGTTGTCGACGCCGGTCCATGCCTTGTGCGCGTCGGGATCCATCAGTTTTATGTCGTAGAGAAGAAGATCGGCCTGCTCAGCCAGATCGAGAAAGACCCGCTCTGGGGCGAAACCCGAGGTTTCGACGGCTCGGTGAAGGCCGGCCCGGCCACAGGTTTCCAGAAAGGCCGTGGCGAAGCGGGACTGCGTCAGAGGCTCGCCGCCCGAGAGCGTCACACCGCCGCCGGAGGATTCATAGAAGGCGCGGTCGGCCAGGACCAGGTCCAGAAGCTTCGGCAGATCCCAGATGGTCCCCACCGCCTCCCGCGCGCCCACGAGGCAGGCGCCGGCGCAGACCTGGCAGCCAGGGGGGCAGGCTTCGTCGGGGAAGGGAGCCGTCTTGGCAGCGGCAGCGGCAGCGGCAGCAGTCGCGGCAGGCGCTGCCGTTGCCGCCGCCAGTCTCGGGCAAACCGCCGCGCAGCGTCCGCAGGCCACGCATTTGTCGGGGCGAAAGAAAACCTCAGGTCTCGCGCTCATTCCCTCGGGATTGTGGCACCAGGCGCAGGACAGGGGACAGCCTTTCAGGAATACGACCGTGCGTATACCCGGCCCGTCGTGGAGGGAGAAGCGGGCGACATTGAAGACTGTTCCCTGGATATACACGAAGGCTCCCTTACTGGGCTCGAGGCAACTGGCCGGGGAGCTCGTAGTATCGTTGGATAAAATGCTCCTGGACCTCGAAGGACCAATGTATGTCGCGGACATACTCGGCCGCGGCGCGAAAGTCCCCCATTTTCAGAAAATCCACGATCCGGGCGTGTTCCAGGATTGAAGCCCTCTCCCATTCGGTCAGGAGACCCTTCTTCTTCGGAAAATCGTAGAGACGCCGCTTGGCGAGATCGATGCTGCGCAAAAGCGCGGGATTCTTGGAAAATGACAGGAATACCCCATGAAATTCGAGGTTGAGGCGATAAAAACCGTCGAAGTCTTCGGTATCGAGGGCGAGCGACATATCGCCGTTGAGTATGGCCATTCGATCGATGGCTGGGGTCTTCATGGCGCCCTTGGCCGCGAAAAGAACGGCGCCTTCGAGGGCGCCGATAATCTCATAGAGATTCCGGATATCCTCGAGCGTGAGGGTGTTGATGAGGATTCCGCTGCGCGGAAGAATCGTGACGAAGCCTTCGGCGTCCAGGATGATCAAGGCTTCGCGCAGAGGGGTTCGGCTCACGCCGATGCTGTCGGCCAAAGCGTCCAGATTGACTCGTTGACTGGCCTTCAGCGTACCTTTCATGAGTTCGTCGTGAAGGTAATCGTAAACCTGACCGCGAAGCGACATGTATCGCGGCTGATTGGATGTTTTCATCCCTCGCTCCCAAACTGATATATCAGAATATCTTTCATCACTCTAGACCATAATTTTACGCTTGACAAGAGGTCTTCGCGGCTCCATTGAATAAGTAAAGTCTACCTTAGCCGCGACTCGCTTCCATTCCCTCCGCGCTTTTGTCGAATTCGGGACCCAATCGCCTCGCCCCGCCTTCGGTGATGAGCCAGTCCTCTTCGTTGCGCATGCCGCCGAAATCGAGCCACTCGTCCAGGCGATCGTAGGCGATGAAACGCTCGAGTTTCCTTTCAGCCTTCCATCGGGCGATCAGCTCGGGGATGAAATAGATGCCGGGCTCGACCGTGTGCACCATGCCGGCGCGCAGAGGTTTCGCGAGCCTTAAGGAAGCGAGGCCAAACTGTTTGCTCTTGGGCGCGCCATCGTAGCCGACCCATACTTCACCGTAATTCTCCATATCGTGGACATCGAGACCCATCTGGTGGCCGACGCCGCAGGGGAAGAACATCGCGTGCGCGCCCTGCCGAACGGCTTCGTCGGGATCTCCCCGCATCAGGCCGAGACCGCTCAGGCCCTCGACGATGACACGCGCCGCCGCGAAATGCGCGTCGATGAAAGGCCTTCCAGGCTTCAGAAGGGAAATGGCCTTTTCCTGCGCGGCGAGGACGATTTCGTAGATCGCGCGCTGCCTCTCCGAAAAGCGCGGCGAGATCGGGAAGGTCGAACTCAAGTCTCCCGCGTATCCCGAGACGGTCTCGGCGCCGGCGTCCACGAGAAAAAGCCCTCCCTCATGGAGGACGCGCGAGTAATCGTGATTGTGCAGCACGGCTCCCCGCGTCGTCGCGATGGTGGGAAAGGCCAGCCTGCCTCCGCTTCCGAGGGCGATCCCCGAAGCCAGGGCGGCTAATTCCGCCTCGCGCAGGCCCGGTTTGGCGCATTCGATGATGCTGCGGTGCATTTCCACCGATACCGCCACGGCGTGTTCAATCTCGACGATCTCGGGAGCCTGTTTTATCTCGCGCAGGGCTATGGCGCTCACGATGAGCGGCAGCGATGCCCTGGAATCCACTTCGTGGAGGGAAATCCCGAGAAGCTCGGCGAGTTCGGCGCGGCTGTCGGCGCGGTAGGGCGGAAGGAAGAGCAGCTTCGCGGCTCCGGGACCTTGGCCCGCGCCGGAGCCGGATAGCGAACCGGAACCGGAGCCCGCGCGGGCCGCGGCTCCGGCCAGCGCCGCCCGAGGGGCAATATTCCGCACGCCGGAGCGCGCGGCCAATTCCGCGACCGCGGGCACCTGTCCCGTCCACACGATGTCCTCCATGGAAACATCGTCGCCATAAACGGTCGTTCGGCCGGTCTGGATGTCGATGGTCGCCGCGAGACTGGGTTGGGCTATGCCGAAAAAGTAGAGGAAACTGGAATCCTGACGGAAAGGATAGGCGTTGTCGGCGTAGTTCATGGGGCTTTCGCGGTTGCCCAGGAAGAGAACAATGCCCTCGGAAACGCCTCGCGAAAGTAGCGAAGTCCGCAAGGCTTCCCGCCTGTCGATATAAACGCTCGCGTCGAACATGCCGAAAGCGTCGGCTCCCGCGCCCGCGTTTGCGCCCGCGTCGGCTCCCGCTAGCGGCTGTTTCTGTCCATGGTTTTTATCCATACTAAGCTTCCTCAAGGTTAATGTCCTTCGGTGTCGGATGCAATGGTGCCAGCAAAACCGAAGCGACGCAAGGGAAAAGAAAACGGCCGCGATCCCGCCGGAAGCCGAAGCTCCGGAAGGAGCCTGGGATCCGCGCGGGATCGCGGCCGGATGGCCATGAAAATCGGCCAACAATCGCGACGGCGACTATTTCTTTATCCGATAGTATTTGTCCGCGATCTTCTGCGCCGTGGAACCCAGATAGCCTTTGCCGAACACATAGGTGTCCATGTAGACGAGAAGCTCGTTCTTGGCCCTGACGCCGGTGCTCATGTCGGTATAGAAAGCGCCGTTCCATTTGGCTCCGGGCGTGTACTTTCCGATGGCGTCGTAGATGTCCTTCATGCTGGTGATCTTGGACTTTCCGTCGAGAACGCGCTTGGCGTGCTCGCCCATGCCGGCGGTCAGGGAGAAACCGGTGCTGTATGCCCAGGTTCCCATTCTTCCGGAAGCGCCCTTGTCGGCGACGGCTTTCTCGATCTTCTTCATGATGGCGGGGAAATCGCCTTTTTCCGCGGTCAGGTCCAGGCCGAGCGCGCCGGGGAATCCCATGAGGGGAGAGGCGGTGTCGGGCTCGACGAAGATGCCGTTCTTGGACGCGATGAGCTGCCTGATGAGCGGTTCGGTCTGCGCGTCGTTGGTGCAGAACATGGCCACTTTCTCGCCGTTGGGGCCGTACTTCTGGAGCCACTGGGGAACTTTCTCGAGGATGAACTGCTGGGCGCCGGGAATGCCGACGTCGGAGGTCGGGTCGGGGGCGGTTTCGAAGGCGTACTTTATTCCGAGGTCCTTGCAGGCCTGTTCCATGATGGCCCTGCGGCGGCCCAGGGATTCGTAGGACATATGGCGGGAGAAGGAAATGTGCACGAAGGTCTTCGCGCCCATCTGCTTGGCGCCCCAGACGATCGTGTAGCCGCGGGACACGAAGTCGAGGTCGACGGCCACGTCGGCGGCCTGCTGGATGACGAGGGGATCCTCGGCGGGCAGGGCGGCGAGAAGGAGGATGTCCGGGCGTTTCGCCCTGATGCGCTTGTAGGCTTCGGAGACGCCGGGAAGGGCGTTGCAGGTGACGATGGCTTTCATGAGGGGGTCATCGGCGAGGGCGACGAGGTTGGAGATGACCGTCTCCTGCTGGGACATGAAATCATCGGGGTAGGTGATATGCTGGATGATGCCGCCGTCGGAGACCGCGCCATATTCCTTGATCAGCTGCTGCGCGCCGCGGAGGTCGTCCTCGGCCTGTGAGACGGTCTCGGTGCATACGCCGATATGATACTTGGCCTGGGCGAACGCCGCCTGGCCGGCGAGCGAGAGCGCGACGATGAGCAGAATCGCGCCGATTTTTGTAAACCGTGTCATTGTGCCTCCTTGGGAAATCTGATATATCAATAGATGCATAATACCCCATCGAAATTCGGTGTCAAGCGGATTTTCGCTGTCGTAAAAAGATAGTAAAAGCTGAATATCACAGTAATTATATATTCGGAGGTCGCCCATGAAGCCTTTGGATGTCGGAGCGGTGAAGGTCACCGACGCTTTCTGGAATCGGTATATCGAGCTGGTTCGCGACGTCATCGTTCCCTATCAATGGGAGGTCATGAACGACCGCGTGCCCGGCGTGGCCAAAAGCCACGCGATCGCCAACTTCCGGATCGCCGCGGGCAGGGAATCGGGCGAGTTCTACGGCAAGCGTTTCCAGGACAGCGATGTGGCGAAATGGCTGGAGGCCGTCGCCTACTGCCTGGCGACGAAGCGGGACCAGCGTCTTGAAGCCCTGGCCGACGACCTGATCGAGACGATAGGCGAGGCGCAGTGGCCCGACGGCTATCTCAACACTTATTTCACCCTCGCGAAGAAGGGCGAACGCTGGACGAACGAGCGCGAGAGCCACGAGCTCTATATCGCGGGGCACTTGATCGAAGCCGCCGTCGCCTACTTCCGCGCGACCGGCAAGCGCCGTTTCCTCGATATTATGAAAAGGAACGCCGACCATATCGACGCGATGTTCGGCCCCGAACCTGGCCAGCTCCACGGCTATCCCGGCCATCAGGTGATCGAGATGGCGCTCGCGAAGCTGTACGAAGTCACGGGCGAGGAGGGCTATCTTCGCCTGGCGAAATATTTTCTGGACGAGCGCGGCAGGAAGCCGCATTTCTACGAGCTGGAGGCGGCCGCGCGCGGGGAGCCCGGCAACCTGGGTCCCTTCGGTCCTAAGATGTACGAGTACAATCAGTCGCATCTGCCCGTGCGCGAACAGAAAACGGCGGTAGGCCACGCGGTGCGGGCCGTCTACATGTACTCGGGCATGGCTGACGTGGCCGCCCTCTCCGGCGACGAGGGGCTGGCGGACGCTTGCGGGGCGCTTTGGAAAGACGTGACGAGGCGGCAGATGTTCGTCACGGGCGGCATCGGCCAGATGGAATGGTGGGAAGGCTTTTCGCGCGATTACGACTTGCCGAACGGCACCCCCTACAACGAAACCTGCGCCTCCATCGGGCTCATGTTCTGGGCGGCCAGGATGAGCCGGCTCGAGCTGAAGGGCGATTATTTCGACGTGGCCGAGCGCGCCCTCTACAACGGGATTCTCTCCGGCCTCGCGCTGGACGGCAAGAGTTATTTCTACACGAACCTTCTCGAGGCCGTGCCGGAGGAAATTGAAGCGAGGCTGGACACCGAATACTCGGGCGCGACGCGGCGCGGCTGGTTCCCCTGCGCCTGCTGCCCGCCCAACCTGGCCCGTCTCATAGCCTCTTTAGGCGGATATATCTATTCAGCGGACGAAAGGCGGCTCGCGGCGCAGCTTTTCATCGCCTCGAGCGCGAAAGTCGCGATGGGCGGCGTCCCTGTCGAAGTGACGATGGAAGGCGACTATCTGCGCGATGGCTGCATGTCCATCGCCGTTTCGCCGGAGAGGCCCGTCCGCTTCACGCTTTCGGTTCGCGTGCCGGGCTGGTGCGGCGGCGGAAGGTCCCCCATCGTCCGCCTTGCTTCGGGGGGCGCCGAAAACGTCGCGGCGCCGATGGTCATCGAGGACGGCTATCTCAATATAGACCGCGAGTGGAAGCGCGGCGACCGAGTGGAGCTCAACCTGCCGATGTCCGTGCGCCGCATAAGGGCCAACCCGCTCGTGCGCGAAGACGCCGGCAAGGTGGCGCTGACGCGCGGTCCCCAAGTCTACTGCCTCGAGGAAGCTGACAACGGTCCCCTCCTCTCCGATATCACGCTCGCCAGGGAACCCGATTTCGAGACCCGCTACGAACCGGGCCTGCTCGGCGGCGTCACCTGTATCGAGGGAAAAGCTTTCCGCGGCGGCGGCAGTTGCAGCGGTGGCGGCAATGGTGACGGCAGTGACAGTGACGGCGGCTGGCGCGACGAACTCTATAGGGAAGCCGATTTCGACTATAGGCCGATCAAGGTAAAGGCGATTCCCTATTACGCCTGGGCCAATCGAGGCAGGAACGAAATGCGCGTATGGATCAACCAGGGCTGAGCGGACGCGGAGATCCACGCGCCGCCCTCCAGGGGCGACGCGATGCTCGATCTTGCGGCAAGGGCGCGGACGTAGTAAGGTAAGACATCAGATTACGCAAGGTTTCGGCCGGGCACGAGGTATCATGTACACCAATCTGTCTACGGGAAAACGACGTTCGCAGGAAGTCGCCGCCCATATCAAGGAACTCATCCTCAACGAAAAGCTCAAGCCGGGCGACAAGCTTCCGAATGAGCTGGAGCTTATGCTCCCTCTTTTCGGTCTCGAGACCGACTATCCGCGAAGCGGTCAAGACGCTCGCTTCCCAGGGCGTCCTCGAAATCCACAGGGGCAAGGGCACCTATGTCTCACAGATGCCCGGCATCGCCGAAGACCCCCTAGGCCTTGATTTCATCATGAGTCCCAATCTGCGCCTCGCCCTGATACAGGCCCGTCTCATCATCGAGCCCGGGGTGGCCCGGCTGGCCGCGCAAACGGCCGACGACCAGGATATAGAGAAAATCGCCGCCTGCGTCCGCGACATGGAAGAAATCGTCTATCAGCGCAAGGTGGGAATAAACGTCGAACTCAATTTCCATCGGAGCATCGCCGAGGCGACCAAAAATCCCGTCATCATCCGCCTTATACCGATCATAATGGATTCGATCGTCAAGACCTACAAAGACGCCCCGCGCACGAGCGAAGACCACCGCCACGCCTTCGAGGAACACAGAGTCATCTACGAAGCGATAGCCGCCCGCGACCCCGAGCGATCCTTCAACGCCATGCACAGCCATCTCGACGCGAGCTACCGGCGCACCCTGACAAAGCAATCGGCCTCCCTGGAGCCGGAAGAAGTACGTTAAGGCTTATCATGTCGCCTTTGTCCAAAAATCCGCCTGTTTTGTGTAAGAAAGTGAAGGTATACTGAGGCAGGCGGTTTCGCCGCGGGCAGTCCCCGTCAAAGCCGGGGCGCCTGGTACTCTCAGGAGGCATACCGATGACCATGAAAAAAGGATTCTTGTTGTTCTGCCTTATGGCCGGTCTGTTCACGGCAGCCACGCTGGGCGCCGAGGAATTCTTCACGGCGAACGATCTCGAGGCCGCCCAGATTACAGCGACCAAGGCATTCGGCAGCTTCGCCATATTCGCCAAGAGCGACAAGGGCGTGACCATCGAAGCCATGTCGGCGCCCCGCGTTGCGGCCGACGGAGAAATCTTCAACAACCGGATCAAGCTGAACGGCGGCGGCGCGGCCGATTACCGCTCGATTCATTTCACGGCCGCCGGCGCGACCGAAGTTCTCATCTATACCAACAGTTCCAGCAAGACCGACGCCCGCACCTTGGTGCTGGCGAAGCTTGCCGACGGAGCGGTGGTCGCCGAGCTTGTGGCTCCCCCCGACGACGAAAAGAACGCTGGTCTCGCGAAGGCCAGCCTCCCCGCGGCCGGCGAGTATGTCCTGTTCTCCAAGGGTAGCGGAATCAACATCTACCAGATTTTCATCAAGTAAAGCGTAGCCCTCCATGGCCGGATTCGTCCCGAAAGGCTCGCCCATGAAACACGGGTTGATGGTCCTGTTATCTTGTCTCGCCTTGGCCATGCCCTGCCTGGCGCAGGACACTCGCCCAGCCTGGGACAAGGTCGCGGGGCCGGAATTCATCTCGCTGAGCCTCGCGCCGGATCGTCCCGACACCCTGCTCGTCGCCTTCAGGCTGGAGATCGGCGCCAAGGGAGCCGACCGGGCCGCGGTGACCATGATGGACGCCGTCGGCGGCAAGCTCGAGACGAAACTGCTGGGCCGATCGTCCAGGGAGATAAAAACCGCCGAATTCAAGCCGCCCAAAAGCGGCACCTATCTTTTTTCCATCGTCGCGTCGAGAACCGGCGTCGCGGAGACGAAGGTTTCCGATACAAGATCCTTCGACTTCTCCCTCCCCCTCGCGCAACCCGTAATCCAGGCAAGGAACATGGGCAAGGGGATGATGCTCATCGGCTGGGAGCCTGTTCTGGAAGCTGAGCGCTACCTGGTATCCTGGAGCGAGGACGCGGCGGGCGGCTCGAGCCCAAACACAAGCCTCGTCGCCCCGACGGATGGCGCGTCGCGGCTAAATGCGACCGTATCGGGCCTCATCCCGGGCCAACGCTACTCCTTCGCCGTTTCGGCGATCCGGGGCAAGGAGACTTCGCCCTCGAAACCCCTCCTCAAGCTGGCCAAGGCCGAGGCGGAAAGGGAGTGGTTCTTCACCTGGTTCGGCCAATCCAGCAAGGCCGAGCTGAACAGCATGGAGATGATCGACGCGGACAAGTTCGTCTTCAGGCTCAAATCCTGCTCTTTCAACCCGGCCGACCTCCAGATCGACCAGAAAGGCGGCAAGTACACCGCCTTCCACGACGGAATTTCCTTCTATTATACGGTCATCGATCCCGAAACCGAGAATTTCGAGCTCAAGGCCACCTTCACCATCGACTACATCAATCCCACGGCCGACGGCCAGGAAGGCTTCGGCCTCCTCGCCCTGGACAGCCTGGGCGCCCACGGCGTCAGCTCGGCCAACCACTACACGAACTCGGCCGGCATCATCGCCACAAAGTTCGAGGAGACGATCGACGGGGTCAAAAAGACGAGCAAGGACACCCTCGGGGCGCGCTTCGTCTCGGGCCTGACGAAGGAAATCATCGCCTCCGGCGACGCGGGCATAGCGCGGAACGGCACGAGCCTGTCGAGAGCCTACAGCTACGACAGCTCCGACCTCGTGAGGGTCGGCGACCGCTTCACGCTAACGTTGAAGAAGACCAACACCGGCTACCATGCCATCCTCGAAAAACCTTACGCGACGGAGGAAACCGTCACCGAATACATCATGTACGGCCCCGAAAAGCTGCTCCAGCTCGATCCCGACCACCTGTATGTCGGCTTTTCGGTGGCTAGGGGCTGCAACGCAACCGTCAGCGATGTCTCGATGACCGTCACCGATCCCAGGACGGATCCGCCGGCGCAAAAAGAGCCTCCAGAGCTCGTCCCCCTCGTCGCCATGGTGGACTCCCCCTCCTCGTATACGACGCCATCCTATCCCTTCGTTTTCACTTCGAACGCCGACGGCCGACTCACCATGAAAGACAAGGACCGCAACCTCGTCATCGACGGTGCCCGCGTCACGGCGCTCGAGGATTTCACCGCCGACATCGAGCTCGCCTGGGGCATCAACGACTTCTTCCTCACCTTCACGCCCGATCCCGGGTTCCGGCCCGGCGAAAAGATGGCCATAGCGCGCTACGACAGGGAACTTCGGAAATACGTGGAGAGCTCCGAGCCCATCTCCCTCAGCCATACCGTGATCTACCGGACGATCGAGGGCGACGGGCTCTATGTGTCCCGCGACGGTTCGGTTTTCGGAGACGGCTCAATGGAATCGCCCCTGGATCTGACCTCGGCCCTGTATTACGCGAAGCCCGGACAGCCGATCCTCCTTATGGGAGGCGTCTACTATCCCCCCAAATCCGTGACGATCGAACGCGGCAACAACGGGACTGCGGCGCTGCGCAAGGTCCTGATGTCGGCGCCCGGAGAACGGGCAATCTTCGATTTTAGCTACTCGAGTTCGGGCGGCATGCTGCTGTCGGGCGATTGGTGGACCATCGAGGGCATCGATATCCGCAACACGCCGGATAACGTCAAAGGCCTCCAGGTGGCCGGGAACAACAATATCGTCAGGAACCTGCGAACCTACGGCTGCGGCGATACGGGCCTGCAGATCAGCGGCTCAAGCGCGGAACCGGCCGAAAAGTGGCCGCGGGACAATCTGATCCAGAACTGCGTCTCGCACGACAACAGCGACCCGGCCGCCAACAACGCGGACGGCTTCGCCGCCAAACTCACCGTCGGCGAGGGCAACGTGTTCAGGGGCTGCCTGGCCTACCACAACATCGACGACGGCTGGGATCTCTTCAGCAAGATCGAGACTGGACCCATCGGCGCCGTACTTATCGAAGACTGCGCGGCCTGGGGGAACGGCTCCCTCTCCGACGGCTCGGGCAATGGCGACGGCAACGGTTTCAAGCTGGGCGGGGACGGGATCGCCGTGCCCCATATCCTGCGGAATAGCGTGGCCTGGATCAACGGCACCAGCGGAATCACCAGCAATTCCAACCCGGCGATTATCGTGGAGCGCTGCACTTCCTATGGAACAAGGGCGTGAACATAAGCCTGTACGGGAAGGGCGACGGCGCCCGGCTCTTCAGGGCGAGCGGCGTCATCTCTATGGCGGGAGGCGCGGGTGATCTCTACAGGGAAATGCCCGAGCTCGCGTCGGCGGACAATTACTTCTGGAACGGCGCGAAGAGCGTCAACTCCCAAGACCGCAGCCTGAGCGCCGACATATTCGTCAGCCCCGACACAAGCATGAAGCCCGAGCCACGCGACGACGGCTCAATCGATATGAAAGGACTCCTGGAACTGACAGATTCAGCCCCGGCCGACGCTGGCGCCCGGCTCGGCTCGCGCTTATAAACACTACTCATCGCCCCGCTCTCATCCCACGCGCTCATCGCCCCGCGCCCCTCACGCGACCTTCTTCTTTCTGAACAGCCCCAGCGAATATGCCACCGACAGGACGGCAAAGACATAGAACATGATGGATAGAGGCGACGTGAACAGCGTCGTCCAGTCGCCGTGCGATATGATCAGCGCCCTGCCCAGCTCCTGCTCGGCGATCGGCCCCAGGATGAGCCCCAAGATAACCGACGGCGCCGAGAAGCCATACTTCTTCATGAAGTAACCGACGACGCCGAAAATAAGCGCTAGCATGACGTCGTAGGCGCTGTTCCCCAGGGAGTAGGCGCCCAAAAGACAGAGACAGAGGATGATGGGATAGAGTATGGCGAGCGGCACCCTTAGAATCATGTTCGACGCGCGGATGCTCAGGTAGCCCATGCCCAGCATGAGAAACTGCGCGAGCATGAAACCCACGAAGAGATTGTTGACGATCTGCGGCGATTGCGTGAAAAGCAGCGGACCGGGTTGTACGCCGATGATCATCAGAGCGCCCAGCATGACGGAGGTCACCACATCGCCGGGAATGCCCATGGTTATGAGCGGGATCATCGCCCCGCCCGTCGTGGCGTTGTTGGCCGACTCAGGCGCCGCTACTCCCGCCAGATTGCCTTTGCCGAATCGAGTCCGGGTCCTTCGAAAAGCGCTTGGCCTCATTGTATGCCATGAAGGAAGCGATGGCGCCGCCCGTCGCGGGAATTATCCCGATGATAGTCCCGAGAATCGAAGATCCGAGAATGACCTTCCAGAGCCCCTTCATTTCCTTCCGCGTCGGCATGATTTCCCCGATCTTGTGCTTCTTGGACAGCCTGACGATCTTGCCTTCGTTGAAAAGCTCCAGCTGGGCCAGAACCTCGGAAATCGCGAAAACACCAATCAGCACGGGCATCATGGAGAAACCGGTGAGAAGGCGGGTGATGCCGAAAGTGAAGCGCTCCGTGCCCAGGGTGGGGTTGAGGCCGACCATAGACAACAGGAGGCCGAAAAAGCCCGAAAGAAGTCCTTTCGTGAGCGAGGCCGAAGACACGCTCGCCATGATGGTGAGGCCGAAGATCATGAGGGCGAAGTATTCGGAGGGTCCGAATTTCAGCGCGATCTTGGCCAGCTCCGGAGCGAGGAAGATGAGGCAGAGCGTGGATATGATTCCCCCAGCCGTGGAAGCGACCAAAGCCACACCCAAGGCCTTGCCAGCCTGACCTTTTTTCGCGAGCGGATAACCGTCCAGGACGGTCGCGGCGGCCGAGGGCGTTCCCGGCGTCGAGATGAGGACGGCCGCGATGGAACCGCCGAACATAGACCCGCAGAAGAGACCGCTCATCATGATGAGGGCCGCCGATGGATCGATGTAGATGAGGAAGGGAAGCATCAAAATGATGCCCGTGGATCCCGAGAGCCCCGGAATCGCTCCCACGATGATGCCCGCCCCTACGCCGACGATAAGAAAATGAATATGGCTGAGGACGTACACCAATGCCTCGAGTACTCCTGTCATGATTGTCCTCCTCTCACCAGATGAACGAACGGGGCAGAGGAACGCGGAAGACGCTCCGGAATACCCAATACAGGACGATCGAGACGAGGACCGACACAAGGATGATCCTGAACGGTCTGCGCTCGCCGAAAAGATACATCGTCAGGGCGGTGAGGAAAGGCGTCACGATGACGTAACCCAAGCCTTCGAGGGTCAGCGCATAGAGCACCATACCCACGGCGAGAATGACGAGATACCACGCGGTCTTGCCCCTGGGCAGGGTCCGCGCCGCGGCCATCTCTGCAGCTCCCTCGGCCTCACCTCTCAAACCCTTTTCGGAAGCCTTCTCCCTCCGCATCTTCATCGCCCCCTGAACGATGAGAAGCACCGAAAGCGCGAAGGCCGCGACGATGATCACGATGGGGTAGGCTCTCGGGTTGATGCCTATGCTCATGTCCGGGAAGGAGAGCGTTCCGATGTAGAAAAGCAGGGAAACGGCCCCCGCGAGGAGGCCGCATATGACATCAATCTTGCCCATTATTTGTACTTGCTGCCCAGTTTGTTGTCTTTCACGACCTTCTCGTAGTAGGCGTCTTCCTTCTGGATGAGCTTCCTGAAGTCCTCGGTATTGCGGTAATCCAGAAGAAGACCCGACTGAGCCGCGAGCCTTATGAACTCAGGGTCGGCCATGGCCGCCTTGAAGCCATCGTGCAGGATCTTGATCTTAGCGGGATCGGTGCCCTTGAGCGCGGCGATTCCCCTCCACTGGCCCATGGCGAAATCGTAGCCCAATTCCACGGCTGTCGGGTAGTTGGGGAATTCCTTGAGACGGGCTTCGGAGAAGATGCCGAGGCACTTCAGCTGGCCAGCCGCGAGCTGGGGCACGCCTTCGGGCGGCCCGCAGGTGATCGCGTCCACCTGGCCGGCGACCGCCGCCGTCACCGCCGGGTTGCCGCCCGCGTGCGGAACGTGATTGAACTTGACGCCGACGGCCGATTCGAAGGCCAGGGCTATCATATGGGTGCCGCCGCCGGCGCCCGCGTTGCCCAGGTTGACCATGCCGGGGCGCTTCTTCGCGTCCTCGACCAGATCCTTCAGGTTGTTGTAGGGCGAATTGGCGGGAGCCAGGAACCATACCGGCGCCATGACGACGTCGATGACGGGTTCAAAACTGTTGGCGTCGTAGGGCGTTTTCTGCATATGGGTGACCGTGAGGGAGGGAGTCGCCCAGGCGACGAGGTAGTGGCCATCATTCTTCTTCGTCATCGCCTCGACGTAGCCCGGAACTGCCGCCCCGCCCGGTTTGTTGGTGACGAGGAGAGGAACGCCCAAATACTTCTGGATGACGGGCGCGAAGATGCGCACCATGACGTCGGTCGCTCCGCCGGCGGCCCAGGGCACCATGACTTCGAGCTCCCTTTCGGGAAATTTCTTCTGCTGGGCCCCGACATTGAGCGCAGCGAAAAGAACGAACGCGGAGACGAGAAGCACCAGTCTCTTCATCTTCATCGAAAGCCTCCTATTGATTGGTTCGGAGGACGGTTTCCCCGTCCTACAACTCCAGAATCCCTGGTCTTCGGAACGCGAAACCGTCTTTCTCCATCGTCAGAACGGGGAAAAGCGCGGGTTCTGACAGGACAACCGGACCTTTGGCCGTGGCGAGCATCGTATCCTCGCTCTTCATTCCCGTAATGGATGGATTCCACGTGAATGCCTGATTTTCCTGTATGATTTCCTTCGTCGCGGCGGTGACTTTGTAGTCTCTGCCCGCATAGCCGATGGAACCGCCCTGGTGGTGAAGCTTGTACTCCTCGGGATAGCCTTTTTCGGCGTAGGCGCGAAGCGCCGCGTCATAGACTTCCGCGGCCGGGCGTCCGGGCAGGGTGGCGGCCATCATGACGGAGTCAACGTAGACATTGTCTTCATACAACCGCCTGAGATCGGCGGGGACCTTGCCGAACTGCACGAAACGCGTGATGGATACGATCAGGCCGCGTTTTCTGGAATTCACGCTGATCATCGCCCTTCGGTCGATCTTCCTGTCCGTGGCTACGGGATGGCGAAAGCGGGCGATGCGGTCGTCGGCGGCGCAAAAAGCGATGATGAAATCCATTCCGCTCTTCCACAGTTTTTCGGAAAGTCTGCCGATCACGGCCCTCTCCTCCTCGCCCGGCCTTATGCCTATGGCGGTTTCCTCGGCGATGCGCGCCGTGTCGAGCGCCTGCTTCCGGTAACGGACGAGCTCCCATGGAGTCAGCGAATATCGGAGGGGCTGTATCTTCGACGAGATGTCCGTCGCGCCAGCCAGACCGTGGTCGGCGCCGAGCCTTGGCCCCCCGAGTGATCCGACGATCGCCGCTTCCTGATCGTCGTTCCAGGGAAAACTGACTATTTCATAACCCTGTTCGACGAGGCGCTCTTCCTTTTCCATCCGCGCCGCTTCGATATTGCTGCAGACGACATATTCCCGATTGGCGGTGATGAGAATGCCGGCGATGCCGATTTCGGTCGCCATGCCCACGATATTGTAGCCGCCTCCCGTCGCCCAGGAAAAATTGGCGCTCTTCTTCAGGTAGATCGCGTCCAGCTCGAGCTTCTCGAGGAGGGTTCTGACTCGGCGCTTCTTTTCCTCGATCTCTTCGGGCACAAATTCGAACATCGACGCTCCTTGTCCGGCTATCTTCCTTGACAAACCACTGTACTTGTTCATAATCTTAAGTTGTAAGACGTCAGTTGTCAAGAAAAAAGCGAAACCCAAGGGGTGATCCAATGCGCGTACTTTTTATCGGTGGCACCGGCAACATCTCCTCGGCCTGCAGCGAGCGAGCCTTGGAAAAAGGCTTCGAAGTGTTCCATCTGAACCGGGGAAGCAGGCCTGAGCGCAAAAACGCGCGCGCAAAAGTCCTCAAGGCCGATATCAGGAATCCGGAAACCGTGAAGGCGGCGATCGCGGGGCTCAGGTTCGACAGCGTCGTGCAGTTCCTCGCTTACCGTCCCGAACACGTAGAAGCGGACATGGATGTGTTTGATGGCGTTACAGATCAGTATGTGCTGATAAGCACCTGCTCGGCGTATCAAAAACCATCGCTCAGCCCCGTCATCACCGAATCGACGCCCCTCGAAAATCCCTTCTGGGACTATTCGCGGCAGAAAATCGCCTGCGAAAAGATTCTGACGACCAAGGCGCGGGAACGCTCCTTTCCCTATACGATCATCCGCCCCTCGCACACCTACGGCGACGGATGGATACCAGGCTGTTTCGGATCGGGCAGCTACGGCCTCGCCTGGCGCCTCAAGGAAGGGAAGGAAGTGATCGTGCCCGGCGACGGACAGTCATTGTGGACCCTCACCCACGCCTCCGATTTCGCGGTGGGCCTGGTCGGGTTGCTGGGAAATCCGGCGGCGCTCTCGGAAGCCTTCCACATCACCTCCGACGACCACCTGACCTGGTCCGCCATCCACGCCATCACCGCGGAAGCCCTAGGCGTCGAGCCAAGGCTCGTCCGCATCCCCTCGGAGTACATCGCCCGGATCAATCACGAACGGGGAGCCGGCCTTCTAGGCGACAAGGCGGTCAGCGTCCTCTTCGACAACTCGAAGATCAGGCGATTCGTGCCGGAATTCCACCCTTCCGTCTCATTCCCCGAGGGAATACGCCGCGCTCTGGCCTGGTATGACGCGCGCCCCGAGCTCAAAGTTCCCGATCCGACGATGAACAGGGAGATGGAGGAAATTCTCGGCCGATGGAAAAGCGCGATGGCCTGATAAGAAATGTTCCTTATTATTACTTTTAGTTCTTGACAACTTTCAACATATTACCATAAACTCCCCATAATAGATAATTACTGTCTATTTTAGGGAGCATTATGGAACATAAACTGTATTCCATCGCCGATTTATCGGATATCCTCAAGCTTCACCCCAAAACAATCCTGCGTTTCATTCACGAAGGGAAAATCAAGGCGCGCAAAATAGGCCGATCCTGGATGGTCAGCCGGGACGAACTCAAGGAATACGCCCACAGCGAATTCGCCGTCGAGGAAAAACCCCGCCAGGAAACGAACAAAACGGACTCCGCTAATCTCGCGGAGAGAATCGCCGTGTCGGCGGTGGTGGAGATAGACGAAGAGAATTCGGAGGAGGCGAGCCGGATTTCCAATTCCCTCATGGCCATGCTCAACGGCAAGGACAATTCCTGGGGCAAGACGCGCTTCGACTTCTTCTACTACCCCGAAATCCGGAAGGCGAAATACGTCCTCTACGGCAGTCCGAAGTTCATCGCCGCCGTGCTCGGCACCTTTGATCTTCTCGCCGCCCAGAAGGAGGAATGACGACATGAAATCGGGCATCGCGCCGCGAGACGCCGCCACGCGCCGGGGCGTCTACAAATCGGAAGAAGGGCGCGCCGCCGTGGAAAGCTATTACCGGAAGGCCTTGGATTCGTACACGCAAATTCCGCTGAAGAGATTCCATGTCCCAACGCCGCCGGGAAGAACGCATATCGTCGGCTGCGGCGATCCGTCGAAACCGCCGCTCATCCTGCTTCACGGCTCCATGGCCAACAGCGCCACATGGCTGGGCATGATACCGGAATTCGCGACATCGTTTTCATTGTACTGCGTCGACATTCCCGGAGAGCCGGGCTTGAGCGAGCCTGTAAGGATGCCGCTCAATTCAAGCCAGCCGGCAGACTGGCTCGGCTCGGTCCTGGACGGGCTCGGGCTGAAAAGCGCGGCGCTGCTGGGGATGAGTCTCGGCGGTTTCTACGCGTTGAGCTTCGCGGCAGCCTACCCCGAGCGGGTCAGCGCCCTCTCCCTTCTCGTACCAGGAGGCATCGCGGCCCAAAAATCCAGCTTCCTGCCCAAAATGATGTTTTTCATGCTTCTCGGGGAAAGGGGACGGGCGCTCATGAACAAGGCTATCTACTACAATACCGAAGTGCCGGAGGAAATCCACGATTTCCAGGCGCTGGTCACGGCCAACTTCACGCCGCTCACTGAACCGATCCCCATCTTCAGCGACGACGAGTTGCGGCGGCTCACCATGCCCATCCAGTACTTCGGCGGAGTCCACGACGCCCTTCTCGACACGAGGGCAACCGCTCGCAGGCTCTCCGCGCTTCTGCCCCAGGCCGAAATCCACGTGCTGGAGGACAAGGGGCACGTCATCATCGATCGCGGAACGGAGATCGCGGCGTTTCTGGCGAGGCATCTCCCGGAGTCATGAGAGCGCGGATCCGTGTTGTCAGTGGTACTCCTGGATCTGCTCGTCGTCGATGTCGACCTGGATCTCTATCTTGCGGCCCGTATCGGTGGCGATATAGTCCTCCGCTCCCGCGATCAGATAGGGCATAATCTGCCTGAGATCGCCGTCTCGTCCAGTGCTCGTTATGACGGTGGACCAGAGCTGCCTTTCGACATTGTTTTCCCGCAGCAAGTCGAAATCGAAGGCTTCGATCTTGCAGTAGCGGAAATAGGTCGTGTAGGTTTCGTAATGCGTCGAGGAGCCGATGATCCCAAAGGTCGGACTGTATGACCTGATGGGCGGGTACGGCGGATAGGGCGGCGGCGGGTTATGGCCGTAAGGCGGAGGAGGCGGGGATTTCGGTATAGAAGGGACAAGGCCGAACACGGGTACGCGGTACGCATATTGATGCTCCTGCGGCTCGCCGACGCCATACATCACATAGACAATGATATTCGCGTCTTCCGCGGCCGAAACCTTCCTGTACCCTTTTCTCGAAAGGACCTTTTCGATATAGCCCGTGTATTTCTCGAAACGGAGGTCGCCGGTTTTTATGCTGGAATCCGTCGGAACGAAAATATAGTTGCGTTTCTCCGGGACAGCATCCCTTCCGATGCTGTCGATCTCCATGACGAGGGTTTTGGTCGTCGAGCAGGACGCCATCATGACCGCGACGAATATGAAAAGCACCAACTTTTTCATGAACTCTCCTTCTCCCATAGAATGATACCACAAAAAAAGTCAGACGAAACTGTTTCTCGCCCCGATAACGGATTGCCGGTCGAGAGCGGCGTCAGGCGAATCTTGCAGGCGCGATATAGGGGTGCTATCGTTTGGGCATCATGGCACACCATACCTTGAAGAATGGTTACAGCCACCTCGCCGAACACATCAACCTCATGCCTCAGGGCGCGCCCGTCGAGGATCTCCTCTACAAGATCCTCGCGGTGCTGTTCTCCGAAAAGGAAGCCGACCGCATCGCCCTCCTCCCTCTGCGGCCTTTCACGGCCGCGGCCGCGGCGAAAAACTGGAAAACGACCGAGGATGAGGCGAGAACAGCCCTGGAAGCCCTCGCCGATCGCGGGATGATCCTGGACACGGAAAATCCCGAGGGAAAGCAGATCTTCTGCATGCCGCCGCCCATGGCGGGTTTCTTCGAGTTTTCCATGATGCGGATCGGCGGAAGCTACGACCAGAGGCTGCTGGCCGAGCTGTACTACCGGTACCTCAACGTCGAGGAAGACTTCATAAAGAACCTTTTCGCGGGCGGAGAGACGCAGCTCGGCCGCGTCTTCGTCAGCGAGCCATCCTTGTCCGAAGAGAATTGTCTCCACGTCCTGGATTACGAAAAGGCGAGCGAGGTGATAAAGACGGCCAGCCACCGGGGAATCGGCACCTGCTATTGCCGCCACAAGATGCGGCACCTCGGGAAGGCCTGCGAGGCTCCTCTGGAAATCTGCATGACCTTCGGCGGCGCCGCCGAATCGCTTGTAAAGCACGGCGTCGCGCGCAGCGTCGACGTCCAGGAAGGCCTCGATCTCCTCGACACGGCCGTTGGGCACAACCTCGTCCAGTTCGGCGAGAACGTACGCCAGTCGGTGTCGTTCATCTGCAACTGCTGCGGCTGCTGCTGCGAAGCCATGCTCGCCGCGAAGCGTTTCGCCGTCCTGAACCCCATCAGCACGACGAATTTCCTGCCAGCCGTCGACGCTGGCGCCTGCTCCGGCTGCGGCAAGTGCGCCGAGGTCTGCCCCGTCGAGGCGATGAGCCTCGTGAGCGCCGGCGATCCCCACAACGCCAGACGTAAAAAGGCCCGGCTCAACGCTGAGATCTGTCTGGGCTGCGGCCTCTGCGCGAGAGCCTGCCCGACAAAGTCCATTGCGCTCGTCTCGCGGGAAAAACGCGTCATCACGCCGGTCAACGGGGCGCACAGGACCGTCATCATGGCGATCGAGCGGGGAAAACTGCAGAACCTCATCTTCGACAACCAGGCTCTCGCCAGCCACCGCGCGATGGCGGCTATACTCGGCGTAATCCTGAAACTGCCCCCCGCCAAACAGATACTGGCAAGCAGGCAGATGAAATCGAGGTATCTCGACTATCTTTTCAGCTACAGCCACGCGAAATTTTAGGCGGCCGCCGAATGTCCTTTCTCTGTCTCGGACAATTTCCCCTTCCTCATAAAAATGCAAAATAGATGATGTAAACCATAAGCTTTTCGCTTGGTTTCTATTGCATTGTAGAATCTTCTGGTAGAATATATTCGATAAGATTTGTTCTTTAATCGCATAACTTTAAATATATGCTGATTTGCATATAGCCGTTGGATAAATATTCGGTCAGGCATAGACCCCGACACTTCGGTTATTCAATGGCAAAGTATATCCTTCGGGCTTTGCGCGGTGTGTATCGCCGCATATATCGACTATCAGGAGGTCTCGAATTGTTCAGAAAAACCTTTGCAGCAATCGTAATGACGGCCCTGCTTCTCGGAGGCGCTACAGCCGCCTTCGGGGCGACGCCGAGGTCGGGCGGCACATTGAAGGTTGCCGCGTCAAGCCTTCAGAGCCTCCAGCTCTACAAGACCGCCGCGAACGATATCACGGATTCCCAAAGCGTCATCTTCGACACGCTCTTCATTCTCAGCAAGGACGATTTCAAGCCGATACCTTCGCTCGCCGAAGGATGGACCAATCCCGATCCGCTCACCTGGGTTTTCTCGATCAAGAAGGGCGTTCTCTTCCATGACGACAACCCGATCTTCCCGAAGGGCACTCGCAGGGAAATCACCGCCGACGATGTGGTCTACTCCATAGAATTCATGCAGAAGACGAGCACCGCCTACACCCTCGGCCCTATCACCGGCGTGAAGGCGCTCGATCGCTATACCGTGGAAATCACCACCAAGACACCCCAGCCCTTCCTGGTCAACGACCCCAACAGGCTCTGCCGCATGTGCATAATTCCCAAGGAAGCCATCGACAAGCTGGGCGAAGACGGCTTCGCGAAACATCCGATCGGCAGCGGGCCATACAAATTCAAGAGCTTCTCCCCCGACTCCGGCCTGCTCCTGGTCAAAAACGCCTTCTATCGCCTGCCCGTGTATCTCGACGCGGTGGAATTCGTGGTCATTCCCGATCCTCTGGCCCAGTCTATCGCGCTCCAGTCGGGCGAAATCGATGTGATCAAGCATCTTTTCAACCTCGAAATGGCCGACAGCTTCGAGAAAAATCCCAAATTCAACGTAGTGAAATCGGGCGGCGGTTCGTACCGCGGTCTCGGCTTCAATACGACAGTCGCCCCCTACAGCAACCCGGCCGTCAGAAAAGCCCTCTCCATGCTTCTGGATATCGATACCGCCTACAAAGCGATCATCGGCGACCACGGCGAACGCGCCTACGGACAGGTTCCGCCCTGGGTACCCTTCGGCTATGACCTCTCGCTGAAAGACCTCTGGAGCTATGATCCCGCTCAAGGCCTCAAGATCCTGGCCGCCAACGGCTTCAAGGATCAGGACGGCGACGGTTTCCTCGATCTCAACGGAAAACCCTTCAAGATCGAGATCAAGACGCTGGCCGGTTCGCAGGTCAAGGCGCTCACCATTCTCGCGACCCAGCTGCGCGAAAAGGGCATCAACGCGAGCGTGCTCACCCAGGACACGGCCGTCTGGGCGGACGATCTTCTCAAAGGCAACACCACCGTCTTCTTCGACTACAGCTTCGCGGGCACCACCGGATTCCATTCGCTCTTCCACGGAAGCATGATCGGAGCCGCGAACACGCACTTCTACAACAATCCGGAAGTCAACAAGCTCCTGGACGAAGCCTTGACGAAGGTAAAGTTCGACGAGCTTTCTTCCCTCTGGAAGAAAGCCCAGCGCCTTGTATTCAAGGACACTGTCGGCATACCTCTCTATTTCGAATACAGCTACGCGGTGTCAAGCAAGAAAGTGGTGGACTTTGTGCCTCCGTGGGGCGGCTTGACCCTCGTCTCAACGGAAAACAACGTCTGGCTCAATAAATAGAAAAACTTCCATAGGCTCGATCCCGGGCTGTATTGACAGCCCGGGGCGGGTCCTCGGGCTTGGAGAGGAAGAATGGGTAAATACCTCGCTCGAAGGATCCTGACGACCATCCCGGTTCTCGTCGGTATCTCCTTCATCGTTTTCGCGTTAGTCTCTTTCGCCCCGGGCGATTCGATAAGCCTCATGTTGAGCAATGAAACGGTCAACGTTGAAAATGTGGCGAAGCTGAAGGCTGAACTCGGACTCGATCGCCCCTGGTATGTTCAGTATGTGTCGTACATGGGAAAACTCGTAAAAGGCGACATGGGGCGATCCGTGCAGTTCAACCGGCCCGTGGCCGAGATGATCGGCGAAAAAATCGGAAACACCTTCAAGTTGACCATTTTTTCCTGCCTCGTCTCCCTGTGCATCGCCATCCCTCTGGGAGTGCTCGCCGCGGCGCGGCGCAGGTCCATTTTCGATTATTCCGCCACGGCCATAGCGCTGGTAGGCGTTTCGATGCCTTCGTTCTATTTGGGGCTTCTCCTCATACTCTTTTTCGGCCTAAGGCTGGGCTGGCTCCCCATACGCGGACTTCCCACCTACGACTCGACCTTCCTGAAACAGATACGCTATCTCATTCTGCCCTCGATCACCTTGGGGAGCAGCATGGCGGGCATTCTCACGAGGCTCACGCGCGCCACCATGATCGAAGCGCTGGGCCAGGATTTCGCGAGGACGGCCAGAGCCAAGGGACAGAGCGAAATGGGCGTGCTTTTCAAACACGCTTTTCCGAACGCCTTCCTTCCGATACTTACGACCTTCGGTATGCAGTTCGGCTCGCTGCTGGGCGGCGCCGTCATCATAGAGACGATATTTTCCCTGCCCGGACTCGGCATGCTGGCCATGAACGCCGTAAAGTTCAGGGACCTCCCGCTCATCCAGGGGACGGTGCTCGTGTTCGCGGTCTGCTTCGTGGCGGTCATGCTCATCGTGGATATTCTGTATGTCTTCATAGATCCGAGGATCAGGTACGATTGATATGAAAAAACGGAACACTATATTCTCCGGCGCGCCGCGGCTCCTCAAGGTTTTCGCCCGTCATAAGTTGGGCATTGTCGGTCTGATCGCGCTGTCCGCCTTTATCGTAATCGCTGTATTCGCCCCGGTGCTGGTGCGATTCGATCCCTATACCATGGATCTGGAACACGCCTTCGTGCCGGCAGGAAGCGGCGGGCATCTGCTGGGCACCGATAATTTCGGCAGGGACACCCTGTCGCGGCTGGCGTATGGAGCGCGCATCTCCCTGCTCATCGGCATCGTCGTCGTGACGTTGGCCGCCGTTGTCGGAACAATTTTGGGACTCCTCTCCGGCTACTATGGCGGATGGGTGGATTTCACCGTCATGCGTCTCGTGGAAGTGTTCTATTCCTTTCCCTTCCTCATCCTCGTCATCGCGGTGATGGCCATACTCGGACCGAGCATTTTCAATGTCATGTGGGTGCTGGGGCTCGTGCATTGGCCCAGCTATGCCAGACTCGTGCGAGGCCAAGTGCTTTCGCTCAGGAATATCGAGTATATCCAGGCGGCCAAGACGACAGGTTGCAGCGACGCGCGCATCATATTCAGGCACATAATGCCCAACACCATTACCCCCATAATCGTGCAGGCGACCTTAGGAATTCCGGGAGCGATCCTTTCCTCCGCGGCGCTGGGCTTTCTCGGCTTCGGCGTCCAGCAGCCGACGCCCGAATGGGGCTCTATGGTGAACGAGGGCAAGGATTACATACTTCTCAATTCCGACATGATTCTCTGGCCGGGACTATGCATTTTCCTGGTCGTGCTGAGTTTCAACTTCATCGGCGACGCGTTGCGCGATACGCTCGACCCCCGACTCTCGAAACAGCTTAAATAGGAGCGCTTCCATGACTATAGACGAAAGACTTTCCCGCGTGCCCGCCTTTACCCAATTCTACGGAACCGACGAGCTTTACGGCCACGCGATACATGTGGCAGAGGCCAATCCCGGCTTCTGCCGCCTGACCTATGTCGGCCAATCCAAAAACGGGGAGAAGATCCCCATGGTCACGGTGGGAAATGGCCCGACTTCCATACTTCTTTTCGCTTCGCCCCATCCGAACGAACCTATCGGCGCGATGATGGCCTATTTCCTCCTCGACGAACTCGCGACCAGCCCCGAAATGCGCGAGGGGAGGACCTGGAACATCATTCCCTGCATCGACCCTGACGGCACGAGGCGCAACGAGGGCTGGTTCAAGGGGCCCTACACGCTCAAGAACTATGCCCGCGATTTCTACAGGCCGAGGGGAGACGACCAGGCCGAATGGACCTTCCCCGTGGAATACAAGACCTTCAAATTCGACAAGCCGATACCCGAGACAAAGGCGCTCATGAAGGCCATCGACATCACAAGGCCGGCGGTCATGTACTCGCTTCACAATTCCGGCTTCGGCGGCGCTTATTACTATATTTCGCGGCCGCTCGAGTCGGCCTACGCCGACTTTCATCGCCTGCCCACCGAACGCGGGCTGTCGCTTTCCCTTGGAGAGCCCGAGGCCCCTTATTGTAAGGAGCTCTATCCCGCCGTCTACGCCACCAACTTCGCCAGCGACGCGTACGATTATTTCGAAAAATTCGGCAAAGGCGATCCCGCGAAGTATATGTTCGGCGGCGGATCCTCGAGGGATTACGCTGAAACGGTCAGCAAGCCTTTCACCCTCATCGCGGAAGTTCCCTATTTCAAGACCGCCAAGATCGCCGACACGAGCCCCGTGGGCAAGAAGCGCGGAGCCGTGGTGCTAGACGGCATCGAGCGCTCGCGCGCCCTGTTGACCTTCGCCAAAAAGGTGGTGGACGACACTCTGGCGCTGCTCACCGAGGAACCCGTGCTGCGCGACGCTTCCGCCAGCTTCATTGGGCAGATGCTGAACAGGATGGACGGCGAAAAAGCCTGGGCGATGTCCAAGGAAATCATGGAGGAGGAAGCGACGGTGGCACAGGAAGCCCATGCCCTCTACATCACTCCCTTCTATCAGGGGATCATCATTTCGATGTACCGCAGGGCGCTCAAGGCTCAGCTGGCCAAGGAATACAATCCAGTCATCGAAGAGGCTTACAAAACGCTGGACGCGAAGATCGACGCCATGATGGACGAGATCGGAAAAGCGCTCGACTATGGCACCGTCGCGATACGCGATCTCGTCCAGATTCAGTACGGCGCCCTCCTGGCCGTGCTCAATGGACTGGGGCTCTGATGGAGGGGATCGTGGCCGACAATTTGCTCGAAGTGAAGGACCTGAGGACATATTTCAGGACCGAGGAAGGTGTCGTAAAAGCCGTGGACGGCATCAGTTTCAACCTCGAAAGAGGAAAGACCCTGGGCATCGTGGGAGAGTCCGGCTGCGGGAAAAGCGTGACATCGCTTTCGATCATGCGCCTGATCCCGAACCCGCCCGGCAAGATCGTGAGCGGCAGCATCGTTTTCGAAGGCAGAGATCTGCTAGCGAAAACCGAAAAACAGATGCGCGGAATCAGGGGAAACGACATCTCCATGATTTTCCAGGAGCCCATGACGAGCCTGAACCCCATCATGAAGGTTGGAACCCAGATATCGGAGGCCATACTCCTGCACCAGAAGATCGGCGCTGCCGATGCCAGGAAAAAGGCGATAGAAATGCTCACGCGCGTGGGCATTCCCCTTCCCGAAAAGCGCATGGACTCCTATCCGCATCAGCTCTCAGGCGGCATGCGCCAGCGAGTGATGATCGCCATGGCTCTATCGTGCAACTCGAAGCTCCTCATCGCCGACGAGCCGACGACGGCCCTCGATGTCACCATACAGGCCCAGATTATAGACCTCATGAAGAAAATGCGGTCGGAATTCGGCGCTTCCATAATCCTCATCACCCATGATCTGGGCGTGGTCGCCGGCCTCGCGGACGATGTCGTCGTCATGTACGCGGGAAAAATCGTGGAGAAAGCCGATGTCAGGAATATCTTCAAGGACGCGAGACACCCCTATACCATCGGCCTGCTCCAATCCATTCCTCGCATCGACCAGGAGGTTGAGCGACTTCAAGCGATCGAGGGAGTCGTGCCGAACCAGCAGGAGATGCCCCCAGGCTGCGCCTTCTGTCCGCGCTGCGTCCGCGCGACGGAGCGTTGCATGACTGAGGTGCCGCCACTGGAACCTTTCGCCGCGGGAAAACGCGCCGTGGCATGCTGGAACGCGGCGACAGATGCATCCGTCGCGATGAGCGATACGGGGAACGCATCGATGGATGGAGGAATAGCGAAATGAAGGAAGGCGCGGCGATACTGGAAGTCAAGGATCTTGTCAAACACTTTCCTTCCCCGGCCGGTTCGGTGAAAGCGGTCGACGGCATTTCGTTCGGCATCCTTGAGGGCGAGACGCTCGGCATGGTGGGAGAGTCCGGCTGCGGAAAATCGACGACCGGAAAAGTGCTGATCCGACTAGAAGACCCGACATCGGGGTCGGCGCGCTTCGAGGGCAAGGACATTTTTGCGATCCAGAAAAGCGACATGAAGGCCTTCAGGAGAAAGGTGCAAATCGTTTTCCAGGACCCATTCGCGTCTCTCGATCCGCGAATGACGGTGGGCGAAATCATCGGCGAACCGCTTCTGGTGCATAACCTCGTCGCCCGAAACCTGATGAAGACAAGAGTCCAGGAACTCTTGAAGATGGTCGGTCTCGACGTGTCTCATGCCGATCGCTATCCTCACGAATTTTCGGGCGGCCAACGTCAGAGAATCGGAATAGCCCGCGCGCTTGCCGTGGAACCGAGACTCATCATATGCGACGAGCCCGTCTCCGCCCTGGACGTGTCCATTCAGGCGCAAATCATAAATCTCCTCAAGGATCTGCAGCGCAGCTGCGGGCTCACCTATCTCTTCATCGCCCACGATCTTTCGGTCGTAAAGCATATATCAGACAGAATCTGCGTCATGTATCTGGGAAAAATCGTCGAGACAGCCGACAAGCGGGCGCTCTTCGCCAAGCCTCTGCACCCCTATACGCAAGCACTGCTTTCCGCCATTCCCGTTCCCGATCCCGACAGACAGGAAGAGCGGATACTGCTTGAGGGAGACGCGCCCTCACCTGTCTCGCCGCCGGCTGGCTGCCGGTTCCACACTCGTTGCGCCTACGCCTTCGACCTCTGTAAACGCGAGGAGCCGCCCATGCTCGAGTACGGCGAGAGGCACTTCTGCGCCTGCCACGCCCTCAATAGGAAAAATCCGGAATAGATGCCACGGGCTACCAGTTCGCGGTCCGTAGTCTACGGCCCGCGAACCGCGGTCTCATCGACCTTCTCCTATTCGGCCAATGGCGATCTTAGCGGTTTTGGCGATCGCCCCTATTCATAGGTATCTTATCGCTTACGAAAGAGGCCAAATATGAGAAAAATCGGCATAGCAATGCTTTTGTGGATCGCCCTGGCGGCTTCCGCCTTCGCCCAGTCTTCTCTCATAAGCCCGAAGGCCGCCAGGGAGCTTTTGGCGAGCGGCAAGGATGTCCTGCTTCTGGACGTTCGAACCCAGGAAGAATTCCTCGAGGGGCGTATAGCCGACTCGGTCCTCCTGCCCTACGACCAGATCACGGCCAAAAGCGCCGCCCAGATCATCGGCTCCAAGGACAGAACGGTGATTGTTTATTGCCGCACGGGGCGGAGAAGCGCGGCGGCCGCGGCATCTCTCGTCGCCCTCGGCTACAAAAAAGTGCTGGATCTTGGGGGCATACAGGCATGGCCTTACGGTACCATCAAGGGCAACCCCAAGTGATCGGGGCGCCGCGCACCCCGCGGCCTTAGCCCAACTTTAGCCTAAGCCTTAAATTCCCCCCGACTGCACGTATCTCACCATGCCGCCCGCCGCCAGGATTCCGCGCTCGCGTTCCGAAATGTCGCATTTCAGAAGGAAAGAGAATCCCTTCGTGCGATCATATCCATCAACGGTTTCGGCTTGCAGCAGGGCGTTCCTGATGTTTTCAAAGGCAAGCTCGTCCAGCTTTTCGACGCGGTCGTAGTCCGCGGGGTCGGCGAACTCCAGAGGGATGATGCCCGAGTTGATCAGGTTGGCCTTGTGTATCCTGGAGAAGCTTTTCGCGATGACTGCCCTGACGCCCATCCATACGGGCGTAAGCGCCGCGTGTTCGCGCGAGGAACCCTGGCCGTAGTTGGCGCCGCCCAGGATGAATCCGCCGCCGTATTTCTCCGCGTTCTTGGGAAAATCGGGATCACAGCGGACAAGGCAGTATTTCGCGAGATACGGAATATTGGAGCGGTAGGGAAGGACATCGGCGCCGCCCGGCATTATATGGTCGGTGGTCACGTTGTCTCCCGTCTTTATGAGGACGACGCCGGAGATGGATTCCGCCATGGCATCGAACATAGGAAAGGGCTTGATGTTCTTGCCGCGGATCACCTCGAGCCCTTCCATGGAGCCTTCGGCCGAGCCTTTCGTCGGGCTCTTCGCCGAGAATTCCGGAGGCAACTCGATCAGATTGTCGTCCACGAGGAAACGCTCGGGCATCGGAACGCGCGGAGTCTCGCCTACCGCCTCCAACGGGCTGATTCGGCCGAGGAGCGCGGAAGCCACAGCGGTCTCCGGGCTGCAAAGGTAGACTTTCGCGTCGGCCGTCCCGCTACGTTTCTCGAAGTTGCGGTTGAAGGTGCGCAGTGACACCGCTCCGCTCGCGGGCGACTGACCCATGCCGATGCAGGGACCGCAGGCACTCTCCAGGATGCGCGCGCCCGCCGAGATCATGTCGGAGAGGGCGCCGTTCTTCGCGAGGAGGTTGAGGACCTGCTTGGAACCCGGCGAAATGACGAGGGAGACGTCGGCGGGCACCGTCCGCCCCTTGAGCACCGAGGCTACCCGCATCATGTCGGAGTAGGATGAGTTGGTACAGGAACCGATGCATACCTGGTCCACCTTCACCGACCGCAGCGCGGAGACAGGAACGACGTTGTCGGGGCTGTGCGGGACGGCGACGAGAGGCTCGAGTTCGTCCAGGTCGATGGTGATCGTCCGCTCGTAGGTAGCGTCGGCGTCGGCATGGAGTTCCGCGAAGGATTCGCCTCTTCCTTGAGCCTCGAGAAAACGTTTCGTCTGCGCGTCCGAGGGGAATACCGACGAAGTGGCGCCCAGTTCCGCGCCCATATTCGCTATCGTCGCCCGCTCATACACCGAAAGATCATCCAGGCCTTCGCCCGCGTATTCCATTACCTTCCCTACCCCGCCTTTCACGCTGAGAATCCCGAGAAGCTTGAGGATGATGTCCTTGGCCGCGCAGGAACCTCTCAGCCTTCCTTTCAGTTCGATCCTGATGACCGAGGGCATGGTGAGGTGATAGGCAGCGGTGCCCATGGCGACGGCCACGTCCAAACCGCCCGCCCCGATGGCGAGCATCCCCAAGCCGCCAGAAGTGGGCGTATGCGAATCCGAACCGAGGAGAGTCTTCCCCGGCGCGCCGAAGCGCTCCAGGTGAACCTGGTGGCAGATGCCGTTGCCCGGCCTCGAATATCGCAGACCGTATTTTTTGCAGAAGGTTCTCAAGAACAAGTGGTCGTCGGCGTTCTCGAAGCCTGTCTGCAGCGTATTATGATCCACGTAGAGGATAGAGAGCTCGGTCCGGACACGTTCCATTTTCATAGCCTCGAACTGAAGACAGGCCATCGTGCCGAGGGCGTCCTGAAGCAGCGTCTGATCGATGCGGATCGCGATCTGGCTTCCCGCGGCGAGTTCGCCTTCGAGCAGATGCGATGATATGATTTTTTCGACTATGTTCATGTGCCTCGTCGCTCCCTACCCTCACGGTTTCAGATGATCTCGCAGCCCTTCTTGGTCAGCGTCTCGGCGATCCAGGACTTGTCCAGCGTGCCTTCCTCGATCTTCCTGAATTTTTCGGCTTCCATGCTGTGGTGCTTGGCGGCCTTGACGTAGACATCCTCCGCGTCCGCGGGGCGGATGATCACGACACCGTCGGCGTCGCCGACGATGATGTCGCCCGGAAGGACAGCCTGGCCGCCGATGCAGACGGGCACGTTGATCTCGCCTGGGCCATTCTTGTAGGGGCCTTTAGGCTGGACGCCTTTGGCGTAGACGGCGAAGTCCATGTCGCGCAGGGCTTCCACATCCCTGATGCAGCCATTGACGAGGAAGCCGGCGATTCCGCGTTTCATGGCGGTGCGCATCATGATCTCGCCGCAGAGGGAGTGGTCCATGCAGCCTTCGCCGTCGACGACGATGATGTCGCCGGGCTGGGCCATCTCCATGGCCTTGTGGAACATCAGGTTATCGCCGAGCGGCGCCTTGACGGTCAGGGCCGTTCCGAGGAGCCGTGCGTTGTTATAAGGCTTTATGGAAGCGTCTACCGAGTAGATTCTTCCCATGTTGTCGCAAATGTTCGCGACGGGAACATCGCGGAACTTTTCGACGAGTGCTTTGTCCGGCCTCTGGATGGCGGTGAATACGCGAAAACCGACGTTGGGCATTGATATCTCCTTGTGGCTGAATGTTGGATTTTCTTGGATTAAAATGAGCCCCGTCATGAAAGGCGGGGCTCCGCGAACGATCTTACTTGGTTAGTCCGATCTCTTTCAGGAGAGCTTTGATCATGACGCACTGCTCACGATACATCTTGTCGAACTCGGCGGCGTTGGCGTAGACGGCCGGTTCGCCGAGGGTGATGGCGCGCTTCTCGAAGTCGGGACTCTGGATGATTTTTCCGAAGGCTGTGTCGAGGTAAGCGAGCACGTCCTTGGGGGTCTTCGCCGGGGCGAATACGCCGCGCGTCGAAGTGAGTGTCGCGTTGAATCCCTGTTCCAGGAAGGTCGGGGCGTTGGGGAGCTCGGGAACGCGCGCCGGGCTCGAAACGCCGATAATCTTCATTTTTCCCGCCCTGACCTGCTCGAGGACGGTGGCCGGGAAAGAAGAGACCGCGGTGACATGGCCGCCGAGCACGGCGCTGATGCCCTCGTTGGTTCCCTTGAACGGCACTTCCTTGACCTGTTTCGTCACGTTCATGGCGTACAGCATGTTCGCGCCGAGGACATGGAGCGTGGATCCCACGCCGGGATGCGACCAGGAGAACTTGCCGGGGTTGGCGAGAATCCAGGCCTTCATTTCCTTGGCGTTGCTGTAGGGAGCGTCGGCGCGAACCGCGAGCAAGGGAGCTACGTTGCTCGCCATCGCTATGCCCACGAAATCGTTTTCGGTGAAGTCGACGGAGTCCATGTAGAGCGAGATGGGGAGGGACATCGTGGCGTACAGCAGCGTATAGCCGTCGGCTTTCGCGGTCGCCACGGCGGTCGCGCCGATGGCGCCGCCGGCGCCGGCCTTGCAGGTTATCTGGATGGGCTGTCCGAGGAATTTCGTGGCTTCGGGGCTCAAGAGTTCGGCGGCGAGGTGGGTACCACCGCCGGCGGCGAAGCCGACGATCACTTCCACCGACTTGGCGGGGTAGCCGGGCGCCGCGAAAACCATCGCGGGCAAGGCCATGAGCAGAACCAGGCATGTCGCCAGATTTCTCTTTGTCATTCGATTGTCTCCTTTATAGCGAATCATTCCGCCGACGGCCAAAGCCATCGGCGGTTCGAAATGAAACCAGCGATTATTCTTCTTCCTCTTCCCCCGCGTCGTTGATGACGATGGAGACCTTGTCCGCGGCTTTCTTGTTGCGGCGGACCATAAAAGCGCAGAACACGATCGATATGACCATCAGGGCAAGCGAGATCGGCCTCGTGAAAAATATGGCGATGCTGTTGTCGGAGAGGATGAGACTCTGCCTGAGGCTTGTCTCGAGCTGGCTGCCGATGACGAAGGCGATGACGAGAGGCGGAACGGGAAACTTGTTCTTGTTCATGACGAAGCCCATGATTCCGAACAAAAGCATCATGATCACGTCGAAGACGTTCCCGCGGTTGGAATAGGCACCCACGACGCAAATAACGAAAATCATGGGCAGCAGGGTCGCCTTGCGCAGCTTGACGATCTTGGCGAACATCGGGTTGCCGAGCCTGCCGACGAAGAAGAGGACGATGACCGACAGAAGGAGCGCGATATATATCGTATACACGCTGCCCATGTCTTCTATGAATAGCAGAGGGCCCGGCTTGATCCCGTGCGTGATGAGGGCTCCGACCAGGATGGCCGTGACGACGTCGCCCGGAATTCCCAGCGTGAGTAAGGGCACGAGCGCCCCGCCGCAGACGGCGTTGTTGGCCGACTCGGGGGCGGCGATTCCGTCCAGGATGCCCGTTCCGAATTTCTCCGGATGCTTCGACTGCCGTTGCGCCTCGGCGTAGGCCACAAAACACGCGGTGCTTCCGCCGATGCCCGGGAGAACCCCGATCAATGCGCCTATGACGCTTGATTTGAGCATGTTCCCCCGCTGACCCCAATATTCCTTGAAGGACAGCTGGTTGTCGACGATGGCGAGGGGATCGGCTTTCTTATAGAGAGCCTTGCGCCCCTGCGAGAGCTGGTTGAGGATCTCCGACAGGGCGAAAACCCCGATGAATATCGAGAGGGTCTGTATTCCATCGGCTAGGTTGATGTTCTTGAAGGTGAAGCGCCGGGTACCGTAGATCGGGTCCATGCCGACCATCGCGAGAAGAAGCCCGATACAGGCCGAGGCGAGCCCTTTCAGGAGGGATTTGCCCGAGATACCCGCTATCAGGGCCAAGGAGAGGAGCATCAGTCCGAAGTATTCAGGCGGCCCGAACTTGAGGGCGACCGTCGACAAGGGTTTCGCCATCGCGAGAAGGATGATCGTCCCGATGATGCCGCCGGTGCAGGAGGCGTAGAGCGCCATCTTGAGCGCCTTGCCGGACTGACCCTTGAGCGCCATCTGGTAACCGTCGATGGTCGTCGCCGCCGCGCTCGCCGTTCCCGGCGTATTGATCAGGATGGCCGTGATGGAGCCGCCGAACATGGCACCCTGATACGCGCCCATCAGAAGGCTGATAGCGACCGGCGTCGGCAGGTAGAGACTCACCGGCAGGAGGAGGGCAATCGTCATGCTCGGGCTGATGCCGGGCAGCGCCCCGCCAATGATGCCCATTATGACACCCACGACGATTCCCAGGATCACTTGTATGGAAACGAATTGAATTGCTGTTTCAAGTAGTAAGTTCACGATGATATCTCCGGTTTTTCAGAATCCTAAGGGACCTTTGGGAAAGCTGATCTTGAATGCGTAGGTGAAGATCAGGAAGATCGCCCCCACGTATATGACGGATACCAAAGCATTCCACGCGATTTTGGAATGCCCGAAAAACCAGAAGAGGAAGGTGAGAAAGAGTATGCTGCTGAACACGAATCCCGCGAACGGCATCGCGAGGAGATAGGCGAGGGCGGAGAGGAGAAAGAGTCCGTGCGGAAGATAGGCCTTGAAGTTCACCTTGTAGGGAGAATTCCTGAATGTCGACACCTTCAGCTTCCCTTCTTTTTTCAGCCCGAGCAGACCCTGAAGAAATACTCCCGCCGCGCAGAGTCCGCAGCAGATCACCATCAGGCGAGGAAAGAAGTCAGGGCCGATAGCCACGTCTTCCTTCACTTTTATCTGTGTCGGAATAAGCCAGAAATAGGCTATCAAGCATAGAACCAGCAAGACAAACCCGGACCGCAGATCTCCATATTTTTTTTCCATTCAGCTCTCCTTTCGCGCAATAAAGTTCAAAAAACCGGGGCTTAGGCCAACGTCCCTTCGGGTATATAGGCGATACCATCCATCAACACTCTCGCGGTGCGGAAAACGGTCACTTTGCGGATCTCGCCTCCTCCGCTCTCGATGCCCACTTCCATCGGCCCATAGGGATGGCCGATGATCAGGCTCCGTCCGTCCTTCCTGGCGCGATCGCTCAACGCCTCCCAGACCACCGTGCCCGGTATCTGGGCCGCGGCGCCGGTGCTCACCGCCCCGCCGATCATATACGCCCTGTGCATTTTCTGCATCGATCCCAGCCTGGCTACGATATCGATATCCTCGGCCTTGACCAGTTTGCCCTCGGGGTTGAGGTAGTCGCAGGGGGGACTCACGAAACCCACCTTGGGAAAGGCTGGACTTTTATCGGTGGCTTCCTCGCTTTTCTTCACGATGCCGGACATTTCGGCCGCCACCGAGCGCAGCTCCTCCATGAGGGCGAGAACGCGCGGCATGGCCTCCACTTCGGTGGGGAGCTCCGTGCCCTTGAGGCCCAGCTCGGCGGCCCGCAGGTAAACGACAGGCGTGACGGCGTCCACGACGGAGATCGTGAACTTGCCCTTTTCGCCGAGATCGATGATGTCTTGAGCTTTCCCCGTGGGAAGCAGCTTGCCCGTCACGCCGCCCGCCGGGTCGAAAAATTCCACTTCAAGCTTGGGGCCAGTTCCCGGGACGCCATGAATCGAATAGCCGCCCGTACACCGCGCCCTGCCCGTCTGCACCGGAACCTTGACATGAATGATCTTGGACGTGTTCGTGTTGAAAATGCGGACCGTGGTTTCCGGTTCCCGGGGAATGACATAATTCTGGTTTACGGCGAAGACGCCCACGGCCGAGGTCAGGTTTCCGCAGTTGCCCTGCCAGTCTATCTTGGCCTTGTCCACCGAAACCTGGCCGAAGGTATAGTTCACGTCGGCGTCTTCCCTCTCGCAGGGGCCGATGACGCACACCTTGCTGGTGAGGGAGTTGGCGCCGCCCAGGCCGTCGATCTGGCGCAGGTCAGGGCTGCCGAGAAGCCTCAGGATAATCTTGTCGCGCAGCTCGCCCGCCTCGGGCAGTTCGTTTCCCTTCAGGAAGAGGCCCTTGCTCGTGCCTCCCCGAATGATGGAACAGGCGAACGATAAATAATCTCTTTTCATTTTATGTATCCTTGCTTCAGGCGACGGGGTAGCCGCACCAAGCGGCGTTGACCAGGTCCCGTTTGGGCAATGGCTGCCCCTCGTGGACGCGCATGACATTCTCGGCCACCTTTCTTACCATCGGGAGGGTGAGGTCCACGACCGTTCCTCCGATGTGAGGCGTCATGATCAGGTTATCGACGCCGAGGAGCGGGCCGTCGGCGGGATAAGGCTCCTCCGAGAAGCTATCCAGAGCCGCGGCCATGAGCCTTCCATCCTCCAGTGCCGCCGCGAGCCTGGCCTCGTCGATGAGACCGCCGCGCGAGGTGTTGATCAGTACCGCGCCCTTCTTCATCCTGCCCAGTTCCTTCTCCCCGATGATGAGCTTCGTGCTCTCAATGAGTGGGAGATGGAGGCTCAGGATATCGCTCGTCTCCAGGAGGGTACCGAAATCGACATAACTAAGATGAAGGCGTTTTTCCTCCTCGGCGGGCAGACGGAAAGCGTCGTAGTACTGGACATAAGCGCCAAGAGCGGCTGCCTTCTGGGCCACCAACTTGCCAATCGCCCCGCAGCCGAGAAGACCGACCAGTTTGTCGCTGACCATAAATGACTGGGAGGCAAAGGTTGTCCTGTCCCAGCCGCCCTTCTTCGTGGAGGCGTCCAGCGCCGTCAGATGGCGATAGGAAGCCAGCATGAGGAGAAGAGCGTGTTCGGCGACGGCGTTGGAATTCACGCCGGAGGCCACCGCCACGGGCACGTTTCGCCTGCCAGCCGTCTCTATGTCCACCGTGTCGAAGCCGGCGCCCCAGCGTTGAATCAGCCTGAGCGAGGGATTGGCCTCGATCAGGGCGCCATCCATCCTGAGCGTCCTCAGGATCACGAATTCCATATCGTTGAGACTGTCGAGAGAGGCCTGGTCCTTCACAACCCTGATGTTCAGCGATTCAGGGAGTTCCTTTCTCAGAAGCCCGAACACCTCTTCGGGGTATGGCCCCGCGAGGGTCAGGGTTTTCGGCATAAAAAATCCTTGAGTATCATATATGATAGTATTAGCAGGATACGTGCCAAAACCTGGCAATATTTAATGTCAAATTTTTCAACCGATAATTATATGTCCCGAATATATTTAAAATCACGAATGGTTATCGATAATTTTAGAATTTATTAATCGCTACATTTCAATATGAAATCACTATTTCATATTGAATATTTCAAATTGAAATATTCCTCATCAAGGGCAGAGTCCCATCTCCTTCAGCCTTCTCCAGAGCGTCGTCGAGCTGATACCGAGCCGCTTGGCCGCGGCCACCCTGTTTCCGCCGCAGTCTTCCAGCGCCTGGACGATCATGTCGCGCTCCATGGCCACGATAGTGCTGCCCATCGGCGCCGAAGCGGCGGTCCGCGTCGTTGCGGCGGCCCGTGCGGCCTCGCCGCCGCTCTCATGGACGCGCACCGTCTTGGCCAGACATTCGCCGTTAAAAGTCCCGAAATTCGAGATGACGAGAGCCTTTTCGACGATATTGCAGAGCTGTCTGACATTGCCGTTCATCGTCATGTTCTGGAGGGTCGCCAGGGCATCCTCGGTCACGCGGACGGGCGGCAGCGATGCGTTGGCGCAGATAGTCTTCACGAAATGCCGCACGAGATCCGGAATATCCTCCCGCCGCTCCGACAGCTCGGGAAGATGAAGTTCCAGGACGCTCAATCGATAATAAAGATCCTCCCTGAACCGGTTTTCCCTGACCTCTTTCAAAAGATCGCGGTTGGTGGCGGCCAGAATGCGCAGGTCCACGGGAATGACCTTGTCGTCGCCGATGCGGGTAATCTCCTTTTCCTGAACGACGCGGAGAAGGCGGGCCTGCACATCCGGCGGAATCTCGCTGATCTCGTCCAGGAAAATCGTACCCGTATGGGCCAGTTCGAAAATGCCCGCCTTCCCCTCGTTGCGCGCGCCGGTGAAGGCACCCTTCGTATAGCCAAAAAGCTCGCTCTCGAGCAGGCTGGAAGGCAAGGCGGCGCAGTTCACCGCCACGAAAGGATTGGCTGCCCTCCTGCTCGCGTTGTGTATGCTCTGCGCGAAAACTTCCTTGCCCGTGCCCGTTTTCCCGAGAATCAGAATCGTGCTGTCCACCCTGGCGAAATTCTGCGCCACCTTCTTGCATTCCCTCATCACCGCGCTCGATCCGATAATGTCGGCGAAGGTTTTCTGGGCGGTATGACCCTTATGAAGCATCTTTTTTCTGATCTTGCGGTCCAGGTCCTGGATTTGCCCCACTTCCTGGACCGTCGCCACCGCTCCCATGATCTCCCCGTCCACGATCACCGGGGCCGAGTTCATAACAAGCTCCACATTCCCGATGCTGATGAAATCGTCGGCGGCGGGCTGGCCGGTCGCGATCGTGCTGAGCAGTTTCGACTGAGGCAGAAGCTCTTTTATGGACTTGCCGGAACCATCGGCGCCGGTAATCTGCAAATACTTGCGCGCGAGGGGATTGGCCACGGAAATGGCGCCCTGGCTGTCCACGGCGAAAATGCCGTTCGAGGCGCAATTGAGGATGGCCTGGATCATTTCGTACTTTTCTTCCCTGTCAAGATAAATGCGGAGCTCGTATACCGCCTTCGCCACGGCAGCCTCGAGCACCTTGTCGTCGGGCTCGACATAGACGCCCTGGTACCCCTGCTTGAAAGCGTTCAGAACCACCGTGTTCCCGCCGATGAAAACCCCGACACCGCTCTCGCCCAGCTGCCTGACCTTCTGCTCCACATAGGCGGCATCCGAAAGGATGCTGACTCGCACCTGCTCGCCTTTTTTAGCGACGAACTCGATGGCGCGCTCGGCCAGCCTGTACGCATCGATGAAACCGACGATCGCCACATTATCGGAAAACTCGAGGGCGCTCCGCAGGGCGTAGGCGAACTGGAAGAAATCGTATTCCACCTCGACGACGGGAATGTCCAGATAATTGCGCAGGTAGGTCGCGGTGAGCCCCCTGCTTATGATCACCTTGGCGCCCTCGTCGATGCACTTCCTGGCCAGTTCCAGCGCGTCGCCCACCTGTTTCTGGTAGACGGGAAAGTCGAAACCCGACCGCAGCTGCACCTGGCGCAGTTTTTCGACAATGATGCTATTGGGCAATATCGCCACGATCTTGGATTCGGTCATGATGTATCCAGCCTCTCGAAGGGAAAATTAAGGTAGATGCTATTTGCGCCATTGTACCACGGCTTTCCTATATATACCATCGAACGCCTTCATTGACATGTACGGCCTTTTCCCCGACTATATTCCTTTCAGGAGGATACATGCGCTACAGCTATCCCGCGGGGTATAAACCTCTCCTCGGCGTCAGGGAAACCGAACGCGCCATCATGGAGATAAAGGATTTTTTCCAGCTCAGCCTCGCCACCGAACTCAAGCTCACCCGGGTGACCGCTCCCCTTTTCGTGCTCGCGGGTCTGGGAATAAACGACGACCTGAACGGGACGGAACGGGCCGTCGCCTTCCCCGTCAAGGCCATGGGAGACGCGAGAGCCGAAATCGTCCACTCCCTCGCCAAATGGAAACGCCTCGCGCTTGCCGAATATGGCTTCAAGAAAGGCTTCGGAATCTATACGGACATGAACGCCATCCGCGCCGACGAGGATCTGGATCCCATCCACTCGCTCTATGTCGACCAATGGGACTGGGAACGCGTCATCGACGACTCCGAACGCAAGCTGGGCTTCCTCAAGGCCACCGTCAAGCGGATCTACTCGGCCATAAAGCGCCTGGAATTCCGCATGCACGACCTCTACCCGGCCCTCCCCATAGATCTGCCCGACGAGATCACCTTCATCCATGCCGAGGAAGCCCTCGCACGCTACCCGAGCCTGAGCCCCAAGCAGCGCGAGGACGCCCTCGCGAAAGAGTACGGCGCCATCTTCCTCATCGGGATCGGAGGGAACCTGGCCGACGGAATGCCGCACGACAAGCGCGCCCCCGACTACGACGACTGGAGCACGCCCACGGCCGACGGCTTCAAGGGCCTGAACGGCGACATCATCATATGGAACGACATCATTGGAGCCTCATTCGAGATATCCTCCATGGGCATCCGCGTGGATCCCGCCGCCCTGGAACGACAGCTCGCCCTGACCGGCCAGGAATCGAGAAAAAATCTCTATTTCCACCGACGCCTTCTCGAAGGCAGCCTGCCCCTGTCCATCGGCGGCGGGATCGGCCAGTCGAGGCTCTGCATGTACGTTCTAAGGAAAGCCCATATCGGCGAAATTCAGGTAGGGCTCTGGCCCGAAGATATGCGCAAGGATTGCCTTGCCGCCGGCATTCCCCTCCTGTGATCCCGAAACCGATCGCCGCCGCCCGGTCCAGGCGGAACCTCGCCCCGTCAGGAGTCAGGCCGGCCATCGTCTCATTTTTCAAGTTCATCTCGCCCCTCTACCTCCGCGCCGCTCTCGGCTTCCGCTCCGTCGAGCTGAGGCACGCGGAACGGATCGTGGACGCCTACAGGGATTTCTTCGACATGAAAACCCGCCTCATCATCGCCTTCCGACACCCTTACGGCGACGAGGCCCAGCTCATGGCCTACGTCATCGGCAGGCTTGTCGGCGAAGAAGCCAGAAAACAGGGAGTCCATCTCGCGCGAAAGCCGCATGCCCATTTCATCCATGGCTACGAAGTGCCCCTCTGGGCCGGCGCCTTCGAGCGATGGATACTCCCCCGCTCGGGAGCGGTTCCCGTCTACCATACCAAGTTCGACGCCGGCAGCGTCGAGCTGATACGCTCGCTGATGAAGGACGGCGATTACCCGCTCGCCCTGGCGCCAGAAGGCCAGGTTTCCTACACGAGCGATGGACTCCCCCGCCTCGAGTCGGGCACTTCCCACATCTGCGCGTGGTGCGCGGCCGACCTCGCGAGGGAAAAGCGCGGCGAAAAGGTGGTGATTCTACCCATTTCCATCCATCATCGATGGGACAAGGAAGCCGAAAAACGGCTCGACCGCCTCATCGAGACGATTGAGCAGGAATGCGGCATCGCCGCGCCGGCCACCGGGACTGCCAGCGGGACGGCCGACGCCCCAGTCGCCGGGACATCGCGGCTTGGTTCGCGCTTCAGCCGCCTTTCGGCGGCCGCCGACGCCATCCTCGAGGCCGCCGAACGCCATTACACCCGTTTTTACGCAGCGACCCTTCCCCGCCCGGGGAATCCCTCCAGAAAGGAGCGGCTCGACGACCTCTGCGGCGCCGCCCTCTCGACAGCCGAAAAAGCCTTCCACCTCACACCCGACGGCGACATGATCAGACGCGTCTACAAGATCCGGCAGACCGGCTGGGACAGGATCTTCCGCGAAGACCTTCCCGATCCCAAAACCCTTCCCGGCCTCCAAAAAGCCCTGGCCGACCGCGTCGCCGGAGAAGCCTGGTATGTTTCGCGCCACATGGAACTGGTCGACCTCGCGTATTACCTGGACTTCGAGCGCCTGCGAGAAGACGATCCTCTCGAAAGGTATATCGAAACCGCCCAGAACTATTACGATCTCATATCGCGCCTTAAAGGCGGCAACATAAGTGATCGCGTCGGCATTAAGGGAAAGCGCGCGACCGTCATCGTCGGTGAACCGATTCCCGCCACCGAGCGCCTCTCGACCTTCGGCCGCAACCGAAAGGCGGCGATCGAATCCCTGGACGAGGATCTCAAGCGCGAATTCGTTCACTGCATAGAAGAACTATCGATGGAAAAACGGCAAAAATAGCTGAACGAAAACTTTTCCCGCGGACAAAACCCCCTACAACGCCCGCCACTTGCCGCCCGAGAGACGATGGTTCTCCTCGGTGGCCAACAGCCACTTGGCGGTGGATTCGCGCTCGGGTATGAATTCGAAGTACTCGTCCCTGTAATACGTCGAGAAGAAAGTCACGTCGGTGCACATGCCGTAAGTCGGCAGCAGGGCGGGCGGCATATGTATCTCGAAATGCCCGCCATCCCTCGTGCCGTCGTAGTGCAACCCCTGCCTGTCGAGCCTCAGCTGGCCCGCGCCGACGATTTCCGAGGTCTTCTGGTCCTTCAAGAACTCAAAGCCGGGCAGAACACCCAGCTTTACGTTTTCCCGAAGTTCGTAGCCGTCCTTCAGCAGTTCTCCGTATTCCTTCTTCCGCTCCAGGTCGAACCAGACTTTCGGGGTTTCGGGAATCACGCAGGTATCGTCCAGCGGAATCAGATCGTAATAATCGTTCACCGTGGCGCCGTTGCCGCAGGCGCGGCACTTTATGACGTCGCCGGAGCCGCTCATCGCGAACTCGGCGCCGCATTTCGGGCACCAGTACAGGAGATGATGCATGTTGTGAGCCATCCGGCCCTTGCCGTCGAACTTCACGCGCGCCGCCTTGTTCCAGGCGTAATCGTCATTTCGTATGGCTTTATGCAGCCTATCCTCGATTTCCTCTTCGGTCATTTTTTCGAGCTCCTCGGGCTCGAAAAGCTTATCGATGACGACCTCGACCTTGCCGTGACGTTCATCCAGGCAATACTTGGTATTCGTGAGATAGCCGCCCGATATTCTTGTCACGAGGACAGGCACGCCGAAATGCTTCAGCATTTTGCCCGAACCGATGGCGCAGGGCTGGTTGCCGCCGCCAATAGAGCTCATCCCTTCGGGGAAAATGATGACCTTGCCTCCCCCGTCGATGATCCTGTGCATTTCCTTGATCGTGTAGAGGTCGGGCGTGAAATTCTTCTTGGGAATTATCTGCAGCATCCTGAAAATGAAGGCCAGATGCGACCTGAAGAATTCGTTGTAGCCCGCGACATAGTTCAGCCTATATGGCAGGAAAGCGCATCCGGTATAGATATAGTCGAGGCGGGACGCGTGATTGCTCACGACGATATAGGGACCCTTTCGGTAGTCCTTGAGGTCGATTTTATAATCGTAGCGGACGTTGAGTTTCTTCTCGAACAGCAGCTTCCAGATGTACCCCAGCGCCAAATAAGGGACCAGCGGCGGTCTTCCGATCTTTCTCGCCCTCAATTTTTCCCGCAGACTCGGTTTTTTCCCGTCCATGATTCCCATTCCGCGCATCCTGTGACCTGTAGTCCAACGAAAGGGCTCAAGCCCTTTTTTATATGGAGTTTTTTGCCAGTGTCATATTTGCCGCGCTTCGGACTCCTGTCAAGAAAAAAGATCCCTTCGGGAAATTCCTTGACTGCCCAGGCGCTCCGTGCTTGACTGATGACTGGAAAAATAAAAACAAGGATCTCACGGAATTGATAACACCATGAACGAAGCCGATACCAGAAAAGAACTTATCGACAAGAAGCTGAAAGCCGCGGGCTGGGATGTGGACAACCTGAGCCAGGTATCGAAAGAATTCGATATATCCGTTCCATTGCCGGAAGCCGTCGCTGAGCCGCGCACTCCCTACGAAGGCCATCAGTTCAGCGATTATGTTCTCATCGGAAGGGATGCGCGCCCTTTGGCTGTCGTCGAGGCGAAAAAGACATCCAAAGACGCTGAGGTCGGGCGCGAGCAGGCGAAGCAGTATTGTTACCATATTAAAGACCAGCATGGCGGAGAATTGCCGTTCTGCTTCTATACCAACGGCTACGAGATTTATTATTGGGACCTGGAGAATTATCCGCCCCGAAAAGTCGTTGGTTTCCCGACGCTGGACGATTTGGAGCGATTCAGGAATCTTCGGGAACGAAGAAAACCCCTGGCCGATGAATTCATCAATACCGAAATAGCCGGGCGCGATTATCAGATTCACGCCATCCGTTCGGTGATGGAAGGAATTGAGAAGAAAAGGCGGAATTTCCTCCTTGTCATGGCCACCGGAACAGGGAAAACCCGAACCTGCATCGCCCTCGTCGACGCGCTCATGCGGGCGGGATATGTTGAACGGGTTTTATTTTTGGTGGATAGAATCGCTCTTCGGGACCAGGGGCTTAATGCCTTCAAGGAGCATCTGCCCAATGAGCCGCGCTGGCCCAAGGAAGGCGAAAAGCTCATAACCAAAGACCGCCGTATCTATGTTTCCACCTATCCGACGATGCTCAATATTATCAGGGATGAAGCGAATACACTCTCACCGCATTTTTTCGACCTGATCGTCATCGATGAAAGCCATCGCTCCATCTACAACACCTATGGCGAGGTGCTGGATTACTTCAAGGCAATCAGCCTTGGACTCACGGCGACGCCGACGGATATCATCGATCACAATACATTCAGGCTTTTCAACTGCGACGACGGGCTGCCAACCTTTGCCTACACCTATGAGGAAGCGGTCAACCACGTCCCGCCCTATCTCTGCAATTTCCAGGTGATGAAAATTCACACCAAATTTCAGGATGAAGGAATCAGCAAAAGGACCATCTCCCTGGAAGATCAGAAAAAACTGATCCTGGAAGGCAAAGAAGTCGAGGAAATCAATTTCGAAGGCACCGAGATAGAGAAAACCGTCATCAACCGCGGCACGAACGCGCTCATCGTCAAGGAGTTCATGGAAGAATCGATAAAGGATTCGAACGGCGTGCTTCCCGGTAAAACCATATTCTTCTGTTCTTCCATGTCCCATGCCTGGAGGATCGAACAGATATTCGACGCGCTCTATCCCGAATATCGTGGAGAGCTGGCGAAAGTCTTGGTGTCCGATGACTCGCGAGTCTATGGCCCAAGCGGCCTACTCGCTCAATTCAAGAAAAATGACATGCCACGAATAGCCTTGAGCGTCGATATGCTGGATACCGGCATAGATATCCATGAAATCGTGAATCTGGTATTTGCTAAGCCCGTCTATTCATATACCAAGTTCTGGCAGATGATCGGACGCGGTACTCGTCTTTTAGAGCCTAAAAAGATTAAGCCCTGGTGCACCCAAAAGGATGTATTCCTCATTCTGGATTGCTGGGACAACTTCGAATACTTCAAGCTTAATCCCGAAGGGAAAAGTGCCATCGCGCAGATTCCCCTTCCCGTTCGTTTCGTGGGTCTCAGGCTGGATAAGATCGAAAAAGCGATCGATATACAGAGCTTGCAGATCGCGGAAAAGGAAATAGGAAAGCTTAGAAAGCAGATAGAAGAGCTGCCCGCAAACTCGGTGCTGATCCAGGAAGCGGCCGCCGATCTCGGGAAAATTGTGGACGAAAACTTCTGGACGCGCCTGACTCACGAAAAAATCGAGTTTTTGCGAACGACGATAAAGCCGCTTTTCAGAACAGTGTCGCAAACCGATTTCAAGGCCTTGCGCTTTCGCAAAGACCTCCTTGAAACATCTTTGGCCAAGCTCGCGGATGAAAAGGAAAAGTATGAAACGCTCAAGGACAACATTGTCGAAATGATTGGAGAGCTCCCCCTTTCGGTCAACACCGTGGCCAGGGAGGAGGCGATCATCAAAATTGCCCAGACGGCTCATTTCTGGTCTCTGGCCGACGATGGAACCTTTGATGAATTGGATGAAAAGCTGTCAACGTTGATGAAGTTCCGGGATGACGGGAATCAGCTACTAGGACCAGCCAAATTCGACTTCACCGACCTGGTGAAAACCAAGGAAATGGTGGAATTCGGGCCTGAGTATTCCGCGGTGAGCGTCTCGAAATACCGCGAGATGGTCGAAAAACTTATCATGGAATTGACCTTGAGCAATCCTATATTGCAGAAGATTAAACTCGGCCAGGAAATAAGCGCGGCGGAAGCCGAGGAACTGGCCACGCTTTTGCACGATGAGCATCCCCATATCACCGAAGACCTGCTCAAGAATGTCTATCACAACCGCAAAGCCAGGTTTCTACAGTTCATCAGGCACATCCTCGGCCTCGAGATTCTGGAAAGCTTCCCGGAAACGGTCGAGAAGGCTTTTGACCAGTTCATCCATGAACATTCATATTTGTCGTCACGTCAATTAGATTTTTTGGTGCTGTTGAAGGACTTTATTCTTGAAAAAGAGCAGGTGCGGAAACAAGACCTGATAGAATCACCTTTTACCCTGATCCATCCCCAGGGCATCCGGGGGCTTTTCACGGAGTCCGAAATCAGGGAAATTATCGAACTGACAAAAAAGGTGGCCGCATAAAATGCTGCAGAACAATTCGGCGATCAAGGGCAAGATCAGCCAGCTCTGGGACAAATTTTGGGCAGGGGGCATAGCCAACCCCCTCACGGCGATCGAACAGATTACCTATCTCCTTTTCATGAAGCGCCTGGATGACTTGGATCTGAAACGAATGGCTGACGCCAAGTTTACCGAAGAGAAGTACATTTCCAAATTCTCGGGCAAATTCACCATACCGGGAACGGATCAAAAGGTGGATAGGAAAACTCTGCGCTGGAGTTACTTCAAGAGGATGCCGGCCGAGGAAATGCTCAATCATGTGCAGACGAAGGTATTCCCCTTCCTAAAAACCCTGAACGGCGACGAGTCTCCCTTCACTCATTATATGAAGAACGCCGTTTTCATCATCCCGAAGCCGAGTCTCCTCTACGAGGCCATATCCACAATAGACGAAATCTTTGATGAGATAGACAAGGACGCCCAGAAAGGCGGGCAGACTTTCCAAGATATCCAGGGCGATGTGTATGAAATGCTTCTGTCGGAAATCGCCACGGCCGGCAAGAACGGGCAGTTCAGGACGCCTCGCCATATCATCAAGCTCATCGTCGAACTAGTGGAGCCACAACTGGGAAACCGTATAGCCGACCCAGCCTGCGGAACCGGCGGCTTCCTCTTGGGCGCGTATCAGTACATGGTGACGCAGCTCGATAAGAAAAAAGACAGGATTACACCCGATGAAGACGGTTTCATCCGCAATTCGGTGAGCAGCCTGCTGAACAGGAAGGTCAGTACCATCCTGAACGACAGTCTCTACGGCTACGATATCGATGTGACCATGGTGCGTCTGGGTTTGATGAACCTCATGATGCACGGGGTGGACAATCCCCACATCGACTACAAAGACACCTTGAGCAAAAGTTTTACCGAGAGCAATCAATACCAGATCGTCATGGCCAATCCGCCCTTCACGGGGAGCATCGACAAGGGCGACATCAACGAGACGCTGACGCTCGGCACCACCAAGACCGAGCTTCTTTTCGTGGAGCAGATCTATCATCTTCTGAAGATAGGCGGTACGGCGGGCATGATCGTCCCTCAGGGCGTGCTTTTCGGAAGTGGCAAGGCCTTCGTGCAGGCGCGCAAAAGCCTGGTGGACAAGTGCGAACTCAAGGCGGTCATCTCCATGCCCAGCGGGATTTTCAAGCCCTACGCCGGCGTCAGCACGGCCATCCTCGTCTTCACCAAGGGCGGCGAAACCGAAAATGTATGGTTCTACGACATGCAAAGCGACGGCTACAGCCTGGACGACAAACGAACCAAGCTCGAAGGCAACGGGGATTTACAGGACATCGTCAGCCAGTTCAAATATCGCGACCCTAAAATCGAAAGCGACCGCAAAGCCAAATTCTTCTTCGTGCCCAAGGCCGAAATCGTCGCCGAAAATTACGACCTCTCGATCAGCAAGTACAAAGAGGATGTCTTCGAGGAAGTGGCCTATGAAACACCGGCCGTGATTCTGGAAAAACTTAAAGTGATGGAGAGCGAGATTGAGAAGGAGTTGAGCGAGCTGCAGGAATTGCTGATATGAAAAAAAGACAATTATCAGAAGTATGTGAAATTCTAATAGGACGAACCCCTTCAAGAAGCGTAGGCGATTATTGGGGTAAAGGTCATAAATGGGTTTCAATTTCTGATATGAAAAGCAAGATTATTACCTCAACGAAAGAAGAGATTACCGATAAAGCAATAAAAACTCTACGATGTAGGATAATTCCTAAAGGGACATTATTATTAAGTTTCAAACTAAGTATTGGTAAACTTTCGTTTGCAGGGACTGATCTATACACGAATGAAGCAATAGCGGGATTGGTAATTAAAAACGTATCAAGCCTAAATCCATATTTTCTATATCATGCATTAAAAAACATCAAATTTGTGGGTGGTAATCAGGCTGTAATGGGTATTACCCTTAATTCTAAATCTCTTGCCGACTTGAAGATTCCCTTGCCTCACCTCGATGACCAAATCCGCATCGCCACTATCCTTACCCGCGCGGAAAACCTGATTGCCAAACGCAAAGAGAGCATCAAGACGCTGGATGAGCTGTTGAAGAGTACGTTTCTGGAAATGTTTTATCCAGCGAATAGAGACTTTGCAGCTTGGCCTCTTACGGAGATCAAAGAATTGGCCGCTCATCATAAAGGAGCAATGAGAACAGGACCTTTCGGATCAAATCTGCTCCACGACGAGTTTACTACTTCCGGTGATGTTGCGGTATTGGGAATCGATAATGCCGTACAAAACAAATTTGCGTGGGATCAACGACGCTTCATTACCTTAGAGAAATATCAAGAACTAAGTTCTTATAAGGTCTTTCCTGGAGATGTGATAATTACCATCATGGGGACTATCGGCAGAGCCGCAGTAATACCAGAAGATATACCTTTAGCAATTAACACAAAGCATCTTGCGGCGATTACTTTAGACAGAAATAATGCCAATCCAGTCTTTTTAGCCTATTCAATACATTCAAGCCCATTTATCCAAAAGCAATTTGCCAGCAAAAACCGCGGTGCAATAATGAATGGCCTAAATCTTGGGTTAATAAAAGAAACGAAAATACGAAAGCCACCCATTGAACTCCAAAACCAATTCGCAGCCATAGTTGAAAAAGTCGAATCCATAAAATTAAAATATACCCAGAGCTTCGCCGAACTGGAAAATCTCTACGGAAGCTTGAGCCAGCGCGCCTTCAAGGGCGAGCTTGATGTAAGCAAGATACCGGCGGACGTTCATTCTATGGAGAGAATATGATTTCTCGCAGGATAGAGGCTGGAACATGACGGAAGAACAATCGCATACTTTTGGCTCATGATGAAAGCCGCCGATGGAAAAGGTAGGTACTGGTGAGTTGTCGGAGGTTGGCATGAGTGAGAAGAAGCTGCAAATTCGAAACAGCACTACCGAGTTTCTGATTTTTACTCGGCAAGGCGGAGAAAATGGCATCGAAGTCCGAGTTGAAGACGGTACTGTTTGGTTAACCCAGAAATTGATGGCTACCCTCTTCGATGTTACAGTCCCGACTATCAATGAACATCTCAACAATCTATTTCTTCAAAAAGAAATATCCGTAAAAACAACTATTCGGAAATTCCGAATAGTTCAAAAAGAAGGTGACCGCGAAGTAAGTCGGAACGTGGAATTTTACAATCTCGACGCCATCATCGCCGTCGGATTCCGCGTCAACTCCGCCCAGGCTGTTCAGTTCCGCCAATGGGCCACTGGCGTCCTAAGGAATTTCGCCCTCCGCGGTTATGTGTTGGATAAAGAACGTCTCAAAAATGGCGCCTTCTTGAGCAAGGAATACTTCGACGACTTGCTGGCCGAAATCCGTGAGATCAGAGCCAGCGAACGCATGTTCTATCAGAAGATCACCGACATCTACTCGACCGCGATGGATTACAATAAGAATGCCGAAACCACTCGAACCTTCTTCGCCACAATTCAGAACAAGCTGCATTTCGCCATTCACGGTCAAACGGCGGCTGAACTCATCGTGGATCGGGCAGACAATTCCAAAGACCACATGGGTTTGACCAGCTGGAAGAATGCGCCTGAAGGAAAAATTCTCAAGCCCGATGTCATCATCGCGAAAAACTATCTGACGAAAGATGAACTTGATTCCCTCAGTCGTATCGTCACTATGTACCTGGACTACGCCGAGGATCAGGCCAACCACAAAATACCCATGACGATGAAAGATTGGGCAAAAAAACTAAACGCTTTTCTCCAATTCAATGAGCGCGAAATCCTGGACAGCCCGGGCAAGGTGAGCCAGGAAGTTGCTAAAATCTTCGCCGAAAGCGAGTTTGAAAAGTTCCGCATTGTCCAGGATGGTCTCTTTGAATCGGACTTCGATCGATACATAAAAGAGGCGCTCGAGGGCTACGGAGAGCAAATCTGACGCTTCCAGATTGTGACAATTTGTCACCCTCTGGAAGAGAAGAACACAACTTTCGATCCGTAAAGGTATCCTGAACAATGTGGCGAATATGCCGATATTTTCGAAGGCTTAATGTATTTTTGGGATCAATCGGGTAGCGTCAACGTTAGTCAGGCAGCCCATTCAGCCCAACAATTAAAAGCCGCCAGAGGTGGCGGCTTTTTAACTCAGTAACTGATGATTCATCCTGCCATTCCGACAATGCGTTCACCAGAACATGATCTCAATGTCCTGCAGTTCGCCAGTAATCTTGTCCAGCACAATCCTGTCGATCAATATTTCGAATTCGAGCATGTCTCCGATAAAGGCGTATGATTTATCCTGGTACAGATTTTTTTCCGCCTTCCTGTCGCGCACAAAATCCATGGAATCCATCACGTCCTGCGAAATCTCTTCCCATGCGATCTCACCGAACCTTTCCTTGAAATCCTCGGTTTTCATGAATTCATTCTGGAAATGAAGAAGCAGGTATTCTTCCGCTTTTTTATACGCCTGCGATTCGGTCAGCGCAGTCTGCGCCGGCAGCGAAGCGACGACAAACAAGGCCGCCAGCGCGAGGAGCACAATTCGGACGGGGTGGTTTCCATTCATGTTGAATCCATTCTAAACCTCGACAGAATTACAGTCCAGCGACAATAGTCAGTATATTGAAGCGAGGCAGGTGCTATCGATGGGAAGAATGCTATGCGTTTTGAATATCGAAGATTCCGAGGACGATGCCGCTTTAATCCAACACGCGCTGGCGGAGGGCGGCTACGAGCTGGTTTTCAAACGCATAGATACGGCGGTCGCCATGCGTTCGGCGCTGAAGGAATCGGCCTGGGATTGCGTGGTTTCCGATTATAAACTTCCCCAATTCAGCGGAATGGAAGCCCTCGCGCTTTTAAGGGAGACCGCTCTGGATATTCCCTTCATCATCGTCTCGGGAGCGATCGGGGAAGAGACGGCGATCGGAGCCATGAAGGCGGGAGCCCATGACTACATCATGAAGGGCCATCTCCAGCGTCTCGTTCCCGCCGTGGAAAGGGAACTCCAGGAAAAAGTAGTCAGGGAAGAACACAGAAAAGTCCTCGAAGAGCTCAAGGCCAGCAGAGCCCAGCTTTCCAACGCCCTCGAAATCGCTCACTTGGGTCATTGGGTCTATGATGTTCCCGGCGATCTTTTCACCTTCAACGAACAATTCTATAAGCTTTTCAAGACGACGACCGAAAAGATCGGCGGATATACAATGAAGTCGGCCGATTATGCGCGAAGGTTCGTACATCCTGACGATATCGCCATCGTGGCGAAAGAAACGCAGAAAGCCATCGATACCAAGGATCCTCATTTCAGCAGTCAGATAGAACATCGAATGCTCTACGAGGACGGGACGGCGGGAGACATAGCCGTACGCATCTACATCGTCAAGGATGCCGAGGGGAAAACACTCAAAACCTATGGAGTGAACCAGGACATTACCGAGTATAAAAAGGCCGAGCAATCGCTTCGGGAAAGCGAGCAGAAGTATAAGCTCATCACCGAGACTATCGCCGATGTGGTCTGGACTTCGGATCTGGCCCTTAAAATTACCTATATCAGTCCATCGGCAAAAAAGATGTACGGAGAGTCCGCGGAAATTTATATGGGCCGGTCCCTGGAGGAAAGGTTCCCTACGGATTCGCTCGAGCAAGTACGAATGGCATTAACCGAGGAACTTGAAAAGGAGAAGGACCCAGGCGTCGATAAAGCACGTTCTCGTCGCCTGGAAGTCAAAAGCCTTCGCGCCGATGGCAGTACCTTCTGGGTATCGATGAATATCGCCTTTATCCGCGACGGGAAGGGAACGATAATCGGATTGCATGGCGTCTCGCGCGACATCTCCGAACGCAAGCGAAACGAGGAGGAAATCCTCCGAAACGAGGCGAGGCTGGAAGGTCTTTTGCGAATAGCTCAGCATAAGGCCAAATCGATCCAATCGCTTCTCGACTTCGCCCTTGAAGAAGCGATAGAGCTGACGGACAGCATGCTCGGGTATATCTACCTTTACAATGATCAACGCAAAGAGTTTACCCTCAATACCTGGTCGAAGGGAGTAAAAAGGGAATGCGGCATCGGCGACTCGCCGACAACCTCTCAGCTCAACACGACAGGGATTTGGGGCGAGGCGGTAAGGCAAGCCAAGCCCATCATCGTCAATGATTTCCAATCGCCTCATCCTCTGAAAAAAGGCTATCCAGAGAGTCATGCGCGTATCCACAAGTACTTGACGGTTCCAGTATTCTCTGGCGATCGGATCGTGGCCGTGGCGGGAGTGGCGAACAAGTCAACCGATTATAACAGTTCGGATGTACGACAGTTGACGTTGTTGATGGATTCCGTTTGGAAAATCCTGGAGGCGAAGCGGTTGACGGAGGCGTTGTTCAGAACCGAAGGGAAATACAGGAATATTTTCGACAATGCCCAGGAAGGTATCTTCCAGTCGAATAAAACCGGGAAATTCCTGACCGCTAACAAGGCCATGGCGACTATGTTGGGCTTCAAATCCCCTAAAGAGCTCATATCGAACATCAAGAACATGGCACGCGATATTTACGTTGACCCCGAGGCTCGCGAAAAGCTGCTCAAGGAAATCGACGAGTGCGAAGCGGTGAAGGGTTTTATATGTCAATACCGAAGAAAAGACAAAAAAGTCATCTGGGTATCGATAGATCAGCATGCCGTTCGCGACAACAATGGGAAAATCCTGCATTACGAAGGATTCTGCGAAGATATCACCGACCGACAGTTGAGCACCGAACGTTTGCGGGAAGCCTTGGGCGCGACGATCCATGCCATTTCCGCGACCGTGGAAGCGAGAGATCCTTATACGGCGGGCCATCAAAGCCGCGTGTCAAATCTTGCCCAGTCCATCGCCCTTGAGATGGGTCTTCCCGAAGATCGAATCGAAGGACTTCGCCTGGCTGCATCGATTCACGATCTCGGCAAGGTTTCCGTTCCCGCCGAGATTCTCACGAAACCCAAGAAATTGCTGGCGATTGAATTCGAGCTGATCAAGATTCACGCTCAGGCAGGGTACGACATCCTGAAGGATATAGAATTCCCATGGCCTATCGCGCGCATCGTGCTCGAGCATCATGAACGGATGAATGGGTCAGGCTATCCGAACAGGTTGACCGGGAATCAAACGCTCATGGAATCCCGGATTTTGGCCGTCGCCGATGTCGTGGAGGCAATGGCTTCGTATCGTCCCTATCGTCCCGCGCTGGGCATCGATGCCGCCCTGGAGGAAGTCGAGAAGAACAGGGGCATCCTCTACGACAGCGATGTTGTCGACAGCTGCCTGCGCTTGTTTCGAGAGAGAGAATTTCCCCTTGAAGAAAACCGATAGCGTTACTTCCCGCTATACCGCGTGAACCACTCGATCTCGCGTTCCCACATGTCCATCTGCTGCTTCGGTTCGCCCGGATAATGCCCAGCCCGGGGATAGACGATCATCCGCGTCGGGACGTTCAGGAGCTTCAAAGCCGTGTAGAATTCCTGCGCCTGGCCGAGGGGCACTCTCGCGTCGTACATGCCGTGAAGGATGAGGGTGGGCGTGCGCACGTTCCGGACATGGGTAATGGGGGAACGGTCGCGATAGATGTCGGGGTTGTCCCAGACGAAGCCGCCCAGGTTATCGGCCATGTAGTGGGGAATATCCGTGGTGAGGGCGTCGCTGGCGAGATTGGTTATCCCGTCGATGACGACGGAAGCCTTGAACCTGTCGGTCTGGGTCACCGCCCAGGCGGCCATATAGCCTCCATAGCTCTGCCCCATGATCGTCACGCGCTCCGGATCGGCCATGCCTCGCTTCACGAGGAAGTCCACCCCGTCCAGGATGTCCTGGAAGTCTCCGCCGCCCCAGTCGGCGAGATTCGAGTAGGTGAATTCCGCGCCATACCCGGCCGAGCCGCGGATATTGGGCCTCAGGAGGGCGAAGCCCTGGTACGCGAGGGCGCCAGCCGGCGAGATGAGCCAGCTTTTCCCGCCTGTGTAATATTCGAAGAATGAATAGGAAGGGCCTCCATGGGCCTCCACCACGAGGGGATATCCGTTTTCGGGCTTCGCGCCCGCGGGATGGGTGAGGATGCCCTCGATGGCGCGCCCGTCCGATGCCTTCCATTCAACAACCTTGGACTCCCAGATTTCCCCCTTGGGAACTTTGGAATTCAGCGCGCTGACCTTCCAGGGCTCCATATCGTTTTTTCCCGAGATGGCCGCGGCCCAGACCTCGGAGGGATTGGCCAGGTCCTCGAGTATCAATCCCATGGCCGTGCCTGCGGCATTGATTTTCCCGCCTGAAATATAGCCCCGGACGAGAATGTCCCTCGCGGGGCCGCCGTCGACGGGCAGGGCGGTGATCGCCGCCTTCGTGCCCCGGGCGTTCGAAATATAGAGGTAAGCCCCATCGGGCGACCAGCCGAGGAGACCTAGGCTGTTGTACAAGGCGCTCTGGCTCTGGTCCTTGGCTAGGGTCACCGGAGTGCCACCCGCGGCGGGGAGGACCGAGACATCCATCAGCGTGAAAAAAGACCGGCTTGTCGTATAGGCGATCGATTCGCCATCGGGCGAATAGCTTATGGAATTGTAGATGCCCCGCTCGATCGAAGGCACGAGGTCGGCGATGATGCCGCTCTTGAGATCGAGCCTGGAGATCAACCCGGGATATTCATACAGGGGCAGAAGCCGCTTCTGCCGTACGAAGGTAACGGCCGAGCCGTCGGGCGCGAAGTCCCAGCTCGAGACGCAGAAATCGCCGGAGGTGATTCTCTTCGTCGCATAGAGCCCTTTCGCGTCGGGCTCCGTCGCCACCGTCCAGAGATGAATCATCTTTTCCTGCTCATCGACGATCTGGGGATCTTCCATAGCCTGGGCGGCCCGGATTTCTTCGGGGCTCGCGGGATCGGGATCGATATAGCCGATGAAGGCCCCGTCCCGGGCCCAACGGTAGGCGTAGACCGCGGCGTTCGCGTGGCTGAGCTGTACCGCCTCTCCCCCTTCGGGAGCGATGAGCCAGAGTTCCAGTTTGCCCGACCGGAAGGAGAGAAAGGATATGCGTTTGCCGTCCGGCGACCACTGCGCGTGATAGCTGGGGCCGTCCTCGCCCGTCAGGGCTCTGGGGTTTTTGCCGTCGATATCGGCGATGTAGACGCGGGGGACGGGATTGGATAGACCTCCCTCCCGCGCGGCGGTTGAGGCGGTGGATGCAGTGGAGGCGGTGAAGATTATCTTCTTCCCGTCGGGCGAGACATCCACATCGGAAAAGTCCCATAGGGACATGGTGTCGAGGAGGGTCCAGGCTTCCTTCGTGAGCCCTGTGAGGGCGAACCTGTCGCCGGGCAGGCCGGCGAGCTGGATGAGGGATCCTTTTTCGACTTTCACGTCCCCCGTATCCAGAACGCTGTCGTAGATGGGCGCGAGACCGGGGGAGTATATGACAAGTCTTCCCCTTCCCGGCTTCCTGACCTGCAAGGTCAGGTCTTCCGCGGCGACGAGCCATTCGTTGAGCCCTTCGCTCCCGATCGTGACCGCGGAAAAACCGCGGGACAGGCGCAATGCCTCGTCCGCCGGGCTCATGAGCTTGTACGAAAGCCATGCCCTGGTCTCGCCGTCTTTTTCGACAAGGGAGAGTTCCGTCTGGTCCCGCACGTAGGTGGCGACGAAGGTGGCCGTGGAGGGCGAGGTCACCTCCTTGATGCCGTCGAAATCGACGTAGCCGGGCAGGGTCGGCACCGTATTCGATACCGTGAAGGGATTGAACAAGGCGAGGGATCTGCCTTCGTAGGGACCGATATTTCGGCGCAGCCAGAGCCTGCCCGCGATTTCCGTGTCCAAACTCAGGGGATTGTCCAGAACCTCTAGGCGCTGGGCGGCCACATTGGGGCCGAAGGGCGTTTCGGTTAGGAAGCAGCAGATGCCATCGATTTTTTCCAACCGGATAGGGTCGCCGTCGCTGGAATAGAAGGCGCCGCCGCTGTAGAAGCTCGGAGGTCGGGGCATCTGGCGCCCTTGGTAGAGGATGAGCACGGAGAGTTCGTCGCGGTCGAAATCTATATCCAGCTTTATGACATAGCCGCCCGCCGCGTAATACCCCTCGAATTCGGCGTAGCCGCGCGGGATGGCTTCGCGCGCGGGCTCAAGGGCGGGTTCGCGCGCGGGATCGAGCGCGGGCGCGGTCCCGGACCGGCTCATCTGCCCTTTGTCAAGCAGAGCGGCTTCCAGCATCCTGGAGGCGGTGATGACGGCGGGTGCCCCGGCGGCGCTTTCCACGATGGCGATGGCGATTCGCTTCGAAGGAGCGACCAGAATCTGCGACGTATAACGTCCCGTGTTGCCGCCCTTGCCCAGCACCTGAATGCCCGCTTCCTTGAATGGCGACTTTTCGACCAAATCCCAGCCGAGGCCATAGGGCCAACCCGCCGAGGCGTTCTGCCGTTTAGCGGCGGAGGGCTGTTCTTTCAGCATCTCGTTGCGCGATTCCGGACTCAGGAACTGGGAACCGTCCCCTGAAAAGGAATAGGCGAAGCGGCAGAGATCCTCGGCCGTAGAGGCCATTCCCCCCGCGCCCAGGATGGACACCACTTCCGCAGGCTCCCTCTTGCCCGTGCCCGGCTCGTAATACAGGGCTGAAGGCTCGCTTTTTCTGAGCCCCATGCTGAGCCCCGTACGCGTCATGGCAAGGGGGGAGAGTACACGTTGCGCGACGCAATCGATAAAACTCATGCCGGAAACACGCTCTATGACGAGCTCGGCGAGGGTAAAGCCGTCGTTGCAGTAGGTCGCGACCGCTCCTGGATCGAACTTGAGGCGCTGCGTCTTAAGTTTCTTCAACGTTGTGCGCGCGTATTCAGGATCGCTTTCGAAGCCCATCCCGTTTTCCCAGTTGGTGCCTGGAATTCCGGAAGTATGGTTCAGCAGCATTCGAATCGTGATATTCTGGAAACGGGGATCGGCCATCGCGAACTCCGGAAGGTATCGCAGCACGGGAACGTCGAGCCCGACCTTTCCCTCGTCGACGAGGGCCATCATGGCCGAGGTGGTAAAGGCTTTGCTTATGGAGCCAATGTTGAACAGAGTGTCCGCGCGGACTGACACCTTGTTTTCCCGATCCGCGAGGCCGAAGGTCTCGGAGTAGACGATCGTCCCGTCTTCGATGACAGCGACCGCGGCGCTGCAGGCAGTCTCCGAACGAAGATCCTGGTCCAAGGATTCCCTCGCTATGGCGACAGCCTGCCTGAGATGCTCAGGAATCGCCGGTACGCCGGGAAATTGGGAGAAAGCCATCGCCGGAATAAGCAAAAAGGCCAGTACCAACGCAGAAATCGGCAATCCTGATTTCTTCATGATCGCATAACCTCCAATAACCTTATTCAGAGTAATTCGGATAATGCGGCATCGACGAAGTCGCCACATTTTCTATTGTTTCAAAGCCCCGATAAGTATTTTATAGCGTACTGAAGTTCGACATCGGTTCCCGCCGCCAGGGCTAGAACGTTGTCGAGCGTTTTGGGGACTCTCAAGCCCGGCGCAACGCCGCCGACACCATTCCTCGAATCCAGTTGAATCCGCCCTTCCTCATCCACAGATCTGCCGAATGGATAGCCGATGCTATAGCCGCCGGGCAGCGCTATTTCGCCTCCCACCATCCCGAAAGAACCGTTTGTGCCATTGAAACCAATCACCCTGCCTTGCGCCAGCTTTAAAAGATTAGCGGGCACGCCCTCTCCCGAACTTTTCGTTCCGGGATTGACGAGCACGACGACAGGACCGTCAAAGCGCGGCGATTGCGGCTCGATGAGAACTTTGTCGATGATCGGCGTCGGTCCTTTTTCGGCGATCGTCAGGCTGATGAATTTCCCGTCGCGCTTGTCATAGTATTCCTGTCTTTCATAAAACGCGGTGGCTGGATAGAAAAAGCCGCAGATATCAGCGGCGAGCTGATCGGAGCCGCCGTAATTCCCGCGGAAATCGAGGACGATGCCTGATACCTTCGCGTCCATGAATCGCGCGATGACAGTTTTAAAGCGCTCGTAAATCCCCGTCGGATATCCCGGATTGGAGAAGTCATACTCCACCCTGATGAGAATATACCCATAGCCTTCGGGCAGGATCCGATCGTCGATTTTATCCGAGAGTTCCGGTCTCGCGGCAAAGTCGATGAGATGGAAGGTCTCTCCCTCATCATCGACGGCCTCGAGCGTCGCGACGTTCAGTCCTTTCGCGCCTGGATTCCTGTACTCCACCACGACTTTCTTCCCCACCGGCCCGCGAGTGAGAAGCTTGCACTGTTCCAGGCGATGTTGCTCCTCGGTCGCCCATGGATTCTCCCCGCCATAGGCCTTCGTCAGCATTTTATAGGGGAGAGCGCCCACATCGATGGCGCCGATGGCGGCCTCGGTCGGCAATCCGCCCCAGAAAATCACTTCCGCGCTAGCGACGATGCCGGCCTCGGCCGCCTTGCTTCCGGGCACGACCCCCGCGACGACAACCCGTCCGTCATCGAGCTCGGCCATCGCTAGACCGAAGCCACCCCCGGTCAATTCCTTGCCGAGAGCCACCGGAATCGAAGAGTCTTTGGCGTTCAAGCTCAGGTGGCCATCGGGGATCGAGAAAAGATATTCATGCAAGGCCAGGTAATACGCCTTCTCGTCTCCAGCGGCCTGCGCACGCGCTATCAGCGGCAGATATTTCTCGCGCAAGCCCTGCCAATCAACGGCTTTCCATTCGCCGAAGGCATACTCCTTCGAGAGTTTTTCGTGAGCCGCCGCGAAAGCATCCACCCAGGACAGGCCGCTAAAATCGCCGGGATCGGGATAGGAGAATCCCGCGGCGGAAGAAGCGACCATCGTCTGTATGAGAGCGATGTTCACCTGGTCCGCCGCGCCCTCGACCTCGCTGGGGTACCGATTGATGAGCGTTATGCCAAAAGCGTCTAAGGACGGGATGTAATACATTGAGGAATTGTACCCGGGCACTTCCCCGGAATGCCCCAGCATCACGCCGCCGCCGTTCATGACGCCCAGCCCGTAGAACTCGGTATTGGGAGCGGAAAAGTTCAGCTGTTCGGCGTGCATCGCCGGACTGAGCAGTTCGCCGGTAGCGATAGCCTTTATCCACGTTCTAAGATCGCGCAACGTTCCGATCATGCCGCCGGCGGTCCAATAGGGCGTCGGCGAACAAATGCTGAATTCGTCCACTTTGGCCGGGCCTTCGGCTTCGCCGGCCGCGGGCACATTACCTCGCATATAAGGTTCATTGATTTCAGGCGTCATCGGGAAGGATGTGTCTTTGAGCCCCAGCCTGTTGATGATTCTCGAGGTGATTTCCTCGCCCGCCGTTCTTCCGGTTACTTTCTCGATGATCATCCCCAGCAAAACATAATTCGTATTACAATACATGAACTGGCTGCCCGGCGCGAACGCAGCTGGCTGGGCGATCGCCATATCCACGAGCCGCGACGGCGTCCAAACGGCCGAGGGATCTTTGTCGAGCGCATCCCAAAACTCGGGAAGATCGGTGAAATTGTAGAGCCCCGAGGTCATGTTGAGCAGCTGTCTGATAGTGATGCCATCGGCTCCCGGCACCCGGGGTTCCCATTTGACCAGGAAATCATCCAGCGAAAGCCGGCCCTCGTCCACAAGCTGCAAAACCACCGTAGCGGTGAAGCTCTTGGTAATGCTGCCGATCCTTACTTTGTCATCCGATTGGGGAATTTCACCCGTGACCGGATTCCCGATACCCGCCGTCCCAATCCAATCGCCGATTCCGGGAAACCAAAGGCCGGCGATAGCGCCGGGAATTTTATACCGTTCCATCATTGTTTCGAGGGTCCGCTGAAGCTCGGCCTTTTTGCCGTCGCTCAGTTCCGTCGCCGGATCGCCAGCGCTCCAAACAGGAGGCAAAGAGCCAATCAGAAACGCCGCGATCAACACCGCGAATGCTTTCCGTCTGCCAAGATGTACGTACATCGATTCCCTCCGCTCTCATCGAGTCTAGCGTCATTCCTGGGATAATGCGAGGAAAATGATGTCACAAAGAAAGCCGATAGCGTCATAAGCCGCTCTTCTTCTTCAAATTCCGCGTTGCCAAAAACTCCGCGATCCACAGAGTCCGTTTTTAGGGTATAATTGGACATGCTGATCAACAAATGGAGCGATTCATGGCGACAATAAAAGATATAGCCAAGAAAGCTGGCGTCTCCCAAGGAACCGTCTCTAACGTAATCAACGGCAAAGGCAATGTATCGAGCGAAAAGATCCGCCTTGTGGAAGCCGCCGCCTCTGCCTTGGGCTATGCGATCAACGAGCGAGCGAAACTGCTCCGGCAAGGCAATAGCCGGATTTTCGCCGTTATTCTGCCCAATATCCGTTTCAGGCAATATGTCGATTTCTACCGCAGCTTTACCTCTTTTTCCAAGAGCAAAGGCTACTCCACGCTACTCTATCTATCCAACGATGATCCGGAGACCGAGCGCAGGATGATTACCCAAGCCCGTTCAGGCATGGCCAGGGGCATAGTCGCCTTTCCCAGTTCGAGCGAGATGATCGCGGATTATCGCAGGGCGGGGTTCGATGATTCTTCCATCCTTTACATCGAGCGAGGCCAGAATGAACCCAGCAATTACATAGGTTTCGATTACGGAAAAAGCGGGAAGGCCATGGCCGAGTATGCGCTGCGCCAAGGCATGAAATCGCTTGCGCTCGTTACCGACAACCTCGGGTTTTCGAACGAGAGGGATTTTTACGCCGCTTTCATGGCCGTTTTCAGCGGCGAGAAAAGCGTCAGCGTCAGTCACATGCAGACCGATCAGTTCAGGCGGAACCAGAACGCGATGCAGCTCTTCGATCATGACTGCCCTGAAGGCGTTTTCGTATCGAACTTTGGATTCGCCGATACCATACGCGATGTGCTGAAAACATTTTATAGCCCGGCGACCACGAAAATTCACACCGTTTCCCCGCTATTCACCATGCCCGAACCGAACTTCATCAAGTACGAGCTCAACTATCGCCTCATGGGTAAGCGCGCGGCCGACCTTCTGATCTCTCATATCGGGCATCGCACGGCCGAACATCGCGTCATTCTCGAAAACTCGGGGTTCCGCGATTGGGCAGCCCCAAAGCCACCCGCGCGCAATGGCGGCAATTGCATCAACTTTCTCACTTTGGACAGTCCCGAGGCTTCGGCCATGAAGTATCTCGCTCTCCTCTACACTCAATCGACTGGCATCAAGGTGAATGTGTCGGTATCGTCCTATGACGAGATCCACGAGATCCTTTCGGGCATGGATGAATCCAGCATCTACGATGTCCTGCGCCTCGACGTCACATGGCTGTCCTGGTTCGCTGGCCGCATACTCCTTCCTCTCCAGGATATTTCGTCATCGATACCCTCGGCTCCCGACAGCTTTGTCGGCGGAATCAGCAAGCAGTATTTTTTCGTCAAGGATAAATTCTACGCGATTCCTATCTCCCCGAGCGCGCAAGTCCTCTTCTACAGGAAAGATCTTTTCGAAAGCACCGTCCTGAAACGCCTTTACCAGGAGACCTATCGGCACCCCCTTGTTCCGCCAACAACCTTCGAGGAGTACAACCGCATCGCGCGATTCTTCACGAAATCCTTCAACGCGCAGTCGCCCGTCGATTATGGCACGACGGTCACCCTCGGGAGCACAGGCGTCGCGGGCACCGAATTCCTCACGCGCTATTTCAGCCTGACCAGGAATCTTTTCGACGATGGCGGTCGGCTCCTTCTCGATACGGAAAATGCCAGGACGGCGTTGGACGCTCTTGTCGAGGCCAGGCAGTACGCCAAGCCCGTCCCCTGCCCTTGGTGGACGCACGCGGCCATGGAGTTCAGCGAAGGGAATGTCGCGATGACTATCCTGTACAGCAATTTCGCGTCGGATATCCTCAACCGGAATTCCAAGGTTGTGAATCGGATAGGCTATGCCCTTGTCCCCGGAGGAAGCCCGATAATAGGTGGCGGATCTCTTGGCGTTTCACGCTTCAGCAAAAATCCGGAGCTGGCTCTGTCATTCATCCGCTGGCTGTCGAGCGAGCCGATTTCCTCCGCGTCGATGTTGCTGGGAAGCGTTTCCGCTTGCGGGAAGTCATACGAGAACTATGAGATAATCGACAGCTATCCCTGGCTCGACCTGGCCAAGGATTGCTTCGCCCTCTCGGCCAATCAGAGAACGCCTTTTACGGATTTTTCGCCATTCGACGAGCGGCGATTCCTTGGAATCCTGGGGCTTGAAGTGAAAAACGCCTACAACGGCGCTCTCTCGTCGGCCGAAGCCCTCGAGAAGGCGCGAAAAACCTACGAGAAGCAGTTCCGGCGCTGATCGATCAAAAGCTGATCGATCAAGACTTGACGTTGACGACTTTGAATCCCTTCTGAACCAGGAGATCCCGATAATCGTAGTCTAGATGAATGCAATACACCTTGCCGCGCGATTTTTCGGGGATGAGCTTCTCCAGATAATCCAAGGTCGCGTGGGTAGGATGATCGCTCAACGTGTTGCTTGTATCCTGGTAAGCTCGATCGATTTCCCCGCTGGCCAATCCTTCAAGCACTTCGCCCGGCAGCGATTTGGCGTCCCCGCTGAAGTAAATTCTCTCGAAGCCATCCGACAGGATGTATCCGAAACAAGTCATGTTGGCCACATGATCCACCATGAGAGGCTTTGCCGATACGCCACCCCCGAAATCCGCGGCTTCTCCCCGTTCCAGCTTCCGGAAGCGGTAGCAGACGCGATCTATACCCAGAAGATCGAGAAGTTGAACGATGGTATCCAGCGGATGGACCACGGTCACGGGCTTTTTCATGACATAATAGCTGTAGGAAATGAGGGAGCCGAGACTGCCCACATGGTCGGCGTGCAAGTGGGTGATGAGCGCCACGACTTCTTCGCTCTCTATGTAAGCCGGAAGATTCCATATCTTGCCAAAAGCCGTTTCTCCGCAATCCAGGAGAAAGAAGCGTTTGCTTGCCAAAAAATAAGCGTTGGAATTCTCCATTATGGGGTTGAAGGCCGCCCCGGATCCCAGGAAATTAAGCTCCATATCCGATCCTTTTTTCGCTCACTTAATGCCTGAGCTCACGAAGCTGTTTATGAATTTTTTCTGGAAAATGAAAAACGCTAAGACCAGAGGGAAAATAATGATGAAAGTGGCGGCGCAGACATTGGCCCATTGCATCACCGCTTCCTTGGACTTGGCGAAGAGCGCTAAACCGACGGTGAGCGTCCTGTTTTCGGGCGAGTTGGTCACGATGAGCGGCCACAGGAAGTTGTTCCAGTGATAGCTCACGGAGACGAGACCGAAGGATATGTAGGCTGCCTTAGAACTCGGCAGATAGATGTTCCGGATGATCTGCAACGTGCTGCAGCCGTCGATTATCGCCGCCTCGGACAAAGCCAAAGGAATGGTCTTGAAAGTCTGCCTCAAAAGGAAAATGCCGAAGGCGCTGCCGAAGAAAGGCAGCATTATGCCCAGCTTCGTGTCGGTCAGTTTGAGATCGCTCAACGTTCGGTAATTCGGAATGATGAGTACGTCATTCGGTATGATGATCTGGATGAATATTATGAGGAAGACGAGCTTCTCGCCCCTGAACTTCATTGTCGCGAGCGCATATGCCGCGAGCGTGCCGGTGACGCACTGGACGGAGAAAGTGACGACCACGATCAGTATCGTGTTCATGTAGTATTTGCCGAATGGAACGTTCTGCCATACGTAAATAATATTGTCCAGAGTGAAGCCTGAATTGGGCACCAAGGACATCGCGAAGCTCGCCTTGGAAAAGGCGGTGCCGATCAGCCATACGAGAGGCACGAGCCAGACGAAAGCCAGGATGAACCCGAGGGTGGCGGGAACTATATTCTCATTCTTTTTCAAGATCCGCCTCCTCAGTTGTAGTAAATTTTCGTGTCTGTCTTGATGAACTGCAGCATCGAGACGGTAAGCATTATGACGAGCATGATCACGGTCAGCGACGATGCCTTGCCTTGGTCGAAGTAAATGAAACCCTGCTGGTAAATGTAATAGAGGAGAAGCGTGCTGGCGTTGTTCGGCGCGCCCTCGGTCATGATGACAATGTGATCGACGAGCTTGAGACTGTTGGTCAGCGCGATCGTGGAGACGAAGAGCATCGTCGGGGCAAGCAAGGGAAGCGTGATCTTGCGGAAAATCGTCCAGGGTCTGGCTCCGTCGATTTTGGCGGCTTCGTAAATTTCGGTCGAAATGTTCTGGAGCCCGGAAAGGAAAAAGATCATCAGGTAGCCCGCTTCTTTCCATATATACATCACCGACAAGGCCGGAAGAACGGTCTTCTTGCTGGAGAGAACGTTGAGCGACTTAAGGCCAACGCTGGCGAGGAACTGGTCAAGCATGCCGTACTGAGCCATATAAATGAACATCCACGTACTCGCGATGGCAATCATGGGCATGACCGCGGGATAAAAATAAGCGGTCCGGAGAAAGCCGACTCCCCTGATTTTTTTGTTCACGATTGTTGCCAGACCGATACCCAATGCCATGCTCGGGAGAACGGTGAGAAGGGAGAAAGCGAAGGAGTTCCGCATAACCTTCCAGAACAGGGGCTCCGACGCCAGCTGTACATAATTCTGAAATCCGACGAAGTAGGGTTTTGGCATCCCCATTTCAAGCTGGTTCATACCGAGCCAAAGGCTCCGCAGAATCGGATACACCGTAAAAGTCAGTATGAAAACGAGGGCCGGAGCGATAAAGAGCCAGGCCTTCATATCGATTTTAAGCTGCCTGGAAAGGCCTTTCCGAACGTTGCTGGTCCGAGCCACCGTAGTCCTCCGGATAAAAAGCGAATTAAGATATTAAAAGAATGCAAGGCGACAGAACCTTTCGGCCTTGCCGCTTGCATTCCATTCTAGATCGTTCGATGCGCGAAGAAAATCACTGATAGCGTTTCAGGGCATCTTCAGCCTGTTTCTGGGCATTCTTGAGCGCTTGAGCCGGCGTCGCGTCACCGACTATGGCCGACTGTATATTGTCGTTGAGAATTCGCCACATTTTCGAAGCTTCATAGGTAGTCAGCTCGGGCTTGGCGAAGGGAATCTGGTCGAAGGCGACACGGGCTTGAGGCACTTTCGCCCAATAAGCCTTCATGATCGCGGTCTGGAAGGAGGATTTTCTGGGCGCCACGTATCCGGTGTCGACATTCCACTGGGCCAGGCGTTCGGCGTCCGTGGCGAATTTGATGAACTTCCACGCGGCCTGCTCCTGTTCCTTGGGAAGATCGGCGGAGATATAGAAGTTGCCGCCGCCTGTCGGCGCCGCGACACGCTTGCTGCCGGGAAGGAACGCGGTACCAAACTTGAACTTGGCGTTATTGTTGATGTTTGTCAGGTTTCCGGTGGTGTGGTAGATCATGGCCACAGATCCGTTGATGAACTGTCCGGGCAGATCGGTCCACTGCACGATGCCGGGCTGCATGACCTTGTACTTGCTCTGTAGATCGCACCAGAACTGGAGCGCTTCCACGTTGCCCTTCGTGTCGAAATAGACCTTTTTTCCGTCTTCGCTCATCAGATTGCGCCCATCTTCCGAGTTCTGGAGAGCAAAGCCGGTAAATGCCCACTGAGCCGATCCGGAATTGAGAGCGATGCCCACGCCGTAGCGCGTAACGTTGCCCGCCGCGTCTTTCTTCACGAGTTTCTTGGAATACTCGACAAGTTCATCCCAAGTCTTGGGAGGAGCTTCGGGATTGAGGCCGACTTCGGCGAACGCGTCTTTGTTGTAGAAGAGCACCATCGTGCTTCTCTGGAAGGGGATGCTGTAGATTTTGCCGTCGACATAGGAATCTTCCATGAATCCGGGAAGGAAATCACCGATATAGGCCTTTCCCGCCGCTCCGTCCGCGGCGATCAGGCTGTCGAGAGCGATCGCGGTTCCAGTGGAGGCCATGGAAAAGCGCTGGGTCGCGAGGTTGACGAACACCTCAGGCGGATTCTTGCCCGATCTGGCGGTTTGGATCTTGACCACAGTGTCATCGTAATTGCCGGTGTATACTGGCTTCACCACGATATTCGGGTTCTCGGCGGTGAAGTCGGCGCAGATTTTTTCTATGAGCTTGGTAAGCGGTCCGCCTACTTGCACCGGGTAGAAAAAGGTCAGCTCGATTTTCTTCGATCCCTGGGCCGTTGCGAACGACAGCGCCAGCATGCACAAAAGCAGAAGCGATAGAATCCTTTTCTTCATCTGATCCTCCCTGTGTCCTCCTGCATGCAGCAGGCAGACTGTTGAAGCATTATTGCCATGAAAATTGAAACGTGTCAACTTATTTTATCGCGAACTATTTATGAAGCTTTTCGGAAGCAGAGCTAAGACATAGCCCTCTCACGGACGCGACAAAATGAGTTGAACTGTTTCTCGCTCGCCAATCTTTCTCAGAATACGCCCTCGACGCACGAATCCCTTTCCCAAGACGGAACCTGCCCGGAGAATGACATCTGGGAAGATGCCTCGTCCGCGTGCTTCGCGCCCCATAGGGTCACCAAGCTCATCGTTTCGTCGTAATCCGTCGCCCAGAGGATCGTTAGGTTCTTGGGGTCGTAGTACATTCCATAGCGCTGGGGTTCCAGGTAAAGGTCTTTGAACTTCACGATCTCGTGAAAGCCGCCCTTGGGGTTCAAGACGCATACGGAAGAAGCGCTTCTGCCAAGCCTGTATACCAAGGCGAATGCAAAGTCCTCGCAGTCGCCGCCGCCTCTGGCCTCGAACTCCATCGGGCTGGCCCAGTACTCGATATATTCGTTGATATATTTATGCGAAGCCACATCCTTCCACGCGTCGCGGAGGTTTTCCTCGATATAGGCGTAGCCTTGGATATTGATCGCGAAGGGAGAACAACCGGCATAAAACGCTCCAATGACCAGCACCGCGAATATCGCTTTTTTCATTCTGTGCTCCCAGCGGTTTTGCCCGCAAGAACCAATCTGCGACAGAGAGGCGTGACAATGGTCTTTTAATGCATAGAATGGGGTTTGTCAAATTATTTCTTGAAGAATTTTTTAGCCGGCGGATAGACGCGAATTCACGGCAATATTCAGGCGCGGATTGCCCACCGAAGCTTCGCGGAGGTCGAACGGGGGTTGTTGTAGCGCTCTTCATGGCCGGGTCGGATGACGTCCGTGGATACGGAGGAATAAAGGCCTCTGGCCAGGCCGGCCTCGAAAGCGGTTTCGACGCGTCGGTCTTCGCCCGAATGAAAAGAGAGGAAGGCGGCGCGGCCGCCCGGCTTCAAGATGGAAGGAAGACTCGCGAGAAGCGTCTCAAGGGAGGAAAATTCGCCGTTCACCTCGATGCGGATGGCCTGGAAGCAGCGGCGCAGGGTTTTCGTCATCTCGGGATCTTTGAAGGCGAGCCCGGGGAAGACTGAACAGATCGCTTCGGCCAGATCGCGCGTCGTGGCGAGTCCTCCACGCCGGAGCCAAATGGCGCGGGCAATTTCCGCCGCCATCGCCTCGTCGGCATTGGCCGAAAGGATGTCGCGCAGCCGCTCTTCCGGCGCCTCGGCGAGGAATTCCCTGGCCGACTGGCCTTTTTCCGTATTCATGCGCATGTCGAGCGGCCCGTTCTGCTTATAGCTGAATCCCCGCTCGGGATTGTCGATCTGCATCGAAGAGAGGCCGAGGTCGGCGAGGACAACATCGGCTCCACCTATGCCGGAGGCGGCGAAATACTCCGCTATCGTCGAAAAATTGGCGTTCACCGGCATGAAGGTACCGTCAGGGGATTCAGGCGGAATCACCGATGCCGAAAGCCGTTCCATCGTCCGCCTCAATTCCAGCGGATCGCGGTCGAAGCCATAGAGTCGGCCTCCGGGGAGAATCGCTTTCAGGATTTCCTTGGCGTGGCCGCCGTAGCCGAGTGTCGCGTCGACGGCCGTATCGCCCGGGCGCGGCGCGAGCACGTCGAGAATTTCCTTGACCATTATGGAACGGTGGGTGCCCGCGGGCGTGTCGCCCCGCGCTAGGACACGTTCGAGGTCACGGGCATATTTCTGCGGATCGTGTTCCTTGTATTTCTCGGAAAACGAGCGGGGGTGATTCCCCCGGTACCGCTTGCGGCGGACGTGCCGCCCTTCTTCCTCGCTCACGCTGGCTCCATGGCATAAAGTGTAATGCGGATCGGTGATCCTTGTCGATGAATCCCCCGCCTGGGCAAAAGAAAGGGGCTGCCCGGAAAATTCCGGGCAGCCCCTCGTCATTTTTTAAGTATTACTCGGCGTTAAGGCTGGGTTACGGCGTTGGCATCCAGGGTAACCTGGGTCTGGGCAAGCGCCCTGCCTTTCAGCACCGCGCCTGTCTGCATCACTATCTGCGTCTGGCAGAGGATGATTCCCTTGAAGTTTGAAGTCGTTCCGAGGGAAACCTGGCCGGCTACCTGCCAGAATATGTGCTCAGGCAGGGCGCCGCCGCTCAAGGTTATCATGACGCCATTGCTCACGGTCAGATCCTCCGACACCTGGAAAATCCAGATATCGTCGGCGCTGCCCGAAATAGTGACATCGGAAGCCATCAGGAGTCCCGTTCCCCACTTGTAGAGGCCGGGGACGAGGGTAAGTCCGCTCACGTCGCCAGCGCCCAAGTTGAGGAAGTCGGGCGTCACGCGTCCGGCGGCGTCGGTGTATGCGGTTTCCATATTGGCCACGGCGGTGGTCATGTTGGAGGGAGTGGGGGGAGTCATGTCGGCGGCGTACAGCCTGCCGGTCACGAGGCTCGAGGTCGCGAATACGTTTGTGGCGTCCATCGTTTCAGAGAAGCCGGTCAGGAAGCTGGTGGCTGCCGGGCTTAGTCCGATGTTTCCCGTAACCGCGGTGGTTCCCGTGGTCGAGACGGCCGCTTTGGCCAGAACGACGAAATTGCCAGCAGTGCCAAGGTTGACGATGGCCGGGCTGGAAGAAACGCTTGCTCCCGTGGTGAAGCTCCATGTATAAGCGCTTTCCATCGCGTTGGCATACACGTCCTGAACTCCGGTGCTGATGGTGGCCGTGTAGAGCGTATTGACGGCGAGGGTGCCTGTAGGAGTGAAGACGGCCGTGAGGCCGTCATTCATCGCCACCGTGCCGGTTACCGCCGTCGCGGGACCAGTCATCGTAAAGGTGGTGGCATTGATCGTCGCGGGGGCCATTTCCTTGCTGAAGGTGACGGAGATGTTGCCGTTAAGAGGCATGCCGTTTTCGCCTGTGGACGGAGCCGTGGAACTCACGGTCGGCGGGGTAAGATTGTCGGCCAGGGGCGCGGCGCATCCCACGATGAAGCCGGCGAGGAGTACTGTCATGCAACAGGCTTTTATGAATTTTTTCATTGATTCTTTCCTTGATAGAGAGGCTTTGCGGTGATGTAACTGTATATGTCCATACTTTCTATGGAATAAGCTCAATGCACTGAGCTGGAATCTATGCGGTGAGGATCAGATAGTTTCGGCTCGTATTTCCTCGAGCCAGTCCACCAGCGCAAGCTGCTGGCCCGGCGTCAGTTTATTGAGCTTTTCGATGAGCGTTTCGCGATCCACGTTGTGCAGGAGGAAGGTGCTGTCCGCTTCGTTGATTGCCTCGTCGAGGACAGCGCCAAGAATGCCCTCGGCCGGATCGAAGGTCTTGTAAAAGGCCTTTTTGAGCATGACGCCGAATTCGTCGCGGGTAAAAACATCGCGGATCGTACGTCGCTCGATCCGCATGAACATGTCGTAGCGGTCCATGATGCGCGTGATCGTCGCGCTCTGCCCTTCGTTCTTGCCGCTCGTGTCGTTCTTCCTCCGTAGGTATTTCGACAGAAGCGCCCCGAGCTTTTCGTTGATGTATATCGTGGAGCGCTTCGTTTCTCGTTCGCGCTTCGATAAATCTATTTTCTTTGTCATAACGTTAAGAAGAATATACAACTATATAGTCATACATTCAAGGGATACGATTATTTTATTTTGCGATCGTGTTTTATTTGAGATTTATCGATTTGTGTTTAGGTCGATCCGGAATCCGCGCGGCTATGGCGAACTCCGTCAGGCTCACTCATCCAACATGATTCGGATTATCTCGATATCGGTGGAGCGCATTCCCGTCTTCCCGACGCTTCCGATATTGCGGATGGTCTTTTCGACATCGTCGCCGACAAGGCCCTCGCCCGAGGAGAAGCTTTTCCCCTGCAGGCTCATTTCGTGAGCGGTGATGGCCGCTTCCAAGGCCGTGGCTATCTTCGCCGCGCAGGAGGACTTCGCGCCGTCGCAGAACATTCCGCCCGCCGTGGCGATGGCGTTCGTTATGGTCATGGCGATCTTGTCGTATCCGCCGCCGCAGAGGTAGGTTATGCCGGCTCCGCTGCCCACCGCGGCCGAAACGGCGCCGCAGTACGCCGAGAGTTTACCGATATATTCCTTCTGCTCGAGCGCGACAAGGTTCGATACGATAAGGGCGCGCAGCAGCGTTTCATGATCGGCCTTCAGTTCGCTCGCGTACTCTATGACGGGAACCGAAACGGTGATGCCCTGGTTTCCGCTGCCGGAATTGATGACGACGGGAAGGGCGCAGCCGCCCATCCGCGCGTCGCTGCCCGCCGCGGCCCTGGCACGCGCGCGCGACCTGACATTGCCGCCTTCCCTGGCGATGATGGTCTTGCCTACGGAAACGCCGTAGTCGTTGGTCATTCCCTCGTCTGAAATCGCCCCATTCATCCGTATCTGCCCTTCGAGGAGGCTGGATACCTCGGAGAGGTCGACGGTATCGGCAAATACAAGGATATCGCGCACGTTCAGGAGATCGTAGCCGGGACGCGCGGCTACGGCATCGCCGCCCTCTTTCTTCCCTTCGGCTTCGAATACCGTGACGCCATTCTTACGTATCCGCGAAACCCCGGTATGGCTGTCCTTGATGACGACTTCCGCGCTCTGGCCGCCGGCGCGCGCGATCGCCTCGATATAGAGCCCTTCAAGACCTTCGGCGAGCGTGGCCTTGCAGAATCCGGCCGCCAGCAGCCTTTTCACCTCGACCAAATCTTCGTTCGTGACCGATTTGAGCACTTCGAGTTTGGCCTGCGCGTTACCGCCCACGATTCCCGCCGTCGCCGCCGCCCTGATGCCGCGCATGCCGCCGGTATTCGGAACCGTGACGCCTTTGACATTCTTGACGATATTGGCGCTGCAGCGTATCTCGACGCTCTCGGGACGCAGGCCGAGGATATCTCGCGCGGTCGCGGCCGCGAAGGCCACGGCGATGGGTTCGGTGCAGCCCATCGCGGGCACGAGTTCCTCGCGCAGGATCGCGAGGTACGCATCGTAAAAAAGCGGGCGGGTTTCGGTCATTCGTGGATTCCTTTTAAGTCTTTTTCGAAAAACCCGGGCGTCACGGGAGAATTCCCATGACGGCCCGGGCAAGGGTCAAATTACCAGGGATTCGCGGCGTATTCGGCGCGATAGAAAACATCGAGGGTCTGAAGCGTCTTGAGGAACTGCTCCGGGCCCTGATAATCGAGGGGAAGATTCACTTCCTTGGCCTTGGCCTGGAATTCCGGATCATCGAAGGTCTTCTTCATCGCGTCGGCGAGCTTCTTGAGGTTCGCCGGGTCGATGCCCTTGGGCGCCGCGAGGCCGCGCATCGCCATCTGGGTGGCGTTGAATCCGCCTTCCTTGAAGGTGGGGACTTCGGGCATCCAGCTGAAGCGCTTTTCGGTGCCGACCGCGAGGACACGGATCTGCTTCGCCTCATACTGGGGCATGATTTCGGAAGCGTTGGCGAACATGACTTCGGTGTTGCCGCCCAGAAGAGCGGTCAGGTTGGTGCCGGTGCCTTCGAAGGGAACCTTGAGCACTTTGAGATCGTTGTCCGCGATCCATTTTCTCAGCGTGAGCGCTTCCTGGGTTCCGGGGCCGCCGTAACCGATGCGGAGCTTGCCGGGATTCGCCTTCGCCCAAGCGACGACATCCTGCAGCGTCTTGAACTTGCTGTCGTACGAAACCATGATGGCGCCCGGGTCGCTTACGAAGTTGGCGATGAGGGCGAAGTCGGAGAGCTTGTACTTTACTTTATCGCCGAGCTGGATCGGGTTGAAGAGAACGCTCGGCGGGTTGATCATGCCGATCGTGTAGCCGTCGGGCTTGGCCTGGGCGATGGCGGTAAAGCCGAGGGCGCCGCCGGCGCCGGGTTTGTTCTCGACGACGAAGATGCCGCCGATGTATTTTTCGGCGTACTTCAGGATGATGCGCGCGGCGAGGTCGGTGCCGCCGCCGGCGCCGAAGGCCACGATCGCCGTGATCGGTCTTTTCGGATAGTCCTGGGCAAAAACTGCCTGCGGCAGGAGCGCCGTCAGCGCCAGCAAGGCCGCCAGCACCATCGCGATCCGCGAACCTTTTCTCATGTTCATAGATTTCCCTCCTTATATCTCTAGCCCGGCTCCAACGAGCACGGGTTTCGTCACCTAGTCAAATTCCGGATCAGACTTCCTGGTCCGTCGCCAGCTTGTCCCTCTTTTTCATCACCGAAGAGGCGATCGAGCCGATCAGGATGAGGATGCAAAGCCCCATCATCACGCCGGAAATCGGTCTCTGGAACAGGTATAGCAGTCCTTTGTCGGACATGCTCAGCGTCTGTATGAGCGTGTATTCCAGATTGTTCCCCAGAATGAAGGCCAGGATCACCGCGGCGCCTGGAATCTCCAGTTTTTTCATGAAATACCCGACGGCTCCGAACAAGGTCAGGAGGGCGATCTCGGGAATCATCCTGTTGACGCTGTAGACGCCTACCATGCAGATGAGAATGATGAGCGGCCCAAGCAGCTTGTAAGGGATGCGCGCCACTTTTGCCCAAAGGTTGGCCATGGGGAGGTTCATCACGAGAAGCACGACGTTGCCGATGAACATTGAGGCGATGAGTCCCCAAAGGAAGGTTGGGTTCTTCTCATAGAGGAGAGGCCCCGGCACGAGTCCATGCATCGTGAAGGCGCCGATGAGCATGGCAACCGTCGGGGAGCTCGGGATGCCCAGGGTAAGTAAGGGGATCATGGCGGCGCCCGCGAAGGCGTTGTTCGCCGTTTCCGGAGCCGCGACGCCTTCGATGGCGCCCTTGCCGAACATTTCGGGATGCTTCGACACTTTTTTCTCGGTCGAATAGGCCATGAGCGCGGCTACGGAGGCGCTCGCCCCGGGAATCAGCCCGAGAACCATGCCAATTACCGTGCCTCTCCCGATCGCCTTGGTGGAAATTCCCCACTCGCTTCTCTTGGGAATGAAGCCCTTCACCTTCGGGGGAACCGGGATATCCATGTTCTTCTCGGCGTTGACCAGAATTTCCGAGATGCCGAAGATTCCCATGGCGAGGACGACGAATTCGACGCCGTCCAGGAGCCAGAGCTGGCCAAAAGTGAAACGATCCGTGCCCGTCGCGGGATCCATGCCTATCAGCGAAAGGAGGATGCCGAAAACCGCCGCTATCATTCCTTTGGCGATGGATTTGCCCATCAGGCCGACGATAAGAAGCAGGCCGAAGGACATTATGGCGAAGAATTCGGGCGGTCCAAAGCGGACGGCGAACTTGGCTATAGGCGGCCCCAGGAAGGTAAGGCAGAACAGCGCGACGACGCCGCCGACAAAGGAGCCGATGGCCGCGATGCCGAGCGCCGCGCCGGCTCGTCCCTGGCGCGCCATCTGATAGCCGTCAAGACAGGTGATGGTGGAGGCGCTTTCCCCGGGCGTGTTGATCAGCACCGAGGTTATCGTGCCGCCGTACATCGCCGCGTAGAAAATCCCCGACAGCATGATGATGGCCGTCGTGGGTTCCAGGCCATAGGTCAGAGGAATCAGGATCGCCATGCCAGCGACGGGACCCAGGCCGGGAAGAACGCCGATGAACTGGCCGACCGTCACGCCGATGAGGCAGAACAGCAGATTGTTCAGCGTCAGCGCCGTCTGGAATCCATGCATAAGTAAACGTAGTGCTTCCATATCGTACCGCCTCCTAGAATCCGAGCGCGTTCAGTGGCAACTGCACGCCCAGCAACAAGAACAGGAAATAGATCGCCAAAGTCGAGACGATGGAAATTATCAGGTTTTTCGCCAACCCGTAGGACTTGAAGAACATGGCGAACAGGAATGCCGTACCGCTGATATTGAAGCCCGCGACGGGTAGGAAAAGCACGAAGAGGACCATGAAGATGATGATCATGAGAACTTTCATGAAACTCTCTTTGGTTATTTCTTCCGCCGAGTCGTTCCCCTTGACGCTTTCATAGATGTAGATCAGGGCCAGAACGATCAGGAAGCCCGAAATCCATATCGGGAAGAACCCGGAACCGGGTCCGACCTCGCTAGAATATGGGTATATCAGCGAGTAGGCAAAGAAAAGAATGCCTATAGCCAGGAAAACAATCCCTGCCCAGGCGCCTGCCTGCAGCTTTTTCTTCATATCAACTCCTCCCTCTATTTCGAAGCCGTTTCGTGGATAGCGCGCTTGATGAATTCGAACGCGGCCGCATTGTAGGGCGCGCGTATTTCGCAGCCAGGCGCCAGGAAAAGCCGCCTGCCTCCGGTCTGCCGTATCGTTTCCGAGATATCCTTCGCGATTTCGGGAAGCTCGCCTTCGGTGATCTTGAATCTCCGAAGCCCGCCCACGAGGCATTTGCCCGTGTCCGCCGTCACGAATTCCCCGACCGTCGGGTCCGTCTCCCAGACATGCCAGCTTAGGCCCTGCACCGGATAGTCCTTCAGGAGATCGAACAGTATGTCATCGCCGTGGATATGCATGATATTGAACCAGGACTTCGCCTTGACGGCTTCGAGCACACGAAGGTCATAGGGAAGACCGAATTCACTGTATTCCGCTTCGCTCATCCTGTCGCGCTGCGCCATTTGGCTCGCGAGAAAGATGCCGGCGCAGCCCATTTCAATGGCCTTTTCGGCAAAGCGCCTGGTGGTCGAAGTGAGGATATCCAATCCGGTTTTCACTTTTTCTGGATCCGTCTGAATATGCGCCATCAGGTTCGGCCCGGAAAGTTTCAGCGCCGTCGTGAGAGGAGAGAACACCGTGGCGATCACCGGCGCTTCGCCACGGATCTCGTCCAGAATAAGGTTGAGCGATTTCAGCTCCCTACCGAGGGCGCCGCTTTCAATATCGAGATCGCTCAACTTCTCCCAATCGGAAGGCTCCGTCACCGCCAGCTTCGTGGCCTTGGCCACTCCGCCCTTGGGCACTTCGCTGAAATCGCATCCGCAGTCGTAGTCTTCTATCGAGAACATCCCGTTCGGCATGCTCTTCACGAAATCGAGGTCGTACTCGCGATAGAAAGCCATCGTGCTCTTCGCGAGCCCGGCCGCATCCAGATCGACGATCGGGAAATGCGTCCAGATACTGTAGGGTATCCGGTCGACGGCCTCTCCCCGGAGGGCCTTCTTCACTCGTTCAATTTTCTGCATGATGCTATTCCTTGGATGCTTTGGTATTGGTCGATAGCGCCGCGGCGGCGACAGCCTCTTCTATCACTTTCTTGGAGCGTATCAGGTGGTTTTTCATTTTCTGGGCGGCGCCCTCGCTGTCGTGATGCCTGATTCTGTCGAGAATCTCCTGGTGATCGTGCAGGCCTTCCTCGTGCAGCGTCGTCTGCTTGTAGATGGCTTCCCTGGCGATATGCAGCCAGTCTGAAATGTAAAGATTGATTTCCCACATGGCTTTATTGTGCGAAGCCGCGATGACCGCCGTATGGAAACTCATCGACGTGTCCAGGATCTCCTCTCCGGTACGGAGTTTCCTTTCCATGGAGGCTATGGCTTCTTCCATGATGGCCATATCGCCCTCATTCCATCGCTGCGCGGCAAGAGACGCGGCCTGTATCTCGATTCCTTCGCGCGCCTCGAAAAGATCCAGCAAGGTGTGCGCGCTGTCCATCAACACGAAGTCGATGTTGCTTATCAGGTTGTTGATGCTGATCTTCTTGATGAAAAGGCCTTTGCCGCGTACCTGTTCCGCGACACCGGTGAATTCCAGTATTTTCAGCGCTTCACGAACAGGAACCCGGCTTACGTCGAATAACTGCGCAAGATCGCGTTCGGAAGGAAGCATATCGCCTTCCTTGAGCTTGCCTTCCCTGATCCACTGACGAATCTGGTGGAAGATCTGCGTATACAGCATGCTCCCGCCGGAAGAAGTCGATCGGTCAAGAGGTTCGATCATATCCGTTCGCATGAAGCCTCCAGCTTATGTATTTTTTGGTATACTGATATACCGGTATACCAAATCCCATAATAGTCCACTATTCGGATTTGTCAATGCTTATATTCACAATTCTGAATCAGCTGACATAGCGAAGCATCTGCGCGGAGTCCATGCCGCTTAGGCCCATGGCTTCCAGCGAGCGGCCTTCCTTCCAGAAATCTTTTCCGGCCGCGGAACAAGCCAACTGGACGATGCTCCGGGTCGTCGACATATCCAATCCCATCTGCTCGCCGATGGCCGTCGTGGGAACCAGGCCAAACGGCACATCCTCGCTTATATAGCGGTGCTCAAGCCCGTCCGGCGTCGTCTGTTTGCTGTAATTGGGGCAGTTGTAGATCGCTTCATAGCAATTTTTGCCCGAAACATTGAAAAAGTCGTGGATCATCGAAGGCAAGGAAACGGGAGGAAGTCCCAGCGCACGCTGGACCGCCTGTCTTTCGCCGTCGACGACATCCATAACCTTTCCGATTCCGGGAGTGAGATCATAGTAATTACTCTTGTATGGACCATTCCGCTCAATGCGGCTAAGGTTCAGCAGCGTGGTGACCGGATGGACGAGGACGCCGGCTTCGTTCAGGCTCGTATCGAACACATTTTTGGCGGGCACCAACTGGGGATAGACGAGGTTGACGCGCTTTAAAACTTCTTCGGTGCGACTGGCGGGAAAGGCCGCGAAGGGCATCCGGCGCTTCCCCGCCTTGATCCAGACCCTGCCCGCTCCTCTCAGATGGGCAAGGTACAGCAGTGACGTGGTTTCCCCGAAGAGGATCTCGCCCTCGCGCCCCGCCTCCTTGAGCATTTTCGCGAATATCAATGAGGAAAAATAGCTGGAATGAAAAATAACCGCCTGGTCTTTCCGGACGCAGCCGATGAGCTCGCGCATGAATGCTTCGTGTCCATAGGCGGGAACGACAACCATCACAAGTTCGGCGTTCTCGACCGCCTCGGGAATATTCGCCGTGATGAGCGCGAGACGCGCGAAGCCGGGACTGCCCCCCATCGGGGCCATTCCCGTGAGCTGTATGCCGCCCAATGCCTGCACGGCGGCGATGTTTTCGGCCATTGAAGGCAACTCGGCCATCCTGATCTCATGACCGGCCAGCGCCAAATCCGCCGCCATGGCATGAGCGCCGCCGCCGCCACCCAGAACTGCAATTTTCACAACCATACCTCGACGCAAGAACGATAACCTTCGGATGTTCAGACGACATCGGTATTGGCATACCGGTATACCAATACAACTACAATAATACCCTAACTCTACGACTTGTCAATAGAAATATTCATCTCGAAATTTTCCGCGTTGTTTTACTCGCAAAACCCGCAATCGACGTCTTGCCTTCTGCCCCGAAGCCAAGCTCGAGCTGGTCACGAATATCGCCGGAGGCTATTATGCAAAAGATGATATTTCGCGACAGCTGATCAGGGGTAAACCATGCAGAAGCGCATACGTGATTACGGAATTGAAATCGGCGAGATGAAGACGGGCAGGCTCAACAAGATAAGCGACGTCAAGGACGTTCTCGTGGGGCATTGCACGATCGATACCGACGTAAATAAAACCGGCGTGACCTTCATATCGCCATCGACCGCGAATCCTTTCTCGCGCAAACTTCCCGCCGCGGCCTTCATCCTGAACGGATTCGGCAAAAGCCAAGGTCTGCTTCAGATCGAGGAATTGGGTTGCATCGAGACTCCGATTTTCCTCACCAACACCCTCAATGTGGGACTCGTCCACGACGCGGCCGTCGGCTACATGATCGAACGCTGCGAAAAGGATGCCGTGGAACTGCGCTCCGTGAATCCGATCGTGATGGAGTGCAACGATTCCAACCTCAATGACATAAAGCGCAGAGTGGTGCGCGCCGAACATGTGGAGAAGGCGGTCGCCGACGCCAGGGAGGATTTCCCGGAAGGCGACGTAGGCGCCGGCAAGGGCATGATCTGCCACGGCCTAAAGGGCGGGATCGGCTCGGCCTCGAGAATATTCACCCTCGGTGGCAGGGAATTCACGCTGGGCGTCATGGCGCTCACCAACCACGGACGCCTGGGCGACCTGACGATAGCCGGCCAGCCCATCGGCCGGGAAATCATGAAAAAGCGGGAAGCCGTCAACAACGAAGACAAAGGCTCCGTCATCCTCGTATTCGCCACCGACGCGCCGCTGTCGAGCCGCCAGCTCAAACGCGTGATCAAGCGCGGATCGGTCGGTCTGGCGCGCCTGGGTTCCTTCATCGGCCACGGCTCGGGCGAGGTGTTCCTGGGATTTTCGACGGCCCAGAGCGTTTCCGGCGACAGCGACATCATCGAGATTTCGATGGTCAGGGAAGAGCGCCTCGAGCTTCTCTTCAGGGCCTCGGCGGAAAGCGCCGAGGAAGCGGTGCTGAATTCCATGGTCTGCGCTTCCTCGGTGACTGGCTTCAAGGGTTTCCGCTGCGAGTCGCTGGCAGGCTACATGGATCTTCTGCGCCAGCCCTAGCTGCCCCTCATCGGCGGCCTCATCCGCGCCCTGCCGGCCCTCGATTACGCTTGGGTCTTCAGTTCCCTGAAAAAGCGCAGAATGAAGGGGATGCAGAACAGGAAGGTACAGAGATCGGCCAGCGGCTGGGTGATCTGGACGCCCAGCAGACCGAAAAATCCCGGCAGGACGAGGATCAGCGGCAGAAAGAAGATGCCCTGCCTGGCCGCCGATAAAATCGTCGCCGTCCAAGATTTCCCGATGGACTGAAAGGTCATGTTGCACATCACGCCAAGGGGCATAAGCGGCATCGCGAGACACTGCGCGCGTAGAGCCACGGTTCCGACGCGAATCACCTCAGCGTCGCTGGCTATGAAAAGTCTGATCAGCGCCGGGGCGGCCAGGTATCCCGCTATCGCGCAGGTGGTCATCACCGCGACATTGGTTTTCAACGTGAAAAAAAAGGCTTCCTTGACTCGCCCCATCTTTTTCGCGCCATAGTTATACCCTACCACCGGCTGATATCCCTGCCCGACACCGAGAATGATCGAGAAGATGAACATGAAAATCTTCGTGACGATGGACATCGCCGCCACGGCGGCGTCGCCATAGAAGGCCGCGCTCACGTTCAACGCGACGGTGGAAACGCTCGCGAGCCCCTGCCGGCAGAAAGATGGAAGCCCGTTTTTTATGATCCGCAGATAGGTATCGGGTCTTTTCGCCATGCTCCCCGCGCCAATCTTCACGATAGTCCTGCCGTTCAGAAAGACAGCCAGGAGAATGATGAAGCTTATGAGCTGACTGAGGGCGGTAGCGACGGCCGCTCCCGCGATGCCCATCCTGAACGTGAAGATGAAAAGCGGATCCAGGCCGCAGTTGAGGATGCCGCCCGTCGCGATGCCGATCATGGCGAATTTGGCCTTGCCTTCCGAGCGCAGGATGTTGTTGAGCACGAAAGAAGCCATCATGATGGGCGCGGCAAGCAGGATATAGCTCGCGTAAGCCTTGGCGTAGGGCAGGATGGTATCGGTCGCGCCCAGTATGTGCATGAGAGAATCGATGAAAATGACGCCGGCAATGGCGAGCAGTATTCCCAAGAAGATGGACATGAAGAATCCGCTCGAGGCGACCTTGTTCGCCTCCTCGGTCCTATGCATTCCGAGCAGCCGGGAAATCCAGCTGCCCGAACCCATGCCGATGGTGAATCCCGCGGCCTGGATGATCGCCATGAGGGAAAACACGATTCCTACCGCCGCAGACGCGCTCGTCCCGATCCTGGAAACGAAAAAAGTATCGGCCATATTGTAGATCGAGGTTACCAGCATGCTTATGATCGTCGGGACAGCCAGCGACGAAATCAGCCTTCCTATAGGCAGCTGTGTCATTTTTGCGTATTGCGCGTCGTTATGTTCCATGGTTCCTCGTCTGCTATGATTTGAGTTTTCGCCAGCTTCCTATCCCGGAAATGCCGAAAAGCGGAAGTAGATACAGATAAAAGGCATAGGGCAGATACCCGACGCTGTCCACGCCGATGGTCGACGTAACCGCGAAAGCCGCGACGTTCCATGGAATCATGGCTGCCAGAACGATGCCCGTATTTTCGAGATCGAGCGCGAACTGATACTGGTCGATTTTCCTGGACTCGTAGCTTTTCCTCATTATCTGATGGGTAAGGACGGTCGCGATCGTCTGGCTGCAGCCGAAGGAAGCCGTTCCCAGGCTGACCGCCAGGGTATGGACGAAGAGGCTTCTACGGCTCTTAGCCTTCATCATCAGCGTCTCTATATCTTTCAGCATGCCGGTTCCCTCATAAATGCCCGAAAGCGCGCAGGAAATCATGACGACGATCGAAGCCTTCACCATGGAAAGGAGTCCGCCGCCTTTCAGCATGCTCCGCAGAGGACTCTCGGGTTCCATGGCGAAGCCCGTGACGATAAAACGCGCCAGCTCCAGAAAGCCGTAGTGGTTCAGCGCCATGGCGATGCCGAAAGCGGAAACGAGACCGATCAAGATCGTATATTCGATTCTGGCTCTCAGCAGGGAGAAAAGGAGGACCAGAAGGACCGGCACCAGGACCAGAAGATTGATGTCGAAAGCCTTCAGGATCTCGCCTGTAGTCTTCATGGCGAGGGAAGTCAGAGGGTTCAGGAGCGAGAGGATGAGGTAGCAGACAAGCGCGGCAACGAAGGGAAGAGCGCCGCTCTTCAGCATATTCTTTATATTCGCGTGCTGCTTGGTCCCGGTCAGAGTGGCTACCAGATAGGCGCTCGAAGACATGGGCGAGCAGCGGTCGCCGAAATAGACGCCCGACATGACGGCGCCCGCGAGCATGCTCATGTTTATGTTTCCGCTCCTGGCGATGAGGGCCAGGGCCACGCCTATCGTGCTCGCCGTGCCCAGCGAGGTTCCAAGGAGAAACGATACTAAGCTGCTTATGAGGAAGGCGTATAGGAGAAAGTATTTCGGGTTCAGGTAGGTGATTCCATAATAGATGATTCCGGGTACCGTACCCGAAGCCATCCAGACGCTGGTGAGTCCGCCTATCAGCACGAGTACTCTTATTACATGCAAAGCCTTGCCGCCGCCAATCCAAGCCATCCCGGCGATCGCCTTCACCGAGAACTTTCTTTTCCAGGCTATGAACGCGAAGGCGAAAAAGCCGGCGAGCAAGGCAAAGCCGACAAATACTCCATTCAGGACGGAAAATACCAGCAGCAGAAACGTCAGCAGTACACCGAGCAGGACATCCATTGTAAATAGCCTCTTCGATCGCGCGCGACTATTTTCGCGGGATGTCCCCAACTATAGGATATTTTTCGCTTGAAGGTATAGTCAGAATCCCACGCCGATGTACCATTTGGTCCAGGCCGTGAAGCTCTCGCCGAACCACGTGTCGGAGAAGGCCCAGCCTTTCGCGAGGGCGGATGGCAGGTTCGGCGCCGCGGCGAGCAGGATGTCGGAGCGGAAGCCTCCGGTCAGGCGGAGCGCGCCCAGCTTCAGGGAAAGGCTCGCGTCGAGGGTTGGCCAGGGAGCCAGGACATCTTCCGGTCTGCGGCCGCCGCGATAGCCCAAAGCATCGAAAAATCCGTCTATGTCCGGTCCCGTCGCCTGGGAAGCCGATACCGCGAGATCGAGATGGAGGCTGCGCGAGTCGCCGATCCTCGTTCCCAGTCCCGCCGACAGCACGGTGTTATCGGGAATATTGAACCAATCGTCTCGAGGCATGGCGATCGAGTAAATCCCGAAGACCGAGGTATTGCCCGTCTTCAAGGTTCCGTAGACATACTCGGTTTGAGATTCCCAGGATCCCGATAGTTCGAAGACGCCATTGGAGGATATGTTCACGAGTCCAAGTTGAATGCCATCCACGCGATCGGCCACGTTGACGATTCCCACCTGGAATCCGCGCACGTCGTCCGCTATGTTGAACACCGGCGAGACCTGCGCCCCATCGACATCACCGGCAATATTGAACACACCGGCGGCCTGGATCCCCTCCACGCCATCCGCTATGTTGAATACGCCAGCCAGCTGCACGGGGGTATAGGCATCTCCCGCTATGTTGAACACGCCGGCCGCCTGAATGCCTTCCATGGTGTCGTCGGCGATGTTGAAGACGCCCGCGGCCTGCAATCCGCGAATATCATCGGCGATGTTGAAGACGCCGGCCGCCTGGAGAAGGTCCACTCTGCCCGATATGTTTCCGATCGAACCCAGCACGATGCCGGCCCGGTCGGCGCTGAAGGGCAGGGCTACGCCCGGGACGACGGAAATTTGTACCGGAACGTAATCGAAGGCAAAAAGGGTGGTTGCGGGGAAAAAGAAAATGGTCGCCGCGGCGATAATGAAAAGAAAATGTTTCATGCTATCCCCCGTTCGGGCGGATTCAGACGTAGCTGTCCTGAGCGGACACGCTTTAGGCAAAAGATAGCACAAACCTCGAGAAACACCCAACATATCGATGAAAAATTATCTACATTGCCGCGGCCGTCTCGTAGACCGCGGCTGTCTCGTTCGCCTCCGCCTTCCTGTCCGACATTTCGCCGATTCTTCTCTTTTCCTGGAACTTGTACATTTCCTCCACCGCGAACTGCAGCTTGGTGACCGCGTTTTTAGCGGTGAGGGGATAGAGATAGAAAGTATCCTCGATGGTGGACAAGTCCAGGCAGTCGCCCTTTCCGAAATAATCGAATTCGATGTGGAGGCTGTAGAGCGACGAGGGTTTCTTTTCCAGGCGGAATTGCCTGTCTCCTTCCAGCTTTTCCAGGACGAAACCTTCGGAGGAATGCGTCAGGGTTGCCTCGCCAAGACGGATGTAGCCCTTTGCGTTGGGCAGGGAATCGACCATGACCCTGTCTTTGAAAAAGTATGCCCCCTCCTCGATTTGCCTGCGGACCATCCTCCGCTCGAATTCGAACCAATCGGGAATATGGGAGTATTCGGTCGCGCCCTCGACGGCGGACAGTTCCCCGAGTTCGCTCATCGTCCAGCGCTTGTGGCAATGCTCGCACCATAGCTCGTTCTTGTCGGAGTTCATCCTGGATTCGGTCAGGCAGTGGGGGCATTGATAGAGAATATGGTGGAGTCCCTTGGCCCGGTTCGGGAAATCGATGGCGACGGCATTGTCCTTCTGCCAGCGGTATTCGTCGTACCGGAAGGCGGCGTTCACTTTCCGGTTTATCTCGTCGACGCTTGCCGCCTCGATTTGTTCCGCCGTATAGAGCCGCTCCATCGTCGCTTCCAGCCCGCACTTTCTTTTCTCGAGATTCCACACCGGCTGGGACAGATAATTTCCATGCTGCGTCAGCACGACGACCGGCACCTTGAACAGCTTGATGAGTTTGCCGAGGGAATCGGGCAGGACAGAGGTTGTTCCGCAATAGGAATACCGCGCCTCGGGGTACAGCGCCACGATAGTCTTGTGTTCCTGCAGCGAATGCTTCATCTGCCTGACGAGAAGAATATCGTTGGTGAATTTTCGCTTGCAGATGCATCCGACCTGCCTGAGCAACCATTCGCCTTTGAGAAAGCCATCGATCGCCACCACGTAGTTGGCGCGATGGGGGAAGATGGCCCGCGTCGTCACCTTGAAATCGACGAAGGCCATATGGTTGGATAAAAGCAGATATGGAGGTTTCACTCCCTCCATATTGATTTTCGTGATCTTCAGCTTCCGCTGAAGAATTTCGGGAAAACTCAAAAGCCAGGCTACCGGCGTCAGGAACCATCGCTGCTTGACGGGCTTTTTCGCCATGTCGAACTTTTTTACCGCTTCCATCAGGATCTCCTGTTGTCCAGCCATTTCAAGAACGCGTAGTTGGCGATGCCCATCAAGGCCATGACGCCGAGGAGGATCGGATACACGATTTTCCAGTTTTCCGCTCCGGCTATCATCGTCAGTTCGGACATGCCGCCGATCCCGGCGATCAGGCTGAGCGGCATGAATATCGTCGTGATCAACGTTAGGCGATTCACTGAGTGGTTGGTGCGGTTCGACGACTCGGCCATCGCGTTGCTCGTCAACGAAAGCTGGATCTGCACGAGATTCGTCACCGTCTCGCGGTTGGATTCCACGATTTCCACGAACTTCGCCAGATGATCGTAAAGGTCGCTGAAATAGGCCAGATCCCCTTCCTTAATGAGGGGGCTGTCGTGCCTGCATATCCTCACCAATATTTCGCGCTCATGAAAGAGGCTCTTGCGCATGACCATCAGGTTCTGCCTTATACCGTGCAGCTCCGCGTTGTCGACGGGGCCGCTTTGGGTGAGAATCAAATCCTCGAACCCCGATATCCGGTCTCCCACCTTCTCGACGGCCCCGAATTTATTGTCGATCATTCTATCGAGAAGCGCGTACAGGACGCGCGCCGGTCCCCGAACCGGTTTCGCGGCATCGACGGCGAGTTCGTCGAGAATATCCTCGCAACGGTAGAGATCCGCGCATCCATCCCTGATGACCGAGACAAGAAAATCCTTCCCGAGGAAAAAATTGACTTCCCTGATGCCCAAAGTCTCGTTTCCGGCGAGGAAATCGTTGAACAGGATTCCCGTGTAATCGGTGAATATATCGATTTTCGGGAGGTAATCCTCATCGAAACAATCCTCTATGGAGAGAGGATGAATACCGAGCTCGGCGACCAGTGGATCGAGATCGGCCTTGTCCGGCGAGACATAGGCGAGCCAGACGAACCCACCTTCCTTTTTCAGGCTCAAGGCATTCTCGCGGGTATGCGCGTCGATCACCGCGCCATTCGGCGAATAGTAATAGAAGTTATTTTTCGTCATGTCCGCACAGTATCATGGATGGATCGATTGCGAAAGTTTCCGTCAAAGGCGTTTTTTTTGGCGCGGATTGCGTGGTCCGGATCGCTTAACATCAGGGATTGATGAGCTAATTGCTTTGACATACAAAAAAAACAGTGTATCATGCAAAAGTAAGGCCACATCTTTCACCACGACAAGAGGAGAATTCAATGAGAAAGAGATCTCTCGGAATCTTGCTGATTATCGCGGTATTGCTTGCGTTTGGGACGCTGACGGGCTGGGCTCAGGGCGCGAAGGACAAACCCCTCAAGCTCAGGCTGATCGCATCGCTGGCATCGCTCGACTGGGAACAGACCACGAACACTCGAGACATGAAAGTCTGGCATCAGATGTACGAAGGCCTCTATGGCATGGACGAATCCAAGAATGGCTACTACATGGAACTCGCCAAGAAAATCGACGTCAGCAAAGATCAGAAAGTGTACACCATCGATCTCGTGGACGGCGTGAAATTCCAGAACGGCGATCCCCTGAAGGCCTCCGATGTCGCGTTCAGCTACAAGCGCGCCATGAAGAATTCCAGGTTTAATTACCTGACCTCGATGATCGAGAAAGTTGAAGCGGTCGATGACAACACCGTCAGGATCACCTTGGATAAACCTTATTCCCCGATCGGCCATACGTTCTTCTGCATCAAGATATTGAGCGAGAAGGAAGTCACGGCCCAGGGATCCAAGTTCGGCACCATCCCGAACAAAGCCGGCACCGGCGCCTACTTTGTCACCGAATACAACATCGCCACCGGCGTCAAACTCCAGGCCTTCGAGGGTTACTGGAGAGGCGCGCCCGCCATCAAGAATATCGAATACGCCGTCATTTCCGACGAGACCGCCGCGGTCATCGCCTACGAAAACGGCGAGCTGGATTACTTCGAAGACGTTCCCCTCTCGGCGTGGAAGTCGATCTCGAAAGTCGCCGGCGACAACGGAAAGCTGATCAAGGGCAATAACATAATGTTCATGGCCGTGAATTATCTTTCCCCGAAAAAGGCGCTCGCCAACCAGAAAGTGCGCGAGGCCATTTTCTACGCCATCAACAAGCACGACATCAATCTCGCGGTCTGCGACGGCTACGGAATCGAAGCGACGCAGTACATGCCCTCCGAATACGTGGCGACTTCGCCCGTGGACGGATTCAAGACCTACGATTTCAACCCGGAGCTTTCCAAGAAGCTGCTCGCCGAAGCGGGCTACCCCAAGGGACTCGATGTCGGAACCATTCTGACCTACGGCGCCAGCACCTCCAACAACTCCAAGATGGCCCAGGTTCTCCAGGCCAACCTCGCCGACGTCGGGATCACCGCCGCGGTATCGGTCATGGAAGCCGCCGTCGTGACCCCGAAACTCTATACGCAGAACTATGACATTTGCGTGTTCGCCGACTCGGGCAACTACGACTACAACAACATCCGTCAGCAGGTTCACAGCGAGTCCACCGGCATGTACGTCGTCAAATACAAGGACGGCCCCTTCAACTGGAAACGGCTCGAAGAGCTCGTCGACCTCGGCGTGTCCACGGTCGACGTCGCGAAACGCCGCGGCTACTACACCGAACTCTGGACAATCGTCATGGATTCCGCGACGATCCTGCCCTGCCTGCACAGACCTGTGGGCATCGTGTGGTCCAAGAGCCTGAACATCGGCCAGCCCGTTCCCACGTACTACAAGGTGCGCACGTTCAGCAGGAAATAGCCTGGAACGACAGGCTTGAAGATTGATTGAACCGTATTGTAGAATCGGCACTACGGAGAATTCAGGGCGTTTTCGCGCCGCATCCGGCGCGGGAATGCCCTGATACTTTATGGTGCGGACCGCATGGAGCTTTAGATGTACAGATACATAATCAAGAGAATCCTATTTCTCATACCCACGATTCTGGGCGTCATCTTCATCATCTTCCTTGTGGGAAACATCACTCCCGGCGATCCGGCGCGAGCCTTGCTTGGCGTATCGGCTCCTCAGGCTGACGTCGATCAGCTCAACCACGAGTTGGGCTACGATCAGCCCTTTCTCAAAAAGTACGTCAACTATGTCAAGAACATGGTGGTGAACCGCGATTTCGGCACCTCCTATTTCACGAAACAATCGGTGTTCGACGAGATATGGCCGCGCTACCTTATTACCATCAAGCTCGCGCTGATGGGCGTCTTCCTTTCGGCCATGATCGGGATTCCCTTGGGCATCTACGCGGCGGTAAAGCAGTATTCGCTGTGGGACACCATCCCTTCCATCATCGCCTTCCTGATCGCGGCTATCCCCTCCTTCGTGCTGGGCATGCTGCTTCTCTTCTTCTTTTCGCTGAAGCTCAACTGGCTGCCTTCCTATGGCATCAGCTCATTCAAGAACTACATCATGCCGGCGCTGGCCATCTCGGTTCCGCCGGCCGCGATGAACATGCGGTTCACGAAATCGTCCATGCTGGAATCCATACGGCAGGATTACGTGCGCACCGCCCGCGCCAAAGGCGCTCCCGAGAACGTCGTCATCTGGAAACACGCGCTCAAGAACGCGCTGCTGCCGGTCATCACCAACATAGGCTTGAGTCTCGGCAGCCTCATCGCCGGAGCCGTCGTCGCCGAAAAACTCTTCTCGATTCCCGGCATCGGCAGCCTGATCGTCGACCGCATCACCTACAAGGACGAGCCCGTCATCATCGCGGGCACCATACTCATCGCCATCTGCTTCATGGTCGTCATGCTGATCGTCGACTTGATCTACGCCTACATCGACCCGCGGATAAGGGCCAAGTACGCCAGGACAAAGGGTTGATATGATGGAAATAAAAACAACGGACAATCGAGGGAATGGAACCGCGGACGGAGCCGTGGCCGCGAACGGCGCCGGGGTCACGAATGGAATCCCGAACGGCGCCGCGGAAAGCAGCCTCTTCAAGAAACAGAGCCAGACCAAGGAAATCTGGCGCCGATTCAAGAAAAGCAAGGGGGCCGTCATCGGCCTCGTCATGTTCACCGCCATTTTCCTCGTGCTCCTCTGCGCCAATTTCATTACCCCCTATAGCATGGCCACCAAACAGCAGCTCGCCAACAAGCTTTCTCCCCCATCGGCGGCTCATTTGCTGGGAACGGACGCTTTCGGCCGCGACCTTTTCGCGCGCATCATCCACGGCGGCAGGATGTCGCTGATCGTCGCGCTCCTGGCGACGATGTCATCCTGCATACTGGGCAGCACGCTCGGCGCCATAGCGGGCTACTTCGGCGGAAAGATCGACAGCCTCATCATGAGGTCCCTGGACATCTTCATGTCCATACCGGACATTCTTTTCACCATGGCCGTGGTATTCGCCCTGGGATCCAGCTTCACAAACCTCCTCTTCGCCCTGACGCTGGCCTACTTCACGAACTACGTTCGCCTCGTCCGTTCGCAGGTGCTCAATCTGGCCGAGCTGGATTACGTGGAAGCGGCCAGGGCGGGCGGATCCGGCAGCGCACGCATAATCCTGAGCCACATCCTGCCCAACGCCATGGGCGTCATCATCGTCAACACGACGCTCAACGTCGCGAAGATCATCCTGTACGAATCGACCTTGAGCTTCCTGGGGCTGGGCATGCCGCCGCCCGCGCCCGAATGGGGCCTGCTTCTTTCGGACGCCCGCGAATACATGCGCAACGCGCCCTATCTCATGTTCTTCCCCGCGCTGGCGATCGTCCTGACCGCCTGTTCGGTCAACCTCATCGGCGATGGCCTGCGGGATGCGCTGGATCCGCATCTGAAGTCCTGATCCGCGATTCATTGAAGGGAATGCACAGGTATGAGCGAAACAATTCTGGATATCGAGGACTTGACCGTCGTCTATAAAACCGACCTGGAAACGATCAGGGCGGTCAACGGCATAGATCTGAAGATAGGCGTGGGCAAGACCCTGGGACTTGTGGGTGAAACGGGCGCGGGCAAGACGACGACCGCCCTGTCCATCCTGCGGCTGCTCCCAAGCAACACGGGCAGGGTCCTCAAAGGATCCATACGATTCCACGACCTCGACATCCTCGGCCTGGAAGAAGCCAAGATGCGCGAGATCCGCGGAGCCAAGATCGCCATGGTTTTCCAGGACCCCATGACGAGCCTGAATCCCGTCATCTCGGTGGGCGACCAGATCGCCGAGGCGATCGAGCTGCATAACGAGAAGATGGGCAAAGAAGATATCCAAAAACGCGTGGAGGAGATCCTTTCGCTGGTGGGAATTCTGCCTTCGAGGAAAATAGACTATCCGCACCAGTTTTCAGGCGGGATGAAACAGCGCGTGGTGATAGCGATGGCGCTGGCTTGCGAGCCGGAACTGCTCATAGCGGACGAGCCGACGACAGCCCTCGACGTCACGATCCAGGCCCAAGTACTCATGATGATAAAGGAACTGAGGAATCGCCTCGGCACCTCGATGCTCATGATTACCCACAATCTGGGCATCGTCGCGAAAATCTGCGACGACGTGGCGGTGATGTACGCGGGCGAGATCGTCGAGGCGGGCAGCGTCGAGGACCTCTTCCTAGGGAAAAAGCACCATCCGTACACGGAAGGCCTGTTCGGCTCCATCCCGAGCCTCTCCTCGCGCTCGGCTCGCCTCAATCCCATCCCCGGCCTGATGCCCGATCCCTCCAACCTGCCGGAGGGCTGCTGCTTCGAACCGAGGTGCAAATACCGCATGGATATCTGCGCGAAGGTTCACCCGGAGAGCATCCGCTTCGGGACACATTCCCTGCGCTGCCATTTGTTCGATCAAGGCTCGGCGCGACCTGAAGAGACGGGGCTGAAACCATGAACGACAACAGAGTACCATTGATCGAGATAAAGGACCTGAGAAAGCTGTTCAAGCTGAAGGGCGGTGACCTGCTGCACGCCGTGGACGGGATAAACCTCAAAATTTATCCGCGCGAGACCGTGGGCGTGGTGGGCGAATCGGGCTGCGGCAAGAGCACCCTGGGAAGATCCATACTCAGGCTGATCGATCCGACCTCGGGCGCCGTCTTCTACAACGGACAGAACATCCTGGACCTCAGTCCGAGAAAGATGCGCGAGATGCGCAAGGACCTGCAGATCATATTCCAGGATCCCTATTCGAGCATCGATCCGCGCAAATCCGTGATAGAAGTCATCGCGGAGTACATGTTCATCCATAGGATGTACAAGACAAGGGCGGAAACTTACAACCGCGCCGCCGAGCTGATGGACCTCGTGGGCCTGGCTCGACGCTACGCGAACTCTTATCCCCACGAACTGGACGGCGGACGCAGACAGCGCGTCGGAATCGCCCGGGCCCTCTCCCTGAACCCCAAGTTCATCGTCTGCGACGAGCCCGTCTCTGCCCTCGACGTCTCCATCCAGGCGCAGATACTGAACCTGCTCATGGACCTGGAGGACGAGCTCGGGCTGACCTACATGTTCGTCACGCACGACATGAGCGTCGTCAAGCACATCTCGAACAAGATCATGGTCATGTATCTCGGCAAGTGCGCCGAGATGGCGCCCTCGGACGAACTCTTCGAAAATCCGCAGCACCCCTACACCAAGGCGCTGCTCAGCGCCATACCGGAAGCCGATTTTTCCAAGCGGAACAAGGAATTCATCCTCATAAAGGGCGAGATCAGCAACCCCATCAACGTGAAGCCTGGCTGCAGATTCGCGAAGCGTTGCGATTACTGTATGGAGCAGTGCGTGCACACGGATCCCGAACTGGTAGAAATATCTCCCGACCACTATATTTCCTGTTTCCTGATGAAACAGAGAGGAGCGTGACCATGACCTTTGGAGTCCTGAAGGATATCAAGACCGGCGAAAATCGCGTCATGATGACCCCCGTGGAAGTCGCTTCCATCGTCGCCGACGGCCACAAGGTGCTGGCGCAGAAGAACTGTGGCGCCGGCAGCGGCTTTTTCGACGAGCGGTACAGGGCGGCCGGCGCGGAGATCGTGGAAACCATGGAAGAGATGTACGCCCGTTGCGACATGCTCGTGAAAGTGAAGGAAATCGAGAAAAGCGAATACGGACTCCTCAGGGAGGGCCAGATCATCGTCACCTGCATCCATCCGGCAGGCCACCCCGAAGAGCTGGACGCCCTGCTGGAGAAAAAAGTCATCGCCTTCACCGCCGAGGACAGCCACCGCTACGGTTCGCCCAATTGCGAGGCCGCTGGCAAGCAGGGAGCGCTGTTCGGCCTGGAATCCCTCCTCACCATCAACGGCGGCAAGGGCAAGTTCGTGAGCGGCCTCGCCGGGGCCCCCGGCATCAAGGCTGTCATTCTCGGCGCCGGCGTCGTGGGAAAATCGGCGCTCCAGGTGCTCCAGTGCCTCGGCGCCTGGGTCACCGTCCTGGACATCAACCTCGCCGCCCTGCGCGAAATCGGCCCCATGTACCACGAGCGCGTGAACACGATGTTCTGCACCAAGGAAGTGATCGCCAAACTCCTGCCCGAAACCGACCTCATCATCAACTGCGTGAAATGGCCCAAGCAGCGCAAGGATTTTCTCGTCGACAAGGAAATGCTCAAGCTCATGGAGCCTGGATCGGTGCTGGTGGACATCAGCAACGACGATCCGGGAGCCATAGAGAGCAGCCATGAGACCCACCACGACAATCCGCGCTATGTCGTCAACGGCGTCGTCCACTACTGCGTCAGCAACATTCCCGGCGCCATCGCGCAGTCCACCTCCATAGCCTACGCGGCCGAGATGCTGCCTCACTTCAGGAGCATCCTGAACAACGGCGTCGCGGAAGCCTGCGTGAGGGACGGCTACCTGAGGCGCAGCCTCACCGCCTACAAAGGCCTATTGACGCACGAGGAAGCGAGCGGCATCCAGGGCAAGCCCTGGATCAAGCCCGAAGACGCGCTCGGCATCGCCGGCAGGAAGCTGGACCCCGCCCCGCCCGCCACCACGACGCGGTCCGAGAACTACATTAAAGGAAAACAATAATGGTCATCGGCATCCCGAAAGAAATAAAGAACAATGAGTACCGCTGCGCGGCCACGCCCGGCACGGTTTCCGAACTCGCGAGAAAGGGACACAGCGTCCTCGTCGAACCGGGCGCCGGCCTCGGCAGCTCCATAAGCGACGAGGATTTTCGGCAGGCCGGCGCCCTCATCACCGACAGGGACAACCTGTACCGAAACTGCGAGATGCTCTACAAGGTCAAGGAGATCATGGAGCCCGAATTCAAGTATCTCCGGAAGGGCATGATCATCTTCACCTATCTGCATTCGAACGGTCACCGCGAGATGACCGACAAGCTGCTCGAGGCCGGAGTCATCGGCATCGCTTACGAGGACATCACCGACGCGTCGGGCGCCTTCCCCCTGCTTGCCCCCATGAGCGAAATCGCGGGAAAGGGCGGCTTCCTTGCGGCCTGCCACCATATGCAGAGCGTCGCCGGCGGATGCGGGATCCTTCTGGGCCGCGTCTCGGGCGTGCGGACGCCGGAGATCACGATAATAGGAGCGGGCAACGCGGGGCTCGGGGCCGCCGAAATGGCCGCCGGACTCGGCAATCGGGTGACCATCCTCGATATCTCGAAGGAGAGCATGGATGCCGCCAAGGCGCGCCTGCCGGCCAATGTGGAGTTCCTGTACTCTAACCACGACAATCTCATGAAATGCCTGGCCCGCTCGGACGTGCTCCTGAACTGCATTCTCTGGCCAAAGGCGCGCAAGGATCATCTCGTTACGCGCGACATGCTCAGGTGCATGAAACCTTCGGCCCTGATCGTCGACGTGTCCTGCGACGAAGGCGGCGCCATCGAGACCTGCAGGGCGACATCCCACGATGACCCGGTTTACCGCGAGGAAGGCATCGCGCATTATTGCGTCGACAACATTCCTTCAGCCTTCTCCGCCTCCGCGACGGCGGCGTTGGCCTCCGCCACCCTGCCCTACGCCCTCCAGATCGCGGGTAAGGGCGCCTTGAAAGCGCTGCGCGAAAACGCCCATCTTCGGCGGGGGCTCACTTGCTATTTCGGCGACCTCACGCTAGAAGAAACGGGGCTTAAGCAGTCTCGGCCATACAAAAACCCGGACTCGCTGCCGGATTTCGCTTCGCGGTAAAAATGGCCGAGAGCCGGCCGCGGTCCATATATCGTTCATATGCAATGTTTTAGGTATCAAGGAGGATTTCAAATGAAAAGAATTCTGACGTTGGCGATCGTTTTGGCATTGTTCGCCCTGGTTCCGGTGATGGCCGCCTCTGAAGCCGAACTCAAGGCGAAGTATGAAGACGCCGCGAAAAACGCTTCCGGAGCGCCGAAGGATTACGAACTCAACTGGAAAGCGGCCGAAGCAGCGCGCAGGTATGGGGACTTCCTCGTGGAGGAAGAAGTGTCGGGCTGGAAGGATTCCGCCCGTATCGTCGCCAAAGACGGCATCAAGTTCGGAGAGATTGCCTGCTCGATCAATCCGACCGGCATAGAAGGCTGGTATTATTACGGACTCTGCGTCGGCACCTACTCGGACTGCGTAAGCATCATCAAGGCACTCGCCGAAGGCCTCAAGGGCAAGACGCAGAAAGGCTTCGAAAACGCCTACAAATACGACAAGATGTACGACAAGGGCGGCCCGATGCTTTCGCTTGGGCGCTTCTGGCAGGTGCTGCCCGGGATAGCGGGCCAGGACAGGAAGAAGGCGGAACAGCTTTTCAACGAATATATCTCGCTTTTCGGCGACAAGTCGGACCCGAACAGCGACGCGTGGTATTTCCGCGGACAGCTCTACAAGGACATGGGCAAAACGGCCGAGGCCAAAGCCGACCTGCAGAAATCATCGGCCATGGGCAACAAGGACGCGACAAGACTCCTCGCGGAGATGAAATAGTCCGACGATACTGGCCGAAGGAGACCGAATATGACACAAGCGGAAATCGTTTCCAGGCAGCTGGAACTCTACAACGCGCACGACCTGGAAGGTTTTTGCTCATGTTATGCCGATGACGTGGAACTGAGGAATATGGGCGAGGCAGGCGCATTGGCGAGTTCGAAGGACGAGCTGAGGAAAATATACGGCAAGAAGTTTTCAAACCCCGCGCTCAAGGCCAGGATCGCGAACAGGATCGTCAAGGGCGATTACGTTATCGATCATGAACTGGTCGATGGTGTGAGCGCGGGAGACAAGCCGCTGGAAGTCGTCGCCATCTACAAGGTAGATGGCGACCTCATCCGGAGCGTTCTTTTTATCAGGAACTAGCGGCTCAATCGAACTTCTTCAGCTCGTTTATCATGGCCATGACATCAGTATTATAGAGTCGCTCAACGTTAATCTTGGGGAATCCGCCCGCGCGGAAATGCTTGCGCAGTTCCACTTCCTTGGCTACGGATTCCTCCGCCCTGACGAGCAGGTCCAGGTAATTGTCGGGAGGAATGACCACGACGCCGTCGGCGTCGCCGAAGACGAGGTCGCCGGGATGGACGACCGCGCCCGAGCAGCTGACCGTGACGTCATGCTCGCCCGAGATGCCGATGACGTTGGTCGTCACCACCGATAAGCCGGTGCAGAAAACTGGATATCCGGATTTTTCGATGGCCAGGGAATCGGTCGCCGGACCATCGATGACGATGCCGGCGAAGCCCTGGCACTCGCAGAACAGCGCCACCATTTCGCCCACGCAGGCATAGGTCGTATCGCCGCAGCGGTCGATCACGATGACCGATCCCTTCGGCGCGTGTTCCATGGCGTAATAGAGCGCGCAGGAATCCTTGCCCTGCAGCCTCACCGTATAGGCGGGCCCTACCATTTTCGAATTCTTGTTGATCGGCTTCATCTCGGGGCGCATGTAGCCGCCGCCGATATAATGACCGATGGTCGCCGGATCCACTTTCATGAACCGGTCGATGATGTCTTGCGGAATTGCCATTATTAACCTCGCTTAGCGAATTTTGAGCTCGTAAATATCGGACCTTCTGTTCTTCAACGACGGGATCTGCCCGCGGATCTTGTCCAGGAAATCCAGATCGATTTCAGCCAACGTCACCCCCGGTTGATCCTTGGATCTCGCGATGACGGTTCCCCAGGGATCCACGACAAGGCTGTTGCCGAAAGCGGTGAAATTGGGTTTCTTGCCTATCTGGGCCGGCGCGACGATATAGCAGCCGTTTTCAATGGCGCGGGCGCGGAGAATGGGCTCCCAGTGATCTTTGCCCGTGGGCAGGGTAAAGTTGGCCGGCGTAAAGATGATCTGGGCTCCGTCCAGGGCGAGAAGACGGAACAGCTCGGGAAAGCGGATGTCGTAGCAGATGGAGAATCCAAGCTTGCCCAGGTCGCTGTCCACGGTCACGATTTCCGCGCCCGGCTGGATTCTGGCCGACTCGTTGCATACGGTGCCGTCCGTGAGGGTGACATCGAAGGTATGGAGTTTTCTGTAGCGCGCGATGATCCTGCCCTCCCTGTCCAGCATGACGGTGGTATTGAATCCCTTCGTCTCGCCGGGGATTTCTTCTTTGATGCTGCCGCAATGGATGTAGATGCCCAGTTCCTTGGCCTTCCGCGCCAGAATTTCCGTGCTGTAGCCGGGGATGGGTTCCGCCCCGCCGCCTTCGCCGATATTGTCCCCCAGCAGGTTCATCACCTCGGGAAGGGCGACGAGCTGCGCGCCCTTGCGCGCGGCTTCGTCGATATATTCGCAGATCTGGGCCAGGTTCTTCCCCTTGTCGTTCTGCGTATCCAGCTGGATGATCCCGATCAGGAATTTTCTCATCGTATTCACTCCTCTAAATAAGGCCGTTGATGGCTTTGACATGATGGCAGGCAACGTAATAATCCTCTCTCGCCTTTTCGAATGCCGGCTCCGTGGTCGAGCAGATATCGGTGGCGTATTCGCAGCGCTTGGCGAACCTGCAGCCGGGTTTCGGATTGATGGGCGAGGAAATTTCACCTTTGAGCAGACGCCTGCCCTTCTTCGCGCCGAGCGCGGGCACGGGAACCGCGGCGAGCAGCGCCTTGGTGTAGGGGTGAAAGCGGTACTTGAAAATTTCCTTCACGGGCGCGTATTCGACCATCTTGCCCATATACATGACGAGGATGTTGTCGGAAATATGCTTGACGACGGCCATGTTGTGCGTGATGAAAAGGTAGGTGAGGTTTCTCTCCTGCTGCAGATCCTGCATCAGGTTGAGGATCTGCGCCTGGATGGATACGTCGAGGGCGGAGACGGGTTCGTCGCAGACGATGAACTTCGGGTTGAGGGAGAGGGCGCGCGCCACGCCGATGCGCTGGCGGCGGCCGCCGTCCAGCTCGTGCGGATAGGAATCCGAAAGCCTGCGCGCGAGCCCTACCGTATCCATGAGCTTTCCGACCTGCTCGCTCAGTTCGGCGGGATTCTTGAACTTATTGTAGATCTTCAGGGGCTCAGCGATGAGATTGCTCACCGACATTCTCGGATCGAGGGATGAAAAGGGATCCTGGAAAATCATCTGCATATCCTGGCGATACCGCTTGAGATCGGCGCGATTCAGCTGGCTGATATCCTCTCCCTCGAAATGGATGCTGCCCGAGGTCGCCTCCAGGAGGTGGATGGTCAGCCGGCCGAGCGTCGACTTGCCGCAGCCCGATTCCCCCACGACGCCGAGCGTCCGGCCCTTTTCGATGGCGAAGGATACGCCGTCGACGGCATGAAGATCGCCCCTGGGTGTCTTGAAATATTTCCTGAGATCTTTGACTTCTATTAGTGCACTCATATCAACCTCTTACCCATGGTACTTCACGCATTTCACGAAATGTCCCGGCTCCACTTCCACGACGGGCACGGCGGCGGCGCGGCATTTCTCCGAAGCGTCGGGGCATCGCGGCGCGAAAACGCAGCCCTCCGGGAGATTCGTCGGATCGGGCATCAGGCCGGTGATCGGCTGGAGTCGGTCAACGTCCTCGTTCAGGTTGGGAATCGAACCGAATAGACCGATCGTGTAGGGGTGCTTGGTGTTGTTGTAGATATGCTCCAGGGTACCGTATTCCACGATTTCGCCCGCGTACATTATGGCCGCCTTCTGGCAAATCTCGGCCACCACGCCCAGGTCGTGCGTGATGAGGATGAGCGACGTACCCCTGTCCCTCATGAGCTTTTCTATGAGATCGAGCACCTGGTCCTGGATCGTCACGTCGAGGGCTGTTGTCGGCTCATCCGCTATCAGCAACTCGGGATTGCAGGCCAGCGCGATCGCGATGACCACCCGCTGCTTCATGCCGCCGGAAAACTGGTGCGGATATTCCGCGTAACGCTCGCCCGGAATGCCCACCAGCTCCAGCATTTCCTGGGCCTTTATGGAGGCCTTCGCGCGGGATATTTTCTGATGAAGGCGCACAACTTCAGCTATTTGATCGCCGACCGTGAGGACGGGGTTAAGCGCCGTCATGGGATCCTGGAAAATCATTGAGATCTTGTTGCCGCGAATCGAGCGCTTATCAGAAGGCGACATGGCGATGAGGTCCTGCCCGTCGTAGAGTATCTCACCGCTGACGATCTTCCCGGGCGGATCGGGAATCAGCTGCATTATGCTGAGCGCCGTGGTGGTCTTTCCCGCGCCCGTCTCGCCGACCAACCCAAGGGACTCGCCCTTCTTCAAGGAAATAGTCATCCCGTTCACGGCGTGAACGGTGGTTGTGTCCGTCACGTAATGGACAACGAGATTCTTAATATCGAGAATAGTGTCGTTCATTCACCGTCCCCTTAGCTCTTGAGCCGTGGATCGAGAGCGTCGCGCAGCCCGTCGCCCAGAAGATTGATGGAAAAAACCGTGAGCATTATCGCGAGTCCGGGGAAAGTGACGACCCACCAGTAATCGCGGATGAAAGCCCTGCCGGAAGCGAGCATCGAACCCCACTCCGGCGTCGGGGGCATTATGCCCAATCCGATGAAGCTCATTCCCGCGCCCTGGATGATGGCGGCCGCTATGCTCATCGTAGCCTGGACGATGATGGGCGCCATGCAGTTCGGAATGATATGGCGCGTTATGATGCGCCAGTCGCTGGCGCCGTTGGAGCGGGCGGCTTCGATATATTCCTGTTCCTTCACCGAGAGGATGGAAGCGCGCACGACGCGAGCGTAGCCGGGCACGGCGCCGATTCCTATGGCGAGGATCAGGTTGAAGAAACTCGTACCCATGGCGGCGACTATCGAAACGGCCAGGAGGATGTTCGGTATCGAGAGCATTATGTCGATGAAGCGCATGATGATGTTGTCCACGACCTTGCCGTAATAACCCGAAATGCATCCGAGGATGATCCCGATCAGGCAGGATATCGTGACCGACACCAGACCCAGGGTGAGCGAGATTCTGCAGCCGAAGATGACCCTGCTGAATATATCCCTGCCGAATTCGTCGGTTCCGAAAGGATACTCGAGGGAGGGCGCCTTGAAACGGCGGGAGAGCATTTGTTCGTCGAAGCCATAGGGCGCTATGAGCGAAGGGACGAGCGCCAGTATCGTCAGGAGAATTATGAAGGCGAGGCCGAGCACGGCGCCCTTGTTCTTCACGAAACGCCGCCAAATCTCCTTGGATTGGCCTCGCTTTTTCATTTTTATGGAGAGGACTTCGTTGTCTGCCATATTATGCCGCCTCCTTCGCAGGATGCGGTTTTTTCGTCCTGGGGCGGGTGTACATGGAACGGATCCTGGGATCAGCGAAACTGTACAATATGTCCACCAGAAGGTTCACCAGCGACATGACGAAGGCTATGAAAAGCACGCCGCCCTGGACCATCGGGAAGTTTTTAAGCTTTATGGCATCCACCATGAGTTTGCCGACGCCGGCGATGGAAAAGATGGATTCCGTCAGGACGGCGCCGCCGAGCTGCCTTCCGAAAGAAAGCCCCACGACGGTGATGATGGGAATCAGCGCGTTCTTGAGCGCGTGCTTCCAGATGACGACCCTTTCGGACTGTCCCTTGGCGCGGGCCGTCCTGATGTAGTCCTGGCGGACTATCTCGAGCATGCTCGACCGGGTCATGCGCATTATATTGGCCGAAGCGTTGGTCCCTACCGTGACTACGGGAAGCACCCAATGCATGGGCGTGCTGAATCCCGAGGGCGGGAACCATCGCAGCCATACGGCGAAGACGATTATCAGCATCATCCCCTGCCAGAAATTGGGCATGGATACGCCGATCATCGAAATCGAGGTCGCGAACTGATCGATGAACGAATATTGCCTTGTCGCCGAAATGATGCCCACAGAGATGCCGATTATCACGGCCAGTAGCACGCTGAGCGCGGATAGCTTGAGCGTGGCCGGGAAGCGCTGAAGGATCTCATCCGTGACAGGCTGCCTCGTCACGTATGATGTCCCGAGGTCGCCTTCGAAGACGACGCCTTTCATATAGCGCAGATACTGGACGAGGAAAGGTTTGTCCAAGCCCTGCTGCTCGCGAAAAAGCTGCTTGTCCGCCGGCGTGGCCATGTCGCCGAGAATGGCGTCGGCAGCGTCCCCCGGCGCGAAAAAAAGCATGCCGAATATGACGAAAGACACCCCCAGCAGCACGGGTATCATCATCACCAGCCTTCTGAATATGAATTTGATCAAAGAACCATTCTCCTTCCCGGCGGAATATGTGCCGACTCCATAAAACAGGATCCTCGATCCGACAGGCTTTGCCGGATCGAGGGTCCATTACGCATGTATCGCAGAAAATGTTCTTGAACGCTTACTTGTAGACGGAAACCTTGGCCATCTCCACCTGCTGCATCGGATCGCAGACCCAGCCTTCCACCCTGTCGCTCAATCCGTAGATGACGGGCGTAAAGGCGAAGGGAACGGTGTATCGGATATCCCAAAGGTAGTCCTGGATCTCCGCGTATGCCGCCGCGCGTTTCTTGCTGTCGTAGATGGTCTTGGCGGCCGCGAGCTTCTTGTCGATCCAGGGATCGTTCGGCTCGAGGCGTTCGCCGAAGGCGGAGTCGTAGATGATGAGGATGTTGGACGGCTCGTTGACGTTGCCGGCCCTCATGCCCGCCTGGAACTTGTTGCCCTGAGCGGTGTAGGTGGAAGCCGTCATCTGGAAGATCTTCACCTTTACGCCGACGGCTGCCCACATGTTCTGGATGATGGACGCGAGCCTGATGTCGGCTTCGCGGTTCTCAAGCAGGAAATTCATGGTGAAGCCATCGGGATAGCCGGCCTTCGCGAGGAGTTCCTTGGCCTTGACCGGGTCGTAGGGCAGGACGCCCTTGTTCTTGAACGCGAAGACGGTGGGCGGATACAGGCCGTTCGCCACGGAGGCCGTTCCTTCATACACCGCGTCGACCAGGGCTACCTTGTCGATGGCATAAGACAGCGCGTACCTGATGTCTTTGTTGCTGAGAAGCTTGTCCTTCATGCTGAAGGTGAGGGTCATGTAGCGGCTGGAATCGCCCATGAGGATGTGGGCGTCTTTCAGGTTCTTCACTCGTTTGACGTCGTTGGCGGCGACATCGAAGACGGCGTCCACGCCGCCGGTCTCGAGTTCGATGACGCGGTTGGCGGCTTCGGGAATGATGGAAAAGACCACGTTCTTCGTGATCGCTTTTTCGCCCCAGTATTCCTCATTGCGCACGAGCGAGATCTCGGAACCCGATTTCCACGAAGCGAGCTTGTAGGGACCGGTTCCGACGGGATTGCGGGCAAAAGCGTCGGCGCCCATCCGCTCAACGGCGGCCTTGCTCACGATGGCGCCGCGTCCCGTGGTCAGGGTGTTGAAGATCGCCGCGTAGGGGGTCTTGAACTTGATCCTGATGGTGTAGGGATCCACGATCACGGTGTTGTCGGTATCGAAGGGAGCGAAGGTGGAGGCGCTGATGGAGTTGGCCTTCCCGCGCTTGAAGGTGAAAAGAACGTCCTCGGCTGTGAATTTCCCGCCGTCGTGGAATTTGACGTCCTTGCGAAGCTTCATTTCAAGGGTAAGGTCGTCGAGGAATTTCCACTCGGTGGCGAGACGGGGATGCACCACGCCTTCGGCATCTTCGTAGACAAGCTTGTCGAAGATATTCAGCTGAACCATCCAATTGCTGACAAAATTGGATGCCTGGGGATCCATGGTCTTGAGATCTTCCCATGTCGCCACCCTCAGGGTGTCCTTGAGCTTCCTGCCGGTGTTGTCCGCCGCGCCGACGGTCACGGCGAGCAGCAGCGCGATGGCCATGGCCATCAAGATTACCTTTCTCTTCATGTTTCCTGGGTCTCCTTTCTAAAAATTTGCTTTATGCTTTGAGTTCAATCTTAAATTCATAAGCCATATAGGTGGCAATCCGGTCGACGCACTTCTCCACGAGAGCTTTCCCTTTTTCGGCCGTCGCGATCGTGGCGTCGCCGACGGTGGCGTTGGGAGTCTTGGCGCTCAAAGGGATATAGCGGATCACGTCGGTGAAGTCCTGGTAGAATTCGGAGGGAGGTTCGATCCTCGTGGCCTTGGACATATCCACCAGGTCGGGCCGCAGATAGAGCAAGACCGAAGTGCCGCATTCGCTCGCGTGGCCGTGAGCCATATACCCCTTCAGCTCGAAGATGTCATTGCCGTTGGCGGCGGCGAAACGCCACCAGTCGATCTGGCCGCACTTCACCTTGCGCTCTCTCTGATAACGCCTGGCCAGATAGTTCACCATGTCCACATTGCCCGCGTGGCCGTTTATGAACATGAGGTTCTTGAATCCATAGTCCATGAGCGCGGTGCATAAATCATCCATGGCCGCTTCGTAGGTGGATTTCCGCAGCGTGAGCGTGCCCGGATAATCCAGGAGCATCGAGGAGTCGCCCATGCCGATGGCGGGGGCCACGAGAGCGCCCGTCTTTTCCGCTATACGGATCGCGAGCGCCTCGGCGACGATGGTATCGGATCCCATCGGCAGGTGGGGTCCATATATCTCCACCGCGCCGGTCGGAATTATCACCGTGTCCGTCATTTTTCTGCGCTCGTCGAAGGCCGTCCAGCTCATCTCTTCTATCTTGTGGGTCACATCGCTGCTCCTTGAGGGTTATGGGCTGATTTTACGCACTGTCGCGGTATCAATATCCAGTCGGCTAAAACACCTGGTATAAAAGAAGACTGCTTAAGAATCTCCCCAGGGGTTTTGCAGAACCGCGTCGAGGAAGATTATGCATATATATAGGTGCATCATCCTATCCCAATAAGTTCCCAAGTATAGACTGAAAATTCCTTATGTCAATTAAAAGTTTTAATAATGTTTGTTGTCGTTTATGAGTAAATATAACCATATGGTGATAATTTATGCGTTTTCGTACCCAAGAGTCAGAGCTATCGGGAGAGAAACACCACGCTCCAATGTTTCATCATTGAAATCGAAGCCAGAATCACGCAGACGTGGCCATGCCTCGCCGCCCGCCGAGGGAACCGCTGTCAACACGATTTTCTGGCCGCATCCATAATCGCTTTCATAATCGCTTCCATAATCCAGTGCCTTCATGGTAAAACGGGCGGCACAAGGAAGGAATGCCATGTCCACGGTCATACTGGGAAAAACTCGCATCGAGGTGAACAAGAATGGCTTCGGAGCCCTGCCCATCCAGCGAATCCCGCAGGAAGAAGCAGCGGCTCTCGTCCTGAAAGCATACAAGGGCGGAATCGGGTTCTTCGATACGGCGCGGGGCTACTCCGACAGCGAGAAGAAGCTGGGCGCGGCCCTTAAGGATGTCAGGAAGAACGTATTCATAGCCTCCAAGACGCAGGCCAAGACGGGCGAAAACCTGCGCGCCGACCTCGAAACCAGCCTTCGCGATCTCCAGACCGACTATCTGGACCTTTATCAGTTCCACAATCCCGCCTTCTGCCCGAAACCGGGGGATGGCACGGGCCTGTACGAGGCGATACTCGAGGCAAAAGAAAAGGGTAAGATCCGCCACATCGGCATTTCCAACCACCGACTCCAGATCGCCCATGAAAGCGTCGATTCGGGTCTATACGAGACTCTCCAGTTTCCATTTTCCTACCTTTCGACGGCCAAAGACCTGGAACTGGTCCAGAAATGCAAAAACGCCGACATGGGGCTCATCGCCATGAAGGCGCTCTCCGGCGGCCTGATCACCAACTCGGCGGCGGCCTATGCCTACCTCGACCAGTTCGACAATGTGCTTCCCATATGGGGCATCCAGAAGGAAAGCGAGCTGGATGAGTTCCTCGCCTATATAGCCGATCCCCCCCGTTTGACGGAGGAAATCCGCGCCCTCATCGAAAAGGACAGGACGGAACTCCTGGGCGAATTCTGCCGCGGCTGCGGCTACTGCATGCCCTGCCCTGTGGGCATAGAGATCAACATCTGCGCGCGCATGTCCCTGATGATACGCCGTTCCCCGCCGAAAAAGCTGCTCTCGCCCGAGTCCCGGGCGATGATGAAGAAGATCGAAGACTGCCTCCACTGCGGCCAATGCAAGTCCCGATGCCCCTACGATCTGGATGCTCCCGCGCTTCTTGCGAAAAATTTTGCCGATTACAGGGAAATTTTGGCCGGAAAAGCGATTTGACCCTTTTATTTGCCCGCAAAACCGCGCACGCGAGGTTTAGGAAGAAAATAGGTCCCAGCCACCTATTTATTGTTTGAACAATGTGATACAATGCCATTAACTTAAGAATGGATACAAAAAATCCATTGTTCAGCATATCCACGCTTACCGTGGATACAGGTTTTAGATGCCCGATGCAACGCTTCGGGCGGAGGAATTTACTTTGGGCAAGAAAATTTATGTCGGGAATCTGAGCTACAATACTTCTGAGGACAGCCTTCGAAATCTTTTTCAGACTTACGGTACTGTCGCTTCGGCGAAAATCATCTCTGACCGTGACACCGGCGTTTCCAAAGGCTTCGGCTTTGTGGAAATGGGTTCGGACAATGAAGCCAGCGCAGCAATCAATGGTACCAATGGTATCGATCTCGATGGTCGCCAGATCAAAGTGAACGAAGCCATGGACAAGCCCCGCCGCAGCAACGACCGCTACTAAGACCCTAAAGTCTTAGCGCTGTGAAAAAAGCCGCTCCTTCGGGAACGGCTTTTTTATTATCATCATCCCTATCGGTTATATCCTATCTTGGGATTATCCGAATCGAATATCCGGATATAAGCGGCTTCCCTTTGGGCCACATCCTCGTCGTCCGCCGTTTCCGATTCCCATAGAATCTCTTTTTTTAAGGTAAAGTGGGGAGTTTTGACATTCTTGTAGTCCGCCTTTACATAGTGCGGATCGAAGCTCCCGAAATATGTCAGTGTTCCGGTCAAATCTTTTCCGATGTAGATTTTGTTGTTCGGAAACGTGATTTTAAAGATTTGCTTCATGCCTTTTCCTCTGAATATCCTTCAGGTCAACTCTTCGACCAATCTATAGCCGATGCCGATTTCCGTCAGAATGTAGAGCGGATGCGAACTCTCCGGTTCTATTTTCCTTCGTATATTGGCCATGAAAACTCTCAGGGATTGATATTCATCGGTCGTTTCGTAGCCCCATACCTTTTTCTGTATGAACTGATGGGTCAAGACCTTGCCAGAATGCTCGGCGAGAAGGGCAAGAAGTCTGTACTCGATGGGGGTCAAATGCACATCCTTCCCGTCTACCGTCACGACGCGCCGCTCAAAATCGATGAAAAGCCCGCCGATGGAGAATATGGTCGGTTCGATATCCCGAGGAACGGCGTGCCTGAGCGCTACGCGAATCCTCGCCAGGAGTTCCGGGATGTTGAATGGCTTGGTGATGTAATCGTCGGCTCCCGCATCCAGAGCCACTACCTTCTCCCTCTCCTGATCCCGCGCCGATATGACGATGACGGGAACCCGCGAACGCATCCGTATCTGGGCTAGCACTTCGGAACCATCGATGTCGGGCAGGCCAAGATCCAGGAGGATGATGCCCGGGTTGTTGGCGAGAAAAAGCGAGATGCCGGAAAGGCCCGACTCAGCCGTATCGCAGCGATAGCCGCTGGCTTTGAGCGATATTCTCAACAGGTTCTGTATGCTTTTATCATCCTCTATGATCAGGACTCTTTCTTCATCCACGGCTTTCCTCCTCTGTAATAGGGAGAGAAAAAGAGAAAGTGGCTCCGCCCTCGGCGTTGTTCATGCCCGTTATGGAGCCCCCATGCGCCAGAATCGTGGCTTTGCAGATGCTCAAGCCCAGCCCCGCGCCTTTCCTGCTCTCCGCCGCGTTCTTTCCCGACGTCCCGAAACTCTCGAACAGGTGGTCCAGGACTTCCTTTTCCATCCCTCCCCCGTCATCGGAAACCGAAAACTCCACATTGTCCTGTCGCTGTTCGACCTTCACGACGATATGGCAGTTGGCCTTCGTGTGTTCGATAGCGTTGTTGAGGAGATTTATCAGCACCTGGATGATGAGCTGCCCATCCAGGGGAACGAGAAGGATGCCCTGGGAGGGAATGTAGGAAAGACGGTGCTGCCCGATATTCTTGGCCACCCTCGATAATGCCTCGCTCACGATATCGTCCACGATCTCGGCTTGTTTCTTGATGATGAGCTTCCCCTCCTGGATGCGGGCCATGTTGAGGAGGTTCTCGACCATGGTTCCGAGCCAGACCGCGTCCGAATGGATATCGGCGAGCAGGCTCCGTTTCGTTTCCTCGTCTATGTCCCGGCTGCGGTCGAGCAGGAATTCCGAACCTCCCGCGATCGCGGTGAGGGGAGTCCGAAGATCGTGGGAAATGCTTCTCAATAAATTGTTTCTCAATCGTTCTTTTTCGATGTTGATGCGATGGCGTTCCTCCGCCTGATGCAGTTCCTCGCGCTCCATGGCCATGACGAACTGGGAAAGTATGGTTTCGAGATAGAGTCTTTCGTCCTTGGCGATGTCGCCTTCCGAGCAGTCGATCTTGAGCACACCCACGGTCTTGTTCTGGTTCATGACGGGGATGAAGCGCTTCCCGGCGATCATGGGACCATAGCCTTCCACGCTTTCGGCGGGCTTTTTCGCATAGCAGGCGGCAGCCTCGGGATCGGCGAGGGCAGAAGCTTCGCCGTAGAAAATGGCGCAAGGTTTGCCGATGAGCATGGTGATGCTTTTTTCGCCGTAGGCGACGATTTCATCTTTTTCGGAAATATTCAGGTAGCCGTTGCTGACTTTATAAAGCTTGTCGGTCATTTCCTCGTTGCGCGCGGAAATGGCGATCTGGCTCTGGAGTCTCGACGTGAGCGTGGAGACGATGAAAGCCGAGATCAGGAAGATTCCCAGGGAGACGAAATAGGACGGGTCGTCGATCGTGAATGTATGCAGCGGTTCGGTGAAAAAATAGTTGAAGGTGAATATGCAGAAGAAGGAGGAGAGGACGCCCCAAATGTAGCGTTTCGTCTCGATGACGATGATCAGGATGCTGAGCACGTAGATTATGAGGATGTTCTCGACCCGCAGATTGAGGCTTCGGATGAGAAAGGCCACGAGGGTGGAGAGGAGAAGGATGCCGAAGGTCTCGGCGGCGTGCTTGGCCATGGCGCTGTGCTTATGATCCATATTACCTTCCATGAATCGCGTCGGCGGCATCTTTGGCGATTCGCGCGAACCCCATGAATACGACATAGATTTCCAGTCGCCCCAGCAGCATTCCGGCGATTCCCACCCATAGGACGCCGGACGAAGAGGCAGGGCCGGTTATGCCTGTCGAAAACCCGACCGTCCCCAGGGCCGACGCGAACTCGAAGGCCGAATCCTGTATCGAATAGCCGAAAAAACAATAAGCGAGCGTACCCATGGCGAATATGGCGAGATAAACGAGGGCGAACAAGCCCGCCTGGGTCTTGTCCTCGTCGCTTATGGCGATTTTCCCGCCCAGGGCGTGGATGGTATCGGGCGCGACGATTCTCCTGTCGTTGAATTTTTGCCGCAGGTTCCGGAGCGCGGACTTGAGAAGAATCGTTATCCTTGCCTGCTTGATGCCTCCGGAGGCCGATCCCGCGCCACCGCCGACCAGCATCAATACTATCAGAATGAAGAGCGCCGAAGAAGGCCAAGCCGCGAAATCGCTGGTCGTCCGGAATCCCGTGGTAGTCAGGGCAGACACCGTCTGGAAAAGCGCTAGTCTGGCGGCTCGCGACAGGTCCTTGGCGACCCCTCCCAGAAGGAGCGCGCAGATCAGAGGCGCGGCGAGGCCGATGAGAACGAGGGAAAGCTTCGTCTCGCAGTGCCGAAGCCAGCCTGAGAATTTGCCCTTGATGATAAGAAGGTGGACGAAGAAGTTCGTGGAACCGAGAAGCATCAGGACCATCGTGACGATTTCGATAGGGAAGCTGTCATAGGCCCCGATGCTCTGGGCTTTCGTGGAGAAGCCTCCCGTGGAAAGCGCCGCGATCGAGTGATTCAGCGCGTCGAACCAGCTCATGCCGAAAACAAGATAGAGTACCGTGCCCGACGCGATGTATCCGGCGTAGATGGCCGACACGGTCCGCATCGACGCGATGAGGTTGGGAATGAGCCTGTCGTTGTGTCCGGTGGCGGTGTAGAGGCGCATTCCATAGCGATCCGAGAGAACGGAAGTCATCACGAGCACGAAGCCGACGGCGCCGAAATAGAGCATGATGCTCCTGAAGGCGAGAAAGATTTTCGGACTCTGTTCGACGTCGACGACCGTGAGCCCCGTCGCGGTATATCCGCTCGCGGCTTCGAAAATCGCATGAGGGAAATCGTATCGGCCCGTCATGATGAACGGCACAGCGGAAACCAGGATCGCGATGATCCATGAGGCCGCGATGACGACCGAGTCCTGGTGCTTGCGGAGCTGGCTTCTGCTCTTGCCTTTGATGAACAGCAGGAGGAGGTATCCGATCGTAATGCTCGCGACGCCCGGAGCGATGAAATCGACGGCGTAGGGCATTTCTTCCGGAAAAGCCAACAGAAACAGGAGTGGAAGCAGGACGACGGCGCCCGCCGCCATCGCCGCCGCGCCGAGATAGCCCGCGACAAGTTGATACCCTTCGGCCTTTGTGCCGGATAATTGGAAGTTCATGAGTGTTCGACGCTTACTTTAGCGAGGGCGATATAAAGATGGTGGAGGTTTTTTGAGGCCCACCGTAAATTTTATATAAAGAAAGGAGCGTTGTTCACCGCTACACGACGACGAGGCCTGCCGAGAGCAGCTCGGCCATGAATTCCGGCGGCAGGGCGAGCTCGGCTTCCAGATCGGCGTATGGTCTGCCCTGAATGGCGAGGGTCGGGGAAGAGAGGATCGCGGAGGTCGCCCTCGCGAGGTCGAGGGAAAGCTCCAGGGATCGCAGTTCTCCGCGATAAGCCCAGGTCAGACGCGCCGCGTCTGGACCCGCATCCCGCCCCGCGGCTTTCACCATCGGCAGGCCCGCAACCCAATGCGCGTTCGCCTTCTGCGCGGGTCGGTTCGCGTCGAGGGTTTCCTCGGCCGAAGCGATGAGCGTTTCCGCGAGGTCGGGGGAGATGGATGCCTTGGGAAGGCCTCTGCCGAGCCAGGTCGATACGGGCATGTCCAGTCCGCTGCCCTCCATCCAGGATGAGAGGGCCGCCGCGAGGGGCGCGTCGAAACGGTCGAAGGCTTCTTCTCCCGCGAAGGACAGGTCGTTGTTGGCGAAACGCCAGGGCTTGTCCGAAGGCTTGAGCGCCTGCCGCTTTCCGTCCCGCCACTCCCGGTACATGCGCGAATGTCTCGTGAGCACGAAGCGATGCCAGAAGGCGGAATCCACGAGGCCCGAGGCGAAGAGCTGGCGGCAGAACTCCGCCGAGTCGACGATGTCGCCGACCGGCTGTCCCGGAAAACCGTAGATCAGATACGTGTGCACGAGGAGACCGGCCCGCCGCATCGCGACGAGGGTCCGGACGAGGCTCGCCAGGTCGAAGCCCTTGTCGGTCATGCGGAGTCCGCGCTCGGTCGCGATCTCGATCCCGCCCGAAACGGCGACGAGCCCCGAGGCGGCCAGGAATTCGCAGCGTCCCTGCGTCCACGAGGCATCGAAGCGGACATTTCCCCAGAAGGAGAAGGGTCGCTCGCCGCCGGAAGCGCGCGCGCGATTAGCGCGCGCGAAGTCGAGGAGGGAGGCCATGGGCATGGCCTCGTCCACGAAGTGTATGCCATAGAGGCCGCTGCGGGCGCTTGCCTCGCCGGCAGCGGCGAGCAGGGCTTGGGTGCTGGAGCGCGCGAAGTCCGAGACATACTCGAGTTCGGTATCGCAGAAGGAGCAGCGCCGCCAATAACAGCCGTGCGCGAGGCTGTATTTGAGCCATGGCGTATCCGACCAGAGCCGGTGCATCGGGTTCTCGGAGTCGACGATCCTCAGGTAGGCGCTGAAATCGACGCTGCGGAAATCGGGGAATACCGTGGTCACGGCCTCGCGCTCCAGAAGCCTGTACTTCTCCTCCGACGCGCCGTCGTTGAAAAGGATATCATCGCCGCGGCGCGTCATGGTTTTATAGGGCGCCGGAACCTGGTCTATTATGGAAGCGAGGCTCCCGTAGCCCGCGTCGAAGGAGAGAAAGTCGCAGAAGTCGAAAATGCCCGTATCGCGAAGGCCTCGCAGTTCCGTGGAGACATAGCCGCCGCCGAAGACAATGCGCGGGCTCGGGCCCTGAGCGCCGAAAATCCCGCGCGCGACCCGCGCGCAGGCCAAGGCTCCGATGAGGCAGCCGGGGAAAGGTATGGTTATGAGGATGAGATCGATGGGTTCCCGGGAAGCCTCTGCCGCGCGCGCCGTCCAGAACTCCTCGAGCATCGGTACATAGAATTCGCTTATGAGCCACGACGAATCGAGCGCGCGGCGAACCTCGCCGAAGTCGGCGCGGCTGGAGGCGAGGCGTTCGGCATAGCGCACCGTGCCGAAGTCAGGATCGAGCGCGTAGGAGATGAAGTCCCCGAGGTCGTCGAGGATGCGGGTGGCGAGCGAACGGGCCTCGTCGGGACCGATCCGCCCGTCGCGCTCATCCAGGAAAGCCTGGGCCCGCGCGCCCTGAGGCAGTTCGACCGCCGAAGCCAGGCGATGCGCCATGGCGGGATCGCTTCCCGAGAGAAAGCTCGTGATTCCGTCGATCCATTCGATGTAAAGCCTTTCATAGGAAAGGTAGCGCTCGACCTGCGTCCTCGAGTTTTCGTTTTCCGGGACGGCCCGGGCTTCGAGAGCCGCGCGCGCGTCGGCGAACACTTTCGTCAGCCCCTTCCTCGAAAAAACGCGGCGGTAGAGATCGATCGAATGGTCATAGGAGACGGCCGACGCGCCTCGGCCGCGGAGAAAGGCTTCGAGGCAATGAACCGCCGGATAAGGCGCGTTGAGCTGGGTGAAGGGCGGCTGGATCAGTATCGCTTTCATGCTTTCCGACCGTATTGGGCTCATCGCAGGCCCGCTATGCCGAAACCAGCCATACAGAGGTCCGCGATTTTCCCGACGTAAACGCCGCGGTTTTCCGGAAGGAAATCCTTGTCGCGGAAGCCGGCGACGGCGCGGGGTTCGGTTCCCGATTCTTTTGCCATGGCCGCGACGATCTTGTCGGGGTCGGTATCGCCCGAAACCGTCACGAAGGCGGCGGCGGGGAGCTTTCCTTTCATGAGCCTGAGCCAGGAGCGCACCGGCGGACAGAGGTTCCACGACCATACCGGCGTTAGAACGATCACTCTGTCATAGGAGGAGGGGTCCCGAACGGGAGAAACGATGGGACTCGCGATTTTAAACGTTGCCTGATATCCGGAGCGCATGAAGTTGAACAGCCCCGTCGATCTGGTCTTTTTCTCGACGATAGGCTCCATATCGGCGCCCAAAAGAATGCCGAAGTCCTCGGCCACGCTTCTGGTCGCCGCCCCTTGAGAAAAGTAGACGACGAGCGTCCGCGCGCCGTCGCCAACCGGCTTGAGCGAATCCGTTATCGCGGGCATTTCCTTTCCGGACGCGCTCGGGCTCGAAACGACATCAGCGGTTCCGCTCTTTTCTCCTGACGCGCATCCGCTCGCGACGGCGAGCGTCGCCAAAAGCACTACAACGATATTCGCTTTTCTCATGGTTATCCTTCTGCCGATCGGATGCGCGGCGGGCATGAAACCCGCGCCAGCAGCGTATGCCCAAATCCGCGGGCATTCAAGGCAAGCCTTTTCGAGAAAAGGCTTCGGTTGACTTTGCTTCTATATATTGTATCATGCATTTACAGCAATATCTGTAAGCGATCGGGGGCAGCATGCGGCATGACGTAGTGATCGTGGGCGGCGGGATGGCGGGCCTCACCGCCGCGGCCTTCCTGTGCAAGGCCGGCCTCGGAACGATCCTCCTTGAAAAAGAAAAGAACATCGGCGGCCTCGTCACTTCCTTTAACCGCGGCGGCTTCACCTTCGACGGCGGGATCCGCGCCATAGAAAATTCCGGCATTGTCCTCCCGATGCTGAAGCGGCTCGGGATAGACCTCGACTTTCTCCCGAGCGCCGTGTCGATTGGTTTTGGCGACGAGATCGTCAAGCTGTCGTCCGACGAAAGCCTGAAGGACTACAGCGACCTTCTCTGCCGCAAGTTTCCGGACAATCAAGCCGACGTGAAGGCCATCATAGGCGAAATCGCCAGGGTGATGGAGTACATGGACGTGCTGTACGGCATCGACAATCCGCTCTTCCTCGACCTCAAGAGTGACCCCCAATACGTCTTCAAGACTATTCTGCCCTGGATGATCAAGTATATCCGAACCATGCCCAAGGTCGGCCGGCTCGCCATGCCCGTGGACGAATACCTCGCGGGATTCACTTCCAGCCAGCCTCTCATCGATATGTTCGGCCAGCACTTCTTCAGGAAGACGCCCACCTTCTTCGCCTTGAGCTATTTTAGCCTCTACCTGGATTATAAATATCCCAGGGGAGGGACGGGCGCCCTGCCCGCGAAGCTTGAGGAATACATTCTCGCCCATGGCGGGGAGATCATGAAAGAGACCGAAGTGACTGGCCTCGATCCCGTCGCGGGCAAGATCCGGGATTCCAGAGGCATCGAGCATTCGTACGGGAGGCTGGTCTGGGCGGCCGACTGCAGGGCGCTCTACCGCTGTCTCGATCTGAAAAAGATCGGAGAAAGCGGCCTCCCCGCCAAGGCGAAAAAAAGCATCGAGGACAAAGCCATCGAAGTGGCGAACAAGCGCGGAGGCGATTCAATCTTCACGCTCAATTTAGCCCTGGATCTCCCGCCCGACTATTTTTCGCGGATCGCCAGCGCCCATTTCTTCTACACGCCCCTTACGAAAGGCCTCTCAACGGTCCTCTGGGCGGAGCTCGAGGTCCCCGGCGAAGCGGTCTCCGCAAGCCAGCCCTCCCTGACGGGAGACAGGCAGAAGCTCTTCGACTGGCTCGGGCGCTACCTGGACCGCACCACCTACGAGATATCCTGCCCTGCCCTGAGGGATCCAAGCCTGGCGCCTGAGGGAAAGACGGGGCTCATCATCAGTTCGCTCATGGATTATTCCTTGGTCAGACATTTCAGGGATCTGGGTTGGTACGATGAATTCAAGGATTTCTGCGCGGCCCGCATCGTGGAGGTGCTGGAAACGGCGATCTTCCCCGGACTGAAGGCCGCCGTGCTCGACAGCTTCACCTCGACGCCGCTGACCATCGAGGCGATCACGGGGAATACCGACGGGGCCATCACCGGCTGGGCATTCACCAATGATAGCATGCCAGCCGTGCACAGCCTCCCATCGGTCGCCCGCTCGGTCCTGACTCCCATTCCCGGCGTCTACCAGGCCGGCCAGTGGTCGTTCAGCCCTTCGGGACTGCCCATCTCCATCCTGACGGGCAAGCTGGCTTCAGACAGGATCATAAAGGACCTGCGGAAGTAGCCGCCAGCCTAAACGTCCAGACTGGTCAAGGTTCTGCTAATCTCCCAGACTCTTTTGCCCAGATCGCGGTTCAGCGCCGTCTCGGTGGGTTTTTCCTCCACCGTCAGATGGAAGAATTTCCCGCTGACTTTTCCCGCTTCCCCGGACGCCGCGAGCCAGTACAGGGCTTCCCCCGAAATGACGGGATCCTTGAGCATCAGCCATATGACCGTGTTCTTGAAAAGCCTGTAGAGCGGGCCGTTGTTGTTGCCGATATTGGTGCGCACATCCCCGGGATGAACCGCGTTGATGGTGACGCCGCTGCCCCGAAGCCGATCGTCGAATTCCCAGACGGTGAGAAGTTGCGCGATTTTTGAAGAGCCGTAGCCTTTCAATCCCGCATAACGTCGCTTGCTCCAGTCGAGATCGTCCAGGTCCAGGCCGCCGAAGCGGTGCCCCTCGGAATTCACCTGAATAATGCGCGAAGGAGCGCTCTCCTTGAGCCGGTCAAGGAGAAGGCTCGTGAGGAGAAAGGAGGCGAGGTGATTGACGCAGAACACCAGCTCGAAACCTTCGCGCGTGAGCTTGCGCGTCGTCGAATGGAGCCCCGCCGAATTGATGAGGACGTCGATGCGCGGACAGCGCTCGAGGATCTCGGCCGCTGCCTTCCTCACCTGGCTCAAGTCGCTGAAATCCGCGATCACTATGTCGACGCGCACCCGGTGAAGGGTCGCCGCGGAAGCGGCGGCGACTTCAGCGGCGATCGCCTCCGCTTTCGCCTTGTCGCGGCAGACCATGACGATATCGGCGCCAGCCTGGGCGAGGCGCCGCAGCGCCTGAAGGCCCACGCCCGAAGTGGAGCCGGTGATGACGCAGCGCTTTCCCCTCATCGATTCCACACAGGTTTTCTGTACCGCCTTCCTGCTCGCCAGGAACCGCAGCTGCTCGGGCAGTTCTCGTTTCATTATTTCTCCGGACTCAACCAAAACGCTTGCGCATGAACTTCCGGTATCGCGCCCGGAACCAGGGAATGCCATTGAAAATATCGCCCCACAAATCGTAATAATCGCGCTGTCCTATGATCCTGCCGTCCTCGTGGAGGGTGAGCACCGTCGAGCCATAGACGGGCGTGCTCGGGAATTTCTTGAACATCATCGTCATGGTCCACTGCAGGAATATGACATTCCCGTCGCGTGCCACGGCATGGATATCCATCCTGAGTTCCCGGCAGCGTTCCGTCAGCCGCCCGCAGAGCGCCTTGAATTCCTCGATTCCCTCGATTTTCTGTATCGAGTCCTGGAAGACGATATCGGGATGGTAATAGGGGTAGATATGGGACCAGTCGGGTTTGCCCTGCGTGTTGTAGGTTTTCGACCAGAGCGCCCTGACGGTTTCTTCGTTCAGCATTCGCTAACGCCCCGGCTTCTTTCGCTCGATCGAAGCGAAAACCGCCTCAGTGACAGGGGTGGGTATGGCGAAACACTTGCCCATCCTGATTATCGAACCGGCGAACAGATCCCTTTCGTCCGGCTTCTCCGCAACGCTGACATCCCTCTGGAAAGAAGTCCTGGTTTCGGCCGGAAACTTGGCCGTCTTCGCCAGCGTTTCCTCGACGATGCCGGCGGACAGCCCAATCCCTTTCGCGCGGGCGAGCGCCACGATTTCGCCCATGATCGACTTCACGGTGCTTAAGTCTTCTTCCGACCGCAGCGCTTCGCCGATGGTTTTGCCCGTATTCGCGGTGACGAGGCCGAAGGGAGCGATGAAAAGGTACTTGTTCCATATTTCGACGAAAGGCTCTTCCTTCCAGCCATGCTTTATCCCCGCCGCCTCGAGCGGCGCGAGAATTGACCTGTCCTCCGGATTCCGCCCGGGATCGGGGCCGAGAAGTATCGTGCTCGAGGGCCCGCGCTGAATCACGACGCCCGGTTTTTCCACGAAGCTGCTGATGTAGACACAGGCGGGATGTAGATAGCCATTCTTGATGACGGCGCGCACACGCTCGAATATGTCGACGCCATTGAGCAGGGGCAGGATCACGGTGGAGTCGGAGATCTTATCTTTCAGCTGCCGAAGCACCTCCGCCAAGTCATAACCCTTGACGCAGATCAGGCAATAATCCAGCGGAGGCAGGTCCGCGATGCGTTCCATCGCTTTCGTGGGAACGCAGGCCATCCGCCCTTCCTCGGCGTCCAGGACGAGGCCGCCCGACTGTATCGCCTCCAGCTGCCTGCCCCGCGCTATGAAATATACATTGACCTGCGAGTCCCGCCCAAGAAGCTGGGTGAGCTTCCCTCCGAAATACCCGCCGATTCCGCCTATGCCTATTACCGCGATATTTTTCATGCCGCGTCCTCCCGCGATGCTTTATAGCAGCTTTTCCAGCCCGGGCGCCACTTTCCCCGGCGCAAACTCGATGAATTCGTATTTGGAGATTCCGTTTTGGGAAAACGGGTCTTCCTTCATGATCGCTTCCAGCTCGTCCCTCGAGGAAGCCTTGGCCAGGATTACCCCGCCTGTCCTCGGAACCTTGGGCCCCGAGGCCAGAAAGACGCCCTTCGCGTATTGAGCATCCAAAAATGCCCTATGGGCCTTCAAAAAGGCATCCACCTGGTCCATCGGTTTCAGATACGTCGACATTATGATGAACATGCTGATCTTCCTCCCCGTCAAATATGCATTCTTTACCATAAAGCGTTCTGTGCCCGCTGTCACTATGCGGAACCCCCTCAGGCTCATGGTCTGTCTCCTAGGAGCCGATTTTAAATCCATCGTTGAACAAAAATCCGGTTGACCATCAGCCGCGCAGATTCTACACTACTTGTTCGCTTAACATGATGAGGATAGGAGCAGATGAAAAAGTCAGCCGTCCAGAGAGTCTATAAATCGGCCATCGGTTCTCTCAGCTTTTCCGCCGAGCTGCGCAAGATGCGGCGCGAGCTGAACGCCAAAATAGACAGCCCTGACAGTATCGCCGCCCCCTCCTCCAGCGTTCGCGGCGTAAATCGCTGGTTTTCGCACCGGAGGATTTCGATCGCGGAATCCTACCTTATGGTCGTTTCCAACCTCGATTCGAGGCATTCCCGCTCGAGGCTCGAAGCGCTTCGCGTCCTCGTCGACGCGTCCTTCAACTCGAAAAGCCTCGACCTGCCCCTCAACACCGCCCGCGTCCAGATGGCGCTCATGAAGGAAGCGGTGAAGAACAGGCAGAACAAAAGACGGCAGCTGGAACTACTTCACGATTTTTCCATATCCACGCATGGCCAGAAACAGGTCATCCAGCGGCTCTGCGATGAACTCAATATCGTTCTCCTCCCGGAAAACGGGACAAGGCTCGAGGATTTCGACTACGGCTGGGACGACCATGTCCACGACACGGCCACCTCGGGCCGGAAAAATCCCACCCAGCTCATTATCGACGCGTTCATAAAAGGCATTTCCGAGCTTACGGTGGCCTACGGCTCTCCCTCCGACATCGAAATGATGGAAGAAGTCCTGGAGGCGGGACGGATCATCGGCATCAGGATCAACATCGGCTTCGAGTTCAGCATGGCCGTCCAGGGCCGCCGTTTCCATTTCATGGCGATCCTGCCTCGAATGAGGACGCCGGCCGACGCCAGGGCTTTTTTCCAGACGAATGCCGATGCCCTCCGGGATTTTTTCGCCGACCTCGAGAAGAACCAGAACCATCGGATAGAGGCGGTGCGCGGGGTGCTGCAGGAGTTCAACGTCGCCTCGCTCGAAGCCCTGAACAGGGGGTTCCCGGACGAACCGCTCTACACGGTACCGGAACTGACGTTTGAAGCGTTGAACGCTTTCATTCCCACGATGAGCATCAATCGCATCCATCTGGCTGAATTCCTCTACAGCACGCTTAGGCCGGTCATGTTCAACAGGCTACTTCTGCTTAAAGTGCGGAAAAGCAAGGCCCAAGACGAATGGAAACGCAAGCGCGGCACGGAAGCCGAACACCGCGCCATCGACGAAACATACGCAAACCTGAAGAAGACCTTCAAGGGCATGTCGCCTGACAGCCTCCTCAAGCAGTACTTCGACGGCCCCGCCCTGATCGACTACCAGTCAGCCTTCGACGATATAGCGGCGGTAAAATCGATGCTTTCGACGGCGGGATGCGGACTCAAAATGCTCCATCCACTTGAGCACGGCGTGGAGAAAGCGGTCGAAGTATTGACGGAATACCGCGGCGTCATCGATCTCGTCGAACTTTACAATATCCAGGACTGCGTTGGGCGCGATCCTGGAGAAATACAAGGCTTCGCCGTCCGCGTCAACGCGCTCAATGAGCGCGCGCTCAAGGAAGGCAAGGCTCCCTATATTCCCGTATGCGGAAGCGATTCCACCGGCCGGCATCCGAAAATACCCGGCATGGGGTTTACCCGGGAAGACAGGATCCTCGGCTCGCGAAAAGGGAATTTCCTTTCCCGGCACATAGCGCTTTCGCCTTTCATCTCGGCCATGATCGACGCGGAAGGAAAGCCAGTCCGGGAATCCGACGCAAATTCGGTATCGCCCATTGTCTGCCTGGGCAAGCTTTCGGAGTGGGGCGGCGCGGGAGAAGGTTCGTCGGCCGAAAACGCTTTCATACCGCCCCGGAAGGTATGGCGTTATCTCAACCCATCCTTGAAGAATTATCTTTACACCTTCATCGGTTTCATCGTGGCCAATCATTTCATAGGCTGGTCCTACGCGCTGCTGTGGCTGGGCATCACCGGCTTCAGGAACAGCGTCGCCGACCTCGTATCAAACCGCGGCGGCCGGCTCAGCGAATGGAAACTGAAAAGCATCAGTTTCGACAATGTCGCCCAATCCTTGTTCTGGACGGGCTTTTCGGTGCCCATCCTCGGATTCGTCAAGTCGAATTTCGATATCGTCTGGCCATGGGCGCAGGATGGCATGTTTTTCAACCTGGCCAAGTTTTTCGTCATCTCTTTCGCGAACGGACTATACCTCGCCGCGCACAACACGTTGCGCGGTTTCGACAAGAAGGTTGTGCGCGCGAACTTCTTCCGCAGCGTGATCGCGTGGCCCTTCGCGGCCGTTTTCGCCCCGCTCGGCAATATGCTGAAAATTCCCAGCATCGTCCAGACGAAGATCTGGTCGGACTTCGTCGCCGGATTCATCGAAGGCGGCGGGAAATACATGGCCGTTCTGAGACTGCGCAGGCACAATATCGAGGAGATCATACCGAGGATCATAGAAAACGAGGGAGAGGAGAAATACATAGCCATTCTCGATCTCCTCTACCTCTACCGCGAAGAACCGCGCACCAGGAATTCGCTCATTTCGCTGTTCGAGCTGTCGAGCTCTCCCGTTTCGACGCTGTGGAGCGGCAAAAGCGCGGCGCCGCGAAACAGCAAAGGCACGGCGCCGGCGCGCCCTCTCGGCGATCTTCTGGGCGCCCTGGACCGGCCTATGCTCGACGAGGAACTAACCGGTTTCATTCTTTCGCGATACGACGAGGATATGGGAACCGACCTGGTCGGGCTGGTGGCGGAGACGCTGCCGCCGCTTCGGAACTGGCTGGATTCGCGGAAAATACGGAATTAGGCCGATACGGCCCGGAAAACGATAAGGAGCGGCTTCGGCGCCCGCCCGCCATCGACGATGGCAGGCGGGCGCTTTCCCGCGCCGCCTATTTGCCCGCCACTATGGCTTTGCGCAAAAGTCCCTTCAGTATCTGCACTTTGTACCGGTTTCTCTCCAGCGGGAACATCTGCTTGGCCGCTGTCTCGCCCGCGATCTCGGCCGTCTCCTCGCTCGCCGTCTTTCCGATGAGGATTTCCTCGACATTCACGGCCCTTAGCGGAATGGGCGCGACCGCGCCGAACACTATCCTGGCGCCGTTGATTTTTCCTTTCTCGAAGTCCAGGGCGGAGGCGACGCTCACGATCGGGAAATCTATGGAATTGCGCACCCTGAATTTCTGGAAGCTGAATTTTGTCCCGGCCTTGGGCGCCGGTATGGAGATTTCGGTCACGAGTTCATCGACGGCAAGCACAGTGGTCGTCATCAGATCCACCGTATAGAAGTCCTCGGCCGCGATGTCCCTTTTGGTCGTCTTGATCGTCGCCCCCAGCGCGATCAGCGCCGGCGCGACGTCGGAAGCGTTGACGGCCACGCAGCTGCAGTCGAGGCAGCGATGGGCTTCCATGCTCACCTTGCCGTCCTCGAGCGTCGCATAGTCTTCCTTGTCCATGCAACGCTCGCAGGGGTCCAGCTCCTTGACGCTTGCCCGCTCCGAAGGCTTGAGCGCCTTGTCGTTGATCGGCCTGAGTTTTCCCGCCCTTCCGGGACCCTCCGCGGCCTTCTTCAGCGCGCCGCCGGCGAGGTATTCCTCGATCGAGTCAGCCGTTTTCCTTCCCGCCGCGAGGGCTTCCACCACCGTGGCCGGTCCGGTCGCTACATCGCCGCCGGCGAATACTCCGGCCGCGCTCGTCTGATAGGTTTCGGGGTCGGCATCGATGCCGTTGCCTTTGGTCAGCGCGATGGCGCCATAGGACGTATTGTCGAGACCCAACAGGTTCTGGTCCTGGCCGATGGCCGAAACCACCCAGTCGGCCTTGAAGAGGAAGTCGCTTCCCTTTATCTCGACGGGACGCGGCCGCCCGGATGCGTCAGGCTCGCCGAGCCTCATCTTGCAGCATTCGAGGCCCTCAAGTTTCGCGCCTCCCAGCAGGACTTTCTTCGGGGCGACGAGGAACTGCAGCTCGATGCCTTCCTTGATCGCGTCCTCGATTTCTTCGTCTTCGGCGGGCATCTCTGCTCGCGTCCTGCGATAGAGGAGGACGACCTTCTTCGCCCCGCAGCGGAGCGCTGTCCTCGCGGCGTCGATGGCCGTGTTGCCGCCGCCGACGACGGCGACGATGCCGTTCATCGCGGGCGGTCCGTTCCACTTGACGCCTTCCAGGAAGGAAATGCCGGGGAGGATGTTCGGATGCTTTTCGTTCTCGACACCCATGCCTTTTGCGCGCCAGGAACCCATCGCGAGGAAGACGGCGTTGAAGCCTTCCTTTCTGAGGCTGTCGAGCGTGAAATCCTTGCCGAGCTGCGTGCCGGTCTTCGCGACGATGCCATGCGAGAGGATGAAATCGATCTCGCTGTCCAGCACGCCCGGGGAAAGCCTGAAGTCGGGGATGCCGTAGCGCAGCATTCCGCCGAGCTTGGGCTGTTTGTCGTAGATCACGACGCCGAAACCCTTGAGCCGCAGGAAATAGGCGCAGGCGAGGCCGGCCGGTCCGCCCCCGATGATCGCGATCTTCTTGCCTTTTTCCTTGGCGGGAGCCTTCTGGTACTTCTTCTTGTTCTCGAGGATGTAATCGCCCACGCGGCGTTCCACCGCCCTGATCGAAACGGCGCTGTCCTGTTCGCCGCGGTTGCAGCCCTGCTCGCAGAAATGCGGGCAGACGCGGCCTGTGACGGCCGGCATCGGGTTGTTCTCCAGGATGATGCGCCCCGCTTCGGCTATCTCGCCGGCGCGTATCCTTTCCATGTAGCGGGGTATGTCGATATTGTCCGGGCACTCCGAGGAGCAGCCCGGCCTGCCTACCCGCATGGAGCCGAATATGGAATGGTAGCGGTTTTCGCCGGTCAAGGCCGGACAATGATCCCCGCCCTTCCTGAGGCAATGGAAGCTGTTGTCGAGTCCGCGATAGTACCAGCAGCGCGGCTCCTGGCAGAGATTGCCGCCTATGGTGCCCATGTTCCTCAGCTGGGGAGAAGCGACCGCGTGCGCCGCCTCGGCTAGCAGGGGGTACTTCTTCCTGACCGTCCCGTTTTTCGTTATCTCGGAGAGGGTGGTGAGCGCCCCGATCTTCAAGCCGCCCGTTTCCTCGCGGATGTACGAAAGCCCATCGATGGTTTTTATGTCCACGAGGACTTTGGGATATACAGGATGGACTTCGTCCTTCAGTATTCCGAGGATATCAGTCCCGCCTGCCACTACGACCGCGGTCTTGCGATACTTGCCGATCTGCGTCACCGCATCATCGAGCGATTTCGCCGCGATATGATCGAATTTGTGCATTCCCATGGCTATCCCCTCAGTCCTTTCCAAGGCTTTCAGGATCTTTTCCGGTTTGATCGGAATGTCGTTCACCCTGACCCCAATGGCGTTGTAGATCGCGTTCGCGATGGCTCCCGGCGTGCAGGAAACCGTACCCTCTCCTATTCCGCAGGCGCCGTATTCGCCCACGCCCTTCCATACCTCGAGGAGCACCGGCTCAATTTCCGGCATGTCGGCCATGGTCGGGATGGTGTAATCCACCCAGTTGAAATTGAGCGGTATGCCTGTGGCTTTGTCGTAGATGATTTCCTCGGTGAGAGCCTCGCCCATGCCCATGCACTGGCCGCCGATCTGCTGCGATTCGGCGCCCGAGGCGTACATGACGGTGCCGCAGTCGTTGACGACGACCAGTTTTTGCACGTCGACCTTGCCCGTGCTTGTGTCCACCTCGACCTCGGCGAAGTTGCCGAAGAAGGGGACGCCCGTGAGCTTGACGTCCGGCGAACGGCTCTTGGCCACGGTGATGGGTGCGTTGTCGCCCTTGCGCAGCATCTCCTTGATCGTCATTTTCAGGGAAGGTTTGGACGCGACGATGACCTTGCCGTCGACGAAATCCAGATCGGCTGCCGGAACCTTCAGTATTTCGGCGCCGGCTACCCTGAGCTTTTCCTTGAGTTCCTTCGCTGAATCCACCATGACTTCGGACTGAAGGAAGGACACAGCGCTGTCCGTCTGCACGCAGTCCTTGATGCCATCCTTGGTGTCCACGATCGGCGACCAGTAGATGTCCTCGACGCCTATGCCGAGGAAGCTCAGGGCCTCGGCGCAGCCGAGGACATTGCAGGTATTGGAGCCGCCGCCCACTTCGATGGTGGCGGCGTTGAGGAGTATGGTGCAGTCCGGATTGAGGGTGAGGTTGACCTGGACCTTGCCGCGGCGCTTTTCCTGCCATTCGGCATGCCAGGACGGGTGAATGGAGAATCCCACTCCCCTCTTCTTCACGCCGTCGATGAAGGGTCCCAAGCCGGGGGCGTGGCGTTTTTCCTTCCAGCCCAGTCGGCTCGCGCCCGCCTTCAGCACCTCGATGAGGCTGTCGGAAGGGAGCTTCTCCCACTCGGTGGCGAAGTTCTTGACGCAGAAATCCATCGGATCCATGCCGAGCTTTTCGGCGCAGGCATCCATTAGGTGAGCGAAGATGAGGTTGTACTGGGAGTTGCCGACGCCGCGCATCATGCAGCCGGGGATGTTGTTGGCGTACACCCCGTAGGCCTCCATCCTGAGGTTGGGGACGTGGGCCATGAAAACTTCGGCCAATTCCTTTGGCACGAACTTGAGGGCGAACATGGAGAGGTCGGCGTAAGCGCCGACGTTGCCGATCGCCTTCGTGTAAAGGGCGGTAAGTGTCCCATCCTTTTTCAGGCCGGCCTTAAAATCATAGATGGCGGGCTGCCTGGTGTTGAGGAAACTCTGATGTCTCGTGTGCCTGTATTTGACCGGCCTTCCCGTCTTCATGGCGAGGAGGCTGGTGACGAGGAAGAAGGGCTGATCGCCCGTATCGCCGCGGCCGAATTGGCCGCCGACGTAGGAGGCTATGGCCCGTATCTTGTGGAGCGGCAGGCCGAGCATCTCGCTTATATGCATGCGGAGCTGGTCGGCGGCGTAGGAATTGGACCAGGCCGTGAGCTGGCCTTCCTTCCACTGCATGAGGCAACACCAGTTGTCCATGGACCCTTGCGTGGCGTTGTGGAAGGTCGAACTGCCCTCTACGACGAAGTCGGCGTCCTTGAAGGCCGCCTCGACATCGCCTCTGTCCTCGAAGACGTCGGGGCCGCCCGTCGGGTCGGGCTTGAGGACGTTGGAGTCGGTGAGGTCGGGATGGACGAGGGGAGCGTTCTTGCCCATAGCCTCGATGGGGTCGAGGACGAAGGGCCTGGTTTCCCACTCGATGTCGATGAGCTTCAGGGCTTCTTCGGCTATCTCCTCCGATTCGGCGGCGACGGCGATGCCCATTTCGTCGCCCACCCAGGAGGCGTATTCGCCCAGGACGCGCCTGTCGCGGAAGGGGAACATCATCCGGTCCCAGGTGACGGTATCCACGCAGTCCGTCCAGCCGGCATTGGTCAGCTTCAGGGACGTGAACTCCGGATCCTTGTAGGTCATCACCGCGACGACGCCGGGCAGGGCTTCGGCCTTGCTCTTGTCGAATTTCTTGATTCGGGCGCTCGGGTAAGGGCTGCGGAGTATCTTCGCGTACAGCATATCGGGAAAACGGGACTTCAGCGTCATGTCATCGGCGTACTGGGCGCGGCCCGAGGCCTTGTCCGGGCCATCGAGCTTGGGCCTGTAGCCTCCCACGAACTTGCGGGGAACGCGCGGCTTGTATCGTTCGATCATTTGACGCTCCTTCTGGCCGCGATCTTCTCGGAGGCGCGCATCACTGCCTGCGCGATTCCGGCGTAGCAGCCGCAGCGGCAGATATTGCCCGCCAGGGCATCCTTCACCTCGGCGAGCGTCGGGGTGGGGTTGGCGTTGAGGAGGGCTCTCGATGTCATGACGAAGCCGGGAGTGCAGTAGCCGCACTGCATGGCGGTGCCGTAGCCCGGTTCGGACTGTTCGGCGAAGGCTTCGACGACGGGATCGTCCTTGGGCAGGCCTTCGATGGTGAGGACTTCCTTGCCGTCGGCCTCGATGGCCAACACCATGCACGAGAGCACGGCTGTGCCGCCCATGATGACGGTACAGGCGCCGCAGGCACCCTCATCGCAGGAGACCTTGAGTCCTGTATATCCCAGCTTTTCCCGCAACAGGTAGGAGAGCGTCGTGGCATTGTCGAGGTCGCCTTCAAGTTTGAAGCTTCGCCACGAGCCATTGACGCGGATACGTATTTCGCGGCATTGCGCCGCTGTCTTGCCATCCGGTCCCGACACACCACTCATGACTTCTTCTTTCTTGCTTGGCATGGCCTTCCTTCCCTATCGATGTCGGCCAACGGCGTGCTTTCGCTATCGAGACGTCATATGCGGCTGATGCCATGTGCATGCGAAAAACACACTGCAGGCATACATGATAATGATGTTCAAGAATATGCCGACATATACGCCGTTGTCAACAAATATTTATTTTGTAAAAATTTGATATCAAACAACCGGCCTCAGCGCCACGGCGGATAACGCGCAAAATTTGTTCCACTTGAATAAATATTGCAATTTTTTTTGACGAATTTAAAAAAACATCCTTGACGAACGCAAAATATCGGCTAAGAGTTAGCTGTTACAGGTTTTCCTGTATACAAGTCTGGTTCACCTCATAAGGGGGCGCTATGAAATCCGGAGTCAAGGGAAAGCATACGAAATTCCTGATCCTCATGGCAATTGCGGTAGGATTCGCTTTAATCCTGGGCGCCTGCGGCGCGAAGGAAAAAGTAGCTGAAGGCCCAGCCCAGGGAGAAGCCAAAAAGGATGTCATCAGGTGGAGGCTCCAGTCATATGCCGGACCTGCCTTGAATGACCATGTGGTCAAAAACGCCATCGACGAGTTCAATATCGCCGCGAACGGGGAGATGATCATCGATGTGTATACCGCTGATCAGCTCGTTCCGCACGGCGAGCTCTTCAGGGCCTTGCAGGAAGGCACGGTCGATATGGCCGTCAGCGACGACGACTCAATGGCGTCGCCCGTCGATGTGCGGATTTTCGGCGCCTACTTCCCGCTGGCGGCCAGGTACGGCCTCGACGTCAACGTCCTATGGAACTGGTATGGTTTGAATGAAATATGGAAGGAAGCCTACGACGAAGTGAAAGGCGTCACCTGGCTCAGCCAGGGAAGCTGGGATCCATGCAACTTCGCCACGACGAAACCCATCCGATCGATCAAGGACTTCAAGGGCTTGAGGATGTACATGTTCCCCACAGGCGGACAGTTCATGCAGCAGTTCGGCGTCGTACCCGTCGTCATGCCTTATGAGGACGTGGAGATGGCGCTGCAGACCGGCATGCTCGACGGCGTCGCCTGGTCGGGTATCACCGAAGACTACACGGTCGGCTGGGCCGATGTCACGAAGTATTATCTGACGAACCCGATCTCGGGCGCCTGGTCCGGCGGCTGGTTCGTCAATACCGACGCCTGGAACAAGATCCCTCCCCATCTGCAGCAGCTGGTCAGGCTGGCCATCGACAAGTCGCACTACTATAGGCTCCATTGGTACTGGTACGGCGAAGCCAACTACCGCGTGAACGGCGGAAAGCTCGAACTTACGACCATTCCCGACAAGGAATGGAAAGTCGTTGAGGATGCGGCGCTGAAATTCTGGGACGAGGCCGCGAAGAAGAGCCCCAGAAACGCAAGGGTCGTCGAAATACTGAAAAAATACGACGCGACCATGAAAAAAGCGGGAGCTCCCTACAGGTACTGATGCAGGCATGATGCAAGTACTTCATCCCGGACTACTGATTCCCCTATCCGGCTTTTCTTCCCGCCGGATAGGGGTTATTTGACACCTCGGATCCATCATCAGGAGGTTTCGATGATCAAGGCGGCAAAAACCTATGTAAAATATGTCGACGCGACGAGCAAGTGGGTCGGCAAGATCGTGATGTATCTGATATTCGTAATGATGGGAATTCTGCTCTACGATACGATCACGCGGACTATCTTCAACAAGCCCAATGTCTGGGCCGTGGAATTGACCCAGTTTTTCATGGCGCCCTATTACCTTCTCGGAGGCGCGTCCGCGCTGCTTCTGGGAGGCCATGTCCGCATGGATGTCTTCTACGACAAGTGGTCCCCGAAAAGAAAGGCGCTCTCCGACGTGATAACGTTTCCCATCATCCTCTTCTATGTCGTCGTCCTCATCATCGGCGGCATACAGGGCATCCAGTACGCCGCCCGATACGGCCAGGTCACCTATTCCTCATGGGCGCCGAAAGTGCTCCCCGTGAAGATATTCATGGTCGCGGGCATCATCCTCATGCTCCTCCAGGTGATATCCGAGTTCATCAAGGATATCGCGACGCTCAGGGGCGAGGATCTCAGGGGAGAGAAACCCAAAGAAGAGGGTAAAAAATGACCGGCTATGGATTGATGGCGATACTGATGTTTTCGTCGATGATAGTTCTCCTTCTCACCGGCCGACATATTTTCGCGGTCATAGGCGGGGTCGGCGCGATTTTCGCCGTCCTCCTCTGGGGGAAAGGCGGCATAGGCATGTCCTTCCAGGCGAGCTTTCAGCTCCTCGTCTGGTACCCTTTGCTCACGCTTCCCATATTCATCTACATAGGGTACATGTTCGCCAAATCGGGCATCGCGGACGATCTCTATGACTTGATCCATGTCTGGATGGGTCCCGTACCCGGCGGATTGGCCATCGGAACGGTCATTCTCATGTCGATCATATCGGCGATCAACGGTTTGAGCGTGGCAGGCATGGCTGTGGGATCCAGCATCGCGCTCCCGGAGATGCTCAAGAGAAAATACGACAAGAAAATGGTGACCGGCGTGATACAAGCCGGCAGCTCGCTGGGCATCATGATTCCTCCGAGCGTCGTCCTCGTCCTCTACGGCATGATCGCGCGGCAGCCCGTCAGCAAGTTGTGGCTGGCCGGCGTCTTCCCCGGCCTCATGCTCGCCGCGATCTTCATCATTTACATACTGGTGCGCTGCATCATCAACCCCAAGCTCGGCCCCGTCCTTCCGAAGGAAGAACGGCAGATGCCGCTGGCCCAAAAGCTGAAACTGCTGAAAGCGGGCATCCTGCCCATCTTCATCATCTTCATGATGTCCGGACTCTTCTTCATGGGCATCACGAATCTGGTCGAAAGCTCCGCCGTCGGCGCTGTCGTCACCACGATAGCCGGACTCCTGAAGAAGCGCTTGACCAAGAAAGTCATGCTGGAAGTCCTGACCGATACCCTGAGCGTGAGCTGCATGTTCATGTGGGTCATTCTCGCCGCCCTTGCCTTCGGCGCCATCTTCGACGGGCTCGGAGCGGTCAACGCCATCAAGGATCTCTTTCTCTCCAACGGCTTCGGGCGCTGGGGCGTCATCATAATGATGCAGCTATCCTTTATCCTGATGGGCATGTTCCTGGACGACACCGCGATGCTCATCATCGTGGCTCCGCTCTATATTCCACTCATCATCAAACTGGGATTCGATCCGATCTGGTACGGCGTTCTCTACACCGTCACCTGTCAGATCGCCTACCTGACGCCTCCCTTCGGCTACAACCTATTCCTGATGAAGGCGATGGCGCCCAAGGAAATCTCGTTGAGCGACATCTATCGATCGGTGGTGCCCTTCGTTTTCCTGATGGTAATCGGCCTGGCGCTCATCATGATTTTCCCGCAAATCGCCGTTTGGCTGCCGAACCTTTACGCGGGGAAGTAGCGATCGAGCGGCGACGCTCGCCCGTTCTTGCTTGTCGTGGCAATGCCGAGCCCGCTACGGCAATGACTTACCTGCCGCGGCAATGAAATGAGGGCTGCCCGGGATATCCGGACAGCCCTCATTCTCTTCCGCCCTTTAAGGCTGACAATTTACGCTAAATGCCTCCGCCTCCATTCATGAGTCCGCGCGCGATGAGGCTTGCCTTGCCCTGGCCTGGAATATAGGGTTTCCCTTCGAGGAGAAGTTGCTCGACCTTGAGCGAGCGCAGATCGGCCGGCGCCATGGAAAGCGGATCGCGATTCAGCACGACCATATCGGCCAACTTCCCCGTCTCGAGGCTTCCCCGTTCGCTTTCGTCGAAAGAGCCCCGCGCGGCGTTGCGCGTATAGAGATTGAGCGATTCTTGAATGGTAAGGGATTGTCCCGGTACATAGTGATTGCAGGCCGCCCAAATGCCCTCGATCGGATCCGGCACCGTGCAGGGCGCGTCCGATCCGCCCGAAAGCTCAATGCCCATATCGACCATCGTCCTGAGCGGCGATATGTCGAAAGCCCTTCGGCCCATGATCGACTCGATATACTCGAGAGGCTCCTGTTCCCAATAGAGAAAACCGGGCTGAATCGAAAGGCGGATGCCGAGTTTAGCGCAGGTTTCAAGGCCGCTAATCGTGGGCAGGCAGGCGTGGATAATGGTATGTCGGTGGTCCTCGCGTGGAAAATCGGCGAGAGCGGCCGCGATGGCCGACACAGCCTGCTCAAAAGCGGCGTCGCCGATGGCGTGCATCTCTATCTGGAGGCCAGCGCGGTTCGCTTCACGGCAGAAGGCAGCCGCTCGCTCATCGGAATAGTAGAGAATGCCCTTGGCCTGCTCGGGAAGCAGGCCCGCGGCCGCCTCGTAGGGCTTGAGCATCGCGGCGTCCACGGAGCCGTAACATCCGTCGAGCGCCGTCGCGAAACAGCCGCCGATGCGCGGAAGCCTTCGCTTGAGGACTTTGCTCACATTCATAGTCTGGAAGAAGATGCGATAGGCGAGCGGATTGGCGAGGCCCCGGGCAAATAGGCTTTCGAGGGTTACATCCATATCGGCGGGAAAGCCTATGCCGGTCACCGAATGCACCAGACCGACGCCGTAACCGGCCAGGGTATCGATGCCGGCGAGCATGTTGCCGAGGGTCGCTGGCAGGGACACCTTGCCGGTAACCGTATCGGTAAGCCGGAAGAAGGCATCCTGCGTCATCAGCCCCGAGTCCGCGTTGAAGCCTCGCAATGCGCCGAGCTTCTCCCTCACCTGGGCGATGAGCGCAGAATTGGCTATGCCAGCGTGGCCGTCGTATTTCACGATGAAAACCGGTCGGTCGGGACAGGCGGCGTCTATATCTTCCCTCGTAAGGAGGCGTCTTTCCTTGACGCCGTAAGCCGAAGCGCCAAAACCAAAGACGATGGATGGCGAACGCTTACGCGCGAAATCGGCGATGGCGTCGCGGGTATCGGCGATGGTTTTCAGGTGGCGGACATCGAGCCCCGCCAAGAAAAGAGCGTAGGACATGAAATGGATATGCGTGTCGCCAAAAGCGGGAAGGAGGGCTCTTTCAAGGAGCCGCTCCTTCGGCGCCCCGGCATACTTGCTGGGAAGATCGTTGCCCACGAAGGCTATCTTTCCCCCATCCTCCACCAGGAATCGAGCGACGCTGCCCGCGGAATCACAGGTGACAATGGAACCTTCGTATACTTTCACGTTTTACTCCTCATTTTTCAATGAACCGCACTACGCTGAAATCGGACTCCTAATCTTCCCCCTATCGTCGTTTACGCGTTCTTCCTGCGGCCGATGGACAGCGCCAGGTTCAGTACGATGCCGACCGTCGCCGCGGTGGCGATGGCGGGAAGCTGCATTCCGAAGATCGGGATCATTCCGTTCGGGAAACCGTAATTTCCGCCGAGCCCCACCACGAGGATGACGGCTATGACGGCGAGGTTTCTCGCGTCGAAAAGATCGACCTTCTTGTTGATCATGATCGCCACGCCCTGCGCCCCGATGACGCCGAAGAGGTAGACGCAGGCGCCGTTGATGACGGGGCCCGGGATCGATCTGATCGCGTTGGAGAGCGGCTGGAAGAACGAAAGCACGATAGCCATGATCGCTGCCCCGCCAAGAACTTTCACGGAAAAGTTTTTCGTGATCGCCATGGTGGAGATGTTTTCGCCGTAATTCGTGCCGGCCGGTCCGCCGAACAGGGAAGCCACGATATCGCCGATGCCGTCGCCGATCAGGTTGAGTCCCAGCTTCTCCGCTATCTTGTACACGCCCTTGCCCTTCTTCTTCGCCAGGTCGTTTACGTAGATATCGAGCTGGAACAAGTGAGCGGTGGATTCAGGGATAGTCGCGATCGCGATGGGCATGATCGCGGCAACAGCCGCCCAGTTCGCGACGGGAAGGGTGAAGTGCGGCATTTCGATGACCGTGCCTGTCCAGATCGCGCCGAAATCAATAATTCCGAGCGGGATGCTGACGATATATCCGACCAGGATGCCGAACAGGATGGGCAGTTGGCCCCATACGCCTTTCAGGTATACGGAAAAACCGATCGTGGCGAAGAGAGTGACCAGAGCCGCGATCCATGCCTTGTCGTTCGCCGCTCCACCTGAATAACCGGCGGCGCTCGTGATGGCGATTCCCGCGAGCGAAATGCCGATGACCATAGCGATGGCCCCGGTTACCGTGGCGGGAAGAACCTTTTCGATGATGTCCATCCCGAAGCGGCTGACGATGAGGCCGACCGCTATGGATACGAGGCCCGACATGATGATGCCGAACTGGGCGGCGGAGATCAGGTTGTCGGGAGCGAGACCGGACGTTACGCCCGTGATGCTGATGATCGCCGCGATGTAGGAAAAGCTCGATCCGTAATAGAGAGGAATCTTTCCCTTCGTCACGAACAGGAACGAAAGCGTCGCGAATCCGCTCGCGAAAATCGTGGTCGAGATGTGGAATCCCGTCAGAAGCGCGACGGTCACCGTGGCCGGAAACATTACGAGCAGCTGCTGAAACGCGAACAGAAGCAGTTTTCCCGTCGATGGGGTCTCGTCCGGTAAGTAGCCAATCACTTTCTCCGCTGACTTTGCCATTGTATCTCCCCTCCAGTTTATTTGGACAAAAATTTATTCATACTACCTGAACGGGACTGCCTAGAAAAGGGCAAATCAACAAAGAATCGAGGTATTCGCGAATTTTTATGCATTGGCGCTTCCTAGGCAGGAACGGGCAAGCGGACAGGGGATACTTGACCCGTCGCTCGCCACCTCTATAGGATCGACTCTATGCTCGATGCGTTTTCCCGAACCGAACTCCTGCTAGGCGCCGAAGCGATGAAAACACTGGCCGCCTCAAAAGTGGCGGTTTTCGGCATAGGCGGGGTCGGCGCCTATGCGGTTGAAGGACTCGCGCGTTCGGGAGTTGGCTCTTTCATCCTGGTAGACGACGACTGCGTCTGCCTTACCAACATCAACCGCCAGATCATCGCCCTCAGATCCACGATCGGAAAACCGAAGGTCGAGGTGATGAAGGCTCGAATACTGGACATCAATCCTCAGGCCAAGGTGGAAGTCTTCCAGGAATACTGCGATGTCCAGAACATACCCCGCCTTCTTGGACAGAGCGCTTCCGACGGCCCAAGCCTTTCGTATGTCGTGGACGCGATCGACACCGTCTCATCCAAGATCGAGCTCATCATGCATGCCACGAAAATGGGCATTCCCATCATAAGCTGCCTGGGCGCCGGCAATAAGCTCGATCCGACCAGGCTGGAAATCGCCGATATCTATGACACCTCCGTCTGTCCCCTCGCTCGCGTCATGCGCTACGAACTGCGGAAGCGGGGCCTCGCGGCGCTCGACGTGGTCTATTCCAGGGAAATTCCCATAAAAGTGGATGAAACGAAGAATTCCTGCCGCACGGACTGCGTCTGTCCGAAAAAGGACCGCACCTGTATCGGAAGGCGAAGCATCCCAGGCTCAGTCTCCTTCGTTCCCTCGGTGGCCGGACTCATCATCGCTTCGAAGGTCGTGCGGAAGCTCATCGGGCGGGACTGATAGCCGACATCCAGGTAACCGACGCCCAGGAGTGCGATATCAGGAGTGCGATACAATGAAAAACATTCATCTGCGGTCGACGATTTCAGGAACCGAATACCCCTTCGCCCGGCTCGAGGAGTTCGCGGAAAACCGCGAATCGCTCGAGGTAGCCATGCCCGGCATCGAGAAAGCGCGCATCAGGCAGGGAAACCGCGTATGGGAGCGTTTCGCCGAATTCATGCCCTTCGCGGAGACGCATCCCGAATTGTCTCTGGGCGAAGGCTCGACGCCGCTGATAGAGGCTAGTCCGCTCCTGAAAACCTATACCGGCGTCGAGAACCTGCTTCTCAAAAACGAGACGGCGAACCCCACCTGGAGTTTCAAGGATAGAGGATCGATCGCCTGCTCGATAATGGCGAAGGAACAGGGCGAATCGATGACGGCCACCATTTCCACCGGCAATATGGGGCAGTCCATGGCCGCCTACGGCGCGCGAGCCGGTCTGGATGTCCTTATCTTTTTACCCGAGTTCGTGCCGCGCGAAAAAACCCTCGCCATGGCCGTTCATGGAGCGAAGATCATCAAAGTGCGCGGCGCCGATTACGCGGACATGAAACTGCGGGCGCTCGAGCTGGCCTCCCGTTTCGGGCTCCGCATCGTATCGGGCAACGGGCCTATACGGGTCGAAGGCTACAAGATGGAAGCTTTCGAGCTTTTCGAAGCGCTACGGGGAGAAGTCCCCGATTTCATCGTCGTCCCTACTTCGGCCTGCGGCCATATCAGGGGGATATTCAAGGGATTCCGAGAGCTTTTCGCGGCGGGATTGATATCGCGCCTGCCTCGCATGGTGGTTGTCCAGGCCGCGGTCAACAGCCCAATAGCGAGCGCGATACAAGCGCGAAGCGGCAAAATAACGCCCTTCCGGAACTTCACGACGATCGCCGAAGCCCTCTCCTCGGGAAATCCTCCGGGCGGCGAGGAAATCCTCGCCAAAGCCAAGGAATTCGACTGGCTCGCCGGAGTGGCTTCCGAAGCGGAGATTCTCGAATCGCAGCTGCTCTACGCGAGGTCGGGGTTCTTCGTCGAACCGGGAAGCGCGACCACCCTGGCCGCCCTGCGTTCGCTGAGGGCCGTCGGCGCAATAAAAAGCCAGGATCGCGTCGTGGTCCTGCTCACCGGTTCGGGCATGAAGGATATGGATGTCGTGAATCGCCACGCGATGAATATCGTCGACTGCGGCATCGACGACCTGGAACGCAAGGTCGAGAACTCACTTGCCCGGTTTGCCGATCGGTAATTGCGAGAAGACCGCGGCGGCCAGCATGAGGGCTCCGCCCATGAAAAATCGAAGGGAAGCCGGCTCACCCAGAAGAAGAACGCCGCCGATCGCGCCGAAGAGACCTTCCATGGCCAGGATAATGGACGCATGCGCGGGAGGAGAAGTCCGCTGGGCGATTATCTGAAGGGTAAATGCCACGCCGCAGGACAAGAGACCGCCATAGAGAATAGGAATCGCCGCCGAAAACACGCCTTCGTAAGGGTTCGGCTCGAAGATCAGGGAAGCGACGAAACTTAAGAGACCGCAGACGGCGAACTGGCCAGCCGATAGCTCGACAGGATCGACCGAGGCGGCGAATCGGCCTATTACAAGAATGTGAAGCGCCCAGAAAAAGGATCCGGCCAGCACGAGCAGATCGCCCGGCGCCATGGCGAAGCCGCCGCCGATCGTGATGATATAGAGACCCATCACCGACACGATCGCCGCGAGATAGTCCCTGAGCCTCGCTTTTCTTCCGAAGAGCGAGCCGATGAGGGGAATGATGACGACATAAAGACTCGTCACGAAAGCGGCGTTGCCGGCCGTCGTGGTGACCAGCCCGACCTGCTGGAAGCTCGCTCCGATGAACATGGCGCCGCCGGCGAGGATGAAGGGGAGAAACCCGCGGGAACTCGATCCAGACGAAAACCGAGCTGCGCTAATCCTTGCTTTTCTCCTGTGCCGGATGAGGGGAAGAAGGACAAGGGCGCCTATCGCGTAGCGTACCGCGTTGAACGCGAAAGGCCCCAGATCGTCCATGCCCACCCTTTGGGCGACAAAAGCGAAACCCCATATCGCCGCGGTGAGAAGAAGCAGCGAGTCGGAATATAAGACAGAGATCGATGACTTCATGTGATTGCTTATCGGCAGTTTGCGGATCTTTCTATCACGCTATTCGGGCCATGGCATTGATTTTCCTTGACCGCGGAAGAACGCCTCGCCCATGACAGGACAGGGCATAATCCAATCCTCGGGGTTGTTTCACGGAAAAATATAAAACGGAGCTTCTATATACAATTATTATTTAATTTATTATCTTATATATAATTAGAATAAGATAAAATTACTTGTCGCCGCAACCCTCGCGCTTCTTGTCCTTGCCGGATGCAATCTGTTTGGATCTATCATCAACCCAGTGATCGGAACCTGGACTACCTCGGATTCGATTCTTGTCACCACCTGGTCCGATTTTTCCACGGAAAGCGATCTTTATACCTTCAATTCCGACAACTCAACGATGACCCTCGTCGCGACCTTCGGCGGACTTTCGCGCACCCTCACAAGGCAGTAAACAGGAAGAACCCCGACCGTACGCGGCTTGGGAAAAAACCATTCCGCATCGGTCGGCGAACAATTGTTTCAGCCTAAGCGACCGTGTTTTCTGAGTTACCGGCCGGCTGCCTCAACCATCGACCATCACCAGTTCGTATTTCTGGCTGCCCAAGCCGAGGGCTTCGGCGTGATCTAGGGTGTGCATGCCATTCCGGGACTCGATCCGCTCCCGCAGGGAAGCGCTGCGTTTCGTATCCGACGCGTATACCCGATCGACGCAGGCCCTGTCCAGTGCGACGGGATCAAGGGAAGCGAGAATACCGATATCGTCCATCTCGGGCGGAGCGGGATTGCTATCGCAATCGCAGTCGATCGAAAGATGGTTCATCACGTTGATGTACGCGATGTTCTCGCCCAGCCTGTTCATCACCGCTCCAGCGGCCTCCGCCATGGATTCCAAGAAAGCGTCCTGCGGACCGGCGATGAATCCACTTTTTGTCGCGCCGGCGCTGTGGATCCAGCTCTTGCCGTTGGCCGAGGCGATACCGATCGATATGTTCTTGACGGCGCCGCCGAAACCGCCCATCGCATGTCCCTTGAAATGGGAAAGAACTAGAAAGGAGTCATAGTTCGCGAAATGCGAACCGACAAGATCCTCTTTTATATTTTTTCCGTCGGGGAAGGGAAGGCTCATCGCCCCCTCCTCGTCCATTATGTCCACGGGCGCGATGGCGGCGAATCCGTGATCTTTCGCCACCTGTCTGTGCATGGCCGTTTCGGCGCGTTGGCCGCCATAAGCCGTATTGCACTCAACAATGGTGCCGCGCAACGTCTGAACCAGGTCCTTGATAAGCGCCGGTGAGAGGAAGTGGTGACCACCGGGTTCGCCCGTGCTGAGCTTCACCGCCACCTTGCCGGGCAGATCGCGCCCCATGGCCTTATACATCCTGTCCAAGCCCGTGGGGCTTATATTCTTCGTCATATATACTTTCGACATTCCCGTTCCTTTGCCGGATTGCGGCGGCGCCCGATCGGCGCTTTTCCACTATAAAAGCTGTCGATTAACATCGATCCACGCCTTGATATCCTTTCCCGCCCTCTTCACGTTTCCTCCAATGATCGGAAGCCCCTTCTTTACCGTGGCACCGGGGCAGAGCTTCCTGATATCGGCTTCGCTCTGTCCCATCCCGCTTCCCTCATTCGTGCAGAATGGAAGGATGGTCTTGCCGGAGAAATCGTACTCTTCCAGAAACGTGAATACCGCCATCGGCATCGTGCCCCACCAGTTGGGATAGCCAAGATAGATCACATCGTAATCATCCATTTCGCCTGCATGGTCCGTTAGCTCGGGTCGCGCATCTTGGCGCAGCTCCTGCCAGGCGATCTTCGTCGTCTCCGTATAATCCGCGGGATATTTTTTCACGGTATCGATGCGAAAAATGTCGCCGCCCGCCAACTGCCGTATCATCGTCGCCGCCACTTCGGTATTCCCTACAGGCAGATTCACGATGTCGCCGCCGACATAATTGTTGCCTGCGCGCGAATAGTACGCTATCAAACTTTTCATATGCTTTCTCCGTCTTGCCCGGGTATCGTCGGGCCACGACCAATAGTACGATGCCGATCTGCGCCCTTATGAAGAAACCGGTTAATCATTCAATTGCCGTTCACCTAGCCATCTCACCATCTTGGGATCTCTATGATCGAAGAAGCTGCTGGTCTTGGTATCCAAGGTCGCGATGGCAGATAGGTCAGCGGCGTTCAGCTCGAAATCCGACACCTGAAGATTTTCCTTCATTCGTTCCTTCCGGGTCGACTTCGCGAGAACGACAATGCCCCTTTGCGCGAGCCAACGGACGATGACCTGCGCGACGCTTTTTCCATGCTTTTCGGCAATCGCGCGCAACACCTCATTTTGGAATATGCCATTCTTCCCTTCGGCGAAGGGAGCCCACGCTTCCGTCTGCACGCCGCATTCTTCGTGGAACTTGTGTGTTTCTGCCTGCTGCTGGAATGGATTGACCTCGATCTGGTTGACCATTGGTTTGACGGAATTGTGAATCATCAAGTCGGCAAGCCTGTCCGGCTGAAAGTTCGAAACACCGATAGCCCTTACCTTCCCCTGCCGCAGCAATTCTTCCATTGCCCGCCATTCGCCGTAGACATCGCCGTAGGGCTGATGAATGAGATAAAGATCGATGTAATCCAATCGCAGCCGATTCAGGGAATTATCGAAGGCCTTGAGCGTGCCTTCATAGCCATTCTTCTGAATCCAGAGTTTGGTGGTAATGAATAACTCATCCCTCGCCACACCGCTTTCTCTGATCCCCCTGCCGACTGCTTCTTCATTTTGATAGGAAGCGGCGGTGTCGATGTGGCGGTAACCAACGTCGATCGCGTCGACGACACTTCTTGCGCACTCGTTCTGATCGGCGATTTGAAATACCCCGAAACCCAATACCGGTATTTCAACACCATTGTACAATTTTATTTTTTGCATTATTCCCCCCTTTGTTTCATCGCAAAATGCCGACTCAAGGCTCCCGGTTGAAGCCGCTCATGGTTCTTTCCTTTCCAAGCAAGACGTTCTCGTATCGTTCGATTTTGACGTTCAAGCGCTCGAGAGTTTTATTTAGACCATCGATTTTTGCCGCCAGGAGATCTCGCTGCTCCACGAGCAAGGCCTTTCTGGCGTCGTTCGTCTTGTCCCCTTTCTGGAAAAGACTCACATACTCGATGAGCACCTCGATGGAGAGGCCGGCACTGCGCATGCAGGTGATGAACTCAACCCAGCGCTCATCTTCCTCGGTATAGTCCCTGATCCCGCCGCGGCTTCGGTTTACATAGGGAATCAGGCCAATTCTCTCGTAATATCTGAGGGTATCCTGCGTGACATGATATTTTTCGCCAATCTCGGCTATATGCATTTTTCACCTCGCATGAGAGAAGCTACACTCTGGAGTTAACTCCAGGTCAATAGCTGTCGAGAATTTTTTCAATTTTTTTTCGAATCGATCAGAAGAAAAGATCTTCGAGAGTATTAGGGGCCAAACCTATGCATACAGGAGGGAGTCCCTGAGGTTCTTTCGCCGCTAAAAAGACCTGGCCGCCCGCACGTGACACGTGATCCCCTGATATGATGCTTGCTCTCCGGACTTGAAGTTGATGGCGTAAAGCGGGCTGATATTGGGTTCGGTCGAACTCCAATACCAGTATAATCCAAAATTGCCGAGACCATTGAGATGCAAATTTCTGAACATCAAATTCAGCTCGTCCAGCGAAGGCAGGAACCAATCGTCAAACCCGCCTGAAGCCAGGCGTGAACACAGGCTCGCGCCTTCCGGAACGATCCGCAAGGATAGAAGATAATATGTATTCACTTTGCCCAATCCGATAGCGCTGCCAGTAACCCCGCCTTCGGACCTTCCCCCGTCTGCCCCCATGCTTTGATCCGAAGGTGCAGCCTCAAGATAACGCCATCCATCGGAATAGGAGCCTTTATCGTAAAAAACGAGGCCGCCCGCCGGTCCGACGTCGCCAACCATATAGGGACGCCATTGGGCATAGAGCACGACATTTTCCGGAAGAATCGCAAAGCTGGTTCCCGCGACACGGGTGGATCCCGTTCCGTCGACCCGGGTATTCCATCCGGCAAAAACATACCCCGTCCTGACGAGAGTTCCCGTATTCCCCAACACTGTCACCGCGGCGCCGGACAGATAGTCGTTCGAATCCTCTGGCGCCGAGCCGCCCGTCTGTCCGTTCCCGTCGTATATCACCGAGTAAGTTGTTTGGGTCGTCCACTGAGCATAAAGAATGACGTTGGACGAGCCCATCCTGAGGGCCGCGCCGGAAAGCTTCCTCGTTCCGCTTCCGTCCGGTTCGGTATTCCATCCGGAAAATTTGTAGGTACTTTTGACAAGGCCGCCGGTATTGCCCAAAACGGTGGCCGTCTGTCCGTTCGCGTACAGGTTCGCATCGAGGGGCACGGTGCCTGAAGTGCTGCCATTGCTGTCATAGGTAATCGAATAGGTGATGACAGGATTCCCGCATCCAAACAATAAGAGCGCAAAGCAGCAAAGAAAGCCGACCGCTATTTTTATCTTCATCGTTTGCCTCACTAGCGAGTATGAATTGTTTTTCAAATAAATGACGGGAGCATTCTATACCCAGACTATAAGATTTCAAGATGAAAAATGAACCACCCCCAGATTTTTCGGCGAGTCACGCCACCCATCGCGACATAGGTAAGCTTTGTTCAGCTTTCATGGTTGCTTGCGCATCGACAACCCTATGAGGCCGGCTACGACCGGCAGGGAAAAGAGAACGAATACCGCCTGAGTCAATCCCCACACGTCGCCGAGCCTTCCTATGAAGATCACCGCCATGCTCCCAAGCCCGCCCGCGAGTCCCATCGATATGCCGGCCGCGAGAGCCTTGTTTTCGGGAATGGCTTCCTGCGCGGCCACTACCGTCACCGAAAAACTGGAGAGGAGGCTCGCCCCGGCCAGCGCCAGGAATATGACGGACCAGATGCCCTGCGTGGCGAGAAAAGCGAAAAAGAAGGGTGTCGAAATCATGAGCGACGCGACGATAAGAGGCTTTCGACCGAAGCGATCCGAAATGAAGCCTTCGAGTATTCCGCCGATGGCTCCGGAAAAAAGCATTATAGTCACGAGGTGACTGGCCGCGATCTTGCTCAGCTGCTTTTCCGCGAAGTACAGGGGCAAAAGCGTCAGCATGCCCGTATAGGCCAGCGAACGCACCGCTATGACGGCTACGAGGGGGATAAGCTGTCTCGATGAAGCCCGAATCGATGTCAGCACATTCCGGAGCGAGGGAATGGCTTTGGCGGAGACCTGAATCTGAGGCGCGAAAAAGAAAAGGAGAAGAGCCACGACGATGCCAGGCGCCACCGTGAACAAGGTCGCCCTAAGGCCAAGAGCCTGAAAGAGGGGAACGAGGAGCAAAGGCCCGAACGCGAAGCCGATATTGCCGAAAGCGACAAAAATGGAAAAAAGCACGGCCTTGTGCTTGCCGCCGAGCACATTCATCATGGACGCCGCCTGGGGGTGGAAAGCGGCCGTTCCCAGCCCGGCGAGCGAAGAGAGCGCCACGAGCATCCAGTAGCTGTCCACGATACCAGTAAGGCTCAACATCACCGCCATCCAGAGGGTTCCCACATGAACAAGCCATCTCCTGCCCAGATTATCGACAAAATAGCCGAACACAGGCTGCACGATCGATGAAGTGATCGAGAAGGAAGCGGTCAGGATAGCCGCCTTCGTCACCGTGAACCCCTGCAGGGAAGCCATGAGAAAAGGCAGCATTTGTGGAAGATAATTGCTATAGAGATCGTTGAGCATGTGCGAGACGGTCAGAACCCCAATCTCCGAGTAGCGTATCCTGTCTTTGGCGGGCATGGTGGCAATCATACCCGTTCGAAGCTTTCTGCGCTACCGCGCGCAACCAACCTCGTTCCAGTTGAATAATATGATATGTGGTTTCAGGCCGCTATGTGTGGTGCCGCACAGACCAAGACATGCCGGCCACGTACTATTAAAGGACGCTCTTCGCCGAATAAACCTTGGGAGGTTTTTATGAATAAGAGAATCGCATTTCTTCTGGCAGCGCTCGTCATATTTTCCGGATTCGCGTTCGGGGATTCATACGCGAAAAACGGCATGCTTGTCGCCCCCGGTTCGCTCAACGCGAACATAGGCCTTGGCCTGCACTATGGCAGCGGTTTCGGACTCGGCGGAGGCGTGGAATACGCCATAGGAAAATTCGTCATCGCGGAAAAGCTGCCCTTCACCTACGGAATCGCGGGCCGCGTCGGACTCGACTTGGCAAGCAGCGTAGCCCTGTCAGTCGGCGCTTTCGGCACGCTCCATTTCAGCTGGGGCGCCCTGAATTTCCCCAGAGAACTTTCCTGGATCGGAAACTTCGATTCATACTTGGGCTTGGGACTCACGGTATTCCCCGGAGTCGGTTTCGACACCATCGGCGGCTTGAGCTACTATCTATCCAATAACGTCGCCATCAACCTCGAATCAGGCCTCAGGGCTTCGTATATAGGGGTCCTATTCAAGATCTGAGCCGGTTAAGCATCGGGACAGAACAGTTATATGCAATACCTCGATTAATCGTCTTCAAATTTCTTCTTGATTACTCAGGATAGAGGTGGTAAAATGTAATAACTGAGCGGCGAGAACCGATTTCGCCGCCTAAAAGGGTTCAGCCATCCATGGCTGGAGGTTTTAGAATGGTCGGGCCGCCATTCAACTTCAAAGTTGAATGGCGGCTTTTTATTTTGCCGCTAGAAGGAGCCCGCTGGCGGCCAAGCACATCTTAACATTCCTGTACGAGCATTTTAACAAAGGCTTTTTCAATTTACTCAACAGATCAAATCGGTTTGTCCGGGCGAATCCGGGCAAGGTCGGTTGAGTTCGAGCGATTCATTAAATCATGGAGGAATGAAAGATTATGGAAGAAAAGAAAACTAACGCGCAGAATCCAAACACGCAGCCCAAAGGACCTTCGAAGCGCGAAAAAATCATCACGGCGATTGTCGCTATCGTATTCGTGGTTGGCGTCGTTATAATCGCGCTGATCCAGAAGGCTAACGGGGCGTTCTAGGCTCGACGGGGGATCCGTTCCAGCCCGTCGAGGATGAGCTCCAGCCCGAAGTTGAAGTCGGCTTCGGCGTCGTAGCCCGATTGCATCGCGTGCGAAGCCATCCGATACAGGTAGGGGTACTTCTCGACGGGTATCGACGCCAGAATCGCTTGGGCCATCTTCTCGGGCGAGGCATCGGTGTCGGCCGACATGTTGAATTGCTGGATGCCGAAGCCGTAGATATAACTGTCGAGCAGGGAGAAGGCGCGAGCCGCGTCTTCCAGCGGAAACCCCGCCGTCACCAGCGTCCCAAGCACCCAGTCGAGGTAGAGCATTCTTGACGGACCGCTTGTCTCGCGCGAGTCGAGAAGCTGCGGCACCCATGGGTGCCGGCCGAAAACCTCGTGAGCGGAGACCGCCCGGCGTCGCATCGCCTCGCGCCAGCCAATGACGTCGGAGGGGAGCTCGACATGCTCGATCACGAGGTCGACCATGCCATCGAGAATATCGTCCTTGTTCGCGACATGGTTGTAGAGCGACATCGCTTCCACGCCTAGCCTCGACGCCACCTCGCGCATGGTTACCGCGCCGATCCCGCGTTCGTCGGCGATCTCCGCCGCCGCGGCGAGGACTTGATTTCGACTCAATGGTAAACGCGGCGCGGTCGTCTTTCTACCCCCGCGAATCTTCTCGACCATTTTCACTCCAATGGCTTGACACACTTACTAAGTAAGTGCAACACTTCCGTTGCTTACTTAGTAAGTATATCGTCAACAGCCGTGGCACGCAAGCGCCGCGGCCTGCCAAAGGGAGATTATCATGAACACACTGACCCGCGATGAAGCCAAGCGACAGATGGCCGGAGGCGCGGCGGCGATCTATATCGCGCTCGCCCTGCTCGCGGCGATGCCGTACTTCCTGCTCGTGGTCGACTACATGGGCGCGCGGACCGCCGCGGAAAAGGTCGCGCTCATCGTCGCCAACTACGCGAGCATGTACGCTATGTACCTCGTCACGTATGTATTCTACGGAATCGCGCTCGGCGTGCTGGCCTTCGCGCTGTACGACAGAATGAAGGCTCGCGCGCCCGCCACGATGCGCGCCGCCACCGCCATCGGCCTGCTGTGGTCGTTCGCGCTCGTCGCGAGCGGCATGATTTTCAACTACGGCATGACGACGATCGCGGGATTGACCGCAGCGGACCCGACACAGGCTCAAATGTCGTGGCTGGCGATCGAGTCCGTCGCGCAGGCGCTTGGCGGCGCCGGCGGCGAGATCCTCGGCGGCTTGTGGATACTTCTGGTGAGCGTCGTGGCTCTGCGAAGCGGCGCGCTGCCGAAACTCCTCGGCTGGTTCGGCGTCGTCGTCGGGGCGGCCGGCCTCGCCTCGGTCTTCCCGCCCTTGCGCGACGCCTCCATCGCGTTCGGGCTGATGCTGATCGCGTGGTTCGCATGGCTTGGCGCCGTTCTCATAAAAACGAAGGCGACAGCCGGCATCACGGACCGACCGAAGGGCTGAAGCGCGCAACATTAGGCGAATCGTCCGCTGAACCGGAACCAGCGGTTCACGAGTCATGCGTACGATACGCCCTTATCTACGTTGTGTAAAACCATAAAATATGCTATATTATTCTGTAAAATTCCCCAAGGAAGATTACGACAATCACCGTTCGATGGCGGGGTAATTATGCATGTACATGACCATGAATCTAAACATGCTCTCAAAGTCAGGATGTCGAGGATCATTGGGCACGCTGAATCCATAAAGACCATGATCGACGAAAACCGCGACTGTTCGGAAGTCTTGATCCAAATAGCCGCGGTCAGGTCGGCTTTGAATAATGTTGGGAAGATACTTCTCAACGATCATGTGGATCATTGCATCCGCGATGCGTTTGATTCGGATTCGCCGGATAAGGATGAACTCCTTAACTCTCTCAAGGACGCGGTCGATAAGTTTGTGCGATAGCAGTCGAACGAGAGACTTTTATCCGCAATTACAATGCGCGCATGCGACGAAATGGCCTACCCCGACCTCTACCATTTCCTGTTTTCCCTCGCAGCCACAGCCGCATTCAGAGTCCCGGCACACGCAGCGCGCCTCGAAACAACAGTGCCCACCACGCTCGAAGGCATCAACTTCTCCTTCCTTGATAAACGTTTTTCGCTCCTTGATGAAACCCTGCAGGTCCGTGCAGACTTGCACCAAGGCTTTGGTATAGGGGTGTTGCGGCGCTCGTATGATGGCGTCTCGGTCTCCTATTTCGACGATTCGCCCTTTGTACATTACGGCAAGCTTGTCGCACATATAGCCGGAGGTCGCGATGTCGTGGGTTATGAATACCATGGACATCCTGTACTCCAGAATGAGGCTTTTCAGGAGATTCAAGATTCCGGCGCGCACTGAGACGTCGAGCATGGAGGTAGGTTCGTCCGCGATCAGCAGCTTAGGGTGTAGCACAAGCGCGCGGGCAACCGCCACACGTTGTCTCTGTCCGCCGCTCAGCTCGTGCGTATAACGTTTTGAGAAGTCCTTGGCGGGGGCGAGGCCAACCTGTTCCAGGTATTTTTCAGCTACCTTTTCCTTTTCCCCCTCGCTCCCAACCATATGGTTGATGACGAGCGGTTCACAGACTATATCCCTCAACGTCATCCTTGGATTCAAGTACTCGTAGGGATCCTGAAAAACAATTTGCACCTGTTTCCTATATGCCTGCATGCCAGCTGGGCCCATCTTCAGGATATTCTCACCTTCGAAACGCAAGGCGCCTGAGTCCGGTTTCACGAGACCGACGAGAATTCTGGCGGTTGTGCTCTTTCCGCAGCCGGACTCGCCAATGATACCTAAAGTTTCTCCTTTCATCAGAGAGAACGAAACATCGTCAAGCGCGTACACGTCGCTTCTAGAGGCTTTATGGTTCCTTCGGCTAAAATGCGTAAAATGCGCTTTCTGGCCGAATGTCTTTTTAAGTCCTTCGACTTCCAGTATCGGAATGTCACGCATAGGCATTCTCCCTCGACAAGGCTTTCATATGGTGGCATGCGCAGCGATGGCTGTTTCCGATTTTTGACAAAGAGGGTTTTTCGCCGGCGCATATCTCGATAGAAAACCTGCATCTTCCACGAAATCTGCAACCCGGATCCTTTTCCACCAGATTAGGAACACAACCTTCGATGGGGCGCACGACCGAATGCAGGTCGTCTAACCTTATCTGAGAAGCCAATAAAGCCTTCGTGTAGGGATGTTGAGGATGCCGCATGATTTCTTCCGTCGCTCCCGTCTCGACGAGAGAGCCCGCATACATGATGCCGATGCGATCACATACGTCGGCGACCATCGGCAAATCGTGCGATATCAGAATGATCCCGAGGTTCCTCTCCGTCTGGATTTTTTTCAAGAGTGCCATGATTTGCGCCTGAACGAGCACGTCCAGACCCGTAGTCGATTCATCCGCTATGATCACCTTTGGGCTACAAGCAAGCGCCATCGCGATCACGACACGCTGTTTCATTCCCCCGCTCAGTTTGTGGGGAAAGGAATTTACCCATCCGGAATTGAGCCCCACCGAGTCGAGGAGAATTTTTACGCGGGCAGCGACTTCAGCTTTCGGCACGAGAGGCTCATGTGTGGTGATAGCTTCCGCGATCTGCGCCCCGATGCGGTACGAAGGATTCAGCGCGTTCATCGCGCATTGCGGAATCATGGCGATGTCTTTCCATAGGTGACGCCGCAATGCTTCCGGCCCCAAGGACGCCAGATCCACGCCGTCGAGCAGCACCGATCCCCCCATCATCAAGCCCGGATACTTTACCGCCCTGAGAATCGAATAACCAGCCGTCGTCTTTCCGCAGCCCGATTCCCCGATCAAGCCAAGCATCTCTCCCTTCTCGAGATCGATACTGAAGGCATCCAGCGCAAGCGCATTGCCGTCGGGAGTGCGGTAAACGGTCGTTATATCCCGTACGCTCAGGACTGGCATCCGGTCCTCCAGCCGCTATAGAAGGCAATCCGTGAATTCTTCATCCTTTCACCTTCCTGCGGAGCCGTGGATTCACGATTTCCTCAAGGGCATTCCCGATGTATGAAAAGGAAATGACCAGCAGCGTGATGAGAATTCCCGGCGGAAGGATCCACCAAATCCACGCGTTTGTCAGAAATGCGCTTCTTGATTGGGCATAAAAAAGGATGATTCCCCAACTTTTCTGCGTGGGATCCCCAAGCCCTAAAAAGCTGAGCGAGGCTTCGGTAAGGATCGCGCGCGACGACATCAGAATGAGCTGCGAGATGATGATCGACATCGTCGGCGGAAGGATATGCTTGCGAATCGTATACCAGGGTCTTGCCCCCAATACCTGGACGGACTCTACATAGCCTTTATTTTTGACCGTCAGAACCTGTGATCGGATAACCCTCGCCGGGCTTGCCCAGGAAAGGACGCCGATGACCAGGATAATATTCCAGAAACTCGGCCCGAAAAACGCGGCCAGCAAAATCATCAAAGGCAGCATCGGAATGACAAGATTCAAGTCCACCGCCCTCATCAAGATCGCGTCGGTTCTGCCGCCGATATAGCCGGCGGTCAATCCGACCATCGTACCGATCACCAGGGAAACCGCCGCCGAAAGAACGCCGATCAGCAGCGAAATCCTCGTGCCGAACAGCACTTCGCTCAAGATATCCTGACCGATATCGTTCGTCCCGAGAAGATGTTTGAAGGACGGATGCTCGAAGGGCTTCCCTATACGCTCATAGGGATCGTAAGGGGAAATCAGAGGCGCGAAAATCGCGACAAAGACAAAGCAGGCGAGGATGATGAGTCCAACAACGCCGGTTTTATTCTTGAGAAACAGCTTCACCGTATCCATCTGTCTTGACATCTTAAGCCACCTTGGGGTCAAGCAGGGGATACAGGAGATCGGCGATGATATTCGCCACTATGACGCACAACGTGATCACGAAGAAACAGCCTTGTATCAATGGGTAATCTCGATTGCTCACGGCTTCGAAAAGCAGTCGACCCGTCCCGGGATAGGCGAAGACCGTCTCGACCACCGTGGCGCCGCCGACCATATAGCCGATGTTCATCATCACGACCGTCACCACCGGTATGAGGGCGTTTCTCATGGCATGACGATATTTTATCTTCTTCTCCGGAATTCCCTTGAGTTCCGCCATCGTGATGTAGTCCTCGCCGAGCGTGTTTATCATCGAATACCGCATCGTGATGTAGATGGACGTGACGGAAAGAATCACCATAGTGGTCAATGGGAGCACCAGATGTTTCAGGATGTCCAATACCTGCGCCAGTCCCTTGTAGTAGCTCCACATCGTATAGGCCCCGTACACTGGCAGCCACTTGAGCGTGGATCCGAAAATCGCGACAAGTATCATGCCGATCCAGAATGAGGGCATGGAACGCAAGAAGATGAAAAATGTGCCCATTCCCAGATCGAGCTTCGAACCGCGCCGCCACGCGGCCAAGGCGCCGGCCGCGGCGCCTAATAGCGTGGAAATGACTATATTGAGGGCTGCCAATAGCAGAGTCCAGGGGAGTCGAGTGGCAATTACGGCGGAAACTGTCTTATTCTCCCTGAAAGAATAACCGAGATTGCCTTGCAGCAACTCCCCGAAGTATTCGAGATACTGCATCACCATTGGCTCATTAAGCCCCATCTTCGCGCGCATCGCTTCCTTCTCCGCGGCGCTCATCATGGTGATATCCTCGCCGACTACGTATCGAAGGGGGTCCCCAGGCATGAGTCTCGGAAGGGCGAAATTGAGGGAAGCCGCGAGAAAAAGCAGTATTGAGTACTGAATCAGCTTGCTCGTATAAAACCGAAACATCCGCTATCGCTCCCCTTGCCATCGTCTATCAGCGATAGAGAGGAGGAGACTAAGAGTCCTCCCCTCTCTGCGAATACATTAGAATCCTTTCACGAAGGAAAGAACCGTGACCGGTCCCTTGCCCTTCTGGAATACCCATGTGTCTTTTGCCCTAAAATTGTAGGCGAAATCCTGGTCGGCGTAGTAAAGCGTCACGAAAGGTACTTCCTCCGCGACTATCGTTTGCATTTTTTTCACGAGCAGGTCTCGCTTCGCGAAATCGACCTCGGTCGCCATCTCGTTCAATACCGCGTCCGCCGCCGCGCTCTTGAAGGCTCCATGGTTCGATGGCCCCTTGGCGAAATCGGAATTCAACATCTCGACATAGCGGTTGATAGCGTTCATGCTGGACGCTCCCCAGCCCCACATCGTCATATCGTAGTTGCGGCCGTTCTTGGCGTCGAAATCCGGCCACGCGAGGTCATCCACGACCGCCATATCGAGGGCGGAAATGGTAACCTTCACTCCGATTTTCGCGAAAGACTCTTTCATGAGTTCGGCCGCCCTGATTCGCAAGGCATTGTTCGCATAGACAAGGATTTTAAAATCAAGCGGTTTACCCTGATCCGATTCGCGGAGTCCGTCTCCGTTTTTGTCGATAAAGCCGATGGAGTCGAGGAGCTTTTTCGATTTTTCCAGATCATAGGCATATTGATTGATCGAAGGATTATAATTCATCAGATCGGGATGCACGAATCCCATGCTTCCGACGGTTCCGACGCCCAAGATGACGACATCGAGGATTTCCTTGCGATTGATCGCGTAGGCCAATGCCTGCCGAAACTCCTTCTTGTCGAAGGGAGGACGTTCGTTGTTGAAATAGATCATCGTCGTCGAGAATCCCGATCCCTTCAGTATTTTCAGATTCTTGTCCGCGGCGAAATCCTTGATCAATTCAGGCGCGAGATTTCTTGTGGTGATGTCCAGGGATCCGGCTTTCAACGCGGTGAAGAGGGCGGTCGTATCCTTTATGAGAGGGATGACAATTTCATCTACATCCGGCGCTCCCATGAAGAAAGCCTTATTGGCCTTCATGCGGTACATTTCGCCTGGTTTCACATCGGTGAGGATGAAAGCGCCCGAACCGACCATCACCGTCGACGCGTCCGGATTGTCAATCTTTTCCCAGATATGTTTGGGCAGTATCGGCATGTCCGCGAGCGGCCGATAGAACATGTCCGGCAAGTATTTCTTGAATTTCATGGTTACGGTGAGCGAATCCGGAGCCTCAATCGCGATGATATTCTTAGCCGGATTGGTAAAGCGCGATTTCGGATATTTCTGGATGTACTCGTAGGTGAATTTTACGTCCGCTGAGGTGAGCGGCTTACCGTCGTGCCATTTCACGTTATCGTGCAACTTCATCGTCAAAAGAAGCTTGTCCGCGCTGAGGCTGTAGGATTCAACGAGCCAGGGCTTTGCTATGAGATCCTTATCAATCTGGAACAGTGGATCGCTCACCAGACGTACCAGATCTATGCCTGTTTCCGTTTTATAAGTGTAAGGATTCAGAGTTCCTTCCTCCGAGGAAAGTCCGATCTTCAGCATGCCGGCAGCTCCGGTCGCCTGAAGAACAACGGTAATTATCGCCGCCACGATCAACGCGCTCCTGAGTTGTCTTTTCATGTCATACCTCCTATAGGTCTCAATAAAAAGCTCAATACAGTTCCGTGAACTCGAACTTCCCTTCGAAACGGTATGGTTCCGCGAGAGCGAAACTCCCGTGGCCACCTACGCCGTAGAACATGTGGATGGCTTTATCTATCGCCGAGTGCACCGTTCTGCCCTTTTCGTAGTACGTTTTCAGGCCCGCAAAACCAGGAGCGAGAATATCCAGCTCCTTCGCGCTCAAGTTCGTCTCGAAATGTTTACCGCTGAATTCCATCTGGGACACCAGCACATCCATCCCTTTTTCCTTGAGATCCCAGACATCGGCGACGTTGATCGTGCAGTTCGGATTTACCGGACTCATGTAATAGATCTTGGGTATCGGATGCGGTTCGAGGCCGGGGGTGGCATCCATCACATAATCCCTCGAGGCTAAGGCAAGCGACTCCAGGATAAGCGTCATCGCGGGCCGCCTGTCCGGATCGAGATCCTGCAGCACATGCTCGGGATCTTGGGTGATCACGATGTCAGGTTTTGTCTCCCGAATGACTTTTATCAGTTCGACCTTGTAATCGTGGCGAAGATCCACCTCTCCCCTTTCAAAGCCGTTGAAGTATACTTTTTTTACGCCCAGGATATCCGCGGCCTTCAGGCAATTTGCCTTCATCTGATTTCCGGCAAGCATGATAGAGGCGAACGATTCTCCGCCGGAACGCGCGTTCACCGCCAAGGCTCCACCGCATTCCACCATTTCCATACCGTACACGCCAAGCAATAGGATTCTCTTACCCACCGATCGCCTCCTTAAATTCCATCAGCATCGACTCCAGCACTTCTTCCGCAAAATGCAGACTCTTTATCGATATATACTCATTTTCGCGGTGACATCCGGCCAGGGAGTTTCCCGTCAATAATGGGAAAAAGCCTAAGGTTGGTATCCCGCGTATCCTAAAGCATCTATTGTCGCTGTATCCTCGCGTAACCAGGGGCAACACTCGAAACTTCCTGTCGATCCGCCGCAATACTCTCCTTGCGGTCCTTATGCCAATGTTCGACGCTCTCGGTACCCCTGTCGCGACGATATTCGTAACCACATTGTTACTGGAGCTGAAAGGCAGAGGACATTTTCCAAAAGCTGTCCGATACCAGATAAGTCCTTCGGCCCCTTCCTGCTCCAAAGGATTCGATTCCAGAGATCGGTCGGGATCGCGGAATCCAAGAATGCCGCGTACCACGAATCCCAGGGTTTCTCTTGTGTAGGCCCTGCGCCAGAATCCCTCAAGCAAAGCTCCCAGCCTGAATCGCCGCGGTTTGATGGTTGGGGCTGTTTTGAATGTCCAGCGTTCCATTTCACCGGTCTGGAGCGTATAGTATGTTAAGCTCCCGGAGCGCAGCGGAATTCCTCCACCTTCTCCTAAAACCAGGATTGTCCCTTCGAATTCCGTTGTTGTCTCCAGAAGCTTTTCCATGGCTTCGCTTTCGGTCTTCTCTTCATCGCTTACGGCGACAAACACAAGATCGAAGGGCAAATTCTCCTCGCGGGCGGAGATCTTCCGAAGAAGCGACAACCACACAGCCGCCAAACCTTTGCAATCGATCGTTCCCCGGCCGTAAATCCTTCCCTTTGTTTCCGTCGCCGAAAGGGGATCCACTCTCCATTTCCCCGTTTCATATGTCGCTGTATCGAGATGACAATAAAGAACGATCGATCCGATCCCCGATGACTTTCCGGAATGCGCTGAATACCTTGCCACGATGCATGGAGAATCTGGCGAAAACGCATAACGCGCGACGGTTAATCCCATATCCATGAGGATGCCCGCGGCACGCTCCATCACAGGCTCCATATCGGAACCGACATCCGATCGTATCCTCACAAGAGCTTGGAGGATTTGTTCTATCGACTCACTTTTTCGCAGAGCCGGCCTCGTACTTAAAACCGAGCAGTCGCGACGAATTCAATACGACGAACACGGACGACGCATTGTGTACGACCGAAGCCATTATTGGATTAAGCCAACCCAAACCGGAAACAATGACGCCAACGATGTTGACGAATACCGCGAAAACCCAAATGTTTTGCTGTATGATCTTGTATGTTCGCCGGCTTAGGGCGAAGGTCGCGGGCAGCATTTCAATCTTGTCGGACATTAACGCGATGCTTGACGCTTCCATCGCCACATCGGTGCCGGCGGCGCCCATCGCGATCCCGACATCGGAAAGCACCAGCGCGGGAGCATCGTTGACGCCATCGCCGACCATGGCCACGACTTCCCCATGCTGTTTCATCGTTTCGATTCGAGCCAGCTTGTCTTCGGGCAAAAGCGACGCTTCGAATTCCGGAATCCCCGCTTCATCGCAGATTGCCTTCGCCGTTATTGGATTGTCTCCCGTGAGAACCACAACCCGCTTCACTCCGATATCCATGAGCTCGCGGACCGTCTGCCGCACCGAAGCCCTGATCTTGTCGGCGACGGCAATGCCGCCCACAGGCACCGCGTTCTTGAGCGCGACAAGAGCCGTTCGCCCCAGCGACTCCTGACCGGTGAAGAACTCCAGAATTTCACGCGGCACATTTTCTTTTCCATCCAATGATCGCTGGTTTGAGACTTCATAGATATCTTCACCCACAACGACGCGGATGCCCCGTCCAAAAAGCATCTCGAAAGCCCCGTCGGGTATTTTTTTTGTATCGACGCCCTGTTCGGCCAAGAACCGCATCAATGCCTTCCCTATAGGATGCTGCGAGTTCTTTTCCACGATGGCGACGATATCGTTCAACTCTTCGCGCGAATGTCCATTAAAGCCTTCGAATGCCACTACATTAGGTTCGCCTAACGTGATGGTTCCCGTCTTGTCGAAACAGACCGTAGTCACTTTGGCGCAGGTTTCAAGCGCGATGCCGCCCTTGATCAACACGCCTTTCTTGGCCGCGTTCCCGACAGCGGCGACGACGGCTGTGGGCGTCGCCAACACGAGGGCGCAGGGACAAGCGATCACAAGAATAGTCATGACCCTCATGAGATCGAAGGTCAGGAAATACACGATGACGCACACCGTAATAATTATCGGGAGAAAATATTTCGCGAACTGGTCGGCGGTCTTTTGCGCTTTGCCCTTATTGTTCTGCGCCTGATGCACCGTTTTGATGATCCGCCCAAGAACCGTGTCCGACCCAATCTTCTCCGTGAGAATTTCCATCACGCCGTTTTCATTCAGCGATCCAACGAAGACTTTGTCGCCCGGAGCCTTGTCCACCGGCATCGACTCACCGGTAATGGAGGATTCGTTCACCGCCGCATGGCCCGCGACAATCACGCCATCGATAGGTATCCTATCCCCGGGGATAACCTGCACATAATCGCCGACACGAATCTGCTTGATCGAGACGAGCACGTACTCGCCGTCGATTTTTTTCCTGCACGTAAGGGGTACGAGCCGAATCAGTTCCCGGACCGCGTTTTTCGTCTTTTCCATCGTGAGTTCTTCGAGAAATTCACCGAAGATCATCATGAAAGAGACTACGGCTCCGGCTAAATACTCCCCCACGTAGGTGGTCCCGATCAAGGCCAACACGACCAAAGTACCCGCTGTCACTTTCTTGAGCGTGAAGATCGCTTCTACCGTCGACTTCACGACAAACCCACCGGCAATAACCAATGGTATCAACGCGAAGCTGAAGGGAAGCGCGTCTTTCCAGACGTACTCAAATAGCGCCGCGAGGATCAATAATACGGCGATCGCTCCAGGGAATATGAATAACTTATACTTCAGCATCGGATTTTTCCCCGACGCTCCATCCTTGACAGCAGAAACCTTGGCGCTTTCCATCGACCTTATCTCCTTTCAGCAGTTACAGCCTTTACCGTGTGTGTGTGGTTTCTGTTCTTCCTTCTTTCCTTTCTTGTCATGATCGTGATCATGGCTGTGGTCGGCATTATGTTCCAAATCGTTTTCATGCTCGTCTTTGGTTCCAAAGACATCGTCGATATCGTCCACGCCGTCTAAAATCCCATGTTTTCCTTCGTGCATGCTTATCTCCTTAATCCCCCCCTGGGGGATATTGGCCAGAATAGCATGCATATTTAATTTGTCAATAGCGGTTTTTCATTCACGATGCGAAACCTGTTTCTGACGTATGGATCGACTCCCACAGATCAAGAACGACGAGCGGGCGACGGAAAGCGCAGCGAAAATTCACGCCAACACTATCCGGGATTCACGCCCTGTTCACACAGGAAGAATACAATGCCGAAAGCATCGACCCGGAGGACGTACATGAATAGAAAGATTTCAGGCAGGATTGTCCGCGCGGCAGCGATCAGTATTGCTCTCGCAATGTTTACCCTTCCTTTCGCGTTTTCGCAGGAGGGCGGAACCAAGGCATCAGCCGACTGGGGGATCGTCATAAAAAAGAAGGACATAACGGTCAGGGCAAAATTCTACCCCTACGTTGTCGACGGCAAAAATATGGAGATCTTCGCCGTCAAGGCCTCGGACGGAACGATCCGGACGGCGCTCAACACATGTCAGATATGTTATTCATCAGGGCGCGGCTATTACAAACAGGAAGGTGCCTTCTTCGTTTGCCAGAACTGCGGGAATCGATTCAGTCTGGATCAGATCGAAAAAATTAAGGGCGGATGCAATCCCATCCCCATCCTCGGAAAGGAAAAGACCGACCTCGGGGATTCCATCGGGATTTCCCGGCAGTATCTGGCGAGCGTCGCGCCCTACTTCGCCAACTGGAAAAGGAATTGAAATCATGCCGACCTGAGCGTGAGGACGAACGAGGCGCCGCCCAAGTCGGAATCTCCCACGACGATGCTTCCTCCGTGGGCTTTGGCGATCTCGCTCGCGATGGCGAGCCCCAATCCCCGGCCGCCTCTATCCGCGGCGCGGGATTTGTCGATCCGGTAGAAGCGTTCGAATATTCGCCCCCTCTCGTCGGCCGGGATGCCCGGCCCTGAATCGTCGACATAGAAATGAACCAGGCCCAGCTTCCTGTCGTCTTCAACGCGCAGCCTGACCTTTCCTTCCGCCGGCGTGTACTTGATGGCGTTCGAGACGAGATTGTAGACGACTTCCCCGATACGGAGATAATCAGCGTTTATCGAAGGCGAAGGCGAAGAGGAAGGCTCTTCGACCGTCAGACTGATGTTTTTTCCCTTGGCCGAGGCGGCGAAGAGCGTCGCCGTCTTGCGCAAAAGCTCCATGCCGTCGATCGATTCCAGATGAAGCGAAAGCCTGCCCGATTGGATGATATCCAGTTCCCGCAGCATATCGACGAGATGGGAAAGTCTCACGGTTTCCTCATGGACCGATTCCAGCGTCGGGATGTCGAGGGGATAGACCCCGTCGATCATCGCCTCGATGGTGCCCTGTATAAGCGTCAAAGGCGTCCTGAGTTCGTGGGCGGAATCGGCGATGATCTGTTTTTTCGCCTCCTCGAGGCGGTTGAGCTCTTCGGTCATCGCGTTGAACGATTGCGCCAGTTCCGATATCTCGTCCTTTGCGTCTTTTTTCCCGGTTGTTTCAACCACCGTCGACAAGTTCCCCGCGGCCACGCTTCGCGCCGCGCGGGTGAGCATGGTGACGGGCCGCGTCACCTGCGCCGAAAGTATCATGCCGAGGACGAGCGCGAGCCCCGCCGACAACGCGACCGCCCAGATGAGCGCCTCGGTGATCGAGCCGAGAAAACGCTCGCTCATCCCCGTGAGGGAAGAATCCACCATCGATCCCACCAACACCGTCCCCTTCTGTTCGGAATTCACCATGATAGGAACGCCGTGCGCCAGGTGTTTCGGGGGATGAACGGTACGAAGAAGCTCGCCGGAAGTATCGGCCACGATTATTCCGTTAATGTCGGCCACCGCGATCCGGTCCGAGAGCAGCGCGCTGATAGTCTCGGAAGGATAGGGTGATAGAGGCGTGCCGCCGCGTTCCCCATGGATGCGTTGGTCGAGCCCGAAAAAAGCGAGCTGTGGCATCTCCGAAAGGAAGGACTGAAGGTCTATCCAGTCTTTGTGTTCACTGTAGTATTCGGCGAGGATCGTGGCGTAGACTCTGGCTTTGCCCGAATCCCCGGCGAAGATGAAGGAGCGGAAATTGCTTTCAGTCGATCGCCGAACGAAAAAAAGCGTCGTGCCCGCCACCACGGCGATGACCAGGAAAAAATATATCGCCAGTCGCGATCTAAGCTTCACTGGACTGCTCCAGGAATTTATAGCCGGCTCCCCGCACCGTGCTTATGAACCTCGGGTTTTCGCTGTCGTCGCCCAAGGCCTTGCGGATATTCTTGATATGGGCGTCTATCGTCCTTTCGTAGCCGTCGTAGCTGGTGCCCATGCAGCGCTCCAGGATTTCCAGACGGCTGAACACCCTTTCCGGTTCGCGCATGAGGAGGCCGAGAATATCGAGCTGTACGGTCGTCAGGTTTTTAAGCTGCCCCGCGACTTTCACCGATCTTTTCCGGAAATCGATCTCGATCCCGCCGCGGCGGATTGGCCCTTCGCGCTCGTCCGCCAAGGGAGGCGACGTTGTGCGACGCAGTACCGCGCGGATCCGCGCGACGAGTTCCCGAGGGCTGAAGGGCTTGGAAATATAGTCGTCGGCGCCGAGCTCAAGGCCTATTATTTTATCGGTTTCTTCGGCCCTTGCCGTCAGGAAGATGATCGGCACCGACGAGGTCTTCCTCGCTTCGCGGGCCACATCGAGCCCGTTCAAGCCGGGCATATTGATGTCGAGGATGAGGCAGGCGGGAGCTTGTTCCCTGAAGAGGGCAAGCGCGCGCGTCCCATCATGCGCGATGAGCGGCTGAAAGCCGTTAGCTTCGAGATAGCTCCCCACCATCGCGGCTATTTTCTCTTCATCGTCGGCGACAAGAATTTTGACCGGCACGCTTGGCCTCCCTCGCTGTCACTAAGGCTAGTATAGCCATAAATCTTGCGCCTATCCAGAAAATAAGAAAAGCGCGGCTTCCTCCGAAGAGAAGCCGCGCTCCGATGGACAACCCGCGGGTGCGAGGTTTATTCCAGATTGAATGGCTTGAGCAGCTTGTCCGTAAAAACCGCTTTGCCCTTGTCATCCTTGGTCTCGACTTTCGCGAAGATCCAGCCCTCGATTGTGGCGGGATTGACGCCGGCGGCGATGAAAGGCGCGGGATTGAGAACCCAGACGATATCCTTGTCGTTCTTGGACATGTCCTTGGCCCATTCGAACATGTTGCCGTCGCCGAGACCGATTCCATAGTGATCGAGCTTTTCGTGATAGCCGATCCTCGAGCGTTGGGTGCGAACGACCTCAGAGAATGTGGCTTCGAAGGATTTTGCCGCGTCGGCCGAGAAAGCGTCGTTCCCGAGCTCGAAATGGAGCATGAAGCGGCCATCTTCGATTTCGTATTTTATTCCGTCGATCATCGGAAGCTTGGCGAGGTCGAGACCCGCGGCGAGGAAGGGAGCCGCGTCGAAGGTGAATTCCACGTCGGGCTTGTCCATGTCGGCCATGCCGCCCGCGCTCGCCGCGTTGCGGGCGAAGTTTGAGGAGAACAAGACTTCATCGCCCGCGGAGGACTTGAGCACCCAGGACTCGTCTTCGCTCGAGAACGAGACATTGTCTTTCGAAGCGTCCAGGACAGCCTTGAACGAAGTCTTCGCCACTTTCCCGACCACGTCGGTGCTCGCGCAGCCGCTCAACGCGAGGGCGAGGGTAATCGCAAGGACAGTCGCCCCAAACACTGCGCCATGATATTTAAAATTTTTCATCTCGACTCCTTAGTGTCCGAAGACACTGATTAGCGCCCGCCGAGGATAGCGGTGACGCGGTAACCAGCCTCGGCGACGGCAAGCTTGAAGGCCACATCGTTGAAGTTGTCGCCATCGCCTTCGACCATCGCGCTCTTCTTGAGCAGGTCGACATCGACCTTCGTCACTCCCGGAATATCTTCGAGCGCGGACTGAACATGCATCGTGCAATGTCCGCAGCTCATTCCTTCTATCGTCAGCAGTTTTCTCATCACTCCATCTCCTTCGTCATCGATTGAGTACGATGATATCGCCGCTTTGTGAACGGCGTATGAACGCTCGGTGTTTTTCCCGCGGATTCGCGATTACCTTTCGCTGGCGAGGTCTTTCACCACCTTGATGCGGCTCGATATCATGCCCATCCAGCACGTGTACGCGATAACGCCTTCATTATTCGGCGTGAATTCGATGAGGTTGTCCCCCGGCACGAGTGTTTTCCGGATTCCATACGAGGGAAGGGTGATGGGGTTATTGCAGCCATTGAGTCCCTCGGCTGTGACTCTGATTGTCCACTTTATGGGAATGCCCGCCTGGACGGCGAAGGGCATGTAATATCCGGATGTACCGAAATCCGTGAGCACGGTCTGGGCGCCGTCCAGGACTGTCGCCTTGGCGAAACCGCCCGCGATACCGAGCGAGGGGGTCTCGGGAATCGCGATTCCGGAGAGAGCCGCGGCTCTGCCGAGCGTCATCAGACCCAGGAACATGACGAGAACGGCGCTGGCCTTGACCATCGCGGGAACGAGTCTTTTGGGGATGAAGGCCGCCGCGAGGCTGAAAGCGAGCATGAGCGGCACGGTGCCGAGCGAGAAGATGAACATGGACAGCGCGCCGGCAAAAAAGCTGCCCGTCCCGAGGGCATACAACTGCATTGTCTGAAGCGGGCCGCAGGGCATGAGGCCGTTGAGGATACCGACGGCGAAAGGTCCCCGCTTTCCGAGAGCCGACGAGAAACGGCCGACGGCGCGCCTGAGCGGAGAGGGAATTATTCGGGACATCCTCGGCAACCCGGAGAGCAGGCCGAGCATCTTGAGGCCAAAAAGGATCATGAAAAGACCGGCCGCCGCGGCGATGACTCCTTTCATAACGGGCGAAAAGCTGAACGCGGCGCCGAGAGCGCCGACGATGCCGCCTACGATAGTATAGGAAACGACCCTTCCCCCGTTGTACAGAAGGCCGGGCATAAGCTTTTTGCGATTTCCGCCGGCTCCCGCGACGCCGGCTCCCGCGATTCCGGCGCCGACGCTTTGCGACAGGGCGATCCCGCCGCACATGGCTACGCAGTGAACCGAGGTCAGCATCCCGACCACAAAAAGCATTCCATAGCCAAGGGAGGCGTTTATCGTCGGAAGGCCGTTGAAAAGCCCCGCCGCGCTCGCGACCATATAGAGCGCCGCGAGAATGAGGCCTATACCCACGGCGATCGTCGTGCTTGCGCCGCCGCCCGCGCCGACGGTATACCCGGCTTTTCCAATCGCGGCCTTCATCGCTTCGATCGTCGTCCGGCTGTCGTCATATTCGATATCGGCGCGGCCTCCCTTGAGGCTGACCCGCGCGGAGATCACGCCATCGATAGCCGCGAGCGTCCTCGCGATCCGAGCCTCGCAGGAAGAACAGGTCATGTCGACTATGAATATCGTGGTTTTTTTCATGCTCTTGGCGCCTTCCTGGGTAGATAGCTCGTATGATCCGAGCATACGCCATGGATATGAATGGTCTATGAATTCAATGCGTTCTTTGTATGCATTCCGGCAGGCAGGATACCGGCGCGAAGCGGATTTCTTGAGGCAATCACGCTAATTCCACCTGCCATTCATAAAATATTCATTGTTTGTAACTATATTTAAGCTTGAGCGGACTGATGGGGAATTATGTCCATCACCAGGCTTCAGATTTTCCCAAGGAGTAATGCATGAAAAAAGCGCTTTTTATTCTTTTGATCGCGGTTTCGGCGGCGACGCTATGGGCACAGGACATCGCACTTCCTCCGCCTGCCGGCAAAAGCGGCGTCGATCTTCTCGGCGCCATAACCAACCGCAAGGTTTCCAAAACCTTCATTAAGAAAGACATCCCGACCGCTGATCTTTCCACTATATTGTGGGCGGGGCTCGGGCCGCGAAAAGTCGATGCCGTCACGAGCGCCACCAAGGCGGGACGGAACATCTCGTTCTCGGGCGACAACGCGTATATCAATATCTATGTCCTGACTGATAAGGGAAGCTGGAAATACCTGGCCGACAAGAACAGCCTGCAGTTCATAAACGGAACGGACGTTCGATCCAAAGTTTCTTCCGCGGCCTCCCAGACGGCCTCGGCGCTCATCCTTTATACGGTGGACAACGCGCTCACTCCCTCGTTCCTAAAAACCAACCCGGCGCTATTCCTGCAGATGGCGCATGCGACAGCCGGTTTTTCCGCCCAGAATATTTCACTGACCGCTTCTTCCTTGAAACTGGCCTCCATCGTCCAGTACACGCTTAAAGCGGCGGACGCCAGCGAAGCCCTCAAGCTTGGAAAAGACGAAGTACCTCTTTTCATTCAGCAATTGGGGTATACAGAGTAAAACCAGTTGCCGACGATTTCATTGATGTCTTGGCAAGGGCGGCTACACTCAGGCCGCCCTTGAACTCCACAGCTATGCGGGTTTTAAACTATACCCTGCAGATACCCGTAACAGGATCGCAGCTCCTGCTTGCTGCGAATGCTTCGATAAAATATCCCTTGCCCACGGGCACCCTCAGGATCTGGCCAGAATCCTCCAGTTCCTTGAGCAGCGCCTCCAAATCCTCCCCCGAGAACTCGAAATTCGTCGCAAGCTCCACGATAGCGGCACGCCCGTAACGATTTAAATAGTCCATTATTGCCTTGCTGGTTTTTTCCGGAGCCCGATCGACCAGGGCCCCCTTGCTTAACGATGCGATCACGGCGCGGATCGAAGCAAAGCTCTGGTAGCCACGAATGAGGGCTTCCTTGCCCTAAAATCTCAAGAGAAAGGTTGGGAAACCCCTGACCCCGTATCGGGCGGTGATCGCCAGATCTTCTCGGAAAGCCTTCTCCGCGCTTCCATCTTCCAAGGCTTTCAGAAAACCTTCGAGGTCGAGCCCAACATCGCTGGCCAGCTCGACGAGAACCTCCCGTAAGCCCGTCTCCCTGCCTTCGGTGGCGTTAGCTTCCCGCATTTTCCGGAGATATCGTGCAGCCAACTCCGGATTGCTTATTTGCGCCGCCTTATAGGCGATGTTCTGGGGATAGGTGGAGTAAGAACCTTCCGAAAAAAGGCGGAAGTTCTCTACCTCGACCGGCATGCCATGGCGTTCCGAAGCTTCAATGTAGTGACGGGCGATCTGGGCGTTGGATTCCTCGGGATCGCCGCCAATGCCATTGCGGCCGTCACGGAAATCTCGTATGTCTTTGACAAGCCCTCCCATGACATAGTCGATCCTCAGGTGGGGCCCATACCAGCTTTCGAGCTTGCGAAGCACGGGTTCGCTGCCCCAGCACCATGTACACACAGGGTCAAGTAAAAGCCACTATCACCAGCGGAGTCGGCTCTATGTTTTTCAGATTTGTCATGATTGGATACTCCTTCATTCAAGGCAATTCCTTTAGTGAGCTGCCTCATAGCGAGGCTACTCACTAATATGCGAAAAAATGCATAGAAGGCCAAGCTCTGGGAATAATTCAATCGTAAAGGTCGCCCCAGTTGGACTTGATCCAGGACCAACGGATTATCAGTCTGTAATCATCTGTCTTCTAAATATCACACATATCGGTCATTGTTTTTCTAGGTAATACTGCATAATGCTAGAGGTGTTGGAGGCAAAGTATGAAATGGCTTACGCGTTCGCACGTACACGTCGACAGGATCGCCTGTCCTTGGCTCATTTCAAGGTTCATAGACAGCGATGCAGAATTCCTCTTCGTTCCCGCCAGCCAGATCGAGAAGACTGTAAAAGAAACCGCCGCGATACCCTTCGACGCGCCCGGAGTCGCGCTCGGGCACCATGACGGGAATTGCTCCTTCCAGACCATCATAAAGACCTATGGCCTCAAAGACCCCGCCCTCCTCCTCTTGGCCGAAATCGTCGGCTGCGCGGACACGGACAGGCTTGCCGATCACCCCGTCGCGGCGGGACTCGAGGCTATCGCCACGGGCTATTCGCTGCGCTTCCCCAACGATTCGGAAAACCTCGAGCATCAGTTTGAGGTATATGATTCGCTCTACGCCTGGTGCAGGCTCGAAACCGCGAAACGCAGATAGAACCGAAAACGAATACGGAGATACACGTGCGACGCAAATCCGATTTCAAGCGAATGCTCTCGAAAAACGCGAGCATGACCACGATGCTGCTTCTCGTCATCTTCGTCGGCATGGGCGAGAAAATGGCGGAACGCTTTCTTCCCCTGTATTTGCTGGCGCTCGGCGGCAGCACCTGGTCGGTCGGATTCCTCAACTCGATGGACAACCTGCTCTCGGCCCTCTACTCCTTTCCGGGTGGTTGGCTCGCTGACCGCATCGGCCATAAACGGTCCCTCGAGCTTTTCACCATCGTCGCCCTCTTCGGCTACCTCCTGGTGATCCTCTTTCCCGCCTGGCAGATGGTGCTCGTCGGGTCGGTCTTTTTCATCTCATGGACGGCCATCTCGCTTCCGGCGATCATGAGCCTCGTTTCCAAAACCGTACCCAAGGAGCGGCGAAGCTTCGGCGTATCGCTCCACTCCTTCGTACGCCGCATTCCGATGGCCCTCGGCCCCATCGTTGGCGGCATTCTCATCGGAGCATACGGCCGCATCCAGGGCGTCAGGGTGGCATTCGGCGCGGCATTTCTCATGGGCCTCGTCGCGCTGGCGCTGCTGCATCGATTCATGGCCGAAGACCGTGGCGAACAAAAATCCGGCGAAAAGAACAGCAAAAACTTTCGCGACCTCTTCAGCCCGGCGCTCAAGAGCCTCCTGGCGAGCGACATCCTCATCCGCTTCGCCGAACAGATCCCCTACGCCTTCGTCGTCATCTGGGCCGTGGAAAACAACCACCTCACGCCTCTGCAGTTCGGGATTCTCACGACGATCGAGATGGTCACCGCGATGCTCGTCTACATCCCCGTCGCGTGGATGGCGGATCGGTACGGGAAAAAGCCCTTCGTGCTGATGACTTTCGTGTTCTTCACCCTTTTTCCCCTCGTCCTGTTTTTCTCGCATTCTTTCGCGACATTTGTCGCGGCCTTCATCATCAGGGGACTCAAGGAATTCGGGGAACCGACACGCAAAGCCCTCATTATGGACCTGGCGCCGGAGGACGCGAAGGCCAGGACTTTTGGAGCCTACTACCTGATCAGGGATATCATCGTGTCGATCGCGGCGCTATCGAGCGCTTGGCTGTGGAATATCGCTCCCGCCGCCAATTTCGTTGCCGCCGCGGCCTGTGGCGCCCTGGGTACCGTGCTGTTCGCAATTTTTGGAAGGGATATCTCGCCGGCGCGTCCGGAATCTCGCTTAATGAAGTAGACACGCGCTGTACGTATAGAGTGTTTACTGAGGAATTTTTCAGAATGACTAACTAAATTTGGGCCCACCTGGACTTGAACCAGGGACCAACGGATTATGAGTACGAAAAATCCTTATCCATGCGTTGTAACGCTTGGACATTATCTGGCGTATTTTAATAAGTGTCAACGAATTAGTTGTATGGCATGGTTGCCTATTGTAAGGATTAGTTACGATTTATCTCACAATTCCATCTCATAATTAAAATCTCGTTCTCCCTCCTCAAACATACTACACAAAAAAATTGACCCCTTTTCATGTACTTCTTATAGAAACAAGTGTGCCCAAATAATCCATGTTTTGAACACGTGTTTTTTTCTTGTAAACCAGTGCATCACAGACTGATTCTAATTTTTGGCAAAAAATGTCTGCGTTTAGCCTGGTCATCCAGAGATCTCCTTTCGTTGGTTCAGTACGATATGTGTTTTGCCATTGCATTTCAACATCTAGAGGATGCTCTGGACGAAAGGGGGGTACGTTAAAAATCTTATGATCAATTTTCGTGATCCAAGCTGCTCCAACCTCTGTGATTGCCCCCCATGAGACCTTCGTGTTTTGGCTTGTTACAAAAAGCACATAGATCTTTTTAGCCGAATAACTTTCTACAAAAAATTCGCGGAGATATTCGTAAACGGCTCGATTTTCAGGTACCCTACAAACCTCGTCATCACAGTTTGTATATAAAATGTCATCGGACAGAACGTTATTAAATACCAACATCTGGTAAATGATGTCTGCAAGAGCCTTATCAGCACTTGTTTGGCTAATGAGGATCTTTTTTTTCTGAGAATCAACCTTAACCTTCAGACCAAGGTCTGGGCTATGAGCATTAATGGATTTTGAGATAACCGACTCAATCGCTTCACGAGAGACTTTCAAATCAAGTCCCGCCAATGTATTAGCCGCATCTGAGCTGGCATTTTTACGAAAAGTGTCTACAGCGACTTTTAGGTTGGCTTCATCATTCTTTTGCATCGCTTCTTTTTGTTTCTTTCTTTCTGCATTGGCAAGATCCGTGAAGACTTCGCGTTTTCGTAAAATTTCGGCTAATAAATCCTTTCTCACATACTCCAACATAGCTACATAGCGCGGATCATCTGATTTGTATCCCTGTCGGTTGCTCAATGCCATATCTGGCAATTCCGTTAATTCAAAAAGATCAATGTGTAGTTGTCCAACAACATAGACTTCGTTTAATTTATTTTGACCAACAAAGGGCAAGATATTGAACTCACCGAGCTTATCATTTGCAAATAATGATATAAAGTTATCAGGGAAATCTGTCATCTCTGCTTTTCGTCCACGTGTTGATTTGTATGTACCGATCCAGCCTAGTATTTCAAGGTTGTATTCATGCTGCACACCATCATTTGCTTTCATGGAAATTGGTATATTCATTTTTTCTTTTGCCACAACTAAATCAGATCGTCTACTTGGTACACTATTATCTACAAGATCACATAGCGGAGCAAATTTCTCGCCAAGTGTTATCAGGGCACATAAGTCACCCATGATACTCCGATCGAAACTGTCAATTGTCACACTCTCGTCACCACGAATGACATGTATACGAAAATCTGAATTGATCAAAGGAAATATCTTGAGAAGATTACGCTGAATACTGATCATGCTCTTATGGAGTCGGTACTGGGGATTTCTCATGATTATTGCAGAGCCATGATCTGCAATTCGTTCAAACACTATTTTATCGTCTTCGATTTCTATTAGTTTGTTATCAGCCGCCGGGTGGCGGGATAGTACGAATCCGGATTTCTCCCCTTGAGCGATAGTTAAGACATCAACGTTTTCAGAAACGGAAAGCGCAGCTAGTTTGCCTACTCCTTTGCGTCCCATTTTGCGACGTGTACCTGATTTTGTTAACGATTCATCTTCAGTGGATCTCGAAACAGCTGCAACATTTAAGTACTTTTTTATATCTCCTGCTTCATAGGACATCCCATGTCCATCATCTTCGACGCGGATATCATCTTTATTAGAGATGATGTAGACATTTTTCGCATCTGCGTCATAAGCATTTGCGATTAACTCTGCTAAAACATAGTAGATATTCGTATAGAGATTGGGTCCGAGTAGTTCAAGAATACGTACATCAACTGTTAAAAGGTACTCTTTCATTTTTCTTCCTTACTGCAATCGTGCGATCTTACATGTTTTAGTATTGTTTCTCCGATTACCTCACCGAGACGTACAGGAACCGCATTCCCAATAAGTCGCCCAATAGTGGTTTTTTTGATACGCTCTCCTGGTGCAACAAATTCGTAGTCATCTGGAAAAGTCTGTAGAATTGCACCTTCCCTAAGGGATATCGCACGATTTTGTTGAGGATGCCCAAAACGACCATTACCAAATCCATAAAATTGTGTGGTAATCGTAGGCGAAGGTTCATCCCACACCATTCGACCATACACACTTGGATAGGATTCGCCTGATTCCTTGAGATGGCAGTCAGCAATCAATGATTTATTCCAATCTTTCCATGAGCCACCAGCTAAGGACGCTTTTATTCTCTTGGTGTTTAAAGAAGAAAGTACAGAACATTGATGTAATGGATCATTCAAATCCACCTGCCCTGCCTCAAGTTCAGGGAGATGGCTAATTGCTGTCCTGACGGTTTTAGATTGTGCGTTGATTTGTTCTGGGGAGAGTAAAGAAATACGTCCTAGCTTAGAAGCTAGAAGGACAAGTCGTTTTCTCTTCTGGGGAATACCATAAAGGACACAATCCACAATAGAATAGGAAAAATGGTATCTATTCCGACGCAATACCCCAATAAAGGATGAGAATACGTCCTGCCCAGCAAGACCAGGAACATTCTCCATCGTAACGATCTCTGGCTCCATTTCTTTAACCAAACGAGCAAACTCTGATAGTAGCCACCAGCGTCCGTCCTCTTTATCGGCTTTTTTATTATAAGAAGAAAAAGTCTGGCATGGTGCACAGCCTGCGAGAAGACGAACGCTATTGCCCCGATAGTATTGCATAAGGTCTTTGCCACTAACTGAATCAATGGAGGCCTTCATAAAGCTGGAGGAAGTGTTTCGGGAATACGGGTATTCACATTCTGGATCAATATCTATACCTAGCCGAACATCAATCCCTGCAGTTTCAAGACCTTTGGTTAATCCTCCTGCACCACAGAATAAGTCAATTGCGTATATTTTTTTATTATTGCACTTGCTCTTCTTGGTGTTCCTGTAATTTGGAAAATATCCAATCATGATAGATTTTTCGACCCCATATCAAATAATCCTTGTTTTAAGTCAGTATAAATATATACTATTAAATATATATTAGTAACGAGATTAACATTCCTAGACCACATAGCAGAGAAAATTGCGTGTTAACGACCAAGTACCTCCCCTAATCGATACCGCAACTCTTCTATTATATATCTGAGTAGCATTTTACAATACCTGTGAATATAGGTCAAAAGGAATCATCTTTATTCGTATAGCGATAGGCATAATAGCCAGTCTACATTGACAGTCCCCAGGCTATGAATGACCCAGCGATAGTCTTCTTGAAGCAACCCAATTCCTCTGCATATTCAGGCCATATAGGATCTTGATAACCCCCTATTTTTCCCCAACCACCGTTCAAGAGTACTTCTGGCTGCCCATAAGGATTCTCCATCACGGATCTGGCGAAGATTCGGTTCCTGTCGCGGAATGGAGTCCAACCGAACCCGAAGCCATATCCATCCTGGATGATCGCCACTCCTCGGGGAAAGGCATGGTTCCCCAGGTAAAGTGCTTGAAACGTGGCGACGCCATCACCGCCTAGGAACAGCAGACTGAAACGGTAAGGACCGTACCCTTCGGGCATCTCCGGTAATCGCTCAAAGACACACCAGTCACAGAAAGGCGGTTTCGCCCACCGGTATCCAGATCGAGGATCTCCATCCTTCCGTGTAGGATATCGAGGAGTCCAGCCATGTGGGACGAGCTCTTGCTTCGTTACAGCTCTCCAACCGAGCATCCGATACCCTTTGAACCCCCTCCCTTGGATCTCGAGCATGAGTAGTTCATGCGATCGGGCGTAATCGACATAGATGAAAGAAAGGAAGGTACCGAGTAGATGCTTTATAGGATCTCCGTCGAAACCTGAAGCAGGATAGTAGAGAGAATCCTTCAGGATCGCCTGTATCGGGAATTCCATCGTAAGGAGGGACTCTACGGCGAGTCCCTCCAGCCACTTCCCATCGGAAGGTGGCGAACCAAGGTCTATTTGCATTGTTCTACCTCCCAGTCCCAGGATTCCTCTGCTAAAGAATCTATCATTGCATCTAGTGCGGCTTGATCCGCATCAGAGGGCTGCTCGAAAGGAATCGAGTGTGTGCCAGGGAAGACGTCGAAGATTTCCTGGTTTAATGCATGGGAAAGCCCTCTTCCGATCAGAATGTCCTGGATGAGCGGGTTACGATTCAGCAGCCTGGCATAGTCAAGCGCGTTCCATCCCTGATTGTCCTGCGCGTAGAGATCCGCACCCTTTTCGAGCAGTAGCTCGGCTATCGCAGCGTTGGAATTGAAAGCGGCTGCCATCATGAGCGGAGTGCAACCAATATTATCCCGTGCGTTTATATCAGCGCCGTTTGAGAGAAGGGACTCCGCCGCCTCTTTGTAAGGATTGCGTGCAGCGTAGTGGAGAGGGGTTCTTCCGTCACAATCTCTGGTGTTGATATCAGCACCAGCTTCGATGCAGATTTCTTCGTTCTTTGGATTAGATATGTCGCACATATTGACTCCTTTTCTTGTGAGACAAGATTTGCCAGCAGATACACTTATCTTGTAGTCAGGATTGAGGTATCTGTCGTGCCAGGAGTCGGGTAAGGTAATTTACAGGAAGTAATTTTTCAACAGGCGACATTATGGGAATTTTTTAAGAACTGTCAATACCATGACATATATAGATAAGCTCCATGATGTGCTTTCCTGAATGCTTTATTAGGCTAAGTATTAGGTCGTAAGGAGTATCAGATTTTTTGCTAAGCTAAGCGAGAACGGTTGCTGGCGAAAGAGTCTAACTTCCAACCAGTTTATAATGAAGAGTTATCTGAAGAATTCAACAATCGAAATCTCTAATGCTTCCGCGAGTTTGAACAATGTTGAAAGAGTCGGTTCCTTCTTCTTGCTTTCAATGTAATAAACAGCGCTATGCGCAATACCTGCTCTCTCCGCCAATTCTAGAATGGTCAAACCTTTCTGATTTCGTAAGAGACGTATCTTCTCGCAGACCTCCTGGATTTGTTTATTCATTGATTGACTCTCTCTGGAGAGTATGGCTATTCTTATTGTTGATCGACTCTCTATAGAGAGTTATTTCTCGCCTAGAGAAACAACCACAGAAGAATGTGCTGCGTTATTAAATATCTATCTTATAAAAACTGATTGGTTGACGGAGCTTTATATCAGCGCCTTTTCAAAGGAAGCATCGATAGAGGAGATATAAACATGCGCAAGACAAAGCTATTCGGGCTAGTACTGCTTATTACTTTGGCTGCAGTGAATAGTCTCTCTGCGCAAGAAGCAAGAGTAAAGCTTTCTAGTACTGAGCAGGCAGATCTACGCAAATTCTTTATTTACAATGATTTTGTATCATGTCGTGAATGGCTTCGAAAGAATCCTAAAAAAGTAAATGGAGAATTTGATAATGGAGCTCCGTTAATTGCAGTAGCGCTCGCTTTTTATGCAGCTAGCTGCATAAATCCAATATTGGAAGCAAACGCAGATCCAAACGCTGTTTATCAACTGAATGATGAACAGGTCGATAGGGATTTATTCGTCACTTTAGTGGATTCGATAGATGATAGTGACAAGATAAAAAGTTATCTTCAGACTCTATTGAATTATGGGTATGATTTTAATAAAAAACTAGAGAAGACATTGCCGAACAATGAAAAATTCCAATTAACTGATTCAGCGCTCATTATTTCATTTTCCCAAAAAAGTGGGCTAGTGAAGCTTTTACCCTGGCTTGTTGACAAGGGTCTAGATCCAACCATCCCATATTTGATCTATTCGACTTCTTCAGAGCTACTCTACTCATTCACTCCCGCGATGTACTTGGAAGATCAAGGTAAGACTGAACTAGCAAAAGCTTTTTCAGATGCTGAAGCACAGTATGCGAAAATCCAAGCGGACAGAGAAAAGGCACAATACTATAAAACTCAAGAAGAGAAAGAAAACGCATCATTCCTGAAGGGTACTGAAACCCTGAAGCGATATCATGGTAAAGAAGAAGTGAATAGGAATTTTGACCTCCTAACTAATCCTAACAGCTTTGAAGAACAGGAAGGATACTATTTTAGTAATGTAATTCCAATAAAATGGCTTTCCCGAGATCGAGTAGTGTGCCATTCTGTCGATCTATCGTTATTGGGAAACCGGGGAGAAAGCAGCCTCTTTGTTCTCTTTATTGAAGAAAGCAATTTACGAAAATCTTTCTCAACGTCGACAATCACTTCCCCTTTCGGCGCATCACTAGAATTAGGATTTGATGTGATCGTCACGCCTGCTGATGATCAGCAGTATGATGGTGCTCTTCCTTACTTGAAATTGCTTTCGATGAAGCCTGCAAAAATAAGTCTCTCATTTTAAGAGGTTATACTAAAGGTAGCTTTCAATTCCCCGAAGATAGGTTTCTGTAACTTGAATGCTGCAATGCCCTAGAAGTTCTTTAATGCGATATAAATTCATTATCTGGCTCGTACTACTTGTTTGCGAAGTAGTGTTGCTTATCGTAAACCGAGCATCAGATCCTCGATCTGATCGGTAGAGAGATCCTTCAGAGAAGGTTCCCCTGAAAGGCTTCTGGGCCACCCGCTTGACGTCGGAGAGCTTTTCGCGAAGGGCACTCTAGTAGGATTCTATATGCCCGATATTGTGATTTTACGCCAGTTCAACCGATCTCAAATTAAGAAGCTTTAGAAATATCTACAGATACTCTATCCACCGAATATGTAGTGATTTCTGTAAGTGAAGCATTTGCTGGATAGAATAAAGCGTAGTTTATACCAGCAGCGACAGAGCTACGATAAATAACCCCGTCATATCCACAGTGTTTTATAAACTCGCAAAGATACTGGCTTGGCAGGTATTCTATATGGGCAGATCGAGGATTGATAGGTCGAGTCAATTCATTTCCCAACTGATCCAAAAATGTAAGGTCTTGCTGTAATAACATTAGTTGGTCTTCATCACCAAACTTGAACGGTGAGGCTGTCTTTCGGGGAAATCGGAGGTCAACAAACAGTAGACCTGGAATTAGGGAAAGTGCTGCGACAGTAGTAATATCACTTGTGTACGGGCGAAGCTCGGAGATGGCTGTTTTTGGATCACTTGCCATATATAGATATGGGATTCCCGGAGGATTTGCGCGTCCATGAGAGGCGAGTCGGGGTGGCGGTGGTCCCATCTGTGTTAATGGGATCGGACTGTCTCCCTCTTGAATTCTTGCACGAAACAACTGTGCAGGTATACTCGATGGTTTGCATTCAAGAAACCCTAATAAAATCTTGATTCTATCAAGGTTTAGGTCTGATTTCAGAAAGAATCGATTGCGGTGACAAAGCTCTTCCTTAAAGTCCTGCCATGAATCGAGTGAATTTGTTGTAGGATTAGCATTAAGTCGATAGCGCATCGTTGAAATTGAGTTGTCGTCAAAGATTCGGTTAAGCAATTCTTCAGTGGCTTGATCTGAAATGTTCCCTTGAGGGAACAGATTCCAATCATGACGAAGGTGATCGATCAGTCGGATACCATCTTCGCGTTGTGAATAAATACCTAGTAGTATTTCAAAGCTATCTCGAAAAAAAAGTGGATCAATCAAAGCCTGATCAGTTGCTCCGCAATAAGCACATACTCCACGGTTAGTGGAATATCGAGGGAAAACCTCATCTTTGAGATAGTCATCATCAAAACAGTTAGGGCAACAACCCATTATGCTCACTACCGTGCGAAGAAGTTAGCCATAAGTTCGAGATGATGTTGCATCGAAAGCTTTTTAACATATCCAAGTCCGGGGAAATGTCCAATTTCTCGAAGATGGAGAAATTCCTTGACAGCCTTTGTCTGTAACAGTGGAGTCTTGGCACGCTTTGCTTCTGAATATAGTTTATCAAGCGCTTCTATAAACTTTCCTGCCGGGTCGGCCGGCGTATCTTGTGATTTAGAAACAAAATGAAATACAAACATGGAATCATCTTGATCAGGGTCGATATATGTGAGATGTATTGCGACCGCATATGCTGGTCCACCAGTCTCTGAGTAATCATCGCCAACTATTAGAAAGTCGCCAAAGCCATCAAAGCCTCTCTCGTTGAAGTTGATATGGCGATCGGAGAAGGCTCCGAATGGTGGGTAATTTTTATTTGACATTCGCTCAAAACCGTCGCGAACAGTAATTCTCTTTAAATTTTTAAAATGACGGGGATATAGATCTGTACATTTATCCTCAATAAAAACATGTTGTTTTACTGCCGGTTGATCAGTTGTTGCGGAGAGTAAGCTTTTTGCATCAGGGAAACCATAATGAATAAGAGTAATTGGATGCGATGAATACTTCGAGATTAATCGTCTGATTTCGGCAAGTGTTGTGTTTTGTGACAATATCAGCCCGATAGATAGGGTGCTAAAAGCCTGAAGTTTTTGAGCTAATAATTCTTCTAAGCTTGATTGGTCCTCAACAAGTTGCCCATGTCGTGGATTCATGATCAGGATGGCACTCCCATTATTTTGGTGGAGCTCCATCAAGGCACGTTCTAGAGGGCCGAAAGCTTCTTTTACAGGTTCAATAATCGGAATAAAGCTTGAATTTGCAATAAGTTGAGCATTCTCCCGTATCGCCACAAGCTCGTATTGTTTACCTCGAAAATATGGGTAATACATTTTAACCTCTTTTATTTAATTCTTTGTTAACTCCATCTGTATGCTGTATTAAGGCTTAGGTCAAGCGTGTCGATTAACTGCTCTCTGGCGGTAAGGGGCATTGATATGCTTAAGCCTGCTGCTTTCAATGAATCAGGAAGAAGGAAAAGAAAATCACTCAGAGGGCTAAGGCTCCGGCTCTTCTTTAATACAGTTACTGCACCATCGTGCACACGGGAAGCTCCGAGTTCAATGAATAGGGATTTGAGTTCGTTTCGAATCTTGGTATTTGGGACTTTGGGGATGGTAATGCTATATAGTTTCAATACTTCTTCAGCTTCTTTTCTGGTGAGGGAATCAAAAAAAATACTTGGCGAGATATTGCGTTTATTTGAGAGAGCGTCACGGATAGTACTTATGCACTGTCTTTTATTTAATGCCATAATTCCAACTTGAGGGGGAAGAAGAGACATAAGTCGCTCGCAGTTATCTTCGCTTGAGATAACATAGACATTGTCAAAGACATTGAGGTAAGAACTAATTTGACTACCAAGCCGAAGGAAAGTATCTCGTTCAGATTTAATCTCATAAGCAGTGGAGGTACCATTTAAGATTACTACATCAGCCTTTGAATTTCCCACCCGAAATTCCGTAAGTAATGATGCTGTTTTAAGGCTGTGAATTCCAAGAAAGCGCTTACGAGTGAGAACATTTTTGTAAATGTATGCACTTCGATTGTCGCCATTTTTAAGGATATTATAGACGATATCATAGGCATCACGAATTCTCAGCTTCTCGCAATTAGGAAGCCTTGGCCAAAGATCTGCTGCTTTTATAAGTCGACTAAAAGTCGAGGATTCCCCCTTTTGGGCCAATTCCTTTATTACTTTAGAAGAAAACAGCCAAGTCATAGCAATTACTTGGTTAGTGTTATACTCCCCTGCAATTGCGCGCGATGACATGTATTCCTCCCTTTATACCCCAGTATAGACCCAATATCCTTCTAGGTCACGTTAATTATCTATTATCGTCATTCCTGCTAGTGTTCTGAAGTTGCGCAAGTAGGTTATAATAATTAGGGCACTAGAGTACTATCATCGGGATAAATAAGTACATACCAAATATAAGGTTAAGAGATGATGAGATTCATCTCGCTATTCCTGGGTTGATGTCTCCTTAGAGATAGGGATACGTTCTATTTTTAGATAATCTATTATATGCTAATAGTTCTATATAAAATAGCTGTGTAATCCAAATAAGTACACTTCTGTAACCTGGATTGAGCTGTGGCCAAGAAGCTCTTTGAGCCGATAGATATCATGATCCTGCTGGTACTGCTTGATCGCGTAATAGTGCCGGAGGTCATGGACCGAGTAGGGAGCCTTGGTGAGCCCCTTCTTGTGCAGCGTCCGAGCGAGGTACCGGAATGCATCCCGAATCGCTTCAGGATTCGTCTCCGCCCAAGGATGACGAGGATCGAGCCCGGCCGTCTTTATAGCTTCTATGGTGTCGCTCGAGAGTTCACCTGCAAGTTGCTTCCCTTTTGAGTACGCTTTATACCTCGCCCCCCAGATCTCGAGCGTAGGAAGTGCGCCAATTCTGAAACCATGCTCGACCATGCAGAGGATTGCGGCATGCAGGCTCCCTTCTGAAGCCGTAAGGAGGCTTTTCACATCTTCGCCGGTCGGGACGAGCGGGGCGGAGGTTTGTCGTTTTGGCCGGGCGCGCGTTCCTCTGAAGGGATTCGTGACCCGATTCTCGGTCTCCCTCGTAAGGAAGGCAAAGAACGAAGAGGCGACCGCTACCTTGAGCCGGATCGAGGACGCAGAGCCTTCGAGTGACGCAATGAAGGCATCGGCATGACGAGGTTTCATCTCAAGAATATGGACTCCGGCACGCTGTGCCCAGGTCGTAAGGAGGGTAAGTGCGCTTTCGTATGCGCGTTTTGTATGGGCGCTCTTCTGCCGTGTAAGGAAGGTTTCCTGGAGTTTGGTCAGATCGACCCTGGCCAAGTCTCGGCGATGTTTGAGGTCATCCTTCAGGTCTTCGAGGACGACCGCCTTGGCGATGGTGTCGAGCTGATCAGGAGAGAGGTCCTTGAGAGAGGGAGCCTCTCTGAGGAGTTTCTGGACGACCCTCTCGACGTCGAAGGAGGGCTCTTTGCTAGGGGAAATCTGGTCAGATTCCATATACCCGATAATACCAGATTATCGGGAAATATTCAATCCATCAACAAGAATCTTCTATGAATAATAGCATTACCTTAGGCTTGTGCATCATCTTGAAAATCGCTTGCTTCAGTCGGTAAAAGCCCGGCAATCGGTATATCTGGCATAGCTTCTACACTTCTTAGCTTTGATTGTATTTTTCTCGATTTAGTTGAAGCTGTCTCGATAGTATCTCCTGCTTCTTGTATCTTTTTCTTTGTCTTCTCCAGAATTTCACCAAACTTAACAAATTCAGTCTTTACAGCCCCAAGAATTTGCCAGACTTCGCTGGAGCGTTTTTCAATAGCTAGAGTTCTGAAACCCATTTGGAGACTATTCACAATTGCGGCAAGGGTTGTTGGGCCTGTTACGATAATACGAAATTCTTTCTGGAGCGATTCAACCAAACCTGGACGTCGTAGACTTTCAGCATAAAGACTTTCAGAAGGCAGGAACATAATTGCAAAGTCTGTGGTTGCAGGAGGATTAAGATACTTATCTCTGATATCTTTTGCACAGCCCTTAAGCCTTGCAGCAAGGGCTTTTAATGCTTCATCGCTTCCAACCAGATCGCCGGCTTCTTGAGCAGTAAGCAGCCGTTCGTAATCTTCCTTAGGAAACTTTGCGTCAATCGGCAAAAGAACTTTCTCAATTCCATCTTCTCCCCGTCCGGGCAGCTTGATTGCTATCTCAACTCTTTCCTGACTACCCTTTTTTGTTATTGCATTTTCTTCATACTGGGCAGGCGTAAGGATATCATCGATAATTGATTTAAGCGCGACTTCTCCCCAAGTTCCTCGAGTCTTAACATTAGTAAGGACACGCTTAAGATCTCCAACTCCTGTAGCCAACCCCTGCATTTCTCCTAAACCTTTTTGTACCAGTTCAAGTCGTTCACTAACAAGCTTAAAAGACTCCCCAAGGCGTGTTTCAAGTGTTTGGTGAAGCTTCTCATCTACAGTAGCCCGTATCTTTTCTAGTTTCTCCGCACTATCTGCCTGAACTTGGCGAAGTTTTTCGTCAACAGTTTCTCTCAGCTTATCAAGACGCTGCTCATTCCCTGTCGTTAAGGTACTTAGTTGTTCTTGAAAAGTTTGGAGTTGCGCTTTTTGCATCTCTGCAATTTGTCCCATAGACGTAAGGATTCCTGAACGGAAGGTTTCAAGCGTCTTGATGAGTTCCTCTCGGTTTTGAGTCTGCAATTTACCAGATTCTTCTCGGTTTCGAGAGATTTCATTTCGAACGCTTTGATCAATTTTATCTTGGCCGCTCTCTATTTGAGCGAATCGTTCATCGTAACAAGCTGGCTTTGACCGAAGAAAAAGAATGAGTAAAATTGCCACAAGAACAACTAATAGCCCTAAGCAAATCAATATACCAATAGTCATATATGCCTCTGTTCGCTCAGCATTACATTTTCTGTTTTTGTTTACTATACACCTTGCTAGACCTTAGTGAACATCTAAAATTAGCTTACTAGAGTTTAGTATATCGATAGTTGTTCCTAATATTCTGGCTAAAATAGGTACCAACAGATCCTGCAACCATTAATTCTTGATGAACCTGTGACGGAACGTCAAAATACTGATAGAGGGTTCCGCTAAGAAATTGAACTGTTAAAGTCATTGATCCTTCTTCATAGCCAATAGCAGCAATGTTAGAAGAGCTGACCGGAATTAGATTCATTATTCACCTCCTGATCAATTTTAAGATGAGTTTTTTCGCTTCGCCAATTCTCAAGCAATGTTGCGTAGTCTTCAGATTCAATGGATTTATTCCATCCTTTCCTGGCTTTAGGGTCATAAATTATCGGATCGTGGCTGTCTGGCCGATGGCTTTTACTAGGAGCGTCTATAAGCACTCGCAATGGCAGATGTACTGCTTCTCCAACAATGATTGCTTCCCCCGTACGCAAAGTAGGTAGCATACTAAAAAGACCTTCAAGGTTATCGCTTACAGTGCTAGTAATGTGTGATCGATCAGTTGAATTCGCTAACCGCATGGCAACAATCGTCCCACATTGCGAAAGTATGGTAGGGTCTATCTCTGCTGGGCGCTGACTCACAATCATCGCACTCAATCCATATTTCCGGCCTTCTTTTACTATTCGGCGGACAGCGATAGATGCAGAACCATCACTTCCAACCTTCAAGTATGAATGCGCTTCTTCTAGTACAAATAAAAGCGGTCTGTCCCTTCCTCCCTCTGGTAAGTAGCGAGCCCAGAAAAGAGCATCAAAGAGTAGCCGGATAACTGCACCAATTAAGTCAGTAAGGATAGAAACAGGGACACCGGATAAATCAAGAATTGTTATTGGCTTGCTATTGCCTATCCATGATTGCACTAGAGTATCTAAATCTCTCTCTGGTTGGGTATCAAGATCGGTCAGTGTTGGCAGTGGGCACCAAGGTCCCGGACGAAAGATAAAATCATACCTTGAATCGCGAAGAAGAGACTCCATCGCCACAACCTGTCTCCGAATGTTTAAAGGGGAAGAACTTAAGTAGACTCGATTTGTGCCACCTTGAGTGATGGGTTTATACTTAGGTGCAGTTACTTTAAGTATATCCCCCAAAATAGGTTTCCCTTCTTGGTTAGGCTCTATAGCCTCTGTCGCATCGCTTTGTCCATTTGATTGTGCCGTATGTGTAGAACATACTAATCGATATAACTCATACCAAAGTCTATGAATACTGAATGGGACGGGTGTGTCTACTGTAAGCGTATCCTCAGTAACTCCATTTCTTGCTTGTTTATTAAGTGATGCAGTTTTTAGGGTTTTAATCTTTTCGATCAATGCACTACGATCTGAATCATTTATTCCATTAAAAGGTGTAATTTTGATAAGCTCATCGAATGTTAATGCCCAATACGGAATATACAGTGGCTTCTCTCCTGAATCTTCATCTGCGTTAACACGAAAAATTGTCGCACGGTCCCCAAGAGCAGAATGATATTCCCCATGAATATCTAGAACAATAATTCGGGCAGAAGGATAAACACTAGTATCAGATATTGACCTAAGAATACTTGCGACTGTAGTCGATTTTCCTGATCCCGTGGTTCCCACAATCGCACTATGTCGAGCGATGAGCTTATTAATATCGATTAAGGCTGGTATAGATTCCGAACTTGCCAAATCTCCAATACGAACATAAGATGGGTTTTCTGGTCTACCATAGATACCAACAAGATCCTGTTCAGTAACAAGATGTGCTTCATCCCCTATAGTTGGGTACTGTGATATACCTCTTTTAAAATCTCCTGATTTTCGCCCTTCACCAATTAGTTGCACCTTTAGCCATCGGTATCCAAAAGGTTGATTATTAACTACTGATTCCGGTACTGCGCCTGCTCCAACATGTGATACAATACCAAATAAATCAATAAAACCTACCGATATACGGACTAGGCTTCCTATCTGGCCAATTCGATATCCATGACCATCGATAAAAGAGAGCCCAGAAATAGTGTCTTTATCTAGAGCAATACTGATAGTCGCACCCTGAACATCCTGAACAGTACCCAAATAGGTTGGATTAGTTGACATTCCCTTGCTCCATAAAGCGCTTTTGAGTGCCAGTAAGCTCATGTAAAAATTTTCCAAAGATAGCAAAATCACCAAGTAAAAGCTCAGCCTTTTGCTTGTCAGGTTGAGGACTAGACGGAACCGCTTTCCAGGCTAGCCAATCAACTGATTCTTCCGTTTCTTGTTCAGCTTCTCGCTCTTGCCAGACCACTTTTTGTCCTCCGATAACCGCTCCATTACTAGCCAATAAATTTAGATTTGAATTCCGTAAAGCAAGAGTAATCGCATTTGAATATACCTCAAGGTCTCCATATAGCAGAGCAAAGACAACAGCGGTTTGCGTGTATTCAAGCCCCTGAATAATGATTTCATTAATGTGTTCATCCCGATATGAGTAACCACATGTAAGTAAAGTTGCAGTTGGATGTTTAAAAAATGCTCTTAAGCGATCCATCATAGCTAAATAGGGCAATCTTCTGCTTTCTTGATATTTTAAGTGCGATGGGTGGATAACACGCTTAGAGCCCTGTTTCTCTTCCGCAGTTCCTCGAAACACTCCTTTATTATCTACCTGATACCAATTTATCGACCCATGTATTTTCCACAGTCGAGCCCATCGCGGTGGCAACATGTCTTCTTCCATTGCGCGAAGATCAAAAAAAGGTTTGCGTACACCGGTAAATCCATCATAATAAGGTACCTTATTGTCTTCAAAGGCTTGTTCCATTAGTAAATCATAATTTGTCGTGAACACCTCGATTGGGTTTTCTCTTCTTACTGAATCAACCCATGAAGCAACATAATGGTATGGTGTATCGATGCCTGGAAGTTCTTTATCAACAATTCTATATATTATTTGACATATACGGTTATCCAATTTGTCAAGATTTGTTGCAGAAAGGCCACGGACTTCAGCATTACCTGCGACCGCCCTAAGTGAACGAATGTGTGTAAGCATATCTTCAATAGATGTTGTTTCCACCCCATCTGTCATAAAGTGCTCTTCTATTACCTTCAAGAGAGGGCCACACTCTGAACATTCTGATAATTCATTACGTACTATCTGTGTTATTCCTGATATATCTGGTATTAGTGGAACCGATTTGTCTTGCCCTGTTTTAACTGCTAACGGGCACCCTGCGCCTAAAAACAAGCTAAGAGGTCTTTTATCACTTGATAAGCATTGTTGAAGATAACCGAGTATACGTTGTGAGTTTTCGCTCTTCATATTCCCTCCTAGCATTGGCTTTTAATCATTTTTACAAAATCGAGTTTATTCGCTTATCCAAGAAAAATATCCATCTTATGCCCCGCCTGACTACCAGGAATCAGTCTATATCGCATTCGACTAGCCTCAGCCATACGCTCCGCGTAGCTTTTCTTGGCCTGTGTCACCGGGTCATCAATCATATGATCGCCTTTAATTTCAACGATGAGATACGTTCCATCATCCAACTCGAGCAGAAAGTCCGGATAGTACGTTCTAAGCGCGTTTGAGTTCGGGTCGATATAATGGACGTTGAATTCTGTCTGGCCTGCGGTGAGCATCCCCGTGAACCAAAGTTTCTTTATATGAAGGTTCGGCAAGTTTTGGCGGAAGAACTCTAGTTCGGGAGTTGAATCAAAGCCATACCCAGAGAGATGGAAGCTTTTATCTTTGTATGTAGAATACTCTAGCGTTGATTCTTCTATGAAGAGAGCGGGATCTACTCGCATCGTATATCCCTCTTCACCATTTGGCGGATCTTTTACGAGCAACTTTCGTACTTTATGCTTGGGGCCTTGATACTCTTCTATTTCATAGAGGTGCTTAAAAAGGCGTGGAATAACAATGTCATAGAGAATTCTGTTTGCTCGATTCACCCAAACAAGGATGCCTTCCATTCTTTCGGCAGATTGGCAAAGGAGCTCTTCTACTTCTATAGGACTCTTATTCAGATATCGGGAAACTTCGGCAACCAACATTATCTCAGAAAACTCAATATCGTCGCGTAAGGACGAGAGATCGCGCGTTCCTCCCTCAACCGATTCGATGCTACGGATATCCGTAGTGGTCGAAGTGATTCGATATTGTGTTGTATCGAGTTCATCAAGGCCTAGCGAATACCCAGGCTGCGGATGCTTTTCTGCTACGTTATAGAGGGTCTTAGACTCTACAACATCGATAAAGACCGGAGGTTTGTGAACTTTGAGAATCACTGTCTTCTTCCCATCATCGGGTTTGCTCTGGAATTCATCGACGGAGAGCCTGAAGTTGGCTTCAAGTTCAGCTTTTAGGATCTCGTAGTTCTCGTTCGAGAGAAAAACATGGCCTTCTTGTTGAACGCTAGTTATCGACCGAAGACAGCGCATGGTCGCCTGCAAGACAAAGATCTTCGATTTCGGTTGTCTGAAGAGAGCTACAGAAAAAAGGGATCGGCAGTTCCATCCTTCTTTCCCCTTCCCAACCAAAAGAATGAACTGTTTAATGGAATCACGAGTGTCGAGTGAACGAAAATCCCGGATATCGTCTTGGCTTGTGAGCTTTTCATCACCAACGTTGACGAGAATGCTTGATGTGGGTAGCCCCAATTCTATTAATACTTTTTCGACCTGAGGCTTAAGCTCTTGCTCAAGTTCGTTGATGGTCGCGGCGAAGATAGCCATCTTGGGGAGCATGCCTTCATATCGCGCATCGCCATGTTCCGCCACAAAGCTTTTTATAGCATTCCGAATAAACTCTAGCGAGAGCGCATTTTGAACCTGTGTGACTTTAGCAGTCTTGAGATACCTGCCTGAAATCGCATCTTTCAATGAGAAGGCATAAACCACTTCCGGCATCAATTCATTCTCAACGTAAGGAGTACCGGTGAAGTTATAGCAGGCAACGACACGAGTGCCTGCTTGCAAGAGTTCGCGGGCAAGGCTATCAATCGTCAAGCGCAGACTGGTTTTAGACTCATGATCTGCCATGTCTTTCTTGAGAGTCTTTCCAAATGCATGATGAGCTTCGTCGACATAGATACCAAGCTGATGAAGCCGCGAAAGCTTCTGGAAACGCTGATTGGTCGAAAGCCCTTCTTCATCGCCAATATCGTACAGATCTGCATTGGTGTCTACTGCTAGTACATCGTCCCAGTCGCCTTGAGCAAAGAGCTTGTCGCACGCTGATTTCTGCGCGTTTTGGCGTTTGCGTATGATTTTTTGTGTGTTGGAAATAACAACGTTAAAGCTTGATCGATCAAGTGTATTGAGCGTTACACCAGATTCTTCGAGGAAATAGAATTTTATCTCAGCATTGAGGCCGCGAGCGTATTCAGCGGGAATCACCTTAGTTTTATCGAACTCTTGTATCTCCTTGAGAGACTGAAGCACGGTTGTATCCGGAGCGAAGACAATTGCATTATGGCAAAAACGTGTATCTGAAGGGAATTTTCGAGCGAGCAGAAATTCATAGAAGATGCACAATGCCATGAGGATGGTTTTCCCTACCCCCATCGTTAAGGCAAAGATGTAGTTTGCATAATCCTGGCGAACAGCCTCAAGTTTTTTGAATGCTTCATCATAGACGTTTGCATCTAAAGTACCGAAGAGATCTTGCTGATCTGCCGCAGGAGTATTCTTCAGCTGAAACTTGCCTTTGTTATTACGCCAGTCATCGAGCAATTCGGCAAGTTTGGGGTTATCAAGGTACTCCTTTAGGAATACATACATCTCAAACGCTTCGAACTGCGGCTTTCGGAGGAAAGCTCCGGCATTGGAGGGGTCATTGAAATCCAAGAGCCTTTTTGTGAGATCTTTATAAGAGAATCGAATCTGTCCGCGATTGGCGCGATAGAAGCTCCATAGATACTCAAAGAAAGGGAGGGTAACTATTGCTGGTAGAGCAATTTTCTTTGCCATTCTACGCTCCTACGTTCTCTTCCCACGATTCGGCAATCAGGTCGGTTATTTTAACCCTAATTGTCCCAGCGTCGTCGGGGACATCATAGGCACCCCTTACTAAGGTATTCTTATCTGGAATATCCGAGAGTGAGGGGCTAAAGACTGCTCCATCATAGTTCCAGTCGATCAAGACGGAATCGACAAGTTCGCGCCACTCTCCAACTTTCGCCCGGTCGAACGAAAGCTTCTGTAAAAGGTTCATTGGGTAGAAGCTCTGAATCTCAAGCTTTTTCTTCGTAAGGACAATCTTAGCTTCGGCTTCCCGCTTGAATTGAAGTTCTTTCCTATCACGCAAAATATCGAGAACCTCGAGCTCAACTTTAAAACCAATCTTAGCCATTTCATCTAAGAATTGTGCCTTTAAATCCGGATCGTGTCCCATGCAGACAAACCTGATTCGTTCCACTGGTTTATCAGGATGTTCTCGTGAACGTCGTTCCCAAGCTTTATAATCCAAGTTTCCGAGGATGGGATTCAGATCGGCGGCTGTAGCCAAGCGATTAACAGCGAGGATCTTCACCATCCATCCTTCCTTCTCTCCATCCCAAAGCATGTTGCCAGGGAGTTTCTGTAACTCGAGAGCTTCTATAAGCAATTCCTTAGCTTCGAGTTCGTTGCGAAAGAAGTCGTAATGATTGACAGTAAAGACTTCAAATCCTGTGATTATCTTTGCAGGTTCAACAAGATCACCAAGAGCAAGCTCTGGTATCCCGCTTTTTAGCTCATCTGCTATTCCAAGTAGCCGTTTAGTAGTTGTCTGTATGGCACCTAAATTAATATCTGCACCAAGAAAGCGACGGCCGAGCTTCATTGAAACTGCTTGAGCCGTTCCGGACCCCATGAAGCAATCAAAAACAAGGTCCCCAGGCTTCGTCGTCATTTTTACAATTCTCTCAATCAATGCTTCAGGTTTTTGTGTTGGATAACCAAGTCTTTCCTTAGCAACAGGATTTACAGGCGGAATATCTATCCATAGGTCTTGTAGCTTTACACCCTCCATTTCATCTAGATACTGTTTATACTGTATCCGTCCCTCTTTTGACTCAGGAAATATAAGCCTCCCCTGGCGATCCAATTCTTCCATTTTTCCCCTAGTCCATTTATATCCATTAGGGTGGGGTAGATAGCCTTTATACTCATAATAAAGATTTGGTCTTGGACCTGGATTCCCTGTTGGAATAGGGATATAGTCTCGTCCGGATTCGTCTTTCCTAATTCGCTTTAGGTATTCTTCTTCATATTTATGATACTGCATTGTAAACTGATAGTTATTACTCTTTGAAAACCAATAAATAGTATCATGAAGCGTCCCACATCGTTTCATTGCCAACCCAGTTGCTGTTGATCTTTTCCAAACTATTTCATTTCGAAAATTCGATTCAGAAAACACTTCGACAAGAAGTAACTTAAGGTAAGCATTTTTTGTATCATCACAGTGAAGAAATATGCTCCCATCTTCCGCAAGCAATTCCCTCATTAGGATTAGTCGTTCATACATGAATTGCAGATACTCATCATTCGTCCAAATATCTGTGTACTGCTTTTCTTCAAAAGCGCTCGCATCGCTTGTGGCGTTAGCGCCCCGAAGTTCAATCTTCTTCTTGTAGTCAGCTTTGGAATCAAATGGAGGATCGATGTAGATAAGCTTTACTTTCCCACGATATTCCCGAAGGAGATGACTCATCACCTGGAGATTATCGCCCCAATAGAGCTTGTTTCGCCAACCATCGACGGAGTCGCCATGGTTTTCTTTCAATTGCGCGGGGAAATATGTAGTACCGCGAAACGGTCGTTTCCCTGTCCAACGAAGCTCTGGGTACCCGCGTATCGGTTCATAGTCGAATGTGTATTGTGGCGTGCTCTCGGTTGTACCGTAAGGAAGCCGCGCCTCTCTCGATTCTTCGTTCATTCTTCGCCCCGCTGTTTTGTCATCGCTTTTGTTTTCATCGCCCCGATTTCCTGTAGACGCTTAACAAGAATGTCTACGTCAGTTGAAGGGTTATCATTACCAGACTGTTCTTTTCGCTTCCTCTCATTTTCGGCACTTGTACACGCGAAGGAGAGTCTCGAAAATGTTCTTTCGAACATGCCTGCAGCACCTTTACTATATTCAGGAACTTTAATCTTTAGTTGCGTGTACACTTTATCCCTGGGAAGCTCTTGGGTGATCGATACGAAGTGAATGAGATACCACAACTCAAAACAAGGTATGGAGGGTATCGCCATAAATCGAGAACTGGCTGCAATTGGATCATTGGGCCGTATTTTGCCGTCGAGGCTTTTCGCTTTTTGTATTGCCGTTTGGTAATAAACATGGTCATCGCGATCAAAAATGCAATAGACTTCGTCCCATTTCTTCTCCTCACGAGCCTTCTGCTCCGCAAACTCTACAACCTTTTCAGGTCCCGTTCCAAGTTCAGAAGGCAACACCTCCCAATCAGCCGAAGATATTCTCCAATGCTGTCGAATATCATCGAAGTAGAGTTTTTCCGTTTTACTTCCTTCACAGACCATCAGTATACGAGGATATAGCGGCCTCTTTCCGGCTTTACGTTCTAGACGTCTGATTTGACGTTTTTTGGGGCTATTTTCGTGCATTCGTCGCTTCCTTTGCCTGGAATGTACGGAGTATAGGAATAGCGCCATATCGTCCATCAAGATAGTTCTTCTCAAAGGACTCGTTTTTGCGAGGACTAAACTCGCTGAAGGCAATCAAAGCGGTAGCGAGGTCTGCATCTTTCTCGGTGAACCAGATTTGGTCCCGCCTGAGAAGCTCATTATCCAAGAGCGTTGTGCTGTGTGTCGTGAATATGATCTGGGCACCATGAGGATTCGTCTCAGGAGAGAAGAAAAGCTTTAGAATATGCCGCACCAGGAGGGGATGCATACTACTTTCAATCTCGTCAATTGCGAGTGTCATCCCATTCTGCAAGATCATGAGGATTATTCCAGCATACTCAAAAAGGCGCTGAGTTCCTTGAGACTCATCTTGATAGTCCAGCGCTACTGTCTGCTGCGAGGCAACATGGGTGAATCGCGGCATTCGTATTTCAGTATCCTTGCTCTCAGAAACCGAGGCATTTCCAGTAGCCCCATCGATCGCAAACAGCGCCTCCTTGCCAGGAGCCTTAACAATTGAAATATCCGCAATCCCAAGATCAGCAGCGTTCAGAAACTCAAGAATGGTCTTCTTAGCTTGCACATGTTCAATGGCGTTAAGAGTAATATTCATATTTAGAGGTACCATTGCAGGAAGATTGATCCAGCTATTGACGATCCAATTCCAAAGAGGTCTCAGCTGCTCACTATTAAACTGTACCGCAGTGGAGAGGAAGAGGGCATTTTCTCTGGTCGAACGCTTCCAAAGATCCTTTTGTCCCAAAAAATAGGCGCTGAAAGGAGCATAATCATGCTGCTTTGTATTCTCGTTCCATTTCCTGGAGAACCACTCCTGAGGCTTACTGGACTTAAAAACCAATAGCCATTCGTCTTGTATTCGATTCGCTGTCAGGGAGAACCCATATTGATAGCGTACTCCCTCAATCAAAGCGGTCAGTTCAAAGGATGAAGCTGAAGAAGGATGTGTTTTGTCAAAGGCGAAGCTCTGCACATTGAGCGCTTGCCCGGCTTTCACCGCCGTCGCGGACTCTTTAACAAGCGCTTGCATGAATCCCATAGCTCGGAATAGGTTGGATTTCCCGCTGGCATTGGCTCCATAAACAGCACAGCCATTCAACACTTCAGGTACTAAGCTACTATTGGTTTTATAAACATTGCTTGCTTTGAGAGCTGTATCAGCTGCAACTGGCATGAGACTGAGGCATTGCTCATCCCTGATAGATCGATAGTTGGAAACACGAAACTCTAGCAGCATATTAGCCTCCAAGAGGAAATATACTCAATATTTGCACATTTTTTACAAAATAGCAATATATTTTAGATAAAATTCCTCCAGCAGAAGGGTTTGACGTCACAATTGCTGCAATGTCGCTCTGACTTTTCAACATGGTGATGATCGAAGTTTTTCGCTTCAATCTTCCCTACCACACCGCCAATGGCAGTAATTGTGCTGTCGATCTTCCTCGGTTCATAGTCATAGCTTATGTAAGGACTCTCGTTTTTTGCCCCCGTATAGTAAAGATGCATCCGACTCACTTCATGACCATATCGTTCTTCAACTATGTGGGCGTATATTTCAAGCTGACGCCTATATCTGTCGAGTTTTTCACGGCCTTCCGGGCTGTTGATATCAGGTTTCTTTTCAGTTTTAAAGTCGATGATCTCGACGCTTTGTTCTTTGCCGCGAATGAGGTCTATTGAACCCGTAAGGATATAGTTCTCTTTCAGCAGCGCAACCCTGAGTTCAGCTTCCTGGATTGCGCTCCAGTCCCGGCTAGCCTGATCCACGTAGCGAAGAACATGATCCTCAACAGCTCCTAAAGTCCCTTGCGCCAGGTATGTTCTTGTCGACTTGGAGAGGCTCTTGTAGTTCGCTTCGAGCCAAAAGTGAATCTGGTCTGCGGTGATCATGTCTGACTTGCCAGCCAAAACAGCCTTATGCGCATCTTCAATCGTCTGATGCACAAGAGTACCAAATAGAATAGCGTTTGTCCGGACAGGGCTGAACTCCAGTTCACGGAAGAACTTGTATTGGAGAGGGCAATCCTCGTAAAGCAAGACATGAGATGTAAATGAGTATTCGTGTTTGATATTCGCTGGCTTTACTGTGTCCAAGAGAAGATGACTTTCGTCGAGCCGCGCATCCCTCCAGTCAGGAAGCTTGTTATAAAGTGGTGCGAAGTAGAGTGATGGAAGTCGAGACATACCCTTTCCTGAATGGTTTTCAGCGCCAGTAAGGACAAGGAGATTCTGTGCTCTGGAAAACGCAGTGTAATAGAGTCTCCAGAAGTCGAAATATTTGATTCGTTCCGGGGGTTCAAAAGGCTCATCTTCCCGATAGAAATTCGCCAGCGCTGTATCGATAGCTTCGATGGAAGTAACTGGAACACTATTGAGCGAATCGACTAAAACGATCGGGAATTCCAAGCCTTTGGATTGATGAATGGTCATGAACGATACACATCCAGAAGGCGCGAAGCTATCGAAATCCTCATACTCAGCGATACCACCATCAATGAGATAGCGGAGGTATTGGTTGAAAAGAGAGCGGAGATCTTTTGTTAAGCTTTCGGGTGTAAGGACGATTATATTGTGAAGAAACTCGAATTTGGCCAGGAGTTGACTGAAAAGCGAGAGATTATAGACAGGACGGAGGTCCGACACCCCACCGGTCAGTTCTGTATCCACATAACGTGAGAACATGGGAAAGGCCAGGAGTTCATAGAAGAGCGAGGCGAAAGAGTAGTTTGTATTCTCGCTCAAGGAGCTATGGACTTTCGCCTTCTTGGCACACCAAATCCTGAGCTCCTTATGCAGATCAGGATTCGCTCGCAATTCATTCGTGAAGAGCTCAAGGCATTCTCGATAGTAATCCCATTCCTTAAGTTCGGCGTCAGCTTGCCATTTCAGGTGTTTTTCAATGAGCTGAGGAAAGAGAAAGACATATGCTCCGATGAGCAGTCGAATCTCTTCTCGCTGGAAAAAGAGTGCGGATCTTGGAGAGAAGACTGGGACGCCATTTTCTTCAAGAAAAGTCGCTAGCGCAATCGCCTTGCTGTTCTTGACTGATCGGAATAGAAATGCAACTTGGTTGTTATCCTTAAGAATCCCCTTGTCTCTCAAGGATCGCAAGAACGTAAGGACCTCTTCATTCCAAGATTCTTGGCTCTCCAGCCCCGCAACTTTTACGACAGATTCATAGTCCGAGAACGTCGTGTCTCGCGGTCGTATCAATTTGGGATAGCGAAAACTCTCTCCAGTTTCTCCCGTCCATGAACCCTTCGACGGAATAGATCCCATCCATTCGTTGTAGAAATCAATGATCTTGGGGTGTGATCGGTAGTTGGTGACAAGCTCAACTTTCTCGCATTCTCCTGAGGCGAAATTCTTTCTGAATTCCAGGATATTCCTTACGGTCGCCCCGCGAAACCGATACAGGCTCTGGTCGTCGTCACCAACAACGCAGATGCGGTTATCAGGAGCGGCTAGCATAAGGAGAATCTTTTCCTGGATCGTATTCGTATCCTGGTATTCGTCTATCATGAAGTATCTAATCTTCGTTTGAAGGTCGCAAAGAACCTTTGGCTGTTCAGTGATGAGTTTGAGCATCGTCGATTGGATTGTCGAAAAATCTAAGGCGTTTTCTTCCTGCAGCTTGGAACGATATACTTGGGTGATCGCCCCCAGCGCTTTCAGTTCGGCAGAAGGAGATGCTGAAAGCCGGTCAAGTTCAAGATCTTCTTCCGCAGCTTTATTGACGAGCCCCGCTACCTCTTTTGCTTGTTCCCAGCGGTTTAGCATGGGCTTTATGAGGGTGTTATAATCGCTCACTGCTTGAAAGGCTGCTAAGGAACGGTGGATAAGGTATTGCTGTTCGAAGTCATCAAGAACACGATAGTTCCTCATCAACAAGGTATAGGGCCGGTATTCTTCGATAATTCTAAGGAAAATGGAATGAAGGGTCCCAATATACATTTCGCTGAGGTTGATATCCACACCGAGCTCTATCGCCCTGTTCGAAACCCTAGTTACAAGTTCTTTGGCTGCTTTCTCGGTAAACGTCGCAACAAAGATGCTCTCAGATGGCACCTGCTTCTTTGTGACCAAGGCTACTATTCGCTCAACTAAAGTCTTGGTTTTTCCTGCACCTGGCCCAGCGATAACCAAGAGGGGAGTTTCGGTCGATTCAACAGCACGACATTGGGATGGATTGAGCTCATCTGGCACGTCAACTTCTCCCTTTTTTCATCTTTTTGTCATTCTACTTCGGTTGAAGGGTGGAAACAAGCAAAAACCAGGCAAGAAGAAGCCTTTCAGAGCCATGCCATAAGAGGAATTCTTACTGTCTTTTAGATCTGGTTCAAGTCATATGGAAGTACACTTTTGTACTTAAGCACAAAACCGTAAGGAGGTGCTTTTCATTTTTATAGAAGCTGCAGTTCGAGCGTAACGGGAAAACCGTAAGGAGCCTTTTTTCAAGCTCTTGGATCGAGCCCTTCCCAGCCCGCTTTATCCCGTATGTAAGGCCCCTTCTTCTTGCCGTAAGGAGTTAATCCTTTCTATTCGGTCCCCTTTTTTGGAGTCCATTAAGTATTCTGGTGGCATAAATCTCCTCATCCAATAGGGAAGTACCAAAAACTCTGTCCATTTAGATTGGTTGCCTGCCAGCTCGATATTCTTTGATTACATCATATGGAGAGTTCCCAAAATTCCTATAGCCATGATATGAACTAGAATTATACCGATTCAACCAGATCTGGCACTTCTCGTTTAAGACTTCAATCTCTTCTAGATACAACTTTGTCTTTGGATCAGATAGTAGCTTATCACAAAAGCAGGTCTCAAAACGCTGGGCAAACCCATCTGCGTTTTCATCTGTGCTTTCTATGAACCTAAGCGCTATTCCATAGTTCTTCACGAAACTACTATATCTTGACAAGTTTTCTGCATCAGGCTCTTCTTCGGCTTCAAGCAAAATCTCTTGAATCTTGATTCCCATTTCATCGTAGTAAGGAATTACACTATCGTTTAGCAGCCGGATAGAAACATCAATTGACTCCGAACGGTCGAATATTAGGAAGGCCAGGCATCCATACCGATCAATTACATAATGAGCGAATAATACTTTCTGAGTTGAAGGTGTATGCAAGCTAGAAATACATTGAACTAAAACTTCGCCTGGGGCTTTACACACTAATCCCCGCTCCTTCATACATGGGTCTTTTCCTTCTATAAGTTCACGCTGCTCCTCAGTAGGGTTTGTATCTTCCTTGTATAACTTTTCCTCAAGGGCATGAATCCTATCAATAGTTGAGCCTAATCCCCTGTATTTAAGTGCATTTTGAATAGCATTTGCAGACATTGAAACTTTCTCTTCAAGAAGAAAATTTCTAATCCTATGACAACCGACTTCAGGATATTGAATAACGTACTCAGCTATTTTGTCCATCTTTCGTTTTCTAGCCTTTTCTGATGACAGATGTTTCAAGTCCTCTTTGTTATTCCCCTTAAGCCCCTCAACTCCATATTTCTCATATAGGCTTTTAAAATTGTAGTAGGATGATTTATTGACGCCCAGAGTCCGACAGGCTTCAGCCACGTTACCTGTTTCTTCTACTTTCTGAAAAAGTTTGCATCGTTTTTGTAGAGAATCTGCTTCATTTTTCATCGTTATCTCCTTCAATTAGGTTATTGAGTTCATTCTGCTGAACAGCCTGTATGGTTTGGAGTGACTCTATGTGCGTAAGGAACTTCTTATATGACGTATTCACAGCGTTTTGCAGCTCAGAAATTGGATCTGATTGTATCCCTTTAGAATACTGCCTATAATTCTTACGTAATTTTCTTCTTAATCGAGAACCACTTTGACTGCTTATCTTACGTTCTTTCGTTGCTTTCTTTATTAAAGCCTCAACATTATTTGGCCCAGCACATTGATAGCCATAGCTTGCCAATGCATTTTGAAAACCTATCGTTGTATCAAATACTGGACAAAAGCAGCTTTGAGGAATTAACAAGATATCATCAAATTCATTCTTCCAATAATCAGCGAGCAATTTTAACAGACTAGGATGTAATAGATCCATTAGCGTAAATTGATATTCTATATCACTGTATAATTGTTTTGCGACACCTTCCTTGAATTGAAGTTCGTATCGTAGTTCGTTGGTAGATAGATTGTGAATGAATTTTTCAGGCTTCATCCCCTTACGTTGGCTTAACTCTTCAGCGTTTTTATCATAGAAAACCAGAGATCGTATTTTATACCTATAGTGTTTAGTCTGGTGATCATAGTCATATCTATATGGTTTTGACCCAAAGATATCTTCCACTCTTCTACAATTATTTTTTGGCCCAAGAACCTCCAGATAATTTGGTATCGGCTGTGACATCGTAAATGTATCAGCTATATCTATCCTATACAGGTTTCCATCATGAAAAGCGGGTATATCATCCAAGATGTTCTCAATACACTCTTGCATCAGTGTAACGTTTAATACCTTACCAGTTAATCTTAGGAAGTATTTAGGGAGACTGAAGTTTGAGTAGATATCTCCACTTTGTAATACCTTTATCGGAATACCATTAATCTTTCCGATTATCTTACGTGGGCTTCTCTTAACTTCTTGCAGGTGATAAATAAAAGACTCAACTTCATCGAGACTTATCTTCGTATGAATTCCAATACTGTCTATCACTGCTATCTCCTAAACCTATGATCAGTTTTCTATTAAGATGGGGCTCGTTATAGGGCTTAATATTTATCAAGGCTAATTCATATATGGTCCTTCAACTCTATCTCCTCTGTTGATAGTCATTTTTCTTTTAGGATAGGGCTTGTTATAGGTCGATTAGTGACCCTTGGCTCCAATAGGATCGTATCGGCCAAGCGAATATCAATTCTTTTTTTGTTTTCCTGGAAAGTCTATACTCAAAAGCTTGTATGTAATGAAAACCATCCACCAATGAGTCTGGAATGAGTTCAATGGATATATCCGATCCATAAAAAAGTACGGGTTCTTTATCAGGGCAAAACCCTAATGAGTAACCTCCAGACCTATAGACCTGGTTACTATATGAAGTAAATAAAACCGGAAAATCAAAATCCTTGGTTCTTTGTTGCAAGAGTTTCATGATTTTCTTTTCAGCATTCAGTTCTGCCTTATCAATTTCTACTAAATCAGCATCATCATGGCCTTTTCCCCTCTGGCTATGACACATAACTTTACTGATTCCATCAATGATTATTGCAGCTGGAGATTTTTCCTCTTCCTTAAGAATCTCTTCGATTTCTTCAAAGAAGCTGACTTTATAAATTTTTAGCAATGGGCTTATACATTTTTCACCTTGCGAAGAAATAATACAGGGAAGTTTTGGCAAATCTGCATCACCTGTTATGAAAATTACTCTTTTGTTTTGGCTAATGAGGGATTTTAATAGAACCCTATGAAAGGTAATAAAATCGATTCTTCCATCCTCCGTCCAAACTTGGGTGATCTTTTTTGATGGAAGATTGCCGTATAACAGTGCTTCTAAATCAATAGAACGTCTTCTGTTTTTTTTTGCATGATCCTCGTTAAGTGACTCATGATTAACTAGATTAGCTCTGTTCATTTGATACTCCTTGAAATCTGTTTTATACCGTAAGGAACTTCCTTACTTGGTAATGTCTGAACTAATTTGTGCCGTTCTATCTGGCAGATTTTCCCTGCCCTAAACTTGATCGTTATGCTCAACCAGCCATATTGAGGTGCCTCCGCAAGGGCTACCTCGAGATTCTTATTTGCCATCAAGCTCTCCTCAGTTGTCATATGATGTGCTCCTTTCCTTTTAGAGTTCCGCTTTTACAAAACGATTCTTGTCGATGTATTGATCCAGGTCTGTACGCTGGAAACGAATCAGTGATCCTATCCGAATTCTAGGAATCTCGGGATGACGCCTATATAACGTCTGCGCTGAGATTCCCAGATAGGTAGCTGCTCGTCGTACAGAGAACAATCCTTCCTTCAACTCCTCAGCCATCGATACCTCCTTGCTTTTCTCAAGTGGAAGTATGCTGAAATGATTGCTTTGATAAAACCATTAGAGTAAAATCCGTGTTAACTTTGGACATTAACAATTAATGCCAAAGGCTTTATAAACATTAATATTTAGATACAATATCTTATGGGATAAGAGATTAATGAGGTGTTTAAGAAAATGATGGATCTTGATATTGTGCTTAAGGATGTTCTTAGCAAAAAACTACAGATCACTACGGCTTTGGATATAATAAAAGAAAGATTAGCATATCTTGAAGGCCAACTGAGGCAAATTTCTCCTTTTGAACTGCAGCACAACGAGCCTAGTATTGATCCAATAATAGAGGAGGAACCTGAAGAGATCCGACCTATTTTATATACTATTCAAAAACTATCTAAAGCTCTGCATCAACCGCCTTCCTTAAGGGACTATGCTGTTTCCCAAACGAGTTTTATAGAAGAAATCCGCGAGGCAGTAAGCATTGAATTTAATAATGCGAGCAGTGTCTTTCAGAAGGTTGCAAGAAACAGCGATATTGGAAAACTTAAATTCAATGGTACTTTAAAAGAGCTATGCCTATGGCTAGAGGAGGTACAAAAAGAAGGGAAGCTAGAAATTCCACCAGCTCGTACGGCTATCATCTCATGTTTCCTCATTAATAATCGGGATATTTCACCTGAGTCGTATAGCGCTACAAAATCGAGGCTGAAAAATGCTAGTGATGAAGAAAAGAAACGCCAAGAACGCTCTAAGCACCGAAACAAATTATTAGGGAAGTCTACTAATCAAAGCTCCCCTGGTTCATGATCAGCCGACCAAAAGGTCATTGATCAACTGCAATTTTAAAGTCTAGTACTTTCTTGAAGACACTCTTTGCTGTCTTTGAAAGCACCTTCATATCAGAAGCTATCTCATGATCGGCATAACCGTCGAACACCGAATCCGTTGTATGTCCTGTTGCCTTCTGAACCTTTTTAGAATCTGCTATGGAATTCATATGTGCTGTGAAATAATGTCGCCATGAGTGGAAACAGATGTGACGTTCTTGCCGAGCTTCTTCCGTCATCCCGATATCTATCAGGGCACTACATAAACCCTCAAGGAGAATATTAGGAACCATCGGCTTTCCAGGAAGCAGCCCATAGAAGATGAACTTTTGTTCCGGACCTCGGTGTGGGTTCTTTTTCGCTAAGGCTATCAATTCCGTTCGAACTTGCGGCAATAAGGGGACTATCCGTTCACGGTTTGTCTTGGTTCCCTTTAACTCATCGGCCGCACTCCAGGAATGACGAATGAAAAGCCTATCTGCTCCAATATCCTCGATTTGTAATGCTAGTACTTCACCAGATCGCAAACCAGTCGTCATCGCTACAAGGTTACCTATCCTAGCCCGTTCATCTTTCCAGGCTATACGGAATAGACTTGATGCTTCCTTTTCAGTGAGAATCCCACGCTTTATCGCCTGTCCAGAGAACTGCATTAAGCCTTTTGTTGGATCAACAGTCAGTTGCCCATGGGAAGCAGCCCATTTCAGCGCTGTCGTTCCGGCAAACATGATCTGATTGATGGTATTTGCTGCCCGGCCTTCTTCGGCTAATTTGAGAGTAAAGTCTCTAAGGTCATGAATTGATACTTCACTAAGTAGAGTGGTTGAAGAAAAAGCCTTCTCCCAGTATTGAACGCGATGCAAGGATTCAAGGACGTGCCGCTTCCCAATACGCTGCCCATACAGATGCTTCTCATGAACGTAAGGAGATGTCTCGTAAGTCCAGAAATCCTTGAGGTACTGGATAAGCAGCTTCTGGCTGGATGAACTCGTAAGGACCACAGATTCGATGATACCGCGTTCTTTCAAAGCCTCAACTATTCTCTGGCCATCATCAAGACTGAAGTGATCGGATTTAATGGTAGCTATAGCAGCATCTACCGATAGAAGATCGGCTATTTCTCGTCGTTTTCTGTCAAAGTTGCTGGTTTCGGAATAGCGCCCTCTTCGTGCATTAGGAAGGCCGTTCTTAAGCCAATCTAAGGCTATGCCATTAGCTTCGCCATAATCAGAAGTTCTGGTTGATCTTGGTGAAGAGTACTTCCGTGTAATGGGGTTAAACAACTGAGCATAGTAAGTACCATTTCGAAGTTGTAGCGAGAACAGCTTCTGACGCATTGAACCCTCCCAAGACGGAATTTCTCACAATTCCATCTCACAATTGGATAAGGATTCAGCGCCAGTTTTCTGGTAGCTGATCGTAATTCATTTCCCTAAAGTGTCTTAGGGTATGGGCCCACCTGGACTTGAACCAGGGACCAACGGATTATGAGTCCGCGGCTCTAACCAACTGAGCTATGGGCCCGCGCAACCAAGCGGAACGCCACGAGGGACTATTCACCCTCCGGGCGCGGCAAAAAATATACAAGCTGGGCAGAAAAAAGTCAACGGAATGGCACAGGCTGGTTTTGCAGCGCATTTGACTGCCGATCGCGAGATTTTAGCCAAAGAACTCTGGCTGAAGGGTTAAGCGCTTTTCATGCTTACATGGAATAGTACATTATGGCACAACCAGTTTTGAGGAGTACGGGAATGCTATGCGTGGATGGTTTCGCGATCGAGGCGGTCGCATTCGATATGGATGGGCTCATGTTCGATACCGAAAGGGTCGCCCATGAGCTTTGGACAAAGGCGGGAGCCGCGCACGGTTGGGACATCGGCCCCGAAGTGCTCAAGAGCCTCGTCGGACAGTCGAGCGCCTCCGGCAGGCTGTTCATGATGGAAACGCATGGGCCGGAATTCCCTTACGACGCCATCAGGGCTACCAGGCTCGCCCTGGAAGCCGATTATTTCCGTGAGAATGAAGTTCCGCTCAAACACGGCCTCCTTGATATTATTGGCTTTTTCAAGGCTGAAAAGATTCCGATGGCCGTGGCGACGTCAACCACAAGGCCCCGCGTCATGCCGCTTCTGCGCAAGGCGGGCCTTTTTGAGCGCTTCAACTTTACCATTTGCGGGGATGAGGTTGAGAAGACAAAACCCGATCCCGAGATATATCTGAAGGCAGCCGCAGGGCTCGGTGTGACCCCCGGCTCCTGCCTGGTGCTGGAGGATTCGCGCACAGGAATAGCCGCGGCCTACGCGGCGGGGACGATACCGGTGATGGTTCCCGATTTGATACAGCCGGATGAAGAAGCACTGTGCAAGGCCGCGCGGGTATTTGGGAACTTGAACGACGTCAGGAGCTGGCTGGCCCGCTGAGTCTTCACCTGAACAAACCCAATAAGTTCGAGCTTGGTCCGTGGCCGTCAGACTCGGTTAGGCGTTTTCCTCGATTTTCACCTTTTCGACGTTGCCGATATGGCGAAGGTCCCTGAAGAGACGCTCTATGTCCACATCGACGGGGATCTTGGCCAGCACGGAGAACTTGGTGGATTGCCTGGCCACATCCTGGCTCGCGTCGACGGATTGGACGCGTATGCCGTGCTCGGCGAGGACGTCGAGGACTTTGCCTCGGTCGGCCGTATTTTCCGCGAACCAGATGCCGATGTATTTGAAACGCTCGGCGGGGAAAAGCTTGCGCTCGACGGGCTCCAGGGCGGCGAGGGCGATCAGGACCAGGACAAGGGTGATGAGGCCGGCGATCCACATGCCGCCGCCTATGGTCAGGCCGATGGCCGCCACGACCCAGAGACTGGCCGCTGTCGTCATGCCCTTCACGTTGTTGCCGATTTTTATGAAGGCGCCGGCGCCAAGGAAACCTATGCCCGACACCACCTGGGCGGCGATGCGCCCCGGATCGCCCTTGTCGAGGCCGACGGACTGGGGCATCCAGATGGAGAGCATCATCAGGAGGCAGGAGCCGAGCGATATGAGAATATGGGTGCGCAGGCCGGCGGTCTGGCGGCGCATCTCGCGCTCCATTCCCACCAGCCCTCCCGCCAACATGGCCAGGATGAGGCGGATGGCGGCGTCCATCGGGCCGATTCGTATCGTCGTAAGGCTTTCCATCAGATCCATCGTACTTCCTCTGAGCTATTTATTTTTAAACGCCTCAAGATTCCTTTTCAGATACTTGAAGTGAAAATCGGCATGTCCCGTATAGATGGTCAGGACATCGGCAAGGCTGAGCTTGCCCCGTTCGGGATGCATGACGCAGGCTGCTTCGCGGGTCGCGTCGTCGAGGGTCCGGAGCGATTCGGCCAGGAATTTCCTGAGGGAAACGGCAAGATCGAGGCAGAAAACGCCGTCGCTCGCGGAATAATTGTTCTTCGCGCGCCAGGCCTCCTGGTTCCAGACGGGCACGCTCCTTCCAGGTTCCGCCACCGCGCCCCTCAGTCGCATCACGAGGTTACTGTCGGCGTCCAGGAGATGGACGAGGTGTTCGTTGATGGACCAGGCGTCGAGGATAGGCGGCACGAAGTTCAATTCATCGGGACCGAGCGGGTTCAGCTCGGCCGACAAGGCGTCGTACGCGTGCTCGAAAGCGTTCACGAGAGCATTGAATTCGTTCTTTTCCATGGCTTCCCCCAGGATGAAACCGGCATGCGGCCATACCACTTTCAAGGCCGCCGCGCTGCCGTTTTCGGCGTTTCACGTTCTTCGTTTCCGGAGTATACTACATCCATGTCGACAAAAGAACAGTATATTCTTGCCCTGGATCAGGGCACGACCTCTTCGAGGGCGATTTTATTCAACCATGACGGCATCATCATCGGCGTCAAGCAGATTCCCTTCAATCAGATATTTCCCAAGCCGGGTTGGGTCGAGCACGACCCCGAGGAAATCTGGACGACCCAGCTCGAGGCGGCGCGCGGCGCCATCGCGGCGGCCCAGATCGAAAGCGACCAGATACTCGCCATAGGCATCACGAACCAGCGCGAGACGACGGTGCTCTGGGAGCGCGATACCGGCAAACCCGTGTACAACGCCATTGTCTGGCAGTGCAGGCGTTCGTCGGGCATATGCGACGAGCTGCGGGCGGCAGGGGCCGAGCCGGAAATACGCGAAAAGACCGGCCTCGTGCTGGACGCCTATTTTTCGGGCACCAAGCTCACTTGGCTGTTCAGGGAGCGTCCCGACCTGCGCGTGCGTGCCGAGCGCGGCGAACTCATGTTCGGCACCATAGATTCCTGGCTTATCTACCGCCTTACCGGACGCCACGCCACCGACCCCACCAACGCGAGCCGTACGCTCCTCTTCGATATTAGAAAACGGACATGGGATGACGATCTCCTGAAACTGCTCGGCGTGCCGCGCTCCATTCTACCTGAGGTGCTGCCCAGTTCGGGGTTCTTCGGGACCGCGCGCGCTGAGCTTTTCGGAACCGCGATTCCCGTTACGGGCGTCGCGGGCGATCAGCAGGCTGCCCTTTTCGGCCACGCCTGCTTCGAGCCCGGGGAGGCCAAGAACACTTACGGCACTGGCTGTTTCACCCTTATGAACGCGGGCCCCTTCCCTGTCGTTTCGGAGCACAACCTCCTCACGACCGTGGCCTGGGATCTCGGCAAGGGCTACACCTACGCCCTCGAGGGCTCGGTTTTCATCGCGGGCGCCGTCATCCAGTGGTTACGCGACCAGATGGGCCTTCTGGCCCAGTCGAGCGAGAGCGAAGAACTCGCCCGCTCCGTGCCGGACACGGGCGGAGTCTACCTGGTCCCCGCGTTCGTCGGCCTGGGAGCGCCTTATTGGGATTCGGAGGTACGCGGAACCGTTGTGGGCATCACAAGGGGCACGACGAGGGCGCATTTCGTGCGCGCGGCCCTGGAAGCGATCGCCTATGAGTCGCGCGATCTTCTCGACGCCATGGAAAAGGATTCAGGCCGCAGGCTTGCGAGCATAAAAGCCGACGGCGGCGCTTCGGCCAACTCCTTCCTGATGCAGTTCCAGGCCGATATCACCGAGCGGAATGTCGTCCTGCCCGAAGTCACCGAGACCACCGCCCTGGGCGCCGCCTACATGGCCGGTCTCGCCGCGGGTTACTGGTCGGGGCTGGACGACGTGAAGAAGAATTGGAGAAAGCGCCGGGAATTCAGGCCGGAGATGGACGGTGGGACGAGGAGCCGCCTCGTGTCGGGCTGGGAGAAGGCGGTGAAAGCGGCGCGTTCGTATCGATAGGCTGAGACGACGGCGCGTTCGTATCGATAAGGCCGGAATGGCGCCGCGATTGCCTGAGCCTCATGGATGGTAGTATAACAGTGGCTGAAGTCGATACATCAGCGAGGAAACATATGACCAGAGCGGAACGGGCGGTGGCATTGCATGGCGGCGGTTCTTCTTGTTCTCAGGCGGTGTTTACCGTATTCGCCGCCGATTTCGGCATGGATGAGCGCCTCGCGCACAAGATCTCGACGGGCTTGGGCGGCGGCATGGGCAGGATGGGACTCACCTGCGGGGCGATCAGCGGCGGCGTCCTTGCCCTCTCGCTCGCCATGGGAAGCGAAGAAGGATCGGACCAGGACGGAAAGATGAATACCTACGGGGCGGTCGCGAAATTCGTGGCGGAGATGGAAACGAGGTATGGATCGACCCAGTGCCGCGTCCTTCTCGGCGGCGCCGACCTATGGACCGACGAAGGCCAAGCGGCGGTGAAGGCGGGCGGCCTGAGCGACAAGGTGTGCAACAGGATTGTGGCCGACGCGGTGGACTACATAGAAACGATTCTGTTTCAAGGAAAGAACAATGGATGACCGATACCTTCAGGGAAGACATTTCCTGAAATCCAACTGGCAGCTCGTCAAGGAAACGGTTTCCGACCAGTCGAAAGGACTGCCCGCTCCCCTCCAGGAGACTCCTCCCGAATCCGACGACAGCGTCGTGACGCTTCCTCCCGTGGAGGAAGTCTACGCGGAACGGGAAAGCGTCGATGGAAAACAGGCGGCGCCAATAATGGCGGCGCCAACCCTCCATCGCTTGCTGAAAAGCCGCAAATCGAGGCGCGTTTTCGAAACAGCGCCGCTTTCACTCGCGGAGCTTTCCTATCTTCTATGGTCCTGCGAAGGCGTGCGCGAGAACAGGGGAAAATTTTCCTTCAGGACGACGCCATCGGGCGGCGCCAGGCACCCCCTGGATCTCTATGTTTCCGCTCGCAGGATCGATGGACTCAAGCCCGGGCTTTACCGCTATCTCCCGCTGGAACATTCCCTTGTGCTCGAAAGGGAGGGCGACGATTCAGAATCGCTCAACGAAGCCCTCATGGACCAGCTGCGGAATTCATCCTGCGTCATTCTCTGGGCGGCCGTTCCCTACAGGAGCGAATGGCGCTACGGCAAGGCGGCCGACAAGCTCGTGGCCCTGGACGCCGGCCATTCCTGCCAGAATCTCTATCTCGCATGCGAAGCCTTGGGCTTAGGAACCTGCGCCGTGGGCGCCTACGACCAGAAAAAGCTCGACGCGTATCTCGGACTGGACGGCGAGGATATGTTCGCCATGTACGCCGCCCCCGTGGGCCGGCCCGTTCATAAAGAAGTCCAGGAAGAATGAAGGAGAAAGCCGTGGAACTCGATATCGTTCAACTTCAGATACCCGCCGACTGCAATATCGTCGTCGGACAGTCGCATTTCATCAAGACCGTGGAGGATATAGCCGAAATAATGGCCAATTCAGCGCCCGGCGCCAAGTATGGACTGGCCTTCAACGAAGCGTCGGGCGTCTGCCTCGTGCGATCCGAGGGTACCGATCCGGCCTTGGTGAAAAGCGCGGTGGATTGCGCCCTGGCGGTGGGCGCCGGGCACAGCTTTTATCTCGTCCTGGGCCCCGGTACGTATCCCATCAATGTCCTGGATCGCATAAAGGCCTGTCCCGAAGTCTGCGGGATTTTCTGCGCCACCGCCAACGCGCTGCAGGTTGTGCGCGCGAGGACAGAACAGGGAGCCGGCATTCTCGGCGTGATAGATGGGTCTTCCCCGCTCGGGGTTGAAGGCGATTCCGACAAGGCGGACCGCAAGGCGATGCTCAGAAGATTCGGCTACAAATTCTAGAACGGATTCTAGCCTTGCCGATCGCAGCTGAGCCCTAGACGCCACGCTCTCAACAGACCGGCCGAAATGCTGGTGTAGACCTCGCCTTCGCGTACTTTGCCTGGAAAATTCCTTTCGAGCATTCTCACGAAAGCGGGGATTCTGCAGGAACCTCCCACCCTTATGACATGGCTGACGGCTTCCGTCTCGATGCCCGCCTCGGCGACAGCCTTGAGCACCAGAGCTTCGGCGGCGAGCACCCTCTTTCCGATGATTTGCTCGAAATCGCTTCTGCTGATCTTCTCTCTAAGGGCGATATGGGGCGGCACGTCGAATTCGACCGATGCCGCGTCCCGCGAGGATAGCGCGATCTTGGCGTCGTCGATCTTCCCGAAGAGACCGAAGGCGAGGTTTCTGTCCAGGAACTCGATGAGGCCTTTGAGTTCCGATTTCCTGTCGGCGTCGTACATCAGATCCTGGATAGTCTGCTTCGTCTTGACCACGTCGCCAAGGGGAAGCGCGTAGAATGAGGCCACCTGATTGGTGATCCAGCGCGGGATCTCGAGACTCTTTCCCGTCATCGTCCTGATGTGACCGCCGTAGCCGAAGTGCTTGATGATGCGGCCGCGCGAGAGGTCTTCGTCCAAGATATAGCCGCCCAGGTTGGCGCCTTCGCTCGAGAGGATCTCGATGCCATCGTCCAGGAGTCTCGCCACGGTGATGTCCAGCGTGCCGCCGCCGAAATCGAACACGAGCGTGCATCCTTTGACGTCTCCGATGAGGCTCGCCATCGCCGCGACCGGTTCCTTGACGAAATGCACCTCCTCGAATCCCGCGAGGCGGCAGGCGTCCTCGAAGCGTTTCTGGATAAGCGCGTCTTTTTCGGGAGTCTCGGCGAGGCGCACCGGCCTGCCCAGGACTACCTCTCTTCTCGCTTTTCCGCAGCTCGCGTCGGCTCTCCGTCTCACTTCGCGGAGAAAGAGGCCGGTCAGGGCTTCCCCGCTCCAATATTTGCCGAAAACGTGGGAACCTTCGAAATATTCGTCCTTGAGCGCGAGCTTCAGGGCTTGGAAAAGCCGAAAGTGCCGGTACAGATCCCTCGAAAGCCTGTGCCGCTCCAAAGCCGCCGAATATTCGCGTATTCCCTCGGTCCCGATCGCGACAGTTTTGTCTCTTTCGAAAAACATGATGGAAGGCAGCACTTTCTCGCCGCCGCCCAGATCCACCACTTCCGATTTTCCGCCCGATTCGATGGAGACGACGGTATTGGAGGTTCCGAAATCGATACCGTACACGATGTTCATCCTCCCTGATTGTTTCGCGGAGACGGCGACATGCCGTCGATGTTGTGAGGCTATAGCGGCGCTCGAGCGCCGTTCCGTTTTACGGAATTTTTTTGAGCGTTACATGAATCCATGAATTGGGAGGGCGCGTCAAGACAGGGAAAAGGCGCTCAGGTCGGCTTCGGCCCGTCAGAGCTCCCGGAGTATCGCGCCGACGAGCTCTTTCCTCAACTCGTTGATGTTCTGCGGCGCCTCGACATGGAGGCGGTTGGCGAGGATGGCGACCGCAAGCCGCGATTCGCGGTTCAGGTAGAGATAGGTTCCGGTGAATCCCGTGTGGCCGAAGCCGCCGCCCGGATAGAGGTCGCCCAGCTGGAATCCAAGACCGCGATTCCCTCCGTGATCCTGGCCGGCTTCCGCGACAAGGCTCGGCGAGATGAATCCGTTGTGGCCGTTCGGGTCCAGATACACCTTGCCCAGCGCGCAGAGGTCGCGCGCCGTCGAGAAGACGCCGGCGTGGCCGGCCACGCCGCTGAAAAAGTAGTGGCAGTTCCCGTCGTCCGGTTCGCCCACTAGGGGGATGCCGTCCGGGCGCCAGCTCGAAAAGACGAGACCGAGGTCCTCTACCATTTTCTTCTCTATGAGATTGCCGAATTCCGTCGCGGCGAAGGGACCGCGCTCGAGCTTGTATCCTGTGTCAGCCAACTTCAACGGTCCGCAGACGATATCGCGCAACGCCGCCTTCAGCGGGAATCCGCTCGCGTTCTCCACGATCTTTCCGAGAAGCATGTAATTCAGGTCGGAATAGACGACCTCGCCGCCGAGCGGGAAGCGCTTCAAAACGCTTTCCATTATGGAAGCGAATTCGCCGCCGCCCGTGGCGTAGAATGGATACCAGTAATGCAGGCCGCTCGAATGCGTCATCAGCTTCCTGACCGTGATGGTGGAAAAAGCCTTTTCGAGCAGGGGATGTCCGGACGACATCCTGGCGGTAAATTCGATATCGCGCAACGGCGCGTCGAGGGGAATCCTTTTCCCCGTCGCGAGACGCAGGGCGGCCGTCGTGGTGAATAGTTTCGTGAGGGAAGCGAGATCGAATTTCGTGCCCGCCGTCATGGGATCGTGGCGGTTCGCCGCGACGAGCGCGTATCCGTAGGCATGTTCAAAAATCGGCTGGCCGCCGCGCTCGATTCTCACGACGAGTCCCGCGGCGAGTTTCCGCGAAAGAGCGCGTTCGGCGATGGCGTTTATAGCGCCGGCCAGCTGATCTTCACTCATGTCTTTTTCTTTACCATCAATATCTCCACGATGCCATCGACGGCGAAACCGGGAATGGCCCCTGCTTTACAGTACCCATGTTTTTCGTAGAAGGCAACGGCGCCCCGATTGAAGTCCGAAACCATAAGCGTCCAGACTTTGCCGATGGCGAGCGTGCGCCTTTCGAACTCGGCAAGAAGCGCCGAACCGACGCCGCCTGACCGTTTGTTCTTGTCGACGGCTATGAGCTTCAGATAAGGCGCGGATCCGAAAGCCCCGCGCGGATCGATCCAGGCAAAGCCGAGAACGCCGCGCGGGGCGGCGCCGCCGGCGTCGAGCGTTCCGGCGCCGTCGCGGGCGGCCACGATGATGGCGCCCGAGGCTAAGCCGGAGCGCATTTTTTCGGCGAGGGCGGCGCGCTCGAAGCCGTAGCGCTTTCCAATTTCGGATTCGCAGGCGATGCGCGCGCAGGAATCTATATCGCCCAACGTTACGTCATCGATAAGCGGCGGCATGGTAGCCCTCCTCATGAATACAGGAAGCAGGCCACCTGATGGCCGGCCTCGACTTCCACGAGCGGCGGCGCGCTCGCGGCGCAGCGCTCCATGGCCTCGGAACAACGTTCCCTGAAGGGACAGCCGGCCCTTTCCTTCGTGGGCGAGGGCACGTCGCCCTTCAATATGATGCGCTTGCGCAGGCGTTCCTTGGGTGGATCGGGAATCGGCACGGCCGATAAAAGCGCGCGAGTGTAGGGATGCAATGGCTTTTCGTAGAGAACCGCCGAATCGGCTATCTCCGCTATCGTTCCCAGATACATCACCACGATCCTGGAGCAGAAATACTCCACGACAGCGAGATTGTGCGCGATGAAAAGAAAGGTGAGATCGAATTCGTCCTGTAAATCCTTGAGGAGATTGAGAATCTGCGACTGGATGGACACATCGAGGGCGCTCACCGGCTCGTCGGCGATGATGAGCTTGGGCTCGAGGGCGAGGGCGCGCGCGATGCCGATGCGCTGCCGCTGGCCGCCCGAGAATTCGTGGGGATATCGGCTTCCGAAGGAAGGCAGAAGCCCCACCTTTTCCATCAGGGAGGCGGTCTTGACCTTGATCTGCTCTTCGGTAAGGTTGAGCGCGCCCCGCTTCGCGTAGATGCGCAGAGGCTCGGCGATGATGTCGGCGGCCTTCATCCTCGGATCCAGCGACGAATAGGGATCCTGGAAGACGATCTGGAAATTCCTTCGCGCCTCGTACAGCTCTTTGGGCGACAATGCGCGGAGATTTTTTCCCTCGAAGAGGATTTCCCCGCCCGTCGCGCTCTGAAGTTGGGCGATTGCCATCGCCGTCGTCGACTTGCCGCAGCCCGACTCGCCCACGAGGCCGAGCGATTCGCCCTTTTTCAGGGAAAAGCTGATATCGTCCACCGCTTTGAGCCAGCCGACCCGACGGCGCATCAGGATTCCCTTTTCAATAGGGAAATAAACCTTGAGATTCTTCACTTCGAGGAGCGGCGAGCTGCCGCGCGATCTATCAAGTGATTTATCGGGCATCGTGGGATCCTTCGGCATGCAGCCAGCAGCGCACCGACCGCGTCGCGCCGCCCGCCTCGCCAGACCCTGTCGCGCCGAAACTAGTTTCCGGCGGGAAGGCCCTCATGCAGACATCCATTCCCTTTTCGCAGCGGGGATAGAATGGGCAGCCCGCCGGAAGGTTCACGAGATTGGGCGGCGCGCCTGGAATGGAATACAGCCTTTGCCGCCCCGCCGCGTCGATACGCGGTATCGAATCGAGAAGGCCGATCGTATAGGGGTGTTTCGGATCGCGGAACAGTTCGTCGACGCCGGCCTTCTCCACGATGCGCCCCGCGTACATCACGCAGACCGAATCGCAGATGCCAGCCACGACGCCCAGATCGTGGGTGATCAGGATCACGGACATGGTGTTTTTGTCGGAAAGCCCTTTTATGAGATCGAGTATCTGCGCTTGGATCGTGACGTCGAGCGCCGTCGTCGGTTCGTCGGCGATGAGAATGTCGGGGCTGCAGCTGATGGCCATCGCTATCATCACGCGCTGGCGCATGCCGCCCGAGAACTGGTGCGGATAGTCGTGGGCGCGGCTTTCGGCGTCCGGAATGCCAATCGCCTTGAGCAGCTCGACGGCCTTGGCGACGGCCTCTTTCTTCGAGAGCCCGTGGTGGAGCTGCAGCGCCTCGGCTATCTGCAGCGATATGCGCAATAGGGGGTTGAGTGAGGTCATCGGGTCCTGGAATATCATCGAGATATTGCCGCCGCGGATCAGCCTGATATCTTCCTCGTCCCCCTCTAGGAGATTCTTGCCTTCGAAGAATATCTGGCCGCCGGCGACGCGTCCGGGAGGTGTCGGGACGAGCCGCAGCAGCGAGAGGTTCGTCACCGACTTGCCCGAACCGGATTCGCCCACGATGCCGAGCACTTCGCCCCTATGGACATCGAAGGAAATGTCGTCGACGGCTTTCACGACACCGTATTCCGTATCGAAATATGTTTTCAGATTCTTAACGCTAAGAATCACGTCGCCGCGTTTATTCATATCCCGCCCCTCACTTCACGTTCCGCAGGCGCGGATCGAGGATGTCGCGCAGCCCGTCGCCCAGCAGGTTGAAGCCGAGCACCAGGAAGCTGATCGCTATGCCGGGATAAATCGCCGTCCATGGCGCGAGCATCATGAATTTCCGCGCGCTCGAAAGCATGTTGCCCCAGGACGGATAGGGCGGCTGGATGCCGAGGCCCAGGAAGCTCAGGGCCGATTCGAGAAGGATAGCCACGCTGAGCGAAAGCGAAACCTGGACGATGAGCGGCATCATTATGTTCGGAAGAAGGTGCTTGAAAAGCACATAACTTCTTCCGGCGCCGTTGGAGAAGGCGGCGCGAACGAATTCGCTGCTCTTCAGCGTTATTATCGCGCCTCTGCTCACCCTCGCGAACTGCGGTATGTAGACGATTCCTATCGCTATGATGACGTTGTACGTTTTTTCTCCGAGGATACCCATGATGAATATCGCGAGGAGGAGCGAAGGGAAGGAGAAAAGGATGTCGGCTATGCGCATGATGAACTGGTCCCATTTCCCGCCGAGGAATCCGGCCCAGATGCCCATGAGAGTGCCGATCACGGCGCCCATGAGCGTGGCGCTGACGGAAATGATCAGCGAAACCGAACATCCCTGCATAATCCGCGACAATATATCGCGACCGAACTCATCGGTGCCGAAGAGGTGTCCCGTTTTGATCGAAGGCGCTTCCAGCATGTGCGCCGGGCTCATGGCCACGGGGTCGTAGGGCAGCCAGAAAAGCGCGACGACGATGACGGCGATGTAGAAGGCGATTATCGCGAGCCCGGTGAGGGCGATCGCGTTTTTCCCGAGTCTTGTTCCGGCCATATCCTACCTCGCTCCGTCGTCGAGCCGGATGCGCGGATCCACCGCCGCATAGATGAGATCGGTCACCAGGTTCACGAGAACGAACATGGCGGCGATGAGCAGTATTATTCCCTGGATGAGCGGATAGTCGCGCTGATATATGGCGTATAACGCGAGCCTTCCCATGCCGGGAAGAGCGAACACTTCCTCGATGACGATGGCGCCGCCGAGGAGATAACCGGTGTTGAACCCCGCCACGGTGATGACGGGAAGAATGGCGTTCCTGAGCGCATGCCTCACGATGACGACCTTCTTCTTGAGCCCTTTCGCCTTGGCCGTGCGTATGTAATCCATCTGCAGCACTTCGAGCATGGAATTGCGCGTGTAGCGCATGATGACGGCGGCGAGGCCTATCCCTATGGCCAGCGACGGAAAGAAGAGCATTCTGATGTTCTGAAGCGGCGCGCTGAAAAAACTCACGTAGTTGCCCATGGGAATCCATCCGCGGAAGTTCGAAAAGGCTATCACCATGAGGGAGGCGAGCCAGAACTGCGGCAGGGACAGTCCCAGAAGGCCGGCGACGCGGATGAGAACATCGGTGAAAGGATGCTGCTTGATCGCGGACAGTATGCCGAGGGGTATGCCGATCGCGAGCGCGAGAATCAGGGCGAAAATGGTTATCTCTATGCTCAAGGGAAGCCGCTGCAGGATATCGGGCAGGATGGGCCTGCTCGTGCGCAGCGAATAGCCGAAGTCGCCCCTGAGGACCCTGCCCAGCCATTCGACGTAGAGCACGGGCACTGGTTTGTCCTCGCCGAAAATGCGTTTTAGTTCCACCATCTGCTCGGGCGTCGTTTCCACCTGAGTTCCGAGATACATCTGCAGCGACGATCCCGGTATGAGACGGACGAGAAAGAACACGATGATCGATACGCCGAGGAGTACCGGTATCAGGGATAAAAGCCGCCTGACGATATATCTTCCCATTATGAGCCCCAATGCAAGAATGTAGATGAGAGAATCGGGAACCCCGCGTAATGCCGCGAGGTTCCCGGTAAACAAATCGCATAACGCGTCGCGTTATGCGATTTTAACGCTCATTTCTGGGCGTAGGTGAGGTAATAGAGGCTTCCGTTTCCGACTTGCTTGAATCCCTTCACGCTCTTGCTCACGACGTGAGTTTCGAGGGGGCAGTACAGGAAAATGATCGGTGCCTTCGTGGCGAGGGCAATCTGCAGCTGGTCGTAGATGGGCTTGCGATCGGACACTTTCGTGAGGGCGCGGCCTTTGTCGAGGAGGGCGTCCACTTCGGCGTCCTTGAACACGAAATTGTTCACGCCGCCGGTGGAGTGGATCATCCTGTAGAGGAAGCGGTCGGGCTCGCTGGAGCCGCCGCGGAGTTCGACCATCGCGTCAAAGGTGCGTTTCACCCAGCGGTCGATGTAGATGCCCCATTCGACGACTTCGAGCTCGGCGGTGACGCCGATTTTCTTGAGCTGGTCCTGGATGACCTGGGCTACCGAGAGTCCGCCCTCGTAGGAGTTGGCGGTGACGATCTTGAAGGTGAATCCGTTGGGATAGCCGGCCTGGGCGAGAAGAGCCTTGGCCTTGGCGTAGTCGGGCGTGGAGTAGGGAATCTTGGAGAGGGGGAGGGCCCACTGCGTGGCGGAGACGGGGATCGGGCCCGAGGCCATGCCCATGCCGAATTCGGCCACGGCCACGACTTCGTTTCTGTCGATCGCGAGGGAGACGGCCTGGCGGACGCGTTCATCGTCGAAGGGTTTGTGCGTGACGTTGAAGCCGAAGGTTCTGACGTTGACGCCTGGTTTCTGCATGACGACGAGGTTCGAGTCCCGCTTGGCGAGCATGATGGTGGATCCGTCGTTGATGGTGGCCATGTCGAGGGTTCCCGACTTGACGCCGGCGAGGAGGGAGGCCTGCTCGGGGATGATCCTAAAGATGACTTTGTCGAGGTAGGGCACGCCCTTCTCGAAGTAGTCGGGGTTCTTCACCAGAGTCATGGAGTTGTCGGGGGTCCATTCCTTCAGCATGAAAGGGCCGGTTCCGACGACGTTCTTCTGGAGGTTGCCGTACTGCTCGACCGCCGCTTTCGACACGATGGCGCAGTTGTTGGAAGCGAGGCCTTCGAGGAAGGAAGCGAGGGGGGCCTGGAGCGTGACCTTCACCGAATAGGCCGAGAGTTTTTCGATCGACTTGACGGTGGCGAGGTAGGATCGGCCGGGCGAGGCGGTCTTGGTGTCCAGGATCCTGTTCAGAGAGAACACGACGTCGTCGGCCGTCATTTCCTGTCCATTATGGAACTTGACGCCCTTACGGAGGTTGAAGATGTAGGTGACGTTGTCGGGAATGTCGATGTCCTCGGCGAGATCCGGCACGATTTCCAGGTTTTCGTTATGCCTGACGAGCTTGTTGTAGAGCAGGTCGACGCGTCGATGCGAGGAGAAGGATGTCACGATGTTCGGATCGAGGCCGATGACCTCCTGATCCACGCCGAGCGTGAGCACTTTTTCGGCTCCGGCGGCGAAAACCTGCGGGACGGCGAGGGCGAGCAAGGCCGTCAGCAGCGCTAGGAATGCCATTTTTCTCATAGGATACCTCCATTTTGCTATAACTTCTTCGGAATAGCCCTTGCATTATATAGCATAATTTTCCAGGCACAAGCTTGAACCTAAAAAAATATTTTACTCTCCCGGTCAAGAGGCGAAAAAAAACGCCGGCGCGGGCGGCCGGCGAGAAGCTTAAGGGCGGCGGCTCGGGCGGCCGGCGCGTCGTCGATCGTCAGTGCAGGAGATCCCTGTCCTCGGCGTATTCGCTGCCTCGCGCCGCGCGAAAGAGTTCCACGAGATCCGACACCTTCATTCGGGATTTCTCCTCGCCCGATACGTCGGCGACGATGCCGCCTTCGTGCATCATCACGACGCGTTCGGCCTGGTCCAGCGCCCGCTTCATATCGTGCGTGACGATGAGCGCGGTGAGTCCGAATTCCGCGACGAAGCGTTTCGTGAGGCTGGCCACGATTTCGGCGTTGGCGGGGTCCAGCGCGGCCGTGTGCTCGTCCAAAAGAAGGACAGAGGGGCGCGAAAGCACAGCCATGAGCAGGGTGAGAGCCTGGCGTTGGCCGCCGGAGAGGCGGGAGACGTTCTCGCGCAGGCGGTTTTCAAGCCCCATTCCCAGCTCCGCCACGCGTTCGCCCAGCTCTCTCGAAAGAGCGGGCGTGACGGCGAGCCTTAGCCGCCTTGGGCCTTTTCGGGAAGCCAGGGCCAGGTTGTCTAGCAAGGTCATCTCGCCGGCCGTCCCCGCGAGAGGGTTCTGGCGAACCCTGCCGACGTAGCGCGCCCGTATCCATTCGGGGTCGCGAGTGCAGTCGCGGCCGTCCACGACGATGGAGCCAGAACGCAGGGGCACGGTGCCGGCGATGGCGTTGAGGAGGGTGCTCTTGCCCGCCCCGTTGGAGCCTATGATGGATAGGGTCTGTCCGCGGGGAACGCCGAGCGACAGGTCCCGCAGGACGACGCGGTCTTCGCCGCCGCCCTGGGGAAAGGCGACGAGCGCCGATTCAATGCGGATCATGGGCGGCCTCCGCCGGCGGAAACCGCTCGGGGGCGCTTCGCGGTGTACTTGGACAGGGCCACCGCGCCCACGATGAGGAGGGCGTTGAGGAGGCGGAGGTCGTTCGGCGTGATGCCCACGAAATACCCCCAGGAACGGGCGGCATACATCAGCGCCCTGAAGAGGATCGAGCCGACGAGGACGCGGAAAATCTGCACCCCGATGTACTGCGAGCGCAGGATGAGTTCGCCAAGCATCACCGATGCGAGGCCCGCCGCCACCACGCCGGCGCCGAAGTTGACGTCGGCGAAGCCCTGGTAGGAGGCCGCCAATGCTCCAGAAAGCCCCGCGAGGCCGTTGGCCAGCACGATGCCCAAGGTTCTGAGCGACGAAGGATTGACGCCTGCCTGTATCACGGAGGCTTCGTTGTCGCCGAGGGCTCCCAGCGCGATTCCGGTTTCCGTATGGAAGAAAAGATCCAGGAGGGCGGCGATGGCGAGGGCCGCCAGAAGCGCCGCGAGGAGGAGGGCGAGATCCCGCGGAACATCCGGACCCAGCCAGGTTCTCGCGCCATTCAGGAGCGGATTGTTCCTTATGAGGGGCAGGTTGGGCTTTCCGCCCAGGACGCGCAGGTTTATGGAATAGAATCCCGTCATGGTGACGATGCCCGCGAGAAGCGGGGGTACCTTTAGCTTATGATGTATCAGCGAAGTGGCCAGCCCCGCGAGACCGCCGGCCGCGAAACCGGCCAGGATGGCGGCGAAGGGCGCGAGGGACGCGAGCCAGGCCCCGGAGGCGCCCAAGGCCGCGGAAGTTCCGGCCGAACCCGTTCCGAGGCCGTTTCTCGCGGCCGCTGTCACTATGGCCGCGGCCGCGGCCGCGCCGGCGGGAAAAGATCCTTCCACCGTGAGATCGGCAAAATCCAGAATCCTGAAGCTGATGAAAACGCCGAGGGCCATGATCCCGTAGACCAGACCCTCGACCAAAATTCCTTCTAGCATGGTTCCTTTACTTCTTTGTTACCGTACCGCCGGAAATCAGGACCTTGGCCCTCTCGATGAGGGCGGGATCCAGCTTTATGCCGAAGCTGGCGGCCACGTCCAGGTTGAGAACGAGGACGAGGGCTTCGGGATCGGTCGGCAGGTAACCGGGAATATCCTTGGTTTTTTCACCGTTCAGGATCCGGACGACGATCTTTCCGGTCTCTCTTCCCATTTGGTAATAATCATACCCCAGAGCGGCGAGCACTGGAATTGTCTCGGCCGAAACGGGATCGGCTGACATGAGGGGAATCTTCCTGGCGAGCGTGACTTCGGAGACGGCGCTCAACGCCGAGAAGACCGTGTTGTCGTTGCCGAGGTACAAGCCGTCGATCCGTTCCGCGATGGAGAGGAGGGCGGATTTGACTTCGGAGGAATTCGTGACCGTGGCTTCGACGTATTCGATGCCCTTTTCCTCGCAATAGGCCTTTACGATCGCGGCGATCGCCACGGAGTTGGCCTCGCCCGAGGCATAGAGATGGCCGAGCCTTTTTACCGGCGCCATCGACAGGAGCATATCGAGCTGCTGGCGCACCGGCGTCATGTCCGAGGTCCCGGTGACATTCGCCCCGCCCTTGTCCATGCTTTCAACCAAGCCCGCCGAAACGGGGTCGGTGACCACCGAATAGACGACAGGCCTGTCCTTTATCTGATTGACCAAAGCCTGCGCGGTAGGCGTCGCGATGCCGACCGCGACGGCCACCTTGCGCTCCTTGAAGCGCTGGGCGATCTGTCCCGCCGTGGCCATGTCGGCATTGGAGTTCTGCTGGTCCAGCTCGACATCGGGCTTGGCCGCCTTGATTTCGTCGATGATGCCCTGCTCGACCGCGTCAAGGCTCGGGTGAGCCACGAATTTGGCGATTCCCACCGTTTTCTTGCCGCTGGATCCGCAGGAAACGATGAGCATGACGATGCCGAGGACTGCGAAAGAGGCGATTGCTTTGCGCGACATTGATACCTCGATGTGTACCGGCCTTGGGAGGCTTGGTTTTGTGTTTGTGTTACTATTAATAGTAACATGGCTATGATAGCCAGCCCGAGCTGTTCTTGTCAATAGGAACATCGGATAAATTTGTCTCAAACGCGGTGAGGATCGCGAAAGCCCCGGACGGCGGCGGAAGCCCTACCGGGGCGTCGTCGGCTTATTTACAGGACTTTAGCGGCGATGAGAACGATGTCTTCCTTGGGAACGTCGGCGTGAGGCGGGCGCCTGCCGGTGGGAACCTGGGCCATGGCGTCCACGACATCCATGCCTTCGGTCACCTTGGCGAATACGCAGTAGCCGGCGCCGGGTCCGGGGCCGCGATAATCAAGGCTTTTGTTATCCACGAAATTGATGAAGAACTGGCTCGTCGCGCTGTTGGGATCGGAGGTTCGGGCCATGGATAGGGTTCCGCGGGAATTGGAAGGCCCTTTCGCCGCTTCGTTCACGATCGGGTCCTTCGTGTTCTTCTGATCCATTCCGGGCACGAAACCGCCGCCCTGGGCGACGAAACCGGGAATTACCCTGTGGAAAATAGTCCCGTCGTAGAAGCCCGACTTCACATAATTCAGAAAATTGGCCGCGGTTATCGGCGTTTTGTCTTCCAGCACTTCCATCTTGATGTCGCCCTTGCTGGTGATGAACTGCACTATCGAATTCGGCATGATTCCTCCGTCTGGCTGGTAGGCGCGGCCTGGAGCCGCGTCCGGCGTGAACGCTTCGCGTTCATGCCTTATCACAACGTGATGTTGCCCAGTATAACATCCCGGGCCGCGCCCGTCACGGCCGGGAGGTTGCCCGCCCTGCCCATGAGCGCCTCGTGGCCGAGCACGGCGAAAGCGATGGCCTCCCTCGCCTGCTCCGGGATGCCCAGATCCGCGGTCGACATGAGGGTGACGCCGGCGGGCAGACGAGCGCGCAGCAGGTCCATGAGGAAGCCGTTGAGCGCCCCGCCTCCGCCGACGACGACGTCGTCGATCTTCGTCCTCGCATAGATGAAATCGCGGTAGGATCGGGCGATGCTCTCGGCCGTGAAGGCCGTGGCCGTGGCGACGATATCCTCGAAAGAGAGGCTTCGCCTTCGCGCCTCGTCAATGAGGCGGTCGACGAAGGCCGAGTTGTACATTTCGCGGCCCGTGCTTTTGGGCGGGGCCTTGGTATAATAGTCATCGGCCATGAGGGCCGCGACGAGGGCAGCGTCGACCTTGCCGGCGCGCCCGCGGCGGCCGCCTTCGTCGTAATGTTCCGCGCCGCCGGTCTTTCTTCGGATAAGCTCGTCGATGATCATGTTGCCAGGGCCGGTGTCGAAGGCGAAGATTCCCTCGCGATTCGACCCGGCCGGTATCACCGTCGCGTTGCCGATGCCGCCGATATTCTGGATGATCCGGCCTCGCTTCGTGCTCCCGAAGAGGAGGGCGTCCACGTAAGGCGCGAGCGGCGCGCCTTCCCCGCCCGCTGCCATGTCTCTCGAACGGAAGTCGAAAATCACGGGGATGCCAGCGCGTTCCCGGAGCAGCGAGCCCGAACCTATCTGGAGCGTGCCTTTTACGGGTACGAAGCCGCCGTCAGGCGCGGGAAAGGGTCTGAAGGCGGGCGCGTGCCAGACGGTCTGGCCGTGAAGGCAAAGCGCGTCCACTTTTTCGGCGGGAAAACCGCTCGCGTCGAGCAGTTTCCGGACCGCGGCCGCGTACCATTCCGAGAGCCCAAAATGGGCATAGACAAGATCGTCGATCCGAGCCGTCTCCGGCGAACAGAGCGCGAGCAGCAAGGACTTCAGAGCGCTCGAATAGGGAATCGAGGCCTGGTGGACGAGCCGGGCTTCCGCGATGGAACCGTCGGCCAACGTGGAAATTTTCGTGAGCACCGCGTCGACGCCGTCGAGCGACGTCCCCGACATGATGCCGATCAGATAATGGTCAGGCCTCGCCGCGTACCCTTCGAGGCGAATATTAATATTTTCCGAGTCCAACATCATCTTTGCCAGCCCCCTGTGCGCCAAGTATATGGTAAGATTTTTCATTTCACAACAATATGAAAAAATACTTTTCATAAAAATACGAAGGTTGCGCATTTCCGCGGGCAGGGCTACAGTAGAGGTACACAAAAATTCCCGGAGGAATGAAATGCCTACTGAAACGAAAACAATCGGCTTTATCGGCCTGGGCGTCATGGGAAACGCCATGGCCGGACATCTGCTTTCCGCCGGCCGCAAGGTGATTGTCTATACGAGAACCGCCGAGAAGGCTAAAAACCTCATAGAAGCCGGCGCCGTCTGGATGGAGACGCCTTCAGCCCTCGCCAAGGCATGCGATGTCGTCATCACCATGGTCGGTTATCCTTCCGACGTGGAAGAAGTATATTTCGGCGATTCCGGCCTCATCACCAACGCCAAACCGGGAGCGATCCTCATCGACATGACCACTTCGCGCCCCGACCTGGCTGTGCGAATTTACGACGCGGCCAAGGCCAAGGGCCTCGCCGCCCTCGACGCCCCCGTCTCGGGCGGCGACATCGGCGCGAAAAAAGCGACGCTCACCATCATGGCAGGCGGCGACGAAGACAGCTTCGCCGCCGTCAAGCCCCTTTTCGACATCATGGGCAAAACGGTCGTTCGACAGGGCGGCCCCGGCGCCGGCCAGCACACCAAGATGGCCAACCAGATATCCATAGCGGCCAGCCTCATGGGCGCCATCGAATCCATCACCTACGCGAAGGCGGCCGGCCTCGACCCCCGGACCGTCCTCCTCTCCATCGGAAGCGGCTCCGCGGGCAGCTGGCAGCTCAACAACATGGTGCCGCGCATGCTCGACGGTGACTTCAAACCCGGCTTCTACGTAAAACACTTCCTCAAGGACCTGCGAATCGCCGCTGACGCGGCCAGGCAGATGAAACTCAACCTGCCCCTCCTCAACCTCGCCGAAAAACTGTTCACGAAAGTCTCGGCCGAGGGAATGGGCGAGCTAGGCACCCAGGCCCTCTACAAGCTCTACGAGAACGGCCTTGTCTGACCCTCAACCACAAAAGCCTCCCAACGCCCCCGTCGCCCCCGTCGCCCTCGTCCGCGACGGCTCCATCGTCTACGGCTCCTGGGAGGGCTTCCCCGGAATCACCGACCTCATCAACGCCCGAAAACCCTACCACTACCTCATACCCCGTTTCCTGAAGCGGCTCCGGCTCAAGGAGTGGCAGGCCATCGAGGCCGGCAATGACGACTGGTTCCTCCTCGCCGTCCTCTACGACGCCAAATTCCTCACCATGGCATCGATAGACCTGTGGAACAGAAAAGAAAAGAAAAAATACGGCTTTCGCCACATTTTTCCCGGAAGCCGGTTTTCCTTTCCCCACAATTTCGAGTTTACGGAAAGCCACGCGACGGCCGGAGGCGACAACCTCTCCATCCGCCTCGACCCCGAAATGAATTTTCTGGGCCTCCGCGCCTCTTCCCATCCCCCAGCGTCGCGTTTTAAAAAAAGCCCGGCCGCCAACCGGAAGACGCTGAAGGAAAGTTTCGACATCGACCTTAGCTTCGACCTCACGAAGGAAGCCTGCGCGCCATACTTCGTCTGCCTTCCCCTCGGCGTCGGCCGCGCCATGTATTCGGCGAAGATCCTCATGCCCTGCTCGGGAGCCATCAAGGTCGCCGGACGCGAATACCCCTTCGACCCCAGCCAATCCTCCGGCATCCTGGACGACCATAAAGGCTACTATCCCTACCGGCTTCACTACGATTGGATAACCGCCTTCGGCATGGACGAATCGGGACGCAGGATCGGCTTCAACCTCACCGACAACCAGGTGAAGGATCAGGTCCGCTACAACGAAAACCGCCTCTGGATCGACAGAGCCATCTACCCCCTTCCTCCGGTCAAGATCACGCGCCCCTATGGCCGCGAATCGCCCTGGAACATCCAGGACACGGAAGGCTTGGTGGATCTCATTTTCCATCCCGAGGTTTCCCACGATATCCAGGTGAAGCTCGGCATCGCCGAGATCGACTACGCGGGTCCCTTCGGCCGTTTCGAAGGCAGGCTCCTCTCCCCGGAGGGCGAATCGATCGACGTTTCCCGCCTCTACGGAATGGGTGAGGATAAAAATGTGCGTTTATAGGAATAAAAACCGACGTCTCCGCCCCAGGACAGCCTTCCCGGCCTAGAGCTGCTTCCCCGTGCGGAGCTTTTCCTCCAGGCGTTCGAGATCCTTGCCCTTGAGGAGCGGCATGGAAACGCCGTCCGCATCGGCCGTCAGCCTTCGTTTCAGTTCTTCCATTTCGGCGCCGGTAAAGCGGACCGCGCTCAAGGTGTTGCGCTCGAAGCTTTCGGTGGCCTTCGGCGCCACGGCGCGCGTCATTTCCAGCATGGCCTGCGCGTAGAGCCTGATCTCCTTCTGCGCGTGGGAATCCAGCCTGAGCATGAGGAATCTGAAAAGATTGTGCAGATCGATCTGCCAGTACCATTCGGTGTACAGCGACAAGGGCAGGTTGATGCGCGCGATTTCCCGCGCGAGCCCTTCCTCCACCAGGCCTGAATAGTCCCCGTACGCTTCCTTCTGCCCGCGTTCCAGAATTTCGCGCACCCTCGCCGCCTGGTCCGCCGCCATCGGCTCCTCCGACCGCCCTTGCTTGTTGTCGTCGCTCTGCGAGGCGAGATCGCCGGGGGCCGGGACATAGAAATCGTCTTTCATGACCGAATAGCGGCCCGACACCTCGTTCACCCTGGCCGTCCTGTGTCGGATCCACTGGCGCGCCACAAAGATGGGCAGCTTCACGTGGAAGGTGAGCACGACCTGCTCGAAGGGAGAGGTATGTTCATGGCGGAGCAGATAATCGATGAGGCCGGCGTCCTCGCGGTAACTCTTCGTCCCCTTTCCGTAGGAAACCCGTGCTGCCTGGACGATGCGGTCGTCGCCGCCGAGATAGTCGACGAGCCTGACGAAGCCCTTGTCCAGCACCTTGAATTCCTTGTCGAGAATGTCTTCGGCCGCGGGGACGATGCAATGTGCCATGAAAAACTCCTGTCGTCTTTTATCGGGAACTCTTCGGGAAACCGGCGAAATCGCCGGAAAATTTGTCCATAGTATACTTGTCCGTGCCCGGTCCATGGCAGTCCGAACCGTAGGTGAAGAAGAAACCGAGAGGGCCGGCCATCTCCTTCATCAGTTCATTGATCTCGTCGGTCTTCTTCCGGCCCGAATACCAGTACAGCTCGATGCCGTCCACGCCGCAGTTCCGGAAAAAACCCAGCTGCGACGAAATCTTGTCGCGGCGGCGCTCCATGGCATCGATATCGTCGTTCCAGAAATGTCCGAAATGAGGAACTATGGCGAAACCGCCATCCTCGTGGATGGAGCGCACGCATTCCCTGACGCCGGGCTTGGAAAGCTTGTACTTGGGGAACTTGCCGGGCACGAACCACTCTTTCTTGAAACCCTTGTACGTCGCGTAGGCGGGAATGAGCCGGCGCGCCTTGAGATACAGAAAGAGATCCACCTTGCTCCAGGAAACGGAATCCAGCCCCTCCAGCTTGTCCCTGTCCATGCCGGCCAGCTTGTCGCCGAGAAGATCGTCCATCGTCAGGTCTTCGCGCCTGAAGATCGTCCTCGCCCAATAAAGATAATACTCAAGCCGCTTCTTCCTTTCCCCCAGGACGGTGGCCAGCATCGAGAAGGTCGCGGGACATTCAGAGGATGCCTTGCCGGGGAAATAGCCGAGGATTTCGCTTTTATACTCTATTTCCGGCTCAGACACATCGATTTCGCAGGCGGTTATGCCCAGAACGCCCAGGCGGGCGCATGCGTTCACGAAGCGCTCGGTTCCGCCCATCGTGTCGTGGTCGGTGAGGGCGGCCGCCTCCAGGCCTTCGCGCGCCGCCCCGAGGGCGATTTCCTCGGGCCAGAGGCTGCCGTCGGAGAATTTTGAGTGAAGGTGGAGGTTCGCTTTCATTGTTTTGTCCAGTATACAGGGCCGATTCGCCTCTGTCCACAATTCCGTACACCACGAAAGCCCGTCATGGTGTACAATGGAGGCATGCTGAACGGCGAACCCACCTTTGAATTGACCGAGACCATCCTGGAACGCATCATTTTCGCGATGGAAGACCAGACCAAGTCCCGCCTCATCGACCTGCGCACGGGCGAACTCGTGACCAGGCCTGAAGGCGAGCTCCCCGCGAATCTGGCCCCGCCGCCGGCATGGACTCCCGCCGATGGATTCCGTTTGATGGAAAACTTCTGCGGCCGCCTCAAGAATCTCGAACTCAAACGGGCTCTCCTCAAGGCGCTGTCCCACGGCAAAGGGGTGTTCAAGGCTTTCAGGCAGGTGCTCTCCGAATATCCTCAGGAAGATCTGCAGTTCAGGGAATACAAGAACGCCGTCCTCAGGCGTTTTATCGAATCCTGGATGGACGACATGAGGGAGGCCTTGGGCCTTTCCCGCCTCGGGCCGGAACCGGAGGAATACGAGGAACTCCTCGACGAAGAGTTTTCCGTAGAACACTGCGCGATGGAAGAAAGTCCCCTGGACATGGCCGCCCTCGTCGAGGAAGCCCGAACCGATTCCCTCGACTGGCTGCCCGCCGCGGCAGCCTTGCTGGAAAAAAGCGAAGTGCTGGACTTCATGGAAGCCCGCCGCGCCAACAGCTTCATCTATTACATCACCGAGGCCGGGGGAAGTCCGATAGCGGCCGCGGCGGGCGCCGTCGTTCAGGTAGAGGGAAGGTCCTTGGGCATAGTGCGCTTCCTCTACGTGACCAAGGATTTTCGCGAACTAGGCCTGGAATTTCGCATTCTCGACAGGATACGCGTCCACTACGACAAAAAAGGCGTCGAACACCTGCTCGTGCGCGGCCTTTTTCTGAGACCTGAGTTCACAGAGCTTATGGCCGCGAGAGGCCTGCGGATCCTCGGATCGCAGTTTCTCCTGGGATAAGGCGACGAGCCGCTTTTGAATCAGCGGAAACCGAATTTTGTCATGTCGATTTTTCCCGACGCCGAGAATTCGATGCCTTCGGCTTCCAGGAGCTGACGCTGAAGATCCTTTCCCTCGCCGGCGCCCAAGGCTATGGAACCGTCCTTTTTTACGACGCGCCACCAGGGCAAGCCGTATTTTCGCGACATGGAATGGAGAATCCTGGCCACCTGGCGAGCGCCTGAGGCCCCCAGCGGGTTGCCCGACATCTCCGCGATCCCCCCATAGGAGAGCACCCGGCCGGCTGGTATGGATTGGATGCATTCCACGATCATCATTGTCGAATCGGTAGGCATAGGATGAGTATAGCCGCGCGAGAAAGCCCTCGCCAGCGGGAAAAGCGGCATTTTTTCGCCTCCATGGCGGCTCTTTACATTTTTCGGGTTTTTGTAAATTATACTATGCGTATGAGCCTAGCTTGGCAGTTTGAGAAATCCCCAGGAGGAAAACCCTTGAAAACCTGCTTTCTTTTTCCCGGACAAGGCGCCCAATACCCCGGAATGGCCAAAGATTTCCACGAAACGAGCAAGGCTGTCCGCCAGCTCTTCGAACTGGCATCGGAAGCTTCCAGGATAGATATGAAGAAACTCCTCTTCGAAAGCGACGAGGAAGCCCTGAAACAAACACAGAATACCCAGATAGCCCTCGCCCTGGCGGGATCGACCGCCGCCCTCTGCGCCCGCGAACACGGCATCGTAGCCACAGGGTTCGCCGGATTCTCCGTAGGCGAATGGCCCGCCCTGGCTGAAGCCGGAATACTCTCATTCTTCGACATGTTCCGGCTCGTGGCCGAGCGCGGCCGTCTCATGGACGAGGCCGGACGGAAATCGGGCGGATCGACCATGAGCGCCGTGCTCTTTCTGGCTCCCGAAAAAATCGAGCAGACGATCGCCGAAGCCGGGCTGAAAAACGTCTGGGTGGCCAATTACAACAGCCCCGTCCAATGCGTCATTTCGGGAACGGAGGCCGACGTGGCTCAAGCCGAGGAAAAGCTCAAGGCGGCCGGCGCCAAGCGCGTCGTGCGCCTCAAGGTCTCGGGCGCCTTCCATTCGCCCATCATGGCTTCAGCGTCCGAGGCTTTCGCGGAGATTTTAAAGGATGTCGTTTTTCACGATCCCAAAGCCGCGATTTATTCCAACGTCACGGGAACGAAAATCGCTTCGGGCGCCCAGGCCAAGCAATTCGCCTCGGCGCAGATCGTAAGCCCCGTGCGATGGATCAGCGAGGAAAGCGCCATCGCCGCCGACGGCTTCGAGCGCTGCTTCGAAACCGGCCCCGGCACGGTGCTCGCGGGGCTCTGGAAAGCGTTCGGATCGAAGGTACCCTGCCTTGCCGGCGGAACCCTCGACGCCATTTCATCACAATCGCTCTAGCCTCCGGAGGATGCTTCAATGGATAAACTGCTTTCCGATAAAATCTGCGTCGTCACTGGCGCCTCGCGCGGCATCGGCGCCGCCATAGCCGCCAGGTTCCGGACCGAGGGGGCTAAAGTCTACGTTTTCTCCCGAAGCGCGCCCGCTCAGGCCAACGAAGGAGAAGCCGCTGTCCTCGGGGATTACTGGCTCTCCTGCGATGTCTCGAACGAGGCATCGATAGAAGCCGCCGTCTCGACCGTCCTCGCCAAGGAAGGCAGGATCGACATTCTCGTGAACAACGCGGGCATAACCCGCGACGGTCTTCTCATGCGCATGAAAACCGAGGACTGGGACGCCGTGCTCGACACCAACCTGAAGAGCGCCTTCCTCCTCTGCAGGGCAGTCCTCCGAACCATGCTGAAACAGCGCGACGGCTGCATCCTCAACGTATCCAGCGTCGTCGGCATCACGGGCAACGGCGGCCAGACCAATTATTCAGCGTCCAAGGCGGGCATCATAGGCTTCACGAAAAGCCTCGCCCGGGAAGTCGCCTCGAGGAACCTGCGGGTCAACGCTATCGCTCCGGGCTTTATAGAAACCTCGATGACTGATAAGATACCCGAGGATTTCAAGCAGAAACTGAAAGAATCCATTCCTCTGGGGAGAGTCGGCAGCGCGGAAGAAGCGGCGAACGCCGCCCTTTTCCTCTGTTCACCGCTTTCATCATACGTAACCGGCGTCGTCCTCCAGGTCGACGGCGGAATGGGGATGTGACCATGAATCAAAGAAGAGTCGTAGTGACAGGTCTGGGCGTCGTAAGCCCCATCGGCAACGATGTTCCATCGTTCTGGGCTTCGGTGAAGGCAGGACGCTCCGGCATCGGCCCCATAACGATGATCGAATCCTCGGACCTCGCCGTGAAGATCGCCGGCGAAGTCAAGAATTTTGACGCCTCCCTGCGCCTGGACGCCAAAGAAGCGAAAAAAATGGATCGTTTCGCCCAGTTCGCCGTCTATGCTGCCCTCGAGGCCCTCCAGGACGCCGGCCTTTCGAAGGAAGCGCTCGACGCCGAACGAACGGGCGTCTGTATAGGCACCGGCCAAGGCGGCTCGGCGAGCATAGAGGAAGCGGCGGTCCGACTGACCGAGCGAGGGCCGGGCCGCGTCCCCCCCCTCACGGTCGCCAAGGGCCTCGCCAACTTCGGTCCGGCCCAGATAGCCCTCACGCTCAATATCACCGGCCCCTGTCAGTGCATCGTCACCGCCTGCGCGGCCGCCACTGACGCCATCGGCCAGGCCATGCGCCTCATCCGCGACAATTACGCCGACATGATCTTCTCGGGCGGCTCCGAGGCGAGCATCGTGCGCATGTGCATGGCCTCCTTCATCAACATCCAGGCCCTCTCCACGCGCAACGACGATCCGCAGAAAGCCTCCCGCCCCTTCGATCGCGACAGGGACGGTTTCGTCATGGCCGAGGGCGCCGGCGTCCTCCTCCTCGAGGAATACGAGCACGCCAAGGCGCGCGGCGCGAAGATCTACGCCGAGGTAGTCGGTTTCGGCCAGACCTGCGACGCCCACCATGTCACCGCCCCCGACCCGGAAGGCAAGGGAGTGGCGCGCGCCATCCGCCTCGCCCTCGCCGACGCCGATATGCGGCCCGAGGATATCGATTACGTGAGCGCGCACGGCACCGCCACCCCGCTCAACGACCCGATAGAGACCAAGGCGATAAAGGCCGCCTTCGGCGACCACGCCCGCAAGCTCAAGATCTCCAGCCTCAAATCCATGACCGGCCACTGCATCGGCGCCGCCGGCGCCATAGAGTCCATCGCCTCCATCCTGGGAATGAACGAGGATTTCGTCCACGCGACCATCAACTATGACAATCCCGATCCCGAATGCGATCTCGATTATGTGCCGAACGTCGGCATCCACATGCCGGTAAGGGCTTTCATCAAGAATTCCATGGGTTTCGGGGGACAGAACGCCGTCGTCATCTTCAAGAAAATCTGATTTCCCTCACGTGAGCGCCATGGGGAAATTGCCTTCGACCATCTTCGTCACGCCGGGGAATCCCCTCCTTATGGGGGCGATTCCCCTTTCGGACGGAGTCAATTTCTCCATATTTTCCCGCAACGCCACGGCCCTCAGCCTCTGCCTCTACGCGAATTCCCATGACGCCAAGCCTACATACGAAATTGCCCTGGATCCGGTCAAGAACAAGACCGGGGACATCTGGCACTGCCACGTCCTGGGCCTCAAGGCGGACACGCTCTATCTCTGGCGCGCCGACGGCCCCTTCAAGCCCAAGCTGGGCCATCGTTTCAACATGAACCGGGCGCTCGTGGATCCCTATGCCAAGGCGCTCACCGACGGCTCCTGGGACCTGAACGGCGCCCTCGCTTACGATCCCGACTCCCCCGATGCCGATCTGTCGTTCTCGGATAAGCGCGACGACGCCCTCATCCCCAAATGCGTGGTGGTGGACGACGAATTCGATTGGGAGGGCGACGCTCCCCTCAACTATCCGCTGAAAGACTGCGTGATCTACGAAACGCACGTGCGCGGACTCACCCGCGGCCTTATGGGACGCGAAGCCCCCGAGGGCCTCCCTCCCGTCGCCCATCCGGGCACCTATCGAGGCGTCGCGGAGATGATCGACTATTTCAAGACGCTTTCAATAACGAGCCTCGAGCTCCTGCCCATCCATGAATTCGATTCAGTCGAGCGTTTCAGGCGCAATCCCAGGACGGGAGACTTCGTGGCCAACTACTGGGGCTACTCGCCGCTCGCCTTCTTCGCTCCCAAGACCACCTATTCCTATGTCGACGGCGAGCCCCACGACGAAAACGATCCCTCGCGGCAAGTCCGCGAATTCAAGTACATGGTGCGCGAACTCCACAAGGCCGGCATCGAGGTCATTCTCGACGTGGTCTTCAACCACACGGCCGAAGGCAACGAGCTGGGGCCCACCCTGAGCTTCCGGGGCCTGGACAACAACATCTACTACATCCTCGCCCAGGACCGGTCCCGCTACCAGAATTTTTCGGGCTGCGGCAACACGCTGAACTGCAACCATCCCGTCATGAGGACGCTGATACAGGACTGCCTGAGATACTGGGTGGGGCAGATGCACGTGGACGGCTTCCGCTTCGATCTCGGCTCCATCCTTGGCCGCGATTCCTCAGGCCGTCTCCTCGAAAACCCGCCCGTCATCGAATCCATAGCCGAAGATCCCCTGCTCCGCGACACCAAGATCATCGCCGAGGCCTGGGACGCGGGCGGCGCCTATCAGGTGGGCTCCTTTCCGGGCGGCCGCTGGGCGGAGTGGAACGACAAGTACCGCGACGACATCCGTCGTTTCTGGAAGGGGGAAAAGGGAGCCGCCATGCATCTGGCCACGCGCCTTACCGGCTCGAGCGATCTCTTCCTCCGCGACGGGCGAAAACCCTTCCATTCCATCAATTTCATCACAGCCCACGACGGTTTCACCCTCAACGACCTCGTCAGCTACGCGAAAAAGCACAATGAGGAGAACGGTGAAGACAATCGCGACGGCATGAACGCCAACTGGTCGGCGAACAACGGCGTCGAAGGCGAATCCTCCGATCCTGCTATTGAAGAAAAGAGAAACCGCCAGGTCAAGAATTTCCTCGCGACCCTCCTCCTCTCCATCGGCACGCCCATGCTCCTCGGCGGCGACGAGATCCGCAGAACTCAGTCGGGCAACAACAACGCCTACTGCCAGGACAACGAAACCAGCTGGTACGATTGGAGCTTCGCGAGCAGGCACGCCGACATCCTCAATTTCTGCTCCGCGCTCATCCGGTTCAGGAGAAGGCATCCTGCTTTCAGGCGGCCGGAATTCTTCACGGGCCTCGACAACGACAGCAACCAGCTCCCCGACATAACATGGTTCGACGAGCGGGGGCTTCCTCCCGACTGGACGTCCATAAACCAGACCCTTGCCGCCCTCATCGACGGTTCCAAGGCCGAATTCGGCTCTAAAGTGTCGGATGACGACTTCTATCTCATGTTCAACGCGTCGAATCGCCAGGTCAACTTCACGGTACCCAGGCACCCTCGCGGTCTGACATGGAGCAAGGTCCTCGATACGGGCGCCGCGCCTCCCGAAGACATCGCCACCGATCATTCCTGCGAATCTCTCCCCCTTCAGAACACCGTCGCGCTTGTTCCGCGCTCCCTGGTCGTCCTTCTCGCCCCCTGCGACGAGGTTCCCGACCTCGGATAGCTTGCCGACGCGCGAATCCCTTTGTATATTTTTATCAGCAGCATATATATGGATAAACAAGAAAGACAAAATGAGGCGCAGTTGCTTCGCAAAGGCCTTAGGGAACTGGCCCTCCACAGACCAGATAAAGCGATAGAGACGTTGCGCCTGGCGGTCGAGGCCACGCCGCCCTCCTGTTCCGAGGAACTGTCCCGCGCGCTTTATTGGCTTTCGGTAGCCCTTTTCAGGCTCGATAAACGCGAACTCGCGATAAAAAGCCTTTCCTCGGCCCAAAAGCTGAGGCGGAGAGGCTACGCGCGCCGCGTCTATCTCCGAAACATCAACGGGTACGGCATGCAAAAGCAGCCTACCGCCGAACTCGACGATTTTTACGCTTTCACGAATATCCAGATGGCGTCTTATCTGTCAAAAAAGCCGCGAAGCCGCTTCGATTCCTTCCAGGAACGCGAGACGGTTCTGCGGATTGTCATCGACGCCTGGAAGAATATTAAGGCTGGCTCTCTCCTCGAAGATCATGACTGCTGCGAGAAACTGGTTTTCTTTCGTCATTTCAAACCTAGCTTTCCCAGCTTCGGGCTCGGCGAAGGACAACACAGGACTATCAAGGCAAGCTTCGGCAGGGACCAGATACAGCGAGCCGACCCCTCGCAGCGCTGCATCTGCGGTTCGGGTCTTCCTTTTGGCCGCTGCTGCGGCCGCGTCCACGGCCTCGGTGAACTCTAAAGCCGAAAAGCGATACGGATCCCTGGCTTTTATTGTAGAACCGTTTCAAAACCACACAGTTTTAGCCTCCGCAAAGAGCAGCATGTCATTTTGACACGATCTGACGTAAATCCGACGCGTAGTGCTCCGGAATTCTTTTATACGGCCCTGGCCGCTCCGTCGACACCATATACATAAATATATACACAGTAATAAGATATTAATTTGTATCAAGTTTCGCTCTTTGACGTAGGTTTTTGGCACGAATGTTGCAATATACTTAGTATCAAGGAGAGAAGACAATGAGCAAAAGAAGTGGTTCCAACATGATGTTCAGTTCCAGCGATTCCGACGAAAACGTCCTCTCTATCTATCTCAAAGAAATCAATAAGATCCCCCTCCTCTCGAGAGAGAAGGAAAATGAATATGCGCTGAAGGCAGCGGCCGGCGACAAGTTCGCCAAGGACATGCTGGTTAAATCCAATCTTCGATTCGTCGTCAATGTCGCCAAAAAGTACCAGAATCAGGGCATGCCCCTCTCGGATCTCATCTCCGAAGGAAATATTGGCCTGATGAACGCGATTGAACGCTACGATGTCTCGAAGGGTTTCCACTTCATCTCCTACGCCGTCTGGTGGATCCGCCAGGCTATTCTCAAAGCCATCTGCGAGAAGAGCAGGATGATCCGCCTCCCCCTCAACCGCGCCAACGAACTCGTGCAGATCGAAAAAGCGCGCAAAGGCTTCGAGGGCATTTCGGAAGACGCCGAGATCAGGGAAGTCGCCGCCTACCTCAACATGGACCCCGAGCACGTGGCCGACATCATCGCCGTATCCAGGGATCTCGTCTCCCTCGACAGCCCGGTTTACGACGAGAGAAACGCCAGCGTCGTGGGCGACTTCGTGGAGAACACGCTTTACCAGTCTCCTGAAAACTACGCTTACGCGTTGAATCTAAAGGATGACCTGAACACGGTGCTCGAAACGCTGAGCATCAAGGAACGCCAGGTCATAGAATATCGCTTCGGCATCAACGGAAGACGTCCGATGAGCCTCAAGGAAATCGGCGACAGGATGCACCTCACCAAGGAGAGGATCCGCCAGATCGAAAAAGCCGCGCTCAAGAAGATTTCCGTTCCCGAAGTGATGGAGAAGCTCGAAGCCTACGTGGCCTGAAAGCTGAAAATCGGCGTCTATCCTGGCGCCGCGCTGAAAGCGAAGTCCAGAAGACCTTCAGGCCCGCCTGAAGGTCTTTTTTATGCTTTTAATCGGCTCGCGCATCTCCCGCCCCGGTTTTTCCGCGGGAGAAAAAGTCGGCCAACCCTGTCCCCTCCCAGAAACTCGTGTTATAAAAGAGAGAACATACGACGAAAGGGGCACAATGACACTCTCCGAGTATTCATCCGCGGCGCGAAGGGACATCGCCGAAGCCATAGAAGCGCAGCTATTCGCGAGCGGCACCGCTTGCGCGGGCTTTTCCGGCGATTCGGGACGGATATTCTCCGTCATGAAAGACTATATCCTCTCGGGGAAAATGCTGAGGGGCATTCTGGCCTGCCTGAGCTCCGAACTCTTTTCGGCCGGCGAGACGGAGAGCACCCTGCGCCGCGAGAAAGCCCTGAGGCTCGCCGCTGCTCTTGAATTCTTCCAGGCCGGCCTCCTCGTCCACGACGATATAATGGACAAGGATGAGATGCGGCGCGGCCAACCCACCATGCACAAGACTTTCGAAAGGATTGAAGCGGCGCATGTCGGCGGCGCCGACCCAGCCAACCTCGACCATAGCGCCGCCGAGCTTGGCGAAGCTATCGGAATATGCGCTGGAGATATCTATTATTTCATTGCCTGGCAACTAATTACAAGTTTTGGTCATGAAATTGGAAAGCTCTTTTCGCGCGAACTTGTCGACGTCTGCCTAGCGCAGATAAAGGACGTGCGCCTCGGCTCCCGCCAGGAAATCCCCGCCCTCGAGCAAACTATCGAGGTTTACACCTACAAGACGGCCCGCTATACGATATGCCTTCCCCTCTGCGCCGGAGCCCTCGTCGCCGAAAGAGCCGACGCGATCCCCGCGCTGGAGGCGCTCGGCCTGAATCTGGGCGTTCTTTTTCAGCTTCAGGACGATTATCTGGGTCTGTTCGGCGACGAGGAAGACCTTGGCAAGCCTGTGGGATCGGATATACGGGAAGGCAAGAAAACCCCCTTCATGATCCTGCTCACCCAAGTTCTCGAAGACTCGGAAAAGCCAGGGTTCTACGCGATCTTCGGCAACCAGGATATCACCAGGCAGGATGTCGATCATGTGCGCGGCCTTGTGAGAGCCCATGGGATCGATGCCCAGGTAAGGGCGCTCTCCGCCGCCTATGCGCAAAAGGCCCAACAGTGCCTTGACGAGCTTTCCCGCCATACCGCCGGCCTCGACGCCGAAAAGCTTGGGATCCTCAAGGAATTCATAGAATACTCGCTCTCCAGAAAATTCTGAGTCCAGCCGTCTGATCGGCTTTATCGAAACTGTCGGCGGCAGACGGCTTCACCTCCGAATGTTTCACGTGAAACATTCGGCTTAGCGGCAAGATGCTTCATGGACTTACGACAAAAATCCTAACGGACCATCGCTATAATGTTTCACGTGAAACATAAAAAAAGCTCCCGGTTTCCCGGGAGCCTGCTTTATGCCGCGATCATATCAAGATCAGTTTTCATCATTCTCCGATTCTTCGGTTGGCCGGACAGAACCCTCGGATTCTTCATCGTCGTTGAGGACTTCGATCCCGATATCGCCCACGCCGCCAGTCGGCGTATCTGCCAGGGCATCCGTCAGCGTATCGGCAAGAGCGATTTTTTCGCTTTCATCCATCACGACCTTATCGAGCCCGATGACGTAATCCGGGGCGTTGATGTTGACGATTCGCACGCCTCGCGCTCCCTTGCCCAGGATTCGGACCGTTTCCGCCTCGATTTTGATGGTTTTACCCATCGAAGTGATGATCATGGCCTCGTCTCGCTCGGAAATGGAGACGGCGCCGACCACTTCGCCCGAAACATCGTCCGGCACGTAGATCATCTGGCCTCTCGTTCCGCGCCCATGGCTGGAGAAGTTGTCGTAAGCCACGCGCTTCCCGTAGCCGTTGGTGGTGGAAAGAAGCATAAGCTCTTCGTCGTTGACGCGAAGCATGGCAGTCAGCTCGTCGCTGTCGGCGAGCATGATGCCGCGAACGCCTCGGGAAGCGCGTCCCATCACCCTCACCTGCTCTTCGTGGATTCTCAGGGCCTGGCCGTTTCTCGTGATGAGGACGGCTTCGTCCGAACCCTTCGTGAGGCAGGCCGACACGAGCTTGTCGCCGTCGTCGAGGTAAATGGCGATGATTCCGCGCGTTTTGGCGTTTATGAAGTCCTTCAGGGCTACCTTTTTGACCACGCCCCTGAGCGTACCCATGAGGATGAACTGATCGTCCGAGAATTCCTTGAAGTCGATGATGGTCGTTATCTCCTCGTTGGGGGAGATAGCCAGCAGGCTCTTCACGTGAGCGCCGCGCGCCTGCCTGCTCGATTCGGGAATTTCGTGCACCTTCAGCCAATAAGCCTTTCCGGCGCTGGTGACGAAGAGAAGATAACTATGTGTATTGGCCACAAAGAGTTGTTCTATAAAATCCTCTTCCAGCAGCGTCGTGGAATTGGAGCCTTTCCCGCCTCTGCCCTGGGACCTGTAAAGGTGTACGGAAACCCTCTTTATAAAACCTTTGTTGGAAATCAGGATGGCCATTTCCTCGGGTTTGATGAGGTCTTCGATATTGATGGCTTCCACATTGGAGGCGACGATCTCGGTACGGCGTTTGTCGCCGTATTTCTTCGCGATATCGATGGTTTCCTGTTTGACGACATTCAGTATCAGGACATCGCTGGCGAGAAGCTCCTGGAGATAGGCGATTTTCGCCTCGATTTCGGCCAATTCGGCGAGAATCTTTTCCGTCTCGAGGCTCGTGAGTCTTCCAAGCCTCATGTCGACGATGGCCTGGGCCTGGACCTCGCTGAGCTCGAAACGCTGTTGGAGCGCCAGCCTGGCCACTTCCACGTTCTTGCTGGCCTTGATGATGGCCACGACCTCGTCGATGTTCCGCAGGGCGATGACCATGCCGCGCAGGAGATGGGCTCTTTCTTCGGCCTTTCTCAGCTCGAAGCGCGACCTGCGGGTGACCACGTCCACGCGATGCTTGACGAATAGCGCTATTAATTCCTTTAAGGATAAGCACTTAGGCCTTCCATCCACGAGAGCGAGATTGATGACGCCGAAGGTGGACTGCAGTGCCGTATGGGTAAAAAGCCTGTTGAGGACGAGCTTGGGGATGGCGCCTTTCTTGAGTTCGAGCACCATGCGCAGGCCATCCCTGTCGCTCTCGTCCCTGAGGTCGGAGACCCCGTCGAGGATCTTGTCCCTCACGAGATCGGCGATGCGCGTGATGAGGGTAGTCTTGTTGACGGCATAGGGAATTTCGGTGAAGACGATCTGCTCCCTGCCGTTTTTCATGGTTTCGATGATGAACTTGCCGCGGACGATGATCTTTCCGCGTCCCGTCGTGTAGGCGTCCCTGATGCCTTCCCTGCCGAAGATGATGCCGCCCGTGGGGAAGTCGGGGCCTTTGATATGCCTCATCAGGCCTTCGAGGTCAATGTCGGGGTTTTCTATATAGGCGGCGATGGCTTCGCCCACCTCCAGAAGGTTGTGGGGCGCCATGTTGGTGGCCATGCCGACGGCGATGCCGGAGGATCCGTTGACGAGAAGGTTGGGAAAGGCCGAGGGCAGGACCAGCGGTTCCGTCAGCGACTCATCGTAGTTGGGGCCGAAGACGACGGTGTCCTTGTCCAGGTCGGCCAGCATCTCCTCGCCCAGGCGGGAGAGCTTGGCCTCGGTATAGCGGCTGGCCGCGGGCGGATCGCCGTCGATGGAGCCGAAGTTGCCCTGGCCGTAGACCAGGGGATAACGCAGGGAAAAATCCTGGGCCATGCGGACAAGGGCGTCATAGAGGGAAAAGTCGCCGTGCGGATGGTATTTTCCCATGGCGTCGCCGGTGATGCGGGCGCATTTTTTCGTCGCCGCGTTATAGCGCAGCCCCAGCTCTTCCATCGCGTAGAGAATGCGTCTGTGGACGGGTTTGAGTCCGTCGCGGACATCGGGGAGAGCCCTGGCCACGATGACCGACATCGCGTAGGTGAGATAGTCGGTCTTCATTTCGTCTTCGATCGGGACGGATATCAATCTTCCAGTTTCTGCCATTTTATCGCTTTCCTACACATCGAGGTTGGAGACTGCCAGCGCGTTCTCTTCTATGAACCTCCGCCTGGGTTCCACCTGTTCGCCCATCAGGGTGGTGAACATTTCTTCCGCGAGCACCGCGTCTTCCATGGTGATCCTGATCATATTGCGACGCTCCGGATCCATGGTCGTCTCCCAGAGCTGCTCGGGATTCATCTCGCCCAAGCCTTTGTAGCGCTGCATGGCTACCTTGGAAGGATCCCTGCCGACGATGCTCGCCAGGATTTTGTCCTTTTCGGCGTCGTCGTAAGCGTAGCGCAATTCCTTGTCCCAGGTGATTTTATAGAGTGGGGGCATGGCGAGGTAAACGTAGCCGCCTTCTATGAGCGCCGTCATATAGCGGTAAAAGAACGTGAGAAGAAGCGTGCGGATATGCGAGCCGTCCACGTCGGCATCGGCCATGATGATGATCTTGTGGTACCGGAGCTTTGTCACGTCGAATTCGGGACCCAGGCCGGCGCCCAGGCTGGCGATGACGGGCTGGAGCTTGTCGTTGCCGATGATCTTGTCGATGCGGGTCTTTTCGACGTTGAGCATCTTGCCCCAGAGCGCGAGGATGGCTTGATGGACCCTGTTCCTGCCCATCTTGGCCGAACCGCCTGCCGAATCGCCTTCCACGAGGAAGATTTCGCACTTGCTGGGATCTTTTTCCTGGCAGTCGGCCAGTTTTCCCGGCAGGCTCGCCGAGTCGAGGAGGTTCTTGCGCCGCGTGAGCTCGCGCGCCTGGCGGGCGGCGATGCGGGCCTTGGCCGCCAGCACGCACTTGTCGAGGATGGCGTCGACGATCTCGGGATATTTCTGGAAAATGAGATCGAGCTGGTCGGCGCAGTAACTGTCGACAATGCCACGGACCTCGGAATTGCCCAGCTTGCCCTTGGTCTGTCCTTCGAACTGAGGTTCGAGGACCTTGACCGAGAGCACCGCCGTGAGTCCTTCCTTGACGTCGTCCGTCGAGAGCGTCTCGTCGAGCTTCTTTACGTATTTGGATTTCTTGAAGAATTCGTTGATCGTCCGCGAGAGAGCCGACCTGAACCCGATGAGGTGGGTGCCGCCTTCTTTCGTGTTGATGCCGTTGACGTACGAATACAGGGCCTCGTTGAAGCTGTCGTTGTACTGGATGCCCACTTCTACTTCGACATCGTCGCGCGTGCCTTCGAAATAGATCACGTCCTTATGCAGGACCGCCTTGTTCTTGTTCAGGTACTCGACAAACTGCTTGAGGCCGCCTTCGAACTTGAACTCGACGATTTTAGGCGTGCTGAGACGCTCGTCGATAAGGAGGATCTTGACGCCCTTGTTGAGAAAGGCCATTTCCCTCAGGCGGTTCGCCAGGACGTCGTAGCTGTAGACCACCTCTTCGAAGATGGTGGGATCGGCCTGGTAGCGCACCGTCGTGCCGCGCCTGTCAGTCTTTCCGACCTTGGCCACGGGGGCGACGGGGATGCCCTGCAGATAGCGCTGGTAATATTCTTCGCCGTCCACGTAGACATTCACGTCCATCCACGTGGAGAGCGCGTTTACCACCGAAACGCCTACGCCGTGAAGACCGCCTGAAACCTTGTAGTTCTTTTTGTCGAACTTGCCGCCGGCGTGCAGGCGCGTCATCACGAGCTCGAGCGCGGAGATGCCCTCGGTCGGATGGATGCCCACGGGAATGCCGCGGCCATCGTCTTCGACGCGGACGACATCGTTGCGTTCGAGCACGACGGTTATCGCGTCGCAATAGCCTTCAAGCGCCTCGTCTATCGAGTTGTCCACAACCTCGTACACGAGATGATGAAGCCCATCGATGCCCGTCGAGCCGATGTACATTCCCGGCCGCTTGCGCACCGCTTCGAGCCCTTTGAGAACCTGAATACTGTTCGCTGAGTACGTTGACTCCATACCTGTCCTGGATGGAAAAGATTATTGTTGTATACAGAGGGTTTTGCCTTTAACCCAAGGAAAAACCATTCGCCCCTGAACAGGGTCATTATATCGATTGAAACAATAATAGTAAAGCGATCGCGGCCTCTTTTCCCCCGCCCAAAGATCGCCGGCGCGAGATTGTGCACAAACTGTGGATAACTCGTTCAGAAGATGTGCGTATCGGAGAAAAACGCTCATTTTTTAAAATTTCGCTCTTTTATGAAATTTCAGCCAACAACGATGCGCGACGACCATTATCTTGTTATATTGAAATATTTTATGCTAATTTAATACTCTGTTTACTATACAATAAAAGCGTTTTTTTCATGCTTTTGATGACTTTCCCTATTGCGGAAATCTCCAAGCTGATTATAAAGATATATACGCTACTTGTGGAAAACTTGTGGATACCCTGTTTAATAAAAAATAATCACAGAGGAAAGAATGGCAGACTTCGATGGCTCCGCTATATGGAGCGAGGCGCTGGAAATCGCGCGCAAAGACATACCGGAACAAGAGTACCTTATGTGGTTCCGGCTCTCCTATAAAGCGCTCGCCGAAGGAACCCTGGCCGTCAACGCCCCCAACTCCTTCCTCCGCGACCAGTTCAATAGAAAATACCATTCGTTCATGCAGAATATCATCAGGGAGCTCACCGCCCTGGACCTGAGGCTCGAGGTAAGCGCCGAAAGGGCTATGGACTCGAGGGCGCGCTCGGTCGAAGCCGCGGCCACGGCTGTATCCTCGACCGCTGCCGAGTCCGCGCCCGCGGAAATCCTCTCTTCCCCCGCCGAAAAACCGGCGCTTTCGGAGCCGGAGCGGTCCGCGATGCCCAAGACTTCCCTTTATTACGACGTCTCCGGCAGAAAACAGCAAAGGGACCAGGGCATCGCTGTCGACAATACGCCCAGAATCCACCCTTCCCTGCGCCAGGATTACAAGTTCGAGAATTTCATCGTCGGCGACAACAACCGCTTTACCTTCAACGCCTCGGAAGCCGTGGCCAAGAGCCCCGCCAGGGTCTACAATCCCCTCCTCATCTACGGCGGCGTCGGCTTGGGCAAGACCCACCTCATGCATGCCATCGGCAATTACGTTTTCAAGAACGTCCCTGAAAAGAGGGTGATCTGCATAACCGCAGAGGAATTCACCAACGAATTCATCCAGATGATTCACGACCGCTCCACCCACGAGTTCAAGAATAAATACCGCAACGCCGACGTCCTCCTCATCGACGACATACATTTTTTCCAGAACAAGCCCGGCGTCCAGGAGGAACTCTTCCATACCTTCAACGCCCTCTACGATTCCGAGCGGCAGATGGTCTTCACGCTGGACCGTCACGTAAAGGAACTGAAGGACTTTTCGGACCGGCTGAAAAGCCGCTTCGACAAGGGGCTTATCGTCGACGTGCAGCCGCCCATGTACGAAACGCGGGTGGCCATACTCAAACAGAAACTCATCCAGTCGGGAAAAAGCGTCAACGTGGCCGACGAGGTCATAGATCTCATCGCCAACAACGTCTCTTCGAACGTGCGCGATCTCGAAGGCTGCCTGGTGAAGCTGACGGCATATGCCGACCTCGTCCACAAGGACCTCACCGTCGACATCGCCAGGAATCTCCTCAAGGAAATGTTCAACACCAACCGGCATTCCGCCATAACCGTCGATTCCATCATTAGAATGGTGGCGGATTTCTTCAAACTTTCGCTTTCCGACCTGAAAGGCAAGAAACGCAGCAAGAATATCGCCCTCGCACGCCAGGTGGCCATGTTCGTCATCAGGGAAGTGACGGAGTACTCCACGACGGAGATCGGGGTGGAGTTCGGCGGCAGGGACCATACGACGGTGATGCATTCCTGCCAGAAGATCGAGCAGATGGTGAAATTCGACCCTTCTTTCGACGCTTCCATCCAAAAACTCCTGAGGGAAGCCAGGGAAAGCGAGTCCAAGTAAAAGTCCTTTATAAACGGTGCAGAACCGCCTTCGGGTTGTGGATAACCAGGGAAGCGGTGGATACTGTGGATAAAGACAACGCCCTGTCAACAGGTTTTGCACAGTATATATTCTTATTGCCGCTATGCAATTAAATGAGTTATCCACATATCTTGGTTCCTTATTACTATTATTACTCTTTTATAAAGCTATATAAAGAATCAATAGAGAGAGGGAAAAGAAAAAAGAGAGGTAGAACTGTTTCAAAATGAACGAAGTTCTGGTAGAATAAAACCTATATATATCATCTCAGGGGGATCCGATGAAATTTACCTGCGATAAGACCAGCCTTTTTCGTGAAATTGCCTTTGCCCAGGAAGTGATAGCATCGAAAAACGCTTTGTCCATAATGTCCAATGTGTTTCTTGAAGCTTCTGATTCGAAATTGCTGATCAGGGCCACCGACGTGAAGGTAAGTTTCGAGACTTCCATACCGGTCGGCGATGTGGTTCCGGGTTCCCTTACGGTATTTTGCGATAAGCTTACCGGAATTCTCTCCTCGCTTCCCGACGGCGATCTCACCGTCGAACAGGATGACGGAAGGGTCGTGCTCAAGCCGGTGGCGAGAAAGGTCCGTTTCCAGCTGAAGACGCTGTCGGGCGAAAAATTCCCCGAACTGCCCAGGGCCGAACCTGAGCTTTTCTTCGATATCCCCGCCCGCGAGTTCAAGCGGATGATTACGCAGACCATTTTTTCGGTCTCCACCGACGAAACACGCTATTTCATGAACGGCGTGTTCATGGAAAAGACTCCCGAGGGCGCGATCGTCATGGTCTCCACGGACGGACGCCGCCTTGCCTTCGTCAAGAACGAGTTCGAAGCCAATATTCCTGATTTCAGGCCCGTCATCATCCCGACGAAGGTTCTCGGCATCATAAACAAGCGGCTTTCCGACGAAGGCATGATTTCCATGGCCATCACCGACAAGAGCATTTTCTTCCGCTTCAACAGCTACCAGATTTCGAGCGTTCTTATCGAGGGACAGTTCCCCAACTACCAGAAGGTCATACCGCAGAGCCAGAAATTCTCTTTCTCCGTGAAGAAGGCCGACCTGATGGAAGCCCTCAAGCGCGTCTCTATTTTCGTGGAACAGAAATCCAACAGGACCTTCTTCTCCCTGTCGGGGGAGGGACTCATCCTTTCTTCCGAGGAAAGCGAGATAGGCGCCGCGCGCGAGGAAATTCCCTGCGAGTACGAGGGCGAGGATACGACCATCGCGTTGAACTACAGGTACGTCGAGGAGCCGCTGCGCGTCCTCGATTCCGAGAATTTCGTCGTGGAATTCAGCGACCCCTCGCGCGCCATCACGCTCAGGCCCGAACCGAGGGGGGACTATTTCCATATTGTAATGCCGATGCAGATTGACTGATGCCTTTCAAGCGCGCCCGCTTCGCTTCGTTCCGTAATCTCGAAGACGGGGAAATCGACGTTGACGCCGAAAAAATATTCCTCATAGGGGAAAACGGACAGGGAAAGACCAATTTCCTGGAAGCTCTTTATTTTCTCTGCTATGGGGCGTCTTTTCGCGGTCTCGTGGACGCGCAGATACCAGCCGCCGGCGCTTCCGGCTTCGGCCTGACAGGGCTCTGGTCGGCTTCAGGCGGGGATTCGGCCTTGGATGAGGAGATTTCCGTCCGCGTGGAGGGTTCCGTGAAGGACATCCGGCTGAACGGCAAACCGCTCAGGGACAGGAAGGAGCTCGTATTCCACAATCCCGCCGTGGTTTTCTGCCACGAGGACTTCAGCTTCGCCGCCGGCGATCCCGAAAGGCGGCGCTTTTTTTTCGACCAATGCGCCGGCATGCTTTCGCTTTCCTACATCGATGTTCTGCGATCGTACAAGAGAATTCTCAAGCAGAGGAACGCCGCCCTGAAGGAAAGCGCCTACGACCTGCTCGAGGCCATGGATCCCCTCTTCGTTTCCTACGGTCTGGAACTCATGAAGGCGAGGCGAGCCCTGCACCTTCGTTTCCAGGAGGAGTTTCCCGGTCTCTATGAATCGGTGGCGCTGCTTGGCCGGAAGGTCGATCTGACCTACGCGTCCAATTGGCCCCAGGATTCTTCCCTGGATTCCGCGGTCGAACTCCTGGCGGCGAGAAGGGAGAGCGAGGTGCTCTTCGGCACAACGAGGACGGGGCCCCACCGGGACCGCTGGAACTTCTCCTGCGATGGCGAAGTGTTCACGGACAGGGCTTCCACCGGCCAGCTGAGGCTCGTTTCCCTCATATTGCGCGTCATAGAGGCGCGGGCCTACGCCGGCCAGGCAGCCTGCGCCGACCAAGCGGCGCGCGCCAGCCAAGCTTCCCGGTGGCCCGTTCTTCTTCTGGACGACGTGCTCCTGGAATTGGACGTGGGAAGGCGCCGGAGATTCCTGGATCTTCTGCCCGGTCCGGGACAAGGCGCTCAGGCTTTCTTCACCTTTCTGCCCGAGGAACCGTGGACGGAGTACGGGAACGGGGATACGATCGTGTATAAGGTGAGCCATGGCCGATTCCAGAATCAAGACAGTCTCTGAACTTCTCTCTTCGTTCTTCGACCAGGATATGGTCAAAAAGGGGGAACTGTATTCAGGTTTCGGGAATTCCTGGAAGCTCATAGCCGGCTCCAGGCTGGGCGAGCATTCCAAGCCGGCCGACATCAGGCACGGCATTCTGATCGTGGAGACCGAGCATCAGGGGTGGATGCAGCTGCTCCAGCTCCAGCAGGACAGGATCCTCGAGGAAATACAGCGGCGCTATCCCGACCTGAAGATTCGCGGCATCGCCTTCAGGCTTGGCGAGAGCGGGGTGTCGGCGAGCGCCTCGGCCTCGATGCCCGGACGGGTTTCGGGCCTCCGTCCTCCCGAATCCGCCCCGGAAACGGCGGCCGAAAAGGAAGTAGAAAAGGAAGCCGAAAAAGCCATGGACGAAAAAGCCGGCCATGAGACAAAGCTTCCACAAGATATGGTGGCCATGTTTGCCCGAATAAGGAAAAACATCAACAAATAGGGCTATAGCCGCGTCCGTTGCGCGTTGCGCGCGGAGGGGGATGCCGCATCATGGCCAATTGACGAAGCCGGGTCCATCGTTTTATACTCACGAACCTGCCTCACGTGTGCCCGTAGACCCGAAGGGGCTGAAACAGAAATCGACCGGCGTTCGCGCGCTGTCGCCTATAGGATAAGGAGCAAGTTGCCATGAAGCGCACCTATCAACCCAGCAGAACCAAGAGAAACAGGAAATTTGGCTTTCGCGCCCGCATGAGCACGAAGGGCGGTCGCCTTGTTCTCAAGAGAAGAAGAGCGAAGGGACGGATCAAGCTCAGCGTCGCCGACGAGAACAAGAAGTATTGACGGAATGTCCCCGGATGGGGATATGGAAAAAACGAGACAGGATTTTCCGAAGTCCGAGAAAGTTCGGACCAAATCGGAAATTGACCGGATTTTCCGCACAGGCGCCCGGTATTCCTGCAAAGGGATGGTTCTTCGCGTCGCGCGAAATTCCCTTGGCAGGAGCCGGGCGGTTTTTGTCGCCGTACGTTCGTTTGAAGGGGCGGTACAACGCAACAGGGCAAAACGGATTGCCCGTGAAGTGTGGCGTATCAACAAGCAGAGAATTGCCCCCGGCAGCGATGTGGCCTTCGTGCTGTACCCAGAATACGACAGTTTCGCGGAGTGTTCCGGCCTGATGCTCCTGCTTCTTCGTAAGGCGGGGTTAGTGCGATGAATGTGCTGAGAAAGATACTTTCATTTCCATTCCTCGTCCTCATCAAGCTCTACCAGATACTCATTTCCCCTCTCTTTCCTCCGTCCTGCAGGTTTTATCCCACCTGTTCCGCCTATTCTTACCAGGCAATCGCCAAGTATGGACCTTTCAAGGGCGGATACCTTGCCGTCAAGAGGATTTTACGATGTCATCCCAGAAACCCGGGAGGTTTTGACCCAATACCATGAGCATATTCAATCTGAACGACGGATCCCAGACCAAAGAAGAGAGCAGGCGCACCATCATTGCGGTAGTGCTGTCGACCCTGATCGTGGGCGTTGGCTTTATTGTCCAGAACGCCATTTTCCCGCCCGCTCCCCAGCAAGCCCAGACTCAGCAGACCACGAACCAGCAAGTCGTGACGACGCAGGCCGGGCAGGTGCTCACGCCGGCGGCCACCGTGGTGACGACGCAGTCCGCGCCGGTCGTGGCGGCGGAAGCGCCAGCCCTTTCGGCGGGCGCGGACGCGAGCCTGGCCGCGATTCCCGTACCCCAGGCCGAATCCACCTACACGATCGAAACCGATCTTCTCAAGGCGGTTTTGAGCAACGCCGGCGGCGACATCGTCTCCCTCAAGCTTAAAGCGCACAAAGACAAAGACGGCTATGTGGACCTGATCGTGCCGGGCGAAAAAGGCTCCAGCGGCGTTTCGCTTGCCTTCGGAGCCCAGGACGCCTTTCCTGTCAAGGAATTGATGAACGTCACCTGGCTCGACGGGGAGAGGAAGACGATACAGTTCTCCAGAACCTTCTACGCGAAGGCCAACGGAACGGGCGAGCTGATCCCCTTTACTTATAGGAAAGCTTTCACCTTCCGCGACGGCGAGTATCTCTTCGCCATGGCGGTTACCCTCGAGGGCGCCAACGGCGCGCAGATTCCCCTGAATACGAACGGCACCGCCTATACGCTTTCCATCGGACCGCAGATCGGTCCCCGCTTCGATCATCTTCCGAAGAACGCCGACTACAGGAAATACATCCTCGAGGTCAACGGCAAGAAGAAGCTCGAGACGGCGAAGGCGGGCAATTTCCAGGTCATCAAAGAACAGCCGACCTGGGGCGCCCTCGCCGGGAAATACTTCGCGTTCATCGCGATACCCGAAGCGCCCTTCGCTACCTTCAGCTACCTCCAAGCCCAGGACCAGACGATCAAGCAGACGAATACGATGTATCTCTCCAGGCCTGTCATCAATTCATCCAGCCAGACCGACAAGTATTATTTCTACTTCGGACCGAGAACGGCCGGCGAGCTCGCCAAGTACGAGTATTCCGACAAGAACGCCTTCGGGCTGCAGGGAATGCGCCTGGAGGACGCGACCGAGCGTTCGAACCTCCTGGGCTGGCTCGAGACCATCCTCAAGTTTCTCCTGAATATTTCCTATAAGCTCATCCCGAATTACGGCGTGGCCATAATCATAGTGACCATCATCATAAAGGCTCTCTTCTTCCCGCTCACGAAGAAGAGTTCCATCTCCACCGCCAGGATGCAGGAACTCCAGCCCAAGATTCAGGAGCTGCAGGCCAAGTACAAGTCCAATCCCCAGAAGCTGAACCAGGAAATGGCCGAGTTCTACAAGTCGGAAAATTACAATCCGATGTCCGGCTGCCTCCCCATGCTCATACAGTTCCCGCTTTTCATCGCCATGTACAACCTGTTCAACAATCACTTCGACCTCAGGGGCGCGAGCTTCATCGCGGGCTGGATCGGCGATCTTTCCCTCCCCGAATCCATCTGGAATTTCGGTACTTTCAAGCTTCCGCTCGTCGGTTGGAGCGATTTGAGGGCATTGCCCATCATTTATTTGGCAAGCCAGCTTTTGTATGGCAAGTTCACCCAGAGCACGCAAAGCCCCGGCCAGAGCGCCAGCCAGATGAAACTTATGATGTACGGAATGCCTATCATGTTCTTCTTCGTGCTCTATGACGTTCCGTCCGGTCTGCTTCTCTACTGGATCGTAAGCAACGTCCTGACGATTCTCCAGCAGATGGTCATCAACAATATGCTTAAGAATCACAAGCTGGCGGCGGCCAAGGCTCCCGCGGGCAGGCCCGTTCAGGGCGGTTCCATCGCCATGAAGAGCGCCGGGAAGACCACCGTTCGCGGCGCTGCTCCGGCTTCCGCCGAAGGATTCAGCGAAAAGGTGAAGAACTGGCTCGAGAAAAAGGGAGCCGAGGCAAGCAACGCCGCGGATGCGGGCAGGGCGGCCAAGGATCAGAAACCCGGGGCTTCGTCAGGCGACGGAAAAACCGGAAAACAGGGCGGAAAGAAGCGTTGAGGCTGACCGCGAGCAAGTAATATCCCTCTCTTTAGGAGATTCGTGATGATATATGAATTTGAAGGCAAGACGGAGCGTGAGGCTATCGAGCTTGCCGCCTCGGAACTCGGACTGGAAACGGACGAGTTCGACGTGGAGATCCTGGAGTCCCTCTCCGGGGGTCTGTTCAAGAAGGGAAAAGTGCGGATCAGGGTGCATACTAGCGAAGCCGAGCCGAAGAATCCGGCCATGGCGCCGCAGGCTGCTTCCTCCGCTCCCGCCGCTTCGGCTTCCTCGCCGATCGAACGCGCTCCGCTTTCCGACGCGGAAAAGATGCCGATCGATGAGTTCGAGACGAAGATGGTGGCATGGACGACGGAAGTGGTCGGCAAAATGGGCTATCCCGCCAAGGTATCTGTCCTCTTCAGGGAAGAGAAGAAGGTTGGCCTGAAGATCGAGACGGAAAACACCTCGATGATCATCGGCAAGAAGGGCAAGAATATCGACGCCCTTCAGCTCCTGGCCAATGTCTATGCCGGAAAGCTCGGCAGGGAAGACATAAAAGTCATCCTGGATTCAGAGAACTACAGGATCCGCAGGGAAGAATCCCTCGTCCGCATAGCCTATGAATCCGCCGAACAGGTGCGGAGGACCGGACGCTCGATCCTGCTGGAGCCGATGAATCCCTTCGAGCGCCGAATCATCCACACGACGTTGAACGACATCGTCGACATCGAGACGAAGAGCGAAGGCGAAGGCCTTTACAAGCAGGTCCGCGTGATGTTCCGCGGCAGAAAGTAACCAGACGGTAGCGCATCCTCTCCGGATGCCATTGAAAAGCCGGCTTCCCCTTGAGGGTTTAAGCCGGCTTTTTTTATAGATAATATAATATCGAAAAAAGCGACGCTTATCATAGATGATATAAAGACTTATAAATACATTTCCATACTTTCCGGCTTGACCGTTCTTTATTATTTGGGTTAGAATTTCGCGATTTCCCACCCATTCATCGTGTCCACTTTTCATTTTCGACGGGACACGCACGAAAGCGGATATTACCTGCAAAGGAGATTTTTTCCGCCATGACAGTAAAGACCTTTAAAGGTGGAGCACACCCACCCGAGAGAAAAGACCGTTCGAGCGGCCTTGCGGTCGAACGTCTGCGCGAGGTTAAACAAGTCGTCGTCCCCGTTAACCAGCACTTCGGAGCTCCGCTCCAGGCTTTGGTCAAGGTCGGCGATATTGTGAAACGCGGGCAGAAAATTGCCGATGCCGATGGCAGAATGACGGTACCCGTCCATTCCCCCATAGCCGGCGTCGTCAAGAAGATCGAACCGAGAACCCAGTCCAACAACAACGATGGCCCCTGCATCATCATCGAAGCCCTGCCTCCTCCGGCAGAGGGACAGGCGGCGCCGGCACCGGAAGATCTCGTCGATTTCATGCCGCCGCTCGATGTATTCAGCTGCACGAAGGAAGAGGCCCTGGCTCGCGTCCGCGCGGCGGGAATCGTGGGCATGGGCGGCGCGGGCTTTCCCGTGCACGTAAAGCTGGCCCCCTCCAAACCCATCTCCTTCGTGATCGCGAACGGAGCCGAGTGCGAACCTTTCCTGACGATTGACGAGCGGACGATGATCGAGCGTCCCGAGGATGTGGTCGAAGGCGTGGCCATCACGATGAAAATCGTGAATGCCCCTGAAGGCATCATCGCCGTGGAGGAAAACAAGGCTCACGCCATTCCCCTCCTCGAAAAGGCGATAGCCTCCAGCCCGCGCACGCGCGCTGGCATGAAAATCCGCGTCCAGCTGCTGAAAACGAAGTATCCCCAGGGCGGCGAAAAAATGCTGATCGCGGCGATAACCGGCAAGGAAGTCCCCTCCGGCGGGCTTCCCATGGATGTCGGCTGCGTTGTCCAAAATATCGGATCGCTTTGCGCCATGGTGGACGCCTTCAAGGAAGGCAAGCCTCTCATAGAGCGCGGGCTTACGATTTCGGGCGGAGCATGCACGAAGCCGGTAAACGTGATCGCGCCGATTGGCACTCCCGTCGCCGACATTATCGCCGCGGGACTCGCCCAGGTGGACGAAGCGGCGCTCGCGATGATCATCTACGGCGGTCCCATGATGGGCGTCGCCGTTCCCAACTATCAGATTCCCGTCCAGAAAAACACTTCCGGCGTGCTTCTTCTCAACGCCGAGGAAGCGAGGCACTACGACGAGGAAACATGCATCCGCTGCGGCAGATGCATGAGAGCCTGCTCCTGCAGGCTGTCGCCCGCCCTTCTCGCCGTGGCGATAGAGGAAGAAGACTATAAGGAAGCCGAAAAGATCGGACTCCTTGACTGTATCGAATGCGGAACCTGTTCCTTCGTATGCCCGGCGCATCGCCATCTGGTGCAGCGCTTCAGGGTAGGCAAGCAGGTTCTTCGCGCATTGAAGCAAAAGGAGGCCCAGAATGCCCGCTAAAGGCATGTTGCTCTCTTCGAGCCCCCATTCGTTCACGCCGGTGACCACCTCGCGCATGATGCTCTCCGTCATCATCGCCTTGATTCCCGCCGTCGGCTATGGCGTATACCTCTATGGTTTTTCGGCGCTCGCCCTTGTTTTCGTATCCGTCGCGGCGGCCGTCGCCGCGGAATACCTTTTCCGGAAGCTGATCAAGGCCACGACAACGGTAGGCGATTTTTCCGCCGTCATCACCGGCCTTCTGCTCGCCCTGATTCTCCCTCCCAAGACGCCGCTCTGGATGGCCGCCCTCGGCGCCGTTTTCGCGATCGTCGTGGCCAAGGAATTCTTCGGGGGCTTGGGCGCGAACCCCTTCAACCCCGCGTTGATCGGCCGCGCCTTCCTATTGATGAGCTTCCCGGCGGCGATCACCACCTGGTCCATGCCCAACGGCCTGCCCCTCGCGGCTGACGCCTTGAGCACGGCCACGCCGCTCGCTCTCATTAAACAAGGTTCGTCCCTCGCCGACGTGGCCACCTATTTCGGCGCCTCCGATGTCGGCGCCTTCATGCGCCAGCTCTTCATGGGCTATCGCTCCGGCTCGCTCGGGGAGAGTTCCATCCTCCTCATCCTCCTGGGCGGAATCTTCCTCATCGCGATCGGCATCGTCCAGTGGATCGTCCCCGTCTCGGTGATCGGATCGGCCTTCGTCTTCGCGTGGATATTCGGCATGAACCCCTTCTTCGCGGTTCTGTCGGGCGGTCTCGTTTTCGGCGCCTTCTTCATGGCGACCGACTATTCGACCAGGCCGCTTACTCCCTTGGGCCAGGCTGTCTTCGGCGTGGGGATCGGTCTCCTCGTCATATTGATCAGGAAATTGGGCGGATTCCCCGAGGGCGTGACCTACGCCATCCTCACCATGAACATCGTGACGCCCTATCTCAACAAGCTTAGAGTGAAGAAATACGGATACCTGCCTCCCGTCAAGCCGGCGAAACCGTCCAAGGAGGCCTCCCGATGAAAGGAATCACAAGGCTGGGCCTCATCCTCGCCATTTTCGCGGCGGTCGGCTGCGCGGCGCTTGCCGTGGTCTACTCCGTCACCGAATCGGCCATAGCGATGCAGAGCGAGAAAGCCCTGAACGAATCGCTCAAGAATATTTTCCCCGACGCCGAAAGCTTCGAGGATGTCTCGTCGACGGTCAGCTCGAGCGTCGAGGGCATCAAGTTCGAACAAGCCTTCTTCGTCAAATCCGCGCTCGCCCCCCTCGGGCTGGCGATAAAGGCGACGGGCTCCAGCTACGGCGGCGCGGCCAAGCTTCTCGTTGGGGTAAACCTCAACCGCAGCATCGCCGGCGTGAGCGTTCTCGAACTCAACGATACGGCCGGCCTCGGCGCCAACGCCAAAAACGCGGGCTATTTCGTCAAGAAGGCCGAGAAGATCACCTTCCCCGGCCAGTTCGCCGGGAAGTTCATCACCGATGCCTTTGAAGTCAAGAAGGACGTCGTGGCCATTACCGCGTCGACGATAACCTCCAAATCCCTGACGCGCATCATAAAGACGGCCGCCGACGCCGCCGCGCTATGGCTCGAGAATTCGACAGTCGCGTCCGCGACAGCGCCCGCGACCACAGAAGGCCAGCCCGCGGCAGCCGAAACCGCCGCCGAAACGACGGGAGGCAAGTGACATGAAAAACCTCTGGAAAGTATTCAAGGCGGGGCTCGTATTCGAGAATCCGCTGCTCATCCTGATGATAGGCCTTTGCTCGGCCCTCGCCGTGACCTCCAACGTATCGAACGGCGTCGGCATGGGGCTCGCGATGACATTCGTGCTCCTCTTCTCCGAGATCATCGTTTCGGGTTTCAGGAAAGTGATCCCCAGCTCGGTGCGAATGCCCATATTCCTCATCATCATCGGCGCGTTCACGACGATCGTCGACCTTACGATGAAGGCCTATCTTCCCGAACTCTCCAAGAGCATGGGCGTCTTCATTCCCCTCATCGTCGTAAACTGCATAATCATGGGCCGCGTGGAAGCTTTCTCCTACAAGCAGAAAGTTCTCCCCGCCATCTTTGACGCCCTGGGCATGGGCCTGGGCTACACATGGGTGCTCGTGGGAATGTCCGCCTTGCGCGAACTTCTCGGCAACGGAACCTTCGCGGGGATCCAGGTAATGCCTGAATCGTACAAGCCCATCCTCTTCTTCATTCTGCCTCCCGGCGGATTCCTCATCTTCGGCCTCTTCATCTCGTTCAACATCTGGATGAAGGGACGCTCCAACAAGAAAGCGGACGCAAAGGAGAGCGCATAATGGATCTGATGAAAATCCTTATCGTCAGCGTGCTCATCAACAACATCATCCTGATGCGCTTCATCGCGCTCTGCTCCTATATCGGGATGACGAACGACGTGGGCCAGTCCTTCGGCATGGGCATGGCCGTGACCTTCGTGACGGTGATGGCCACCGCGGTCACCTGGCCGCTCTACCACTTCGTTCTGGCGCCACTCCATCTTCAGTTTCTCGAGATCATCATCTTCATTCTCGTGGTGGCAAGCCTCGTCCAGCTGGTGGAATTCTATCTGAAGAAGAATATCCCCGGCCTCTACGCCGCCATGGGCATCTATCTTCCCTTGATCACGACGAACTGCGCCATTTCGGCGGTAGTCTTCGAGAACATCTCCCTCAACTATACCTTCATCCAGTCCATCGTCTACGCGGTGGGTGTCTCGCTGGGCTATCTCCTGGCGATGATACTGCTGGCGGGCGTGCGCCAGAGGATGAGAACGAGCCCGGTGCCGAAGTTCCTCCAGGGAACGCCCATCCTCTTCATCGCGACGAGCATGATCGGCATGGCCTTCATGGGCTTCGCCGGCCTGATAAAATAAGGGAAGTAGGCTATGACAACCATATTGATTACCGCTGCGTTTTCCGCCCTGCTCGCCTTTATAATCGGCATTCTGCTGGGCTGGTTCGAAAAGAAATTCAAGGTTGAACGCGATCCCAAGATCGACGAGGTGCGCGCGGCCCTGCCCGGCGCCAACTGCGGCGGCTGCGGATTCCCCGGGTGCGACGGCTACGCGGAAGCCGTCGGTACGGGTCGCGCCCCGACCAATAAATGCTCGGCGGGCGGAGCCTCCACCGCCGAAGCCGTGTCCCAGATCATGGGCGTTTCCGCCGTCGTCGAGGATCTCGTATCCGTCCTTCAGTGCCAGGGAACGAAGGATCTCGCGCTCCAGAAGGGCGAGTACATGGGCATCAAGACCTGCCGCGCCGCCAAGCTTTCGACCGGAAGCGTGAAAGCCTGCGCCTGGGGCTGCCAGGGATTCGGCGACTGCGTCGCGGTCTGCAAGTTCGACGCGCTCGAGATGGGCGCCGACGGACTGCCCCATGTGAACTACGACAACTGCACGGGCTGCGGCATGTGCGCCGCTGAATGCCCCCAGAAGCTTTTCGCCATGATTCCGAGAGGCAAGAAGGGTTCCATCGTCCTCTGCTCCAACAGGAACGTGGTGAAGGCGAACGTGATCAAGACCTGCAAGACGGGCTGCATCAAATGCGAAATCTGCGTGAAGAGCTGTCCCGAAAAGTGCATAGCGATGGTGAACGGCATTCCCGTCACCGATTATTCCAAGTGCACCTCCTGCGGCGTCTGCGTGCAGAAGTGCCCGACTCACTCCTACAAGCTTCTCGAGACGGACGTGATGGGCGAGAAGAAAAAGGTCCCGGTGGCTGTCTAGACGGGACGTTAGCCTAAACAGGGCTCTGGTCCGGGCCGGATTCTGGCTTGGGCGAGGGCTATCGCCTGATCGGCGAAAGGGCGGCAATCGAAGGGTTTTCCTTCCGATTGCCGCCCTTTTTGTTCAGTATCGTGAATGTTTTAATACCGTACGGAGCGGAAGCGAAGACCTAGGCCCAGGCTGATGGTCGCGCGGCGGTCGGCTGCCTGGTCGATGGCCTGGCCGGGCAGGGGCAGGTAGCGGTTGAAGCGAAGTTCCGCGAAGAGCCCCGCGCTGGAGGCCCCTGAGCGGATCATCTGCGGGGACCAGCGTATGCCCGCCGAGACCAGCCAGCCGCCGACCGCTTCGTAATCGCGCGCGGGGCCGGTTTCCGAGGCTGGGAGGGAGGGCGATCCCAAGGTGAGGGCCGGACCCGCGAACAGCGAGAAGCCCTGATTTTGGCCGACGAGGAGTTCCAGCGGCAGACGGACCGTATCCAGGAGGCTGTCCCATTCGAGGCGGCCCTGAAGACCGATGGAAAAATTGTTGAACAGGGGATAGGTGACGGCGACCCTCAGGCCCGCGCCGCGGAAGCCGAGATCCTCCAGGCTTGTGCCCTCGGGAATTTCGGCGTCGAAACTGGCCGATACGCCCCAGTCGAGGGCCATTCCGGAGAGCGCCGACGCGGGTACGATTCTTCCCGCGAAGAGGAAGCGCCTGGCCCACGAAGGTTCGGAAAGAGAGTTCCTTATGACGCCGGTTTTCGCGCCGGCGCTCGCCGCGTGCATGAAAAGCCCGTCTCCGGCATAGATGCCCACGTGATCGGCCGCGCTTGCGAGGGCCTTCGTTCCATCCGCGGTCTTGGCGAAAAGTTTGGATTTAGGCGCCGGGGCATCCGGGCCGAGGTTGAAAAAGACGAGATCGCCGGGCTTGAGTTCCCTTTTGGGAATGATCATCGCCCAAAGGCCCTGTTCGATCACGGTGCGCGGTATAGAATGACCGGTGGCTTCCCGGAAAACGAGAAACACGAATCCCGAACAGTCGACGCCCTGTACGCTTTCTCCTCCATAAACATAGGGAGTGCCGAGATGGCGCTCGGCCGCGGCGAGTATGGAATTCCTCGTGCGGGAGGGCGTAAGCGTCGGCAGAGGGATTTCCCCCGCGTCGGCGCCGGCGGGCGCGGGGCGAAAGAGCACCGCGCAGAGAATGACGAGGATGAAGGTGAACGCGGAACCGATGCCGCGGGAGCGTTTCCTGCCCATGGTATCAGTATCGGAAAGATTGATCCTCCAATGAAATATCTTCCGATTTTCCGGTGGCCGGCATGGGCCGCCGATGTTGACTCTTTGCGCCTGAAACAATAAACTCCCGCTAAAGCCTTTTCGAAGGAAGTTTTCCGATTCGGGATGGTCCCGCCGAGTTCTCCAAATTGCGGGCGGGTAAAAAATTCTTGCTAAAGAGGGTATTGTGATCAAAGCTTTGAGACCTTTCACGTCCGAATCGGTTTCCGAAGGACACCCCGACAAACTTTGCGACCAGATTTCCGATGCCGTCCTCGATGCCTGCCTCGAGAAGGACAGACATAGCCGCGTGGCCTGCGAGTGCTTCGCCACCACCGGCCTCGTCCTCGTCGGCGGCGAGATAACGACGCGCACCTATGTGGACATCCAGGAAGTAGCGCGCAGAGTCGTAAAGGAAATAGGCTACACCAATCCCGAATATGGCCTCGACTGCGCCTCGATGGCCGTCCTCAACTCGATCCACAATCAGTCGCCCGACATAGCCCAGGGCGTCGAAGGCCATGGCCTCAAGGAATACGAGGGCAAACAGGGCGCGGGCGACCAGGGCATGATGTTCGGCTTCGCCTGCGACGAAACGCCCGAACTTATGCCGGCCCCGATCATCCTGGCGCACAAGATTCTCAGGGAAGCCGCCCGCGCCCGCAAGGCGAGGGAAATTTCCTGGCTGAGACCCGACGGCAAGAGCCAGGTCACGATCGAATACGACGGCTACAAGCCCGTGAGGATTTCGGCCGTCGTCCTGTCCCAGCAGCACGACGAACTGAAGGCTTCGGGGAGCGAACTTCCCTACGACGAGATCCGCGGCACGCTCATAGAGAAAATCATCGCGCCGGTGCTGGGGCCCACGGGCCTGCTCGATTCGGCCACCCGCTACTATATCAACCCGACCGGTCGTTTTGTCATCGGCGGTCCCGCCGGCGACACGGGCCTCACCGGCCGCAAGATCATCGTCGACACCTACGGCGGCATGGGCCGGCACGGCGGCGGCGCCTTCTCCGGAAAGGATCCCTCCAAGGTGGACAGATCGGCGGCCTACATGGCCCGCTATGTGGCGAAAAACATCGTCGCCGCGAAGCTGGCCGAACGCTGCGAGCTCCAGCTCGCCTACGCGATCGGCGTGCCCGAGCCCGTTTCGGTCCGCGTGGAGACCTTCGGGACGGCCAAGGTGGACGAGGACGCCATCGCGGCCGCCGTCACCAAGGTTTTCGATCTCTCGCCGCGCGCCATAATCGACACGCTCCAGCTGAAGAATCCCATCTACCGGGCGACGGCCGCCTACGGCCACTTCGGCCGGGAAAACTTCACCTGGGAGAAGACGGACAAGGTCGAGGCTCTCCTGAAGGCGATCCACTGATCCGAAAAATGTTCAGTAACGCGCATATTTTATAAAAAAGCCGCCCCCGTAATCGAAACGCCATTCAGCAGCAATGCCTTGGGGCAGAGAGAGCGGGAGGCGAGGGCGCATTCCGAGGAACGTCTCATGCCGGACCGAAGTTCGGATACCGATCCGGAGATCGATCCGCCTGTCACTGGGACGCGCTTTTTCCCGTCAAACCAATAAGCGAGCCTGATTTCGGCGCCGAAGTCGCCCGTGACCGCGTCGAGCCTGAAGTCCGAGAACATGACGGGCGCCAGGTGAGGCTTCGCGAACATCTTGGCCATGCTCATGGAACCCGGCGATACGGAGAACAGCGGGAATGAGCCTTTCCGCTCCACGCCCAGCCAGTCGGCGTAGCGGATGGCGCCGACAAGGGTTTTGAGATAGCCGCCTTCGATGACGGCGCAGCGTTCGAGGGGGAATCCGTCCGCGTCGAAGGCCGAAGAGGCGGGGAGTCCCTGGATGAAAGGTTCGGCCCATAGGTCGAGGGGATCCTCGACCTTTCCGCCCCCTTCGGCCTGTTGGACATTGGCCCCCTGAACGAAGGACGAAGACTTGGTGAAGATGGCGCTCGTCGTGGAATTTCCGAAGAACCAGGCGAAGACTTCTTCCGCTTCCCTGCCCGAGAGAATGACGGGGAGGTCCTTTAGTGCGCCCATGGGGATCGCCATCGCCCTGTCCCTTACCTGGACGAGCCTGGATCGCGTGGCCTCGGCAAGGCGTCCGGCATCGGGATCGGAGAATTCTATATCGTCGAAAAGCTCGACCATACCCTTTCGGGAATCGGCCTCGACGACGAATTCGGAGTATCCTTTCCAGGCGGAGGTCCGGAATTCCTGGCCTCTGGAGTTGGAGAAGGTTTTATCCTCGCGGGAGAGGAAAATCTCGAGGGCGTTGATGCGGGGAAGACCGGCCGTGGAGTCAGGTTCGGCCGCGGCGCCCGCCGCCGCAGCGCCCGCGGCGATTTCCGCCTCGGGGGCGTACAAGGCGTCCCGGACGGATTTCATCCGGTTTTGCCCGTCCAGCCTGTCGAAGCCCGAAACGGGGAGGACAACCTTGGGCGCGGAGGGACCGGGCAGGTCGAACCAGGCATTTTTCGATTTGGACGCGGCGAAGACAGCCTGGAGGATTTTCGCCTCGATTTCCGCTTCCCCGTGGCTGGGCTGGATCGTGACGGTGGCGTCGCCCCGAACCTTTTTACCCGAAACCTCGGCGTCCACATAGACCGTGAGCGAATACCGCGTTTCCTCGACGGTCCTCGCCAGCTCGGTGCCCGTCTTGACGAAATACCGCTCGCCACGCGAAATTTCCGTGCCGATAAGCCGCCAGTCGGCTACCTTCGGCCCCTTTCCCGAATTTATTTTCCCTATTGCCGCGATTATTGTGTCTTTCATCATCCCAACCTCATCTTTGTCCTGACGCAGGGGCCGCCGGAAGAAACCTTCGCCAATTCCTTGTGTCCCTTGCCGCATGCCCCCGAACCGGCGAGCTCGAAATCGTCGGAAACCATGTCGATGGCCTGGAGCACATCGGGGACATAGCCAGAGCAGACGACAGGACTCGCCACCTTTCCGGTGAATTTTCCGTCCACGATTTCCCTGCCGACGAGGCAGAGCAGCTGAATGCCCCAGTTGCGGGGATCTTCCATGCCCGAGGTGAGCCTGGAGAGCATCCATCCATTTTTGACGGAAGAAATCATGTCCTGGAGCTTCGACGAGCCCGGCGCGAAATACGTATTCGTCATCCTGGCGTAAGCCTTGTGGGAAAACGCCTCGCGGCGCCCGTTTCCGGTCAGGGGGATGCCGAGGGCTAGGGCCGAAAGCGCGTCCGAGATGCCGCCGAGCAGAATGCCCTTGTCGATGATTTTCGTCTTCGTGGCCTTGGTTCCCTCATCGTCGAAGAGGAAGGAGCCGCACTGATCGACGCCATCAGCGCCGTCGTACATCGTCACGAGATCCGAACCGACGCGCTTGCCGAGGTATTCGACGGCTTTAGCCCTGCCCTTGAAGAACATATCGGTTTCGACGCCGTGACCGAAGGCTTCGTGCGCGAGGGTGCCCGTCATGTCGGAATCGAGGATGACCTCATATTCGCCCGGCTCGATTCTGACGGCATCGAGGAGGGAGGCAAGCTCAGCGGTGAGTTCCGGCAGTTTGCCTTCCAACTCGCGGAGAATTTCCAGACCCTTTCTGCCCGAAACGGGGCGATAGGACATCTTAGAGCTCTGGCCTTTGCGCGCGACGCCGAAGAGGTATGCCTGAGACCAGGCGAAACTCTGGAAAAGGGAGCGGCGAGGGGAAATGAAGATCCTGGATACATCGACGAATTCGTAGCGGGACTGGGCCATCACGACGATCTTTCCGTCGGTGAGTTTTTCCCGTATCGCCGTAAGGCGGGACAATACCGCCTCGGGATCGGCGGCGAAGGGGTCTTCATCGATGGAGCCATGGAATTCCTCGACGAGGGCTTCGTCGGGAATGGGCGGATAACGCAGGGCATTTTCCCCATCGAGCAGTTTTCGGAGTTCCTTCGACACAATCTCGGCCGTTTCGGCCGGTGTTTTGCCCGGGAGGAGCGGGCAGGCGTATTCGGCGACCTTGCCCTCGTCCTGCGCCCTGAATACGAAACCGCGCTGGACCCACATCGGTTCCGCGGTCCGGGTTTCTCCGGGCGTCGCGTAATAGGATAAGCCGCGGTCGTCGGTCCCCAGTACGCTGATGTAGTCGAATTCAGGAGCGAGGTTTTGGATTATTCCGACAAGGCGGGGCTTTTCTCCCGCAAGGAAGATACTGTGCGGTCTTTGGATCATCGTGACTCCTTGCGCATGCCGTCAACGGCATATCTCAAGGAATTGTATCGATCTTCGAGAGCGATCGCAATGGAATTCCGACGCCGCGTCCTGCTGGTTTTCTAATCTTTTCCGAGCGTAAAGTGGAATATGGTGCTTTCTCCCATGACGCTTTCGGCCCAGACTTGCCCCTTGTGACTGTTGATTATTCTTTGCACGGTCGCCAGCCCGATACCGATTCCGGGGAATTCCTTTTCGCTGTGCAATCGCTGGAAGGCGCCGAACAACTTGTTGGCATAGGCCATGTCAAAACCGGCGCCGTTATCCTTGATGAAATAGGCGTTGTCGCCGGAGGATTGCTGCGAGACGCCGAATTGAATAGCGGCGGCGGCCTTCTTGGATGTGTATTTCCAGGAGTTGCCCAATAGATTCTCCATAACGCTGCGAAGCAATTGGCTATCTCCGTTGACCTTTATTCCATCGGCGATGGTAAAGACGACTTTGCGATCGGGTTGGCTTTGCAGAAGCTCGTTGGCTATGCTGTGGGCAAGGCCGCTCAAATCCACGATACCGTGTTTCAGCGGTTGACGCGTTAGATGCGAAAGGTCCAGCAAGGCGCCGATGAGCTGGTCCATCCTCTGCGTGTTGCTGTTGATTTTTTCAATCAGTTCGTTGCTTCCGGCGCATTGTTTGGTCTTGATGTCTTCCTTAAGGGCTGCCGTAAACGTCATGATGCGCCGCAACGGGGCGCGCAGATCGTGGGATACGGAATAGCCGAAGGCTTCGAGTTCCTTGTTGAGGGCCTCGAGCTGCTGGGTTCGTTCCTGAACGCGCTGCTCCAATTCCGAATTGAGTTTGTTGATTTCCTTTTCGTCTTTAAGATGTTCGGATATGTCGCGTATGTTGCATTGGGCTACCTTTATATCGTTGACCATATAGGTATTGCTGACGAATTCGACGGAAATCTTTTTTCCGCTGCTTGTTTCCAGAGGAAGGTTCTCGTAGCGGACGTAGCCTTTCTCCTGCAGTTCGGCAAAAGCTTTTTTCGATTCTGCCTCGTCGTGAAAGAAACCGAGATTCCAGAGCATCTTTCCCAGAAAATCGTCCTTGGAATATCCCAATATCTTGATAAGGAAGGGATTCACGTCGAGGATTTGGCCTGTTATCGCGTCGAGTATCAATATCCCGTCCTCGGCGGTCTCGAAGAGCCGCCGGTAACGGGTTTCCGAGCGCTTCAGGGCGCTCTCTATCTTCTGGATTTCCTTGCGCAGTTTCACTTCGTGGAGTTCGCGCTCGATAACCGGAACCAATCGGGATAGCTCCGTTTTTGTGATGTAGTCTTTAGCGCCGTTTCTCATGAGGGAGACGGCGAGATTGAGGTCGATTTCCCCGGATACGATGATGAAAGGCACGAGAGGGCATGTTTCCGTGGCGATCTTAAGCGCCGCCGGAGCGCTGAAATGAGGCATGCCGTGGTCCGAGGTGATGACATCCCAATTCTGATGCTTCAAGGCGGCAAGCATATCCTCCGAGGAATCGACAATTTCGGAAATCGCATCATAGCCACCGATCTGGAGTGACTGCCGCATAAGGCTGGCGTCTTCTTCCGAATCGTCGATTATGAGAATACGCAGGAGCTGGTTCAAGAAGCATCCTCCTTCATCCAGTTTAGGAATATCGACGAAACGAGCTTCCATCTGTGCGGTAGCGCACATAGCGCTGTCGATACGTCCCGATTTTCTATATATTGACATCTTTGCCCGGGCTTGCGAAAATACTGATTAATAATTGAAATAAATGGCAAGGAGGAGCTTTTTGGCCATTTTATCGAGCCCTCCCTACGCCCCCAACCCTCGCCAGAACCACCTGCTCGCGGCGCTTCCCGAGTTTGAGTATCAAAGACTCCTGCCCCATCTTGAACGCGTGCAACTCTTCCTGGGAGAGACCATCAGCGAGGCGGGCGGCAAGACCCATTACATTTATTTCCCCACCACCGCTATCGTTTCGCTGTTGAACGTGCTCGAAAACGGTTCCACCGCCGAAATCGCCGTTGTCGGCAGGGAAGGCGTCGTGGGCGTGGCCCTGTTCATGGGAGGAGCGTCCATGCTGAGCCGCGCGCTGGTTCAGAGTGAAGGAACCGCCTATCGCCTGCCCGGCGATCTGCTGAAACGGGAATTTGACCGCGATCCGGCGATGCAGCATCTTTTCATGCGCTATATCATGGCCTTGCTGGCGCAGATGGCTCAGACGGCTATCTGCAACAGGCACCACAGCATCGACCAGCAGCTTTGCCGCTGGCTTTTGCTGAGCATGGATCGGCTATCCGGGAATGTTCTCAACATGACCCAGGAATTGATCGCGGACATGCTGGGAGTGCGCCGCGAGGGCGTTACCGAAGCCGCGGGAAAACTGCAGGATGCCGGCCTGATAAGCTACAGCCGTGGCTGCCTCACCGTTCTGGACCGACCCGGACTCGAAGCGCGCGTCTGCGAATGCTATAAAGTCGTGAAGGAAGAATTCGTCCGGCTGTTACCCGATATCACAGCTATATAATGCTTGCCGATCGCGGCAAATGTAGGGGCGCCCGCTGATTCTCAGCGGGCGCCCTAATTATCCACTCACCTATAAAAGAACTCGCGGCGCGGGTTGAACCACTCTGCTCGAATCCAGTATCCGGGGCGGAAAAATCTTTTATCCTATACCCTTCGCGATATTCTGGGGATACGGCTTTGCCGATAGGGAGTCAGTGCGGTACCGCACAGACGATGCGATGCGCCGCGAGTAACTTGTACTCAGACTAAGGAGTACATTTTGAAAAAATTCGCTGCGATCGCACTTGTCGCGTTGCTCATTGTTACCGGCTGCAACCTTTCCTCGATCCTGAACCCTATAGTCGGGACATGGGAAAACACAACGCTGGGCATAACCACTAATTATGACTTCAATTCGGACGGTACCAGCCTTGGAACCGTGACGATTCTGAGCGTGGGTGCCACTACCACAGGAGTCTGGATCTCTGACAGCACGACTCTCACCATGACATGGACTGGATCTTCGGAGAATCAGGTCGATTTCTATTCATTTAGCAGCGACAATTCGATTATGACCCTTACCCCTTCGGGCGGCGGACTGGTTCGAGAATTCATCAGGCTATAATCCCGAGACACGCGCAAGGCATATGAAAAGGGGCTGTCTGCTTGAACTTAGTAGACAGCCTCTCTTTGCGTTCTCAGGATTCCAGAACTTGTACGGCATCGCTTCAAACATTCGGTCTGTAGGGAAGCGAACATACGCGGCATGAACCTCTGTTTTTACCAATTTTTCATGGAAAGAAAAAGAGCCCTTAACATTCACAAGCTATCCTCAGGCAACCCCTGCGGGGATAAGGAGTGAAAATGAAAAGAAGCATGAAGAACGGGGTCGTCCTGGCGATGCTGATTCTGGGCATGGGAGCGCGGGCCTTCGCCCAGAACGTGATAATGCTCATTCCTGACGGCATGAGCGTGGCGGGCACTACCCTGGCCAGATTCTATAAAGGAAGCCCGCTGGCGCTGGATGAAATCGCCTGCGGTCTCGTGAGCACATGGAGTTCAGATGGGACCATCGCCGATTCCGCGCCCGCCGGATCGGCCTTCGCCACGGGCTGGGCTTCCCAGACGGGAAACGTGGCAAGCATCGGCAAGCTGTACCTGCTTCCTGGGGTCGCGGTTCCCGAGGCCGATGAATCGCGCCCGGTGGCGACGATCCTCGAGGCCGCGCGCCTGAGCGGCCGCTCCACCGGCATAATCAGCACGAGCGAGTTCATGCACGCGACGCCGGCCGATTTCAGCGCCCATGATCCTTCCCGCTCCAATTACGACAACCTGACCGAACAGATTGTGTACAACGGGCTCAATGTCATCCTCGGTGGAGGAACGCCTTACCTGAACGCGGAAGCCAGAAAGGATAAAGAGGACATGAAAGCCATTCTCGCGTCGCGGGGCTACGGCTACGTGGACAACGCCTCGGACCTGCGCGCCTTCAGAGGCGACAGGCTCGTCGGCACCTTCGGCAAGACCACGACTTCCACCGCGATGTCCTACGACATCGACAGGGATTCGGGAAACGAACCCTCGCTCGCCAGAATGACGGCCAAGGCCATTGAAATCCTCTCGATGAACAAGAAGGGATTCTTCCTCATGGTGGAAGGCTCCAAGATCGACTGGGCGGCGCACGCGAACGATCCTGTCGCTCTCGTCACCGACATAATCGCCTTCGACGACGCGGTGAAGGTGGCCCTCGACTTCGCGAAGCAGGACGGCAACACCGTCGTCATCGCCGCTACCGACCATGGCAATTCGGGCATCTCGATTGGGGATCGCTCGATCAGTTCCGGCTACGACAAGACTTCCTGGACCACCTTCATCAATCCGCTCAAGCGTGCGAGCCTCACCGGCGAAGGGCTCGAGGCGGCGCTCGCTGCGACGCTCGCGGCCAAGGCGGCCGATCGTTCCAAGGAAGAGGCGATAAGGGAAGTCGTCGCCGCCAACATGGGAATCTCCGACCTGACGGAAGCCGAGGTCGCCGCGATTGCCGCCGCGAAGTCCGGTTCCTTGAATTACGCGATCGGTCCCATGGTCGCCGCCCGCGCGAAGATCGGTTTCACCACCAACGGACATACCGGCGAGGATGTCGTCCTCTACGGCTACGATCCTTTCGGCAAAAGACTCTCCGGCCTGGTGAAGAACACTGATATAGCCACCTATATGGCCGCGACGATGAACGTCGATCTCGAGGCGACGACCTCCCGCCTCTTCCTGGACGCGGTCTCGATGTTCTCCAAGATGGGCGCCTCCGTTTCGGTGGACAAGACCGATCCTGAAAACATCGCGCTCGTCGCCGCCAAGGGCGACAAGACACTGCGCATACCCCGCAATAAAAGCGTCGTCTATCTGAACGGCGAGGCCGTGGATTCGGATGGCGTGGCGGTTTTCAACGGCACCAAATGGTTCGTCGCCGAAAACGTGATCGATCTGATTAAATAAAAATTTTAAAAATATTGAGAGCCGCCCGGGCGTCATTCCGGGCGGCTTCTGCGCTTTACAAAGGACTAAAATGAAACGGATTCCCGAAAAGTCATGACCAATCGGGAATCGGCTCCCGTTTGGTCACGCACCCTGCTCACTGAATAATATTTTTTTGTATAACATCCTTGACATAATGTATAGATAGCTTTACATTAGCACATGTCAAACATTCTTGACATGTTGGAGGTTTCGATGTCGTACGAAGAGAGAGCCACCTGGGTTTCAACCATTGTGACCGTGCTGGTCACGGGAATTTATTGCTCCTTTGTTCTCAATCAGATGGGAAGCGTGCCGCTGGCCCATATCGCCTATCAGAAACCAATGCTCATGGCCATCGGAGCCATTATCGTCGCGACGATCGTTGGCATGATACTCATGTCGATCGGCTCCGCCGTCGCTGCCGAGATACGACACAGGGGCTCGGCGGACGATATCGGCCGCAAAGACGAGAGGGATGACCACATCAACCGCCGCGGCGAGCTTGTCGGCTACTACGTCGCGTCGGTGGGCATTCTCGGCGTCATAGCCCTCGCCATGGTGAGGGCTGACCAGTTCTGGATCGCGAACGCCCTCTTTTTGACCATGATGATAGGGGGGCTCGTGTCCTCCGTGGTCAAGATCGTCATCTACCGCAGGGGTTATTGATCATGGACTCGTCGATGAGGGTGACCAACAGCATTCGGACGCTCAGGTTCGCCGCGGGCGAGATGACCCAGGCCGAGCTCGCGGACCGCGTGCGTGTGACCAGGCAGACAATAATCGCGATAGAGCAGGGCCGTTATTCTCCTTCGCTGGAGATGGCCTTCCGAATCGCCAACGTGTTCGGCGTGCCGCTGAACGAGGTGTTCCACTATTCGGAGGAAGAATCGTGAACATCACCGTGCTTTTATTGGGTGGCACCGGGCGCACCGGCGGCCGCGTCCTCAGGCAGCTTCTGGAACGCGGAGTCACCGTCCGCGCGATCGTCCGTTCAAGCGCCAGGCTGCCCGAAGGAGTTGCCGGCAAGGAGGGGCTTGAGGTAATCGAGGCCGATTTATTGTCGTTAGGCGACGACGAGCTTAGCCGGTACGTCGCCGGATGCGACGCGATCATTTCCTGCCTCGGCCACACAACCACGACAATGAAAGGCATTTTCGGTCAGCCCAGGGATCTTGTGGCGCAGGTCGTCGCCAGGGCTTGCGCGGCTGTTCAGGCTCTCAAGCCCGAAAAAGCGGTCAAGTTCGTGCTCATGAGCAGTGTTTCGGTCAACGTGCCAGGCGCTGCCGATGCGCGGCGGGGGGTTTTGGAAAAGGCCCTTCTCTGGGTCATGCGCGGCCTCGTGCCCCCCGCCTCGGATAATCAGAATGCGGCCGACTACCTTCGCGACAGGATCGGCCTCGTCGATCCCGCAATCCAGTGGGTTGTCGTGCGCCCGGATAGCCTCACAGAGGGCGACGTGAGCGAGTACAAGGTACACGAGAGCCTTGTGAGCAGTCTTTTCAAGCCTAAAGCCACCGCCATGGCTAATGTCGCGCATTTTATGTGCGAGCTAGTTACTGAGCCGCGGCTTTGGGATGAGTGTAAAGAGAAAATGCTAGTCATTGTCGATGCGTCAAGTATTTTAAAAAAATAGCAAAAACGATATCAAGAGTTTGTCGATTGCGGGCAGTTGCTGTAAATTGACCCTTGGCTTTGTTAATGCATGGTAAGGCGCCCATCGCGTTAGTTGCATTACTCTTCATTACTTACGTAGGATTATAAGAATCACGAAAAATGTTGCGGAATCACTCAAAGAGATATAACATCTAATGATGGTGTCATATGTTACTGGCGAATAGATTACCTAAATAGTAGTTTATGATAAACGGTATAATAATTGTTAGGATTACTTTGTGATTATTGGGGGGATTCTTTGTGTTTACACAGCTTACATTGTAGGTGTTCTATTCAAAAAAGCAGTAATGCTTTTATCGAGAGATAAGCTTTGCAAGAAGCGTTGTTAAGGTGTTCCTATAAGAATTCCCCCTTTTTTTTGGAGTAGTTATGAATAAGCTAAGTGATAGAATGTGGATTACAAGAAAAGTACGTATTAATATGGAAAAAAGATTGAATTTCAATTATAAAATCTGTACTTACTTGATTCCGTGGTATTCAATTTTACTTATTGCTGTATCTATCATACCTTCTAATGTTGATTCCTCTATTAGAAACACCTTTTCAGTGCTCGGTTCGATTATTGTATTAGTTGTATCGCTTTTACTATCGCAGAAAGATTTTAAACAAGAATGCCGACAAGTAAAAGAACAATATATTAGTATCGGGAAACTAATAAGTGATGCTTATTCTGCAGAAAACAGAAATGATAGTACAGCGAATATTGAAGATCAATATGATCAATTGCTTAGGGAAACTGAAAATCACTCAGAATATGATTATAAAAAAGTAATTATTCAGTGTTTTCTTAGAAAAACCACAAATCCTTCTGAGAATAATACTGTTCCAAATCCATCATTTTTTGAATGGAGCTATTTTATTATACGAAATATAGTAGTTTGGCTAATAATAATTCTGATTTACTTAGTTATCCCGATAGGAATATTTATATGGCTATTAAGTTAAATTCTGCAGAAAAATTTAATAAAATATTTACAAATAAAGCTTTATTATCAATATTTGATGATAAAATTGGATTAAATGCAACTTCAGGAATTGATGGAATGACAAGCCATCAGTTTCGACGTGATTTTGCATTGCACACAGAGTTAATTATTACTAAGTGTAAGGCAGGAACGTATAGTTTTACTGTCTATAAAGCAAAATTACTTTCAAAAGGCTACAATAGTTGTCCAAGAATTGTTGAAAAGCCAACTTTGAGAGATCGATTAGTCTTAAGAGCATTATTCGAAATACTTGAAAGTGCATTTACCGAACAATTAGTAAAAAGAAGGCTGCATACTCAAATTGCAGATATATCAAAAAGTATTAAAGACTTACAGTATAATTGCTTTATTAAGCTAGATGTTAAAAATTATTACCCAAGCATAGATCACGAGATACTATTAAAACAAGTTAAAACAAAAATTAGAAAAGTTGAAGTTATAAAATTGCTTATGGCGTCTATTAAAAATACAAATTCTGCTTACAAAGCTGATGATATTTTTGTCAGGGATAAAGGAGTTCCGCAAGGTTTATCTATAGCAAATATTCTTGCAAATGTATATCTAACTCCATTTGATAAAGAGATCTCAAAGATAAGAAATATTAAGTACTATAGGTACGTTGATGATATTTTAATTTTATGTAATTTTGATAATAGGAAGTATTTAGAAAATAAATTATTCAAAGAAATTGAAAAATACAAGTTAGTCTTTAATGATGGGGATAAGTATAAGGTTGCACCAATTCATGATAAGTTTGATTACCTTGGATATTGTTTTTCAAATAGAAAAGTATCAATTCGATTAAAGAGCAAAAGGAAATTCAAAGAATCTATTATACGTCTTCTAACAATATATAAGCATCAGGCAAAAAAAAATCCAAAAAAACTAGAGTTTAGAGTAAACTTGAGAATTACCGGATTTATTTGGGAAAACAAAAAGTATGGATGGATGTTCTTTTTTTCACAAACAGAAAATATTCAAGAATTATTTTCAATAGATCACTTTATAAATAGACAGATGAAAAGGTATAAATGTGAAGAGCTTAAAATTAAAAAGATATCTAGAGTATATAAAGAAATAACTAAAAAAGGCATAAAATCAAAATATATACCCAATTATGATGAATATTCTGACGATATGATAATAAAACTACTAAGTTATATCGGTATTCAGTTTAAAAATATAGATGACGCGCAATACAAATTTAAAAAATTAATACACAAGAGTATTCTTGATATTGAACAAGATATGAGTGCAATGTCTTAAAAAAGAATCCTAACAAATGCTTCAACCTTATAAAGCCTTTTGGCATGGTTTGTGCAGAAATCACATGCACAAACCACGCCAATCCCTCGCAGTAGCTCGGGCCAGGCTTTAAAGGTTAAGCTTATGTTAGTCGGATCAACTATATGGAGCTGAAATAGCTATGTTGTATAAAAGAGTTATATTTGTTTTAACTACAATATATTAATGGAAAATAGATTATTCAAAAGTATTTTACGAAGAAGGACATCATACTTATTAGCCTGATGCTACGCGCGCAAATACGTCCAGCATATAAAAGATGTTGCTTCGATCAAGCAAGATATCGGAGGATTATGGATCAATTTGAAGAATACAACAATCAATTTGAAGGCACCCTGAAAGACATTTGCATAAAACTCTGCGGTTTGATTAATCTAAAACTGAAGAACGCTACATCAAAAATGTACCATGGTGCTCCTGTATGGTTTATAGACGAAAATCCGATAGTCGGATATTCAAAAAAGAAAAATGGAATTGCACTACTTTTTTGGAGTGGACAATCCTTCAGCAACAAGGGGCTAAGTCCAATCGGGAAATTCAAAGCTGCGGAAAGGGTATATACAAAAATTGAAGAAACAAACGAAAACGAACTTAATAAGTGGCTTGATGAAGCACTAAGCATACAATGGGATTACAAAAACATAAGAATCAATAATGGAGAATTGAGACGAATATAGAAAGAAATAATATTTTACGAACAACCGCTTCAACCCGTTGCGCGCTTCTGCCATGCTTTATGCCGAGCTCCCAGAGATGGTGACCCTTTACTTTACCCTGACATTCTCGCTGGTGAGATCATCGAAAAACTGGAAGTTAGTATCGAGAGTCTTTAAGAAATCTATACGGCGTTGAAGTAAGAGAACTTGTAAAGCTGAAATATTCTCGTATAATGTAAATAGGACACTATGATATTTCATCGACAAAAATACTTGCTGGCACTGTTGGCATCAGCTAATGGTCCTGTCGGAAATCTTGACTTCCAGAAACTACTTTTTCTCAGTTGCCAGGAGTGTGATGTCAACGCATTTTACGAGTTTATTCCATATCGGTATGGTGCCTTTTCCTTCACATCCTATGCCGATCGCAGACATTTGGTCGAATCTGGAATGCTGTCACCTGACGAACATTATTGGCGATTGACGCAATCGGGATTTGAGGCATCGACAATGGTATCTCCCGATATCAAAACAAAAATCAGCAGTTTTATGCAAAAATACTCAAGCTTGAGAGGTGATGAATTAGTTGCAGAAACGTATCGAAAATATCCATACTACGGGATTAAAAGTGAAATAGCGGAGAGGGTCCTTCATTCAGATATCAAGGCATTGAAGCGAATCGAAGAAGCGAAACCAAGAAAGTGTCCTGGCTTACTGACGATTGGGTATGAAGGATTGTCCCTGGAAGCGTATCTGAATATTTTAATTCGAAGTGGCGTAAGCCTACTTTGTGATGTACGTCGCAATCCAATAAGCCGGAAATATGGATTTTCTAAGAATACCTTGCTTAAGGCTTGTGCAGGAGTTGGAATCAGGTATGAGCATTTGCCTGATTTGGGAATTGCGTCCGATCAACGAAAAAATCTTGATACACAAGCAGAGTATGATCATCTTTTCGAAGAATATAAAAAAAATATTCTTCCAAATAAAAGCGAATCACTAGAATTGATTCGTATATGGATTAGGGAGGGAGAGAGTGTTGCCTTGACGTGCTATGAACACTTGCCCGAACAATGCCATAGGCACTGTGTGGCTGAAGCAATTGAAAGTACGCATGAGGAGAAAATAAAAATAATAAATTTGTAACGGAGCTGGTGTATGTCAAAGGAACGTATCCTAATCACCGTTAAAACGTATCCGACATTATCGATGAAGTATGGCGAAACCGTATGCACGGCTGGTATCAGGGAGGATGGCTCTTGGGTAAGGTTATACCCAGTGCCGTTTCGAAGGCTGGATGAAGCTGAACAATATAGCAAATATGATTGGATTGAATGCCAGACAAACCGGAGAACCAAAGATCCAAGACCAGAATCATATAGTCCGATAAATCCTGAAGAATTAAAACCGGTAGGTAGAATTGGTACTGAGAATAATTGGCATGCACGCCGAGAAATTCTCTTAAAAACTGCAAAAGTATATACAAATATGGATGCTCTTATCATTGATGCAAAGCGGAACATAACTTCGTTGGCGATATTCAAACCTACGAGAGTTATAGATTTTATCTCAGAAAGTGAAGAACGAGAGTGGGATGAATCTAAAGTTGCTGAAATGAGGGGTTTTTATAATCAGCTTGATTTATTTGACGATAATGAATGGCGAAGAACCTTCAAGCTAATAAAAAAGTTGCCATATAGCTTTTCTTACAGATTTGAAGATGATCGAGGGCGTAGTTGTCAGCTTCAAATACTCGATTGGGAAATTGGGGCGTTGTATTGGAATTGTTTCAAGGAACCAGGGATAGATGATCGACAAGTCTTGGAAAAAGTTCGGGCAAAATACTTCGACACATTTGTACAGAAAGATCTCCATTTTTATCTTGGCACGACTCAACAGTTTCATTTTTTAGCTCCTAACCCTTGGGTTATTGTTGGTGTATTACCGATACCATATGAATACCAAAAAGAGCTTTTTGATGATGTCTAGGTTTATCCCTTGATGCATGATGCAGGAAGTGCCGTGAGTATTGGTCTTTTATAGTTATTTAGGTTCTTGTACGGCAGGATACCCGCATACTGTAAGGTTCCAACCACAATACCCGGGCTTACTCCGACTGTTTCAGCGCAGCGCTCTATCCTCTCGCGCGAGAGATACTTTTTAAAAGGCGCGCAAAATTCCAGAATTTCCACAGTGTGGAGATAGGTTTCAGCCAGTTTATCTGCTGCTTTTTCCTGATCGTTTCCGGCTTCCTGTTTCAGGTCATCAAGGATTTCCTGTCCGTCCTTCTTCACGTGACCAAGAACTAGGTGGGCTAACTCGTGGGCTACGGTAAACCAGAAATTGTCACAACGATCGAAGCGGCCAGTATAGACGATGAATGGATTCGCGCCGACGAAAATCGCCGCTCCGTCCAGATACGTTTTCTGCAGGTGGCTCAGTACGAAAAACCCTATGCCTGCCACTTCTAAGTCCTGTATAAATGTCGAGGTGCCATTCTCGAGCCGAGAGAAATTGCCGAGCTTTGCTCCAATCTTTTTGGCCGCGGTTCTGTCCCATTCCGGCAAATGTATACTTGAAGCAGTATCCTTTGCTTTTTGGGTCCAGGTGAGGGCGTAATATTTCTCGTAGAATTCATAAGCGTCGGAACGCCTGAAACAGGGCTCCTTAGCCTTGCCCAAGAATGAGAAATCAGGCTCGGAAACATTCCAGAAATTCTTGGCTTTTTCCAAAAGCTCCGATGACGAGTTGTAGGTTTCTAGCCATCCTTTCTTGACCATCTCCCTGACCGGCATGTACTTCATGACTGCCGCATAACGTTCGGCTTCCCGTTCGCGCTCGGTATCTTCTCGGAGGCGAAGTCGATATGCCGTATCCAGGTTTATCCATATTTCCGCCGATGTCCCGAATGCTTTTCCCAGAAGCCGCGCTGTTTCGACTGTTATCGCCACCTTGTCGTTAAGGATTTCATTGACGGCTTTCAGTGACATGCCCATGATGCGTGCCAGATCATCCTGCGACCAACCTAGCGCTTCCAGTTCATCCTTTATAACGATGCCGGGTCCGATATTGATGAATGGCTTGAGTTCGCCCATAGTCACCTTCCTCCATAATGGCTCGAGAGCTCGACGATACCGATAAGTCCAATGGTTTTCTCCTGGTTTTCCCAGTCTATTTCCATCTCGACTCGGTACTTGATCGTTACTCTCGCCGAATACCTGTTCGGGTTACCATGAAGTCGTTCGAAGTTTAGCGAAGGCAGTCTCCAAAGATCGTGGATGTCTTGAGCGGCTTTCAATCTGGCTACGACGGCCACGAATTTTGTCGCGATAGCCGAGCCTACTGGGTACTTCTTCGATTGTCCGGTTGAATAGAGTTTTTCGAGTTGAGAATTTTTAAACTCAACCTTCACATATTACCTCATGAGTTATATTGTAATTTAATATTACAATGCGGTCAAGCGTTAATACTCTAGTTGATGAAGCGAGTTACCACGGTATTGAATCGCTATACCCTGTCGATCACCCTGATCCCCGTGCCCGGGAACTGGTCCATCCGCTGGAGGAAGTCGATGCCTTCGGCGAGGGTGTAGCGGTCGGTGACGAGGCGCTCGGGGTGGAGGGTTCCCGCGGCGACCATGCCGAGGAGCACGTCGTAGCGGTGGGCCTGGATGCCGTGGCTGCCGTAGATTTCCAGTTCGCGGGCGACGACGAGATCCATGGGGATGGCGGGATGGTGCTGGTCGCCCAGCATGAGGCCGACCTGCACGTGCCGCCCCCGCTTGGCGAGGCAGGCCACCGAGTTGAAGCAGGTCTGGAGGCTGCCGAGTGCGTCCATGGAAACCTGGGCGCCGCCGCCCGTGACGTCCTTGATGGCGCCGACGATGTCCGGGGTAGCGCGACCGTCGATGGCCACGTCGGCGCCGAGCTGCAGCGCCATTTCCAGTTTGTCCTTCTGGATGTCCACCGCGACGATCCGGGCGCCCATGGCCTTGGCGATCATGACGGCGGAGAGGCCGACGCCGCCGCAGCCGTGGATGGCGACCCAGTCGCCCGCGCGCACCCTGGCCTGGGCTTCCAGAGCCCTGAAGGCGGTGGCGAAGCGGCAGCCGAGGCTCGCCGCGGACACCGAATCCATGCTGTCCGGTAGGCGGACGAGGTTCATGTCGGCGTAGTGGATGGCGACATACTGGGCGAAGGATCCCCAATGCGTGAAGCCGGGCTGGAACTGGTGGTCGCAGACCTGCTGGTTGCCCGATTGGCAGGGGGCGCAGTGCCCGCAGCCGGCCACGAAGGGCATGGTGACGCGCTCGCCGCGCTTCCAGTTCTTGATGCCCTTGCCCACTTCGACAATGGTGCCCGCGAGTTCGTGCCCCGGGACGTGGGGCAGCTTGATGTCGGTGTCGTGGCCCTGCCAGCCGTGCCAGTCGCTCCGGCAGATGCCGGTGGCGTCCACGGCCAGGACGACGCCGTCCTCGGGAACCTGGGGGTCGGGCACTTCGGAAATCTGGATCGGAGCGCGGAACTGGTCGAAAATGGCGGCTTTCATGCGTATTCCTCTTGAGGCCACTATAACCGCAGTATGGTAGGCTGCCAATATGGAACGCGTCGGCGAGGGCAGTAGGTGTTTTTGCGGCACAAATACTGGCAAATATTATCGAAAGATCGAAAAATTCAGCTTGACATCGCGAATCGCCTAGGCTTGAATGTATCGATGCATAGAAACGCAGGATTGGCTTGATCCTTTTTCCGTGCAGCGTGACTTTATCGCAACGGTCTACGGGAGGTTCTTATGCCAGCGCTTACCGCTATCCTGATCATCGCCGTCATCTACGCGATCGGGGACTATGTTTCGCACAAGACGAAAGCCCTCTTTTCCATGATGTTCACCTCGGGGCTTCTTTTTTTGGTCGGTTTTTGGGTCGGCATCCCCAAGACGCTCTTCGATGATTCCAAGATAGCTCCCGTGGCGATGGCCCTCATCTCGATGCTCATGGTCTATATGGGCAGCCTGATGAAGATCAAAGACCTGAAGGATGAGTGGAGAACCGTGCTCGTAGCCATCTCGGCCCTTATCGCCCTTTCCGTCACGCTTTATTTCATCGGAACTCCTCTCATCGGGCGGGACCGGGCTCTTACCGCCATCGGACCAATTTCAGGCGGCGTCGTCGCGACGCTCATCGTCAGCGAAGCGGCGAAAGCCAAGGGTCAGGAGACGCTCATGGTGTTCGCCACGCTTCTCCTGGTTCTCCAAAGCTTCATAGGCCTGCCTATCGCGTCGTTTTGCCTCAAGCGCGAAGGGAAAAGGCTTATCGCCGGTTTCAGGTCGGGAGGATTGGCGGAAAAAGACTCCGCCAAGAATGCTTCCGACCCGGAGGTTCCGACCTGGCGGCTGATTCCGCCGCTGCCCAAGGCTCTGCAGACGCCCTTCATCCTCCTCGCCAAGACGTTTTTCATCGCGTGGCTGGCCGTGGGCGCCGCCGGCCTCATAGGGAACGTCATTCATCCCTATATCGTCGCGCTTTTTTTCGGCATCATCGCGTATGAGATAGGCTTCATCGAATTCAAGGTACTGGACAAGGCCAACTCCGCCGGACTCGCCATGTTTTTCCTCCTCGTCCCCATATTCATAAGCCTTTCCAAAGCCACGCCGGAACTCGTCCTGTCCCTATTGCTTCCCATGCTTCTCGCCTTTGTGATTTCCCTGATCGGGATGATCGCCGTTGCCCTGCTTTTCAGCAAACTCTTGGGATATTCTTGGGAACTGAGCCTTGCCATCGGCTCCACCTGCCTTTTCGGGTTCCCCGGAACCTATATCATTTCCCAGGAAGTCGCGGCCTCGCTCTCCCAAAATGAAAGCGAGAAGCAGTTTCTCCTGAAGCGCATCCTGCCTAAAATGCTCATCGCGGGATTTACCACGGTGACCGTGGCTTCAGTGATACTGGCCGGCTTTATCGTTAAAATGTTCTGATCGAGAAGGACGCACCCGATGAATTCCGAAAGAATACTTGACTTATCCAAGGGAATCGAGAAAGACCTGATCGCCTTGAGGCATGAAATACACGCTCATCCCGAGCTAGGATGGAAAGAGATCGAAACCTCCCAAAAGATAGAATCGCTCTTGAGGGAACTCGGCTGCGAGAATATCAAAAGAGGCTTCGCCGGTACGGGATCCGGCGTGATCGCCGAAATTGCGGGCGTCGGGGAAGGCCCCTGTGTCGCGCTCAGGGCCGATATCGATGCCTTGCCGATAGTCGAGGCTAACGATGTCCCTTACGCGTCCACCGTCGAAGGCGTGATGCACGCGTGCGGGCACGATGCGCACGCCGCGATATTGATCGGGGCCGCCCGGATACTGATGGCCATGAAGGATAGCTTTTCCGGCCGCGTCCGCCTGATTTTTCAGCCTGCCGAGGAAACGGGGCGGAACTCCGGCGCTCCGAAGCTCATCGAGGAAGGAGTCCTGGAAGGGGTGAGCGCGATCGCCGGACTGCACGTGATGTCGGAGCACCCGGCGGGGGTTCTAGCCATAAAAAATGGTCCGATAATGGCTTCCGCCGACATTTGGGAAGTCTCGATCCAGGGTCAGGGAGGCCACGGGGCCATGCCTCACAAGGCGATCGATCCGACTATAGCCGCCAGTTACATCATTTCCATGCTCCAGACGATAGTGAGCCGCGAGATAAATCCCCTGGAAAGCGTCGTGCTGAGCGTGGGCAAGATAGAAACGGGCAGCGCGCCCAATATCATACCCGATACGGCACTTATCACCGGCAACGTCAGGACTACCGACCGGACGACGCGCTCCGAGATGGAATCCCGCATGGCGAGAGTCATCGGAGGCGTCTCGGATGCCCTTCGCTGCGCATCCACCCTTACCTACACGCAGATTTATGGGGTGACGGTGAACGATCCCGCGTTGACGGATTTGATGCTGCGCACGGCAACCGATCTGCTGGGTAAAGAAAATACGAAAGAAATCCCCATCGCCATGGGCTCGGAGGATTTCAGCTATTACGGCGAAAAAATACCCGCCGTGTTCGGCATGCTGGGCATCAACGATCCCGCCAAAGGAACCGACAAGCCGCATCACTCGCCCCATTTCAACGCGGGCGACGACCAGCTTGCCCGCGGCGCCGCGCTTCTGGCCGGATTCGCGCTGAACTACCTTGCCGGCTTATCCGCCGGGTGAAAGCGACGTAGATGAGTGTTTCAGCGCCGCTGCCGAAACCTGCGCTTATGAATGACGGGCATGGGCAGCCGCGAAAGGCATAAAGAATGAGTATGAGCATTGGCCTTCTTAAGGTTTAATATTATTAACTTGTTTTTATATAAATAAATAGTAATGATTTCATGCTTCACTCCTCATTTTGATGCCGCGTTTTTCAGCGGTCGCGCTCAATGGTTTGCCGTCAGTCTTGCTTGCTTTCCGTGCCAAAATAAAAGCGATGGAAGCGTATGCGGTGAAACCTCGGCAAAAATCCAAAAAATAACATTTCAAACACGGTCATATATTCCTTGACAGGGCGAACGTACGCACTAAGATTGAATAAAATAAAAAAGAATTGATATGGACAGGATCGCTCCATCTTCTCCGCCGGAAAATTTTGGATCCATGGCGGGTCGCATGCTAAAAGCTGTAGTTCGAAGTGCAAACGCACATTGAAAGAAAAGGGGGATTTGCTATGTTGAAGAAAACTGCGCTCTTGGCGGCTATCCTGGTGTTCGCGGCTTTGTTCGCCGGCGCCCAGGACTTTTCCCAGTACGCTTCGCCGGATCTCGAACCGGGCGAATGCACGGCGCTCATCATCGGCAAGTTGGCCTCGACCGACGGCTCGGTGATGACCTCGCACACCTGCGACGGCAACTACGATTCCCGCCTCACCGTCGTCCCGGGCGCGACCTTCAAGCCCGGCGAGACCGTCAAGATCCTGAAGGATCTGCTCTATTCTGACAACCCGAGCGTCAAGGTGACCGTCACGGGCGAGATTCCGCAGGTCGAGAAAACCTATACCTATTTCCAGATCGCCTATCCCTTCATGAATGAGTTCCAGGTCATGATCGGCGAAACCACCATCGGCAACCGCAGGGAAATGAACAATCCGAACGGAATGTTCTATATAGAACAGCTCGAGGCGATCGCCCTCCAGCGCGGCAAGACGGCGCGGGAAGTGGTGCAGATCATGGGCGCCCTCGCCGAGAAGTACGGCTACGCGGACGGCGGCGAGTGCCTGACGGTGACCGACGAGAACGAAGGCTGGGTCTTCGAATGCATCGGCGGCGGACCGCTCTGGACCAGGGATTCCGGAAAGCCGGGAGCCGTGTGGGTAGCCCAGCGCGTTCCGGACGACAAGGTTTTCGTCTCCGCGAACCGCTCGCGCATCGGCGAACTCGATCTCTCGAAGCCCGATTGGTACATGGCTTCCCCGAACGTCTTCAGCCTCGCCGAGGAAATGGGTCTCTGGGACGGCAAATCCACCTTCCGTTTCTGGGAAGTCTATTCGCCGAAGGATAATCCCTACAACTCGAGGCGAGAGTGGCGCGTCTATTCCACGGTCGCTCCCTCCCACGACTTCGATCCCTTCGCTAGGCGCTATCCCTTCGCCGTGACGCCGGACAAGAAAGTGAGCCTCGGCGACGTGTTCGCCATCTACCGCGACCACTATGAAGGCACGCAGTTCGACCTCACCAAGGGCGTCGAAGCCGGACCCTTTGGCAACCCGAACCGCTGGGCGACCAAGTCCGCTCCGAACTCGGGCGGATGGGAACGCGCGATTTCGATGTTCCGCTGTTCCTATTGCTTCGTGTCGCAGGCCCGTTCCTGGCTGCCTGACGCCGTCGGCGGCGTGCTCTGGTTCGGCGAGGACGCTCCCCACGCGACCGTGTACATGCCGATCTACGCCGGCGTGACCTCCCTTCCCAAATCCCTGGCCATCCAGAATCGCTACCAGTTCAGCCGCGACTCGGCCTGGTGGGCCTTCGACTTCGTGGAAAACTGGGCGAACCTTTCCTATTCCTTCATGATCAAGGACATCAAGGCCAAGCAGGCCCAGTACGAGGGCGAGTTCCTGGCCATGCAGGGACCGGTCGAGGCCGCCGCCGCGGCGATGTACGCGACCAATCCGGCTCTCGCGAAAGCCTACCTCACGCGCTATACGGGCGATTCGATCAACCGCGTGGTGAGCGAGTGGTGGAACTTCGCCGACGAGCTTACGGCCAAGTACAACGACGGCTATCTCTGGTACAAGACGAAGGGCTATCCCGACGAGTGGCTGGCTGCCGTCAAATACGGCGATTCGGCCAAATTCGACAAGTACAAAGACATCATCTATCCAGACGAGAAATAGGCGGCTGTTCTGGATCGGGCGGGGCTGCCTGGAGGTGGTCCCGCCCGATCCAACGGCCACATTCGTTCGGGCGAGGGCGACATGAATGTCGCCCCTTCCCGAGCGCTGACAGGAGGTCATTCACCATATGCGCACTACTCGTTTCGCTTTCCTCGCGTCCGCTTTCATCATGTTCGGGCTGATCTGCGGCGCCGCCGCCGAGGCCCAGGCCGCGCTTCCCAAGAATCTGCCCGAGCTGAAGACCCCGATCCTGATCACCGCCTGCGGACAGAGCCCCGGCGGCGTTTACGTGAAAGTGCTCTGCCGTCAGCTCAAGCTGGACGCGGATCTGGAGGACCTGGCGACGGCCGATGTCCTGGCCAAGAAACCCTACAAGACCCTCATCGTGATCACGGGAACGAGCCTCAAGGGAATGGGATCGGCGGGCGTCGAGCTGAGCGAGGAAATCAAGCGCTGTACCGACCTCGTGAAAAAAGCGAAGAGCGCGGGCATCAAGGTGATTGTCGCCCAGGTTGAGGGAGCCTCGAGGCGGGTCGATGAATCCGACGAGCAGTCCATCCGCGCGATGACGCCGCTCGCCGACGTTCTTGTCACCCACAACCAGGCCAACAAGGACGGTTACTTCACGAAGACGGCGGCCGAGAAGAAGATTCCGCAGATCTTCATTGACCAGCAGCTGGACCTTTTGAAGATTTTCCCGCAGATTTTCTCCAAATGACGGCGGCTCGGACAGGCCTGCAATTTCGCGTTCAAGGAGGCTCCGATGCTTAACCACGCGCTGATCGTCTTGGGAGTCATGGTTCTCATCTTCATCGTGGCGAGCCGCTTCAAGGTGACGGTGGAGCTGTCGATGCTGCTGGCGGCCTTGGGCGGAGGGCTCGCGAACGCCTCCGGCTTTTCGGCCCGCCATATCGTGGACGGTTCCTTCACCTATTTCGACGTCACGCTCATCTTTCTCAGCGCTACCTTTTTCATGAATATCGTCAAGGAATCGGGTGGCGTCGACTTCATCGTCGGCGGCATCGTGAAGCGCTTCCACGCAAGCCGCTTTCTCTGCCTGCTTTTCCTCACCTTCATCCTCCTCATTCCGGGCGCCCTCACGGGCTCCGGCTCGGTGACGGTCCTGGTGGTCGGGGCCCTCGCCTCGAAGGTCCTCGCCGAAATGGGCATTCCGAAACAGAAGGTCACCGCGATAATCTTTCTCTGCGCCGCGATGAGCGCGGCCGCGCCGCCGGTGAACCTCTGGGCGATGATGGCGGCTGCGGGTTCGAACATGCCTTACGTCGGTTTCATAGGGCCCCTCGGAGCCCTGTCGATCGCCGGCGCTCTTTTCAGCATGTTCTGGCTGGGCTGGAAAGGCACGCCGATCGACGCCGAAAAGGTTCTCGCCGAAATCAGGATCGACGCGAAGATGCGGGGATGGAGGGTGGGGCTGCCCTTCGCCGTCCTCATCGTCCTCATCGCGCTATCGAGAATATTCCCCTATTCGTTCCCGATCCTGGGGCTTCCTCTCTGTTTCATGATTTCCGGCGCCGTCGCCGTGGCCACGAGCACGAAAAAGCTCGCGGTCTTCCAGATAGCGCGGGATACGGTGGAGAAGCTTTTGCCGCTGATAGGCATGATGATCGTGGTCGGAATCCTGGTGCAGGTGATGAGCCTGAGCGGCGTCAGGGGGCTTATCTCGCTCAGCGTCGTCACGCTTCCCCTCGTCGTCATCATAGCGGCCCTTTTCCTCATCCTGCCCTTCTCCGAGGGGCTGGTGCAGTACGCAGCGGCGCCACTTCTGGGCGTCCCCCTCATCCTCCTTTTCAACATGAAGGGTATCAATCCCGTTGTCGCCCTCTCCGCGATGGCGGTGATGTGGCCGATAGGCGACATGCTTCCGCCCACCCTGGTCGTGGGCCGCGCGGCGGTGATGGTCACTTCTTACGAGGGGCCGTACTACCGCGGTTTCGTCAAGGCGACGATCGTCCCCGTGCTTTTCATAATGGCGCTTTCCACCTTGGTCGTCATTTTCAGCAACCAGCTCAAGTTCCTCACGGTCTTGGGTTGAGGAGGGAATGCCATGAACGATGCGGTGATGATCCTGTACTACGCGATGACGGCCTTTTTCGCGGTCTGCCTCGCGTGGAATTTCGTCAAGACAAAGAACCTGCAGAAAGCGCTCCTTTACCTGGTCGTGCTGATGCCCTTCGTCATGCGGCTCATCAGGCTCAAATGACGGCGGGGAGGGAATACCATGAAAATTGAAGCAAAAAACGCGACGATACTGAAGGTTCTGGCGCTGGTCCTCTGGCTTGGGGTGATGGCTTTCGCGGGCAAGGCTTTCTACGACCATCGGAACTGGAAAGAGACCGTGGTCCTGGGCCCGGGCGTCACCTCGACGCGATCGCTCCACGAATGGTTCGCCCCGCTCGCGGGCTCGACGAACGACTGCAACGTCTACGTCCTCGACTCGGGTGTACCCGGCTCGACGATCCTCGTGCTCGGGGGAACCCACCCCGAGGAACCGGCCACCACCCTCGCCGCCGAACTCCTGGTGGAGAACGCCAGACCCACAAGCGGCAGGCTCATGGTCGCCATCCACACGAACCGCAGCGCTTCCACGGTCACGAGGCCGGGCGAAGCCTATCCGCAGTTCTATTCTATCAAGACGGATTGGGGGCAGAAAAAATACCGCATGGGCGACCGTTCGGCCAATCCCCTGGATTCCTGGCCCGACCCCGAGACCTATGTGCATTTCCCCAGCGGCCAGATGCTGGCCTATATGGATATCCGCAACATCAACAGGACCTGGCCGGGCAGGCCTGACGGCCTCATCTGCGAGCGGACGGCTTTCGCCTTCATGGAGATGATACGGAAGGAAAAGGTGGATCTCGTCATCGACCTCCACGAGGCCGAGCTCGAATACCCCGTCATCGGCACCATTGTGGCCCACCAGAAGGCGCAGGAAATCGCGGCGATGGCTTCGATGGAGCTTTCCGCGAGCGAGTTCAGGATCGGGATGGAGGTGTCGCCGAGATCCCTCCACGGGCTCACGCACCGCGAGATTGGCGATTTTTCCGACGCGACCGCCCTCCTCTTCGAATCCCCCGAACCCTTCCTCGACCGCGTCCGAGGGGCGACGAACGAAAAACTCCTCCTCACGGGCCAGGACGACTTCGTCCTCAAGGCCGGGAAGGCCGGCCTCCTCTACTGGCCGATCGACGAAAAGGGCTGGCCCATCGAGGTGCGAGTCGGAAGACATGTTACGACCATCGAGAAAGTGCTCGAGGTTTGGGGCATGATGTATCCCGAGAAACCGATCGCCATCGACGGGCTGCCTTCCTACGCGGAATTGACGGAGAAGGGCGTGGGCGCCTTCTTCGCCGATCCCTCGGCGCTGGCGAAGGATAGAGTGGCGCTGGAATAACCCGCGGCGACGATCATATGGAAATGTTTGAACCAGCCTTGCTTTTCGGGATGCCATACGGCACGCGCGCTGCGAATTCGCCTATCACGAAGGCTACGAATTGACGCAGGGCGGGCAGTTCCGTGGCGTAGGGAGCGCAGCATAGCCATGTCTTTCTGGTAAGCGGTTTGCCGTCCGGCCAGAAAAGGGGTTGGGTATGGAGTTCGTCGAGCTCGCGCAGACCGATCGAGGGCAGGATAGCCCAGCCGAGCCCCTGAAGTACCATTCTGCGGCAGGTGTCCATGGCATCGACGGCCATGCTGTCGTGCGAGGGGCGGGAGAAAGTGGCTCGCCACCATTCTTCGACCATGCCTTGCAGGGAGGTATCGGTCCCATAGATGATGCGCGGCTTGTCGGGGAGTTCGCTTATCTCCATGGACCTGCTGGAGACAAGGCATATAGGTTCCTCGCACAGCAGATGCATATCGTATTTCCACTCATGATTCCCTCGAACAATCGCGACCGCGACTTCCTCCTGCTCGAGCATCCGGACCACCTGGTTGCTTCTGCCGGTCTTAAGGAATATCTCCACTTCCGGGAATAGCTCCAAAAAAACCTTCAGGAGCTGGGGAAGCTCGTAATAGGCGAAAATCGCCGAACTCCCGATGCGCAGTGGGCCTTTTACCTGATCTTCGAAACTGGCGAGGCGTTCTTTCGTTCGGGTGAGCCGGAGGAGCATCTCGTTCGCGTATTCCACAAGAAACTCGCCCTGGGGTGTGGGGATGACTCCGCTGGGTGTGCGTATGAGGAGTTTGGCGCCGAATTCGGCTTCCAGAAGCCTGATCCTGTAGGTGAGGGCGGGCTGCGATAGGTAAAGACGTTCAGCGGCTCGCGTAACATTGCGTTCCTTGGCTATCGTCGTGAGCAAAACCCAGTCTCGGTCGTTCATAGTTTCTCCTTCGGACGGGTGATGGTGGCTGACTGTTCCCTGGCGCGAGCAGGAAAAGCTGGCCTTTATTTGTTATGATAAAATTATTTTATCATAAAAGATAAAATTAAAATATTATTCTTATCGGAAAAGCAATGTTAGGATTTTTTCTACTGGGATACACCAAACAAAGGAAGATTTGCGCAGTTATGGGAAAGAACCTTTTAGAGAAGCTCGTCGCATCACATCTTGAATCCGGGATCATGGAAGCGGGCGAGGAAATTGGCATCAGAATCGATCAGACACTCACTCAGGACGCGCTGGGAACGATGGCATACCTCCAGTTCGAAGCGATGGGCATAGAGCGGGTCGTGACGGATTCGATCTCTTACGTTGACCACAACACCCTTCAGGACGGCTACGAGAACGCGGACGATCACCGCTATCTGCAGACCGTGGCCGACCGATATGGCATAAAATACTCAAAAGCCGGAAACGGCATCTGCCACCAGGTTCACTTGGAGCGCTTCAGCAGACCGGGGCTCACGCTTGTGGGATCCGACAGCCATACTCCCACCTGCGGGGCTGTCGGCATGCTGGCGATGGGCGTCGGGGGCTTGGATGTCGCGACTGCCATGGCGGGTGGGCCATATTTTTTCAGATATCCCAAGATTGTGAGAATAGAATTGAGAGGGAAGCTTCCCGAATGGAGTTCGGCGAAGGATGTCATCCTTCATATTCTTCGGATGCTGACGACAAAAGGCAACGTGGGGACAGCGCTCGAATACTCGGGGCCCGGCCTCGACAGCTTAAACGTCCCGGAACGCGCCACTATCGCCAATATGGGCACCGAACTCGGCGTTACCACTTCTATCTTTCCGAGCGACGGGACGACGCACGCGTTTTTTCAGGCTCAGGGACGTGAGGCCGATTGGCTGGCGCTGGCTCCCGACCCGGACGCGAACTACGACCGAACAATCGAGCTGGATCTCGGATCCATCGACCCGATGATTGCCTGCCCTCATTCCCCGGACAATGTGAAGACCGTTCGCGAAGTCGCCGGCCTGGCCGTTGACCAGGTCCTTGTCGGCAGCTGCACCAATTCCTCGTACCGCGACCTCGCGGTAGTCGCCGGCATGCTGCGCGGCAGGAAGATTCATCCCAACGTGAGTTTTGGCGTGGCGCCGGGTTCGCGACAGGTCCTCGCGATGGCGGCTCGCGATGGTTTTTTGGGCGATATCGTCGCGGCTGGCGCGCGCATCCTCGAGGTAGCCTGCGGTTTCTGCGTAGGCTGCGGTCAGGCCCCGCGAACGGGTTCCGTCTCGGTGCGGACGAGCAACCGGAATTTCTTGGGGAGAAGCGGGACGCTCGATGCCTCGGTCTTCCTGGCGAGCCCTGAAACCGCCGTGGCCTCGGCCATTACTGGCCGGATCACCGATCCTCGCGACCTCGGGATCCCTTTTCCGGCCTACAGCGTTCCGGAAAACTACCCTGCGGACGACGGAATGGTTATCCTTCCCAGCCTCTCGCCTTCGACGGAGGTCTTCCGCGGACCCAATATCGGCCCGCCCCCGGCGAATACGCCGATGCCCGGAACCCTGCGCTGCAAAGTCGCGGTCAAGGTCGGCGATAAGATCACGACCGACCACATCATGCCGGCAGGTTCCCTATTGAAGTATCGCTCCAACGTTCCGAAGTATGCCCAGTTCGCTTTCCGCGACGTGGAACCGCGTTTCGCCGAACTCTGCAAGGCGAACGCCAGCGCGGGTTTCGCTTCGGCGATCGTGGCCGGGCAGAGCTACGGCCAGGGCTCCTCGCGGGAGCATGCGGCGCTTTGTCCAATGTACCTCGGTGTCCGGCTTCTTCTCGCCAAGAGCGTCGAACGAATTCACGCGGCCAATCTCGTCAACTTCGGCATCCTCATGCTCACGTTCGGAGATCAGGCCGACTGGGAAGGGTTCGAGGCTGGCGACGAACTCCTGATCGAAAACGTACATTCACAAATAGAGAATGAAAGAATAGCCGTGAGAAATGAGCGGTCGGGGAAAGTGATATACGCCGAATGCGCGCTTACGGCTCGGCAGAGGGCCATAGTGCTGGCGGGCGGTGCCCTCAATTACGCCGCTGGCTTGAACGCGAAAAAACGGGAGGCATGATGCTGCATTCGATTCCATGCACGATATTCAGGGGCGGGACAAGCAAGGGTGTCTTCCTGCGCGAGGAAGATATTCCTCCCTCCGGCGCCGCCCGAGACCAATTGCTGCTGAAGTTGATGGGGAGCCCCGATCTGAGGCAGATCGATGGGTTGGGCGGCGCCGTATCCACCACGAGCAAGGTGGCTATCATCTCCAAGGCCGACGGGATCGAGGCTGACGTGAACTACACCTTCGCCCAGGTTTCGATCGACAGGCCCTTCGTGGATTACAAAGGCAACTGCGGCAACATCTCGTCCGCTGTGGGGCCCTACGCGCTTGAAATGGGCCTGGCTTCCCTTTCTGACCCCGAAACGGTAGTCCGCATCTACAATACAAATACGAAGAAAGTGATCTACTCCCATGTCGCGACGCCTGGCGGGAAAGTAGCTTATGACGGGGACTTCGCCATTTCGGGCGTCCCTGGCACATCCGCCATGATCAAGCTCGCGTTCAGGAATCCGGCCGGATCGGTGACAGGTGCCCTTCTTCCGACCGGGAACGTTTCGGATTTCCTCGAGGTGGAAGGTATTGGAAAGCTGGAAGTATCGATTGTCGACGCCGCGAATCCGCTCGTCTTCGTCAGGGCTATCGACATCGGCTTCTCGGGCAGCGAGCTCCCCGAGGATATCGACGGGAACCCCGAATCCCTGGCCTTGCTTGAGAATATCCGGGGGATGGCGGCCTACAGGCTGGGTTTTGTGAAGGATCCCAGGACCGCCGCGGCTCTCTCCCCCGCGGTGCCCAAGATGACTATTGTCGCCAGGGCCAAGGATTACAGGACGTCGAGCGGGGAGCTCGTTCGCGCCGACGAGATTGACTTCCTCGGGCGAATGATGTCGATGCAGAAGACCCACAAGAGCTACGCGCTCACCGGGGCTGTCTGCACGGCGGCGGCGGCGGTGATCGAGGGATCGGTGGTGTGGGGGGCAGCCAGGCCCGGCTTCGATCCCCGGAACATTCGCATCGGTCATCCCGGCGGCATCATTCAGGCGGGCGTGGATAAGGAACGCGGGGAAGATGGTTCCCTGACGATTCCTTGGGCTTATGGATTCCGGACGGCCAGGCTTATCATGAGTGGGACCGCATTTTATAGGTAATACAGGAGGAAAGTGATGAAACGAACAGCGATTGCGATCATGGTTCTCATCGCCGTGGCGATGGGCATCGGTGCCCAGGCGAAGAAAGTCGATTTTCCGAAAAGGCCCATCGAAATGGTGATTCCCTTCGGCGCGGGCGGCGCTAGCGATATCTTCGCGCGCCAGTACAGCCAGCTGACCGAAAAATTCCTGGGGAAACCCATCAACTCGATCAACAAGGGCGCGGCCGGTACCATCGAAGGCATGACCTACGCCTACAACCAGAGCGCGGATGGTTACACAATCCTTGAAATCACGCCCTCCCTGCTGATCATTGAGGCTCTCAAAAAGAGCCCGATAAAGTTCCGCGAAAACTTTGAGCCGCTTCTGCGCGTCCAATCCGATCTTCAGTGCATCGGCGTCGCGAAGAACTCGAAGTTCAAGAGCTTCAAGGAACTTGTCGACTACGCCAAGGCCAATCCCGGCAAGAAGCTCAAGATCGGCGGCTTGTCGCCGGGCGGACTTGACGACTACATCGCGAACGGCCTGGCCGACGCCGCGGGAATTGACTGGATCTATGTTCCATACAAGTCCGGATCCGAGATCAAGGCAGCCGTGCTCGGCGGCGAGCTCGATGTCTACCAGGACAAGCTCATCTCTTTCCTCCCCATCGTCGACTCCGGCGATATCAGGCCCCTTGTCGTTCTGAACGACATCCGCCTGACGCAGGTTCCCTCTCTGAAGGATACGCCCTGCACCGTCGAACTCGGCATCAACTTCACGCAAGGATCCTGGCGCGGTTTCTGCGTGAAGAAAGGCACGCCCCCCGAGATCAAGCAAATCCTCATCGACGCCATGCAGAAAGCCTACGAGACCCAGGGTTACAAAGATATGGAAGAGAAGGAAATGACGAATATCCGCCCCGGCTACGCCAAGGCCGATGAGTTCAGGAAGATATGGGACGACGAGTACAACGGCTATGTCCAAATCTTCAAGAAAATGGGACTGTTGAAATAAGACAAAGTTTTGGGCGCGCCTCTTTGACGGGGCGCGCTTGTCACGCATGAAAGGCCCAGCCTGCGTAGGCGGCAGGGCGCAGGAGGCTAGGGCATGGAAGTAGTATTTACATTGTGCATCATGGGCTTTCTCGGGATCGCAGCGGTACTCTCGCTCGGCATGCCCAAGGAAACCATCGTCGGCGACCAACTGGGCGCGGGGGGATTTCCCCTCATTATGTGCGCGCTCGGTTTTATGCTGTGCATCATACTGCTCCTGAAGCAGCTGAAGAACAAGAAGAAGACAGGCGAGAAACTCCTCGATCTATCCACGCCTGAAGGAAAAGCCATAGCGTTGAACGCTTTGGTCCTTGCCATCTACCTCGCGGTGATGAACCTCTTTGGCTTCATCCTGTCCACCTTAATCTACTCCTTTGTCGCTGCGAGGGTCACGGGCTACCGCAAACCTGGAAAGCTCGTCCTGTTTTCCTTCTTGACGACAGCGGGGCTCTTCCTCCTCTTTGGAAAGGCCTTTTTCGTTCCCCTCCCACGCGGAGTCGGAATCCTCAAAGAGCTCAGCTACCTGTTGTATTGACGACGGGAAGGAAACACGCATGCAAAATTTTATTCAAGCTCTCAGTTATGTCATAATGCAACCGCTCAACCTTCTCCTCGTCGTGGCGGGTACCTTCTTTGGAATGATCTGCGGCGCTTTGCCCGGCATAAGTTCCTCGATGGCGATCATTCTCCTTCTGCCCTTCACGTACGCCATGGAACCTGTGTCGGCCATCGTCACTCTGGTTGCCGTCTATATAGGCGGGGCGGCCGGCGGATCGATTTCCGCCATACTCCTCAAGATACCGGGCACGCCAGAGGCGGTCGCCACGGTCTTCGACGGCCATCCCATGGCCCAGAAAGGGCAGGCTGGCAAGGCGCTCGGCATCGCTATCTCGGCTTCCTCGTTTGGGGGCATTTTTTCGGCTTTCTGTATGGTCATAGCGGCGCCTCTCCTGGCCACGCTCGCCCTACGCTTCCAGAGCGCCGAATACCTGATGCTGGCTCTGATGGGCCTTAGTTGCATCACGAGCATAGGCGGCAAGGATCAGGTTAAAGCGATGCTCGCCGCAGTCCTCGGCCTCCTTTTCTCGACGATCGGCATTGACCCAATAAACGGAATAAACCGCTTTGTCTTTGACCAGCCCTTCCTCATGAACGGCGTCAGCTATATCCCTGTCATGATCGGCGTATTCGCGGTCGCGGAAGTGTATCGGACCATCGCCGATGAATATGGCAAGACTTCCTCCGAGCTAACCGCCAAAGGCAAGATCTCCATGGAGATCGTCAAGTTTTCCGAGATGCTCAAGATGTGGAAGACGCTGATCAAATCATCCATTATCGGCACGATCATCGGCATCATTCCCGCCGCCGGCGGCTCCATCGCCGCCCTTGTCTCTTACGGTGAAGCCGTACGATCGAGCAAGACGCCCGAAAAATTCGGCAAGGGCGAACCCGAGGGTGTCGCCGCTCCCGAGTCGGCCAACAACGCCGCCGTCGGCGGCGCTATGGTGCCGACTATGGTGCTCGGCATCCCCGGCAGCCCGACGGCGGCCGTCATAATGGCGGCTTTCATGATCCACGGCCTCAGGCCCGGCCCTCTTCTCTTGAGGGAGCAGCCGATCCTCCTCTACGCGGTATTCATCGGCATCTTGCTGGCCTCAATACTGCTTTTTGTAGGCGGCCGCTTCATCACGAGGGAGTTCGCCCGCGTCCTCAAGCTGCCTTATCCCCTTCTCGGCACCTTGATCATCGCACTCGGCGTGGTCGGCGCCTACGCGCTTCAAAATTCCTTCTACGATGTGCTCATCATGTTCGCGTTCAGCATCATCGGATTTCTCTTCAACCACTTCAAATACTCGTCATCGGCATTCATTCTCGGACTCATTTTGGGCGGCATCGCGGAAAACTCGCTCCGGAAGCAGCTCATCATCGGCGATGGAAGCTGGGCGGGTTTCGTGACCAGGCCGATTTCGCTTGTCATTCTCATCGTGTCTCTTCTTGGTTTTTTCTATCCCCTGCTTACGAAGAAAAAAAACAAAGCCCAATAAAACAAAAAGCCGCCTATAAAAGCGGCTTTTTTCTGGTGGCTAAGGGGTTCAATCCTGCTCCAGGATTCGAAAAAACTAGAGCGACCGACGGGAGTCGAACCCGCTTCTCGAGCTTGTCTGCTTTCCGGTCATCTAACCACAATAGTCGCCTCAAGAGCCGCAACGAGGAACAGCAGGTCTGTGACGACAAAGGCTCCTGTCATTCCCCATTGCAATGCAGCGTTGTGGGTTCCCTGTGGCTTTATAATCTGATACAAGGCTCGGGTAGTCCACAGCCCTACATTGACCCATAGCCAAGAGCGGCGCTCGGGATTTGACGAGTCGGCGATAAATGGCGCGACGACGTTGGTTGCCCCGAACAGGCTTAGGGAAAGGCTGAAGAAGAAGTTGGTCGCAGCAACGGCGTCTACAAGAGATTTGGGCGCGTCGGGAACGTAGGATTGCCAGCCGTAGATGCTTGGAACGGCAAAGTGCCACAGCCCAAAGCCTAGGGCGACTGCGCCGCCGACCATCTGGCATATATCGCCTACCGAAAAATCCAGGCTGCCGCCTGCCCCTCCCGTATGGGCAAAAAGCTGCCCTGGGATGGCGAAGGCAAAGGCAGCGAAAATCGCGAACGCCAACGCAGTATTTCTGCACATAATCATCGTACGGCTCATATGCTGCCGGCTGCCTTGGGCCGGCGTACGCCTGCAACCAGTAACCAGGCGATAGTTGTGACTTCCGCGACGACAGACAGAAGTATGGCTTGCTCGGATACGGCCGGCGCTATTATCCTCAGCGTCGAATGGATGACCTATCCTGTGCTCCCTATCATGAGGAAAACTCCCAAGGCTTTTGGCATGAAGCCTGAGACAAAGAATAGATAACCGAGCGGTAGCATCCAAAGTCCGAAGAATACCGAAGTGGGGACGGCGGAAGCTTGGAACAATTCAATCAGTAGGTTGCCATGGGCCGGGTCGTTAGCCTCGAAGAAATTGAGCGCCGCAAGCTCGGCTCCTGTCTTTAGAATTGCCATTGTGACGGCTATCACTACCATGGACAACATCGCCCGCGCGGCTGTTTTACCGGCTTCCCGGAGCAGGTCGAATAGGATTAGAGCCGTAAGTAGAAAGGCAATCTCCGTAGCAATGTCCCCCAATATGCTCATCCTGAATAGTAGGTTGTTGACCAGGATATTCCGGCCAGTGGCTACCGCATCCCCGGGAACAAAGAGTGTTTTGCGAACCATGTCGGGCCATGCCGCAAATGCAACTATCGTCCATCCGATCCCGGCAAGCCTGGCCTTTCTCTTCTGGCTCACGTAAAGATTCAATTCATTCATATGTATCCTCCTGTATCGCCCTATGTACTGGCTTAGGCCGGGCGTTTATGGTATACTATACCGAGTAGTGTAATTAATGTCAATTAAATTACACCGACGAGTTTAATTTAAATCTGCGAGGTTCTGCTGATGATTGGCCCAGGAAATGCTAGAAAGAAACGGGACACGAGTGACAAGAGAAATTCCATCCTCGAAGCGGCGATTCAGGTTTTTTCTGATGTGGGTTATGAGAATTCAAGCATGGACCGTATCTCAGAGGCGGCTAAGGCGTCGAAAAGAACTGTCTACAATCATTTCCAAAGCAAGGAAGATCTTTTCCGCGCCGTCTTGGAACAGTTTAACCAGGAGATGAAGGCGATTAAAAATATTTCCTATGACAACCGTCGTAACATTGAAGATCAGCTCGGAGATTTTGTCGATGCCGAGATTATGGTCGCCCAAAGTCCAAAGTGGATGGGGCAGATTAAGTTATTGCTCTCAGTCTTCATCAACTTTCCTGAAACGGCTAAGGAAGCGGTGGCAAAGCATTCCAGTTCCGAAAGCAGCTTGACTGCCTGGATGCGCGCCGCTGCGCTTGACGGCAAGCTGGTCGCCGACGATCCCGAGTTGGCTTCGCGAGTTTTTACCGCTATGATGGGTGGGGCTTTTACCTGGCCGTCGGTATACCAGGGAGGGCTGCTTGATCCAAGGACCGCGGAGCTAAAGCGGGAGATTATTTCAACCTTCCTGGCTCGATACGGCAAAAGGTACAGCTGAGTTGAAACTTTTTGACTAAATGCGGCTTTAATCCGCGATCGCGAAGAAGGGTATTAACTGCTGTCTGAAATTGGCGGCTTGTCTGGAAGCCTTGTCTTGTCGCTAAGGAACGCGCTTATTCTGCCTTCATCGAATTGATATTACCGCACACTAGCGGCCCCAGGCCGCCACACGCCGGTCCAGCCTCGTGAGCCAGGCGCCTCGCCGATGATCGTAGGTTCTGATCAGGACATGGTTGGGGTAGAGCCACAAGGAGTTCGTGCAAGGATCGATACGATCCGAATCGGGGCAGTGGATGTTCATGACGCGGCCATCGTACAGGTTGATCGGCGACGCGAAGGATGCATTGCTCGGCCTCGTGTGCGTGTGCCCCGAAACCCAGAGGAACACCTGGGGATGGCGCCCGAGGATCTCGTGGATCGCGTCCGCAGGTTGGGCGACGCTGCTTCCGGAAGCCGGCTTGCCCTTGACGTTCAGCGTTCCCTCGAGCGGCGCGTGGAAGAAAATAATCGTCGGAAGCGACGCGTGCGCGGATAAGCAATCGTCGAGCCAGGCGAGGGACTCCGGCGAGATCCCGACCCGGCGGCTCGTGTCGAGCGAATCGGAGGAAAGGTAGATCAGTTCGTAGCCGCCCAGCTCCTCTTCGCGTTGGAGGGACTCCAATCCCATTGCGGTCTTGAAATATTCCAGTTTCCGCGCCCTCTCGTCCGCCTCGCAGAGGACGAGGCTCCCCGCCGGGCCGAACTCGTCGGAATAGGTGTACTCGTGATTGCCAGCGATGGGGCGGACCTGGCTGCTCAAGCCCGAAATATAGGAAAGCGCGGGCGGCGAAGCTATTAAAAAACGAGCCGAGGCGCCCGACGATTATGATCGAGGTAATCCAAGGATTGTGGCCAGTGGTCGACCAGGGCTCGCGTACGGTCGTAACGATTCGATTCTTCATTCCAGAACTTTGCGTACCAGGATTTCTCACCAGTCGTTTTCTTTACCCTCAGAAAAAGCAAAAACGGAGAGCGCATTTATTCCTCCAGGCGCCCGAAGTGTGACTTTTCGGGTGACTTTGGATAATAATGGCGCTTCTCCGTTTTTACGGTAGAAGCATAAGTCTTTTATTAAAAAAGACTTAATCGTAGAGCGACCGACGGGAGTCGAACCCGCTTCTCGAGCTTGGGAAGCTCGGGTAATACCGGTATACGACGGTCGCGATTGGAACTGCGTCGCTTCTCGCGACGCGGCTGCGGTCAGCCGCTCGCGCGGCGACTGAGCCACTATACCTGCCGCGGGCGCCAGGCGTCAAGATATTCAGTTTGGAAAGGCGGCTTCCAGAAAGGTGTTCGCGTCGCTTTCGGAAAAGAAAACGAGCCAGATTTCGCGCGGGATAGGGTGGGCGACGGCGAATTCCCGGACGGAGTTGAAGGCGACGCGCGCCGCTTTGGCCTTGGGATAGCCGTAGACGCCTGTCGAGATGGCGGGGAAGGCGATGACGGCGAGGTTTTCCGCCGCCGCGATTTCCAGGCAGCGGCGATAGCAGGAGGCGAGGGCCGCCGCTTCGCCGCGACCTCCGCCTTGCCAGACCGGACCCACCGTGTGGATGACGCGGCCTGCCCGCAAGGCTCCCGCCCCTGTTGCCACGGCCTCGCCGGCGGGCAGGCCGGATTTGAGCGGGCCGGCGCGGAGGGCGCGGCACTCGGCGAGTATGGACGGGCCTCCCGCGCGGTGGATGGCTCCATCCACGCCGCCTCCCCCCAGGAGGCCCGAATTGGCCGCGTTGACGATGGCATTCCCCTCGAAAAGGGTGATGTCGCCCACGGCAACGATGAGCCGGCCGTCCAGGAAGGTCCCGACCGACTTCACCTACCTGGCCCTCGAAGCCAGAAGTTCCGAAGCCCGCCTGATTATCGCTTCGAAATCCAGGGGCTTTCCGAAGAAATCATCGGCGCCCGCCGCCAGCATCTCTTCGCGCAGATCCGGCGTATCGATGCCCGTCATGGAAATAACCGAAGGCTTTCCGATCGATGGATCGGAATGAATGCGCAGACAAAGACTCTTCCCGTTGATGCCCGGCAGGTCGAAATCCAGGAAGACGAGGGCGGGGTGGCGTTCGGCGATGATCCTGCCGGCCTCGAAGCCATCGAAAGCCTGTGCGACGCTGATGTCGGGGATCTTCCTTTCGAGCATTCTCTTGAGGATAGTGTTGAGATCGGGATCGTCGTCGACGATGAGGATGAGGCCCGGATCGACGGAATCATTCACCCCGGCATTGATTTCAGGCGGAATTCTCATCTTCCGGTCTTCCAGGAAGGCGATGAGATCTTCGGCGAACACGCGGAATTGGCCGCCCGGCGTCGTGAAAGCCTTGAGATAGCCGGCCTTGATCCAGTTGATGGCAGTCTGATTTACCACCCCGCATAGGTTGGCCACCTCGAGTGCGGAGAAAATCCTTACGCGTTTATCGTTTTTTCCCATTTCCTTTCCGAGCTTAATGGCATTGGCCAAAAAACAAGCATAATTCAAGCCCATCGGAATGTCCATAATAAAATGAACGGACGAACGCTTGCAATTCTCGCCGACTTTGCGTACCGTAGGGGACCATGAGCCAATTGCCCGACATAGAAAAACTGGCAGTCAACGAGATCGCCATTTTGAACCGGATAGCCGGAGACCTGAACATCAAGGCCGCGCAAGTATCGGCCGTCATCACCCTGACCGCCGAAGGAAGCACGGTTCCCTTCATCAGCCGCTACCGCAAGGAAAGAACCGGCAGCCTCGACGAAGTCCAGGTCCGCGACTGCGTCCATAAATTCGAGAGCTACAAGAACCTCGAGGAACGCAGGATCGAGGTGACCAAGGGCATCGCCGCCCTCGGCAAGCTCGACGAAACACTCTACGAAAATATCGTCAAAGCCTCGACCCTCACCGAACTGGACGACCTCTGGGCGCCCTACAAGAAAAAGAAGAAGACCAGAGGCATGCTCGCCCAGGAAAAGGGCCTCAGCCCGCTGGCCGAAATAATGCTCGAAAAGGAAAAGAATGAAGTCGACGCGGCGGCGCCCGGCTTCGTCCGCGCCGACGCGGAACATCCCGAACTTTCGGTGGCGACCGCCCAGGACGCCATCGCCGGCGCCAAGGACATCCTCGCCGAGCGCGTCTCGCAGAACATCGAAATGCGCGCCGCCGTCAAATCCTGGTATAAAAAGACGGGCAAGCTCGTCACGAAGGGCGTCGGCGACGATGCCGCCCGCGAAAAGTCCACCTATCAGATGTACTGGGACTATTCCGAGCCCCTCTCGACCCTGAAAAGCCACCGGGTCCTGGCCGTCAACCGCGCCGAGCGCGAATCGGCCCTCGATGTCACCATCGACGTCGACGAGGAAGGAGCCGCCGCCCTGCTCAAGGACAAGGCCTGGATTCATAACGATTATCACGCCGAAGCCATCGAGGACGGCCTCTCTAGGCTCCTTTCGCCCGCCGTCATCCGCGAAATCCGCTCCGACGCCACCGAGTACGCCGAAACCCACGCCATCGACGTCTTCTCCGAAAACCTCAAGAACCTCCTCATGCAGCCGCCCCTGCGCGGCTCGAGGATTCTCGGCGTGGACCCCGGCATCCGCACCGGCACCAAGTGCGCCGCCCTGGACGAGACGGGCAAGTTCCTCGACTATTTCGTCATCAATCAGGAAACGAAGCTCGAGGAAGCCAAGAAAGCCATCGCCGCCTCCGTCAAGAAGCACCGCATCGAGATCGTCGCCGTGGGGAATGGCACCGCCAGCCACGAAGTGCAGGCCGCCGTCGCCGCCTCGATCGAGGAGAACGGCCTTGAATGCAAGTTCACCGCCGTGGATGAGGACGGAGCTTCCGTCTATTCAGCCAGCGACATCGCCAGGGAAGAGTTCCCCGACCTCGACCTCACCATCAGGGGCGCCATCTCCATCGGCCGCCGCCTCCAGGACCCCCTCGCCGAGCTCGTCAAGATCGATCCCAAAAGCATCGGCGTCGGCCTCTACCAGCACGACGTCAACCAGAAAAAGCTGACCGAGCAGCTGGACGAGGTTGTCGGCTCCGTCGTCAACCAGGTGGGCGTCAACCTCAACACCGCGAGCCACGCCATCCTCAAGTACGTTTCGGGCATCAACGGGGGCCTGGCCAAGAAAATCGTCAAGTTCAGGGAAGAAAAGGGAGCGATCAAGTCGCGCGACATGCTCACCCAGATCCCCGGCCTGGGCGAAAAGACCTTCGAACAGTGCGCTGGCTTCCTCAAGATTCCCGAGAGCGCCAACGAACTCGACAACACCTGGGTTCACCCCGAAAACTACGCCCTGGCCGCCGAAATCCTCCAGTTCATCAAGGCGGGCGCCGATCCCTCGCGAGAACAGCGAACCGCTCTGCGCGAAAAATACTCGGTGGGCGACACCACCATGGACGACATCATCGTCGAGCTGAAGAAACCCAACCGCGACCCGCGCGAAAACCTGCCGCCGCCCATACTCTCGAAGGGTGTCCTCAACTTCTCCGACCTCAAGGAGGGCATGAAGGTCACGGGCAAGGTGAAGAACGTCGTCGATTTCGGCGCCTTCGTCGACATAGGCATAAAGGAAAGCGCCCTGATCCATATTTCAGAGCTCTCGAATCAGTTCGTGCGCGACCCCATGGAAGCGATCAAGGTAGGCGACGTGAGGGAATTCACCATCATCAGCCTGGACGAGGCGCGCCACAGGATCGGGCTCTCGCTGAAGACCGACAGGAACCCAGCGGGAGGCGACCAGGGTCCGAAAAAAGCGGTCAGGGTCGTGGCGCGGCCCGCCGGCGATTCCCGCGGCCGTCCGGAACAGCGGCCTGAACATCGACCAGAGCAGCGGCCTTCCCCGCAGCGGCCCGAGCAGCGTCCGGAACAGCGGAGCGATCAGCGCTCCGGGCAGCGGCCTTCCCCGCAGCGCCCCGCGCCGAAGGAGAGGGAGGACGATGGCATGACCTATAATCCCTTCGCCGACCTGTTCCGGAAGAAGCGATAATCGGATCGCTCCCGGCTCAGCCTGCGTCCGACGCATCCGAAGCGGCCGACGCGGCCGTCGCGGCCGTCGCCGAAGCTTCGGTCGCCTGCTGGCTCAACTCGCCAACCTGCTTTTCCAGCGCCGAAACTTGGCGCTTCAGCCCCGAAGAAAGCCTGCCGCGCTTGAAAATCGCGGGCACCATCAGCGACATGCCGAGAATCATGCCGATGGCCAAGGTGACGATAAGGAAGAGAGAAAGCGAACCCGACACCGAACCGCTGAACAGAGTCACGGTGATCATGGCGCTGTTCTGAAGCGCGAAAACGACGGCCACGATGGCTACCAGAAGAATTACGATTATATAGACAATTTTCATTGCGGTTTCTCCTTATCTGCGGAACAGAAGCGATGCTAGAAGTATAGCATACTGAGAAAAGTCCTTCCCGAGTCCTAACACATTATTAAATACTCCCGCCGCTTAACCGTTTTAGTCGATAAAAAAGCTATAAATATCGAAAAAAAAAGATGACACCGCAGTTTCGGCGTGCAAGACTTTGGAAACATAAGTTTCACGCATTGCAGCCTTCCAGTTTTCAGGCTTCCAGGAGGATTCGAGACGCCATGATACTCGAAAAAATAAAAAAAGCGCTTCCCGACATGCCCCCGAATTTCAAGAAGATTGGCTCCTATATTCTCGACCACGAGCAGAGCGTCGCTTTCGCTTCCATCTATGTCATCAGCAAGGCCATCGGCGTCAGCAACGCTTCCCTTGTCCGCTTCGCGAAAAGCCTGGACCTGGACGGGTACCAAAGCTTCAAGCGCGAAATCCAGGACGAGATAAAGTTCCGCCTAAGCCCCTACGATAAGATAGCGCTCCGTGAACTCGATGGCATGCCGGAAGAGAAACGCCTCCAGAAACTCTTCCTGAATGAAGTGAACAACCTCCGCAACACCTTCGAGAACATAAGGGTGAAAGACCTGCAGACAATGGCCGACAGCATCAGGAATTCGAGGAGAATTTTTATCTGCGGTTTCGGCATCTCGGGTCACATGGCGAGGATGTTCGAATATACGCTCATGTGCTCGGTGAACAAGGATGTGATGGTCATCTCAGGCTCTGTGTCCGACTATTCTCCCCGTCTGCGTACTTTTACGGCAGATGACACCATGTTCATCATGACCTTCCCTCCGTATTCCGACGAAGTCCGCCATGTCGCCCAGGTAGTGAAAGAAAAGGGCGGTACGCTCCACCTTTTCACCGATTCGGCGGTTTGCCCCATCTATTCCCTCGCCGATGTCGTTGTGCGATGCGACACCAATTCCCTTCTTTTGGCGAATTCCTATGTCGGGCTTGTTTCCACCATGAATATTCTCGTCCATACGGTATTCCTAAGCGCCAAGGACAGTTCGATCGAAGCCCGGAGTTCGACGCTTTCGATGCAGGAAAGCGGCTACACGACGATCCACGAAATTTCGGAGAAGCAATGAAACTTTTCATATCCGTCGACATGGAAGGCATCCACGGAACCACCTCCTGGAGCGACCTCGAGGGACCATCCAGAGCCGCCAACTACGAACGCGCCTGGCTGGAGATATCCTGGATTCTGCGCGGCCTCGCCGCCTCGCCGCGCGACGCCGAAATCGAGGAAATCTGCGTCTGCGATTCCCACGCCAGGGGCGAAGGCGTCCCTTTCAAAGGCTTCGGCGATCCCCGCGTCACCATGGTGCGCGGCTATCCGCGCCCCTATTACATGCTGGAAGGCCTCGACGAAAGCTATTCCGGTCTTTTCCTCGTCGGCTACCACGCGTCCATAGGTTCCGAGGGCGGCATGATGGACCATTCCTATTCGGCTTCCTGCATATACCGCGTGCGGCTGGACGGCGTGGAATCGGGCGAGACGGAGATCAACGCCAGGCTGGCCGGTTTCTACGGCGTCCCGGTCTGCTTCATCTCGGGCGACAATATCCTCGAGTCCCAGCTTAATGGCCGATTCGAACCGATGCCCGTCTACGTGAGGACCAAGGAAGGCCTTGGCCGGTTCGCCGGAAAAATGTACGCGCCGGAAAGGCTTGAAGGCGAGTTCGTCGCGGGCGCGACGAAGGCCCTCGATCGCCTTTCCGCGTTCAAGGCCCTTCCCGCCGCGGCCGCGACCCAGCTCGACATAGAACTCTCATCCACCGTCGTGGCCGACGCCGTAGCCGCGATCCCCGGCCTTACGAGAACTTCGGGGCGCTCGGTGCGCTATTCCAGCGGCGATTTCCGGGAGATTTACCGGATGCTCCACGTCGTGGCCATGCTAGGCGGCAAATTCGCCGCGTTCACCTGAAAAGAAGCGATCGGGAGCGTCCTGTCCGCAAGCAGACCCTCGCCGCGCTTTTATATTGTCCTTGTAGGTTGCGTAGCAGCCTTACATTTTCACTGTTTCCAAGGGAGGAAATCAGCATGAAAAAACTAATGACGGTTTTGGTCATCGCTCTCATGATGGGCGGTGTCGTCTTCGCCCAGGGCGCCAAGGGCCCCGCGCTCCGCAACCGCGACGCGGACACCCTCGTGTTCGTCCTGGCGGCCGCGCCCCAGCCCCTCGACCCGAACCTCTACACGACCCTGAACGAAGCGCAGGTTATGCGCGAAATCAACGAAACACTCGTCGGCATGACCCCGGACTATAAGTTCTACCCCGTCCTCGCCGACACCATCCCCACCGTTGAGAACGGACTCGTGTCGAAAGACGGTTCGGTCTATACGATCAAACTGCGCAAAGGCGTGAAATTCCACAACGGGAACGCCTTCACCGCCGACGACGTCGTATTCTCCTTCAATCGCATCCTGCATCACCCCAAGTCGAGCTCCAAGTCCATGTTCAGCGCCATTCTCTCGGTCGAGAAAGTGGACGAATACACCGTGAAGATCACCTGGGGCAAGCTCAAGAACCCCGAATACGCCACCATCCCCCTCACCTCCTGGGCGGACAGGGCCAAGTACATGGTAGCTTCTCCCTACGGCCCGGCGCTCAACATCCTCGCCCACTATTGCTCGGGCATCGAGGACAGCCAGACCGTCGAAGCGGCGGGCGCCGACTACGGCACCAAGATCGTGACCGGAACCGGTCCCTATAAGTTCGTCTCCTTCCCGAACCCGCAGGAAGTCAACGTCACCAGGAACGATGCCTGGTGGAACGATCCGAAAACCCTGGCCTTCAAGAACATCCAGTTCAGGGCGATGTCCGAACAGCCCCAGGTCAACAACGTCCTCATCACCGGCGAAGTGGACATGGCCTTCAACCTCTCCAAGCTCGACATCAAGAGCATCGAGAAATCCGGTATCAACATCACTTCCAAGCCCGGCCTCACGATCTGGTACGGCGTGTTCAGCATGAACTCCGACCTCGTCGGCCAGAAGGTGAACGGCAAGCTCGACCTCTCCGGAAAATATACCGAAGGCGATTCCACCCACCTCAGGAAGGCGATTTTCTATTCGATCAATCCTATCCCCTTCATCAGGCAGGTAGACCTCTTCAACGGCAACGCCATTCCCGCCAACCAGATGATGCAGCCCGGCTTCCTCGGCCACGTCGAGGGCGCTCCCGAAGGCACCCCCTTCGCCGAATTCACCGAAAAGGACTGGTACTTCGACCGCGAGAAGGCCAAGGCCGAGTTCGCCGCCCTTTCCCCCGAATTCAGGGCTAAACTCACTCCCGAAATCGTCCAGCTTGACGTCGGCAACATCACCGACCGCGTGAAGATCGCCAACAACATCAAGGACCAGGTCAAGACCACACTCGGCATCGACCTCATCAAAGTGACGCCGATGGTCAACTCCCAGATCATCCAGATGAGCAAGACAGGCGAAGGCTACGACATGGTCGTGACCGGCTGGTTCACCCCCACGGGCGACCCCGACTACACCTGCATCATCTACAACGGCGACTCCATCGGCACGGGCATGAACGGCGCCGTCTACAACAACGACATCGTCAACGCCAACATCGCCCTCGGCCGCTACACCCTGGACCCGAAGGCGCGCAAGGCTGCCTACGACAAAGTCCAGACCCAGCTCATGACCGACAAACCCTACTTCCCGATGGTCTATGAAAACGTCCTCTTCGGAACCCATCCCAGAGTCGGCAATCTCGACAGGGCGATTTTCGGCACCAAACTCGTGGACCTCCACCTGCTGACCAAGCAGTTCTGACGCTGAAGGAAGGCCTCCCGGCCGCGAGCGCGACGTCATGACGACGAAACGCTTGCCGCCTCGCGGCCTTCCGTCCGGAAGGAAACCCCGCCCGGGGAACCCTTCCGGGCTTTACGATCGGACTTTCCAAATATGAGCAGATACCTATTACGGCGTATCCTTATGCTGGTACCCGTACTTTTCGGCGTGACGCTGATAGTCTTCGCGCTTCTGTACGTCACGCCCTCGGACCCCGCCCAGATGATGCTGGGACCCAACGCCTCACCCGCCGCCTACACGCAGATGAAGGCGGACATGGGCTCGACAAGCCATTCCTGATCCAGTACGTGCGCTTCCTCTTTGGCTACAGCCATCCCATTTTCGGCTATAAAGGACTCCTCTTCGGCGACCTCGGCCGGTCCTACATCTCGAACAGGAACGTCTTCGAGCTCATCCTGAGCTCGTTTCCCAATACACTTATACTCGCGGCCGGCGCCCTCCTGCTGGCGGTCTGCATAGGCGTGCCCATCGGCATACTCTCGGCCACGAGACCATACTCGGCGATCGACATGATCTTCACCGTCTTCGCCCTCCTCGGGGCCTCGATGCCCGTGTTCTGGGCGGCCATGGTCCTCATCTACACCTTCGCCAACAACCTCAGGATCTTCCCCGCCATGTCCAATCCGGGCGATTTCGTCTCCCTCATCCTGCCGACCATCACGCTGAGCATGTATTCCATGGCCATCATCATGCGCATGACGAGGTCCTCCATGCTCGAAGTCATGGAGCAGGATTACATCAGGACGGCCAGGGTAAAGGGAATGGACGAGAAGGTCGTCATCTTCAAGCACGCGCTCCGCAACGCCCTCATCCCCGTCGTCACCGTGGCCGGACTCCAGTTCGGACAGCTGCTCGGCGGCGCCGTCCTCACGGAGAAAATATTCTCCTATCCGGGCCTGGGCTCCATAATGGTGGACGCCATCTACCAGAAGGACACGCCCCAGATCCTCGGTTCGGTCTGCTTCATCGCGCTCACCTTCACGGTCATCAACCTCCTGGTCGACGTGCTCTATGGATTCATCGACCCGCGCATCAAGACGACCTTTGGAAAGAAAAAGGCCAAACCGGCCATAGCAAGGAGCCGGGCATGAGCGAGACCATGACCAACACCATTACCAACACCTCCAAATTCGCGCGCTTCATGCGCCGGACGGGCAGGAACTTTTCCCAGTTCTGGCGGCAGCTGGCGCGCAACAAGCTCGCCGTGCTGAGCCTGGCCCTCGTGATCGTCTTCGCCCTGGTGGCGATATTCGCCGACCTCCTCTACGAATACGATTTCGTCACCTCCAACTCCCTGGAAAACGCCCTCCTCAAACCGGGCGAGAGCGGCGTCGTCTATTACCACGAAAAGGACATAGAACACACCTTCATCCTCGGATCGGACAACTACGGCAGGGACATCCTCGGCCGCCTCGTCCACGGCGCCAGGGTTTCCATGATCATCGGCTTCGCCACCGTGGCCATCTCCTTCATGGTGGGCGGCATACTCGGGGCGATAGCCGGCTACAAGGGCGGCCTCTTCGACACCTTCATCATGCGCGCCACCGACATCCTCCTCTCCATACCGACGATACTGCTGGCCATAGCCATCGTCGCCGCCCTGGGGAACAGCTTCTTCAACCTCATCGTCGCCATCTCCACCTCGATGATACCGGGCTACATACGAATCGTGCGCGCCTCCATCATCCAGGTGAAGGACCAGGAATTCGTCGAGGCGGCCCGCTGCATAGGCGCCGGCGACTTGCGGATCGTGCTCAAGCACATCATGCCCAACATAACCTCGCCCATCATCGTCCAGTCCACGCTGAACGTCGGATCGGCGATCAACTGGGCGGCCTCCCTCTCCTTCCTCGGCCTGGGCATCCTCCCCCCGAAACCAGAGTGGGGAAACATGCTCTCCGAGGCGAGGGAATTCATCCAGTACGCGCCGCACCTCCTCTTCGCCCCCGGGCTCACGATCCTGCTCACCGTACTGGCCTACAACCTCATCGGCGACGGGCTGCGCGACGCCCTCGACCCCAAACTGAAACGATAGGTGAACCGCATGGAAAAAATACTTGAAATACGCGATCTGGAAGTCCAGTACTTCTCGTATCGCAAAGTGACGAAGGCCATAAACGGCCTCACCCTCGACCTCAAAGCGGGCAAAGTGCTCGGCCTCGTCGGCGAGACCGGCGCCGGCAAGACCACCCTGGCCCTCTCCATCCTCAACATGATCCGCTCTCCCCAGGGCAAGATCATGAAAGGCTCCATCAGCTTCTCCGGCAAGGATGTCCTCGGCATGTCCAAGCAAGACCTGCGCGACATGCGCGGCAAGGACGTGGCCATGATCTTCCAGGATCCCATGACGGCCCTCAACCCCGTCCTCACCGTGGGCGAGCAGATCGCCGAGACGGTGATGAAGCACGAAGGCCTGAGCGGCGAGGAAAGCTGGAAAAAAGCCGAAAAGATGCTGGAAACGGTGGGCATACCGGCCGACCGCGCCAAGGAATACCCCCACCAGTTCTCGGGCGGCATGAAGCAGCGCGTCGTCATCGCCCTCGCCCTCGCCTGCAACCCCAAACTGCTCCTCGCCGACGAACCCACGACGGCCCTGGACGTCACCATCCAGGCCCAGGTCCTCGACCTCATGCGCACCCTCATCCGCGACAACGGCACCTCGGTGCTCTTCATCACCCACTCCCTCGGCCTCGTGGCCGAGAATTGCGACGAAGTGGCGACCATGTACGCGGGCGAAATCGTCGAATACGGCTCGATCGATCAGGTTTTCGGCGGCCCCCTGCATCCCTACACCAAGGGACTCTTCGGTTCCCTGCCCGACCTCTCCGAGATCACCGACAGGCTCAAGCCCATCCCCGGCCTGATGCCCGACCCGACCGCCCTGCCCGAAGGCTGCTTCTTCAACCCGCGCTGTCCCCACGCGATGGACATCTGCGCCAAAAAGCACCCCGTGGACATCGATCTCGGCGGCCATCGCGTCAAGTGCCACCTATATACCGCCGAAACCGGCGCAAGGAGCCAGGCATGAGCGCCAAAACCCTCGCCACAGCAGTGGCGCCCATATTGAGGGTTAACAACCTCAAAAAATACTTCCAGTCCGCCCACGGCAGCCTCCACGCCGTCGACGACGTTTCCTTCGACATCCAGAAAGGCAAGACCCTGGGCATGGTGGGCGAATCGGGCTGCGGCAAGTCCACGACAGGCAGGCTCCTCGTCCGCCTCCACGAAGCCACGGCCGGATCCATCGTCTACGACGGCTCGGAAGTGACCAAGGCCAACGACCGCGAGATGAAAACCCTGCGCACGCGGATGCAGATGATCTTCCAGGACCCCTATTCCTCGATCAACCCGCGCCACACCGTGGCCACCATCATCGGCGAGCCCCTGAAAATCCACAAGAAAGTGTCGGGCAACCAGGAATACGAGGAGAGGGTGAGAAAACTCATGGCCACCGTCGGGCTCGCCGATCGCCTCTACGATTCGTACCCCCACGAGCTGGACGGAGGACGCCGCCAGCGCATCGGCATAGCGCGCGCCCTGGCCCTGGACCCGGAGTTCATCGTCTGCGACGAACCGGTTTCGGCCCTCGACGTGTCGATCCAGGCGCAGATCCTGAACCTCCTCATGGACCTCCAGGACAAACTCGGGCTTACCTACCTTTTCATCACCCACGACCTCTCCGTCGTCAAGCACATCTCCGACGACATCGTCATAATGTACATGGGCCAGATCGTCGAAAAAGGCCCCACCGAGGAACTCTTCGCCAAACCCATTCATCCCTACGGCAGGGCCCTCCTGTCGGCCATCCCCGTACCCAAGCTGAACGCGAGGAAGGAAAGAATCATCCTCAAGAGCGAAGTAAGCTCTCCCATCAACCCCAAGCCGGGCTGCCGCTTCGCGCCGCGATGCATTCACGCCCAGCCCGAATGCTCCGTCGCCGATCCCGCTTTGAGGGAAGTGGCCCCAGGGCGCTTCGTCGCCTGCCGCCTCGCGGAACAATTCGTCTAAATCAGGAGAATAGAATGATACCTACCGAACGACAAATGGAAAGATTCAGGACGCTGACCCAGATTCCCGGAGTCTCTGCCCACGAAATGCGCGTCCGCGAGTACATGAAGAAAGAACTGTCCAAATACGCCTCCGAACTCGTCTTCGACGGCCTGGGTTCCGTCTTCGCGGTCAAACGTTCGAAGAAACCGAACGCCCCGCGCGTCATGATGAACGGCCACATGGACGAAGTCGGCTTCATCGTCAAACAGATAACGCCCAAAGGGCTCATCAAGTTCTTCCCGATAGGCAGGACCTGGGAGCACGTGATCATGGCTCAACGCGTCACGGTCTACTCGAGCATCACCGGCCAGGGCTACCAGGGCGCCGTGGCTTCGATACCGCCCCACCTTCTTCCCGAGGACAGCTCCAAGCGCCTTCTCTCCATCGACCAGATGCTCATCGATATCGGCGCCGAATCCCGCGAAGACGTGCTGGCCGCCGGAATCAGGCCCGGCGACATGATTATCGTGGACGGCCCCTTCGTTCCCCTCTTCGGCGGAAAGAAGCTCCTGTCCAAAGCCTGGGACAACCGTTTCGGCTGCGCCCTCGCCCTCGACGTCCTCGAGGAAGTAGCCAACGAGGAGCTCGACGTCGACCTCTACATCGGCGCCACCGTCCAGGAAGAGTCAGGCCTTCGCGGCGCCAGGACGGCCGCCTTCACCGTCGAACCCGAAGTCTCCATCGTCTTCGAATCCTCGGCCGCCAACGACAACATGGGCGACCCGGAGGAACTGGGCCAGCAGGGCAAGGGGGTCCTGCTGCGCTACATCGACAGGACGGCCATCACGCACCGAGGCCTTTTCATGTACGGAACCAGACTCGCCGAAAAGAAGAACATACCCTTCCAGTACTTCATGGCCCTGGGCGGCACCGACTCGGGCGAAATCCACATGGCGAGATCCGGCTGCCCCTCGATGACCGTGGGCGTTCCCTCGCGCTACATCCATACCAACTCGAGCATCATGGACTACAGGGACTACGCCGCCGCCAAGGAATTCTCCCTGGCCTTCCTCAGGTCGCTGAACCGGGAAACCTTCGAGCGCGAGATAATGAGCTACAGCCGCTGAGCTGACATTGCGGGGGCGATGGATGGTGCCGATATTCGACTTGCACGCCGACGTTTTCATGGATCTCGTCAGGCGACATGAAACGCGCAACGCTACGGAATCGCACAACGCGTTGAACACTGGCGAGACGTTGGGCGATTATGCAGAGCTGGAGATGCGGCATCTCGCGCGCATCCGCTCGGGCGGAATATTCGGCGCCGTCCTCACCGACTGCAGGATGGCGGGTGAAAGCGCGGAACCGGCCCATCTCGAACATTTCATAGCCTATGTCAACGAAGAACTGCGGGCCGCCGGGAAGAACCTGCTCCAGGTCAAAACCGCCGCCGACATCGGGCGAGCCCTCTCGAGCGGGACTTTCGCCGCCATCGTCGGCTACGAAGGCCTGAGCGCCACGGGTGGCGACCTGGACTGGATCACGCGACTCTATAATGAAGCGGGCTTGAGGCTCGCCATCCTCACGCACAACGACGACAACCCCTTCGGCGGCGGCGCTCTCGGCCTCCGCGGGGGGCTGCCCCTCGATCAGGCCCTCGGCCTGACGGAGAAGGGCAGGGAAGCCGTCGCCCTCATGAACGAACTCGGCATACTGATAGACACATCCCACGCGGGAAGGGCGACGAGACGCGACATCCTCGCGACGTCCTCGAAGCCCGTCATGCTCTCCCATACCTCGGCCAAAGCGGTCTACGACAACGGCCGCAACCTCTCCGACGAGGAGATGCGCGCCATCGCCGACAAAGGCGGCCTTATTGGCTGCATGACGAGCCCGGCCGCCCTCGCCCCGATGAGCGATCGCGCCCACCACAGCCTGGAGCGCTACATCCAGCACCTCCTGCGCATGATCGGCGCGGCCGGCATCGACCACGTCGGCCTTGGCCTCCATTTCTGCGAATACCTCTACACGCGGGAGGAATATCCTCTCGTCGAGGGGCTCGAGGACGCTTCCCATGCCCAAGCCATCGTCGACGCCCTCCTGGCCTCAGGCCTGTCGCAAGATGATGTGGAGAAAGTGGCATGGAAAAACTTCGCGCGGGTCTTCTCGCAAGCCGTGGGCTGAACTTAGATCGGGTCGGTGAAATCGCCCGCGCGGAGCCTCGCGATGAAGTCCAGGTTTTTCCCTAGCATCATGGCATAGAGCTTTTCGCCCTTTTCGCGCGTGGCCGTCGTCGAATCGCCGCTCATGGCATTCGGGTAGCGCGCCTCGGTCTGCGTGGGACCTGAAAGGGGCGTACAGAAAACCTTCCTCATATGAACGCTTCTGGCAGCATCGTCCACGAGGGAAGCGTCGATCGCCAGGACGGCCGAGGTCTCGTCCTCGCCGGCGTGGCCCTGGGTATCGCAGATCTTCAAGATATCGGCCGAATACGTCGCCCACCAGCTGATGGCCATCGCCGTCCCGCCCGCCTTGGCTATCTTGTCGCAGGCGAGGGTGAGGGCGGGGATATTGCCGCCGTGTCCGTTCATGAAGACGATATTCTTGGCTCCCCAACGCACGAAGCAGGAACCGATTTCCGCGTAAAGGGAAATGAGGGTCTCGGCGGGAATGGTGACCGTGCCGGGAAAACCGGCGAGGGTCGGCGTATAGCCGTAGTTGACCGTCGGCGCTATGAAGAACTCGCCGCCCGATGCAGCTTCGAGGTCGCGGCACATGCGTTCCGGAATCAGGATATCGGTGCCGAGGGGGCAGTGCATTCCGTGGGCCTCGAAACTGCCCGTGGGTATGATGACGGTGTCGATTGTGCCGGATAATTCCGCATAACGTTTGGACGTGATGTTGAGCGCGAACATGAAAGCCTCCTGAGCTGAAAACCATTATATAGAAGCTTTCATGAAGGTGAAAGAACTCCCCCGGTCAAAACCAAGCCGTTCAGGGAGCCCGCGCCCGAAAAGCAAGGAATTTCAACTCGCAAATATTTTCTTAAAAAAAGCCTGAGTCGGCAACCTTTGCCTCGGTACCGCGGTATCCTCTTTTCGAGACGGTTTCGGGCGAAACCGCGTTTCTCTGGAAGAGAACAAAATATTTCCGCAAGGGTGATACATGACCTTTGACATCGCGCAGACAGCACCAAGGTATGGCTACAATTCCCATCGGCTCCTGATGTCCCTGCATTTCGCGGCCGGAGACCTGGCCGCCGTGTTGGCGAGCTTCGGCGTGGGCTTTTTCATCGTCAATGCCGTGAACATGACCGCCATCAACTTCAAGTCCTTCGTCTCATACTGGCCCTATCTGCCTTTTTTCCTCTTCGTCCTCCATATCCTTAAGCTTTATCCGGGAGTGAATTACGCGCATGCCGACGAGCTGAGGAGATTCGCCATAGCCTCATTTTTCGGCCATGCCGGAATCCTCATCGCCCTGAACATCCAGCACAAGATCGACCCGGCCATATCTATCGCCTTCGCCCTCTCCTTTTTCGCGAGCCTGCCGGCCTTCATGACGGTCAGGGGACTCATACGACGCTTTTTCGTCAACACGCCTTTCTGGGGCATCCCCGTCGTCATCATAGGCGGCGGCAGGACCGGCAGAATGATAGCCGACAGACTCCTGGACAGACCCTCCATCGGCCTCAAACCCATGGCTATCCTCGATGACGACCCCTCCCTCGGGCCTCATTACCGGAACCTTCCCCTCTATCACGGAGTGGACAGCGCCGAAATGATCCGCGAAGCCATGGGCGTCGATACTGCCATCGTGGCGATGCCCGGCGTCGAGAGGGACAGACTCGCCGGCATCCTCGCGAAGCACTCCAAACAGTTCAGAAACATCACCATCATCCCCGACTTTTTCGGTGTCGCGAATCTGTGGATGTCGGTGCGGGACGTAGGCGGAATACTCGGGATACACAGCGACCAGAACCTCCTCAAGCCCAGCAACCTCCTTCTGAAAAGAGTGACGGATTTGATCCTTGCGATGACGGGCGGGCTCCTCCTCCTGCCCGTCTTCGCCCTTATCGCTCTTTTCGTCGCCCTCGACTCGAAAGGCCCCGTCTTCTACGCGCACAAACGCCTAGGGCGCTACGGCAAGCCGATGCGCATCCTCAAGTTCAGGACCATGCACCAAAACGCCGACAAACTTCTCGCCGATATCCTCAAAAATGACCCGGAAGCCAGGGCGGAATGGGAAGCGAGCTTCAAGCTGCAGAATGATCCGCGCGTGACGAGGTTGGGGCGCATCCTCAGGAAGACGAGTCTCGACGAGCTTCCTCAGCTGTGGAACGTGATCAAGGGAGACATGAGCCTCGTGGGACCTCGCCCCATCATCGAGGCGGAAGTGGAAAAGTACGGCGACGACTATGAACTCTTTTCCAGCGTGAAGCCGGGTATGTCCGGGCTCTGGCAGATATCGGGCCGTTCGGAAACCGATTACGCCGAAAGGGTGTCCCTGGACAGCTCCTACATCCAGAGCTGGTCCTTCTGGCTCGATCTCTACATCATCTTCAGGACGGTGGCGGTGGTATTCGAGGGCAAGGGTGCGTATTAAGACATTCCTCTCCCGGCCATGGGCGCCGCTGCTCGCCGCCTTCGTACTGCTTAGCGGCGCGGGATCCTCCTACGCTTCGGACACTAAGGGCGCCGCCCTCGACGCCGTGGCCTCCCCGACAAAAGCCTTTCTTCCGGGCCTGAGCCAGAGCGAACTGGACGCGGTGCTGAAAGGGGGAGGCATCGTCGTGGACGCGAAGAGCGACAAGAATTTCCGCTTTCTCGTGAACGCGCCCGAAGCCAGGAAGCTGGAGGAATACGCGACCAGGGCGGATCCCGAACTTCTCATCGGCAGCCTTTTTCTCGTGCCTATGAAGAAATTGAGCGAAGAGGGACTTCTCGCCCTCGTCAATGAACTGTCGAAGATAGGGACGATGTCGGGCATCACCTACTATTCCGAGACGCGCAAGAAGATCACCGTGCTTTTCGACGATGTCTACAGGGTCTACGAGCCGGGCTCGAGGACGAAGCTGCCCAACCTGTCCTTCACCGCCATGCCTTATTCCATGACGATGACCATCCATATCAAGGACGTGAACTTCGGTTCCACCTGGTATTCGCTCCTGATGGAACGCAGGAACGAGGCCCTCCTCGTGTCGCTCACCAACGAAAAACCCCTGGGCATAGCCCTTTTCAATGCCTTCGGAAAGAGGGAGCTCGAGATGCGCTTTCTCCTCCTGCCCGTGAAGGAAGGCCTTCTGGTGAACGGCATATGCCTGGGGAATCCCTCCAAGGCCGTGTACGCTTTCGTGGACGTGTATTCGGCGGTTGAAAAAAGGGTGAGGGCGGTGCAGGGCTGGATCGCCGGCCGCGCGGCCGCGCTCTCCGAGAGCCAGTCATGAGGGAAGGGACGGCGGCCGCGCCCTCGGTTCCCGGCAACTTCCTCTTCGCCAGCCTGTCGGGGTTTCTCAACGTATTCGTGCCCATCCTCACTTATCCCTATATCGCGAGGGTGCTGGGTCCCGAAAAGCTGGGCCAGCTCGGCATCGCGGGCGCGCTCAGCAACTACTTCATCGTGGCGGCCCTGCTGGGCTTACCTGTTTATGGCGTGAGAGCCATCGCCAGGACGAAAGCGGATCCGCTCGGTCTCGGGCGGACTTCCGGCGAACTCATACTGCTCGGCTTGTACGCGGCCATTTTATCCTCCCTGTTCTATGTCTTGATCGTCCTTCTTGTCCCGGCCTACAGGTCCGAACTGCTTCTCTTCCTCGTCTTCGGCATAACGATTCCCTCGGCCGCCATGAACATCGAGTGGTTCTTCCAGGGGATGGAGCGTTTCAGGTTCATAGGGTTGAGAAATCTGGCGATAAAAATCGTCTTTGTCGTCTCGCTTTTCCTTTTCGTCAGGCGGCAGGAAGACTATATCGTGTACGCTCTCCTTTTTTCCCTGGCCTCGGTGACGAACGCCTTCATCAATCTGAGGGCTGCCCGGAAGATCGCTTCGCCCCTCTTCGCCGGGGCTCATCCTTCGCGGCACTTCGCCTCCATGGCGGTATTCTCGCTTTTCCAGTTCGCCATCGTCGCCTACACGAATCTCGATCTCCTCTTTCTCGGCCTTTTCTCGAGCGGCCGGGACGCCGGCCTGTATTCCATATCGATCCGTCTCGTGAGGATGGTGATAGCTCTCGCCACGACGCTGAGCGCCGTGCTCATGCCGAGACTTTCCTCCCTCGTCGACAGCGATCCCGAGGAATTCGGGAGGCTCATCGGCCACTCCTCCTCGTATAGCCTCATGTTTTCCCTTCCCGCGGGCTTCGGGATCTGCGCCGTGGCCGCCGACCTGGGCTATGTCTTCGCCGGCTCCAGGTTCCTGGGCGTTGCCGACTCATTGAGGATAGCGGCTTTCATCATTCCCGTGGTGACCGTCTCCAATTTCCTGCAGATGCAGATTCTCGTCCCGAAGCGGCGGGAAAAGGCGATGCTCTTCTCCTTCGGTGCCGGTCTCGTCGTCACGGCCATAGTCCTCGCCTTCCTCGTCGGTCCCTATGGTCATGTGGGAGCGGCCGTCGGGATGCTTGCCGGGGAGGTCACCGTTCTCCTTGTCCATGCCTTCCTCTGCGGAGGCAAGGATCTCAGGGCGCTGGTGGATCTGCGGGCAGCGCTGCGGTATCTGGCCGGCGCCGTCGGAAGCGCGGGATTCGCCTCGCTTCCCCGCCTTTTCATGCGGCCGGGTCTGGCGAGGCTCGCCGTTTCCATCACCCTAGCCGTCCTGGTCTATGCCGCCTTTCTCCTCGCCCTGGAAGACAGCGCCATGTATCGTCTTCTGGATTTCCTGAAAGCGAAGCTGGGGAGGCGAGGTCGCGGCCGGTTCGGCGGGGCGCCCGGCGAGACTAGCGGGAGGTCCGACGTAGCGACCGGCGAGCCAGTCAGGGTCCTCCACGTCATCAACTCCCTGGCGGCCGGCGGCGCCGAAAAGCTTCTGGCCGAACTCCTTCCCCGGCTCCAGGAGCGCGACATCGAATGCAATGTTCTCGCCCTGGATGGAAGGGCCAGCGTCTTCGCCCGGGAACTCGAGGCGGGTGGCGTGAGGGTGGACTTTGCCGTTCTTAAGGCCGGAAAGCGCGCCAAACCGGCCTTTTCCCCCCTAAGAGTGTTCAGTATCATGAAGAAAATCCGCGATTTCGACCCCGATATCGTCCATTCCCATCTCGGACCGAGCTTTCACTGGTGCGCCGTCGCGAGCGTTTTCGCGCGCGGGCGCCGTTTCGTCACCACGGAACACGCGAGCGAAAACAGGCGCATGGCCATGCCGCTTCTGCGCGGTTTCGAAAAATGGTGCTACGGCCGCTACGACAGCATCGTCTGCGTCAGCCCCTCGGTGGCCCAGGCGCTCGGCGACTGGCTCGGCCTGGGCGGAAGCGGGATTTCCGTGGCGCCGAACGGCGTGCCTCTCGATCGATTCGCCTCGGCGCGCGCTCCCGCCGCCGACGTGGCCGCCTGGCTGGCCGGCCGATGCGGCATCGTCATGGTCGCGCGCTTCGTGCCGGCCAAGGATCACGAGACGGCGATCCGCGCCCTCGCGAGCCTGCCCGAAAATCACGCCCTCGTCCTCGTGGGCGACGGCGACGAAAAGCCCGGCATGGAGAGGCTCGCGAAGACCCTGGGCGTCGCAGAGCGCTGCCTCTTCACGGGATCCAGGAACGACGTGCCTGAAATTCTCGCCGCCTGCGAGGTTTACCTCCAGACGTCGCGCAAGGAAGGTTTCGGCATAGCGGCGCTCGAGGCCATGGCCGCGGGGCTGCCCGTGGCCGCCGCCGACGTCCCGGGGCTGGGGCCGCTGGTGGCGGGGGCGGGGCTTCTGTTTCCCGCGGGCGAGTGGACGGCGGCGGCCCGGCGAATCCTGGAACTCGAAGAGCCCGATGCCCGAAAGACCGCCGTCGACGCGGGGAAGGCGCGCGCGGCCGGATACTCCATCGAGGCTACCGTCGGCGCCTACGCTGAGCTTTACGGCCGCCTGAAGGAATCCCAAAAATGAGAATACTTCACCTCATAACCCGATCGGAGCCCGGAGGCGGGCAGACCATCGCCTCGATCCTCGCCGGGGGCGCCGGATCGGCGGGCCACAAGGTGGCCATAGCCTACGGCCCCGAAGGAAACGGGGAAGCCTGGGCCAACCTCGATCCCGCGATCGAACGCATCCCCCTGCCGAACCTGCGGCGATCCATATCTCCCGCCCGCGATCTGCGCGTCCTGGGCGAAATATCCCGACTCTGCGCTTCCTGGAAGCCCGACATCCTTCATCTCCACACCTCCAAGGCGGCCGCCCTCGGGAGGCTCGCGGGCGGAATCGACCGGCGAAGGATTGTTTACACGATGCACGGCTACGATCAGCTGAAAACGGCGAACCGAAAACTTCTCCATATCGACAAGGCCTTGAGAAAACGCTGCGGGGCTGTCGTGGCCGTATCCCGGCGCGATCGCGACGCGATGAACCGGGACGGCTACGGGGCGCTCTATATACCCAACGGCGTCGGGGAATCATCGGGGAGCCTGAAGCCCGGCAACCCAATCGCCGAGGCGATGTGCGCCGCCCGCTCCAAAGGAATGACCATCGCCCTGGCCATCGCGCGCGACGCGCCGCCCAAACGCGTCGACATCCTGCGGGCCGCGGCGAGGATGCTGGAAGGATATGTCGAGATATTCTGGATCGGCGGCTCTCCAACGCCGCTGGATCCCCCCAACTTCAACGCGATGGGCGCCCTGCCCAATGCCTCGGCTTACCTGGGGCTGGCCGATATATTCCTCCTCGCCTCCGAACACGAAGGAATGCCCGTGTCCCTGCTCGAGGCTTTCTCGGCCGGCCTTTCCGTCGTGGCTTCCGGCGTCGGCGGAATACCGGAGCTGCTCGGCCTTGCGGCCATGGACCCGGAACGCGCGATGTCCGGACGGATCATCAAGACGCCGTACGGCTATATCGTCAGGAATGAGGTGATCGCCTTCGCCGATGCCATCGCCAACCTCGCCTCCAACCACCGGTTCAGGGAAGAAGCGGGCAGGGAGGCGCGCCTGGCATGGCAGAAGGAATATTCGGCCGCGCTGATGGTGGAACGCTATGGCGCGCTCTACGACAGCATTCGGGACCAGCGCTGAAAGCCCGTGAATAAGGAAATGACGATGCTGAAAAAGGCCCATAGCCTTGGACATACATGGAAGCTGACGCTGCTGATCCTCATCCTGAGCGCCGCGGCGGGAGCTTTGCCGGCCCAGCTGGCTCAACCCGCCCAGCCCGGCCTGCCTACGCCGCCCGAAGTCGGGCGATTCCGCGTCGCCGACGTGCGATACGAAATTGAGGGCCACACCATGGAGTCCGCCCTGCGCGCGTATCTGGACATACGGGTCGGCAAGGAATTCGCCTCTCCCCGCGAACTCGAAGATTATGTCATAACGAAGGAACGCCTCCTCCGGAGCAATACGATATTCGACCTTTCCTCGACGGTACGCTTCGAGCCGATAGCCCCGGGCGGTCCTACGGAGCCCGAGGATCCCGCCGATCCCGCGGACATCCGGATAGTCGTGCTGGCCAAGGACACCTGGACGATACTCGCCGTTCCCTTCCCAAATACAGCGTCGACGACGGATTCCAGCTCGCGCTCCGTTACAAGGATTTCAACTTTCTAGGAACCCTCAACGCCCTCACCATAAACCTGGACGAATACTTCGAGCTGAATCGCACCATCCTGGGCGCCAGCTTCGGCGTCTATCCCTTCATGTTCGGCAACACCTGGTCCTGGTCCTTCGACGGCTCCCTGCGCTACGACGCGCCATCCGACATCGACCTCGATGCCGTAAACGTCTCGATCGGCTCTGACTACCCGACGGGCGAACCCGACAAGGCATGGACGATCAGTCCCGGACTATCCTACGTCTACGACATCGACGACACGCTTCCGACGCTGAACGCCACGGTGAAGGCGCTCAGACGCTTCGGCCGCGGCCAGGACTGGAGCTTTTCGGCCACGGCCGGGTACCAGGCGCAGAAAAACGTCGCCGTCGCGCAGAGTCTGACTAACGACCTCTCCCTCGCCGGATCCATACCCCTGCTCGGTCTTCCCTCGCGGGCGACGCTCTCGCTGAACCCGGGCCTGAGCGCCTCCTTCGACATGGAGCTGCCCGGTCTCGCTCCCCTCGACCCCACCCTGGGCGCCAGCTTGGGCTTAGGCTACTCGGCCGTGGACTGGATCGGCAGCTTCAGGCGCGGCAGTTCGGCGAACCTTTCGGCGAGCTATACGCGCCATTGGCTGGAAAGCGATCCCGCGAAGGAACAGGACATCATCCTCACGCTCGATTCCACCGCTTTTTTCGCCTTCAGGAACCTTTTCGGCGTCAACTTCAGGCTGAGCGGCCGCTGGGACGCCGGCTGGACGATGTTCGGCAACACGAGAAACTACGACGACGTGGATTGGGGCACCTACGTGCGAGGCATCTCGGCGGCGAGCTACGGCGACCTGGCCCTTATCGCCAACCTCGAGTTTCCCCTGAACTTCGCGCAGGGCCAATTCTTCACCTGGTCCAAGCTGGAAGCCGAAGTCCTCGCGACTCCCTTCGTCGACGCGGGAATACTCCGAGCCGATCCAACCAAGGCAATCGACCTCCAAAGCGACGGCATCCTCTGCGCCGGCTTCGAGCTGGCGGTCTTCCCTCGCTACGCGCGGTCCTTCATATACAGGCTGTCGCTCGGCTACGACCTCCTCGATTTCATACAAACCGGAAGCTACGACGCGGGCAAAATCGAAGGCTGGCTCGGCCTCGGCCTCCATTTTTAAGGATATGAAAATGACGAAAACCGGAATGACGATCCTGTTCGCCCTGGCCCTCCTCGCGACGCGTATCTTCGCGGTGCGTATCTTCGCAATGCCCGCCTTCGCGGCCGACGGGGAGCAGCCATCGTCCTTAAGCTTTACCGTCAAGGCCGAAGCCACGGAAAGACTGGGAAGCCTGGGTGAAGAATTCCTGGACCGCGGATTCTCTCCCTCCCTCGGGGCGGCGATCCGCTTCGACGCGGGCATCTTCAGCCTCGTGGCGGAAGCCTCGGCGCAAACCGACGGAAAATACGCGCCCATCCTCGCCGACACGCCGATGGGAACGTTGGGCGATATATACGCGATGATGGAAGAAGGAGGCATCAAGGCGAAGCCGGGCAATTTCACTTTTGAAGTTGGGCGATTTAGACATTACGACGAAATAGATTCGCCCTATTCTCTCGCGGTTAACGGCCGCGGCCTCTCGGCGTTCATTATGCGCGCGCGATACGAAGACGAAAGATTCTTCTACGAAACGCGATGGATATCGCTCAACCATGACTCCTCGATGAACACCGACGGCTGGCCCGAATCCGACTTCGATGGATTTCCCGACAGAGGCGCCAACCTCAAGACCTACGGCATTAAATTCGCCGGCGGCGAAATGAGGGCCGGCTTCCAGGATATCGCCGTCTACGCGAGACGAAATTTCGACGCCGAATATTTCCTAAGCCCCGTGCCCCAATATCTCATTCAGTACATAAGCGGCCAGGGCGGCCGGCCCTGGTCGACAGGCTACGACGACAACAGCATCATGGGGATTTTCTGGGATTGGCGCCGGCCGGGCGAGTTCGCTGCCGACGCCCAGGTCCTCGTCGACGATTTCGGCGCCTTTGGCATAGGGCGAATGGGTGAACAACCCATGGCAGCTGGCCGCCACCGCGGGCGGAAGCCTCGAAACCCGGGCCGGCAGCTTCGGCTTCCACGTGGCGGGGGCGACCAGATATACCTTCGAGCCGCGCCAGGTGGGCGACTTCAGCGGCGCGACCCTCGCCGAAATCCAGAGCACGGCGGCCTATGGCTATACTTATTATCCCGATACCCGCTTCGACATCGACTCGGGAAGCGCGGGATTCCAGCCGCGCGCCATAGCCATAGAAGACAACCAGATCGGCTACCTCTACGGACAGAACAACCTGGCCATGAGGCTGAATTGGGCGAAAGACTTCGGCGACCTGGATCTGGGCGCCGCCTTCGAGTTCCGCCTCGCGGGTTCCAACAGCCCAGCCAACGCCTGGGGCGACCTTTTGAGGGACCCTCAGGACGGAACCCACTGGCTCGACGATCCCGTGCTCGAAAAACGCTTCATGCTCAGCCTCGACGCCGACTGGAAGCGCGGCGCCTGGACGCTCTACGGCAGTGTCGCGGGAGGCATCGCCTTCGACGCCCTCGAGCTAAGAGCGCCTGAAATAGCTTCCTCGGAAACCAGCGTCGCGCCCGCCGATTCCGGCATCTGGATCTACGCGCCCGTGAAAGGAAACACGAAACCCCTTCTGACCCTCACCCTCGGCGCCTCGCTCCGGCTCGATACGGAAAGGAGATGACGAAATGCCGAAGCCCCTCATAAGCGTGCTGACCCCGGCCTACAACAGGGCGGACAGGCTGCCAGCCCTCAAGGCCTCCCTGGACGCGCAGAATCGCGCTGACTTCGAATGGATCGTCGTGGACGATGGGTCGAGCGACGGCACGGCCGCCCTCCTCGAATCCTGGAAAGGCCAGACCGCTTACGGACTCGTCACGTTCAGCCTCCCCAACGGGGGAAAACACCGGGCGCTGAACAGAGGCATGGAACTAGTGTCGGGCGACTGGACCTTCGTGGTGGACTCGGACGACAGACTCCCTCCCGATGCCCTCGCTTCCATCGCCTCGGCCGTCCCGCGCTGCGAAGGAAACGCGAACTGCGGAGGCATCGTCGGCCTGAAAGCCCACGGCGACGGAAGCCCCATAACCGGCGATTTTCCGGAAGGCGTCGCGCTGGCCGACTCGATCGAGCTGCGCCACCGATACGGCATCAAGGCCGACAAGGCCGAAGTGTTCAGGACGGAAGTCCTGCGCGCCTTTCCCTTCCCAGAGTTCGAAGGGGAACGCTTCATGAGCGAAGCCGTGGTCTGGAACAGGATAGCGCGCGCGGGATGGAAACTTTTCCTTCTCGACAAGGTGATCTATGAAGCCGACTACCTGCCCGGCGGACTTTCGGCCGCGAGCCTTGCCCTGCGTGTAAGGAATCCCCTGGGCACGAGACTCTTCTACAAGGAAAAACTCGAACTCGACCTGCCCGCGAAGGCCGCCTTCCGCGAGGCGATCAACTTCGGCCGCTTCGCCTTTCACGCGAAAGCCTTCGGCGCCGCCCTGCGCGAACTCGAACCCGGGCGCCGAACCCTCGCCATCCTGGCCTCGCCCCTCGGCTGGGCGGCTAAAATCATGGACTCGAGGAAGCTGGGAAAAGCCTCCAAGGAGAGATCATGAGACTGGAATCGCTCAAGCCGAAGCTCCTTGAAACCTCGGCCCGCTACCTGCCCTTCATCCTTCCCCTAGCCTTCGTCTTCAGCTACTGGAATAGCATCGGAACCGCCCTGATCCTGGCCGTTTCGGCCTGGTACCTCGCCCTGAACTGGCGGGAAGTCCTCAAATCGCGCTGGGCCCTCCTCGTCATGGGATTCTTCGCGGCCATAGCCCTCAAGGACCTCGTCGCGCTCGCCCTGGGCGATGGAAGCTTCAAGGCCTTCGCCAAGTCCGGATCGCGCGTCTTCATTCTCGCGGGAAGCGCCGCCCTCCTCCAGGCATACCCCCGGAGGAAGGTCGAGGACATCTTCGCCAAGGCGCTGGGCGCCACCGCCGTGGCCATGACCTTCTACTGGTTCAATGTCCGCTATAAAATGGGTTCGCCCCTCTCGTTCGGGGAAGTCATGCATCGCAACACGCCGGGGCTTCTCGCCCTCTGGCTCCCCCTCTACGCGACCATCGCGGCCGACAGACGAAAGGGAAAAAAAGCCTGGCTTTTCAAGCTGGGCGCCTTTGCCCTGGGAGAAATCTTTCTCGTCATTCTTTCCTTGGCGGGCGGCTGGCGCGTGGGCCCCATCGCCTTCGCCTTCATCTCCCTCATCGTCGCGCTCAAGGGCAAAATACACATAAAAACCCTGTCCACGGCCCTCTATGCCGCCTCGCTCATAGCCCTTCTCCTCATCATGGTGGCGGGGCCCGAGCGCCTCAACGACATCCTCACGGGACGGCTCGACCTCTGGCGGGGCTATACGGCGATGGCCGCGGAGCGCCCCTTCTTCGGCTGGGGCTATACGGACGAAGCGGACAACATAAGAATTCTAGGGAACAGCCTCGAAGGGACAGCGATCTATCAGAGTTTCAAGATAGAAGGCCTTGGAGGCCACAACTCCCACCTGACGATGCTCTTCGAAAACGGACTCTTCGCCCTGGCCGGCTTCATAGCGATTTTCGCGGCCAGAACCCTGTCCCTCGGCAGGAAGCCCGACTTTTTCGACCTCGCGTTCATAGCGTTCATTTTTCTGATAGCTTCCGACACGATAAATCCGGGAGGCCTGCGTTTTCTCGGTTATTTCCTGGGCATTTGCCTTTTGGCGAAAGAACATAAAGCCGACGAGGACATCGCGGCGACAAGGAGCATGACAATGGGCGAAGAGAAAAAGAAGAAAAGCCGGCGCGTGATAATCGGAATGACGGCGATCGCCGTTCTCGCGCTTGGCGCCCTCATCGTGCCGGCCGCCGGCGCCGCCGCGGACGTGGAACACCACAGGCTCGAACTGAGCGCTTATTTCAACGACCCCCTCGTGCCGGAACCGGCGGGCCTAATCACGAAAGCCTCCGACGACGCCAAGGTGCTCAAGGCGGCCGAAGGCGCCGCCACGAAGGCCTCGTCTACGCTCCACGAAGCGCCCGAGGTCCTGTATGAGACTGAATCGAGCCTGATCAAGATAGTCGTCGATACGACGGACGAAGCGGGCTCGAGCGCCGTGGCCAAGGCGGCGCTGGACGCTGTCGCCGCCGCCTATGTCGGCCTGCCGGCCAGGCAGGCTGCCCTCATTTCCTACCTGGCGGCTCGCGATTTCGGCGTGGTCAGGCTGCTCGGGAAATCGGCGAGTCCGGACTCCGCCTCGGGCATCCCCATAACCATGAGCGTCCTGAACGAGGAAAAGAAACCGGCCCCGGCCCAAGCCACCGGCATCATCCTGGCCGCCGGACTCGCCGCTCTGGCGGGCCTCCTCGCGGCATTCGTCCTGCGCGAGCAAAACTGACAAAAAGAGCGGCCGGCCCCATCGAAGATGGAGCCGGCCGCCCTTCAGGCGCATCCCCTATCGGGGAAGAGAAACTATATCGCCAGCCTGGCTATGGCCATCTGCGCGATCGGGGCGCCGATGAAGCGCTCGATCGAGCGCAGAATCTGCTTGTCCTCGGGAGTGACGAAGGTCAGCGCCACGCCCTTGTGCAGCATGCGGCCGGTCCTGCCGATCCTGTGGGTGTAAGCCTCGGGAGTGTCGGGAATATCGAAATTGATGACCTGGGAAATCTGGGAAATATCGATGCCGCGCGCCGCGATATCGGTGGCCACCATGATCTTGGCCCTGCCGGAGCGGAAACTGGACATGGCCTTTTCCCTCTGCCCCTGGGAAAGATTCCCCTGGATCGACGTGGCGCCGTAGCCGGCGCTCGTCAGCTGCAGGGCCAGCTTCTTCGCCCTATGCTTCGTCCTCGTGAAAATGAGCGTCTGACCCGTGGTCCCCGTGGACAGCACCGATCGCAAAGCCTCGTACTTGTCGGCCTGGCTCACCGGGCTTACGAAATGGCTCACGGTTTCGACCGGCTTGGAATTCCCGATCTCCACACGCACCGGATCGTTCTGGAACTGCCTGGCCAGCGTCCTTATCTCCGAAGGAAGCGTCGCGGAGAAGAGCAAGGTCTGGTGATTCCTGGGCAGGGCCTGGATGATCTTCTTGATCGAAGGCAGGAAGCCCATGTCGAACATCTGGTCGGCCTCGTCCAGGACGAGAATCTCGATCGAGCGCAGATCCACGAAACCCTGGCCCATGAGGTCCAGAAGACGGCCGGGACAGGCGACGACGATCTCCGGCATGATGTTTTTAAGCGTTTTTATCTGGGATTTGGCCGTCACCCCGCCATAAATGCTCATGCTCCTGAAGCCCGTGCCCTTGCCCAATGATTCAAAAGTCGTATGGGTTTGTTGGGCAAGCTCCCTGGTTGGCGAAATGATGAGCGCGCGGCGCACGCAGCGCTCTCCGCCCATGAGACGCTGGAGGATGGGGAGGGCGAAAGCGGCCGTTTTGCCCGTGCCGGTCTGCGCGAGCCCAAGCACATCCTTGCCCTCGAGAATGGCGGGAATCGTCTTTTCCTGGATAGGGGTCGGGGTTTCATAGCCGGCTTGGGCTATGTTGGACGCGATGGTTTTGTCGAATGAGAATGATGAGAAATTCAATGAAGATCCTATATGTTTGCTTGAACAGCATGAACCTGGTCAATCAAGATCGGAGCCATACTGGATGGCCGATGCGAGCTCAAAACGATGGCGTTCGAATTATACAAGGTATAAACGATTCATGCGACGCCAATCGGTGAATTTCTTGCAGTATAGCGCATTGGCTGCATTTGTTCAACTAGAGCGCGGCGGCTGGCCTTCAGCCATGCCGAAAGGCTATTTTTTACTATTGCCGTTGCCCGTGCTTCCGTCCGAATTGCCCCTGTCTTCGGATTTTCCCTGATTGGACTTTTCCTTGGTATTTTCCTCGGCCTTCGTCTTGGACTTGGCTTCTATGGCCTTCAAATTCAATTCCTTCTCGATCACCGAGTCCAGCGCCTCGCCGATCGTGCCGCCCTTGGCCATGGTCTTCTTTATGGCATCGAGGACCGAATCCAGTTTTTTGTCCGACAGCTTGCTTTCCACGAGAGCCATGGCGAGAAGGAGACTTTCTTCCTTGCTCATGCCGTATTCGACCTGCGCGTTGGCGACTACCGAAAGGGCGGCCACCGTCCGCGTGACGGCGGTTTTGCCGCCGGCCTTCATGCCCAGCTTGGAAACCGCCGCGTCGAGCGTGGCGTCGAGCTCGGTCCGGTCGATTCCCGCCCTGAGGAGAAGCGCCACCTGCTCAACCATGGCCGTCGCCTGATTTTCGTTATCGGGCAGAAGCCCCCGGAGCCGCAGGACGTCTGAAACGATGAGGTAACGCGCCGTATCGTCCCTTAGGGTCGCGAGAAGCACGTTTGCCGGGATGCGCTTTTTTGCGGCTTCCTCAAGTCTCGCCGCTATGAGGGAATCGGAGAGGGAAGCCCCCTGGATAGCCTCGGCCAGAATCCGCGTTTCCGCCGCGATGGCGCCATAGGCCGCCTGATTGGCCGGTTTGCTGAACCAAGCCTGTAAATCCTGCGCCGCCGCATTGAGGGGAAACAGGAGGACGAGAGACAACGCGAGAATAAGGTGAGCGACTTTTCGGTATACGGGCTTTTTCATACTTTTTATAACCTCAGGAGGCTCCCCGAGCCTCCGAATCCATCGTCTATCTTCGCCGGAACCTGAGGATCGGCGATCCACGTGGTGCCGTCGAGAATGAAATTGTAGACGTAAACCTTTCCTTTCCTTAAGGGGACCATGATCTCCCACAAGCCGTCGGATCCGGCGCGCTTGAGCTGGTAACGCTCGCCGTTCCAGGAATTGAAGTCCCCGGCCAGATATACGGAACTGGCCTCGGGAGCGCTCAGCACGAACCTGACGGTGACGTTCTCCCTGTCCAGCTTCGTGAAGAAGACGCCGAGCCCCAGGCCGACGACGAAAATAGCCGCCGCGGCGGCCGCGAGGACCGGCCTTGCGGCAAAGGCAAACCGTCCGCGGCCGACGCTGCCGCTATTGCCGCGGACGCCGCCGATGGCGTTCATCACGGAATCGGTCAAGCCATCCGGCGGCGCCGCGATGCCGGATATATCGGCGTCCCTCATCATCAAAGGCAGCAGCGCGCCGAAGCGCCGCGAACATTCGCGGCATCCGTCGAGGTGCGCCCGGAATTCTTCCGGATCGTCGAGCGTCTTTCTGCCTTCTTCCCACGCGTCGACGAAGGAACGAACATCTTCACATTTCATCATAAAGCTATACCTCGCGAAACGCTTTTCGGTTGCTCATCTTCCAATAATAGGCGCAGTGCCTTGCGCGCCCGGAACAGCCTCGTCTTTACCGCCTCATCGCCCAGGCCCAGGACGCGCGCGGTTTCCGCCACCGACAACTCGGCGAAATAATAGAACTCCACCGGCCAGCGCAGCTCGACAGGCAAGGCGGAAACCGCGCGTCGCAGCGCCTCCCCGCTCAACTTCCGTTCCACATCCTCGGCCGGATCGGCGGGAGCCGCGGTCGCCGCCATCATGCCGGCCGCCTCGGTCTTGCGCCGCTCCGAAGAAAAAACGCGGAATCGCGTGCGCACGTGATTGCCCGCGATAGCGAAGAGCCAGGCCGGGAAACTTTCCCCCTGCCTGAAGGAAGCCAGCGAGTTGAAAGCCCTGATGAAAACATCCTGGGCGGCGTCGCGGGCATCCTCGTCGGATCTCATCCTGGACCGGCAGAACGCGAAAACCCTGCTTCCATATTTATCCACGAGGATGCGGTAGGCCTCCCGGTCGCCCGAGAGAACTCTGGCCACCACCTCGCTGTCATTGTTGCGCAACTCACCGGTCATATGGACGAAGTATACCCAAGACGAGGCCTTCATGCCAGAACCAATTCCTGCAACCACGCGCGGCCTGGGCGCGTATCCACCCATAGACTCCCTCGAAAAAGGGAAACGGAGGTATAGAATGCGGAAAAACAAAAAAATCATCGCCCTGTTGGCGATACTGGCATTTTCATTCATAGCGGCCATGGGTCTTTCGGCCCAGACCACGGGCGAAGACGACGATCTCGACGAGGAACTCTCGCTGGTCAATGAAGCCGGAGAAGAGGACCTGGAAGGACTTCTCATCAAGCTAAGCGTGGAATTCAACGTCGATATCCTCGTCCTCCAAGACCTCTCCACCCAAGGTTACGCGCCCGGCGAAATCTGGCTGGCCCTGGAAATCTCCCAGGCCACCGAAAAACCCCTCGCCGAAGCCATTCTTCTGGCGGACGGCGTGGAAGGCCACGGCTGGGGCATCCTCGCCCAGACCATCGGCATAACCCCCGGATCGGCCGAGTTCCATGCCCTCAAACTGAAATGGGGCGACCACCAGGGCAAAATCTTCAAGGAAATGAAGCAGGAGCGCGAAAACAGCGCCGGCGGCAAGGGCAAAGGCGAGAACGACAATGACGATGAAGGCGACGACAGCGACGGCGAAAGCAACGGTAACAACAATGGTAACGGCAAGAGCGGCAAATAACCGCTGACTCCTTGCCATCATCGACAGGCCGCCCACGCGAAAGCGCGGGCGGCCTTCTTTTTATGGAAGTCATACAGGATTTACACGATTGAAGAGGTATCTATTGTCGACTATCATTAAGGAGAAGATGAATATGACGAAGGAATATATCGAAACACCTACAATAGGAGAAATCATACGAGAAGAATTCCTTGAGCCCCTCGGTATTACTCCATATAGGCTATCTAAAGAACTAAAAGTATCGACAAGCACAGTACTGGACCTGCTGCATAACAAGAGAAAAATTACTGTTGAGATGGCATTGCGTCTATCAAAGTTTTTCGGGAACTCGTATAAGTTTTGGCTCAATCTTCAGAATGAGCTGGAAATACGAGAAACCAAAAAAAAGATTGGAACCGAACTCGATAAAATAAATGCATTCAGCTAAAAATCAAAAAAGCTAAACTAGTATCTGATTATTGCTTGTTCTATCTTTCTTCTCAAAAAAAGATAAACTTGACAGCTGGACTAATAGGTGAGATATATGTACATAGGTATGCACAATTGAACAGAAATCACGCCCAAGCTTCCGCGACCCCCAAGACCGCTTGGGTCATCTTCGCCATTATCTCCCACACGGCCTGGGGCGGCTATCCCGTCCTCGCCCGCTACCTTCAGAACAGCCACCACATAGGCACCATGAGCCTCTCGGCCGTGACCAACATCCTGGCCATGACCATTCTTCTCGCGATGATGTTCCGCAATATCGACATGAAGACCATCGGCCTCAAGGAACTCCTCGGCTTCATCTTCATCGTCGTGTCGCGCGGCTTGCTCAACCTCTACGCCGCCCGCCTGACCTACGCCACCAACGTCCAGCTTTTCTCCCTCCTCGCGCCCTTCATCGTGGCCTTTCTCAGCAAGACCTTCCTCAAGGAAACCCTGCCGAAGTATACCCTCCTCGCGCTCTGCTTTTCCCTCGCGGGATCCCTGCTCATGATCTTCGGCGCCTCGAACTCAGGCTCCTCGGCGAAGCTGGACCCCGTCGCCAACTGGATCGGCATCGGCCTTTCGGTGTTGGGCGGCATCCTCCTCGCCTTCCTCATGCTCTCCATCAAACACGCGGCGAAAAAAGGCGCTTCGTCGGAAACCCTCGCCTTCGCGCAGTTCGGCTCCCTGGCCCTATTCATGACGGCGGGCAGCGTCAGCCTCGGCGAAGACTGGAGACCCTGGCTTTCCCTGCCTCTCTCGGGCATAGCGGCCGCCCTGGCCTTCGCCATCCTCGTCCTTCTCCTGGGCACGATCCTTCAGAACAACGCGGTAAAACATCTGGGCGCCGCCACCTACTCGACCATACAGGCCTGGCGGCTCACCAGCACCATTGCCTTTTCCTGGATACTGCTGGGGGAGGGGATCAGCTCCTTCACGCAGGGATTCGGGGCTTTCGTCGTCATGGCGACGGTCACTCTGTATATGCTTTCGCAGAAAAACCCCCGGGCGGCGCGTAAGAGCGCCGAGATCGAACCCCTCGGGGAATGAGGAGCCGAAAATGGACATAGCGTACGGAAAAGCGCTTTTCGTGGATCTTTCGACGGGAGCTTCGACGGTGGAAGTCCTCGAGGAACCGCTGCTTCGCTCCTTCATCGGCGGCTCGGGCGTCGCGGCATGGCTCTTTTCCCGCCAGGCGCCGGCCGGCATAGGTCCCCTCGACCCGGCCAATCCCCTCGTCTTTGCCTTGGGGCCTCTCTGCGGCACCTCAGCTCCCACCTCGGGGCGGCACGAGGTGGCGGCCCTCTCGCCTTTGACCGGCCTCTTCGCCGAGTCTGACGTGGGCGGCGCCTGGGGCTCGGTCTTCCGGAACACGGGCTTCGATTTTCTCGTCATATCCGGCGCCTCCGACAAGCCCGTGTCCCTCGTGGTCACCGAGGCGGGCGGCCGCGTCGAAGACGCGGCCGCCGTCTGGGGCCTCGATACTTTCGCCGCCTACGACCACTACGGCGCGAAATACCCCGGCTCCGAAACCGCCTGCATCGGCGTAGCGGGCGAACGCATGGTGAGCATCGCCTGCGTCGCCCATGACGGAAGGGACGCCCGCATGGCAGGCCGCTGCGGCCTCGGGGCCGTCATGGGCTCCAAGAAACTCAAGACCGTGGTCGCCGCCCCCTCTGGCAAGGCGCCGCGCAGGATCCACGACGCCGCCGCTCTCGGCTTGGCCTCCCGCGAGGTGGCCAGGAAAATGGCAGCCGCCACGGAAGCCATGGGCAAATTCGGCACGGCAGGCTCCCTCGGCGGCTTCTATGACATGGGCGACGTGCCCGTAAAGAACTGGGCCCTGGGCGCCGCCGACCTCGACATCGCCGCCATCTCAGGCCAGAGGATGACCGAATCGGGCCGCCTCAAAAAACGCTTCTTCTGCACTATGTGCCCCATCGGCTGCGGCCGCGTCGTCGAACTCTCCGACGGCAGCCTCGGCGGAGGCCCCGAATACGAAACCCTCTCCCTCCTCGGCGCCAACTGCATGATCGACGACATAGAAGCCATCCTAACCGCCAACGAGAAAGCCAACCGCTACGGCATCGACACCATCTCGGCCGGCAGCGCCATAGCTTTCCTCATGGAAGCCTACGAAAAAGGCCAGATCCGGGGACAGGACCTCTCGGGCGTTGTCCCGACCTGGGGCAGCGGCAAGGCCCTCGTCGAACTCATCGACCTCATCGGCACGAAAACGGGCATCGGAGCCCTCCTCGGCGAAGGCGTGGCCAAGACCAGCCTCAGGCTCGGCAGCCCCGACTACGCCGTCCACGTCAAAGGCCTGGAATTCCCCGGCCACGACCCCAGGGCCTTCAACAGCATGGCCCTCTCCTACGCCACCTCCAACCGCGGCGCCTGCCACCTCCAGGGCATGAGCTACAACTACGAACGCAAACTCGCATTCCCGGAGGAAGGCTTCGACACCCCCCAGGACCGCTTCGGCAATGAACGGAAACCCGAACTCGTCATCGCCACCCAGAACTTCATGAGCCTCGTGGACAGCCTCAAGCTATGCAAATTCTCCATCGGCGGAGGCAACAGCGCCACCCAGGCCTTCCAGTGGATCAACGCGGCCACCGGCTGGGGCATGAGCCTGGACGAGTTCCTCAAAGCCGGCGAGCGCATCTTCAACCTCAAGCGCCTTTACAACGTGACGCGGGGCGTCAGCCGTAAGGACGACCGCCTGCCCAAGCGCATCCTCTCCGAACCCAAGGGCGGCGGGGCCGGCCAGAACCTCCCCGCCGACTTCGAAGCCTCCCTGGACCGATACTACGCGCTGCGGGGCTGGACGAAAGACGGAGTCCCGACAAAGGAAAAAATGAAGGAACTCGGCCTCTCCGGCGTCCTTTCGAACTCGTGAGCTATAAAGTTCCGGAGGCAGGAATTATTTAAAAATATTTCTTGACAGCCGGAAAAACCGACCACATACTTGTTCACATGGATGAACATTTGAACAATTCGTTGCTCACGAGGATAGCCTGGCTCTATTACTACGAAGACAAGAGCCAGCAGCAGATCGCTGACCTCCTGGGCATACCGAGAATCAAGGTTGTCCGCCTCCTCAAGGTTATCCGCGAAAAGAAAATCGTCGAAATAAAGATAGCCAGGTGCTACGTGTCCCTCTTCGAGCTCGAGAAGGACTTTTCCCAAGCCACCGGCCTCACGGACATCACCATCGTGCCCAACGACGGCAGCGCGGCGGGCAACGTCGCCTACGCCGCCTCCCTGCGATTCGCCGACATGTGCAGGCAATACGAAAGCATCGGCCTCGGGTCGAGCCGCGCCCTCTCCGCCAGCCTCTCCCTCGTGGAAGCCCCTAAAAAGATGACCGTCAAAAGGATCGTCTCCCTCACCGGCTCCACCATGCCCAATTACGCGGTAAACGCCACAAACCCCAGCTCGAGCGGCATTCTCCTCTCCAGAAGCCTCGGCGTCGACTATTTCCATATCTGGGCGCCGGCCATCGCTTCGACGAAGGAAACGGCCCACATCATGAGAAACGACCACGTCCTCGCCTCTATCCTCGCCATGGCCAACGCCGTGGACTGCGCGATGATAGGCCTGGGCTCGGTGAAGAACTCCGTCCTCATCTCCAGAGGTTTCATAACGGCACAGGACGCCGAAAACCTGGCCGCCCAGGGCGCCGTGGGCGACGTCTTCACCCACTTCTTCACCTTGGACGGCGCCAGGATCCCCTCCGCCGTGGAAGAACGCTCCGTCACGGCCGACGTCCCGCTCCGCTGCCCCGTCACCGCGGTGGCTTACGGAGAGGACAAGGTCCTGCCCATCGTGGGCGCCATCAGGGGCAAGCTGATATCGGGCATCGTCACCGACGAGAAGACGGCCGAGGCCGCTCTCGAGATTTTCAGGGCTTAGGGACACGCGAACGTGTCCATGCAATAACAGGAGGCAGATTGTGAAGAAAACGACCACAATGCTCGCGATCATGGCGCTCGTTTCGGTGCTGCTGTTCACCAGCGCCGACGCGAAGCAGATCGGTCAGCAGTTCAAGTCGAAGGGGTACAGAGTCGCCTATGTACTCAACGGGACATCGACTGAAATCTTCAAGATGGCATTCGACGCCGCCATCAAGGAAGGAGCGCTCTACGGCATCAAGGTAGACGTATTCACCGCGGACGGAGACGACATCCGCTTCCAGGACATCGTCAACCAGTGCGCGCAGCAGGGCTATCAGGGCATGATCATCTCCCACGGCAAGCCCCAGTATTCCTACGACCTCGTAAAGAACGTCGTCGCCAAAGGCATCAAGGTCGTCACCTTCGACACCGTGATCGCCGACGCGTCAGGCAAGGGCATCCCCGGCGTCACCACCATGTTCCAGAGCGATCAGGAAATGGCCCGCCTCACCCTCGACTACATCGTCGACGACCTGCTCAAGGACAGACCCAGACCCATCAGAGTGCTCAAGCTCTGGCGCGGCCCCGGCATCCCCCCCTTCGACAGGAGACAGGAAACCTACAAGAAATTCGAGGAAGCCGGCAAGATCAAGACCCTCGAAGTGCTGGGCCCCTCCAACCCCGCCGACTCCGAAGGCTCCATCGCCACCGTCGTGTCCTCCATCCTTCCCAAGTATCCCAAGGGAACGGTCGACGTGATCTGGAGCGCCTATGACGCCTACGCACGCGGCGCCTACAAGGCCCTCATCGAAGCGGGGAGGAGCGACATCCCCCTCGTCACCATCGACATCTCCAACCAGGACATCAACTTCATGCGCTCCCAGGACAAGATCTGGAAAGCCTGCGTGGCCACGCACTTCCCCAACATCGGCATCTCGGCGGTCCGCCTCCTCTCGCAGAAACTCAACGGCGAGACCACGCCCCCCGAATACATCCTCCAGCCCTCGGTCATACTCGCTACCCAGCTGACGCCGGCCGCCAACGTCACCAACCTCGGCACCATAATCCCCGGCTACGGCCTCAATGTCGACAACATCACCGACTGGATGGCCGAAATCAGAAAGGCGGCCGGGGTCAAATAAGCCCGGCGCCAACGTACAGAAGCAAAGGGGCTCCGGGGGCGGCCGCCGCGCGCGGCGGCCGCCCCCCAAAGCCCATCCATCGGAGCAAGGGTAACGAATGAGCCAAACAGTCAGCAGCATCGAGATGAAAGGCATCAGCATCGAATTCCCCGGCGTCAAAGCCCTGAGCGGCGTGGACTTCTCCATGAAAAGCGGGGAAATCCGCGCCGTCGTCGGCGCCAACGGGGCCGGCAAGTCCACTCTCATGAAAGTGCTCGCGGGCGCCAACGCCGGCTACACCGGCAGCATCCTCATCGACGGCGAAACCCGCGAGATCCGCGAACCGCGCACCGCCAAGATGCTCGGCATCGAACTCGTCTACCAGGAAGTGGACACGGCCCTCTTTCCCTACCTCTCGGTGGCCGAAAACATCATGTTCAACAGCCTCGTCACCGGCATGAAGGGCAAGTCCATCATCCGCTGGGGCAGGATGAGGAAATCCGCCAGGGAAATCCTCGGACGCCTCCACATGGACATCGACGTGTCCCGCAAGGTATCCAGCCTCACCCTCGCCGAAAAGCAGATGGTCCTCATCGCCCGCGCGGTGAGGGAGCGCTGCCGCTTCCTCATTCTCGACGAACCCACAGCCCCCTTGAGCATGGGCGAAGTCGAGGAACTCTTCAGGATAGTCCGCGACCTGGCGGAAAAGGAAGGCGTGGGCGTCATCTTCATCTCCCACCGCCTCCCCGAACTCTTCCAGATCTGCCACAGCCTCACCGTCATGAAGGACGGAACCGTGGTGGCCAATCGGATAGTGGACAAGGACCTCAGCACCCGCGAGATCGTCAACCTCATGCTCGGGCGCAGCTTCGAGGAAAACTTCCCCAAGATCCCCACCGCTATCGGCGACGTCATGTTCGAGGCGGCGAACCTCTTTGACGAAGCGGGGAAGGTGAAGAACGTGTCCTTCAACGTCAGAAGCGGGGAGATCGTCGGCGTCTGCGGCCTCGTCGGCGCGGGCAAGACGGAACTCTGCAAGCTCCTCTTCGGCGCGAACAGGATGAAAAGCGGAAAGGTCAGCCTCAAGGGCAAGGCGCTCGCGATACGCAGCCCTACCACGGCGGTGCGGCAGAAAATCGCCCTCGTGCCCGAGGAAAGGCGCAAGGAAGGCGTCCTCGTCACCGAACCCGTCTACTTCAACCTCTCCGCCGCCTGCCTCGGAAAATTCTGCGATAGGTTTTCCTTCGTGAGAAAGCACCTCGAAATCCAGAACGCCAAGCGCCTCGTCTCCGAACTGGGCATAAAAACCCCCTCGGTGTACCAGCGCCTGAAGTTCCTCTCCGGCGGCAACCAGCAGAAAGTGGCCGTCGGCAAGTGGCTCACCTCCGATTCCGACGTCTACATGCTGGACGAGCCCACCAAGGGCGTCGACGTGGGCGCCAAGCGCGACATATTCCAGCTGATCCAGGGCCTCGCCGGCAAGGGCAAGGCCGTGCTCTACGCTTCGTCAGAAATCAACGAGATCCTGGCCATCACCGACAGGATCTATATCATGTACAACGGCAGCGTCGTCGCCGAACTCCCTACAGGGACGGCGACCGAAGAAGAAATCCTATTCTACGCCACGGGGGGCAACAAATAATGTCGAAAGCGGAAGCCACGGCCATGCCTAAGGGCAAGGCCTCGGACTTTTTGGGAAAATGGGCATCCCTCATCGCCCTCGTCGCGGTATTCGCGTTCTTCGCCCTGCGCATGCCCAAGATGTTTCTCACCAGCAGCAACATGATCACCATCCTGAGGTCCATCTCGATAACCACCATCATCGGCATCGGCCTCACCATCACCCTCGCCGTGGGAGGCTTCGACCTCTCCTCCGGCTCGATGGCCTCCATGGCGGGATCCCTCGTCATCAGCTTCATCGTCTGGTACCAGATGAGCATGTGGCTGGCCATTCCCCTCGCCCTTGTCCTCACCATGGGCCTGATGATGATCACCATGCTCCTCATCGTCAAATTCAAGATCCCCGACCTCCTGGCCACCCTCGCCATGATGTTCATGCTGGACGGGCTCAGCCTCACCTACTCGGGCGGCGGCGCCCTCTCCGAAGGCATGCCGAGGCCCAACGGCGCCGACACCCTGGGCAAGATCTCCCAGACCTTCAAGAACATGGGCCAGGCGCCCACCATCATCATCATCATGATCGTCATCGTCGTCGTGGTGCACATATTCCTCACCTACACCAAGTACGGACGCTACATCTACGCCGTCGGCGGCAACAAGGAAGCCGCGCGCCTCTCGGGCATACCCATCTACCGCTACCGCGTCTACGCCGGCCTTCTCGCCGCGGCCTTCATAGGCCTGGGCGGCGTCCTCGTCGCCTCGCGCAACATGTCGGCCCAGATCCAGGGCGCCGCCGGCTACGCCATGCCGGCCATCTCCGCCGTCTTCATCGGACGCTCCGTGGCGGGCGCGGGCAAGCCCAACGCCTTCGGCACCTTCGTGGGAGCCTCCCTCGTGGGCATACTGGAAAACGGCCTCATCATGATGTCGGTGCCCTACTATTCGCTGAACGCGGTCAAGGGCGTCGTGCTCGCCCTGGCCCTCGCTTCCACCTACTACTCCAGCACCAGCGACAATTGAGGAAGGGGAAGGACGCAGCTATGCCGAAATTCGACAGCCATTTCCGCATGGGCGAGGCCGACGCGGCCGAATACGCCCGATACCGACTCCCCCGCTTCGCGGCATCGAAGCGGCTCGAGGCCAAGGAGATCGGCGACGGCAACATCAACTTCATCTTCAGGGTGAGGGATCCGGACAGCGGCGATTCCGTCATCGTCAAGCATGCCGACGCCGACACGCGTTCGGGCTCCCGGACCCTCGGCTTCGACCGCAACCGCATCGAGGCGGAAATCCTCAAGATGGAGGGCGAGCTGGCCCCCGGCCTCGTGCCCCAAGTCTACGACTACGACCCCGTGATGGCCTGCCTCTCCATGGAGGATCTCTCCGACCACGTCATCCTCCGCTACGAGCTCATAAGGCACAAAATCTTTCCCAGGCTCGCCGAAGATATCAGCGACTTCATGGCCAAGACCCTCGTGCCCACCCTCGACATGGTGATGGACCCAAGCAAGAAGAAGGAGCTCGTGAAGCGCTACACCAACCCGCCGCTCTGCGCCATCACCGAGCAGCTCGTCTACACCGAGCCTTACACCAACAAGCCGGGGCGGACCAAGGTCTTCCCGCCCAACGCGGCCTTCGCGCAAGAGGAGCTCTTTTCCGACACCGAACTCCATCTCGAGGTGGCCAAGCTCAAGTATGCCTTCATGAACGACGCCCAGGCCCTCATCCACGGCGACCTCCATTCGGGCTCCATTTTCGTCAGGGAAGACTCCACCAAGGTGATAGACCCCGAATTCGCCTACTTCGGCCCCATAGGCTACGACGTCGGCAACGTCATCGGCAATTTCTGCTTCGCCTGGGCCAACGCCCGGGTCACGATGGGGGAGGGTGCCACAGGCGCCGCCACCAAGGATAGCTACATCGGCTGGCTGGAGGAGACCATCGTCGCCACCGTCGACCTCTTCAAGGCGAAATTCCTCGCGCTCTACAAAACGAGCGCCACCGACCCCATGGGGAGGACCCCCGGTTACGCCGAATGGTTTCTTTCGACTATCATAGCCGATACGGCGGGCGTGGCCGGACTCGAGATGATCCGCCGAGCCGTGGGCGTGGCCCAAGTGAAGGACCTCACCTCCATAGAACCAGCCGAGGCCAGGGCGAGAGCCGAAAGGATCGTCGTTCTCGCCGCCAAGGCCTACATAAAAGACCGCCGGAACTACCGGGAAGGCCGCGACTTTCTGCGCGCGCTCGTCGACGCATCGCTACGCGAAAAGAGGAACCTATGCTGACGATAAGGGAATTGAAGGAAAAAGTGCTCGAAAACACGCTCATGGCCTACGACGAAGGCCTTTTCGCGGGCACGAGCGGCAACCTGAGCGCCTGCGACGAGGCCAAGGAACTCCTGGCCATCACGCCGAGCTCCTTCCGCTACGAAAAGATGACCCTGGACGACATCATGGTGATAAGGATGAGCGACGGATCCATCGTCGAGGGCAGGCACCGGCCCTCATCCGAGTGGCGCATGCACACCGCCATCATGAACGGACGCCCCGACATCTTCGGCGTCGTCCACACCCATTCGCCCTACGCGACGAGCTTCGCGGTCACCTGCATGCCCATCCCCCTCATCCTCATAGAAATGCTGGCCTACATAGGCGGCGACATCCCCGTCTCCGACTTCGCCATGCCTGGCACCGTGGCCCTGGGCGAACGCGTTGTCGAAAGCCTTGCGAAGCGCAATGCCTGCCTCATGCGCAACCACGGGGCCGTCGCCGTCGGTTCCACCATCGAACAAGCCCATCTGCGCGCCATCTACGTCGAGGACGCGGCCAAGATCTATTCCCTCGCCCTCGGCGCCGGCAAGATCCAGACCATTCCGGAAGAGGCCGTCAAGGCCATGAAAGCCCGGTTGGGCCTGCCTGATTAACGCGCGGGGGAACCGCGGCGCCGGGGCCGCGAGCCTCGGCTTTTTCCGGACGATATTCAAGGAGCGATTATGGAACGACAGGACAAAGACCTCGCCTTCATGCTCAAGTACGAAAACGTCGCCTGGTACGACGGCGAAGCGGTGCGCATCCTCGACCGCCGCGTCTATCCCGCCAGGATCGAATACGTCACCTGCAAAACCTACGCGGATGTGATCGCGGCCATCAAAGCCATGGTCACCCAGTCGGGAGGCCCCTACGTGGCCGCCGGCATGGGCATGGCCCTCGCCGCCAAAGCCATAGACAGCGACGACAAAGGCAGCTTCCCCTCGCGCATCGCCAAGGCATCCTTCGAAATCTCCCACGCACGCCCCACCACGGCCGAAAAAATGGCCACGATCACCGAAGCCTGCGCCAAGGTGGCCATCGAGGCGAAAGCCGCCGGCAAGGCGCCCGACAAGGCCGTCTTCGAGCACACCATCGACGCGGTGAACAAACGCTACGCCCGCAGCGCCGCGAGCACGATATACCTCGTCGACCAGTTCCCCGACGACGGCACCGTCATGACCCAGTGCTTCGCGGAAACCATCGTCGGCATGATGCTGCGTGAATGCCGGAGCCGAGGCAAGACCATCAAAGTGATCTGCCCCGAGACCAGACCCTACTTCCAGGGCGCCCGCCTCACCGCCAGCGTCGTCCGCGACATGGACTTCGACGTCACCGTCATCACCGACAACATGCCCGGCTACACCATGAAAGCCAAACACGTCGACGTCTTCACCTCGGCCGCCGACGTCATCTGCATGGACGGCCACATCGTCAACAAGGTCGGCACCTTCCAGATCGCCCTCGCGGCGCGCTATTGGGGCATACCCTACTTCTGCACGGGCTCGCCCAACCGCCAGCACCCCACCATCGACACGGTGAAGATCGAAGAGCGCGACGAGAACGACGTCCTCGAAGCCATGGGCGTCCGCACCGCCATGCAGGGCGTGCACGGCTTCTACCCCGCCTTCGACATCACCCCGCCCAAACTCTGCGACGGCATCGTCACCGACAAGGGTATCTTCCCGCCCTACGACCTCGCGCGCTACTACGCCTAGTTATCGACGCGCGGCTTTTTAGCCATAGCCTCGGCCGCGAGCGATCCGGTCGAGAAGACTGCCTGAAGGTTGTAGCCGCCCGTGTCGCCGTCGATGTCCAGGACCTCGCCCGCGAAGAAAAGGCCGGGGACCAGGCGCGACTCCATGCTGCCGGGATTCACTTCGGCGAGATCGACGCCTCCCGCGGTGACCATGGCCACCTCAAGCGTGCCGAGGCGCGCCACGTAGAAGGGATGGGCGCAGGCGAAGCGGCACAGAGCATCCCGCTTGGCGCGGGGAAGGGCGGCCGCGGTTTCTTCCTTGGTCACGCCTGAAAGGTCGCAGAATAGTTCAGCCATGTTTTTCGTCAGGCCGAGATCGGCGAGGGCCGTGCGGACCAGGCGCCGGGGGTTGGTTTTAAGCTCGGCGTCGAGGCGGTTCCGGAATTCCTCAATAGTCACATCGACAAAATTGACCTCGAGGCTGTCGCCCGGCGCGATATGGCGCGACGCGTCGAGGATGAGAGGGCCCGAGAGGCCTTCGTGGGTTATGAGAAGATCGCCTTCGGCTGAGAAGACGCGTTTGCCCACGCGCAGCACCGAAAGGCCCGCGTCATGGAAGGAAAGCCCCGCGAGAGGGTTGAGCGCGAAATTCCTGATGTAAACGGGCGCGAGGGCCGGCCTGGGCGGTACGATGCGGTGCCCAAGGGAGGCCGCGAGCGCGTAGCCGTCGCCCGTGCTGCCGGTCTTGGGGTAGGACAGCCCTCCCGTGGCGATGAGGACGATCGGGGCGCGATATTCGAAAGCTTCCGACTCCACCCGCACAAGAAAGCCCTCGGAGACGCTTATGCCGCTGACGCGGCTATTCGCGACGATGCGCAGGCCGAGGCGATAGGCTTCATCCTGGAGAATCTTGAGAACGGAGGTGGCGCGGCGGTCGGCGGGGAATATCTTGCCCGAATCCTCGGTCTCGAATTCCATGCCCTTGGCGCTGAACCAGGCGAGGAGTTCCTCGTTGGTGAAGGCGTAGAGGGCCGGCTTGAGGAAGCGGGCGGCCGATTCGGCCTTCACTCCGCCGCTGTAGCGGCCGAGGAAGTCGGCGATTTCCCCCGCGTGGGTGAGGTTGCACTGGCCGGAGCCGGAGAGAAGAAGCTTGCGGGCGGGCTTCTCGCGGCGCTCGAGAATGAGGATGCCCTCGCCGCCGCCGATGGTTTCGGCGAGTCGAATGGCGGCGAAGAGGCCAGCGGGACCAGCGCCGATGATGATAGCCGTATAGGTTTGAATAGTAGGCATTACGTGGATAATACCGGAGAAAGAGAATCTTTGACAGGATAACAGGACCGACGGAAAAAATTTATAGGTAAAGAATCGAGTTTTCTCGTCTTTACCTAAATACTTTTCTTGTAAATTCTGCTCATCTCGTTATCTTGTTTACACTCACGAATTGCTTATGCCACTTTCATTTTTGTCATGACTAAGTGAAACCTAACTTGCGATACGTCGGGAGATGTCGGTGAAATTTTGCGATATACATCGTTGGATACAAAGCTTAGCTCAAGCTTACGTTGCTTTGTTAAAAAACATGGATCTTCTTGGATATGGGGACAGAACGAAGCGGTTTGTTTCGGTAGGGTTTCCCTGCTTCTAACTCTCCAAACTGCGCGACGATAGGGACAACTCGGAGTGGAGGGAAGCCTTTTGAGCCTGGGATGTGCTCGAATTCTTTCGTTTGGAACGCCATTCGTACCTAATATAATCGCGTCGATAAGGAGGGGAATGAAATGGATTTTGTCCTGGCACCTCGTGGACGCGATGCCGTGACTATTGAAGCGAATCTGTTCTCTTTTGCCCGCTATTCTTACTTATCGATGATATCCTAACCGGTACTAAACTAGTTTTACTCCTGAAGAATATGCTATGTGAAGTGCTTTATAAGTCTACGATTGATGTTTCCGTGATTGTGTAACTAATTACCCATTCATTACTCACGTGGGTAAAAAAAAATACATGGATTTTATCAAAAATTTTTCTTCCGTTTAGCTCCGGCAACAACCTCTTTCTGGTTGACTAAAGCTTATGGTTTTTTGATCGTTTCAGGACTCAAATCTTCAATGAAAACCGGTTCACTTATTCATAATAGAATTCTATCCGTCTGGCATGGCTTTTGCTATTAAGAATGTATCTCAATGAGCATTGATCGCATGATCAATACAAAGGAAGGCATATGAATAAAATGATGAAGGGCTTCTGGACTAAGGCGTTCTGCCTTATCATCGCGCTGTGCTTTGTATCCGTGGTTGGCGCTCAGGAAGCCAGCTGGCAAGTGAAGAAGGCCTCTGCGCGAAAAGTGATCCTCGACACAGACATGGTTGAGTGCTTTGATGACGGAATCGCCATGATTGTCCTCGATCAATCCCCTGAAACGGAACTCCTTGGCGTTACTGTCGTTGCAGGGAACCGTTCTATGCCCAATGGTGTCTCCTCTGGCGTTCGTCAACTAGAAATCATTGGCTCGAAAGTACCTATTTATGAAGGCAGCCGCTACGGTATACGTTCCAGTCGCGCCATTCCTGAAGTGTTGAGCGCAGAACTGGCGATAACCGGGCCTGTAGGATACGCAGGGTACCTCCGGAAGGCTCAATACCCCGAAAAAAACACCGGTATCGACACTGACCCCATGGCCAAGTGGCAAGATGTGTATAAATTCTACTATGGCAAGGATCCCACCTATAAATACGTGTATGGACCTACTTCTCCCGATCCCGAAGGCAACACAGATGCTGTTGACTTTATCGTAAACACCGTCAACAAGTACCCAGGGGAAGTGACCATCGCAGCGATCGGCCCTGCGACTAATATTGCGAGAGCGATCATGAAAGATCCTACTCTGCCTTCGAAAGTGAAAGAGATCGTCTATATGGGAGGCTCATTTTACTTGAAAGGGAATTCATCTGCCGCTGCCGAGTTCAACTGGTGGGCCGATCCAGACGCCGCCAAGATCTCCGTCCGTGCTCAGTGGGGTGACAAGAATTCCGAGTCATATAAAATATATGGGAACCAAATGATCTCCGGGCTGGAAGCCAACGACAATACCCATGGGATGCCACAAGCCATTTATGACAAAGTGCTTGAAACTACCTACCCTGGGCTCAGAGACCTTTTCCTGCTTAAAAATAAGAATAAGGCACCTTCTAACATTTGGGATGTTCTAGCCGTTGGTTACATCATCGACCCTACAATCGTTCTTTCCTGGAACGACAGCCCCATTCCTGCCGACGGAACCCCGCAAAAAATGTTTGGTGTCTATGTCGATGTGAACGCTGAAATGACTCAGGATTACGGTAGAAGCACTGCATACACCAAGGATGCGGGCCCGATCGGATCGCGGAAAGCGGCAATTCAAAACTTCATTGATGAAGACAAATTTTGGAGCACTATCGTCTACCCGGCACTGATAGATCCCTCGAGAGGAGAATAACATGAACAGAAAAATTAACGGATTCTTGGGCAAGGTTGTACTTTTTTCTCTCATTCTTTTCATCGCTTCCGTTAGCAGTGTGAGCGCGAAACCCGTGGTTGGCCTCGTGATGAAGTCGCTTGCGAATGAATTCTTCAAGACTATGGAAGAAGGGGCGCGGAAATTTGCCGCAGCTGATGGTAGCTTCACCCTAATACCAGTAGGAATGAATTCCGAAACCGATATCGACACTCAAGTGGCTGCGATGGACAACTTCATCGCGAGAAAAGTCGACCTTATCGTTATTGCGCCTTCCGATTCTGTGGGTATGGTCGCATCGGTGAAGAAAGCGATCAACGCGGGCATCCCGGTTATCAATATTGATGTCACGCTGGATAAAAAAGCTCTCAAGGAAGCGGGACTGCCCGAAAACTTCCTCTTCGTTGGCCCCGATAATGCTGAAGGTGCCGAACTTGTCGGTGATTGTTTGGCTAAGAGCCTCGGCGCTGGTGGTAAAGTTGTGATAATCGAGGGTATGCCTGGCGCGGACAATGCCAAACAACGAAAAGAAGGATTCCTTCGCTCGATCAAGAAAGGTCGCCTCAACCTTATAGCCTCGACTACTGCTCATTGGGAGACGGAAGAAGCCAACACGGTCGTAACCAATCTGCTCACCGCTCACCCCGACATTAAGGGAATTATGTGTGCGAATGACTCAATGGCGCTTGGTGCCGCCCGCGCGATCGAAGCCGCCGGCCGCAAAGACATAAAAATCGTAGGATTCGACAATATCGCGGCGGTGCAGGACCTGATCAAGCAGGGCAAAGTGCTCGCAACAGTCGATCAATTTGGCGGTGATCTTGCGGCGAATGCTATCAAAATCGGCCTTGAGTTGCTTCAGACGGGAGCCAAGGCAAATTCGCTTACAGGTTGGCAGAAGACTCCAGTTAAATTGATAACTATCGATAATCTAAAAAAATAAAAAATCGTACTGCGTTTATAGGCGTCGTTGAATTTCATTCGGCGACGCCTTTGTAATCTTTTACGCGACGCTTGTCAGGTACGCGGATCAAAACCAGAGAAGAGATGATATGGATCACAGTAGAAGCATACTGAGGTTGGAAGGGATATATAAAAGTTTTCCCGGCGTTATGGCGCTTAACAATGTTAATATGAATATCGAACGGGGAGAAGTGCACATCCTCGTCGGAGAGAATGGAGCGGGGAAGTCCAGTCTGGTGAAAGTCATCTGTGGAATTAACAAACCGGATTCCGGGGTCCTCTACCTTGATAACAAACCGTTCGTTCCTCGAGGACCGCAGGACGCTATTAGGGCTGGGATCAGGATTGTCTACCAAGAGTTTAATCTCCTTCCTTATTTATCAATCGCGGAAAATATTTTTTTCGAACGACTTCCACGCAAATATGGAATAGTTGATTATGAGAAAATCTATGCCGATGCCAAGGTCATCCTCGATAAAATAGGACTTTCTATCGATCCCCACACGCCAGTGGAGATGCTCGGTATAGCTCAAATGCAGCTAATAGAAATTGCAAAAGCTTTGGCATACGAGAGCCGTATCATAATCCTTGACGAACCTACAGCAACGCTTACATCCAGGGAAATAGATCGGCTCTTTGTTCTTATAAAAACCTTGAAAAAAGAAGGTGTGACTATCATCTATATATCCCACCGTTTAAAAGAAATATTTGAGATCGGCGACCGGATCACCGTTCTGAGAAACGGAAGTGTCGTTGATACGACGTTTGTTTCCAATATCGATATTTCCGGAATTGTCAAGAAAATGGTCGGAAGGGATATGAACTCCGAATATCCTTTCGATCCTGAGTGCGTTGTAGGAGAAACTCTTTTAAAAGTACGTAATCTCCGTTTTCGTGGCAGCGCGACTGATGTTTCCTTCGACGTGAAAAAAGGGGAAATTCTTGGTATTGCCGGTCTAGTGGGGTCGGGACGCACGGAAACGATGCGCGCCCTTTTCGGCGCCGATCCGAAGGATTCTGGGACGATATGGCTCGATGGAAAAGAGCTTAAAATAAAATCGCCGAAGGACGCGGTGCGGAACGGGATAGGACTCTTAACTGAAGATCGGAAGAATCAAGGGCTGATTCTCGACATGTCTTGTACGGCGAATATAACCATAACGCAGCCTACTAAGGTGTCGAAGTTCGGGTTGATGAATAAGCGAGAAGAACGGGTAGTTGCCCAAAAGTATATCGATGAGCTGTCGATACGGACTCCATCTTCATCACAGTTAGTGAGGAATCTCTCGGGTGGTAATCAGCAGAAAATCGTCATCTCTAAATGGCTATTCAACGACGCACGCATTCTGATTTTCGACGAACCAACGCGCGGAATCGATGTTGGGGCGAAGTACGAGATCTACCTACTCTTGTGGGCATTAGCGAAGGCAGGGAAGGGAATTATTGTTATTTCCTCGGATTTATCGGAAGTTCTTGGACTTTGCCATAGAGTGCTTGTCTTTTCGAATAACAGCGTAACAGGCGAATTTGAACGAAAGGATTTTGATCAAGAGAAGGTGCTGTTTTATGCCTACAAAGCGTTTATAGACGATAGTGAAAAACGAAGTAAGGAGAAACCATGAAATCAAAAAAAATACTGTACTTTCTCTTGCGGGAAGCCGGCATCGGCGTAGCGTTAATCGCCCTTACGTTGTTGTTCTCCATTTTTGCGCCCAATTTCGCAACATCGCTGAATATTACTAATATTTTAACTCAAATAAGCATCAACACGGTGATCTCGGTTGGAATGACCCTAGTGATCCTTCTCGGCGGTATCGACCTTTCAGTAGGCGCGGTGCTTGCGCTATGTTCAGTCATTGCCGGCTTGATCATGAATATCCCCGGTGTTTCTTCTATAATAAGTATACCAGCGGCGGTACTCGCCAGTATAATTGTTGGAACGTTGTGCGGTATATTTAATGGTTTCTTCACTGTGCGTTGGAAGATACATCCTTTCATCGTGACGCTTGGAATGATGAATATCGCCCGTGGCGCCGCCTTACAGGTCAGTAATTCAAGGACGATCTTCAGTTTCCCTCCATCCTTCAATAAGTTCGGGAGCGGTGCCGTCATTGGAATACCTTATATTTTTATCATCGCGCTGCTCATTGTGATCGCCGGCATATTCGTCCTTCAGAAGACAGTTTTCGGGCGATTTATTTACGCTATTGGAAATAACGAAGAATCAGTTAGGCTCTCCGGGCATAATACAGGCATGTATAAGATCTTCGCTTTCGCTATTTGCGGTGGAACTGTCGGAATCGCGGCAATAATGTATATGCTACGACTCAATATTGCCAGTCCGATATTGGGGAACGGTTTCGATATGAACGCAATTGCGGCCGCTGTCATCGGTGGAACAAGCATGAGCGGTGGCAAAGGTTCGCTCGTCGGCACTTTTCTTGGCGCCTGTATCATGGGTGTGCTGAACAACGGGTTGTTGCTGCTTGGAATAGGTGATTTTGCGCGACAAATGATAACCGGTTTTATCATTATCGGAGCCGTGATTCTCGATACGTACAGGGCGAAACTTTCGTTGATGCTCGCATCGAATAATTGATAATGTGGCTTTATCAGGGCCAATCAAGGTTTACTAAAATGCCGATTGAGAATACATCAATAAAGCTTGACAAAAACTATAATGAGAATGATACTTTTTTTGGTCATAGTATTTCTTCGCTCCAATTAATCGATACTTTTACTCTCCCCAATCAGAGAAAGGGCATGGGATAAATATATGAGTAATAATATAAACAGGATCCTAAATATTGGTTCGATTAATTTTGATGAAGTATTTTTAGTACCTCATTTTGTTGCACCTGGCGAAACCATAGCTTGCATGAAATTTTATAGGAACATCGGCGGCAAAGGGAATAACCAATCTATAGCTCTCGCTTGCGCAGGCGCTAATGTGTTTCATGCTGGGAAAATAGGCCCTGACGCTGAACCAGTTCTTCTGGCGCTGCAAGGAAGAGGTGTCGATACTACAAAAATCATACAATCAGAAACACCTACGGGGAAAGCTTTCATCCAGGTACAAGAGGATGGGCAGAATTCAATTGTTCTTTTCGGAGGCGCTAACCAGAAGATAACAAGAGAAGATATTGAGAACTTTCTATCAGGATGGGGTGTCGGGGATTCTGTTCTATTTCAGAATGAAATATCCGAATTGCCCTATGCGATCGAAAAAGCGATAGAAAGAGGTCTATACATCTACTTAAATCCATCTCCGATTGACAAGCGCCTTGTAGGCATTGATTTAAAGCGCATCCACTGCCTCATTCTCAACGAAGTCGAAGCCCGGGCAATTTCTAATACATCGGCTGTCGACGCGATGGTGAAAACATTGCATGCGGCTTACCCTTTAACCAATATCGTATTGACGCTCGGATCTGAAGGTGTAACGTATATGGGGGCTGACGGGACCTATATAGAATTCCCGTCGCGTAACGTTAGGGTGGTTGATACGACTGCTGCAGGCGATACGTTCACAGGATTTTTTATCGCTGCAGAGCTTCGAGGTGAACCACCTGAAAAGGCGCTCGAGGAAGCTACAATAGCAGCATCTCTCTGTGTGTCGCGCGAAGGTGCAAGTGTTTCTATACCAACACGTGAAGAAATATTAAATATCCAGTCATGGTAGCCATTATGCATCATATGGATTTAGCGAAAGCGCATATTTTAATTATTGATGACGAATTGGAAATGTGCTTGTCTATCAAAGAAATCCTCTTGGACGAGGGGTACCGAGCTACTTTCATAGATGACCCAAGGGAGCTGGAAGCTCTTTTATCCAAGGAACATATCGATCTTATACTGATGGATATACGGATGCCAGGGATTGGTGGGATAGATCTTTTAAAATCTGTTAAGCGGCATTCACCCAACACACCCGTGATCATGATCACAGGATATCCATCCGTGGATACCGCTGTACGAGCTATGAAATATGGTGCGGTAAATTACTTTTCAAAGCCCTTGGATTTAAGGGCGCTTATCGAAGAAATCCGTCTTGTAATAACCGTTAACGCGCAGCCAAAGCTACAGAAAGACGGCCTAGACCAAATCATCTCAAATGCGCCAAAAATCGCTGATATGAAACTCTTTATCCGCAAAGCGGCAGATGTTGATACGCCTGTACTCATTACAGGTGAAAGCGGGACTGGGAAAGAGCTTGTTGCGAAAGCTATCCATCATTACAGCCATCGAATTGCACAGCCTTTCGTCCATGTAAATTGTGCAGCAATTCCGGATACTCTTATTGAGAGCGAGCTATTCGGCTATGAAAAAGGGGCATTTACTGATGCAAAAAAGACTCGGATTGGAAGATTCGAACAAGCCAATTATGGGACGCTCTTTCTCGATGAAGTAGGTGACTTGTCACTCGCGGCTCAGGCAAAGATTCTTCAAGCGCTCCAGGAAAGAACATTTGAACGCGTTGGAGGGAACGGTTCTATTTCCGTCGATATTAGGATAATTGCTGCAACAAACAAAAACTTAGTCCAGATGATCAAAGAAAGTCTCTTTAGGGAAGATTTGTATTATCGACTATCGGTGATAAACTTTGATCTACCACCACTTAAAGATCGCCCTGGCGATGTACGTCTTCTCACGGATCATTTTATCGAGGAATTTTCATCACTTCATCATAGAAATATTATCGGCGCAAGCGATGAAGTCTATAATTTGTTTGCGCACCATAACTGGCCGGGAAACATACGCGAATTGAAGAATTGCGTAGAACGTGCAGTCATTTTTTCTGATGGTCCTGTTATAGGTTTATTGGATCTTCCATCGCAGTATCTTCAGATCAACGATATCGATCACGATGAATATAGCGACGCAATTGATGAAATCAATAGAGAGATGATACTCGATGCATTATCAAAAAGCGGAGGTGTAAAGATTAAAGCAGCAGAAATATTGAACGTGACTAGAAAAACGCTTTACAACCGAATGAAACGATTAAGCATGTGAGTTTCAATGTGTGATCCCGAAGAATTATTGATCGTAATGCGCGATATTCATGCGGAGTATAATGGTATAGAAGTCATCAAAGGTATCAATTTTTCATTGAAACGCGGGGAAGCCCATGCCTTGGTAGGGGAACACCGGGCAGGCAAATCAACATTGATAAAGATAATTAGCGGAGCGATAAAAAAGACAAAAGGTGAAATATTTATAAAAGGCAAGATATACGAAAATCTGACCCCGCGATTGGCATTAGAGATGGGAATCGCTACAGTCTATCAAAATACAAACATAGTACCGACGCTAAACGCCACTGAATATATCAATTCTGGAAGGATGAGTTTCAATTTTTTAGGAATGTTGGCACGATCGAGGATGGAGCAGGAAACAGAAAAGCTTTTTCGGCACTTCGGAATTGATATAGATATTCGTATGCCTCTAGGGGCTTTACCAGAGGACAAACAACTCATGGTTGAGCTCATGAAAGCTATATCAATTAATCCTGATATCATAATATTCGATGAAATTTCCAATAAACTGACTCCAGTCGAGATGGAGACGGTTTATCGCATATTATCGGAATGCAAACAGAAGAATAAATCGGCAATCTATATTTCTCACAACTTTGATGAAATATTCGCAATATCTGACCGTGTGACCATCATGAATAAAGGCCGCATCTCAGGAACAGAGGACATCGAAAATCTAGATCGCGGCAAGCTCATCAAAATGACGTATTCATTCGTCTTAACGAGGGATGAACTCAACCAGAATAATCGAGAACTCCTTTATCTTAAGAAGTACAACGAAACAGTCATCAAGAATATACCTCTAGGAGTTATTGTTTTAGATGCTATAGGCAATACCTATATAATAAATAATCCTGCCTTAAAGATGCTCGGAAAGGAAGAAAAAGAAGTACATGATATAGCAGTCGATGAAGTATTCAATACCGAATCGATGCCTATCGCGGTGGAGATCATAGAAAATATCAAAAAAAAGAAGGAAGGATTCTGGAGAGAAGTCTCAAACAACAAAGGCATTGTATATCGAATCGCTTCGTACCCTTTCAATGACGGGGAGTTAACCTTCTGGGGAACAATCATCATAATGGAGGATATCACAAGGGAAAGACTATTTAATGATTATCTCATTAGGACGGAGAAGATTGCCTCGGTGGCTGAACTGGCTGCGAGTGTTGCCCACGAGATAAACAACCCTATAGGGATATGCATCAATTATCTGGAATTGCTGGATAGACATGTTAGCGATGAAGATAACCGTATTAAGATAAACAAGGTGCGAAATGAATTGAACAGAGTGTCGGAGATTATAAAGGATCTCCTTTCTTTTACAAAAATAAAAAGTACCCCGTATAAAGAAGTTAATGTGGCTGATACGATTGAAAGCCTTCTGTCTTTCATGAAGAACATTCTTATGAAGAACGATATCGAAATAATATGGAATCGTCCAACAGAGGCAATACTTATAAACGGTGATGAAAACAGGTTAAAACAAGTGTTCCTTAACCTAATAAAGAACAGCATGGAATCATTCTTAAGCAAAGGCATAATAGAAATACGATTGTCGACGGTGTTCGATAAGAACATTGCGGAAATTGCGATCAAGGATAATGGGCCAGGTATTCCTGTGGAGATAATAGACAAGATATTTGATCCATTTTTTAGTACGAAAAACAGCAGGAACAACAGCGGATTAGGCTTATCTATTTGCCAGCATATCATCGAAGCGCATCAAGGGATCATTGAATGCGAATCCGGAAAGGAGGGGACTATCATGGTCATAAAGTTGCCTCTATTGAGACATATGCATGGTAACATATCGGGAAATCAGAAAACTTCGGATATCTCTGAAGAGAAAATGTCATGATGGGAAAAAAATATACTACAAGAATGCTACAAGGGCACAAGCTGTCTCGCTTTGTCATCGTTATAGCAGTCACCATTTTCCTGTTATTGTGTTGTGATATAGCAGAAAAGAACAACAATGAAAACAAACCAACTATTGCAATCGTGATGAAATCGTTGGCTAATGATTTCTTCATCACCATGAGGCAGAGCGCTACCGCACATCAACGCGAACATCATGATGACTATGGCTTGATCGTAAACGGCATAAAGAATGAAAATGATATTTCAGGGCAGATTCATATTGTTGAAAATATGATAGCGAAAAACGTTGACGCTATAGTTATAGCGCCAGCCGATTCGAAAGCCTTGATACCGATATGCACGAAAGCCATCGAAAAAGGGATAGTTATAATAAATATAGATAACCAGTTGGATTCCGAAATACTAAAAGAAAAAAAACATTCTATCACTTTTGTCGGACCTAACAACCGCTACGCGGCTATGCAAGTAGCCACAAAGCTCGCTGAAAAAATTGAAAAAGGCTCAGAGGTTGCGATCCTTGAAGGTATTCCGACAGCTTTCAATTCAAAAGAGCGGGTGGAAGGTTTTGTAGAGGCTTTTCTAGACTACGGGATGAATATCGTCGAGATTAAGCCCTGCGACTGGGATATCACAAAGGCCAACACTGCGACCACTGCCATTTTCAGAAAATACCCTAATATACGGGGAATTGCGTGCGCCAATGATACAATGGCGCTTGGGGCGCTCGCCGCTATAAAAGCCCTCGGTAAAGTAGCAAAAAACGTTGAAATCGTGGGATTCGACAATATAACGGCCGTCAACGAAATTCTCAAGGAGAAACGGATAATTGCTACTGCTGAACAATATCCCGATAAGATTGTCGTCGAGGGGATAGAGTGTGCTTTGCAGGCTATAAGAACAGGGACCCTCCAGGAAGACAGAGAAACACCCGTCGATGTTAAAGTATTCAAGGAAAACGAAAATAATGAACATTAAAAAGACTTACATGAGCTATATTAAATTCCTGCTTTTTCCCATCGGGATACTTCTCATTATGTCGCTTCTAGGTTCCGGAAAGAATCCTTATCGTTCGATCCAGACATTTAGCACGATCCTCAATCAAGTGGCGAGTAACGCAATCGTCGCGACAGGAATGACCTTCGTGATCTTAGTCGGTTGCATCGATCTGTCTGTCGGCTCAATTATGGCATGTTGTTCGATCACACTTGCCGTGGCCATAACCAATTTTGGCATGGCCACGCCTATCGCCATCGTTATTACCATCGCGCTTGGTATAGTGTTGGGAATGATAAACGGTCTTGTCATTGTCAAGTGGCGCGCATCTCCTTTTATCGTGACTTTAGGCACTATGGAGATATATAGGGGAATGTCATACCTTTTTTCCGGCTCCCGGACCATTTATCTCGGATCAGTACTTTCAGTCTTGAACACGATCGTATTGAACAGCGTATCGCTTGCTTTCATTATCACCCTCATGATGATAATCCTCTTCGAGTACATTCTCAGATCGACGGTTTTTGGCCGATATGTAGTCGGAATCGGAACGAACGAGGAAGCGATGTATCTTTCGGGGGTTTTTACAGGGAAAATTAAGGTAGCAACCTTCGCCCTATCGGGGATGCTGGTGGCAATAGCCGCGATCTTTGAAAGCGCGCGCATGGAGGCGGTTGACCCGAATACTGGGGGAAGCCTTGAGCTTTACGTGATCGCTGCCGTGGCTGTGGGTGGGACCAGTCTGAGGGGAGGGGAAGGGAATGTATGGTCAAGCTTCCTGGGAACAATTATCATGGTAGCCTTAGAGACAGGTCTATCACAGTTGGGCGCATCTGAACCGGTGAAACGTGTGCTCACGGGACTAGTCATTGTCATTGTCGTCATTATCGATAGTATACGGAATCCGAATAACACGACGCGTTTCCAATACAAAATTCATGTGAGACGTTGATCATAGTGGGGACTAGTGTATTTCCTGATGCAGACAACCTATGAAACATGTTGATTCGTGCCTAAAATTTTAGCTACCCAAGAGTCTTCATCATAATACTCTCGCCAAATCGCTACTATACCGAATACCGAAGCACTCTCCCGCCATGTCCACTAGTTTCACCTTGCAGGTCGCGGGCTCGACTGGCGCGATATCTATGACGATCCTGAAGCCGACTTCCTCGGCGAGGAGGCCGGTCACCTTTACCCAGCCTGAGTGGACGGATGTTTTTCGCGCGAAGGCGATGCGTGCGTCCAGTCCCATGAAACGCAGCCGGCGTTTGACCGCGAAGAGCCACTGTTCGGGTTTGTACCCCTTCTTGTCCACAAGCCCGAATTCGAGGTCGGTCATGTATTCTGGCGTTCCGGAGGCGAAATGGCGGGCGCTTTCTCCGGTCAGGCAGAGTTTTTCGAAGGCTCCCAGCTCGTGCAGCGAGCGAAGCGCCGCGGCCTGGATGCATGCTCGTGTCGCGCAAAGCTTCTCTTCAGGCGTTTCGGCCATGTCGGCTATCTCGAGGATTTCTTCCCGCATCATAGGGCTGCCCTCAGGTAGGCTCCGGTGGCGCGCGCGAGCCGTGGCCGGCCCGCGCGCGCCGCAAGCGCCTCCAGCCTCTCCATATCCAGCGGCTCTCTTCTCAAGCCCGCGTTCTCGATCCGCTCCTCGTCCCATTCCCCGCCCTCGATGAACCAGTAGTCCAGAAGCGCCTTCTCGGGAAGGGCCATCCGCACCCTGTTCCCGCCAATCATCTCGGTCTTCGTGCCGAAAAGCAGGTCGCGGGGAAAGGTGGTGTAGGAATAGCGGCCAAAGGGGTTCTCGAAGATCTTAGCGGGGCGCGCCGTCACCAAGTCGAACTCCGGGCGCGCGCAGCCCTCAGCCCCACCCACGACGCAACTAGGAAGCAGCCCATAGCGCCGCAAGGCCCAGGCTCCCGAAAGAGAGGAGGGCGGATACAAGGCTTCGGCCAGGCAGGCGCCATCGACGGGCGAATGTCTCCAAGGCTCGGCCAGCGCGAACAAGCCTCGCCTAAGCTCGATCAGTTTGCCCGATTCCCGCCATCGGTACAGCTCTGTATGCACGCAGGCTGAGGCCTCGCCCGAGAGAAGATGGACCATCTCGAAGTCAAACCAGGCTCTATCCCCGAAGGTTTGCACGATTTTACTGAATTTCATCATCGATACTATACACTAGTGTTCATTATCATGGGAATAAATCGAATATTCACAGCAACTATAAAGCTCTTCTGGCGGTATCCTCTTTCATGAAAGAGGTGGAATCATGATCATGATCCTTCAATGGTTATCGATTCTCGGTTTTCTGATAACGCTTATCGCCGTCATAGTACATTACCATGTCCCGACAGATGATAGGGAGTGGCACATCCGAGTGGGCAAGGAATGGATGACGGTAGCTGAGTACAGAAAGCGATATTGTCCGCTTCCCGAGCCGATCGCTCTCGATAAAAAGCTTGAAGTATTCCAGAAAGTCTCGTGATCTGTTGTTGAAGTCGATCCCCTTTAAAAACATCCCGCCAATCCTTCAACTCTTTTTAACCCAAGAAACATAAAAAATTTTTGTGCCAGCCCTTGCGTCCTGCCGATACTGTTCATAGAATGTTCAAAGATTGAACATTGCCGAAGCGGAAGCCCCGGAATAGCAAAAAATGCTTTACAAAAATGATTAGCTATGTTGAGGGTTGGGTTTTGTAAGCTTTTTGGAGATTAACCATCTCCAATGAAATGCTATTCCTCCAATTCCACTTTTCAAATGTTCCAAGAATGCCCAAAGAACCGTAGCGAACGATCAGCGTGTTTCGGCCGCGATCGATACGCGGCGGCGACAATTCCTCTGCTTTAGGAGGATCCAGCCACAGGAGGCTGGAGGGCGAAGCTGTGCAGTTCTCGAGTCACATCGTAATAAATAATTCTATAATTAAATACTCATAATTGGAAGTTATATGGCATCAATCGCGGTGATCGGTACCGGCTACGTCGGTCTCGTGTCGGGCGCCTGCCTGGCCGATTTCGGCAACACGGTAACCTGCGTCGACGTCGACGAGAAAAAAATCGAAGGCCTTCGAGCGGGACAAATCCCCATCTTCGAGCCGGGGCTCTCCGATGTGGTGGCGCGGAACGTGGCCGCAGAACGCCTTTTCTTCACCAACGACGCATTCCCGGCCATCCAAGCGGCGGAAGTGATATTTATAGCGGTGGGAACGCCCCCCTCGGACGATGGTTCGGCCGATCTTCGCTATGTTGAAGAAGCCGCTCGGACTATCGGCCGCACGATAAACAGTTACCGCGTAGTGGTAGACAAGAGCACGGTGCCTATCGGCACCGGCAGGCTCGTCAAAAAATGGATTGCCGAAGAGCTGGCCGCTCGCGCCAGCAAAAGCCCTACCAGCGCCCTCTCGCATGAGTTCGATGTTGTCTCCAACCCCGAGTTCCTTCGCGAAGGCTCGGCTGTCTACGACTTCATGCATCCTGATAGGGTCGTGCTCGGCATAGAGTCGGACAAGGCTCGCGAGGCGATGCGCGCGATCTACCGGGTGCTGTATCTCAACGAGACGCCCTTCATTGAGACCAACCTCGAGTCGGCCGAGATGATCAAGTACGCTTCCAACGCTTTTTTGGCGGTCAAGATAACCTTCATCAACGAGATAGCAAATCTCTGCGAGAAGGTGGGGGCCGACGTCAAGGCAGTCGCCACGGCGATGGGGAAGGATGGCCGCATTGGGGCTAAATTCCTCCATCCGGGTCCTGGCTATGGTGGCTCCTGTTTCCCCAAGGACACGAAGGCGCTCGCCGATATAGCGCGAAAGAATGATAGCCCTCTGAAAGTAGTGGAAGCGACGATCCTGGCGAACGAAGCCCAAAAGCTGCGTATGGTGGACAAGATCGAGGCGACCCTCGGCAGCCTTGAAGGCAAAAAGCTGGCTGTCCTTGGTCTTGCTTTCAAGCCCAACACGGACGACATGCGCGAAGCCCCGGCCCTCGCGATCCTCGCCGCGCTGGTATCAGGCGGTGCGAAAATCAAAGCCTACGATCCGGAGGCGATGAAAGAGGCTTCATGGAGGCTTCAAGCTATCGATGATCATGTCACCTACTGCGCGGGAGAGTACGACACGATGAAGGACGCCGACGCTCTCGTCATCCTTACAGAGTGGAACCAGTTCCGGAACCTGGACCTTGCCAAGGTAAAGCGCCTTCTGAAGACACCTATGCTTTTCGATTTCAGAAATATTTACGACCGCGCTCAGGCCGAAGCTTTGGGGTTTGCCTACATCGGTGTCGGGAGATAGCGAATGCGAATATTGTTGACCGGCGCGGCCGGATTTATTGGCTTTCATACGACGAAGAGGCTTTTGGAACGCGGGGATTCCGTCGTCGGGATCGACTCCATCAATAGCTACTATGACCCGGAGCTCAAGTTCGCGCGTCTCGCGGAGTTGGGGATCGATCGGGAAGCGGAAGTCTGGGGAAAGGCCGTACACAGCGCCGCTTACCCAAACATGCGTTTTATCCGGATGAAGCTTGAGGACCAGGCCGCGATCGAGTCGCTCTTCAAGGAATTTGCCTTCGACAGGGTCATTAATCTCGCCGCTCAGGCGGGGGTTCGGTACAGCATCGATCATCCCCGCGAGTACATCGATTCGAACATCGTTGGATTCCTGAATATGCTCGAGGCTTGCAGGCACGCGAAGGTTTCCCATCTTGTCTACGCCTCGAGTTCCTCGGTCTATGGCCTCAACGACACGAGACCTTTTAGCACGAAAGATCATACCGATCATCCGGTGAGCCTCTATGCCGCTACCAAGAAATCGAACGAGCTCATGGCTCATAGCTACAGCCATCTCTACGGCTTGCCGACGACGGGTCTGCGGTTTTTTACGGTCTATGGTCCCTGGGGCCGCCCTGATATGGCTTATTTCAAATTCGCGAAGGCTATCGTCGAGGGCCGCTCGATCGATATCTATAACAATGGGGATATGTGGAGGGATTTTACCTATGTCGACGACATCGTCGAGGGTATTCTCCGCATAGCCGATAAAATCCCCCAGGGCGATAAAACCTGGGATCCTGCGAATCCCGATCCTTCCCGGTCGAGGGCGCCCTACAGGGTCTTCAATATCGGCAACAATCATTCGGAGCGGCTTTCGGTCTTCATCGAAGAGCTGGAAAAGGCGATCGGAAAGGTGGCCATAAAGAAGTACCTTCCGATGCAGCCGGGCGATGTGTACGCCACGGAAGCCGAGATCGACGATCTTGAAAGCACGGTGCAGTGGAAACCCCACACAAGCATTGCCGAAGGTTTAAAGCGCTTTGCTGATTGGTTTGCTACACATTCTAAGCAATTTTGACAAGTAGCTATGTTTAAAGTGTGAAGCGCCCGTAGTATTCTGAGTTCGACGGGACTCGGGAGCCGGTGGCAGGTAGTCTGTTATCCGCAAGGCACCACCCCTAAGGGCCAAAAGAGGAGACCTTGACGACAAGTATCACCTAAACCGGCCATCGAACATCTGCAGTGCGGCGCATTGACGAAAGCCTAGTGTGACCGCGAATAGGAGATTTCGCGTACTTGTGGGCGAATCACAAGTCTCCCGGTTCCCTTTTCATTGAGGTGAGGAGGGACGTATGGAAGCACGGCGATTCATAGGAATCGACCTCGGCAAACGTCACTACGAAGCCTGTGTACTGCATGCCGGGGAAAAGATCATTCGCTGGAGAGGGACGACGGACGCAGAGGGAAGAGATGAGCTTGCGGGGAAACTCGAAGCGGGGGACGTGGTGGCGCTTGAGGCAGGGGCGCTGTCGTTCACCCTTGCACGAAGGCTTGCGCAGGTCGACGGAGTGCGGGTGAAGGTTTTGCATTCAGCAAAACTGGCGGTCATCTACAGCTCCATGAGGAAGACGGATAAAGAAGACGCGCTCAAGCTTGCCCGGGTGCTGCAAGGAACCGCAGAAGAATGTCTGCCTGAGGTAAACCTGCCGAGCCAAGAAGATGAAGAGGCGCGGAGGCTTGCGAACCACCAGATCTTTCTCAACCGGGAGCGAACAGGGATCATAAATCGGTTTCATGCGGCATGCGTCGAGCATGGCATGACGGAGATCACCAAGAAGGATCTGGCAACGGAGAAAGGGCGAATGGCGATCCTTGGGCGCATGACGGGAATCTATCGCATGCTGGCCGAGCAATACTGCGTCATTCTCGCGGCGATAGAATCGCAGAGAGTGCTCGTCAAGGAACAGGTACGCCAAGCCCTGCTGAAGCGGGAAAAGGAGGCAGAAATCCTCCTGTCAATTCCCGGGGTGGGGCCTACAGTGGCGCTCGCCTACTTAGGATTTGTAGGGACGGAGGACCGTTTTGAGAATCCTGCCCAGGTTAGCTACTACGTGGGAATGGTGCCTCGGGTAGAGCTTTCTGGAACCTCCATTCACCACATGGGGCATATTACGAAACAGGGAAGCCCAGCATTGAGGCGGGCTCTAGTGCAGGCGGCATGGGCGGCGGTCCGCTCTCCAATGGGAGTACATTTCAGAGCTGTATACGATCGAATTGCCGAGCGTCGAGGAAAGCGCATTGCGATTGTGGCTGTCGCCCGGCACATGCTTGAGTTAATGTATACCTTGTTGTCGAAGCATGAGATGTATCACTTCTGCACGGAGGAGGAACGGCTTCGAAAGTTGAGGTTTTATAAACTAAGTTCTTTGGGAACCGTGGAGATATTGACTTAAAACATAGGGGATAACAGGATTATATGGATACGATCGCACGCCAGTTCGTCGACATCTTCGGTATTCCTCATTGCGGCCAGATTCGTTCCCCTTTGAGGATTTGTCCCCTTGGGGCGCATATAGATCACCAGGGCGGACTGGTAACAGGCATGGCTCTGGACGTGAACGTGGATCTGCTCTACGCGCCCGACGACGCGGGTTTCGTGAAAATCCAGAGCATGGATTTCCCGGACGAGGAATACTTCCATATCGATCAGGTACCGGAAATGCTTCCGGGGTTCTGGGGCAACTATATCAGGGGTTCCGTGCTCTCGCTTTCACGGGATTTCAAGCTCAGGAAGGGTTTGAAGGCGGTGATACGCGGTCGTCTTCCCATGGGGGGATTGAGTTCCTCCGCGGCGGTCACTACAGCCTATTTGATGGCGTTGGCCGATGTCAACGGCATCGAAATTCCCAAAGAAAAGCTTATCCAATACAGCCACTGGGTGGAGACAGCCTTCATCGGGTTAAAGAATGGCATTTTAGACCAGTCGGCCAATATTCTTAGCAAAGATGGCTATTTGATGAGAATGGACTGCGCCACAAGCGAGTGGGAGCTTATTCCCAAGAGTCCCTCCATGCCTGAGTTCGAGGTGGTCATCGTCAACTCTGGCTTTACGAAAGCCCTCATCGGTACCGACTACAACAACCGGGTGGACGAGTGCAAAATCGCGGCGTCGCTGTTGCAGGAGTTGTCCCGAGGAGCAACGACACCTTACAAGGATATCGTGCTCCACAGCGTGACACATGATGAATGGATGGCGCATAGAAATTCTCTCCCAGGACGATTTGGACGAAGAGCGAAGCACTATTTCACCGAGAATCAACGCGTGATCGATGGTACTGAAGCCTGGAAACAGGGCGATATCAAGACTTTTGGAAAGCTGATGGTGGAATCCGGCGAGAGTTCGGTGCACGACTATCAATGCGGATCTCCAGAACTCATTACGATTTTCAATACTTTAAAGAATATCCCTGGTGTCTACGGAGCCCGTTTCAGCGGGGCGGGGTACAGGGGCTGCTGTATTGGGATGGTCGATCCTACCAGCCATGCAGAAGTTGAAGGACGAATTGCAGAAGTCTATCCAGTAAAACATCCTCAATATGCTGACAAGTACAAAGTATATTTCTGCAAGACAGCGGATGGGGCTTCTTATATGACAAAATGCGGTGTGAAGGATTGAAGCGATGAAATGCGTGATTCTTGTCGCTGGTTATGCCACCAGGCTCTATCCCCTCACCAAGGATAAACCTAAAAGCCTCCTTCCTGTAGGAGGGAAGACCATTCTTGAGCGTCTGTTGGAAAAGATCGACAAGGTTAAGGAGATCAACGAGACTATTCTGGTATCGAATGCCCGCTTTTCTGAGCAGTTTTCGGAATATATAAAAGAAATTGGACAGGATAGCAGGATCTCTATAATCAACGACGGCACCTGTGATAACGAAACCCGTCTCGGTGCCATTGGCGACATGTCCCTAGCTATCCACCAAAATGCGATAGACGAAGATCTCATGGTGCTCGCGGGCGACAACCTCTTCGATTTCTCTCTGGCCGACTTCGCTGCATTTTTTAATTTAGTACAAGCCGATTGCATCACTACCCACAAGGAAGAGCGAATTGAATCGCTCCAAAAGACGGGTGTAGCGGAGATTGACGACCAAGGTAAAGTCCTTTCCTTCGAGGAAAAACCGAAAGCACCTAAATCCGATTATGCAGTTCCTCCATTCTACATTTATAAAAAGGAGACCCTCCACCTGATCCATACCTACGTAGAAGAAGGCAACAACTCTGACGCTCCTGGCCAGTTCGTAGGATGGCTTATAAAAAGAAAACCGATCTATGCTTACAGATTCGCCGGCAAACGGCACGATATTGGTTCCCTAGATAGCTACTTAGAAGCCCAGAAGTTTTTTAATAAATAAATAGCACAAAGCCTCGCATCGATATCATGCAAAAACATTTGATGTAACTAAAAATGAGGAGTTACTGCATAACGCAAAAATTGTATTCAAAGATAAATGCTTTAGTTTATATATTATTTTAGGCTAAATTAAGGCCTTTATGCAACGGTACACGGTTGTCTCAGATGAGAGGAATTATGAGTACACAAATAAGAATAGTAGGAGAAGCTGAAAAAAATATCATTAATCAAATTGTTTCAATCCATTTAGCTACATTTCAAGGATTCTTCCTCACATCGATGGGACAAGGCTTCTTGCGCCAGATGTACCAATCTTATTGTGAAGAAAATAATTCTGGACTTTTAGTGGCATTTAATTACGGCAAACCGATCGGCTTTCTAGCATATTCTAGCAATCTGAGTAGTCTTTACAAATACATGATAAGGAAGAGACTTATTCCATTTACTTGGTACAGTCTCATAGCTTTTTTTAGAAAACCAAAAGTGTTCATGCGTTTGATACGTGCTTTCCTGAAACCTAGTGAGTCGAAGCGAAACAAGGCATATGTGGAGCTTGCATCAATAGGCGTTGATTTACAAGAAAAATCGCACGGAATCGGCTCAATGTTAATAAAGGCACTAATAGATAAAGTTGATTTTGAAAAATATGCTTATATAACCCTTGAGACGGATGCTATAAATAATGATGCTGTAAATTTTTTTTATCAAAAAAATGGTTTTTTATTAGAACGAGAATTCACAACTCACGAGGGCCGAAAATTGAATGAGTATCGGTATAAACCCCATTAATTGGAAGCAATGTATATGATTAAAAGTAATTTTAATGAAAAGAATAAAATTAATTTTATATTGATTGTCTGTCATTATGCACAGCAACCACCTTACAACACAATGTTACGCTACCATAATTGGGGGAAACAACTTGTAAAGAGAGGTTATAAAGTTGTAATAGTCGCAGCGAGTACCGTTCATAATACAGATATAGATATCATTGATTTATTGGGTTCAAGCGAAAGTATTTGTGATGGTATTAATTATCTTTATGTTAAGACTCCGAAATACAGAGGGAATAGAACGCAAAGAATTTGGAACATGATGAGCTTTTGTCTTGGTCTTTCAAAGAAAACTAAGATATTACCAAAAGCAGATGTTGTCATTACCTGTGAAGCCTATACATTTCCATTCGTGAAGCTTTTTTTTCAACACAGGCCAATTATTACTGATACAGTCGACTTATGGCCAGCTAGCATTATTGAGTATGCAAATTTTTCAAAGAGAAATCCAATTGTTACAATACTTTATGCGCTTGAAAAAATGGCGTATTTAAAAAGTGATGCCCTAATATTTTCTATAGAGGGAGGTGAACAGTACCTTCGAGAACAAAAGTATTCAAAAAAAATTGATTATCGTAAGGTCTATAATATAAATATGGGTTGCGATATGGAGGAATTTGATAAAAATATAGTTCAGTATAAAGATTTACTTCCTTGGGATATGAACAAATTTAATATTGTTTATTGTGGTTCTGTTCGTCATGCAAATCAAGTTAGGCAGATTTGTGATGCTGGAAAAGAGTTAGTAAATCGAGGAATCGATGATATAGCTATTCATATATACGGAAATGGTTCTGATCAGAAAAAGCTTGAAAAATATGTTAATGACAACGGAATTGAAAATGTAAAGTTTTATGGGAGAATTGAAAAGGCTAAGATACCGTATATTTTGTCTAGTGCTAAAATTAATATATTCACATATAAGCAAGTTAGCTTAATGAAATATGGGGGCAGCCAAAGCAAGCTGTTTGATTATCTTGCAAGCGGAAGGCCAATAATCTGTAATATGAAAATGAGGTACAATCTTGTTGCTAAGTTCAATTGTGGGCTTATTACCGAAAATCAATCTGCTAAGGCTTTTGCGGATACAATTCAAGAGTTCTATGGCTTTAAAAAAGAACAGTTAGAAGAGATGGGGTATAACAGTCGGAGAGTTGCTGAAGCATATGATCAACCAGGATTGGTTGATAGGCTTTGTGAAGTATTTGATTTCATCAAAAGTAACGAGAAAGGAACAAAGCTGCTATGAACATACTAGTCATTACACAATTATACCCGCAGCTTGATGATATTGGTGACAATAAACCAACTCGTACAGTTGAGTATTTTGCAAAAGTGTGGGAAAACGAAGGGCATAAAGTTGTTGTTATGCATTGCCCAAGCAAATTTCCACTTGTTTTCTATTTTATACCTACACGGATAAAAAATATATTGGGTGGTAGCTCTTCAAACATAATACCTTCACTTGCTTCTCGAAAAAGACTAAAGCGTGAAGAATTTGGAATAACGGTTTATAGACTTCCAATGCTGAAATTTTTTCCGGGGATGGGTTACTCTAAACGTAAAATGGAGATGCAAGTAAAAAACATAGAAAAGCTGATAAAAGCAGAAAAATTCATTCCTGATTTAATTGTTGGTCATTTCGCTAATCCCAGTGCAGAACTTGTCGCGATAATAGCAAAACAATATCCTAATGCAAAGTCATCAATCGTTTTTCACCATGATTGCACTAAAAGAAATATAAAAAAATATCGTATTGATAACTGCATTAAAGAGATAGGAGCTGTTGGCGTTCGCTCAGTTATTGAAGCTAAAAGTGTTAAACTTCTTTTGAACTTGGATAAAGAACCATTCCTTTGTTATTCCGGAGTGCCTAACGACGCTGTAGAGGCAGCGGAAATACAATGTAGCAAACAATACTTTGATAGCGGTATAAAGCATATTTTTGTTGGTAGTTTGATAGCTAGAAAACACTTAGAATCAACAATCAAGGCGTTTATTAAAAGAGGGACACTAGGCTCAACGCTTGAAGTTATAGGTGGTGGACCGGAAGAAGAAAAATTAAAGGCGTTGGTGACAAAAATCAAAGCAGATAAAATAGTAACATTTGCTGGGAGAATACCAAGAGTGAGCGTGCTTAAAAAGATGAAAGAAGCACAGATTTTTACGCTCATTAGTGAAGGCGAAACTTATGGTATTGTATATATCGAAGCTATGTTACAAGGATGTATTGTAATTGCCTCTAGAGGAAGCGGTTTCGATGGAATAATTCAGGATGGGGTCAATGGTTTTATATGTAATCCCGGTGACGCCGAAATGCTTGAAAGCATATATCAAAGAATTGAGGACATGACAGTAGGCGAGAGGAATGCGATGGGGCAGAGTGCAATTAATCTTGCTGTTCATTTTTCTGAAAAAGAGGTCGCTGACAATTATTTGCATAACATTATATGCTATCAAAAGAAATAATAAAAGGAAATAAAGCCGTGAACATTAATTTTGCTGAGTTATGTCGTCAATACCATAAGTATCAGAACGAATATGAAGAAGCTGCGCTCAGAGTGCTTCGTTCGGGTTGGTATATTTTAGGTAAAGAGCTTGAACATTTTGAAGCAGATTTCTCCGCATACCAATGTGTAAAAAATTGTGTTGGTGTTGGAAACGGACTAGATGCGCTTCGGCTTGCTTTAACTGCGCTTGGTATTGGAAAGGGCGATGAAGTAATTGTTCAGACAAATACTTTTATTGCTTCCGCTTTGGCAGTTACGGAAAATGGTGCGGTTCCTGTATTTGTAGATGCTGATAAATATTTTGGTATTGATGTTGCATTAATTGAAAGAGCTGTTACGCCTAAAACTAAAGCAATAATGGCGGTTCATCTGTATGGACAAATGTGTGACATGGATAAAATTATTGAGGTTGCACAGAATAATAATCTATATGTTCTTGAAGACTGTGCACAGGCTCATGGTGCAACATATAAAGGGAAAAAGGCTGGTACCATTGGTGATATAGGTTGTTTTAGTTATTACCCGACGAAGCCCATTGGCGCATTTGGTGATGCAGGAGCAGTAATCACAGATAAAGATGAAGTGGCTAATAGAGTACGTATGTTAGGCAACTACGGAAGTAGTATTAAGTACAAGCATGAACTTCTTGGAATCAACAGCCGATTGGACGAGATTCAAGCTGCAATCCTTGGTGTTAATTTGAGACATGTTAATGAAGGCAACGAAGAGAGAAGAATTATCGCAAAGAAGTATCTCGAAGGAATCAAAAACCCCAAGATATTTCTACCGGAATTGCGCTTCGGTTGTGAACATGTATATCACGTATTTGCGATTCGTTGCACAATGAGAGATAATCTCTACAATTATCTTTCGGAAAAGGGTATTCATACGCAGATACACTATCCTATACCGTGCCATTTAGCTGAATGTTATAAAGGACTGGGCTATAAAAGAGGCGAAATTCCTCAATCAGAGCAATTTGCTGCTGAAGAGTTGAGTCTTCCCATATATGTTGGTCTGACAGATGAAGAGGTCAATTACATAATCGATATGATAAATAAGTTTAATGGGTAAAATGATATGCATTTAAGAAAATTAAAATTTGATGATGCACCATTGATGCTTGAGTGGATGCATGATGATAGTGTTGTTCATGATTTACATGCTGATTTTGCTTCTAAAACTTTGGCTGACGCTGAAGATTTCATCAGAATTAGCCAAGATACTTCTAAAAATTTAAACTTAGCCATTGCATCAGATACGGATGATTACATGGGTACCGTAAGTCTGAAGAACATTGATAGAGAGCAAGGAATTGCAGAGTTTGCTATTACTGTTCGAAAGCTGTCGATGGGCTACGGCTATTCATGGTTTGGAATGGAATCAATTATCCAAAAGGCATTTAATGAGTTAGGACTTGAATGTGTATACTGGTGTGTATCGAAGAAAAATGCTAGAGCAGTTAGGTTTTACGATAAACATAATTTTCATGAAGTTTTTGAAATTCCTGATGAAATACTACAAAGGTATTCCGGAATCGATAACTTAAAGTGGTATTCCGTACTTAAGGGAGACAATTTATACACTAGAGATTCTATTGCTGGATGTAAAGTGATTCGTATAAAAACTATATCTACAATAAATACTGGTGAACTTTCATTTTTTGAGGCAAATCACGAAGTTACTTTCGAAATAAAGAGGTTTTATTACATTTCTAAAGTTCCTAGTGGTGTGAAAAGAGGGTTTCATGCACATAAGGAACTTAAGCAGATATTATTCTGCCCTTATGGCAAGATTCAGCTATTTTTGGAGAACGAAAGCAAAAGAGAAGAGATAACGCTTTCCGATCCTTCAATAGGTATAGTAATTGAAAAGCCAACCTGGAGAGAAATGTTGTGGCTGCAAAAGGATTCTGTTCTTTGTGTCGCTGCGTCTGACTACTACAGGGCTGACGACTATATTCATGATTACCAAGAATTCAAGGAATACATTATAAGAAAGAACTAGTGATTTTAAAAGAGGTAAAACGAGATGAAGGGCATTATTCTCGCAGGTGGGGCTGGGACTCGCCTTTATCCATTGACCATGGTGACAAGCAAGCAGCTATTACCTGTTTATGATAAACCGATGATTTACTATCCGCTCTCTACTCTAATGCTATCTGGGATCAAGGACATCCTTGTGATTTCAACCCCGCAGGACCTTCCAAACTTTAAGAAACTACTTGGTAATGGAAATCAGTTTGGTATTAGGCTTTCTTATAAGGAGCAGCCATCCCCAGATGGACTCGCTCAGGCATTTATTCTTGGAGAGGAGTTTATTGGTGATGAGTGCTGCTCTATGATTCTTGGTGACAACATTTTCTATGGAGGTGGTCTTTCAGAGTTTCTCAATGATTCGGTCAAGAATGCTGAAGAAGGCTATGCAACTATCTTTGGCTATTATGTAAATGATCCAGGTCGGTTCGGTATCATGGAGTTTGATGAAGATTTGAATATTCTTTCAGTTGAAGAGAAACCGAAGAATCCGAAGAGTAATTATTGTATTACTGGATTGTATTTTTACCCAAGGAAAGTATCGATAAAAGCTAAAAATGTTAAGCATTCTGCTCGTGGCGAGCTAGAGATTACAGCCCTCAATGAAATGTACCTAAAAGAAGGGAGACTTAAGGGGCAGATTCTGGGGCGCGGTTTCGCTTGGTTGGATACTGGAACAATGGACAGCCTGTTTGAAGCAACATCATTTATTCAGATGATTGAGAAACGTCAAGGAGTGAAAATATCTGCACCTGAGGAAATTGCATTTCGCAAAGGGTGGATTTCAACAGATGAACTTATGAAATCAGCAGAAAAATACGGCAAGTCTCTATATGGAGAACACCTTCGCAAAGTGGCTAATGGAACATTGAAGTATTAGAAAAAGCAACTTTATTGAAAGTATTTGTTACCGGCTACGCGAGATTCATCTGATCAAATATTTTTACTCCGGATTCAATTTTGAAGTGCGAATAGAAAGATAGAGAACGTAAGCGTTCAATTCTCCCCGTCTTGACGAAAGCCTAGTAATCAGAAGGACCAAGCCGGTAGGGAAGAAGCGAAAGCTCCTCTTCAAGTGTCTTTGCTTTCGGAAGGATTATGCTGGGCCCTCAGATCAAGACTAAAAACAGCTAACGAATACGGTGGTGATTCACGCCGCCAAATCCTTCGCCTGAAACGAACGATAGCGCTGATCGGGCGTCTCGTAGTCCAGGTTCTGATGAAACCGGTACCGATTATAGAAATCGAAATACAAGGCCAACCCTCGTTTTAATGCCCTTAGATTTTCGTAACTCTGGAGGTAGATGTCCTCATACTTGACGGTTCTCCAGAGCCGTTCAATGTGTACGTTGTCCCGCCAGCGGCCTCGGTCGTCCATGCTGATCCTGATCCAATGATCCTGCAGAATCTGGGTAAACGAATTCGAAGTAAACTGGCTCCCTTGGTCGGTATTGAATATAGAAGGGGCACCATAGCGCGTTATGGCCTCTTTCAAGGCTTCTTCGCAGAATAATGAGTCCATGCTGTTGGAAAGCCTCCAAGACAGCACCTTGCGGCTATAGAGATCCATGATGGCGACGAGGTATACATACCCAAGGCCAGGAAGCTTGATGTATGTCAGGTCAGAGATCCAGACCTGGTTGGGATATCGTACAACGATATTCTTCAGTAGGTACGGATAAATAGGATTCTCAGGATGCTTCATGCTGGTCATTTTCTTGGCATGCAACGCCTTAAGATGCATTGAATGCATGAGCCTGCGAACCTGCTTTTGGCTGAGCTCACTTTTCTTTGACTGCAGTTCCAGCGTGATCTTTCGATAGCCATAGAAGGGCAACTTCCCGTTTATAGCGAGGATAAGCGCTTTATGTCGCTCATGGTTCAAGTCTTGAGTAGGCTTAGAGCGATAATAGACGCAACTCCTTTGGACCTTGAGCAGCTCACACTGACGTCGCACTGACAAGACGGGCTCCTTTGGTTCGATCAGCCTGGATCTTTGCCGTACAGCTGTTTGTACTTTTTTTTTAGCCACTCGTTCTCGTACTGCATTTGCCCTAGCTGGCGGAAGAGTTCTTCCTTCTCCTTCTTGAGCTGGTTGTATTCCTCGTCCTTCTTGTTCTTTCGTTCAAAGAGCGCCGAGGACTGTTCCAAGAGCTTCTTCTTCCAGACGCTGATCTGATTCGGATGGACTTGGTACTTTTCGGCTAACTCCTGGAGCGTAAGCTCCTCTTTTACTGCCTCGAGGGCTACCATTGCCTTGAACTGCTCGTCGAACTTCTTCCTCATGGTGGACGCTCCTTTTCCTAGGATATTCCACCTTATTCAGTTTCTGTAGTGGTCCTACCCGATGGGCTCAGTATACATTTCAAACACGTAGCAAAGATATTTATAAGGCTCGTGGCCATTGGCCTTCGCCGTCTCAATGAGGCTGTAGAGCCCTGCGCTCGTGTGAGCTCCTGCCGACGTGTTCGAAAAGAGCCAGTTCTTCCTGCCAAGGACAAAAGGCCGAATCGCATTCTCGACCGCATTGTTGTCAGGCGCTAAAAGCACATGCTCAAGGTAGCACACAACCTGATCCCATTGCCCTAAGGCATAGGAAACCGCTTTCCCAAGACTACTCGAGGGCGTCACGCTCTGGCTTCGTAAAGTGAGCCATTCATGCATTGCCGCAAGTTGTGGTTCCTGAAGCCGTTTTCGTTCAGCAATAAATGAACCTTCATCGTGTTCTTTGTTTTCATACCGTTGCCGTAGGAGCGTCTCGGTATGGTAGAGAGCGGAAATCATCGAGAGGAACTCGAGAGCGTCCCCTGAGCCGCCAGAAACCTTGTCAGCATCAAAGAACTTCCTTCGGATATGTGCCATGCAATCAACATGGATAATCCCTGGAGCTTCTCCTACCTGCGAATAGCCTGAATAGCCATCGGTTTGAAGATAGCCTGAGTAACCTTTCAGGAATTCTGTCGCAACGCTTCCCGATAGTGTCGGGCGGTAGTGAAAGAAGAGGAGTTTCTTTCCTTCCCTGAATCCAGACGCCACCCACATATTCGACTTTGCCGTAGCGCTTCGATTCTTTTCGTGCAGGACCTGTACCGGCGTTTCATCCATCCCGATCACGGGCGACGTCTTTAAATCATCACGGATCGCTTGGACTAAGTCTCCCACCGCGCGCCCTGCGTTCATGGCAAGCGAACATAAGGTTGAATGCCCAGTATTCACGCCCCGGCGGGCCAGAATCTCTTCCATGCGGTAGAAGGGCTGCGCGTCAACAAACTTGCTCGTAAGGAAGAAGGCGATCGTTCCATTCGAGAATCTGGAACCAGGGACGATCTTCGCGTTCCCCGGCGCTTGGATAATCGGCGCTGTTTCGGTGCCCTGGCACTCTTTACAGGGGCAAGACCCATATTTCCTCATGACGTGGACGTCGATCACTGCCTTGGCGGGAATGAGCTTTAGTTCTTCCTTGCGCTCTTCGCCGATTTCCGGCCGCAATGCCCCACAGGAAGGGCAGGCTCGCTCTTCGTCGCTCAAGGCATGGACGATTTCATTGCGCTCAAGCGTGTCCGGAAAGGGCTTCCTTCCCGCCTTCTTGCGCTCATGCTGGCCGACCGTTATCGTGGCAGGCTTTCGGTCGGGAACATCGAAGAAAGTTTCAGCTTCGTTGAACAGGAGATCCTGCTTGGGATTCTCTTTCTGGTGCTTTTCGCTCTTGGAACCGAATACCAGGCGCTGCAGTGCCGCGTATTTCTCTTGCTCGGTAAGCAGCTTTTCTTGAAATCCCTTAATGGCGGTAGCTTGTTCGGCGATAATATTTTTGAGGCTGGCAACATCATTAGGAAGGTTTTCAAGCACGGTCACCATGCAGGACAGTATAGCATGAAATGCCCTGTTTGTAGCCTATAATCTCTTATGATACCACAGAATATTCTAGCTTTCGGTGTTCCCTGAAAACATCAATTCCTCGCACGAGAAGCTTGAACTTAGCATGTTCGATTTCTAGAACACCTTTCTGTTTTCTCGTCCAAGGGAAGGTTTCTTCTTCGAGCCTTTTGATCCACATGCAAAAGCCGCTCTTGTCCCAATAGAGGATCTTCATGACTTTTCTTGTTTTGCCTAGAAATACAAAATACGATCCTGAGAAAACTTCTTCTGGTTGTTTAGTTAGCGCAATTGCCGAAAGCCCGTTGATCTGTTTTAGCATATTAGTGATTCCGGCGACGAGATAAATGGTTTTATCTTTTCTTAAGTACATCGATTATTTCTCCCATTGCAGGAATGGATAATCGAATTTTTTATGTTGTCAACATGGGGAAAATTGGACGCTTACAACATAATAAATTAAAGATATGGAGATAAATAATGAAGTTAAGTATAGTCATACCAGTTTATAATGTTGAGCAATATTTAAATAAGTGCTTAATGTCGGTATTGGTACAAGATACAGCAATGTACGAAATTATACTCATTGATGACGGTTCTACAGATAATAGTGGATCAATATGTGATGATTATGCACTAAAATATGATAATGTAAAAATAATTCATCAAAAAAATGGAGGATTATCAAATGCGAGAAATAATGGAATAAGTCATTCATGTGGTGAATATGTTATGTTTTTAGATAGTGATGATTATCTTGAAGAAGGTTGTATTAGCGAGTTCGAGACTATTATTGCGAAGCATCCATGTGATATAATTGTCGGAGACTCTAAAATAATTGACGATGAAGGTAACTCAAAATATCATCAACATTATTTAATCTCTGAACAAGAGTATTCTATTGAAGAATATCTTGTTTTTTTAAAGTCAAAGCATTGTTATACTGCTTGCGCACCGTATAGCATATACAATAAAAATTTTTTAGAGCGTGAGGGATTAAGTTTCAAAGAGAATATTTTGCACGAGGATGAGTTATGGATGCCTTCAGTATTACTAAAAGCAAAAAGCGTGTACTATTCTGGGATATTGTTTTATTATCACTTTGTAAGAGCAAATTCAATTACTCAAGATTCTAACATGGAACAGAAAGGGCGAATGTTGCTTTACATATGTGAGGAACTTCAAAGCCTATTTGATCAATCAAATATAAAACCTATAAACGCGCTAAAAGATCAAATTGCAGTATTGTATCTTAAAGCTATCTGTCAAGTGAAAGATTATACTTCATTATTAATTAGATATGATAAATCAATACCAATTAACAACGCCTATTATATTAGAACAAAAGCTAAATCATTTTTATTCAATTATTCGCCGAAACTTTATATTATGACACATACAATAAAAGTAACAATGGTTAATATATATATTCGTACGATGACATTAATAAACCGGAAAGTACCAAAGTGGATTTAAAAAAGTGAGTAGTATTATGATAGTTAGTTTAGAAAATAAAGAGAAACTTTTTGACAAAAGGTTTTTTCTTATTTTGCTTCTATTATGCTTACTAAATATTAATCTAATTTTAAGTTATATTGTTTTTTTTCTTATTATTTTATTATTTATTAATATTCCATTAAAAAGAGCTTTCTCATTTTATGCTATTCTTCTACCGTGGGAACGAGGTCTTGATTTGCCTGGGATTGGAACATTAACAACACTTGTACAATTAATATTATTGATACTAATATTTGCAAGCAAAAGTGGTCATCTAAGGCGTATTTTCCCATTAATTTTATATATGTTATATGCTTTAGTTTGTTTAATTTTCAATAATAATTATGCAGGTTTTGGCCTTATGTTTGAGTTTTTACTAATAACTCTTATATTTGATCCTCTGGATGACAATGTAAATAAAAAAGTATGGCCTGAAATGTGTAAAGCGTATGTTGTATCTACTATTGTGTCATGTTTTTTTGGCGTAGCCCACGGAATGTTTGATGAGCGCTGGATAGATGGACTTGGCAGAGTAACTACTTTTGTTGGCATTCAAGGAGCAAACCAGACTGGTTTTTGTATCAATATTGCTGTTCTATTGTTATTATCAAGCCCGATTACTATAAAACGAAAATTATTGGGATTAACAGTATTAGTACTTTTCTTATTCTCAACAATAAGTATTACCTCAATTATTTGTTTGATAATAGGTATTTTAGGTTGTGTTCTGTTAAATTGTATAGATTTACCAAGGGGACCATTATCACTAAAAACAAAAATTTGGGTTTTTATATTTATAGTAAGTTTCATCGTAGCTTTTATAATGACTCCATTTGGAAAACCAATTACATATAGGATAGAAAATATGATTACTGACTTTCAAGTTGGTGATTTTACTAAAGCTACTACAGCGAGAGTAGGCCTTAATGCAGCATATTTAGCAGTATTCAACAAATTACCTTTGTTCAACAAGCTTTTTGGTTTGGCAGAATTTTCTAGAAAAGCTTTATTAAATCAAGCAATCTTTATTCAATATTCGCACAACACATTGATAGATATGATATTTTATACTGGAATAATTGGAGTGATGATACAAATTGTTGTGTCTTTTTCATCAGTATTTTATTGCAAAGATAAACCGATGAAAAATAAGTTATTTGTTTTAAAATGCTTAGTTTTAATTGAAGCTTTTTCGTTATCAATTTATACTGAAAGCTTTTGGTTATCTTGGTTTTTTTTATAAGGATTACCAATATGAGAGAAGATAGAATGAGTCCAGATAATGATATGTCAATAGTTGTTGTTAGTTGTGATAAATATTTAGATATTGCACAGTTTTTTCTTTACTATTTAGGCATTAATTGGCCAAATTGTAAATATCGTATTTTTATAGCTGAGGAAGAATGTAACCTAAATAGCGATATTGCTGAAATAGTCCTATGCGGAAAAAATACAAGTTGGACAAGAGGAGCAATTGAAGCTATAAGCAGGACAAAAAGTCAATATATTTTACTAACTAATGATGATTATTATATATATGAAAAAGTAAACAATTCAGAAATCGATGAGGTGATAAAATTTATAAAAGAAAATGATATAAAATATTATAGAATTCCGGCTTTTAAGCAAAAAAATCGAAAATATGCACAGTATAAGAACAATAAAAATGTTGAGATGATTCCAAAAAATAAAGCTTATGCTGTTTCTATTGGTACATCTATATGGAAAAGAGACGAAATCCTAAAAATCTTAGGAGATGGTACTAAAACCGCCTGGGATATAGAAAATGATTTTTCAAGACAGAGTGCTGATAGTATAGATGAGTATTACATAAATTATGTATCAGATAGACGTAATCTTTTGCATTATGTTCATATGGCTACATGGGGGAAATGGATTCCTTGGTCAGCAAAAGTCCTAATTAAACATGGCTATAATGATATTAACTATTCTAAAAGAGGTTTTATTTCAAAAAGAGAGTGCATTAAAATAAAATTGTATGAGTTTGCTACACGAATCGTTCCCACAAAAATGCGTAAGAATATCAAGCGTGTATTAAGTATGGTTGGCTTTAAATTTGCTACTAGTTGGTAAATGCAAAAAAGAAAGGATAAATGAATATGAGAAAAAAAATTGCATTGATTACTGGAATTACTGGTCAGGATGGTTCATATCTTGCTGAATTTTTATTTAATAAAGGATACGAAGTACATGGGATTATCCGTCGTATTTCTATATCTAATACCTTACGAATTGACCACCTGCTAAAGAAAAATGTGATTAAAGTCCACGATGGTGACCTAACAGATTCCACATCACTTATTCGTATCATTAATATTGTTAATCCAGATGAAATCTACAATCTAGCTGCTCAGTCCCACGTCCAAGTATCTTTTGACGTTCCGGAATATTCTGGCGATGTTGACGCTATTGGTGTGCTTCGTATCTTAGAAGCGATACGTATATTAGGACTTGAAAAGAAATGCAAGATCTATCAGGCGTCTACGTCCGAACTTTATGGCAAGGTCGAAGAAATCCCACAGAAGGAAACCACCCCATTCCATCCATACAGCCCTTACGCTATTGCGAAGCAGTATGGTTTCTGGATGATGAAGGAGTACCGAGATGCTTATGGCATGTTCTGTGTCAATGGTATTCTATTTAACCATGAATCTGAGCGTCGTGGCGAGAATTTTGTTACCCGTAAGATTACGCTAGCCACAGGTCGTATTGCTGAAGGAATCCAAGACCATTTAGAACTTGGCAATATAGACTCACTACGTGATTGGGGCTATGCAAAAGACTATGTCGAGTGCATGTGGCTAATTATGCAGCAGGAGAAACCAGATGATTTCGTTATTGCCACAGGCGTACAACACACTGTCCGCGACTTTACAGAGAAGGCATTTTTAATAAATGGTATCGAGATCCGCTGGGAGGGGAAAGGCCTTGATGAAAAGGGCTACAATATAAAGACAGGCAAGCTATTGGTTTGCATTAATCCACAGTGGTTCCGTCCAACTGATGTGAACAACCTCTGTGGTGATCCCTTTAAGGCAAAGACTGTACTCGGCTGGAATCCACAAAAGACGTCATATGAAAAGCTAATTTGTATCATGGCTACTCATGACAGAGAATTAGCCAAGAGAGAAAAAGCACTTAAAAAAGCATAGGTATAAGATATGATCAATGTAGAAAAAACAAATCTTGAGGGTGTATACCTTATAAAATTGTCTGCTCATGAGGATAGTCGTGGGAACTTCTATGAAACATATAATGAGAAAGAATACCAAGATGCAGGACTAGCTGTAAAATTTATTCAAGATGATGTTTCAAAATCAATAAAGGGCGTCCTAAAAGGTATGCATGGTGATTCTGTTACCTATAAGCTTGTTCAATGTGTCTCCGGAAGTGTTTATGCAGTGATCTTAAATTGCGATGAATCTTCCACAGACTTTGGAAAATGGCAGTCGTTTATTCTTTCTGATTTAAATAAATACCAGCTTTATATACCACCAATGTATGGAAACGGGTATTTTGTCTTATCAGACGTGGCGGTTTACACCTATAAACAATCTACTTATTATGGTGAATACAGACAGTTTACATATAAGTGGAATGATGAAAGGTTTAAAATTAAGTGGCCTGACGATGCAACAATTATCTCAGAGAGGGATACTTAATATGGCTTTATATGAAGTCAAAAAAGTTGATTTTGAACATACTGACGATCGAGGTAGACTTACACAATTGGTTCATAAAGGATACCAGCAGATAAATGTTGTTGAAACTCGTAAGGGTGTAGTTCGAGGAGGACATTATCACAAGGTGTCGAGTGAAGCTTTTTTTGTTGTTAGTGGGTCTGTGGAGGTAACTTTAAAAGATGACTTTAAGGAAGAAACAGTGGTCTTTAGCAAAGGAAAATTTTTTGAATTACATTCTTTTATTGTTCATAGTATGTTCTTTCCTGAAGATTGTATTCTTGTAGCAATGTATGATATCCCGGTTGAAAAAACGAATGGTGTAAAAGATATCTATTCGGAGGAGGTTGAAATATGAAAGAAATAAAGATCGATAGCGTTGTACTTGCGAGGCATATAACACACGGTGATATTAAAGAAGGATTGAATTTTTTTTCTAGTTATGGAGAGTTCATTCAAGTAGGTGTTTGGGGAAGTTATAAGAAAGGTAAAGATCTTAAGGCTCATGTCCATAATATTGTAGAGAGAACTATTAGCCGCACCTGTGAAACACTTTATATAATTAGTGGTGGAATAGATGCAACAATCTACACGCTTGATGATAAGGTCGTTGAAACCATACCAGTTAAGCAAGGAGAAATATTAATCCTACTTGAATGTGGGCATGGTTATAAGATAACTGAAGAAGGGACATCGGTTCTTGAGGTTAAGAACGGGCCTTACTTTGGCGAAGAAATTGACCGTCATAGAATATGATCAATCAATAAAATTATTATAAGGACATAAATATGAATTTTATCAGTCAGATGGAACCAAGTTTCGATGAACATGAGAGAAAAGCACTAAACGAATATATGCAAAGAGGAGGCTGGGGAACTGAATTTTCTAAAACTCGTGATTTTGAGAATATGATTAAAGATTATACAGGAGCCAAGCATTGCTGGATTACTTCTAATGGTACAGTTAGCCTATCTGCAGCATTAATGGCTGTAGGAATTGGCATCGGTGATGAGGTTATATGTCCAGATTACACTATGGTTGCAACACCGAACTCGGCTGAACTGATTGGTGCAAAAGCTGTTTTCGTTGACATTGATCGTGATACTCTTTGTTTGGATTTCTTCCAAATGAAGGCAGCTGTTACTGATAGGACAAAAGCTGTAATGTTGGTTTCTATAAATGGCCGATACCCAAAAGATGTGCAAGTATTTGTTGATTTCTGTAAAAAAAACAATATCCACCTTATTGAAGACGCTGCTCAATCTCTAGGTAGTTTTTATAACGGAAAGCATTTAGGAAGATTTGGAGAGATTGGTAGCTTTTCATTTAGCGCTCCTAAAATTATAACAACTGGACAAGGAGGTGCACTAATTACTGATGATGATGAACTTGCAGATAGGATTAAGAAAATTCGTGACTTCGGTCGGGCTACAGGAGGTGTTGATCACTATCTCACCAAAGGATGGAACTTTAAGTTTTCAGACTTCCAAGCAGTAATCGGTATTGAACAGATGAAGAAACTACCTGCTCGTGTTATTCGAAAGAAAGAAATGGGAAAACTTTACGATCAGCTTCTTATGGGCATCCCAGGTGTGGAACTTATAAAAACGAAATATGAGGATACTTCTCCTTGGTTTTATGATATTCTATGCGAACGAAGAGAAGAACTTCAAGCATATTTAAAAGATAATGGTATTGGCTCTCGGATCTTTTATCCACCACTTCATGCAGAGCCAGCTTACGGATATACTGATTTACACTTCCCTGTTACGGAAGAGATATCGAATAAGGGATTGTGGTTGCCATCAAGCATAACTATTACAGATGAACAGATTCAATATATTTGTAAAAAGATAAGATCTTTTTACGCATTTTAATTTAGCAAATTCTATATACAAGGTTAAAATGAATATTATATTATTGTCTGGAGGTTCTGGAAAGAGACTTTGGCCTCTATCAAATGAAATCAGATCTAAACAGTTCATTAAAATATTCAAAACTGATGAAGGCTACGAGTCGATGGTACAACGTGTTTATGGGCAGATAAAAAAGATTGATCCTGAAGCAACTGTGACAATTGCCACCTCGAAAACACAAGTGTCTGCGATTCATAACCAGTTAGGCACAAGTGTTGGGATATCAGTCGAACCATGCAGAAGAGATACGTTCCCGGCAATTGCATTAGCTACAGCTTATCTTCATGATGTTTTAGGCATTGATAAGAATGAAGTTGTTGTTGTTTGCCCTGTAGACCCTTATGTCGAAGATGGTTATTTCGAACTAATCCAAGAATTGGGAACTCAAGCAAAAAAAGGTGAAGCTGATTTAATACTTATGGGTATTCAACCCATCTATCCAAGCGAAAAGTATGGATATATTATCCCTAAAACAAGTGAGTTTTTAAGCGAAGTGTCATCGTTTAAAGAAAAACCAGATGAAAAGACTGCAGAGCAATATATTAAGCAGGGAGGGCTTTGGAATGCTGGCGTATTTGCATATAAGTTGAAGTATGTTCTTGATATTACGTTAAGACTGTTAAATACCAACGATTATTCTGAGTTATATGCTAACTATACGAATTTGATAAAGACATCTTTTGATTATGAAGTTGTAGAAAAAGCCCAAAAAATTCAAGTTATACGTTATTTAGGTAAATGGAAAGATATAGGTTCTTGGAATACACTTACCGAAACGATGGAAGAAAATATTATAGGCAATGGTATAATGAATGAAAAGTGTCAGAACGTCCATATTTTAAATGATCTTGATATACCTGTTCTTGCTATGGGACTTAAAGACGTTGTTATTTCAGCAAGTTCAGATGGAATTCTTGTGGCTGATAAAGAGCAGAGTTCACACATTAAGGTATATGTTGACAATTTTGTTACATCAGCAAGATTCGCAGAAAAAAGTTGGGGGAGTTATAGAGTTTTGGATGTAGGCCAAGATAGTATGACTGTAAAAGTTACTCTCCGTACTGGGGAGAAAATGAATTATCACAGCCATAGCAATAGGGATGAGGTGTGGACTGTAATCAGCGGTAATGGACATACTATTATTGATGGTAAGGAACAGAAAGTCTTTGTTGGCGATGTTATTATTATGCGTGCAGGATGTAAACATACTATTATCGCAGAAACCGAGTTAAAATTGATTGAAGTACAACTTGGTAAAGATATTTCTGTTCACGATAAACAAAAGTTCGAACTCGATAAATAAATATTGAGTTAAACATGCAGAGTAGAATATAATCCAGCTGTTTCCTTAAAAAGTAATGCTTTGAGTTATTGGTGAGTTGGTGATTTTAGGACTCGACAGAGTCTGAGTGAGAGCTCCTGAAAAAGTAATAAAGTCAAATTAGGCAAAGGGATATATGGTATAATGGACCAGAAAAGTGCACGGAAATTGAAGAGAAACATGAAAAAGTCGTGCACTTGGAAGGCGAGATGTACAGAATACCAAAGTATACGCCTGAGTTTGACCAGTTCGACATGGTGTTCGGGGGCAGCCTGAAAGCAGATAACCGATGGGTAATCTTGGCAAGCCTAATACCATGGAAAGATGTTGAAGAAAAGTATTCCAAACTGTTTGTCGCCAATAATGGTAGACCGGCGATCCCGGTAAAAGTCGCGTTAGGCGCTCTCATTATAAAAGGGAAGAAGAATCTATCTGACGAAGAGCTGGTAGAAGATATACGAGAGAATCCCTACTAGCAATACTTCCTGGGATATGAAGGGTACAAATATGAAATACCTTTCGATCCGAGCATGATGGTGCATTTCAGAAAGAGGCTGTCAGCGGATATCCTAAAAGAAGTGAATGATCTGATCATAGAGAAAAGCAAAGCCGATGACGAAAGCCACAATGATGACGATAAGGGGAATTGTTCAGGAGAAGGGGAAGCAAAGGAAAGCGAGAATAAAGGTACGTTGATTGTTGATGCGACCTGTGCGCCCGAAGACATAAGATTCCTCCACGATGTGACGCTGCTGGATGAAGCGAGAAGGAAGACAGAAAGGATCATCGATACGCTCCACAAAGAGATGTCCGAAGGCTAGGAGAAGCCGAGGACGTATCGGAAGAAGGCAAGGAAAGAGTTTCTGACCTTCATACGAAATCGAAAACCGAGAGTGAACACGATTAGAAAAGCGATAAAAACGTAGATCCAGTATGTTGAGCGGAATCTACGGTTGATCAATGAATACAAGGATAAAGTAGATTTAAGCGTTCTTTCCCGGAAGCAGCGGCAGGATCTGTGGGTGATCGGAGAATTGGTCCGGCAGCAGAAGCAATTGTACCGCAGCGATACTTGGTCAATAGAGGGAAGGATCTTAAGCATAAGTAAACCCTGGGTACGGCCAATAGCGAGAGGGGAAGGCCAGGGGGATGTATGAGTTTGGAGCAAAGCTCTCCTTGAGCCTTGTGGATGTGATGGCGCAGGTCTATAGGCTCTCGTGGGATGCCTATAACGAATGCAAAGATTTGAAAGGGCAAATTGAAAGATATAAGCAACGCTATGGGAAATATCCGGAAGTAGTGTGTGCGGATAAGATCTATAGGACGCGAGAGAATCTGCAGTACTGTCATGAATATGGGATACAATTATCGGGGCCGAAGCTGGGAAGGCCATTCAAAGACAACGATAATAATAGAGAAAGAAGACGAGAACAAAAAAGGATCGAGCGAGAAGATGAGAGTACGAGGATTGCGGTAGAAGGGAAGTTTGGAGAGGCGAAGCGACGTTATACGCTCGATAGAATTGGTACAAGACTTAAGGAAACGAGCGAGACATCGATTATGATGGTGTTCTTGGTGATGAACCTAATGGTGTTGGCGAGGAGAAAGGCGAAAGCCTTTTTTGTGTCGCTTATTAATGCTATTAACGAACTGATTAGGAACTCTTTTCTTTGGGTTGAAGGGCAGCTAATGCTGCCTGAAAGATAGAAAAGAGGGTTTTTAAGAAACCCCTAGCTAGATGCATTCTCTATTCGATCAATAGATTGAGTAATCGCTAGTCAGCAATAAAGGGAAATAAAAAGGTAATAGTCATTATGAAAAAAGATGTTGATAGTATTAAGGAAAAAGCTTTTTTTAGTATAATATGGAAATTTATGGAGCGCTTTATTGCTCAAGGTATCACATTAGTTGTTACAATTATTATTGCTAGAATTCTTAGCCCAGATGATTACAGTGTAGTTAGTTTAGTTACTATTTTTTTTGGTTTTGCAAATGTTATCATTTCAGGGGGACTTAATACAGCAATTATTCAAAAAAAAGATGCAGATATTGACGATTATTCAACACTACTGTATATCAGTGTATTACTATCTGTAGCAGTATATGGGATTTTTTATGTGTGTGCACCAATGATCGAGAAGTTTTATGACCAGGATATGCTTATACCAATCATTAGAGTTATGGGGCTAGTACTGCCTGTATATGCTGTTAAGTCTATTGTATATTCTTATATTTCATCGAATCTGTTATTTAAGAAGTTTTTTTTTGCAACATTGGGAGGTAGTATACTTTCAGGTGTTGTTGGAATATGGATGGCAATCAAAGGATATGGAGCATGGGCACTTGTAACGCAAGAAATGACAAATACAGTCGTTGGTACTTTCATTCTAGTTATTACTACACGAATACATGTCAAGCTAAAAATTTCATTGGTTAGGCTAAAGATTCTCTTTGGCTATGGTTGGAAAATCCTTATTTCATCTGTAATAGCAACTATATATACAGAAATTAATCCAATTATAATTGGATTAAAATTTACTAACGCAGATTTATCTTTTTATACAAAAGGACGTAGTTTTCCAAAACTTGCATCTACTGCAACAACAAACACTTTACAGGCAGTATTATTCCCAGTGCTTTCAAAATTTCAAGATGATAAGAAAGCTCTATTGAATTACACAAGGCGCTTCATAAGAGTCGTATCATTTATTGCATTCCCGTTTATGCTTGGTTTTTATGCGATAGCAGATAACTTTGTGGAAGTAATACTAACAGAAAAATGGATGCAGATAGTTCCGTATATTAGAATCTTTTGTATTGTATTTATGTTTGATATGATACATATTGGTAATTGCGAAGTAATAAAAGCAATGGGCCGAAGTGATATGTATCTGTATATAGAAATAATTAAGAAGTCCCTGTATTTTTTAACGATTGGGTTGTTCTTGGCTTTTTGTAAAAGTCCAATAGAATTAGCTTTTTCATCTATTGTGTGTACATTTATTGCGATTATTGTAAATTCAATCCCAAATAGAAAGTTACTAGGTTACAGTGGAAAACATCAGTTTTTTGATTTATTGCCAAATCTCATAACATCTCTTATAATGTGCGTAGTGGTTTGCTTTATTGGTACATTCGAAATTAATGCTTTTTTACTTTTATGTATACAGATTATTATAGGTGTATTTACGTATCTTTTAGCTAATATTATTATAAAAAATGATACGATGTTTTATTTAATTGCTTTTATAAAAGAAAATATAACCTAAACAATTGAAAAGCTAAAGTTAAGCATTCTTGAAATAAACTTTCCTATAAAAATACTTGATATTTTATAAAGGAATTTTCAATGTCGATAAAACGAATTTTTGCGAAAATTGTTGCACAAATATTTTGCGTATTTCCAATAAAATCAAATAAGATTGTTTTTTCTAGTTTTCATGGTAAGTATTACAATGATGCGCCAAAAAATATTTCTGATGTATTACTAGATGATAAAAACCTAGAAATTGTTTGGATTCTACCTAAAGGAGCAATTATACCAAAAGGAATAAGAACAGTTACCCCCTATTCTCTAGCAGAATTGTTTGAATTAGAAACAGCAAAGGTTTGGGTTGACAATTCTAGAAAATATTTGTGGATGAAAAAACGAAAAGGACAATACTATATTCAAACATGGCATGGAAGTGTTGGGATAAAAAAGGCTGAAGCAGATACTGAAAAAACATTAAGCGCCAATTATATTAAGCGAGCAAAGTATGATTCGAGCATGGTTGATTTATTTATTTGTGATAATGAATGGCAATACCAAAAGTATAAAAATGGATTTTTATGGAGTAATGGAGATATCGTAAAATGCGCTGTTAGGCAACTGAAAAAAACAAGAGAAGAAATTGAAAACATTATTAATAATGTGAAAAGTAAATATAGAATCCCTAAAACATCAAGGATTATGTTGTATGCTCCAACGTTTCGTTCTGATGAAAATTTAGGGCCATACAATTTAAGCTACAATGATATTCTAAAAGTATTAGAAAACCGTTTTGGTGGTGACTGGAGAATTCTTGTACGTCTTCATCCTAATCTTTTTAATTATCAAAAAGATATAAAATATAACGATAGAGTATTAGATGGGTCAATTGTTCAAGAACTTGATGATTTAGTTCATGCTTCAGATATTGTTGTTTCTGATTATTCGAGTGTACTATTCTTCGGTATGCGCTTAGATAAAATAACTTTTATATATGCTGAGGATTGGAAGGATTATGAGCGGGGATTTGAATTTAATATTAAAAGTTTACCAGCTCCATTTGCAGATAGTAATATATCAATGTTAAAAAATATTATTGAATTTGATGAAAAGCAATATAAAAATAACCTAGATAGATTCTTAAAACAGATCAATTTCTATGACGAACCTGGTCCTGAGTATCTTGCTCAACTTATCAAAAATATTGCTATTAATAATTAACCTTAAACGTAAAAATAAAGTATGCTGAGTTTAGTGGTTATGGACACTATAGAAAATTAATTATGTAGAATATGCTAAGAGAAGGAGAGTCTATCATGAGAAAGAAGTTTATTGAAACCTAATTTCCCGGAAAATTGTAGCTAGAAATTGAAAAAATCTATTAGACATATACGAATAGACATTGATGGAATAAGAAAACATAGATGAGAGCTCCTGAAAAAGTAATAAAGTCAAATTAGGCAAAGGGATATATGGTATAATGGACCAGAAAAGTGCACGGAAATTGAAGAGAAACATGAAAAAGTCGTGCACTTGGAAGGCGAGATGTACAGAATACCAAAGTATACGCCTGAGTTTGACCAGTTCGACATGGTGTTCGGGGGCAGCCTGAAAGCAGATAACCGATGGGTAATCTTGGCAAGCCTAATACCATGGAAAGATGTTGAAGAAAAGTATTCCAAACTGTTTGTCGCCAATAATGGTAGACCGGCGATCCCGGTAAAAGTCGCGTTAGGCGCTCTCATTATAAAAGGGAAGAAGAATCTATCTGACGAAGAGCTGGTAGAAGATATACGAGAGAATCCCTACTAGCAATACTTCCTGGGATATGAAGGGTACAAATATGAAATACCTTTCGATCCGAGCATGATGGTGCATTTCAGAAAGAGGCTGTCAGCGGATATCCTAAAAGAAGTGAATGATCTGATCATAGAGAAAAGCAAAGCCGATGACGAAAGCCACAATGATGACGATAAGGGGAATTGTTCAGGAGAAGGGGAAGCAAAGGAAAGCGAGAATAAAGGTACGTTGATTGTTGATGCGACCTGTGCGCCCGAAGACATAAGATTCCTCCACGATGTGACGCTGCTGGATGAAGCGAGAAGGAAGACAGAAAGGATCATCGATACGCTCCACAAAGAGATGTCCGAAGGCTAGGAGAAGCCGAGGACGTATCGGAAGAAGGCAAGGAAAGAGTTTCTGACCTTCATACGAAATCGAAAACCGAGAGTGAACACGATTAGAAAAGCGATAAAAACGTAGATCCAGTATGTTGAGCGGAATCTACGGTTGATCAATGAATACAAGGATAAAGTAGATTTAAGCGTTCTTTCCCGGAAGCAGCGGCAGGATCTGTGGGTGATCGGAGAATTGGTCCGGCAGCAGAAGCAATTGTACCGCAGCGATACTTGGTCAATAGAGGGAAGGATCTTAAGCATAAGTAAACCCTGGGTACGGCCAATAGCGAGAGGGGAAGGCCAGGGGGATGTATGAGTTTGGAGCAAAGCTCTCCTTGAGCCTTGTGGATGTGATGGCGCAGGTCTATAGGCTCTCGTGGGATGCCTATAACGAATGCAAAGATTTGAAAGGGCAAATTGAAAGATATAAGCAACGCTATGGGAAATATCCGGAAGTAGTGTGTGCGGATAAGATCTATAGGACGCGAGAGAATCTGCAGTACTGTCATGAATATGGGATACAATTATCGGGGCCGAAGCTGGGAAGGCCATTCAAAGACAACGATAATAATAGAGAAAGAAGACGAGAACAAAAAAGGATCGAGCGAGAAGATGAGAGTACGAGGATTGCGGTAGAAGGGAAGTTTGGAGAGGCGAAGCGACGTTATACGCTCGATAGAATTGGTACAAGACTTAAGGAAACGAGCGAGACATCGATTATGATGGTGTTCTTGGTGATGAACCTAATGGTGTTGGCGAGGAGAAAGGCGAAAGCCTTTTTTGTGTCGCTTATTAATGCTATTAACGAACTGATTAGGAACTCTTTTCTTTGGGTTGAAGGGCAGCTAATGCTGCCTGAAAGATAGAAAAGAGGGTTTTTAAGAAACCCCTAAGTACCTTGTTGCTTTTCCCCTTGAGGAAAAAACTGCGATAGAGCTACGCATAGAAGCGTATGGAGTCTTTTCTGGTATTCCAAAGGAAAATCGCAAGACAATTACTGTTGATAATAGAAAAGAATTTGCTGAACATAAAAAACTATCTAAAGCGATCAACGTTCAGATATTTTTTGCACATCCCTATCACCCATGGGAACGAGGACTGAATGAGCATACCAATGGACTTCTTCGCCAATACTTGCTTAAAAAATATCGTCTTGATTGGTTCTCAAAAAAACAGTTTGTAATATACGTTGATAAGATCAATAATCGACCTAGGAAATCACTTGGCTATCGGACTCCGAACGAGCTTTTTTCCCGAATCTCGTTCGCATTTCAAACTTGAAAGAGCCAGCTTTTAAAAATTATTTACGTGATGAAATTTTGAAGAAAATATATTTGTAGCTTTTGGAGGAACTATGAAAGCATTGATTTTAGCAGCTGGATTAGGTACAAGACTTACACCTATTACTCTTACATGTCCAAAATCTCTGGTACCTGTAAATGGAAAACCTATTCTCTTTAAGCAAATAGAAAACTTATACGAAAACAATATAAAAGACATTACTATTATTTCTGGCTATAAGGCAGAGGTTCTTGAGAAAGCAGTTCATGAAAAATGGCAAGATATAAAAATCATAAAGAATGTTGACTATGCGAATACAAATAATATGTATTCTGCATATCTTGGTAGGATGAATGTATGCGGTGGTGCATTTTTAATGATGAATTCTGATGTTTTCTATGATGCTTCTATAGTTTCCGCTCTCTTGCTCAATTCCTTTCCTAATACTATTGTTACAGACATTGGTACCTACAAAGAAGAGTCTATGAAGGTAGTTGAAAAAGGTGGAAGATTAGTAGAAATTTCAAAAGAAGTTACACAAGAAAACGCACTAGGATCTTCAATTGATGTTTATAAGTTTTCCAAAGAAGGTGGAGAAGTATTCTTTAATAAGTGTGCTGAATTCATTGAAGAAAAAAAAGAATTTAAAAAGTGGAGTGAAGTAGCTTTGAATGAAATTCTTCCATTGATAGAATTTAGGGCTTCTCCGCTTGTTGGCCGGTGGTTTGAAATAGATAACCATGAAGATCTTGCAGCTGCAGAGAAATTGTTTAAGGACTGAATGATATGGAAGATATTTTTAATAATATTGCAGCCGAGTTAAAAGAGAAAAAACTATTTCTATTTGATATGGATGGTACAATATATGAAGAAGAGTGCCTATTTGATGGTACTTTAGAATTGATAAAGTATATAGAGGAAAGTGGAGGAAGGTATATATTTATTACAAATAATTCTTCTAAGTCTGTGGTGGATTATATCTATAAAATTAACCGATTAGGAATTAAAGCTGATAAAGAAAACTTCTTTACCTCCGTCCAAGCCACTATTCTCATGTTAAAAGAAAAATATCCTAAAATAAAAATTTATTGTCAAGGAACAAAATCATTAATTACTGAGTTAAGAGAATCAGGTCTAATTGTTACTGAAGAAGTTGAGCCTGATGTAGACTTGGTTCTTGTAGGTTTTGACACAGAACTTACAAGCAAAAAAATAAGAAACACGTGTGAGCTGTTAATGCGTGATATTCCATTCTACGCTACAAACCCTGATCTTACTTGTCCGGTAAGTTTTGGCTTTATACCAGATTGTGGATCTATTTGCATGATTTTAAAAAATGCAACAAGAAGAGAACCAATTTATATCGGAAAACCAGAGCCGACTATGGTTTATGAAGTGATGAAAAAGTTTAGCTATACGAAAAAAGATACTACAATCATTGGAGATAGACTTTATACAGATATTTCGGCAGGTATAAATGCTGGAGTTACTAGTATTTGTGTGCTAACAGGGGAAGCTAAAATAGAAGACATATTAAATGGTGATATTAAACCTACGTATACTTTTGCTTCGGTAAAAGATCTTGCTGATAAATTGAAGTGTTAATTTTATGGTTTTGCATCGAAATATTTTAATGCCATACCAATGACAAATGATATTATATTTATTAATCTCTACAGGTTTAATTCTTCGCAGTTTGCTGCGTCTGGAAGAATAAAAGAATGAGCGAATTTATACATAAGAGTCATAATGTGTCAGTATTGATCTATCATATAGTATGTCCAGCGAAATATAGGAAAATTGTAATAACGAAAGAAGTAGATGAAGCAATAAAAGAAATTTGTATAGAGATAGAAAAGCGCTATGAAGTGCAATTTCTGGAGATAGGAACAGAGAAAGATCATGTGCATTTTCTAGTGCAAGCCATACCGATGATGAGTCCAAAGCAAGTAGCACAGATAATAAAAAGCATAACAGCACGAGAAGTATTCAGAAGACGACCAGAAGTAAAGAAGATGCTGTGGGGTGGAGAATTTTGGACAAGCGGGTACTATGTAGGAAGTGTCGGGAAATACGGAAATGAAGACACGATAATGGAATATGTAAAGAATCAAGGTAGGGAACCTAAAGAGTACGAGAAACTATACGAGAATAGGCAACTAAAACTATTCGAGTGAATTTTCTTTATACCTAGGCAGCTTGCTGCGAGGTTGTTGATTTGAAGCTAAGCTCGTATTTTATTAAGAGTAAATAAAAATATCTAAGAGAAGGCTCCTGAAAAAGTAATAAAGTCAAATTAGGCAAAGGGATATATGGTATAATGGACCAGAAAAGTGCACGGAAATTGAAGAGAAACATGAAAAAGTCGTGCACTTGGAAGGCGAGATGTACAGAATACCAAAGTATACGCCTGAGTTTGACCAGTTCGACATGGTGTTCGGGGGCAGCCTGAAAGCAGATAACCGATGGGTAATCTTGGCAAGCCTAATACCATGGAAAGATGTTGAAGAAAAGTATTCCAAACTGTTTGTCGCCAATAATGGTAGACCGGCGATCCCGGTAAAAGTCGCGTTAGGCGCTCTCATTATAAAAGGGAAGAAGAATCTATCTGACGAAGAGCTGGTAGAAGATATACGAGAGAATCCCTACTAGCAATACTTCCTGGGATATGAAGGGTACAAATATGAAATACCTTTCGATCCGAGCATGATGGTGCATTTCAGAAAGAGGCTGTCAGCGGATATCCTAAAAGAAGTGAATGATCTGATCATAGAGAAAAGCAAAGCCGATGACGAAAGCCACAATGATGACGATAAGGGGAATTGTTCAGGAGAAGGGGAAGCAAAGGAAAGCGAGAATAAAGGTACGTTGATTGTTGATGCGACCTGTGCGCCCGAAGACATAAGATTCCTCCACGATGTGACGCTGCTGGATGAAGCGAGAAGGAAGACAGAAAGGATTATGCTGGGCCCTCAGATCAAGACTAAAAACAGCTAACGAATACGGTGGTGATTCACGCCGCCAAATCCTTCGCCTGAAACGAACGATAGCGCTGATCGGGCGTCTCGTAGTCCAGGTTCTGATGAAACCGGTACCGATTATAGAAATCGAAATACAAGGCCAACCCTCGTTTTAATGCCCTTAGATTTTCGTAACTCTGGAGGTAGATGTCCTCATACTTGACGGTTCTCCAGAGCCGTTCAATGTGTACGTTGTCCCGCCAGCGGCCTCGGTCGTCCATGCTGATCCTGATCCAATGATCCTGCAGAATCTGGGTAAACGAATTCGAAGTAAACTGGCTCCCTTGGTCGGTATTGAATATAGAAGGGGCACCATAGCGCGTTATGGCCTCTTTCAAGGCTTCTTCGCAGAATAATGAGTCCATGCTGTTGGAAAGCCTCCAAGACAGCACCTTGCGGCTATAGAGATCCATGATGGCGACGAGGTATACATACCCAAGGCCAGGAAGCTTGATGTATGTCAGGTCAGAGATCCAGACCTGGTTGGGATATCGTACAACGATATTCTTCAGTAGGTACGGATAAATAGGATTCTCAGGATGCTTCATGCTGGTCATTTTCTTGGCATGCAACGCCTTAAGATGCATTGAATGCATGAGCCTGCGAACCTGCTTTTGGCTGAGCTCACTTTTCTTTGACTGCAGTTCCAGCGTGATCTTTCGATAGCCATAGAAGGGCAACTTCCCGTTTATAGCGAGGATAAGCGCTTTATGTCGCTCATGGTTCAAGTCTTGAGTAGGCTTAGAGCGATAATAGACGCAACTCCTTTGGACCTTGAGCAGCTCACACTGACGTCGCACTGACAAGACGGGCTCCTTTGGTTCGATCAGCCTGGATCTTTGCCGTACAGCTGTTTGTACTTTTTTTTTAGCCACTCGTTCTCGTACTGCATTTGCCCTAGCTGGCGGAAGAGTTCTTCCTTCTCCTTCTTGAGCTGGTTGTATTCCTCGTCCTTCTTGTTCTTTCGTTCAAAGAGCGCCGAGGACTGTTCCAAGAGCTTCTTCTTCCAGACGCTGATCTGATTCGGATGGACTTGGTACTTTTCGGCTAACTCCTGGAGCGTAAGCTCCTCTTTTACTGCCTCGAGGGCTACCATTGCCTTGAACTGCTCGTCGAACTTCTTCCTCATGGTGGACGCTCCTTTTCCTAGGATATTCCACCTTATTCAGTTTCTGTAGTGGTCCTACCCGATAGGCTCAGTATAGGGGGATTGGTTCCGTTCGCCTTTGCATCCTGTCGAGGGTGATTTGAGCAAGTGGGGTTTTGAGCCGGAACGGTATCCGAACGCGGTGTTTGCCGCTGCTCATGTGGTGAATCTGCCGACTGATAAAAAGAAGCTTGAGAGGGTGTTGGAATTTGTGGAGAAGAACAGGGATCTCGTTTTTGATGTGATGCTCGGTGGGCGTTTGCCCAAGCAATAAGGAAGGTGAATATGGCGGGAACGATTCAGTGGAAAGTACAGCTCTTCAAACTAAATTACGATGAACGCGAATATGGCGCTGTGATGGACACTCTTAAATCAGGGTGGATCACGATGGGGCAGAGGACCTTGGATTTCGAGGAAGCCTATAGCAGAGAACTCAAGCAAGATTCGAAGTGCGTGGCGGTTTCGAATGGGACGGCGGCGCTTCATATTGCCGTGCTGGCATGTGGTGTGAAGCCTGGAGATGAGGTGATTGTGCCTTCGCTCACGTTCATTGCTGATCTCAATTCGGTGAGGGTGTCGGGCGGCGAGGTGGTGATTGGGGATGTGACGTCGCTCGAGGATTGGGCGATGGATCCTGCCGATATCGAGGCTAAGATTACGCCCAAGACCAAGGCGGTGATGATCGTGCACTATGCGGGCTATGCCTGCGATATGGATGCGATCGTGGATATCTGCAGGCGGCACAATCTTAAGCTTATCGAAGACTGTGCGCATTCGAATGGCGGGTCCTATAAAGGCAGGAAGCTCGGTACCTTCGGCGATATTTCGGCTTGGAGTTTCTTCTCCAACAAGAATCTGGCGGTGGGCGAGGGCGGTATGGTAGCCACGCGCGATCTGGAGTTGTTCCAGAAGTGCAAGAATTTGCGTTCCCATGGGATGACAGTCGCCAGTTTCGACAGGATGAAAGGCCGCGCTGCTACCTACGATGTCGTAGAGCCAGGGTTCAATTATCGTATCGACGAAGTCCGCTCCGCTTTGGGGCTTGTGCAGCTCGCTAAATTGCCCGAGGCGAATGCCGCTCGCGCGGCGCTTGTGGCGCGGTATTTTCCCCGGCTGGACGCGATGGGGAAATTCTTGAGCGTTCCGTTCCGCCATTACGATAGAGGTACTCCTACGTACCATATCATGCCGGTTCTTCTTTCCAAAGAAATCGACAGGGCCGCGCTCATCGAGCGGATGAAGGAAGATGGCATCCAGACCTCTATCCATTATCCTTCCATACAGAGCTTCACAGCTTATAAGGACAGGGTGGGGCCGACGCCCAAGAGCCAGTACATCAGCGAACACGAGCTCACCCTTCCCCTCTATCCCACGATGACGATAGCCGAAGTGGATCTCGTATGCGATTCTCTCGAAAAGAACCTAAAAAAGGGTTGATCACATTTATTTGGAGTATTCATGGATTCTGTTCTTGATCTCATCGGTAGAAAAAATGAACTCTTCGCCGCCGACCTGGCTAAACACGAGGTCGATTTGTCCCGCCTCGTCAAAGCCTCGCGCTTTCTCGTCATTGGCGGTGCCGGCTCCATCGGCCAAGCGGTCACGCGCGAGATTTTTAGGCGCGATCCGAAGCTGCTCCATGTGGTGGATATCAGCGAGAACAACATGGTCGAGCTGGTGCGCGATCTGCGCTCGTCCATCGGGTATTCTTCGGGCGAGTTTGCCACCTTCGCCATCGACGCTGGGAGCGGGATTTTCGATGCCTTCATCGAGAATGGCCCCGGTTACGATTACGTGCTCAATCTTTCCGCGCTGAAACATGTGCGTAGCGAGAAGGATCCTTACACCTTGATGCGCATGGTCGATGTCAATGTGTTCAACACCGACAAGACCATGAGGCAAGCTGCCGCGGCGGGCGCGAGGAAGTATTTCTGTGTGTCGACAGACAAAGCGGCGAATCCCGTGAACATGATGGGCGCCAGCAAGCGTATCATGGAATATTTTCTTATGCGCCGGAGTCTCGAGTTACCTGTATCTACCGCCCGTTTCGCCAATGTGGCCTTCTCTGATGGGAGCCTTCTCTATGGTTTCAATAGACGCTTAGAGAAAGAACAGCCCATTTCCGCTCCCAATGATGTCAGGCGCTACTTTGTCACGCCCAAAGAATCAGGCGAGCTTTGTCTTATGTCAGCGCTCCTAGGCAAAAACCGCGATCTCTTCTTTCCAAAGCTTAATGCGGAGGCGAATCTTATAACGTTCTCCGAGATCGCTGAGAGGTATCTGAGGCGCCAGGGCTATGAGCCTGTGGAGTGTTCGAGCGAGGATGAAGCTCGCGCCCGTGTGGGTGAGTTAAAAGCGCAAGGCAAGTGGCCGGTCTACTTCTTCGCAAGCGACACAACAGGCGAAAAGGACTTCGAGGAGTTCTTCACCGAGAAGGAAAGTCTTGATATGGAGCGCTTCGAATCCATCGGTGTAATTAGAAATGATCCTACCTACGATGCCCCCATTCTCGAACGATTCGAGTCCGAGATATGCGCCATGCGCGAAAGAGGCCATTGGACGCGCGCTGAGCTCATCGATCTCTTCAATGCCACTATCCCCGAATTCGCCCATAAAGAAACAGGGAAGTTTCTCGACGGAAGGATGTAATCTTGCTCATAAGAATGCTCGACATAGTCTGTTCAGGCCTCGCTATGCTTGTTCTCTTCCCTTTCATGTTGCCCATCATGATCGGCCTCAAGCTCACGGGCGAGCACTATATCTTCTACCTACAGCCTCGCGTCGGATCGGACGGTCACAACTTCAATGTTTTCAAGTTCGCCACCATGCTTAAAAACAGTCCCAACCTGCCGGGAGGCGTCCTCACGCAGAAAAATGATCCACGCATCCTGCCCATGGGCAATTTCCTGCGAAAGACGAAGATCAACGAGCTTCCTCAGCTCGTCAACATCTTCTTGGGCCAAATGAGCTTTGTCGGTCCCCGCCCACAGGCGAGGCGTCACTATGAACTGTATTCGTTGTCGGTTCGCACGGCTATCGACGCCGTGCCGCCCGGGCTCACGGGCATTGGCTCAGTGGTTTTCCGCGATGAGGAATCCATCCTCGATGAAGTTCCCGGCGACCGCGATCACTTTCATGATACTGTCATCGCTCCCTATAAGGGCGATCTTGAGGTCTGGTGGACGAAAAACCGCACGCTGGGAAATTACTTCAAACTCATCTTCCTCACCGCTTGGTCGCTGGTGAGCCCGCGAACAATGTTGTGGAAAAAGTGGTTCAAGGATCTCCCAAAACCGCCAGATGCCCTGAAACTGTAACAGGGATTGACCCAATATATTTAACTTTTGAGGAATCTTAATGAGAAAATTATCCTCTATCCTTGTCACAGGCGGTTCAGGTTTTATAGGTTCGAACTTCATCCACTGGCTTTTCGCCCGGGATGACTTCTCCGGCCGCATCATCAATTTCGATGCGCTCACCTATGCGGGAAATCCTGAGAGCCTTGCCGATATAGATGCTGCGTTCGGCGGCTCGAGGTATTATTTCGTCAAAGGGGATATCGGCGACAGGAGCTTGGCCGAGAAGGTCCTTACCGACTATGACATCGACACGGTGGTTCATTTCGCCGCGGAAAGCCATGTCGATCGTTCGATTCTCGGACCCGAAGCGTTCATCAGAACGAATGTCCTTGGCACCTATACGTTGCTCGATGTCGCGCGAAAAGCCTGGGGCGTCGGTGCCGCAGGTGCCGCGGCGGGCGGCGCCCGTGACGATGTTCTTTTCCATCATGTGAGCACGGACGAGGTTTTCGGTTCACTGGGTGACTCGGGTTATTTCACCGAATCCACAGCCTACGATCCGCGTTCGCCCTATTCGGCATCCAAAGCCTCGAGTGATCACCTGGCCAAAGCCTATTTCCATACCTATGGCCTCCCTGTCACTGTATCGAACTGTTCCAACAATTATGGGCCGTATCAATTCCCGGAAAAATTGATTCCATTGATGATTCTCAACATGCTCGAAGGTAAATCGCTTCCCGTCTATGGCGATGGCAGGAATATCCGCGACTGGGTGTATGTGGAAGACCATAATGAAGCGGTGTGGACCATCATGAATCGTGGCCGGGCTGGCGAAACCTACAATATCGGCGGTGAAAACGAATGGGAGAATATCACGCTCCTTCGCCGCCTCATCGAGCTTGTCGCCGAAGAAAGCGGAAAGAGTGTCGAATCGCTGAACGCGCTCATCACTTACGTTAAGGATAGGCCTGGTCACGACCGTCGCTATGCCATCGATTGTTCGAAACTCAAAGCCGAACTTGGCTGGAAGCAGCACTTCACTTTCGACGATGGATTGAGAAAGACGGTGCGTTGGTATTTAAACAACAAAGGGTGGTGTTCCCGCGTGCGTTCGGGTGAATATAGAAATTGGATAGAAAAAAACTATGAATCACGAGGGAATTGATCTCAATATTAAGATTGACTCGTTTTTATCCGATTCCCTATAGTTTCTTTACTGTGGTATATTCTTGTTTCGACCAAGGCATTGCTTGCCTTATCGAGATCCTAATCTCAATCCGGAGAGGGGATACAGTGCGGAAGATTCAGAAAATAATCGCGGCTTTTTTATGGTGTGTGCTTTTGCTGTGTACTGCCGGTATGCCGCTTTATGCCCAAACAAGCCTTACCGCGACGGGCGCCGCTGCCGCGCCGTTGTCGGCCGATCTTCAGGGTCTGGACGCGGCTACCTTGGCCCAGATTATCTCAGCCCAAAACCAGGGAGCGGCTCCGATGGTTGGCAAAACGGAACCGGAGATCAAGAATTTAACTGTCGCGAACCAATCGGTGGTTTCCAGCGTCGCCGCCGCAACGGGTACGCCCGCGGGAGTATCCCCCCTTGAGCGTATGTTCTCCTCGATGGCTTTAGCCTTGGGCGGCTCCGCGACCGATCAAGTCCAATTTGGCTATTCGCTTTTCGACAAGCCTACCGCCCCATCCCTCGCCTCCATCGGCGATGACTACACGCTAGGCCCGGGCGACAGCTTCGTCCTCTATCTCTGGGGCGATCCTGTCGACCTCAAGGAGATTTCCGCTTCCTATACGATTACGGTGGACCGCAATGGCTTTGCCTTCATTCCTCCCGCTGGCCAGCTTTCCGTCTGGGGCCAGGATCTCGGCCACGTGCGAAGCTTGATCAAGACCCTCCTCGACAAGCGCTACAAGAAACTCGAGATGAGCCTCACGCTGTCTACCTTGAGACAGTTTCCCGTCTATGTCACCGGCTTCGCCGGCAGTCCGGGCACGGTATTGGCTTCCGGTGCCGATACGGTCGCTACCATTCTCTCCAGGGCCGGGGGTATCAAGAAGACGGGAAGCTTGAGGAATATTCTCGTAACGCGGCAGGGGAAGAACGATCTCGAGAAGGTGGAATTGGATTTCTACGACACCCTCGTGGGCGGTAAATCGGTGGATCTGCGCGTTCGCGAAGGCGATTCCATCTTCGTCCCGGGGATAGGCCCCGTAGTTTCCCTCTCCGGGGAGTTGAAGCGGCCAGGCATCTACGAATTGAAGGGCGATATGAGCATCGCCTCCGCCCTTAGCCTCGCGGGTGGTTCTCTTCCCTCGGCCCGTTCGGCCGCCGTTACCTTGCTACGTTTCGGTGAAGCGGGTAAGACGCTCTCGAGCGGCGATCTCTCGGATAAAACCTTCGCTTCGGGCCTGGCCACCGATGGCGACTTTCTGCTTTTCGGTAAGGTGAGCGATCTTCTCATCGGCCAAACCCAGATTTCCGGCCCGGTAAAGTACGCCGGTCGTTACGATGTAAAGTCCTTCCCCAGTCTGAAGAGCGTTCTGGATAAATCCCAGATTCTCGCCGAAACCAACCTGTTCTACGGCAGGGTTTACCGGATGGATCCCTCTGGCAGGGACAAATCCTTCGCCTTCGCTCCCTCCGATGTTTTAATGGGTAAGGATATACCCCTTGCCGAGTTCGACCGCGTCGTCCTCTATCGTTACGACGACACGAAGATCGATCCCGATTTCGACCGCTTCCCCGCCACCTTGGTGGTGTCAGGTCCCGTGAAGTATCCCGGGTTTTACCTCTATAGGGATGGCATAACTCTCTCTAAACTCATGGCCGACAATGCCCTCACCTTGGATGCCAACCGCTGGTATGCCGAAATTGCCCGCAAGACTGCCTCGGGCGCCGAGGAGTACTTCACCTTTTCCCCCGACGTGGTGCTTTCGGGAGAAACCGACTTCACGCTCTCCCCGCTGGATAGAATCCGTTTCGCGAAGCGCGGGACCGAAGCGAAGCTGCACAATTTCAACCGCTTTCCCCAGGCCGTGCTCCTGAGCGGGCAGATTCTCCTTCCCGAAGTCTACGCGCTTCATCCGGGGATGAAGCTTTCGGAAATCCTCACCCGGGACCAGATCCTTCTGGATACCAATCTCAACTATGCCGAAATTATACGTCTTGCCGTCGATGGCAAGAACGAATACTTCACCTTCACGCCGGAGGAAATCCTCTCCGGTTCGCGCGATTTTGAGCTTGGCCCCCGCGACGTGATTAAGCTCGTCAAGGTGGGATTCAGCCCCGCCGCGCCCGACTTCGACCGCTTCTCGAAAGCCGTGCAGATAACCGGGCCTGTGCAGTTTTCCGGACTCTACGCCTGGCGCGAGGGAATGAAGCTTTCTTCGCTTTTTTCCCGCGCCCTCCTTCGCCTCTCCGCCAACCGCTACTACGCCGAAATAGTGCGCCCCCTGGACGGTGGCCGCTATGAGTACAAGACCTTCGCCCCCCGCGAAGTGGAGTCCGTTATCTTTGATGTCGAACTCAAGGCTAAAGATTCCGTACGGCTTTTCTCCACGGCTCCGCCAATCGCGGCCTTGGGTGTAAAGCTTTCGGCCGAAGAGGGAAGCGACGAAAAGAATAAGGCAGCCGATAGCGCGACCCTGTCGGCGCAGGCTTCCCCCGCCGACCAGGGAGCCGACAACGCTCCCGACCTTTCGGGATCGGCCGATGTGGTGATCCAGTCCGTTCAGAACGCCCAATCCGAGGGAGAGGCCATCCAGGGCGCCGACTTGGAGCGCTTCCTGGAAGTGGTGACCGTAACCGGCTCGGTCCGTTATATTGGGCCTTACGCCAGAACGCCGTCGCTGAAACTCTCTTCCATCATTGCCCCGGACCAAATCCTCGAGGAAACCAACCTCGACTACGCCGAATTGACCCGTCTTCGGGAAGACGGCAGCTATGAATTCTTCACCTTTTCCCCGCGTGAAGTCTTGACACATACCTATGATCTGGAGCTTAAGGCCCGCGATGCCATCAGATTCGCCAAAAAGACCCTTTTCGGCGGCAAGCTCAGCCCCACCAATGTGCAGAAATTTTCCGATGTGGTGCAATTGACGGGTCAAATCGCGAGGCCGGAAGTCTATGCCCTTCTCCCGGGCATGAAACTCTCCGCACTGCTTTCAGAAGACCAACTTCTTCTGGACACCAACCGGAATTACGCAGAGATACAGCGTTACAAAGCCGACGGCAAGGATGAGTACTTCACCTTCAGGCCGGGAGAGTTGCTCTCCGGCGACTGGGATTTCGATCTGGGACCTCGCGATGTAGTGCGTTTCTTCAAGGTGGGATACAATCTCGCGACGCCCGATTTCGACCGCTACGCCAATGCCGTGCAGGTTCAGGGCGCCGTCCGTTTCGGAGGTTTGTACGCGTGGAGGGAAGGCACGACGCTCTCCTCCATACTGTCCTTGGCCGCGCTGCGTATGGACACGAACCGTTACTACGCCGAGGTTGCCCGTCCCCTGGGCGGTGGCCGCTTCGAATATGTCACCTTCGCGCCGAGGGAAATCGCTTCCGGCGCCTTCGATGTCGAACTGAAGCCCAAAGATGTGATCAAACTCTTCACTTCGGCCCCTGCCCTGGCTTCGAAACCGGGAGCGAAGGAAGGCGAAAAAGTCGCTCCGGAGGGAAGTTCGGGATTGTTGTCCGTCGAGGCATTGGCCGATGGCGTGCCCGCATTCCCGACTCCTGAAGCCCCCGAAGCGGGCGAAGGGACGACTGGCATCGATCTGACGCGCCCCCTCGAAGTTGTCCAGGTCGCGGGTTCTATTCGCTACACAGGTCCCTACGCGCGGACGCCCCAGTTGAACTTGTCCTCGATCGTCACGTCGGAACAGCTGTTGGAGGAGACGAATCTCGAGTATGCCGAGCTTACTCGCCTGAAACAAGATGGAAATTACGAGTATATCACCTTCGCGCCGCGCGACGTTGTGGAAGGAACCTTCGATCTCGCGCTCCGCGCCAGGGACTCGATCGGCTTCTATAAAAAAACCGCGTTCGGCGGCCTCATAGCGCAACCCAATTTGGACAAGTTTTCCGCCCTGGTGCAGTTGATCGGCGCGGCGGCCCGTCCCGAATTGTTCGCGCTTCGCCCGGATATGAAGCTATCCAATGTGCTCACGAGAGACCAGATTCTTCTCGACACGAACCTCAACTACGCCGAGATAACACGGCTCAAGACCGATGGAAAGAACGAGTACATAACCTTCAGACCTTCCGAGGTTCTCGACGGTTCCTGGGATTTCGACCTTGGTCCGCGCGACGTGATCAAACTTGTTAAAGTGGGTTATGCCCCCGCGGTACAAGACCTGGACCGCTTTGTCAACGCCGTTCAGTTGAGCGGCCCGGCCCAGTTCGCGGGCCTTTATGCCTGGCGCGAGGACATGAGGCTTTCAAGCCTGCTCGCGAAAGCCAAGCCGTCGCTCGTGATCAATCAGGTATATGCAGAAGTTGTACGCCCCTTGGGTGGCGACACATTCGAATATCTCACCTTCTCCCCGAAGGAGGTGGCCTCCGGGATCTTCGACCTTTCACTGAAAGCCAGGGACTCCGTTCGTCTCTATACGACGGTTCCCACGGCCCTCGTAAAGCAGGGCGCTGAAACGCCGCCCGCGGCGTCTATGGCCGCGACACCCGTGGTAGCGGAGGCCGCTGTGGTTCCTGCTGAAACGCCTTCCGCCGAAGTCCCCGCCGACCTGGGCCGTTTCCTCGAAGTGGTGACGGTCTCCGGCGCGGTTCGCTACAGCGGTCCCTGGGCTCGGACTCCTACCCTGATGATTTCCTCGGTGATCACCGCCGACCAGATGCTGGAAGAGACGAACCTGGACTACGCCGAACTGACGAGGCTCAGGGATGATGGCAGCCATGAATACCGCACCTTCGCTCCTAAGGACGTGCTGGAGAGGAAGTTCGACCTCGCGCTTCGCGCCAAGGATTCCATCCGACTCGTAAAGAAGACCACGTTCGGTGGAACGCTTGCCGCCGCGAATATCGAGATGTTCGCCGATCTGGTCCAGCTCATAGGCCAGGTGGCGCGGCCCGAGGTATTCGCGCTACGCCCCGGCATGAAGTTGTCTGCGCTATTGACGAAGGATCAGATGCTGCTGGACACGAACCTCAACTACGCCGAGATAATGAGGCTCAAAGCCGACGGGAAGAATGAGTACCTGACCTTCAGGCCCGGAGAGGTGATAAGCGGTGAATGGGACCTTGCTCTTGGTCCCCGAGATCAGATTAGGCTCGTGACGGTCAATTACAGACCCGAAATGCCCGACTTCGATCGTTATCCCGAAGCCATCCTGGTTACGGGACCCGCCCAGTTCTCCGGCATCTTCGCCTGGAAGAAAAGCATGAAGCTTTCGTCCGTTCAGGCCATGGTAAAGCCCCTTCTGATCATGAATCAGGTCTATGCCGAAATAGTCAGGCCTCTCAAGGGCGGCAAAAAGCAAACGATTACCTTCGCCCCTAGGGAAGTGGGATCCGGTGTTTTCGATATCGAACTGCAGCCCAGAGATATCATCCAATACTATTCGACCCTCTCTCCGCCCGTTCAAAGCCAGACCTTGGGTCCCGTCCGCAACGGAACGCAGAACGGGAAGATACCGGAGGCATCGGTCGAGGCTCAACCGGCTGCGGCATCGCCATCGTCCGCGACGTTGCCTGCGGCGCCTCCCATGGGGGGAGAGCCTTCCGCGCCAAGCTCATCCGATATATCCCCCGATGTCGGATTCTTCCTTGAAATCGTCAATGTAACCGGGGTTATTCGCTATGTCGGTCCCTACGCCCGTACCCCAACGCTCAAACTCTCCTCCGTGGTCACTTCCGAGCAGATACTCCAGGAAACCAATCTCGATTATGCTGAGCTCACCCGGAGAAAGCCCGACGGAGGCTGGGAATTCAAGAGTTTCTCGCCGCGCGAGGTGCTCGCCGGTAAGGTGGATATGGATCTCAGGGCACAGGATTGGATTCGCTTCGTCAATGTCGGCTATCTTCCTGAAAAACCCGACTTCGATCACTTCGGCAATGCCTACGCCGTGGTGGGATCAGCCCGACGTACCGGTCTCTATTCGACCGACTCGCCCAAGCTTCTTTCCGAGATCATCACGCCGGAACAGGTCATCAGCACAACCTATCTTTATTTCGCGGAAATCGAACGCTGGATCATGGGAGGGCGGATAGAGTACAAAACCTTCAGTCCTTACGCCGTCCTTGTGGGTTTGCAGGATGAAAGAATATTCCCTCGTGACATCATAAGGCTTATTCCGGCCGACGAAAGAACCCAGACCTACGATTTTTCCCGCAATCCCGACACGGTGCTCATAAAGGGCACCACGCGATATCCCGGCCGCTATGCCTGGTACGAGGGCTTGCGGCTCTCCCATATCCTGGCAGAGGATGATCTTCTCATCGAGACCGATACGTCCTACGCCGAAGTCCGGCGTCGCAGCATGGATTCCGAGACCATTCTGAGTTTCTCCCCATCCAATATTGTCCAGGGTCGGACCGATGTCGAACTCCAGCCCCGCGACAACGTCATCTTCTATCCCAAATACAATAAGCTTCCCGTGACTGCTTCGGGTGAAGTCCAGGAGCCTAAGGTTATTCCCTACTATGACAATATGGAATTTTCCCAGGTTCTCCGCTCGGTGAAGCTGAAGATAGATTTATCTTCGCTCAAGGCCGTTGTCACCAGAACGAACGGCGAAACCCTGAATATCTATCTTGAGGAATATCTCAAGCGTCAGTCCGCCACCCAGCTGGTGCTCCAGCCCGGGGACGCCATTTCCTTCAAGCAGCTTCTTCCGGAGGAGAATCTGCCGATAGTGACGGTGCGGGGAGCCGTCCAGGCGCCTCAGTCCATCGAGTTCGTCAGCGGCATGAGGCTTGCCGACGCCCTCCAGTCCGCCGGCGGCTATGACCCCCGGGCTTATCCCAAGGGCATCATCCTCATACGACGAACCGCCGCGGAAAACCAGAAGAAGCAGGTGGACCGCATCATTTCCCAGCTTGAAGCCGTCACGGGAGCGGGAAATGCCCTGCCTAATTCGACCGATACCGCTCTTAGCTCCGCCGCCGCCGTCGTGGCCAACCTTCAGATTGACCTCGCCGTGCAGCGGGCCAGGTTGGGCAGTCTCAAGCAAATGTACAAAGACGGCTTCGGCAGGATTTCCATCGATATTCCTCCCTCTATCGAGGAGCTTGCCCGCTCCTCCTCCAACGTCGTCTTGGAGCGCGACGATCTCATCTTCGTGCCGACTACTCCTACCTATGTTCTTGTGTCGGGTGAAGTATCGGACCAGAATGTCGTGGCTTTCAGGGATGGGCTGACGGTTCGCCAGGCCATCGCCGAATCCGGTTGGCTTTCGAACAACGCGGATCTCCAGAAAACCTATATAATGCGCGCGTCGGGCAAGCTGGACAGCACCGAGGGCAAGGGTTTCCTCTTCTTCAGGCCGAGCATCCTCAAGTTTGAGCTCTACCCGGGCGATACGGTCGTTGTCGTGGCGAAGTCCTCCAAGATCAACGTGGGCTGGGGTTTCTTCAAGGATATTATCGACTCGGGGTATAAGATCATGTACACCGTCATGAGCACTGTTTCCCTCCTGGGTCTCTGAGCGAGGAGCTTCTATGTCCGACAACGAAATGGAAAATAAGGCACCGGCCACCGGGAGCGACGACGAGATCAGTCTCGTGGATCTCGCCGCCACGCTGTGGCGGCGCAAGCTGCTCATCGTGGCCGTCACGGCGGCGGCGGCGGTTCTGTCGGTGGTCTACGCCCTCCTGCAGCCCAATATGTTTACAGCCTCCGCCACGGTGCTGCCGATATCGGGATCCTCCTCATCCCTGCTCTCCCAGTATGCGGGCCTTGCCGCGATGGCGGGGGTGAGCGTGCCTGGCGGAAGTTCCAATGATCCTGCCATAAAGATAGAGGCTATTCTCAAGAGCCGTAGCTTCACCGAAAACCTTGTTGCCGAGCTCAATCTCATTCCCGTCCTCATTGAGCATCCGGAAAAAATCAAAAAGGGCACGCCGATGGGAGCCGCGGTGGAATCTTTGCGGAAAGATGTCCTGTCGGTATCTACCGACGCTAAAACCGGCGTGATGAAGATCATTGTTAAGACCAAGAGTGCCACGCTCTCCAGCGCCATAGCGAACGGCGCCCTGGACATGATCCAAAAGGATCTTGCGGACAGGGTGCTTTCTTCGAGCGGAAAAAACATTATCCTCCTCGAGCAGCAGGCTACCGAGCAGGAGCAGAAAGTCCGCGCGGCCCAGAACAAGCTCACTGCCTACCAGAAGAAAAACAAATTCGTCCAGCCTCAGGCCCAGAGCACGAGCGGCTTGCAGCTCTATCAAGCGCTGATTCAGCGAAAGATGACCTTGGAAATTGAGATTTCCCGTCTCGAGAGCGCCCTCTCGTCGGACAACCCCAAGGTGGTTTCCGCCAAGACGCAGCTCGACGAAATCAAGAAACAAATGGCCGATTTCGAGAAAACTGGCGGCGGGGTGGGACCCTCGATGAGCGAAACGCCGGCCGCCCTCATGGAGTACGCGAATCTCACCGCCGAACTGGAGCTCGCCACGAAAGTCTATGGCACCCTTCTTTCCAGCCTCGAAAGCATGAAGCTGCAGGACGCCACCGAAAAAGTCTTCGTCGAGGTTATAGACAGGGCTATCCCGCCCGAAAAGAAGAGCGAACCCTCCAGGGCAATGATCTGCGTGGTCGGCACCATGGCCGGCGGATTCCTCTCCGTTCTCCTCGCCTTCGTGCTCGACGCCTTCGGCAAGCTCCTTTCCGATCCCGAAGTCAGGGCAAAGTTCTCGGGAGAGAAGAAACGGCGAAAAATAATGAACAAGAGATAATTAGCTTGACGGTTTATGGAAACTGGATTTAAAGTTATTTCCACGGGAGGAAAGGGATAAGATTATTCATATATAAAAACAGTTTAGATGTTCAATAATTAAAAAAGTTTGAAAATCTTTATTCTTAAAACGTATGAGAAAAAATGTCGCCTTTTGCGCCTTCATCCTATTTTTTTGCCTTGGATCTATTTGTTTCGCCCAGAAAGCGGCCATCGCGGAAGTTCTGGTAGACAAGACCCTCCATAGCATATTTTTCGAGAAACTCGACAGGGATCCCCCACTTCTCTCCGTCAGGGACGATTTCGCGGTATCGGCCAGCGATATTTCCAAGGTCATGCTAAGCGCCAGCCTGTCCGAATCCTTCAATCTCAAGGCATTGATGGTGACCATCGTCAGCGATGGCGATTTTTCGCTCTCCGGCGAACTGGAATGGCTTTTCCCCTCCGATTGTCGTCTGAGCATGATCGGGATGACGAAAATCAGGAACCTGGATAACGGCAGCTCCGAGGCTACCGTGACCTTCCTGCTGGGGCTCGACGATCTGGGGAAATACGCCGCTTGCCTTGCCGAAGGCGATATCGTGACTTTAACGCTATACTCTCGCCGCGGCACCACAAAAAGCTTTCAAATTCCTAATTCCTTCTTCCATTGCCTCCTTCCCGACGCTCAGGTTGGCTGAGCTAAAAAAGAGGAAAACTGTGCAGTGGACAACTATAATCCTTTCGACGGCTCTTTCCGCGAGCGCTATGCCCTTTATAATGGATTTTGCCGCCAGGAACGAACTTTATGACAGCCTGGGGAAACGAAAGATCCACACCGGCCAAATCCCGCGCCTTGGCGGCGTAGGCATGTTCTGGGCTTTCTTCATCGCGGCGATAGCCTATCCCTTGATCGCCGAGGTGGAACTTTACCGTCAGTTTTCCGGGCGAGTCGCGAGCCTCACGCCCTTTATAATTGGCGCGGCGCTTGTCCACGCTATCGGACTCGTCGATGACGTAAAAGGCGTGAAGGCGAGAACCAAGCTTATATTTCAGATTAGCGCCGCGCTCGTCGTCGTGGCAGGCGGTGGGTATCGCTTCCAGGGTTTCGGCTACGCTCCCGACGCGCTTGCGGGCAGCCTTGGGTGGTTCTCCTCCATCATCAGCGTCCTGTGGATCGTTGGAGTAACCAACGCGATCAATCTCATCGATGGATTGGACGGTCTCGCCGGCGGGCTATCCTTTATCGCGTCGATCGCCTACGCGGCATTTTACTACCTTGCCGGCGATGCGGCCGCGAGTTTCCTCTGCATCATGCTCGCGGGAGCGATCGCGGGATTCCTTATCGTCAACTTTCCGGCGCCCAGGGCCAAGATGTTCATGGGCGATTCGGGGAGTCTCTTCCTTGGCTTTTCGCTTTCCGTCATACCCTTCATTGGCCAATCGGGCGGCGCGACCATGAAAACGATAGGGCTGCTTCCGGCCTTCGTCCTCCTCGCCATTCCCACGATCGATACGTTATGCGCAATCGTTCGAAGGGTTGCGGCGCATGTGAGCATCGCCACTCCCGACAGGCTTCATATTCATCATCGCTTTTTCGATAGCGGTTACAGACTGATCAATATACTCGGTATCCTCTATGCGGCGGCAGCTTGCCTGGCAATAGTATTTATTGTCGCAAGTAAGTTGCCCGCATATCTTTCTTTCCCCGTTGAAATAATATCCTTGATGATCTTAGGCCTTTTATTTCGCTTCGCCATCTCTCTCCATCCTAAGGGAACATGACTCCCAACGATACAGAGCTTCAACTCCTTGAAACCATCTACTCAAAACAGGACGATTCCGCTACCACTTCGCAGCGCGACCTCGCCGGAGCCTCAGGTCTATCCCTGGGGATGACGAACGCCCTCCTGAAGCGTTTTATCGAGCGGGGCTGGGTCAAGCTGATGCACCTTTCGGGGCGCAGCCTGCGCTATATCCTCACCTCCGACGGCATGGAGGAGGTGCTGCGCCGTTCGCTCTCCTACTTCACGCGGGCGGTGCGGAGCGCCTCCCTCTATCGCGACAAGATCGACGCCTTCGTCCTTCGGCTTTCGAAGGAAGGCTTCGACATCCTGGTGCTTGAAGGTCCCGCCGAGCTCGATTTTCTTTTCGACTATTCCTGCGAGCGGCACGGCCTTACCTTCGTGAAAAATCCCGTGGAAGCCAGGCGTGAAGCCCTGCTCGCCCTTCCCGGCGCCATGTTCGTGGCCGCCAAAACCTTCAGCGGTCTTGAGAAAGACTGCGGCGAGGATGAGCCCAATGATGCCGGGGCGGATCATAACCCCGGCGCCGGCGCCTTGCGGGTTCATCTGGCCGATATTCTATTCGGCTGTACCGATACTCTTTTCGGCAAGGATGCCGTGCCGATGTAGACAACTATAGATTCGCTTTTGGAAAGGCTGCCCGCGACGCGTTCGCGGGCGGCTTTTTTTTTGCCGTGCTGCCAAGGTTTTTTATTGGTGCTATACTTCATCCGAGATTTTTTGATAAGGAAAAACAATGGCCAAAAATATGTTTAGATGGATTATTGGCGCCATGCTGGTCTTCGCGCTTGGTTTCATGGCGGCGCCGGGCGTCGGCGCCCAGTCCCATCTCGCCGTCGAGCTGGGGCATCCTGTGTACGGCGTCATCGAGACCGCCGAGCTGCGCGGCGTGCTGACGCGGCTTTCGTCGGTGAAGCCCTACACGAGGGCGCAGGTGGCCGAGTTCCTCGCGACTATCCAGGCGCATATGGACGCTTTTTCCCCCGTTGAGCGGGCCGAAATACGGGGCATCGCCGCCGAGTTCGAGGATGGCGCGCGGGGCGATATCGGGCAGGCTCTCTGGAAGGCGCCCAACGCCAAGGCGGCGGTGGGCGGCCATATCGAGGCCACCGGGCGCTTCGATGCCGCCGGCATCGCGGACCTCGCCACGGGCGGGACGGGCGGCGCATGGTCCGGCGACGTGGCCGATCTCTGGCACCTCAACTCCCTCGTTCAGCCCTACGTGAAGCTCTATCCCGAGCCCTGGCTCTCCCTCTGGGGCACGATCGGAATAACCTACGACAAGGTGAACCGCGACCTCTACATGCCCTATTCCTTCACCAAGGAGTGGGATACCTCCCACAACAAAGTCTCGACCTCTCCCACGACCGACGGGGAGGAAGCCTACCCAACCTGGAGCTTCGATCTCCGCAGCGACATCGCCGGGGCGACGGCTTCGGGGGCTTTCAGATTCCGCCTCTCCCGCTTCCGCCGCGACTGGGGCGTGGGCTCCGGCTCTCTCGCGCTTTCGGGCACGGCTCGGCCCTTCATGGGGTTGGAAGTCCAGTTCAGGCCATCGGAAATCTTCGCGATTTCCCATTTGGTCGGTTCCCTGGGCAACTGGGAGAAAGGCGGCGCCGACCGTTCGACGGCTACCGACGCCGACGGCAATCCCACGGCGGTCACCGAACAGAAAATGTTCGCCATCCAGCGGCTGGAGCTCTTTCCCTTCGAGTGGCTCAGTCTTTCGGCCTCGGGCTCGATGATAGGCGCCAAGCGTCTCGAGCTGGGCTACCTTTCGCCGATGATGTTCGCCGTCGAGTATCAGGTAACGCAGTCCGACGTTGACAACATGAGCTTGGGCGGGGACATACAGGTTTTCCTGAAACGGATAGGCAAAGTCTACGCTTCTCTCTATATCGACGAGATGGAGCTTTCCGGTTTCGATGAATGGTTCAGCAAGGCGCGCAACATGTTCGCCTATCAGGGCGGGGTAAAGCTCGATGTTCCTTGGCTTCCCTTTGCGTCGCTCACTGCCCAGTACACGAAGATCGAGCCTTTCGTCTATACCCACCCACCCACATGGAACAGCGATACGCGGTTGCGGGTCAACACGAACTATACCAATGATGGCGAAAACCTGGGCTATCATCTAAAACCCAACTCCGACGAACTGCTGCTCAAGCTCGACACCAGGCTCGCGGCCGACTGGCGCGCCGATTTCCAGTACAGCTTCATTCGCCATGGGGATAATCCCAATTATGTCACGACGAATCATCTGATCTACGGCGACGTGGAAGACCATTTGGACTATGGCGCCGGCGGGGTTTCCGATTATTACAAGGACTTCCTCCACGACGGCATCTACGACTACAACCATATCGCGAAGTTCAAGGTCTACTGGAGGCCGGCCAAGGCGCCTGAGATTCTGGGGGCTAAGGTCCCCCTCGAGTTCGGGGCTGGCTACGGGCTTTCCTACACCTGGTGGGAGGACGGCACGAGAGGCGGTGCCGTCCTGCCCGAGGCCGAATGGAAGAACGTGCTGGAGCTGAGCTGCAAGGTGTTCATGTAGTTGAAAATCAGGGATATCATGAGAAAAATCGAAAGCCATTTGACGGAGGATCTCATAGAGGTAAGCCCCTGATTATTAACTTTTCTATCTGATACCAGTAATAAAATGCCTCTGGATTTGTCTTCTTCAACAGATCAAGGGGCTTTTTCCCGGTAAAGAGAGGGTTTAGATCCATCGACTTGTCATATCGAGTGATAATGTTTTCATTATGCAAAATGCATGCAGCCAAGTACGCGGCACGAGCAGCGTGAGTTACGGCATGGGATAATCCGTATCGATGAGAAAACACAAATTGTCTTAACCCTTTAATCCCTTTTCGCAACTCGGAATAATTACCTTCTCCCAACGCACCCGCCGTGGAGATGCTGAGTGCTGTTTGTATGGTGTCTCTAATCGATTCTTCCAATGAAAACACCCTTCCTCTGTATGCCGCCTCCTGTTGCCCGATCTCAACATAGGATCTTCCAACAGCACCTATATCGGACACCTTTTCAAAAAGGATTCCCACATCGAAAAGTTGTTTTATAATCTCCAGAGTAGATGAAGATCCCGCTTTCATATAAGGAATTCCCAGGGTATTGGGCGCAAAGGCAGTAAGCTTATCGCCGCAGATACCGTCAATTGTTGGCGTTTTAACCGAGACTGGATCGCCAGCAATGGGAAAAAACGACAACGTGATCGATGTATCTCTCAGGCTTGGGTAAGGATTTTTATCATGCAGAATATCGAGGAGAATTGCTTCTTGGTCACTTCCGGTCGATAAAATCGGTTTGTACAAAAATTTGTAATGGGACTTTTTGATGCCGAAGGAACTCTGCCGCTTTTGTTCTTCAACTCCAAGGAAACCGCTCTCAAGCGATATCTTTTCGAGTACTCCAAAATCAAGAGGAGTATCATGAATAATATCAATATCGATAGAAAATCTCTGCGCTTGATCCAACAGCAACATGACCGCAGTTCCGCCCTTGAAAACGAAATCGAGTTTTGACAAGGACAGCCCTTCCAGCAATGAGAGCGCTCGATACACCTTTTCCAAGAGCCGAGGTTGTAGCAATTCCGGAATCCCTACCGAGATTCTTTCAAGCTCTTCCCGATTCAATTGCAGCCTACTGATCAATTAGTACCTCATTTTAAATATTCAAATTAACGGCACTATTTCACATCAATTGCCATAAATTTGGACATAATGCTCTGAATTTCTTTTTTCTTTCCCCTACGTGATGCATATCGAATAAGTGTGCTGGCATTGATCGTGTAACTAATCATCATTGTTTCGATGATCGTTAACGATTCATTACCCTGTAGAAAGGAAAACAAGGGACCACCACAGTAAAGATCCACAATCATTTTTTCAATTGAAGGGATTGGGACATCCTGATAGTGTTCCAGTGGCGATTCTCCAATAAGTGATTTTACTACAATATATCGCCTCTGGTTAAAATCATCATACCGAACATGCTGCAATGAATTTTCCAGCACACATGGCGGCGCATATTCCTCAAGAAATTCTTGCACTGAAGTAACCGCAACTTTCTCGATTTCTATAATATCGAACGTAGTAGAAAATTGATGCCGGGAAAAAGAATTGAGTATTTCAATATCCCAAATACAAAAAGCCGTGTATGGAAAAGCTTTCATAACAGCACGTGCTTTGCCGCAAAGCTTTTCACCAGGCGAAAAAGAAAATACTCCTCTTTCCGGGATGGCATATTTCCCTCGCCCGATTCTGCGTAATGCTCCTCTGTAGGTCATATCGTATAAACGCCATAAAATCGTAGCATCTGGGGTGTTTGGACTTATTGAAGCAACGAGCGCTCGAATCTCCTGTACGGTAAAGGTATTTCTTAATCGAGCAAATGAAAGAATTTGCTTTTCAAGAGGCTTCATATCATATAAGTATATCAAATAAACGGCAATTTGCAATAAATATTGCCGATAATTTGGAGAAAGTTGAAAATTAAGTTCAGACCGCATTATTTATCTTTTAGATAGGATAACAGGACCGTCAGGACTAACAGGAATAAGCTTTTAGTAAAGAATCGAAATTTCTCTCTTTACCTATTCCTATTCCCATAAATCCTGCTCATTCTGTTATCCTGTCCGCCAGTTCCTATCGTTCGCGGTCGTTGACGCCGCGAATGCGGGGCATGGGGCCGCGGTAGAGGCTTTTGTCGCCGCCCTCCGCGTCGATGAGGGCCTGCATGTCGGCGCGGACGCGCTTCGAGAGGACGATGGCGTTGTGGAGGTCAGTGGCGGCGTGGCCGGTGGGGGCGGGCGCTTCCAGGGCGGGAAGGATATGGACGGAGGGGCGGACGCGCCGCTTCGGGCGCTTGAGCACGGTGACGACGGGGACGATGAGAGCCTTGTTCCTGATGGCGTAGTAGAAGGCGCCCGCCTTGAAGGGTTTGATCTCCTGGTTGAGGAGGAAGCATTCCCCTTCGGCGTAGAAATAGACGCGTCCGCGGATCGCGAGCGCGCTGTCCATGGCTTCGTCGATGTCCTTGAGCCGCGCCGAATCGGTAGGCATGGGGATGCCTCCCAGGAGGCGGACGAGGGTGCCGAGGATGGGCGTCATGACGGTTTCCTCGATGATGGTGAAGTAGGTGAAGCCCGGCAGGATGGAAAGGCCGTGTATGAGGCTGTCCAGGGGCAGGGAGTGGTTGCTGACGAAGATGAGGGGCCGCCGGCCTGTCTTTTTCAGATTTTGCCTGCCTTTCACGGTATAGCCGTACCAGGCTTGGACGACGGGCCAGCCGACGAGCGCGACAAGCCAACAGAGCAGATAGGAAGCCGCCAGGAATGGCGGCTTTTTTATCATCAGGGGCTTTCCTCTTTTGTACGCCATGCCTATTTCACCATCCTTCCCTTCCATTCGACGGCCTTGCCCGTGGCGAAGAGCCTGCAGGCTCTCCACGCGGTGGAGAGGACGTTGACGAGGATGAGGGGGTAGATGAGGGGGACGTACCAGGGCAGCAGGCGTTCCATGGTCAGCAGGCCCCAGGCCGATACGAGAAAGAGGCAGCCGAGGCGGAACCAGGGCTGGGCCTGGATCAGGAAGGCGGGGAGCCAGATCGAGCCGAGAATGGGGACAAAGAAGACGAGAGGGACGAGGACGGTCACGGCCACGAGGACGAAGATGTTCTTGTTGAAGTAGTCGTAGACATTCTTCGAGAGGCCGTCGATGGCGCTTCGGTAATCGCTGTACATCCTGCAGGCGATATGTTCCTTGAGGTCGGTGAAGAGGACCTTGCCGCCATGTTTTTTCACGAGTCTCGCCATGTGGACGTCTTCCGACACCTTGTGCTTCACCGCGTCGTAGCCGCCGACTTTTTCGTACATGGACGCCCTGAAGAGCATGGCTTGTCCGATGGCGTGCGAGATGACGGGGGACTTGGCGAGGTGGACGAGCCAGAGGGGCATGGCCACCATGGTGAGGAGGTAGATGGCGGGGACCACCTGTCCCTCGCCGAAGCTGCCGATTTTGTTGCGCACGTAGCCCGAGACGAGGTCGGCCTTGTAGAGTTCGGCGCTGCCGAGGGCGAAGCCCACCGAGTCAGGCTCGTGGATGGTGTCGGCGTCGGTGAAGTAGAGCCAGGAGCCCGAGGCCGCTTCCGACAGGCGCTGGAGGGCGAGGGGTTTTCCGTACCAGCCCGGCTCGAGTTTTCCGCCGATGGCGCGGACGAGGCCGGGGTATCGCTTCACGTATTGATCGAGGATTTTCTTCGTCCCGTCTGTGGAGTCGTCGTCGTAGACGATGATTTCCAGGTTTTCATAGTTCTGGGCGACGAGGGAGTCGAGGCAGGCCGCGAGGTGGGTTTCCTCGTTGCGCGCCGGTACGAGGAGGCTGACGAGGGGGCCTGTCTTCCTGGGGTTGCCGATGCTCGCGTGCATCATCCAGGCCGTGTTCAGGGCGGTGACGACGAAGATGTAGACGCCCGCGACCGCGGTGGCCATGGCGTAGGCGGTGACGATGGTTTCGAGGCTCATGGCTTCGCCTTTGTCTTCGTTTTCGAGAGTTCGACGAGGGCGTATTTGTTGCCCGGATAGAGTTCGAGGGCAGCCTCGAACCAGAATCGCGCCTCGTCCTCGCGGCCGAGCTTGAGGAGGGCCGTGGCGACGCAGGTCCTTATGTCGAAGAGGTCATCCTTCTCGAAACCTTCCTCGCGAGCCTTGAGGAGGGCTTCCATCTCTTCTATGGCTTCCTTGGGGTTTCCGCCGAAGATGGCCGGCGGGTATGCCTTGGCGTTGGCGAGGATGATGAGGGCTCCCGGATGTCCCGCATCCATGTCGAGGATTTTTTTCGCGTTCCTGGAGATTTTGGGGCCGTTCGCGATCAGAAAACCCATATTCTTGAGAAGACAGAGTTCCGAAAGGGGCTTGGTGAGCGCCATGACGCCGGCGGGATGTTCACCCGATGTCATGGAGAGGAGTGCGTTGTCCATGGCAGCTTCGAAATGGAGCATCGCTTTCTTTTTATCGCCTGCTTCGTTCCAGGAACGGGCCAGAAGGTATTCGATCCGCGCGAGGATGAGGAAGCGGTCGATTTCTCCGAGGGCTTGGATTTTCGTCTCTTCGATGAGGCTTTGGGCCGTCTTTTCGACCTCGCCGGGCTGGGCGCCGTTGTAAACCGCATCTCTTAGTCCGTAGAGGGAAGCGACAAAACGAGGGTCGGTCTCGGCGGGAAGGGGGCGTCCGGCAGGGGAGCGTGGGGAGAGGGCGAGCTTGCCCGTGAGGGCTTGAGCGGGGATTTGTCCCGCGCCGAGAGAGACGATGGCGAGGACGAGAGAAAGCCCGCGGAACATGCTGCCGATCATCGTCCATAGAGTATGCTTTCGGCGCTCTTTCGAGTCAACCGAGACGGGGCGGCGGGAGGCCGGGAATTTTTCCTCCTTGCGCCGTCGGCCAGGAAGCTTTACATTGAGCGTTGGGAGATTACAAATGTGCGATACTTTCTATTGCGCAGTCGGCGAGGCCGCCGGCAAGGGCGTTAGCGCGGACATCGTATTCGCGGGCTCTTTCTTCGGCAAGAATTCCGACAGGCAACCGGACGAGCCGCAGACCCTCTGCGTCGTCCCGCGCAGGCCTGCTTCCGGGCAGGTTGTCCTGGGCGGCAAGACTTTCCCGTTGAGCGACGCCGGGCTGGCCTTCACGCTCTCGAAGCCATCCTGGATGGCGGGCGGGGAGATGGGGCTGAACGAGAAGGGCGTCGCCATCGGCAACGAGGCGGTCTTCTCGCGCTACAAGCCGGCCAAAGACGGCGTGCTGGGCATGGATATCCTGCGGGCGGCCCTGGGCGCCTCGTCGACGGCCAAGGAAGCCGTGGATTTCATCTGCGCCTTCGTCGAAAAGTACGAGCAGGGCGGCAACGGCGCCCTCAAGGGCTCCCTTTATTATGACAACAGCTTCATAATCGCCGATCCCTCGAGCGCCTATATCCTCGAGACGGCGGGGCATCGCTGGGCCTGGCGCTCCATTCCGCGCCGCGACGCCATTTCCAACGCCTATTGCATCGAGGAAGACTACAAGCGTCTTGATGTCGCCACGCGCAAGGCCATATCGCCCGTCAACGAGAGGGCGGCCTGTTCGGACGAGGCCGATCCCGGCCGCAAGGGCGAGAAAGAATCCTTCAAGGCCTATGTCGAGAATCGTTTCTATCTGCGCTTCACGAGGGGCGAGCAACGTCGCGCCCTTTCCCTTTCCATGCTCGGGGCATTCGGGACGAAGCTCGCGCAGGCGGCTGCGCCTGGGACGTCAACTGCGCCTGCGGCGCCCGCCGTTCTCGATTTCTTCAATATTCTGCGCTCCCATGGACCTTTCGATCCGGCCCATCCTTTGGCGAGGCATATGGAGAGCCTTTGCGTCCACTCAGGCGTATTTCCGGCTTCGGCCACGACCGCGTCCATGGTTGTCGAATACAGGAGCCCCGAGGCCGCCGTCCTGTGGTTCACGGGCACTTCCTACCCCTGCGTTTCCCTCTACAAGCCTCTTTTGCTGGTCAAGGGCGAGTTCATCCCGCTCTGGGCCGGCTACGATTACGCCGAGGGCTCGGCAAAGGCCGAGGATTACTGGCGGCGCTGGAAGGTGTGGCTCGCGAAATCGCACAACTTTCTGCGATCGGGCGATCCGGCTTTCGTTAAGGGGCGGGACCAGGCACAGGAATCCCTCGCGATGATAGCGCACAAAGCGTTGGACGATATGGCCGCCACGGGGGATCTTTCGTCGCTGCCGGTGCTGAGGCAGGAAGCGGGCGCGGTGATCGCCGGCTGGGAGAAAGACAGCGGATTCTGATGTTCCGGAGTTGTAGAATGAGGCGAAATGGGAGATTCCCCGCGCTCCTCGTGTTTCTGGCGTTCGGGGCGGTCGCTGTACTCGCGGGTTCCTTTTTCGCGTGGAAAGCCGCGCTCGACGCGAAGCCCACCGTCTCGGAACGTTGGGCGCTTTATGTCGAGAATCTCGAGCCGGGGCAGAAGCTCGTCGTCCTTTCATCGAAACAACGTTATGTGGCATCGAAAGAGTTCGCGGCCAAGGTGCTGGCCATCGTTCGCGTAAAGGCGAGCATCGAGCTGTCGGCCTGGGCCGACGTCTTCTATTTCGTCGACGCCTCTGATCCTTCGCTGTGGACGATTTCATGGAACCAGAAGACCCGCGCCCTGTCGATTTCCGCGCCCGAGCCCGACTGTCTGCCGCCCGCCGTGCGCACCGACACCATTGAAATAAGCGCCAAAGGCGCCAACCTCGTCACGAACACCGTTTTCAAGCTCAAGGAAGAGGCCGCCAAGATGAAGGACGAACTATCGGCCGATCTCGCGCTCCGGGCCCGCGCCACGCTTTCCGACGCGACGGTCCGCGCTGGAATACGCGAAGGCCTTGCGGGCATAGGCCGATCCTTCTGCGTCGCCGCCCTCGGGACGGAACCGCGTGAACTCTTCGTCAAGCTGCCGGGGGATTGAGCCCCGCGCGGCTGCTTAGTGAAGCGCCGCGCGGCCCTTCGTCGCACCGCCTTACGTTGCGCGATTTACTGCAGTATCGGTTTCATGGCCTCGTCGATCCTCGCGAGGATGGCGGGCGTGAGCTTGGGCAGGACATCGAGGGCGCCCAGGTTTTCGATGAGCTGCTCGCGCCTCGAGGCGCCGGTGATCACCGAGGAAACGTTGGGGTTGCGGGCGACCCAGGCTATGCCCATCTGGCTCATGGAGCAGCCGAGTTCCGCTGCTATGGGTTCGAGCTTGGCCACGCAGGCGATGAATTTGTCATTCATGTAGCGGCCGCTCAGCCAGTCGTAGCCGGGCAGGGAGAAACGCGAGCCCTCCGGGATGCCGTTCTTGTATTTGCCGGTGAGGAAGCCAGCCGCGAGGGGGCTGAAGGTGGTGAGGCCGAGGCCTATGCCCTCGTAGAGGCGGGCGAATTCCTTTTCCACCTTGGTGCGGGTGATCATGTTATAGCTGGGTTGTTCCATCTGCGGCCTGTGGAGGTTGCGCCTGTCGGCGATCTGCCAGGCTTCGCGTATCTGCTCCGCCGACCATTCGCTCGTGCCCCAGTAGAAGGCCTTGCCCGCCGTGACGATGTCGCTCATCGCGCGGACTGTTTCTTCCATGGGGGTTTCGGAGTCGGGCCTGTGGCAGTAGACGAAGTCGACATGGTTCATGCCGAGGCGCTCCAGCGATCCATCCATGGCTTCCAATAGGTATTTGCGGTTGAGGGTGTTCTTTTCGTTCGGCCCTTCGTTGAGGCCCCAGTACAGTTTCGTCGAGACGAGGTAGGAGCCGCGGCGCAGGCCAAGCTTGCGGAAGGCGGCGCCCATGATGGTCTCCGATTGACCCTTCGCGTAGACTTCCGCGTTGTCGAAGAAATTGATGCCGTTGTCGTATGCCAGCTTGAGCATATCGGCCGCGGCGTCGATGTCCACCTGTGTGCCGTAGGTTATCCAGGAGCCGAGCGAAAGCAGCGATACCTTTATGCCGGCCGAGCCGAGCCTTCTGTAGAACATATTCATCCTCCTCGAATTGTTTGGGCGATTATATCTTGAATGTACTATACAGGCAGGGCTGCCGCCTAGCGAAACCGCGGCGGGATGAGATTGATCGGCTCACCGGCTCACCGGCTCACCGGAAGGCGCGAGAGAGTTCGAGGATGCGCCTTTTGTCGCTCCGGTAGTCGAAGGGCTGGAGGCCGGGGCCGAAGTGGTTTCGGGCCACCACAGCGACGATGTTTTCGCGCGGGAGGAGGGCGCAGAGGCTGTATGAGGCGCCGGAGGCCACGCGGCCGCCCAGGTCGTCGAAGAGCCACCAGAGAAGGCCGTAGTCGCTGCCGTCGGAGGATCGGGTGGAGTGCCGGCTCCAGATTTCGTCCCTGAGGGCGGCGTCGCACCAGGGCTTGCCCGATGCGTCCCTCATGCTTAGCCAGGCTTCCCCGAAGGCGAGGAGGTCACGGGCCGTTCCGTAGAGGCCCAGGCCGCAGCGCTGCCGCGGCTGCGAGGCCACCACTTTTCCGTCGAGGCAGGGCAGCGCTGCGGCTCCCTTGCCCTCGCGAAGATCTCCTTCATACAGAAAGCGTACGCTGCCCAACCCGAAGGGCTCGAGCACTTCCCCGCGAAGGAGATCGCCGTAGTCGGAGCCCGTCAGGGCTTCGAGGAAGCGTTCCAGGACATGCATGCCGAGCGAGGAGTACTCGAAAACCGAACCGGGCTCCGTCACGATCAGGATAGCGGAGAGGTCGGGCGTCGGTCCCAGGGTTATGCCGTCCTCGATCCTGCCGGGAAGGGCGCAGCCTGATGTGTGGCTCATGAGGTGGCTCAGGGTCACCTTCCTGCGATCGAAGGGTCCCGGCCCGCGCTCCGCGAACTCTGGCAGGGCCCGCGAGAGCGCCATGTCGAGGCTGAGGGCGCCCCTGAGCGCCAGGCGGGCTACGAGGGCGGCCGCGAAGGATTTCGAGATGGACCAGAAGGGCCAGAGCGAGTCGGCGTCGACGGGCGCCGCCGACTGGGGCCGCGGCCCCCTATCGTAGCGCTCCACAAGCTTTTCGCCGGCCCTGGACACAAGAATAGCTGAGGAAGAGGGCGCGAGGATTTCCAGCGTGCCGGCGACATAGCCGGCGAGGGCGGCTTCGGCCGCCACGGCTTCGGCGTTTTTCAATTTTTCAGGCCCGAGGTGGCTATGCCTTCCACGAAGTACTTCTGCGCCGCGAAGAAAATGAGGACGGAGGGCAGGATAGCCACCACGGACATGGCGGCGATCTGGTTCCAGGGCGGAATGCCCATCGCGTCGATCGAGAGCCTGAGGCCGAGGGTCACGGGGTACTTGTCCACGCTTGAAATATAGATGAGGGACTGGAAGAAGTCATCCCAGGTCCAGATGAACTGGAAAATGGCGGCCGAGAAGATGGCCGGCTTCAACAGGGGGATGAGGATGCTCCAGAGGATCCTGAAGGAACCGCAGCCGTCGAGGTAGGCCGATTCGTCCAGGGAGCGCGGAATGCCGTGGAAAAACTGCACGAACATGAAGATGAAGAAGGGGACGCCCGCGGCGGCCGTCAGCCAGAAGGGCAGGTAGGAATCCAGCATGCCCAGGTTGCGGAAAATGAGGTAGCGGGGGATGAGGAGGACGGTGTTGGGTAAAAGGATGGTGCCGATCATGACGGCGAAGAGTGGCTTGCGCAGCCTGAAGCTGAAGCGCGAGAAGCCGTAGGCGACGAGGACGCCCGAGACGATGGTGAGGATGACGGTCGGCAGGGTGAGCGCGATGGAGTTCCAGATGAAGACCGAGAACTTCGGCCTGCCCTCGCCCTTCCATCCCTCGATGAAGCCGTCGAGCTTGAAGCTGGAAGGCCAGAGTCTGTCGCTCGTCAGGATTTCCTGGGTGTCCTTGAAGGCCGAGAACACGAGCCAGATGAGGGGGTAGATCATGACGAAGGCGAAGAGGCTGAGGCCGATATAGGTCAGCAGGTTGTTTTTTCTTTTCACGCTCAGTTCTCCGTATCCATGTAGTGCATCCAGCTCGAGGAGGACTTGAAGAGGAAGCCGGTGACCACCATGAGGATCATGAAGAGCACCCATGACAGCGCCGAGGCGTAGCCCATCTTGAAGTATTTGAAGGCGTTGTCGTAGAGGAGGATGGCGTAGAGGTAGGTGGAGTGGAGAGGTCCTCCCGCCGTGATGACGAAGGCCGTCGTGAAGCTCTGGAAGGCGTTGACCGTCTGCATAACGAGATTGAAGAAGACGATGGGCGTTATGAGGGGCAGGGTGATGCTGCGGAAGATGCGCAGCTTGCCGGCGCCGTCTATTCGGGCCGCCTCATAGAGGTATTCGGGCACCTGCTTGAGGGCGGCGAGGAAGAGAACCATCGAGGAGCCGAACTGCCAGACCTGGAGGAGGCTTATCGTGATGAGGGAAAAGCGCTGGTCGCCCAGCCAGTCGGGGCCCATGATTCCCACAGCGGCGAGGAGGCGGTTGATGAAGCCGTCGCCCTGGAAGAGCATGCGCCAGAGGATGGAGAGGGCTACGCTGCCGCCGAAGATGGACGGCATATAGTAAATGGTTCGGTAGAGGCCGATTCCCTTGATATTCTTGTTCAGGATGATGGCGACGAGCAGGGCGAAGGCGAGCTTGAGGGGCACCGAGATGAAGACATACTTCGTGGTGACCCAGAGGGATTTGGGGAAGAGGTCGTCTTCGGTGAACATCTTGACGTAGTTGGCCAGGCCGACGAACTTGGGCGGCCTCAGCACGGAGTAGTCGGTGAAGGAAAAGGCGAAGGTCGAGACGAAGGGGACGAGGGTGAGGCAGAAAAAACCTATGAGCCAGGGCGCGATATAGAGATAGGCCACCCGGTTGTGCTTGGTCAGGGAACTCATGAAACCTCCGGCGAAGGCGGCCGCCCCGATTCTGGTGGATCAGTCGGGCGGCCGCCTTCGCGCCATCTACGAAAAGCGCTGTCGCTTATTTGAAGTTCTTCAGGACCTTGGAAGCCTTGGTGTAGAATTCCTTGGCCGCGGCATCGGCGCTCACGTTTCCTTTCAGGCCGACCTGCTGGAGGGCGGTGTGGAGGAGGTCGCGGATTTCCACGGGGTCGAAGTAGGAATATTTGCCCGTGTCGGTGTCGTCGATCAGCCTCATCGACACCTTGGTTATGTCGTCGATCATGCCTGCCTTGACGAGGACGTCGTAGGCTTTCTTGTTGGTCGGCACGCCGCGCTCGAGGGCCATGAGTTTGGCGCCTTCGGGATCGGTGTTGAGGAAGTTGGCGAGCTTGACGACGGCGTCCATGTCCTTCGTCTTGGCGTTGATGCAGAACATCAGGTTCGGGCCGACTTCGACGCCGGTGAGTTTGGCGCCCGCGATGACGGGGTAGCGTGTGAAGCCGACTTCATATTTGTATTTGAGGTGCTGGGAAACCTGCGTTACCGGCGTCTCGCTGAAGAGGACCTTGCCGTTGAGCCAGTCGGGGTCGGACCAGGAGGCTTTCAGGAGGACGGTCTTCTCGAGCGACTGGAAGGTGCCGTCGGCGAACCAGCCCTTGAACATTTCGAGGCCTTCGGCGAGATCTTTTTCGGTGAAGCCGAATTCGGCGTCCTTGGAGATGTAGGGTTTTCCGGTCTTCTGCACGAGGTAGGAGATGAGGGGGTAGCCGTACTGGTCCATGGTGCCCGAGTAGCCGATGACGGAGGGGTCTTTCGCCTTCGCTGCCTTGATTGCTTTGCCGAAGGATTCCCAGGTGAAGTACTTGTCTATGTCGACGCCGAGTTTTTCCGCCAGGGTCTTGTTGTAGACGAGGATGCGGCCGTTGGCGCCCAGCGGCATGCCGATGAGCTTGGTGCCGAGCGTGCCATATTCGAAGGAAGTCTGCGGCCAACCGGCGAGGTCGAGGCCGGGCACTTTCGTGAGGTCGGCGAACATTTCGGGGCTCTTCTGGAAGTCGCCGAACCAGCTGATCATGAACTGGAAGACATCGGGGCCGGTCCCGGCGGCGAGCTGGGTGATGAGCTTGTCGTAGTAGCCTTCGAAGCCCGAGTATTCGGTCTTGACCGTGATGTTGGGGTACTTCTTCATGAAGGCCTCGGCCGCGGCGACGGTGGCCTTGTGTCGGGTTTCGCCGCCCCACCACGCCATGCGGATGGTTGTCTGTTTCTGGGCGAAAGCCCCGCCGACGGCGAAACACAGCATCGCTATCGCCACGAATTTGGCGAACGCGGATCTGCCGGTCGAACTTTTATTGAACATGGATCCTCCTTGTGCTCCCCGGATAGGGGAGTTCCCTTCGATGGTAGAGCCGTATTTTCATACGCGATAGGGATTATCTGTTATGAATTGGGTTGCCCAAACCACGAATTTCCGCGAAAGGTAGCGCAATCAACGAAAAGGGTGCTCAATCAACGATGGGCGGCGTCGCGGGTATCAGGGGAAAACTGACGTTGACCGACGTACCCCGGCCGGGCGCGCTTTTTATGTCGATGCCGTACTGGTTTCCGAAGATGAGCCTTATGTGCCGATTCGTATTGTGGAGGCCTATATGGTCGCCCGACTGGGCTTCCGCGTTCAGCATGGCGCGGACCTCGGAAAGGCGCGCCTCGTCCATGCCTTCGCCCGAGTCTTCCACCTGGACGAGGAGGAGGCCTCTCGGCTTATCCACTGAAGCCGTTATGCGGATCAGGCCCTGTCCTTCCTTGTTTCGTATTCCATGGTAGATGGCGTTCTCCAGGAGGGGCTGTAGGAAAAACTTGACGACCTTGCGGCCGAGGGCTTCCTTTTCGATCTCCCACTGCGCCTGGAATTTTTCGCTGTAGCGGAAGCGCTGGATGGACAGGTAGCGCTTGGCCGCGGCTATTTCGTCGGCCAGGCTGACTTCCTCGCTTTCCTCGAGGGAATATTTCAGGAGGACGGAGAGGTCCTGGATCATGGATGAGGCCGGCGAGGGTTTGCCTTCGGTGCCGAAGACCATCCAGTAGAGGGATCCCAGGGTGTTGAAGAGGAAGTGGGGGTTCATCTGGGCGCGCAGGGCCTTGAGTTCGAGAACCTTGGCCTGGGCCTGGCGCTCGGAGAGCTGCAGGCCGGCGTAGCGCTGCGTGAGGAAGCTGCGGATGAGGGTTTCCACCATGTAGTCGTATTCGTCGTGGAGGAGGGGCGGGTTTTCGGGGAGTTCCTCGCCGCGTTCGGCTTTTTTGAAGAGTTCGGTGACGGCTTCCACCCTGCGCGCGTTCCTTCGGGCTATGGAGAGGGTCATGGCCGCGCCTATGAGGAGGGCGATGGCCAGCATCCAGAGGATGAGTTTCTTCAGGGTGACGGAAAAGCTTTCCAGGCTCGAGGCGGGGATTATGGAAACGACGCGCCAGCCGTAGCGGGAGGTGGCCGAGGAATAGGTATAGTAGGACGAGCCTTCGTAGGTCTGTTTGGCCAGGGTCTCCCTGTTTTCGCCGAGGATTTTTTTGCTGAGGGCGCTGAGTTCCCGCCTGTCGCCTGCCGAGAGGATAAGGCGGCCGTTCTGGTCGAGGAGGTAGACTTCCTGGCCTTCGAACTGGGAGGCCCGGGACATGAGTTCGTCGAAGTGACTCCTGTCGATGTTCATCACGATGACGCCGGTACGCCCGTGGCTGGCGGGGTAGAGGCGGCGGTAGACGGTGAAGAGGGGCAGGGGCGTCGTCTCGAAGCTGAAGTGGCGGACTTCCCTGGTTTCTGTCCACAGGAGCTGGTTTTCGGGGAAGGATTCGTAGGTCTTGAGCCAGTCGGTGTCCATGAAGCTGTCCATATGCATTATGCCGTCGGTCACCGAGAGGAGGCGTTCCGGGTAGCGGTCGAGGTAGAAGTAGATCGAGTCCACGTAGGGGCGGGCGTTGCTCTGGGCGCTCAAAAGGTCGTTGAGGGTCTTGGAGAAGGTGACTTCCTCGACGCCGAGGGGTTTTCCGCTCAGGAGTTCGTCGACGCTGGATATTATCTTGGTGTTCACGCTGAAGGTGAGGTTGAGGGCGTCCAGTTCGAACATGGTGACGTCGACCATGTCCTTCAGGTTGTCCAGCTGGCGGCTCGTGGCGGTGGCGGTTTCCCTGCTTATGAAGCTGTTGGCGAAATAGATGGCCGCGAAGCCGAGCATGAGGAGGGGCACGACGACGGGCAGGAGGGAGAGGAGGAGTTTCTTCAGGAAGGACAGGGCGGGTGAATCCCAGGCTGGCGTTTTTCTATTCATCGGAGGAATGCCGGTCGTTGGACGTCTGCCGGACCGCGTAGCGGTAGGCCGTGGGCGAGCAGCCGAAGTGGAGCCTGAAGGCGCGGATGAAGCTTTTGGTGTTGGCGTAGCCGACGCGGGCGCTTATGGCGCCGACGCGGTTGGCGGGGTCGGCGAGGAGGCGTTCGGCCTCCTTCATCCGCGCGTCCAGGAGGAGTTCGGAGAAGGTCCTGCCCGTTTCCTGGTGCAGTTTCGCGCTCAGGTAGTTCGGGCTCATGTTCAGTTTTACGGCGATCGAGGAGAGGCAGATGTCGGCGAGGTCCTGCTGAAAGAGCCGCAGGGTGCGCTCGGCCAGGCTGGCCGGCTGGGCGGGGTTGCCGGGATGGGCGGCCTCCGTCGCAGCGTTGGCCGATGCTCCGTTGGATGCTGCCGCGGCGGCCGCGGCGCGTTCCTTCACGATTTTCGAAAAGACTTCGTTGAGTTCCTCGTAGCCCGCCGGCTTGACGATGTATTCCCTGGCGCCCAGTTCTATGGCTTTCTTGGCGTAGGCGAAGTCCTTGTAGGCGCTGATGAAGACGATGTCGCAGGGGTATCCGCGCTCCCGCACTTTTTCAGCGAAGGCGATGCCGTCCATGCGGGGCATCCTGATGTCGCAGAGGACGAGGTCGAATTTCGTCGTTTCCATCGCGGCGAGGGCTTCGAGGCCGTCCTGGCAGGTGGCAGCCACCTCTATGCCCAGGCTCGCCCAGGGAAAGTAGGCCGAGATTCCCGCCCTTATGGCGGCTTCGTCGTCGATGATCAGCAGGCGCAGCATGGCGGAATTGTACAATGAATATCGGGCTGGCACCATCGTCGTTTTGATGTATGATGAAAGACGCAAGGAGTCTGGCGATGATTCACGAGACGATCGATGTATGGGGCAGGGGCGAATATGGCGGCGACATGGGCGACGGTTTCGCTCCCGTCATCGATACCTATGTCCTGGACGGCAACAGGAAGAGGGCGGCCGTCCTGATCTGTCCGGGCGGGGGATACGGTTTCCTCTCCCCGAGGGAATCCGAGCCGGTGGCCCTGCAGTTCAACGCGGCCGGCTATCACGCCTTCGTCCTGCATTACAGCGTCGCGCCTCAGGCGTTACCCGCTCGCCCTCCTCGACGTTTCGAAGGCGCTCTGCGTGCTCCGGAAGCGCGCGGAGGCGTACATGATCCATCCCGGGCGCATAGCCCTCTGCGGTTTTTCCGCCGGCGCCCATCTGGCGGCGAGTCTGGGGGTCTACTGGGACAATCCTCTGTCGCTCAACGCTTCCGGCGATGGCGGCACAGCGGCGCTGAAAGGGATCGAGCCGGGGCTGAATCGTCCCGACGCCCTCATCCTGGGCTATCCTGTCGTCACCTCTGGTCCTTTCGCGCACAGGGGCTCCTTCGAGAATCTCCTTGGGCCTAAGGCCGATCCTCAGGTACTTGAGGAGGTGTCGCTGGAGCTGCATGTGAACGAAAAGACGCCGCCCACTTTTCTCTGGCATACCTACGCCGACGAGGCCGTACCCCTTGAAAACAGTCTTCTTTTCGCCGGCGCTCTGAGGCGCGCTGGCGTTCCCTTCGAGTACCATGTCTATCCCGAGGGGGTCCATGGGCTTTCCCTCGCCACCGAGGAGACGAGCGTCGAGGGCAAGGAGCCCGATCCCCATGTTTCCTCCTGGATGTACCTCTGTGTCGAGTGGCTGGGGAGCTGTTCGAATAGGGCCGCGGGGGTGCTGGCGGCGCCAGGCTGATAGCGCTGGGCCGGCGGCGGATTTCCCTTGACCTGCGGCGCTTCGTCGCCCCATTCTAGTCCCATGAGATTTTTTCACCTCTCCGATCTCCACCTCGGCAAGACCCTCCACGGCTACGACCTTCTCGACGATCAGGCATATATTCTCGATCAGGTGGTCGCGAAGATTGGGGAGCTGAAGCCTGAGGCTCTCCTCATAGCGGGCGATATCTACGACAGGGCGATTCCGCCCGTCGAGGCCATACATCTTTTTGACGCTTTCCTGGGCGCCGCCCGCAGGGCGGCGCCCGGCCTGCGCATCGTGGTGCTTTCAGGGAATCATGATTCGGCGGGGAGGCTTTCCTTCGGCGCCTCCCTCCTGGCCGATTCGGGGCTTTGCATCGCCACGCGGGTGGAAGGCTCGCCGGCCTTCGTCGTAGGGGAAGGCGCTGAGCGCGTCGCCGTCTGGGTCCTGCCCTTCCTGACCCAGATGAGCGCGGACTGGGGGGAGCTGGCCGCCGCCGGCGAGGGGGGCGGCGCGGGCGACGGAGAAACGGCCGTTTCAATTCGCTCCCAGCAGGAGCTGATGAGGCTGGCGCTGGCTTCGATACGCTTAAAATTGGAACCGGGCGCGGCGAATATCCTCGCGGCGCACTGTTTCGCCTCGGGCGCGTTCACGGTCGACAGCGAGCTGGCTTTTTTGGGCGCGGCCGAGCAGGTCGACTGCGGTCTCTTCGAGGGTTTCGACTATGTCGCCCTGGGCCATCTCCATTCCGAGCAGAGCCCGGCGCCTCATGTCTGGTATTGCGGAGCGCCGCTTGCCTATTCGGTGGGGGAGGCAGGCAGGGCAAAGGGTTTTCTTTCGGTGGAGGTTCTCGCGGGCAAGGCGCCGCGCGTCGAGTCGGTTCCCCTTCTGCCTAAGCGGCAGCTGCGCCGACTTTCGGGCTTTTTCGACGAGCTGGTCGCGAATCCCCTGCCCGAGGCAGATCGGGACGACTATATCGAGGTCTATCTCTGCGACGAGGAGCCGGTGCTGAACGCGGGGGAGAGGCTGAAGGCGCTGTATCCGCGGCTCCTGGGCGCGCCGCAGCGGGCTTTCGAGCTGCGCTGGGGCGACGCCGGGGATGGCGATGCGGCTCTGGACGCGCTGCGGCGCGCGCGGGGCGGTCGCGGGGTTCCCGATCGTCTGGAAACCGCGAAGGAAGATTTCCTCGCCTTTCACGCAGAGATGACGGGGGAGCAGCCGCCCGAGGGAATGGTCGCCCTCTTCGAGGCCATGGCCAGGGAGGCTTCCGATGCGTCCAATTAGGCTCGCCCTGGAAAACTTCGGTCCCTATCGCGACAGGGCCGAGATCGATTTTACCCAATTAGGAGAATTCTTCCTCATCTGCGGAAAGACGGGTTCGGGCAAATCCACTCTTTTCGACGCCATTACTTACGCGCTGTTCGGTCAGGCGCCGGGCGCCCGGAAGGGTTTCGAGGCCGAGCTTGTGTCGGATTTCGCGAAGCCTGGCGACAAGCCGACGGTGGAGTTCGAGTTTTCGCTTTCCGGGACCGGTTACAGGGTTCTGCGCACGGCGCCTTTTACGAGGCCCAAGCGCGGCGGCGGCCTGATTGAGGTGCCTCCCGCCGCGGCTTTCTTCGCGGCCGACCCCGCTTCAGCGGGCGGCTGGCGAGTCCTGGCCGACGGGGTGAGGGACGCGAACGAGAAGATTTCCAAGCTCATCGGGCTCAGCGCCGATGAGTTTTCCAAGATAATTCTCCTTCCTCAGGGCGATTTCCAGAAGTTTCTGGAGATGGAGTCTACCGAGAGGAGCCAGGTGCTCGAAAAGCTTTTTCCCGTCGGGCTCCACGAGAGGATCACGGAGATTGCGAAGGCGAGGACCCAGGGCGCGAAGCTGGAGCTTTCGGTTTTAGACGCGGAGATTTCGCGTCTGGAGGCTGAGCTGGGGGAGGAGCCCGACGCGAGGCTTGCCGCTCTGAAGGGAGAATTGGAGACGGTTTTGGGGCTGGAAGCCGGGGCTATGGGCGAGGCCGCCGCCCGCGAGCGGGCTCTGGAGAGGGAAAAGGAAAGGGCGGCGCGGGCGGCCAAGGCGCGGGAGGCGGTAAAGACGCTTGCGGCGCTGGAGGAACAGGGCGCGGCGGAGGAGTCCCGGGCGGCGCGGCTGGGCCTTGCCAAGGCCGCGGCCTCGGCGGCTCCTTTTGCCCTGGCTTTTTCCAAGGCCAAGGCCGCGGCTCTCGATCTGTCGGGCCGCGCCGCTCTTCTTTCGGAGGAGCTGCGCACTTTCGCGGCTGCCCGTCCCGGGGTCGACGCCAAGCGCGCGAGGATAGGGGAATGCGCTTCCCTCATTCAGGTGAAGCGGCAGGAAGTCTTCGGCCTGGGGAAGGCCGTGGAAGTTTGGAAACGCCGCGCCGAGGCCCTCGGGGCTTGCGCCGGAGCCGAGAGGCTTTCCCTTGAATTGGATGGACGTTATGCGAGCGAAGTTGCCGGAGTAGACGCGTTTAAACGCGAAATCGACGCGTTGAAGCCGAAGCCTGACGAGGAATCTCTTCTGCGCGCCGATCTGGAGCGTCTCCAGTCTTTATCATCGGGTATTGCTCTCGTCGCGGAACAGACAAAGCGTCGCTCAACGTTATTCGTCGATTACGACAAAGCGGAAAAATCGAAACGCGACTACGAAATCGCGCATCGTGAAACAGTCGCCGCTGGTGAAAAGGCCGCGACCGACTTGGCCGCCTTGGAAGCCGCCGCCGCGCATTCCGAGGCCTTTCATCTGGCGGGGAGTCTGCTCCCCGGGGAACCTTGCCCCGTCTGCGGATCCCGGGATCACCCTTCGCCCGCGGCGCTTCCCGCTGAAAGCGGCTCTCCTTCCTTTTCCGATATCGAATCGGCGAGGGCGCGGCTTTCCGCCGATGCGGCCGGTCTCGCGGCCAGCCTTGTCCACGCCGGCGAAAGGTTAGGCGAAATAGGCGCCGCGCTCAACACCCTTGGCGCCGAGATGGGAGAGAGTATCGAAGTCATTGGCGCGGCGCTGTCGGAAGCGGGGATCATTCCCGAAGAAATTAGCCGCGGGGTCGGCGGAATCGCTTCCTGGGCCGCTTGCCTCGACGAAAAGGCCACGGCTTCCTTCGGCCTGAATCTCGCGCGCTTTTCGCGGGAGAATGCCGCGGCGCTCTCAGAGGGCAAGTTGCTCGCTTCCCGCTTCGAGGCGCGCCGTCGCGAGGCCGCGGCCTCGGAAAAAATCCTTGCCCAACGGGTAAATGTTCTCGAGGCGCTTCGCGTTCAGACCGAAAAGGCCAGGGCTGAGCTCGCGGCGAAAAAAGCGTTAGTGCTGGAAGCGGAACGCGAATCGGGGCGGGAGGATCCGACGCCCCGGCACGGCGCCGCGCTGAAGGCGCTCGAGGCGCTCGAAAAGGAAAAATCGGGGCTCGAGGCCGAATGTTCGACTTGGGAAGAAAGGCTCGCGACGACTAAGGCGCGATCGGCGACGATAGAGCGCGAAAAGGACGCTTCGCTCGCCTCTCTTTGGGCCGAGTTCTCCCGGCTCGCCGAGTCGCTTTCGCAGGAGGGTTTTCTTCCGGAGAATGAGAAGACCGCGGCCCTGGCGCTCCCCTTTCAGGGTGCCTTGGCGGTGGAAGCGGTTTTGGGTGAAGGCTGCGGCGGCCTCGGCCAGGCCATCGCGCAGGTACAAGCCCGCCTGGTCCCTTCGGGAGTCCTCGCCGTCGAGGAGCGGGCGGTTTCCGCCTACAGGGAGTCCCTGGCCGCTGCGCGAGCCCTGGCAACATCCCTCGAGGCCGATCTTCCCCCTCCCGGAATGGAGCTGCCCGACATGGCTTTTCTGGAGGCTGCTCTTCGCGAGGCGCAAGCGGCGCTGGACGCGGCGCGCGAGCGTTCCAACGCCTGCCGCCTCTCCATCGGCCGCCTCGAGGAAACGCTCGCGCGCCGCTCCGCCCTTCTGCTGCAACGGGATGCCCTCGAAGCGGGCAGCCGCAGCCTCTATCGCCTTTCCGAACTCCTGCGTGGCGAAATACCGGGCAAGCGCCTCACCTTCAAGAATTTCGTGCTGGCGATGTATTTCCGCGAAGTGACGAGGCGCGCTTCGGTGCATCTTTCGCGGATGTCGGACGGCAGGTATTACCTCAAGCCCGAGGAAGGCCCTGGCGTCGGTTCTGGGCGCGGCAAGATCGGCCTCGGGCTTAGGGTTCTCGATTCCTGGACTGGTCTCGACCGCCCCACGACCACCCTATCGGGCGGCGAGAAATTCCTCACGTCGATAAGTCTCGCCCTCGGTCTCGCGGATTCCATCCGCGACCAGAACGGCGGCGTTTCCCTCGACGCGGTCTTCATAGACGAGGGGTTCGGCTCCCTCGACGACGAGACGCTCGACCGGGCCATTTCCGTGCTGGACAAGATCCGCGGCTCGAGGGTGATCGGCATCGTGTCCCACGTGGGAGCCCTGCGCTCGCGCATCCCCGCCTGCATCGTCGTCGAGAAAACCCCCGTCGGATCGCGGCTTTCGCAATCGGCCATGGCCCCCGGCGAGGTCCAATAGCTACTCCGCCATATTCTCCGACCAGGCCTTCCGGAGGAGGATTTTCAGCTCCTCGTCGGTGAAGGCGCGCGGGCTCTGCGGCCTTCGCTTGTAGGTTTTCGCGTCGTCGAAGATGGCCTGCAGGAGATCTTCCGAAACCCCCGCGCTGAAAAGGTTGGGCGGGATGCCTATTTCGGCGCCCAGTTCCGCCATGGCTCCCACGGCGTCTATCGCGGTGGCCGAGTGCCTTCCCGTCAGCGCCTTGCCGATGCTGGAAAGCCTTATGCTGGCGTCGGGGATACATGCCTGCATGACGTAGGGGAGTATGATCGCGTTGGCCAGCCCATGGGGCAGTCCGGCCAGGGCGCCTGCGGCGTGCGCGAAGCCGTGCACCATTCCCAGGCCCGCCTGCGACAGGGCCACGCCGGCCATCGTCGAGGCGAGAGCCATGCCTGCCCTGGCGTCCAGGTCGTCGCCGTGTTTGTGCGCCCTTTTGAGGTTTTCACCGATGAGCCGTATCGCTTCCAGGCAGAAAAGGTCGGCGACCGGCGTGTGCGATCTGCTCACGTAGGCTTCCACGGCGTGCGTCAGGGCGTCCATGCCCGTGGCCGCGGTGAGTTCCGGAGGCATCGAAACTTGCAGGAGGGGGTCGACGAGGGCGACGCGGGGGAAGAGGGACTGCCCGGCCGTTCCTTTCTTCACTTTTCGGTCGCCCTCCGTATAGGTGAAGACTGCGGCGTTCGTCACTTCCGAGCCAGTGCCCGCCGTCGTGGGAATCGCCAGGAGGGGAGGGACGGGAGCGCCGAAGGCGAGCCCCGTGCCGATGAAATCCCTTATGGGTCTGCCCTCGCCGATCGACGCTCCTATGCCTTTCGCGCAGTCGAGGGGGCTGCCGCCGCCGAATCCGATGATGGCGTCGCAGCCTTCGTTTTTATAGCGCGCCGCGCCCTCGTCCACCATGGAGGTCGAGGGGTCGGCCCCCGCCCCAGCGTAATGGGAATAGGCTATTCCGTTTTCTTCCAGGCTCAGTTTCAGGCTCGCCACGGCTTCCGAGGATGCCGTCCGGCCGGGGCCCGTGACGATGAGGACCTTGCGCGAACCCATTGCGGCGATTTCCCTGGCCGCCGTTCTGGCGACGCCGTTTCCGAAAACGAGTCTGGTCGGTGAATTAAAGGTAAACATGAATCGCTCCATGAAAAATTATTGTTGCATTCCTGTTGTGGCAAGTATATAGTTCAAGCAGTACAATTTTAACAGGAGGTACGAATGAAAAAGAGCATTATAGTTCTTTTCGCGTTTCTTATGGTCTTTGCGCTTGGCGCTCAAGATTTTACAATTGTAAACGGCGCCGAACCTGCATCTCTCGATCCCCATGCAGTGGAAGGTGTGCCCGAACATAGAATTTATATGGCACTCTTTGAGGGGCTCACCATTCCTGACCCGAAAACGAACCGCGCGTTGCCAGGTATCGCTGAAAGCTGGAGCTTTAGTAAAGACTACAAAACCATCACCTTCAAGCTTCGCAAGGCGACCTGGTCCGATGGCGTCGAAATCACCGCCGACACCGTGGTCAAGTCCTGGCTGCGCAAGATGGATCCCAAGAACGCTTTCCAGTACGCCGACCTTCCGGCCGGGTATATCGAGGGCGGCATGGACTACCTCTCCGGCAAGGCCGGCCCCGAGGCAGTGAAGATCCGCGCCGTGGATAAATCCACCTTCGAAGTCAAGCTCGTCGGCGCCACCCCCTTCTTCCCCGACATGGCTTGTCATTACGCCTTCGCAATCGTTCCTATGCACGCGATCGAGAAGTTCGGCAATGAGTGGGTCAAGGCTGAGAACTGGGTATCTAATGGCCCCTTCGTCCTCAGTGCATACAAACCTCAGGAAAGTGTTGTTGTCACAAAGAATCCCAAGTATTGGGATGCAAAGAATGTCGTGCTTAAAAAGGTGACCTTTATTGCCAATGAAGACTTGAATGTTGGCTACAACCTCTACAAGAGCGGTGCAGCCGATTGGATTAATGCGGTACCGTCTGAACTGGTAAATGAGATAAAGCTGCGCAAGGACTTCCATGTTGCCCCACAGTACGGATCTTATTACTATATCCTCAATGTCACTCATAAACCACTCGACGATGCCCGCGTCCGCAAGGCTCTTGCAATGGGATTTGACAAGAAAGCGCTTGTTGAACAAGTCACTCTAGGTGGCCAAATCCCGGCAAATACCTTTGTTCCACCCAGCACGGGCTATCCTTCCCCCAAGGGTTTTAGCTTCGATGCAGAGACTGCACGCAAACTCCTCGCCGAAGCTGGCTATCCGGGCGGCAAGGGCTTTCCATCATTCTCCATACTCTATAATACTAGCTCAAACCACAAGAAAATTGCCGAATTTATCCAGGCCCAGTGGAAGACCAATCTCGGCGTCGATGTCACTCTCGTGAATCAGGAGTGGGGTACCTACCTCGACACCAGGTCCCAGTCCCACGCCTTCGACATAGCTCGCGCCGGCTGGATCGCCGACTATCTGGATCCCTCGACCTTCAGCGATATGTGGGTCACCGGAGGAACCCAGAATGATGGCCTGTATTCGAACAAAAAGTATGATGATTTAATTGCAAAAGCAAAAATCACTTCCGGTGCAGAACGCATGAAAAATCTTGGTGATGCTGAAACTATCCTCATCGATCAAGATATGGCAATAATGCCAGTTTACTTCTATGTTACTCAGAATATGATCGACCTCACTAAGTGGGATGGCTGGTATTCGAACCCGATGGATGAGCATCTGTGGAAATTCATCCGCCCCAAGAAATAAGCGCGGATTGAATCATGCGTCCAAGGCCGGGGTTTTCCCCGGCCTTTTTTTGTCCGGCGCCTTCCCCGTGAAATAAGGCCCTAGCACGTTTCAGCATTTTGGGCTATAATTGGTTCCCTTGAGACTACCGAAGTTCTCAGCTCATCCTATAATCCTTGTCACGCGAATCTGCCACGTTGGTTTTTTACGGGGTAGCTGCGCGCATGGCAGATAAAAAAAGGAGTGATCCCGAATGGCACGTTATTTCATTCGGAGAGTGCTGAGCCTGATTCCCACGCTGCTCATCATCATAACCTTGAGCTTCTTCATGATCAGGCTCGCTCCCGGCGGCCCGTTTTCACGGGAAAAGGATGTTCCGGAGATAATCCTCCAGAACCTCCTCAAGCGTTACCATATGGACGAGTCCCTCGGCAAACAATATTTACGCTACTTGGGCGATATTCTTCGCTGGGATCTGGGCCCTTCCTTCCGATACAGGGATATCACGGTCAACGAGATGATCGACCAGGGGCTGCCCGTGTCGATGGCCCTCGGCGTCACCGCCCTCGTCATGTCCGTCTTCTCGGGCGTGGCCGTCGGCATCATATCGGCGCTCAGGCAGAACAAGTGGCCCGATTATGTCGCGGTGTCGATCGCCGTTGTGGGCATTTCGGTGCCGCTGTTCGTCATGGGTCCCGTCCTGCAGCTTTTCCTCGGCATGAGGTGGAAAATCTTGCCTATGGGGCAATGGGTGTCGGTTCACGGATGGAAGGCGATCATCCTACCGGCGCTTACCCTGTCCTTCCCCTATTTCGCCTATATCGCCAGGCTTTCCCGCGCGAGCATTCTCGAGGTGCTTCGTTCCGACTACATCAGGACGGCGCGCGCCAAGGGGCTTAAGGAATCGGTCGTCGTGTGGAAGCACGTGCTGAAAGGCGCCCTTCTTCCCGTCGTCACCTACCTCGGCCCGGCTTTTTCCGGCATCGTCGTAGGCTCCGTCGTGGTCGAATCGGTCTTCCTCGTGCCCGGCATCGGAAGGCCCTTCGTCCAGTCCGCCATCAACCGCGATTACACCTTGATCATGGGGGAGGTCGTCGTCTATTCGATCGTCCTCATCATGGCCAACCTTATCGTGGACATCATCTACGGATTCCTCGATCCGCGCATTTCTTACAAGTAGGAGTCAGGAATGAGTGACAACAAGAAAGAAACGCAGGCGGTCAACGAGTTCAATCAGGTGATGAAGCCGGTCTCCCTCTGGGCGGATGCCTGGAAGAGGCTGCGCAAAAACAGGATGGCGCTCGTCAGCCTCTATATTGTGTTGGGATATATCCTAATAGCTCTTTCAGCCCCCTTTCTTACGAAAATGGGAGTCATCCACAATTATAAAGAGCAGATCCTTTCTAATGCGACCCTACCGCCTTCCTTTAAGCCGGCCGGCCAGCTCGTGATAAAGAAGCTGGAAGGACGAATCATCGATCTCGAAGAGACGATCAAGTCGCATCAAGCAACGCAAGCCGAGACGAGCTACGATCTTTCGACCGGCTTTAATTTTGGTCCCGCAGCCGAAGAAGTTCCTGCCGAAGGTGAAGTGGATCCAAACATGAATTTCTCCCTCAACTTTGGAGGTTCGGGTACGGATGTCTCTTCTTCATCCGATCCTTTGCAGAGGGAGCTTGATTACCAGAAGGAAGCCCTCGTAAAGGCCAAGGCCGAAGAGGAGACTAATCCCGATTACAAAAAAGTGTACATTCTTGGTACCGATAATCTCGGACGCGACATGTTCTCCCGCATCATCTACGGCGGAAGGATTTCCCTCGCCATCGGCATCGTGGGCACCCTCACCGCCGCCCTGGTGGGCATCATCTTCGGCGCGGTTTCAGGCTACATCGGCGGCTGGCTCGACAATCTCATGATGCGTTTCGTCGATATCATGTATGGCCTGCCCTATATGCTCATGGTCATCATCATCATGGCGATGATCGGCGAGAAGGCGAGGGGGAGTTTCATCATCCTCTTCGTCGCGATAGCCCTGGTGTCCTGGCTTACGATAGCGCGCGTCGTGCGCGGCCAGATCATCAGCCTGAAAAACTCCGAGTTTGTCGAGGCGGCCAGGTCCATGGGCGCGAGCGTGCCGAGGATCATCTTCCGGCACCTGCTCCCGAACACCTTGGGCGTCATCGTGGTTTTTTCCACCCTGCTGATGCCCAGCTTCATCATGAACGAGTCTTTCCTCTCCTTCCTTGGCCTCGGCGTTTCGGCGCCCGACGCGTCCTGGGGGACCCTGGTTTCCGAGGGCGTCAAAGCGATGGAGTATTCGACCTGGCAGCTCCTGGGCCCGGCGATTGCGATGACTATCTTCCTGTTCTCTATGAACTTCCTGGGAGACGGTCTGCGCGACGCGCTGGATCCGCAGAGCAAAAACCGAACCTGAGCAAGGAGCCGCAAGCATGACAGAAGAAGTCATCCTACAGGTCAAGGACCTGAAGACATATTTCCACGTTGACGAGGGGATCGTGAAAGCCGTCGATGGCGTGAGTTTCGACCTGCACAAGGGCGAGACGCTCGGCATCGTGGGGGAGTCCGGTTCCGGCAAGAGCGTCACCAATCTTTCCATAATCAACCTCATCCCGAACCCGCCCGGAAAGATCGCCGGCGGCCAGGTGCTTTTCCACGACAAGGACATTCTCAAAATGTCCGCGAACGAGATCCGCCATATCCGCGGAAACAAGATTTCGATGATTTTCCAGGATCCGATGACCTCGCTCAACCCCTTCCTCAAGGTTTCCACCCAGATGATAGAGACCATCGTCCTCCATCAGGGGCTGGACAAGAAGGCGGCCAAGGCGAAGGCCATCGAGATGCTCAAACTGGCCGGCATTCCCGCGCCCGAGAAGCGCATCGACCAGTATCCGCACCAGTTCTCCGGCGGCATGCGCCAGCGCGTCATGATCGCCATGGGGCTTTCCTGCAATCCCGAAATCCTCATCGCGGACGAGCCGACGAGCGCCCTCGACGTCACTATCCAGGCACAGATTCTCGAGCTGATGAAGGATCTCACCAAAAAGCTGGGGACGGCCGTCATCCTGATCACCCATTCCTTGGGCGTCGTGGCCGGCATGTGCAACACCATCTGCGTCATGTACGCGGGCAGGGTGGTGGAACGCGGGCGGACCGAGGATATTTTCGGCGAGCCCATGCATCCCTATACGCAGGGTCTCATCCACTCGGTGCCCCGGCTGGACAGGGAGAATTCCGAGCGTCTGTTCTCCATCCAGGGACAACCGCCCAACGTCATAGACCTTCCGGACTGCTGTCCTTTCTATCCGCGCTGCGAAAAGGCGATGGATATCTGCAAGAAGAAATATCCCACCGTCGTGCATTCGGAAAATGGCCGCGCCGTGTCGTGCTGGCTCTACGCGGAGGAAAAGAAATGAGCGAAAACGAAGTATTGCTGGACGTACGCAACCTCAAAATGCACTTTTCCCTGGGGAGGTCTCTCTTTTCCAAGGAAAAGGGCTATATCTACGCGGTGGACGGCATCAGTTTCCAGATAAAGCGGGGCGAAACCCTCGGTCTCGTGGGCGAATCGGGCTGCGGAAAGTCCACGACCGTCCGCGCCATAGCCCAGCTCTACAAGCCCACGGCCGGCGAGGTTTTCCTCAAGGGCAAGGATCTGATGAAGACCTCGGCGCACGATCTTCTTTCGGCGCGCAAGAATATGCAGATGGTTTTCCAGGATCCCTACGCCTCGCTCAATCCTCGCATGACGGCGGGCGAAATCATCTCCGAGCCCATGAAGATATTCCAGCAGCGCGGCCTTCTCGACATGAGCGGCGAGGAACGCAACGACAGGGTGGACAATCTCATGGAGCGCGTGGGGCTTTCGCGTTTCTTCAAGAACCGCTACCCGCACGAGTTCTCGGGCGGTCAGCGCCAGAGGATCGGGATCGCCCGCGCCCTCGCCCTCAAGCCGGAGCTCATGCTCTGCGACGAGCCGGTCTCGGCCCTCGACGTCTCCATCCAGTCTCAGATCCTCAATCTCTTCAAGGATCTGCAGAAGGAATTCGGACTCACCTATCTCTTCATCGCCCACGACCTCGCCGTCATCCAGTATATTTCCGACAGAGTGGCCGTCATGTATCTGGGTCTGATCGTGGAGATTTCGGGTTCGAAGGATCTGTATAAGAACCCCCTGCATCCCTATACCCAGGCCCTGCTTTCGGCCGCGCCCATCCCCGACCCCAAGGTCGAGGCCAAGCGCCAGCGCATCATCCTGACGGGCGACGTGCCCTCGCCGGACAAGCAGCGTCCCGGCTGCTATTTCTACGACCGCTGCTGGAAGCGCATGGATATCTGCAAGAAATACAGGCCCATGCTCAAGGAGACCGAAAGCGGCCACCAGGTGGCCTGCTTCCTCTACCACAAGCCGGAGTGACCGCGACGCGCCGAGGCCGCCGCCTCGGCGTTGCCTCGGCGTAGGCGCCGGCGCCATGCGCCTTAGCGCCGGTATCATAGGCTGAAGCGCGAGTATGATAATGCGAAGGGGCAGCCCGCGGATCGATCCGATCCGCGGGCTGCCCCTTTTCAATTTGCATTGTTATAGGCGAAAGCGCCTGTCGCGTCTCAGTTCTTGCCGGAAAAATGGCTTCCGCAGGCTTCCGCGAGCGCCTCGCCCGCTTTCTTGAGTTTGCCTGCCCGGCGGGCCGGCAGGGTGTCTACAAGGTAGGTTTCGCCTGACTTGGTTCTCAAGAGGAGGTTGATGTAGGGTTTGCGCGCCCCCAGCTTGAGGAAGGCGCTCTTGCCGGCATCGTTCGTGTCCTTGCCGTTCATCATGGCGAAGGCTCTCTCCTTGTCGGCCGATTCCTCGGTCGATCCGGGGACGGTGCCGCGGGCAAAGGCCCCCAAGGCGAACTCTTCGACATCGTCGAAGTTCACGACTAGGGCGCGGGCTATTGGCCAAAGGCCGCCCAGGTGTCGGACGGTCCTGGCTTTCGGGTCGACGATCCAGACTTCCTCGTAGAGCGCTCCGAGGACGAGGAGGACGAGGATGAGCCAGGCGATGAGGCCGGGCGATCCTGCCGTGGTGAGCATGCCGCCTAGGATGAGGGCGATCATGATGCCCGTCATTATGCGGTACCAAAGGGGAATGCCGTAGACCAGGCGGCCGTCGGCTGTCTTCTTCAGGCTTAGCGGGATTTCCATGGGAAAAGCATAGCGGCGATGGGCTTTCGGCGCAAGCGGGCGGGTTGAAGCTTTTCCGGGGGGAAGGCTATACTCGACATGATTTTTAGTCTTTTCTAGGAAAGGAAAACCGGACGGAATGGACAAGACGAGTTTCGGCGCCAGGGAGTTCTGCAGACTGACCGGCGTCACCGGCGAGACCCTGAGACATTACGTGAATCGCGGCATCATAGCCCCCGAAGGGGTGGCGGCGAACAATTACCGCAAATATTCGGCCGCCAACGCCGTGGACATGCTCCTGACGAGGATTTGCCGCGGACTCGAGCTGCCCATACCGGCCATCATAGACAAGGCCAACGCCTGCATCGAGGAACAGGCCGAACTCTACGCCGCGCACGAAATAGCCATCGAGGCCGAGCTGGAGTCGCTCCGGCTCAATCTCGCCCGGGTGCGTCAGCAAAGGGAGATGCTCACCGCCATCCCCTCGCGCATGGGCCGGGTGGAAGTGCGCGGGGCGGAACAAGTCTTCAATCTTTATCGCCTCATCCTCTTCGGCGAAGGCGGGCAGCGGAGCCGCGCCGCGCTCCGCATCCTGGATCAGTGGATGACCCGTCCCCAATACACCTGCGTCGCCCTCAACGTCCCCCGCGAGAGCCTTGTCGACCCCGCCGTGGACAGGCTTCCCGTGTCTATCGGCGTCGGCGTGCGCGAGGAATGGGCGAAGGCTTTCGATTTCGACCTCAGTCCGCCGGTTTCTTTTTTCGCGAAATCAAAAAATCTCTGTACCCTCGTGGCTACCTACGACCCCTTCTCGCTCAGGAAGAGCGACCTCAACGGCATCTTCGAGAAGGCGGAATCGCTGGGCGCCGAGATCGCGAGCGATCTTACCGGTCTTCTCGCCACCTTCTGCGAAACCGAGAAGGGTAGGCTTTACTACATTTCTTTGGGTTTTTCGATAAAATAATATTTTATCGCTTGACTGCGTGGTTACCCCACGCTTTATCCTCCGACACTTGTACGGGTCCGGGCATCGAAAAGAGCGGCCTTTTGGCGCGGCAACGCGTCCGGGAAGGGTCGTCGCGTCGCCGGATCCCGCGTACAAGGAGTTGGTATGAAGAAGTTCATGAAGAGCGCCGCCCTCGCCCTCGTCTGCGCGTTGGCGGTCCTGTCTATCGTCGCCTGCACGACTAAGCCCGAAACGGCCAAGGCGGCCGCTTTCAAGGCGGGGACCTACACGGCTGAGGCGAACGGTAAGAACGGCCCCGTGGCGGTGAAGGTTACCTTCTCGTCCGACGCGATCAAGAAGGTCGAGGTCGTGAAGCACGGCGAGACGCCGGGAATCAGCGATACGGCGATCGCGCGGGTGCCCGAGGCCATCGTCAAGAGCCAGTCCCTCGCCATCGACGTCGTGTCAGGCGTCACGCTCACGAGCGAGGCCATACTCGAAGCCGTCGCCGACTGCGTGAAGCAGGCGGGCGGTTCGGTCGAGGCTTTGATGGGCAAACAGGCTGAGGTGAAGAAGGCCGCCGGCGCCGCCGTCGAGAAGTCGACGGACGTGGTGATCATCGGCGGCGGCGGCGCCGGCCTCGCGGCCGCCGTCTCCGCGGCGGAGAAGGGCGCCAAGGTCATCCTTATCGAGAAGGCTCCCGCCCTGGGCGGGAACACGATCAGGGCCGGCGGCGCCTACAACGCCGTGGATCCTTCGCGACAGGATGCGGTCAAGATGACGGCGCCCCTTCTCGGCGACCTCAAGTCCTTCCTCGACATCGACGAGGCTTCGGTGGGCGAGTACGGTCCGACCCTCAGGATCCTCAAGGACCAGATCCGCGCCTATGTCGCTTCGGGTTCCGACAAGCTCTTCGACTCCGTCGAGCTCCACATGATGCAGACCTATTTCGGCGGAAAGCGCGTCGACCTCAAGGGCAACGCCATCCACGGCGACCTGGAGCTCGTGCGGACGCTGACGACGAACTCCCCCAAGGCCATGCAGTGGCTCGAGTCTCTCGGACTTCCCTTTAAAAAAGAAATCAGCACCGTTCTCGGCGCCCTGTGGCCCCGAACCCACGGCAGCGCGAAACCTGTGGGCACCGGCTTTATCGGCACCCTCGCCGACAACGCGAAAAAGCTGGGCGTCGAGATCATGCTTGAAACCAAGGCCGATGAGCTCATCATGGCGAAGGGCGCAGTCGTGGGCGTGAAGGCGACCAGGGTCGACGGCACGAAAGTCACGCTCAAGGCTTCCAAGGGCGTCGTCATGGCTACCGGCGGCTTCGGCGCCAATCCCGAGATGCGCGCCAAGTACAACACTTACTGGCCCGCTATGCCCCTCACCATGCCCACCACCAACGCGCCGACCTCCACCGGCGACGGCATCGTCATGGGCGAGAAGGCCGGCGCCAACCTCGTCGGCATGGGCTTCATTCAGCTCATGCCCTCCTCGCACCCCGTTTCGGGCTCCCTCGCGGGCGGCCTCTGGGGCAGCGCCGAGAGCCAGGTTTTCGTCAACAGCCAGGGCAAACGCTTCGTGAACGAGTACGCCGAGCGCGACGTTCTCGCCGCTGGGGCGCTCAAGCAGGACAAAGGCCTCTTCTACATCATCTGCGACCAGGTCACGGCGGGCAATCCGCAGTCGGGCGGCAAGAATGGCTGGGGCGACGACATCGACACCCTGATCAAGAACCATGACGTATACAAGGCCGACACCCTCGCCGGTCTCGAGACTCAGCTTGGCATGGCCCCCGGCGCCCTCAGCTCCGAGATCGAGAAGTATAACAGCTACATCGAAAAGGGCGCCGATCCCGATTTCGGCAAGCGCAACTTCGGGCCCAAACTCACGCAGGGTCCCTTCTACGCCACGCCGCGCTCGCCCTCGGTCCACCACACGATGGGCGGTCTGGCGATCGACACGCAGGCGCGCGTCCTCAACGCGGCCGGAAAGGCCATTCCCGGTCTCTTCGCCGCCGGCGAGGTGACCGGTGGCATCCACGCGGGCAACCGCCTGGGCGGTAACGCCATCGCCGACATCATGGTTTTCGGAAGGATAGCGGGCGCGAGCGCCGCCGAGAAGAAATAAAAGTCTATTTCGGTTATGTAAGCTTGCCGGCGGTAGTAGTGCCGGGTTTTCATAAAAAAGGGGCTGGCCGGAATTCCGGCCAGCCCCTTTCGTCTTCCCGCGGCGGAACCGGGGGCGCAATCCCCGATTCCGCCCTGTGTAATTCTAGAAGAGCACCGCGCCTCCGTGGCTGTTGTTGTACGCGTCATACTTGTCTTTCTGTGCCAGGAGCTGGGCGGAAGTGAAAGAGCCCGAGTTCGCCAGCATGTACTCGCCGTCGTAGAGGAAGAATTCGGTGGCGAGGGCGTTGCCGCCGATGTAGGCGCCCGAGGCGTAGTTGAATTCGGAGCCCATGAGCTGCTTGGAAAGCAGGAGGGTGGGTGCCGAACCGGTAGCGCTCAGGTAATTGGAAGCCTCTTGCATCGACGAGACGTTGAGGGGGTACAGGGCGAAGGTCGAGAGCTGGTTCACGTACGCGAGCAGGTTCGCCTTGCTCACCTGGGTGCCGGCCGTCTTGTTGGCGATAGCCTTGTCGAGGTTGGTTTTCCAGTAACCGATGGTGAAGCCATTGGCCGTCTTCCCGACGATCCAGTTGTAGTCGACCGCGAAGCCGAAGTTGGCGACGGCGGGAACGCTGTTGGCGGGGGTCACCGTCCTGGAGGCCGCGACGCTGTGGACGAATCCGGTCCTGTCGTCGGCTGAAACGGTGTAGGAAGTCGCGCCGATGAGGTTGTCGAACGCGTAGGCGCCGTCCACCGTGGTGGTTACCTTGTCGTTGCCCAGGCGAACGGTGAAGCCGTTCAGGAGGGGCTCGCCCGAATCATAGGCATCGTTGCGGTTCGCGTCGTAGAAAACGACTCCGGCGATCTTCTCATGGGAATACCCGAAGTTGACGCCGCTCATGCTCGCGTTGCCGGTCCAGGATGTTTTGGGAGCGAGATAGGGCGTATGGAATTCACCGCCCACATCGCTCGCGGACACCGTGTAGAGGGCGCTGCCGCCTTTGAGGTAATTGAAGAGGTAGGAACCGTCGGAACCCGAAGTGACGTTGCCGGAAGCCGCGCCGCCGAGGGTGAGGGCTACGCCCCCGATGCCCGCTTCGCCGCTGTTCAGGATGCCGTCGGCATTGCTGTCCTTGAACGTGAATCCCGAGACGCTCTCGTACGAGAGGCCAAAATTGACGCCGGTCGCCGATTCGGGCAGGGTCACTGCTTTGGCGGTGACGGGAGCGTCATAGGGGGTGGCCCAGAAGTTGTCTTTTCCCATCGAAGTCACGGTGTAGCTGCCGGCCGCGAGGTTCGCGAAGGAATAAGCGCCGTTCGAGTCGGATGTCGCGTTCACGTTGTTGCCAAGGCTGAGGGGCACGCCATCGATTCCGGCTTCGCCGCTATCCTTTACGCCATTGTTGTTGAGATCGTGGAAGACGAAACCGGAGATGGAGTAGAGGGTGGGATCAACGGGAACAGCCACGGTCGTGGTGGTTGTTGAGGGAGTGCCGGTGGTAGCCCAGGCGAAATCCACATGGCTGATGCCATAGTTCAGATGATTGGTGGGATTGACCTGGGTGTACAGCTCGGTGTCGCCGAAGACGCCCGGGGCGGGGTAGCTATAGAGATTGCCGCCAGTGGATGCCTTAACGTATACGGCGAGGACTGGCTTTGTCGAGACAAAATCGAATCCGATCGCTTCGGTGCCTTTGTAGTAGATTTTCGTGAAAGTAACCGGTCCGAGCGTATCGTTCACCGAAGGTTGCCGGTCGAGCTTGGCCGAATCGATCGTCGTCCCGTTTTTCATGTTGAGAACGTCTTTGTTGTTGGGATCGGAAATCAACGTAGGCGCGTAAAGAGACTTAGTGTTTGCTTCCGAGGTTGCGTCGAACTGAACGGGGTTTGCGCAGGAAAACAGGAAGACTGCCAGGGTGGTGACCAACAGAGCATAGCTGTAGGTCTTGAACATAACTTTTTTCATAAACGCCTCCACAACTTTTTTAATGAAACAATTCAAAAGATATAGGAATGTTAATATAGCGATAGAAAATTGGCAAGCCCTAAAATGTACTTTTTTTGTATATTATTAAAATAATATGACATTAGGGTAAAAAAACTCCGCTGATCTGAATTTTAGATAGGTATTTGTTTCTTTGTGTAGAATGCCGATTGACAGAAACCTGGCCGATACGGCATTCTAGCCGGCAAGAGAAACCATGAAAGCGCAGCAACTGTTCGTATGTTTCATGCGGAGCGGCCATCTCGGGCCGCAATCCGCCAGGCGCAGGGCGCGCGCAATCTCCCTCATCTAAACCATCCTCTCCAGAAAGACCATATCCTCACCCCAGTCTCCACGCGATGCCTTGAGGCATCGATAACTCACCCCAGGAGGTTCACATGAACCGCAAATTTTTCAGGATACTCATTGCCGGTGTCATCGCCCTCGCGGCGATCGCGCAGGGCACGGCCCAAGGCGCTGCCCAGACCAGCCTCAAGGTCGGGGCGACCGCCGTTCCCCATGCCGAGATTCTCAACGTGATCAAGGCCGATCTTGCCGCCCAGGGCATCAGGCTCGAAATCGTCGAATTCTCCGACTATGTCACGCCGAACATCGCCCTCGCGGAGAAGCAGCTGGACGCCAACTTCTTCCAGCATCTTCCCTACCTCGAGTCCTTCGCGTCGGCGCGCAAGCTCGACCTTGAAAGCGCCGTGGCCGTCCACGTCGAACCGCTCGGGCTCTATTCCAAGAAGTACAGGAAGGTTTCCGACTTTCCGGCGGGCGCGACGATAGCGATTCCCAACGATCCGACCAACGAGGGGAGGGCGCTGATATTCCTGCAGTCCAAGGGACTGATCAAGCTCAGGGCCAATGCCGGTCTTGAGGCGACGACGAGGGATATCGCCGAGAATCCCAAGAAGTTCCAGTTCAAGGAGATCGAGGCGCCGCAGCTTCCGCGCACGCTCCTGGACGTGGCGGGAGCCGTCATCAACGGCAACTACGCGCTACAGGCGGGCTTCAACCCGGTGAAGGATTCGCTCCTGCTCGAGGGCGGGGATTCCCCTTACGCCAACATTCTCGCGGTGAGGAAGGGCGAGACGAAGGATCCGCGCATCGTGGCGCTGGCGAAGGCGCTCACTTCGCAGAAAGTGAAGGATTTCATTCTCAAGACCTATGGCGGCGGGGTGGTTCCGGCTTTCTGAGCGGGCCTTCGTCCTTGTCGCCGCGCTCTTGATCAAGCCCTCCAATCGGTGTGAGAATGGCTCTACCACGTAGTGGTAATACCACTGAGTGGTAGTGCCGTGGAGGGCTGCGATCATGGGAAACGCTGACGACAACGTGAGTTCTTACATTGGCTCTGAAATGGGCGCTGGCCTGACCGAAGGCGCGCTTTCTGAGCTTCGTCCCATGGACAGGGCGGGATTCGCCAGGGCGAGGCTGCTTCTGGGCAAAAGTCAACGCGATCTGGCGCGCCTTCTCGGCATATCGCTCAAGGCGGTGGAAAGTTATGAGCAGGGCTGGCGCAACGTTCCTTCGAACGTCGAAAGAATGCTCTACTTTCTTCTTTTCAAACTGAACGAAAAATCATTCGCCCAGGAAAGCCCCTGCTGGTCGACGAAGTCCTGTTCCGATGAGTCGCGGAAGGAATGCCTCGCCTACGTGACGGGTGAGGGCCACTTCTGCTGGTTTTTCACGGGCGGCCTCTGCGCTTCCGCGAAAGCTTCCGGGATCGGCGAGCGGTATTGTTATACCTGCAAGGTCTTTTCGCGGATCAATGCGCTGGTGGAAAGCGCGGCGGCCATGGAAGGAACCGAGGGGGCGCCTCGCGATGACTGGTCCATCTAGAGGCGCAATATAAACCTTTGAGACGCTTCTTAATTGGAGGCTTAGACCATTGTGATGACTAAGCGTTTCCCAAAAACCTTGGCTACCTTCTCGAGTGTCTTTATCGTCGGATTTCCTTTTATCGGGTTTTCCAGGCGTTGATATGCCTGATAGGTGAGGCCAAGGCGTTTCGCGATCTCCGATTGAGGAAGACTCCCGCGAAGCTTTCTGAGTTCCCATGCGGTGACGATGTGTGGTTCCACATTGATGGGAAGGAGGCCTTCATCTCTGTCTGCTTTCCCTTCGGGAAGAGGCATCCCACGGCTCACTATCGATTCGAGCACGCCGTTGAGCGCTTCCCATGCGTTGAATAAAGCCTCATCCTTTGTGTCGCCTTCGGTGACGACGCCGGGAATGTCGGGAAAGGTGACGACGAATCCTCCGGAATCAGGATCGGGCATTAGATTGCAGTAATATACCATTTGTTTCTTCCTACTTTATGCCGCCAGCCTTCAGGATGGCGTGAAGGGTGCCTGGTTTCAAATCTTTTGATCCATGCACCGGGACTGAGATGGTCGGAAAGCCTTCTTTCACCATGATATGGTGGGAGCCGGCTATTCTGTCGAGCGACCATCCGTGTGCCTTGAGTAGATCGAGGACTTGTTTCCCCGTCATAAGAAATGAATACAATATATATGTTGTATTGTCAAGAGGAATTTCCTGTTTTTCATCCAATGAGCACAGTGAGAGATATGGTCATGCTATGCTTGGTAGTGCTTGCTTAACCTCGGAGTAATACTTCTGCATCCAGAGCGCATAGTGATGTATATTTGTGCCGCGCTTTTCGAACATACCGATCCAATGCGCCGCATTCACTTTGTCTCCATTAATATGTAGCTCAAACCATGCGAGGCCAATGAGGAACTCTTCGACCGCAGGATCGGCGATCCGTTGTTCGGTTAGGAGGCTGGCTTGATTCAAAGCCTCATGCGCCCTCGCCTTGAATTGTGATCTAAAATCCTCGTTGAGGCTGAGTGAGTAATTAACATAGTCATCGCATATTAAGATTAATGCGCGGATCTGAAGAGTTGGATTTTCCTTGTCTTTTGCCTGTCTTGCCAGTTCGTCGAGGTTTATGAACAGTGTTTCAAAGAAACTTCTATTGTAATCCTCTGGATGCATAGGAACAATTTTATGTAAAAATGAGAGATCACTGAGCCAAGAGAATCTGATATCGAGTAGTTGTCGCGGTATGTCTTTCAAATACTCTTCCACGCGTGAACGAAGATCCAAGAGGGCCGTAATCGTCTTGTTCAAGAGGATGTCGAACTCCTTGAGTCGGTCGAGAGGAAGAGAAGAGAGTGAAAAATACAGCTCTTTTAGAGCGTAAAAGTTCTTCGGGAAACCCATTTCTATGAGTTCTGTGAATAGCAGATCTGCTTTGTAGAAATTGATCGAGTTATCCACTGGATCGTTCGTCATAGAGTGAATTTCCGAGACAAACTCCGCAAGCCATTCCTCATTGCTTAATCGTGGCTTTATCTCCGCATCCATAATTGCATACGATAAATAGAGGAAGTTGAGGATTTCCGTTTGTCTTGCCAACATGAGCCATTCATTCGAGAGTCCCATCAACTGATAAGGATTGTTCCTATCGACACATGTTCGGTATTCATTAAGGAGAGCTACTGCCTCACCTATTTTTCCATTTTTTATTTTTGCTTGGATTAGGTTATGGAATACGTCCTCAAAAAGGTACGGCTGCGGATGTTCGCGAAGAATATCCATCGCCTTGAGGAATGATGATTCCGCCTCATTGAAGTTTCCGCTTAATGTTTCAAAAACTGCTAGATTGAGATACGGGACGAGCTGTTTTTCCTGTGATTCGTGTAAAGATTCGGCAATCGCGTTCTCAAGGACGGACTTTGCCGCTGCATAATTTCCCTCTTGCGCGAATTGGAATCCTAAGAGTTGTGCGTAGAGCCATTTTTCATCCGGAGTGGCTAGCGTCTCTTTTGTTATTCCCGAAAGAACAGTCTTGAAATCCCGATAATCGCCAGCGCGATAGAGAACCGTGGCTTCACGTAGGGTTGCATTTCTTTTTTCACTCTGCAAAAGTGCCAGCCTTTTTAGCTCGTGGACTTCCATGTACTCGTTGAAAATATCTTCCTTTTGAATTGAGCGACGAATTTTCAGTTTTATCAATTTTATCTTTGCTGGCATTCCATAGAAAATGTGTGGCTGTTTTAGCGACTTATCTGCCAGAGAATATTCGCAGTTATCGAGGTACTTTTCAATTTGCTTGATCTTTTTCTTTTCCCACGGGAATACGATAAGAGCGCGAAGAAGAAATATTAGGAGAATGCAGAGTAATGTAGCTTTCATCCACCAGGGAAATTGTGTTGGTACTCCAAGCCAAGACAGTGCGCCGGTAGTAAGAAAAAGCATTACAGCGATAAGAAAAGCAAGAAAAAATCTCTTGCTAAAGACTACTGCACGGTTTTGAATTGTCAATTTTAGATATTCGAATGTACCCATAGGACTATGGA
>CAXXGJ010000005.1:0-11015 GCA_963677895.2 Treponemataceae bacterium | reverse complement strand
GGTCGCCTTGTCGGCCAACCCGAACTGCCCGGCCCAGACGAGCCCGCTTTCATCGACAAGAGCGGCGGTCAGGGCTGATCCGCCCGAGGATTCCATGACAGACTCGGCGGCCTTGCGCCCGGCCTCGGCTATCCGCGCCTGCTGCTCGGGGGAGAAGGGGACGGAAATCGCAGCCTGAGATTTCGAGATGGAGCGCACCGAAATTCGCGCGCTGCCGCCCGGGACGCCGAAAACGGCCAGATACCCGCCGCCTGCGCCCGTCGTGAGGGAATCAGAATTCTGCTGCGCGAAATCCGCGTCGTAGAATTTGAAGGTTTTCGCCCCGGTCACGGTGAATTGGGCTTCGGCAGGCAGGCGACGCCATTCCGCATAACCTTCGGGGCCTGTCGTTACGCGACTCTCGCCGAGACTCAGCGCGGGCACGGAATCGAGGGGCCGATACAGAGTGCTCGTTTCGCGAAGCCATTCCTCTCCGTCCCGCTGGATGACCTTCACGTCGTATAAATCCCTGCCATTTATTTGCGGGATGAGAATGAATGAGCGGGATTCATAATCCCCGTTTCCGGTCGCGGGTATCGTCGCCATCCAGCCATCGGGACCGCGGGAGAATACATACCCTTCGGCGCCTTCTATCGTCTTAAGCCAGATCCTGGGGTCAGCGCCCTTGGCGAGGTAATCGTCTTCGGCCGCGTAATTTACGGGAAGCCATGTCTTGCCCATTCGTTTTTGCCACGCGGGAGAAAGAGGAGGCTGCGGGGCGATTTTTTGCGCGAACGGCATGGCCGATCGATACCACCCATGCGCGCTCGGAATGCGGATCGCCAGGTAATCGCGGCCATCCGCCACGATCCTGGTAACGTCGACAGGAGGAGCGCCGGCATCGCTGGAGCTGAACCATCCGTCATCGCGATAGCTCATCCCCTGAAGGGCCAGCACCCACGCGTCATTCTTGTATGAATACAATGAAAGGCTGCCGTCGGCACGGAGTTCGATTTTGTTGACTGCGTTGAAGGAAGCGTAGACGCCTGACATGTTCTGGAGAAATTCGGAGGGAACAGCCGCCGTCTGCAGGGCTGCCGCCGGAACCGCGACCGGCATGGCCGCGAGCCTGCCTTTTTCCACGAGGGCGCGAGCCAATACTATTTCGGCGATCGCGTTCGCGCTGTCTGAATGCAGGCCCGAGGCGCCGGTCACCGCTACCGAGAGGCCTTCTTCCGGCAGGACGATGAGGGTCGAGCCGTAGGAATTGGTGTCGCCGCCCTTCTGCCAAGCCTTGATCCCGAAGGCCGCCATTCCTTCATGATCGACGGTGTCCCATCCAAGACCATTGCGGAAATAGCCGCTGGGCAAGGGACTGAATCTCCCCGCGGTCTGGTCCAGAGCCATGGCGGCTACGGATTCAGGAGAGAGAATCCGCTTCTCCCGCAGACTGCCCTTCCCGATAAACATCGCCGCGAAACGCGTGAGATCGGAAGGAGTGGAGTAGAGCCCGCCCGAGGCCAAGGGTCCCACGTACTCCTGCTGGAGGGGCTGTTCCCCGGCATAGGGCCTGGCGAAGCTTCCTTCGCGGAAGGAGGCGAGCGGGTAGAGCGAATGGTTCATTCCCAAGGGCGAAAGAATTTCCTTTTCGATGAAGGCGGGATAATCGAGGCCCGTCATTTTCTTGACAAGAAGTTCCACCATGGTAAAGCCGTCATTGGCGTAGACGTTCATCCATCCCGGCTCGTGTTTCAGCCTTGATTCGGCGAGGGTCGCCTGAACCTGATCGGCATAGCCCTGAATCGGGGCGCGCGTCATCGCGTTGCGGTAGTCCGTTCCCGGGAATCCCGCGGAATGGTTGAGCAGCATGCGCACGGTTATTTTTTCGTAGCCCGGCGTCGCCATGCGGAACTCGGGCAGATAGGCGACGAGGGGCATATCCAGCCCGATCAGGCCTCTGTCCACAAGTATCATGGCCGCGGCGGTCGCGAACATCTTGCTTGTGGAACCTATGCCGAACATCGTCTCCGGCTCAGGCGCCTTCTTCGCTTCCTTGTCGGCCAATCCAAATTGAGCGGACCATACCGTGCCGCCTCCGTCGCCCAGGGCGACGCTAGCCGCTGAGGCTCCCGTGGCTTGCAGGGCTTGCTCAACCGCTTCGCTCGCTTCCTTGGCTATGGAGGCAAGCTGACGTGGCGTGAATGATGACGCAAGGAGGGCGCCCGGCTCGGCCGTCGCCGGCAACAAGCCGCCGATGAGCAACAGAAGCGCGATAATGATCGCATAACGTGCCTGTGAATGTGAACAGTTCGCTTTCACCCTGGTGTCTCCTGGTTTATTTGAGCGGCATACATCGTAGACGATGAATGCTCTCGTTCTTAATAGTATTATCCACGCAGGGAGATTTCACAACGGAGAAAGGAGAAAACCTTTCAACCTTTCGATGCTTTCCGGCGCCGAACCCTCATAATGATTGTTGACGTCGACTCTGACCTCGCGCCCCGACGCGACCAGGTCCGAAACCATGGCCGCTATGAGGGGAAGCTCGGGCTTCGGATCGATGATCCTGTCCCAACGTCCTCCCGAGGCTTCCTCTATCTTTTTCCGGTCGTCGCCGAGCAGGCGGATGATGACGAGATCGTTGAGAAGTCTTGAGTAGCGCGCGCACAGTTCGACGATGGGCGGCATGAACTGCTTTTCCGAGAAGACATGGGAGACCTTGGCTTCAGCCAGGAAGGAGAATCAGGCTTCGTCGAGGTAAGGCCCGTTCCGCGGCTCCACAGCGATGGGAATATACCTGGGCACGCGATCGAGGAAGGCGCGCAACGCATCGATGAAGGCCTTCTGGCCAGCCATCTTCTGGCGGTTCAGGTACTCGAATTCGAGGATGATGGCGCCGATCTGACCTTTTATCGGCGAGAGCCTTTCGAGGAAATGTCCGAAGAGCTTGGGCGAAAGGAAGGCAGGATTCGGCTCTATGTCGCCCCGCTTATGCGTAAGCGTGATGTCCTGAGGCGCCTTGACGACGAAGCTGAAGCCTGAATCGACGACGGCCGCGTACTCCTCAACTTCCCTCATGGTCGGAATCTTGTAGAACCAGGAATCGACTTCGACCGTCCTGTATCGCTTCGCGTACGCGGCGAGGTAGTCGACGGACCGCGATTCAGGCTGGTCATACACCAGCCCAACCCAGGAGTCGTAGTTCCAGGAACAGGTGCCGATGTAGAGGGGCATATATTAAGAATATAGCATTCATGGAGTGCGAATAAAAGTGTTAATCCTGTCGTATAACATAAGTCTTGATTAAGCAAGTCGTGATATTTTCTTTTTAAAACAGGAATTGTGGCTTGCGCGTTTTTTGGATTGGTGTAAAATGATGATTTGGGAGTTATACAGAATAAGTGAATTGTTGTTAGGTCGATGCTTCGCGCCGAAGAGGTGAAAATATGTCTATTTCATTAAGTGATTTTCTGCAAATACCTAAAGTATTATTAGATTCTGAAGGATGCTTTGATACACTTCTTGATTTTGATTCACGGATGTTTGTTAACTTTATTCGTATTAGGGATGCTAATATACCCGAATTAATTGGTGCTTATGATGCAATTTCAAAATTGTTCAATCAAATAGGTACATTGTTAAGTGTTTCGAAAAAAGATGAAGATAGATTTTGGCGAGAGGCATTTGAATTATTAAAGATGACAGAATTTGAAGAAATCTGCCTTGGATATTCTGAAAACGGAACAGCAGGTTCGGGGTCTGGAAAAGAGCTAAAGATAAAAATTCTACGTTCTGGTAAAGAAATAATTGATGCAGGTGTGAAAGAACCAGAAATATTTGAAATAGTTGGGTTGTTTGAAGATGATATTGGACCAGATAGAATTAGTGATTTTATTGCCCGGACAATAAGTGGATATTTGCATGCTTATTCGATTCGAGTTCTAACGAAAATAGGAATAGACAATAAATCTCGAAAAGATATTAAGTTTGTAGATGGATTAATTTTAAACCCCTTCAATGGAAAGAAATTATATCTTCTTCCAAAGGAAATCTTACATGAATTACCAGTTGCTACTGAATGGGAAGATATAAGTCTAATATGTATGCTAAATGAAAAAGTAAGAAGTGAAATTAACAGGCAAATCGGAGATGATTGGAAAAAAATGACTACCACAGCTAAGAAACATGCAGCACGTCGAGTTGTTCTACAGGATTCAGAGCTTATTAAATCTTTAATTTATGAATATCGTGAATTTTCACTTGATCCTTATGATTTTTTACTAGATCCTTTGGGGGAGAATTCATGGTATCAGGCTGCAAAAGAAATAACATCGCGAATCCCGCTAAAGATTACAAAAGCAAAGGTTTCTACCAGGATAGAATTAAATATTCTTGTTCTGGAAATATGTAAAATGTTTAAGGAATTAATTGAGAATAATGGGCTCTCCGAAATATTATATGCAAATGGTAAACCTCGTCGCGAAAGAATTGCACAAAGATTATTTTATGGAATAGCTGATGCATATTGTAAGGCAAATAATACTGATATTAATCCTGAAACAAACTCTGGTAGAGGTGCTGTTGACTTTAAATTTAGTATTGGATACGTATTAAGAATTGTAGTTGAAATTAAATTAACAACAAATAAACAATTACTACATGGATATACGACACAAATAGGGGAGTATAAAAAGGCAGAAAAAACAACTAATGCGATTTATTTGGTTATAGATAATGGCGGGCCATCTACTAGAATAAGTGAACTTGTTGCTTTGCACAATGAATCTTTGACAAGTGGAATTACAAACTGTGATTTGATGCTTATAGATGGAAATCTTAAAGAAAGTGCAAGCATTTATTCTATTGAATCAGAGACTTAAAAAATTGCGTCAACCTTATAAAGCTTTGTTATGGTTTGTGCAGAAAACCCATACACATAATACGTCTATCCTTCGTATCGTTGCTATACAAAACCGTTTGGGCCAGGCTATAAATGTTAAGCCAATTTTAGTACGATGCTTCGCGCGAAAAATCAACATGAAGTACAATCAAGTATTTATAAAAGAAATATTCAAGCAATTATTTCAAATTGAATAAATTATTTAGTGAGGATCAATAATGTTAAATTATTTAGCTAATTTTATTAGACTTAAAATTGCACCCTTAACGAAATTAAATGAAGTAGAAAATAAGCATCCGGTTATTTTTAAGAATAGTCCTATATCAAAAGACAAAGATGATTTATTTGGATTTGATATGCAAGCGGAAGCAATAAAGGAGGCAATCAAAGAGAACGCTCACATTATTGGTATAATCGGTGATTATGGTTCCGGGAAATCTAGCCTAACCGAAAAGCTTAAGCATAAGTTAGAAAAAAACAAATTTAAAAAAACAATTATAATTAATCTTTGGGATAGTTTTTTTGATCAAAGTACAAACGAAAGCAATACAAAAACTGTAACAATTTCAACAAAGTCATTTCTATACCAATTGGCGTTTGGAAATAAAAAAAGAAACAGAAACTTTGCAAAATATATCAATCATAGACTAAGTAAAAATTACGGAAAGCTATCGCTTTCTGTTTCAACCTACTCAAGTTTTATTTTCATTATTTTATCTGGACTTATATTTTCAATATACATTTATTTAAAAGATTTCTACAATTATGACCGAATTGAGCCTCTACTAATTCAAATATTTAATGCTAAAAATGAAATGGCAATTGATTCACTTATAAATCTTGTATCATTGTTGTCAAACCTTTCTCCCTTCTTTCTCTTTCTAAGTGCTTTACTACTATTTATTGGAATTATACGTGGAAATTTTATATTCTCATTATGGGACTCACAAGGGAAAGTCGATCCAGATTCAGCAGATTTATTCGAAGTATACCGTGAAGTCGCTGATAGACTATTACGCATTGGTGGTTCAAATTTAAAACAGGTCATCTTTATTGAAGATATTGATAGAATCAGAGATCAAGATATTACGACATATTTTCTTAAAGAGCTTTATCGGTTTGTAAACCTTCTCCCAACGAATAAAAAAGACCAAATTATATACATAGTATCATTAAAATCGGAAGTGGCATTGAAGCCAGGAATTAGTGAACTTATATATTCAAAAATATTCGATTATACAATTACAATTAAGCCTATTCATAATGAAAATATTAATGACTTGATGCTTAATATTCTTCACGATAACATAAGCCTTCTCAATATTAAGCCAACTCCAACTGACACATTTGAATATGTTAGAATAAATTACCTCAAAGACTTACAATGGATTGGAAAAGGAGAAAACCTCACTATTCGAGAAATTAAAGACAGACTTAATGATACATTTATACTTTTTCACTCTCTAAAAGAAAAGCAGGAAAATGCTGATGTACAATTAAAAAAATGTGCAGCTGTTGTATATCTTCAACGTAGCTATCAACATGACTGGATGGTGCTTCTGAAAAATGAAAACAAGCTAGTAAAAATCGTACAATCTTCTTATCTTTTACCTGACAACAAGTCAATTGAAGAAAATATTAATAACATTATTCCAATTACCACATCAGAGAATGAATATAATTCAAATAATGATAATAATTTTGAATCTCCAATATTTGTTTCAATATTTGCTAATATGCTTGTAAAGCGTGATATTGAAGATGATTTCCTTATGTACTTTTATAACTATCCAAAGAATAGCTATATTATGGATATAAATGAACGTCTCATCGTAAATTGTATATTACATTCTGAAGATTACCCCTTCGTTGAAGAAGATAGAACTGAAATAGAGGAAGCATACAAAAAAATACTGAAGAAACAAAAAAAGGATTATGCAATTGCTAAAGCACTTAGAGATTTATATGAATTTAATCGCCCTTTTCCAATTATATTACTCGAATTCGAATTTCTATTTAATACAGCGTGTAAAAATGATTATGCTCATAAATTAGAAGATTGTATTGCTAGATCAATAAAAATATTGAATTCTGATCTAAACAATGATTGTACTCTCCTAAAAAAGATTATAAATTATAATGTTATTGAGAAAAAAGTAAGAGAGAATATCTTCAAAGAATTTTCAGACTTTTTAGTTAAGATACTCTCTAGCTTAAATAAAGAAGCGAGTATATACAGAAAAGAAATAATTCTTGCAGTAAAAAATTCAGAATTACTATTTTTAAATCTATTTATTTCTGAAAACATGCCACTTATAACCATTGATGAGATCAATGAAATCTTTGATAAAGATATAGTTCTTGATTTCATAGAATCTCGTAAGTTAGTAGAGAATAATTTCAAAGAAACACTAAATGCCATTCTGGAACTGAATCTTAATTCTATACAATCAGATAAGCTTGAAACTTTACTCTCCATCATTTCAAAAAATGAAGATATTAAAGAATTCTCTTACATTGCACTGAATTACCTAATAAAATATAATAAAGTAAATCATGCTTTCCTTGAAATTATAATTGGCAGTGTTATTAATCAAACTCTTGAAAAAAGTCATTTTTGTAAATACTTGGTACTAACTGATTTAAACGAACTATCAAAGGAAGAACTAACAAAAATTGATTTATTAATACTTGATTGTATTATCGACACTCGAATTTTAACTTATTTTGAAGACAACCATTTGATAAAATCATCTCTAGTATCAAGACAAGCTAGTAAACAACTAAAAAGTTTTAATTATGAAAATCCTTGGATTATAGAAAAGCTAATTGAAATCGCTGAGTCCATTTATGAATATGATGAAAAAGTTTTTATAGATATTAGAAAATCTTTTTTAATGAACTTAAAAACTGACCAAAATGATTTAAACCCAATCTTTCTAAACGAATTCCCTTTGATATCTAGAGAAGAAATTGAAATAGCTTTGACGATTACAGATGGGGTATATTTCTTGCTAGACCATGAAAAGATAAATGCAGAAAATTATAAGTTTATTCCTATGGCAATTAATGATTCGAAGTTATCAGGTGAAATAATATTTAATGTCTTAAAAAATTTGTTTAATCCAGATAATTACAATGGTAATTATATATCTGATTCATCAATACAGAGACTAATATTAAATGATATTGACTTCAAATCAGCAAAATTAGGCACTATATCTAAAGACAAAGTTGATGACTTATGCAGTTACTTCTCTAATACATTTGATTTAAGTACGCCTATAGGGGCTATTGAATTCATGTATACGATAAAGATATTAATACCTAAATTAGAAGAACCCCTTATTGAATTTATGACTGATGATGAAAGTTTGTATAGTAAATATATTGAAAGTATTAATGACATAAAAGAATTATCAAATATAACACTATCCATACTTAGCAAAATACCCATCAACACTTCCATAGTTAAAGAAGTAACCAATATACTCTATGAAAATAAACTTTATGTTCCCTTCCTTGCAGGATCAATATTACGAGAAAATGCATTCTATGACATTGATGAACTGCAACTCGAAGATAAGTATACTGTTTTTAAACAATGCAAAGAATGTGCTAAGATAATGGCGAATAACCATAATTTTTTAAGAAAATTAGTAGCGTCCACGTTAATTTATGAAGATAATTTGCCTATTGATAGATTAGCTCATTTATATAATATTCCACAACCAATTAAACTTGTAAAATATATACTAGAGCGATTGTCAAATCTGGAGGATAAAAAACATTATCTTACAAACAGTGGTCCTTTTGAATCAAAAGATGATTCAGATAAGTTTAGTACATTTATAACTGAGAAAGGGAATATAGAAATATTCAGAGATGATGAAGAATTCTATTGGAAGATGTGGCATAAATTATGGTTACCTACAAACAAGAGAATATTTACAAGAAAAATAAACAATCAACTGGGTGTAAAGTATAGTAACCAGAATAAACTCTAGCATCCGCTTCAACCTATCAAATCCTTTGGCACGCTTTTTGTGGGAACAACAATGCAAAAAGCGCGCCAAGCCCTTCGAGCCGGAATTACAGATCTTGCCAATGTAGTGATTACTTCATACAACAATACCTTGAGATGATCTCCTTAAAATCAATATATACAGTCTATAATGATTGAGAGAATAACATGGCAAAGGATAGGCAAAGCCACAAGATATGGCATATACCATATCTTAAGTAAATAGGGTTACAATTCTGTTTAAAACTTTGTACTTTCTAGATATCGTGGAGTTCCATGAAAAGCAATAAGACGACTGGGATTGAAGTCTCAGGCATCCAGATTGAGGTGGTCCGCAAGGTGATCAGGCACCTGCGTATCACCGTCTACCCTCCAGACGGCAGGGTTCGTTTGGCCGTGCCGTTCTGGGTGGGCGAAGAGGCTATCAGGCTCGCGGTGATTGAGCGCCTCGTGTGGATCAAGGGCCACCGGGAAAAGTTCGCGAGCCAGGTTCGCCCACCGGAACACGAGATGGTGAGTGACGAAACACATTGGTTTCAAGGGAAAAAATACAGGCTCGCGATCCGGGAAGTCGCGGGACGCGAAGGCATCGTTTTAAAAGAGATTGATACGATGGAGCTGGCCATTCGCGCCGGATCGGAGGTCGAGCATCGGCGGGAGGTTCTCGATCGCTGGTACCGCAAGCAGCTAAAGCTCGAGATAGCTCCTTTGATCGCGAAGTGGGAGCCGCCGCTTGGAGTAAAAGCCGCTTCCTGGGGCGTGCGAAAGATGAAAACCCGATGGGGTAGCTGCAACGTCAAAGCCAAGCGCCTCTGGTTCAACTTGGAGCTCGCAAAAAAACAGCCTGAATGCCTCGAATATGTCGTCGTCCACGAGCTCGTTCATCTGCTGGAGCGGCGCCACGATGCGCGATTCAAGGGACTCATGACACTCCATCTCCCCCAATGGAAGCAAATCAAGATGCGATTGAACGCTGCCCCCTTGGCCGACGAGCCGCGGGAGCTGTGACTCCGAAGTCAATTTTCAGGCTATGGCTGCGGCCACGACGCGCGCCGCAGCCGCGATGTCCTCGGACCTACTGAACTCGGCCGGGTTGTGGCTTATGCCGTCCTTGCTTGCCACGAAGAGCATGGCCGTGGGCAGGAAGGGAGCGAGGATGGCGCTGTCGTGCAGGGCTCCGCTCGAAGCGTCGGGCAGTGGAATCCCCAGTTCGGCCCCAGCCCCGCGAAGGCGATCGCAGAGGCCCGGGTCGAAGGGCAAGGCCGGCAGGTTCTCGAAACATTCGATCCGGGTCTGAAGGCCCCGTTTCTCCCCGATAGAGGAGAGAAGGCGTCGGATCGAGGCGTCGCCCGAGGCGAGGGCTTCATTGGAAGGCGAGCGGAAGTCGAGCATGAAGTCCGCCCTCCCCGGGACGACGTTCACCGCGTTGGGCGACACGGTCAAGGCTCCTGTCGTCAGGGTAGAACCGGGGTGGACGCGGTCTATTTCCCTTCCCAAAGACTCGAGGCCGAGAACGAGCTCGGCGGCTCCCGCGAGGGCGTCATATCGGTCCGACATGGCCGTCGAGCCCGCGTGATTGGCAAGCCCCTGGATTTGACCCGAGTACTGTCTTCGCCCGTTGACCGTGGTTACCACGGCGAGGGGCAAGCCTTTTTTCCACAGGCCCGAGCCCTGCTCGACGTGCACTTCGAGCAGGCCCTTGTAGCGGTCGAAGGGAAAGCCGAAACTCCCGGCGCGGATCATTTCAGGCGCGACGCCGAAAGCCTTGCCGGCGGTCTCGACATCGATTCCGGCGCGATTCTTCAGTTTTCTGATCTGTTCTGCTTCTATAGTTCCCGCCCAGGCACGGCTTCCAAGCATGGCGATACCGAAGGTGGTGCCCTCTTCCTCGGCGAAGATCACGAGCTCCAGGGCGGCGCCGGGCTGAGTCCTCAGGATTTCAAGCGCGACGACCACGCCGACCACCCCATCGAATTTCCCGCCGCTCGGCACCGTGTCGATGTGCGACCCGCAGAGCCAGGCGGGCTCGTCCCAGGAGAGCCCTGACGGACGCGCGTGGACGTTTCCGACGGGGTCCGTTCTCACCGAGCAGCCCAGCTTCCGGGCTTCCTC
>CAXXGJ010000004.1:0-41482 GCA_963677895.2 Treponemataceae bacterium | reverse complement strand
AGCCGAAAACCCCCAGATTTTTCGGAACCCATGACGGATATCCGACGAGCAGGGCGCCAAGGAGAGCCCATAGCTTCCTTCGCTCGGTCCATTCCAACCCGCGCCTCTCGCAGGAACGGCGGCCGGCCCTGAACGCGGCCGGTATCTCGAGGGCGTGGAGACCCTCGATGGCGGTGAAAATGCCCAGCCAGCCTGGCCACGCGATGCCCGCCACAGGCCCCGCGGCAGAGGAGATAAGGGCGCAGACCAGAGGGCTCAGCGTGATGGCGGTCGTCGCCGCTGCCTTCAGGAGCCAAAGCAATTTTTCCTTCACCCTGGAAAACGAGCATGCCGCGAAGGCCCGCTAGCGCCGCGTCATCCTCAAAGCCCAGCAGCCTCTGGGTTTCTTCCGCGCCGAGGGGAGGAAGGGGCCACTCGATCCAGTCGCGTTCCGATTCCTCGGCCGTCAGGGGGCGCACCTCGACCTTTCCTTCCTCGAGACGAAGAGGAACATCGAGCCGCTGACCTTCCTGAAGAAGCCTGCGGCGAGCCGCCCGCTGTCCCAGAATGGCCAGCAGCATGGGGACAAGATTGCGATTCTTGAGGGACATGACCTTGCAGGGCCGGCCGCCGAGTTCGTGGAGTATCATGTGAGGGGCGTTGGGCATGGGCATGCAGCCGACGATGTAGCGATCGACAAAGGGAGCGAGGATTTTCGAGCAGGAACCGATGGCCATTTTCCTGCCCGGGAGGGCCTTGATAGCCTCCAGATCATAGGCCTTGCCTTCAAAGTCATACCAATTCAGGCGGTCGCCGGCTTTTACCCCTGAGCCGACGATCATGACGATTTTTCGCTTGAGCGAAATGCCCTCGGCTTCGAGCATGGAAAAAGCGAAGCGTGTCGTGGCGATACAGCCCCCCCTGCAGGAGGCCTCGAGCGCGGAAACGGCCGATGGCTCTATGTCGCCCGCCGCGAGGGCGTTCCGTTCCTGGTTTTTGTCGATGCCGACCAATACCGTGACCGTCGGGAAAGCCTGGCGCACCCGATCGGAGATGAGCGAAGCGTCGGCGGGACGGAAGGCGAGGGGACTTGGATCGCCAAGGACTTCGACATTGCCGGGATCGCCGAAGCCCAGCTCGTCGGCCACCTTCATGAGGGCGATCGTCTCTGGGTCGAAACCCATGAGCCTCGTCGCCACGCGGTCGGTTTCCACGGGATGGTCGCCCGCGATGATCATCCTGGAATCCACGGGATCGACCGGTGCCGGGCATTCGCCTTCAGCGCCCACGACGCCATCGATGAGGACTAGGTCGGGCTTGAAGAGGTAAAGCATTTCGACGAGCTTTCGGTCGATGTGGTAATGGTGATCCCGCTGGCGCAGGTTGTAGGGGATCGTGCCCATGGCGTTCTTGAATCCGAGCGTGACCTTCGTGTAGAGGTTGGTCTTGAGCTTGGGGACGGATACGTAGGCCGCCTCTCCGCGCACGACCCGGGAGAAAATCCGCGGCACCAGAATTTCGCGCTGAACCTTTGCTTTGGGCAGGATATAGCGATCCACAGGCTCCTCATCGAGGGCGACGAGGCCGCAGCCCCGATGCCTGGCCAGGCGATCCAGCCCCGATACCTTGAAGGAACCGCGCGTGGGAGCGCCTCGTCCCGACGATTCGACGATGATGACCTCCGGCGAGCGCTCCGAAAGCCAGAGCGCGATGGCGTCCAGAACGCGCGGATCGGTCGTTTCTGGGTAGTCGCGCCTCGTCAGCCCCATGTCGTGGTAGACGGTGACGAGATTGGGCTTGACGAGGACGGGGCGATCTCGGAACTTGGCTCCGATGCCGGTTCGAGTATCCAGGGAGTCCAGGGCGGCGAAGACCGCTTTCCTGATCGCCTTCACTTCGGGACGATTTTCCCAGGACGCGCTGCCATAATCGCCCGAGAGCGCGACGCAATCCTTCCCGTAATCGCCGGGCGGGAGACGTTCGATGATGACGTTTGCCATAGACCTAAGAGTAGGTGAACTTTCCGCAAAGCGCAAGTAAAATTATTTGCATTATGCACATTATCGGAGTATGATGATCCGGGTCGGTGCAACGCCGATAAAAAGGGAGGCATCATGGACGACAGGAATGGCTACATGCTCAAGGGCAAGCTGGCACGCCGCGGTTATGACTGGTGGTGGCACTCCCTTGTGGGCGTCAACGAAAAGACGGGCGAAAAACAGCCGTTCTTCATCGAATACTACGTCATCAACCCAGCGTTGGGCGGCACCAAAGCCCTGCTCGGCCAATTGCCCGCCAATAAGAAGAAAGGCATCCGCCCTTCCTACGCGATGGTCAAGGCGGGACGCTGGGGCAGCCCCGAGGCTTCCGGCGAAAAGCATATGGCGCAGCTGCACAATTTCTATCCAATAAGCCAGTTTTCCGCCGATCCCGATAGCATGAATGTCAAAATAGGCCAACACACGGCCACGGAAACGAGACTCGTAGGCTCGGTCCGGCTCAGCCCCGAGGAGGCGTTTACCCATCCCGAGTATATGTCCGATTCCGGGGAGATGAGCTGGGATCTGAAAGCGAAGAAGATCCTTCCCTACAGCGTGGGGTTCGGCACGAGCCCCTTTTTCCGGAACATCAACGCCTTTCAGATGTACTGGCACGCGGCCGGCATGCTCACGGAGTACGAAGGCCGCATAACGTTCAATGGCGAAGCGTATCGCGTCGAGCCGGAAACCAGCGCTGGATATCAGGACAAGAACTGGGGCTGCGATTACACGAGTCCCTGGGTATGGCTCAACTGCAATAATTTCAAAAGCGGGAAAACGGGAAAGCGCCTAACGCGAACGAGCCTGGATGTCGGCGGCGCCCAACCTGTCGTGTTCGGCGTCTCCCTGCCGCGGCGCCTTCTCGTCGCCTTTTATCATGAGGGCGAACTCCATGAGTTCAATTTTTCGAAGTTCTGGACCGGATCCACGCAGCGGTTCGACTGCCCCGTGACCGACGAAAAGGTGGAATGGAATATCGACGCCTGTACGAGAAAGGCCAAAATAGAGATCCGATTCTCCTGCCCGCGATCGACCATGCTGAACGTGAATTACGAAAATCCCGATGGGGACAAACGCCACAACGCCCTCTGGAACGGCGGTTTCGCCTCGGGCTACGTGAAGCTCTCAAAAAAAACGTCCGCGGGCTGGGAGGAGATCGATACCTTCGACGGCGAATTGGGCGGCTGCGAATACGGGGAATACGACCGCTGATCCCAGCCGGCTTTCCGCCGGAAAAGTTATTCGGTTTTTCCGACCGTCTCGAGAGCGCGGTCCGATACGCCGAGAATCTTGTCCAGGTTCTCGGCTACCATGACGAACCCCGCGAGCTCCGATTCGGACAGCCCCGACGCGTAGGCTTTGACAAGTTGGTAACTTCTGTCCTCGATTTCCTTGATGAGTCTCCGCGCTTTCGCGGAGAGGGATAATAGGACGGCGCGTCGGTCGGCCGGATCGGAGACGCGGGCAACGAGGTCTTCCGCCTCCAGGTGCTGAACGAGTCGGGTGGCCGAGAAATGGGGGAGTTCGAGGACGGAAGCGACCTTGCCTACCCTCAGGCCCGGATTGCGTCTGAGCAGCTGGAGCAGGCAGATCTCCTTGTAGCCCAGGCCGAAATGCGTATAGAGGTCGCACTCGAAATGGTGGATCGCGCGAAGCGTGGCGTAGAGCGCCGCGTCGACGCGCTCGCGTTCCGGAACCTTGGTCAGATGCCGCCTCCGAGCGTTGCTTTACTATGCCGAATTTTTACGACTACCTTCCTGACTTCGCTTTTTCCGATCAGGTTGCATGAAGGCATATGGGCGTCATGCGGAAAGAAAATCGCGAAATTATCCGGTTTCAGCGGAAAGGATCCGCCCTCTTTTCCCTCATAAAAACCAATATCTTTTTCTTCGTTGAAGGATCCCGACGCGACAAGAGCATCGAGGGGCGCGTAGTAGCATCTTTCTTCGCCCTGGATGAGGATCTGTATGTCTATATATTTTCTATGAGCTTCAAACGCAGCCTCGGGCAGCGTTTTCGTCGCGTACGACATGACGTTGACGATCACGTTATCTGTTTCGATAGGGTAGCTTCCGTCCGCCAGGATGGAAATATCGTTATCGAGAAGATAATCGATGGCACAATCTATGTTTTTTGAAATTCCTTTATAAATTTTCAGCTTATCCAACTGGTCGAAGATCATCGTAAACCTCATTAAGTATCAAGATAGAATGATTATACTATATTCCCCGAAATCTTTTCGCATATAACTATTTCGTGTCGTGAATTTTCAGATAATTCCGCGTCGAGACCTGCAGATGCTCGCGCATAACCCGCTCGGCTTCATCGCCGTCGTTCTTTCGAAGAATTCCGAGCAGCTGTTTATGGTATTCAACGCCGCTCAAGTGACCTTCGGAAGGTATCAGCGCTTCGCGGATAATCGGTTTCAGCAAGCCAGTCATCGATTGGACGAAGGTGGCCAAAATCGGGTTTTCGGAATACTGCGCGATGAGCGTATGGAACTGCAGGTCATAAAAAATTCGCTCTTCGGTGTTGTGCTGATTTTCGATCATTTTGACGATTGTTTCCTCGAGCGCGCCGAGCTGCTCCTCGCTCAGTCGATGCTGCGCCGCGAGGCGGCAGGCATAGGGCTCGAGGAGCAAGCGCATGTTGAATACATGCGTGTAATCGATGCAGTCCATCTGGATCATGCGCTTGATCACATCGATGAGGTTTTGGGTGCCGGGCTTGCAGGTATACGTTCCTCCGCCGGTGTGGGACTCGATCAGTTGCCTTTCCTTCAGGAGCTTCAGCGCTTCGCGTATCACCGGCCTGCTCACGCCGAAGTTGAGCGCGAGATCCTTTTCGGCAGGCAGCTTCTGCCCTGACTGGGCGGCATTCTGGATGATATAGTTTTCTATTTTCGCGGCGACATCTTCGTAGAGATTTCTCTTTTCAACCCGATAATCAATTTTATCCATCGTCAAACCTCATTTTCCCTGAATCGTACAATACTACATTTTGCCGAGCAACCGCGGAACCCAAAGCACGACATCGGGAATGTACGTCACTACCAGCAAGACCGCGACTTCGGCGAAGATCATCGGGGCGATTTCCCTTATGATCACTTTCATCTTCTCGCCGGAAATGCCGGTAACGATAAACAGAAGCATTCCATAGGGAGGAGTGCAGAGCCCGATCATCGTATTGAGCGTGAAAATCACGCCGAAATGCACCATGTCGATGCCGAGCTGCCTGGCGATGGGAACGAGAATCGGCAAGAGCACCAGCTGCAGCACCGCGGAATCGACGAACATTCCCAATATGAAAAGTACGACATTGGTGAGGAGGAGGAAAGATCCTCTCGTCGAAGCTATGGAAATGATGAGCTGGCCCGCGAGCTGCGGAAGCCTTTCCACGGAAATGATGTAGGAGAATACATAGGCCGAACCGAGCACGAGGCCGATTTGGCCCGTGGACTTTACGGTGTCTTTCAGCACCTGCAGCATCTGGCGCGGCCCCAGCGTCCTGTAGAATACGATGGCGATGATCATCGCGTAGAAACCGGCCACGGCGGCGGCTTCGGTGGCGGTCATCACTCCGGTATAGATGCCCACGAGAAGGATCACGGGCGTCAACAGCGCGGGGAAAGCGCTGAAAATCATGCCGAAAAATTGGCTGATCGTGTATTTGATGCCCTTCGGGTAATTGCGCTTCCTCGCGATGTAGGCGACGTATATGCAGAGCGCGATGGCGAGCAGTATCCCGGGCACCATGCCGGCCAGGAAGAGGCTTCCAATCGACGCTCCCGCGATCACGCCGTATATAACGAGCGGAATCGAAGGCGGAAAGATCGGCCCTATGACGGCGGAGGCCGCGGTGATCGCGGCGCTGAAGCCATCGTCGTAGCCTTCTTTGCGCATGGCGTCGATTTCCATAATGCCGAGCCCCGAGGCATCGGCGACGGCCGAGCCGCTCATGCCGCTGAAAATCAACGACGCGAGCACGTTGACGTGCCCCAGGCCGCCTCGCCATCTGCCGACGAGGACATTGGCAAAGCCGAATATCTTGTCGGTGATCTTCGAGGAATTCATGAGGTTGGCGGCGAAAATAAACAGAGGAACCGCGATGAGGATGAAATTATTGAACATCTTGGCCGAGAATATTTCCACCACGATGCTCATATCCATGCCTTTGAACATTAGGTAGGATGTCGCGCTGATGAGCATGCCGATTCCGATCGGCATTTTGACGATGAAAGCGATCACCAGAAGCGAAAGCGCGATGATTATCTGATAGCTCATACCTGTGCCTCCACATCTCCGTTTTCTGTTAGGTTCTTTTTAAGGCACTTCACGAGCCTGAAAACGCTGCGGCAAATAGTGATGACGACAAAAGGAACAAAGGCGAAATAGATGATGCCCAGCGGGAAGTTGAATACCGCGCTGTAGCGTTTCATATAGAATTTGTAGAACAGGAATGTCGCGGGTATCGGGATGCAGAAGAAAACGATGGTGAGTGAATAGTTGATAATATCGAAGGCTTTCCTGACTTTAGGCGAAGCCGACTCATAGGCTATCGAAAACACGATGTGTTCATCGGTGCGGGACGCGTAGCAGGCGCCAAGCAAAATCGTCCAAAGATAGCCGAACTGCGAAAGCTCGTAGGGCCATACCAGAGGATGCCTGAAAACATAGCGCGACACGATCTGCAGTATGAAGGAAAGGAATAGCGCGACGAACGCGGCTACGGGTATATATATCTCCAGGATATCAAGAAACAGGTGGAATAATTTCTTCGGTTTTGCCATTCTACGCTCCTCGGGAAAAAGGAGAGCCGGAAATCCGGCTCTCCCTAGACATCTTGCTCAGTACTCGAGATTCTTGATCTTGTTGTAGAGATCCAGGTCCCAATCTTTCGTCATCTGTTTGTTGCTCAAATACGCTTTTTCCGTCGCCGCCATGAAAGCCTTGACGTCGGGGGTGATAATCTTCAGGCCTTTCGAGCGGAAGAATTCCAGATCGTTCTTTTCGCTTTCAAGATTGGCGGCATCGTTCCAGGCCGTGATTTCCTTGATCGCCTTGGTCATTATCTGACGTTGATCGGCGCTGAGCGACTGCCATTTTTTCTCGTTGATGGCCACGCACATCGGTTCGATCACATGACCCGTCAGGACGATGGAGCTCGTGACTTCGTACCATTTCTGGGCTCTCGTCGTCGGGAGCGGATTGTCCTGTCCGTCGATGGCGCCGGTCTGGAGCCCCTGGTACACTTCGGCGAAAGCCATGGGGGTGGGGTTGGCGCCGAGGGCGCGGCCCATGAACAGCCAGGCCGCCGAATTGGGCATTCGAAGATTTACTCCCGCCAGATCGGCCGGCGTCTTGATATCGCGCCCGATATTGCGCATATCGAGATTCCTGGAACCGCAGTAAAGCGCGGTAAGCCATCGGACATTAAGTTTCTTGGCTACGTCCTCGGCGACCGTCTGTCCGATCGGTCCATCCATCACGGCGCGCATATGCTTCTGGTTTTTGAAAATGTATGCCGCGGTGAACATATTGAGGTAGGGAAGCTGGTTCGAAATAAGGAAAGGAGAGCTGAACATCATATCGAGCGTGCCGCGCGCCACGGCGTCCACTTCGCCTTCCTGGGTCATCAGGCTGCCGTTGTCGTGAATTTCCAGCAGCAGGCTGCCTTTGGAAGCGCTCTCCACTTTTTCCTTGAGCATATACATCGCCTTGACATAGTTCACGTCGGCCGACGCTTGCGTGGAGAAAACGATTTTCGTGGGCTGATTCCCCGCGGCGAATGCGGGCATCGCCATCAACGCGGCGGCAAATACGCAGATCAGAACCTTGCTGATTTTTCTCATAGGTAATTCCTCCCCTATTATTTCAGAGCCTATGGCCCTGTATTTCCCTTAAAATGCCGCGGACCTTGCGAGCTCCGCTCATTATGTGCAGATAATCCGTTCCGGCGCTGATGAAGTTGATACCCTTGTCGTGCCAGTAGCGAAGCACTTCGGGATCGTCGCTTCCGGTCGATACGCCGACCGATTTTCCGGCCTTCTTCAATATCGCGACGGCGCGATCGATCAGGTCGCTCGTGTTCGGATCGAACACCCTGTTGAGTTCGCCGATAGAACCCGAGAGATCGCAGGGCCCGAATATGAAGCAGTCGATCCAGGGGTTCTTTGCCATCTCCTCGAGATTGTCGACCGCGAGCTTGCTCTCGATCTGAACGCATCTGACCATGTCGAGGCTGCCTTTGCGAATGTATTCGTCGGCGTCGTCGAAGCCGTAGCGGACAGCCCTCATCGGACCAAATCCGCGGTTTCCGTACGGAGGATAGAGCGTGCTTTTCATTGCCTTGTCGAGTTCCTCGGCGTTGTTCACGACGGGGAATATCAATCCGGTCGGGCCCATCTCCAGGACTCTTTTCGCCAGGATCGCGTCGTTCCAGGGAATGCGGACGAGGGAGTTCACCCCCGCCGCCTTTGCCGCGATGATATGCTCGAGAAGAATATGATAGTCGATAGCGGCATGTTCCGTATCAATCCAGATGAAGTCATAATCGGCGTATCCGCAGAGCTCGGTTATGCAGCTGTCCGCGAGCGATACATGCATGCCGGCCAAAGGTTCGCGCTTTCTGAGCTGTTCTTTTAGCTGCGTCATCAATAGTCTCTCCTTTCCAAACGGGATGAAAAGCTGTAAAGCTGTATTACAGGTTTGATTGTAATACCCATTTTTAAATTCTGTAAAGGGAAAATCGCATTTTTTTAGTGGACGAGCCAGTCAGCCTTGGCTATGAGGCAGCATTTTGGCGTACAGGCGTTCAACGCAGACGATCGAAAGGCCGGCGCCCAAAGCTCCCGCCACCATTCCCCCCAGGATATCGGAAGGATAGTGAACCATCAGGTAGCAGCGGGAGATGCCCATGAGGATGACAATTCCGAAGAAAAGCCAGCTCGCTTTCCTGTTACCCTTGAAGAAGAGGACCGTCATCGCCGCCATTGTCGCGGTGGCGTGGCCCGAAGGGAAGGAGAATCCGTCCTCGGCGGGCGAGCTGACGAAGATCCACCATTCGCGGTAGAGGGAGTCCGCCGCGTCGAGGAAGGGCCTGGAGCGGCCGATTAGATCCTTCAATAGAATATTGGTCACGAGGGCGCCGAATACGACAGCGCCGAAAACGCAGGCCCCTGTTTTCCTCGTTTTCTTGAAGGCGAAGAGAACAATCCCCAGAAGGAACATGCCGGCGCCCTTCTCCGCGACCATGCTTACCGCCTCAAAGATGCCGGTAAACCTCCCGTCGGTCATCCGGGCGAAGTCGTGAAGCGCGCGAAGAATGCCGCCGTCGAAACCCGAAAACGCGTCATTGAGCCATTGAGTGATGCCAGATCCATCCATACAATCCATCCTTTCTCGAAACCGAATTTGCGGCTTTCCGGAAGCCGGGCAGAGTATGGCTCTCGCTCGGCCTCGATTTCGAGAAACGATTCGTCACCTTGGGCGACAGAAGAGGGTATTTTGCGACACTTTTCGTGTCATCGGTGATATTCGCCCTGAGTTCCGCTATTTTTTCAGGGATTTCCTCAGGAGGAGGAGGAGCTTCGATAGAAGGAGGAGTATCGAGAAGAGGGCGATATAGGGCTCTCTCGTCATCGTAAAGAAGAGAACCGCCAGGGTATGGAGAAAGATTGAAGCGCGCCGGCCGTAGACGAGCGCCTTTTTGTCGTCGAAGAACTGGGCGGCGATCTCCACCGCTCCCAGGAGCGCGAGCATCGCCAGAAGAATAAAAAAGACAGCCTTGATGGATGGAGAGGATGAATACCTGATCAGGCTGACGGTGCGGATGTACCCGCCATCGTTCTGGCTGTACAGGGGCAGGAAGATCAGGGCCAGCGCCAATAGGTCCAGGACGCCGAATACAAGGCTGTAGACCTTGTCCTGACCCGCGGCGTTATCGCTCTCGGCGATAGTGATGAGTTCCTCGCCCGAAAGAAGGTCATCGATGGGGACCTGAAAAACCTTGGAAATGTTCTTGAGCGCCTCTATGTTGGGGAATCCCCTGCCGATCTCCCATTTCGACACGGCGGTCCTGGATATATTTAGCTTTTCGGCCAGCTGTTCCTGAGTCAAGCCGCTCTTCTTTCTGAAGAACTGCAGTTTTTCGTTGAATTCCACGCTTCCCCCGCTCCGCGCGCCCACGGACTTTCATTCTACCAAAACGATAGCGCCGGGGCGAGCCTCTTGCGGATTTTCTTGATATTTCCGCAGCATAGTTGCGGATTTTCTAGATCTTACCCATGAAAATCCCTATTGAGATCGCGCATTTTGCTGTCGATGTTTTGTCTATGAAAATACTTAGGATCGTGGTGATAGCGCTGCATTTCTTTGTCGGCATGTTGGGCTTGTTGGGCGGATACGCGGCGGTATCGACGCCGGCGGGACCGTTTGGCATATCGACGGAGATCTTGCGGAATGGCCCATTCAGCGATTTCTTCATTCCCGGACTGACGCTCCTTATCGTAATCGGAATCGGGCACATAACGACAGGGATCGTCGTCTGGAAAAATGCTCGATTCGCCCCCTATGTTCAGGGAGCGATGGCCGCCGTCACGCTTGGCTGGATCGTCATCCAGTGCTGGGTAATGGAAGAAATAAACGCCATGCATATCGCGATATTCGCGATAGGAGCGGCGCAAGGCCTGTACGCCTTGTCCGTCGTCATGAAGCGGAAGATATTTCCCGCGAACATAATCCTGAAGATGCTGGGGAAAGCTTAAACGAAATTATTTTCCTCGAATACCCACGTCCAGATCGTACATCAGCCGGTCGAGGCGATTTCCCGTTCCGAGATTCCTCGCGGGCATATGGAGAAGAATTTCCCGCGCTTCCCGCGGAACGCGCTCTATAGCCCAGCGGATCTCCCGGTCGCCTATATCTATATTCTCTGCATGGCTTAATTCTAAGGCGAGCGCCGCATAGGCCGCCGGGCCGAGAATGTGCTTTGTCTGTTGGATATCGGCCAGTGGGTGGGTGTAGGCGCTCGATGCCGCGAGGCATGCGGCATTGGCGGCGGCCGACGCGGCAGGATTGTTCGATTCCCTGGCCGCGGCATAGGCCGCGAGTGCGAGGGTACGCAGCTTGGCGGTCCTGGCGCCCCCGGCGGCAAATGCCCTTATTCCCTCTATGGCTTCGCGAGGGCGCGGATCCTCGCCCGAAAATGCCTCGTATACGCCCAAGACCCTCTCCGCGCAGTCCGCGGTCCAGCCGCCGAGCGCCCGCAGGGAATCGAGGCTTAGGGGGAAGTATTTGGATTCGGGTGAGATGGGTGTCATTTTTCCGCTTTCCTTGATGCTTTCTATAGTACCCGGCATAATCGTCCACTTCAACGCCTCGGGCGAGCAGTACGCGAAGCGCGTGTGGAACTTCTTTTTTAATAATTACTATTGACACTCAAGCTAATAAGTATTACCGTGTAGTGGTAGTCAGTGATACTGAATATACGTCATACCGAATAGCGAGGTGATCGTGCTGGAAAACTTGACGGAAATGCTGAAAGGCGTGCTTGAGGGCTGCGTTCTTGAAATCATAAGCCGCGGAGAAACCTACGGTTATGAAATCACGAGGCGGCTGAACGCTCTCGGCTTCACCGATGTCGTGGAGGGAACGGTCTACACGATTTTAGTGCGGCTCGAGAAGAATGAGCTCGTGGACATGGAAAAAAGACCATCCGATATGGGGCCGCCGCGCAAGTTTTTCGCGCTGAACGACGCGGGGCGCAAGGAACTGCGGAAGTTCTGGGAAAAATGGGAGTTCTTGTCATCGAAATTGGACGAACTGAAGGAGAGAAAATAATGAATTTTTGGGAAAAAATCACCGGCAGCGACATGGATAAAGCGTTGAAAGCTTTTGAGTCGCGAGCCCAAAAACTGCCCGCCGATTATCAGGCGGCATGGGAAAAAATCAAAGCAAATCTGTGGCCGCGTTCGGATTTCACCGGGCGCAACCTCATGCCCATCATCGAGGGCGTACTGGAACTCCTCGAAGAAACGGCGGCGGAGGGGCAGAGTATACAAGAGGTATTGGGCGACGATATCCAAGGCTTCTGTTCAGCCCTCCTCGGCGAAGAAGGGGCCAAGTCTTTCCAGGACAAGTGGCGCGAGCAGCTTAACCACGCTATCGCCAAAAAACTAGGCAAATAGGAGAATACAATGAGCATGCACGATATCATCGAAGGGAAGAAAGAGTGGCGAGCCCATGTAGCGCGCGTCAAAGCGCTCCCGAAAGAGTATCGGATCGTCTATAAGGAAATTCAAAAATATCTCTTCAAGGTCGGCCCTGTCGAGTTGACTGAAGGGACGAATTTACTTTCGGGGATCATGGATCTTTTCGAAGAGGGCGCGGCTTCGGGCAAGAGTGTTCTTGAAGTGACGGGCAGCGACGTGGCGGCTTTCTGCGACGATCTGATCAAGGGCTTGACAACCTATGCCGACATCTATCAGGAATCTCTAGAGACTTCAGGTTCCAAAGGGCGCGTAATTTAAGCGGGAAATGGCGGCACATTCGCCTTGCTCGGCCGCGCTGTGGGGCATGTGCTGACTTCCTGTCAAATTGTCTGGCTGGATTCACAAAAAAATCAAGGTATAGGGAATACAAAGCCAGCTGGTTAAGAAGAAACGCTGTTGGAAGAGATGATCGAGTTCCTTATTGAGATAATGATGTTCTCCCAATTGGGAATCTGAGTGACCCTGCGGTAGTTCTCCAGGGAATTGCCGATATGGATTCTGATGGTGCGCTCAGCTGCTTTCAAATTGCCTTCTTCTAGCGAACTCAAGATAAGATCGTGTTCTTTATACGATGCCGTATAACGGTCAGGGGTAAGAATCGACAGCCATCGTATACGTTCACTGCGCAATTCCATGTCCTTCATGAGATTTATCGCGATGATGTTGCCCGAGTATTCAACTATTTTTGAATGGAACACCGAGTCGGGATGAAAGTTGGACTCAAGATTCCTGTTTTCAAGGTTGTCTTGAAACTGCCGATGCAGATCCCTCAATTCCTCTTTCTGACTTTCAGAAAGCCCTCCGTTTCTCATGATGTTACGAGCGGCGAGGAGCTCAAGCGATTCCCGCACCTCAAAAACGTTGGAAATCACGCTAAACGGAATATGCGTGACCAAGAACTTTGAATTGACCTTCTCTATCAACCCCGCGCCGACTAATAGTTGGATAGCTTCGCGTACGGGAGTCCTGCTCATCGCCAATTTCAATGATATAGCCGAATCAGAAACCACATCGCTTGGCTTTAGCTCATATCGATTGACCTGGTCTCTTATAAAATTAAATGCAATCTCAACTGCATCACTTTTGGGTCGTGCCATTATAATCTCTCCATAATAATTAAATACAATATGTACTATTTTATTATGCATAATTGACGGTTTTTTGTCAAATATAAAGTAATAATCATAAATTATTGGTTGGTAAAGCTAGAATAGTTACAATGAGGTTTTAGTTTTAGCTTGATTAATTGTATAATATATTTGTTGACAACATAGATTATCAATGCTAATAATTGTATACATAAAATATATTGCGTATTTAGGAGCCGATAAGGGCTGTCTGTGATCTAGCCGGAAACGGAGGTGTTTTGTCCATGGCGCGTGTCTCAATCATTCAAAATGAGGTTCCAGAATCACCCGAATTGTATTCTTCAATCAGTGTCGAAGTCATTCAAGACATGCTGATGGAGACCTTCGATAACTTGGGTGGTTTTCATACAGTCGTCGGTCGACCCAATTCGGTCATTATAAAACCAAACCTCGTCGAAGTCCCTTACCATACAACCGGAGGCTCTGTCTTAACAGATCCCAGAATTCTAGTAGCCCTTATAAACATATTAAAGGATCACGGGATTGCCGACATTATCGTAGCTGAAGGCAAATCGGTAAATCTCAAGCATATGCATTCAGGGGCTATCGACGCATTCAATAAATCGGGGCTAGGTGATGCGATCAGGAAAGCTGGAGCACGGCTTTTAGGGTGGGATGAGGAACCGTTTATAGAAGTAGATCTTCCCGATGGCGAGGTACTGTCTTCGGTACGGGTCCCGAAATCGATTCTGGATACCGATTATTTCATCAATGTCCCGAAGCTCAAGACCCATTGCCAAACCGAGGTCACCTTAGCGATCAAGAGCATGCAGGGAGTCTTCGGGGTAGACGACAAGATATTGCTCCACAACGAAGCTTTCCCTTGGAAGATGTTGGATATGCTCAAAGCTGCGATGCCGGACTTGAACATTGTCGACGGGATCATCTGCGGGGAAGGCTACGGCCCTATCTACACAGAGCCAATAAAAATGAATGTGATCGTAGCATCCCAAGATGTCGTCGCAACCGATGTCGTGTGCGGGAAGATCATGAAAATTGAGCCTATCGAGGTTCCGATTACCCGTTTGGCGATGGTCCAGGGAATCGGTGAGGGCGACCTGTCAAAGATCGAGATCATTGGCGACACGATTGAGAAAGTGGCCAAACGGTTTAAGCGCGCACAAATCTGGAATCCGATCGGCCTGCACAAGCATATCAAAGTGTTCGCGGGATGCGCTTGCAGATTTGAGCTTGCCCAGATCGGAGCCGCTGTAAAACGTCTCGAGCTGGACGGAAAGCTACAAAGGCTGAAACAAGATGTCTGCGTCATAGTCGGAAGCAAAGCTCCAATCCCCGTCAAAAGTTATGCGAACGTGATCATAGTAGGAGACGATGCGATGGATCATCCCTGGTATGGGAAAACCCAATTCATACCGGGATGCCCGCCTCTTCCTTCTATACAAATTGTGCATGCCATCGAGCAATATCTCGATAATGACTGAATTTTCAAGGATGAGATGATATGAAAATCAAAGCTGTTCAAGCTTTCCCGGTTGAATATCCGCTTGAGTATCCTGCTCAGGATGCTACCGGAATTTGGTACAACTGGAGCACGGTGATCGTAAAGGTAACGGCGGAAAACGGTGTCGCTGGTTATGGTGAAATAGGGCCGATACATGGTGGTGGCATTCCCGCCTTTACCGGTCTTATAGAACATAGGCTAAAAGATTTGGTGATAGGACAGAATTGCTTTCATCGTGAACGCCTATTTGAAAAGATGGTGGGAAGGGGAACCAGCGCCTATGCGTTTGGAGCGAAAGGCGCCGCGGTAAGCGCTGCCGCCGGTATCGATATCGCTTTGTGGGATCTCGCGGGAAAGTTGCTTGATACTCCGGTTTGGAATCTGCTTGGAGGTTGCGTACATGACAAGATTCCAGCATATGCGTCGGGATTTTTCGGAATCAAAGGTCGCGCATTGACCGCCGAGGAAAGCGGCGAAGAAGCGAAACGATACGCGGATCAAGGTTTCAAAGGCGTGAAAATGAAGATTGGGTTCGGGTTGGAACAAGACATGAAAAACCTCGAAGCTGTCCGAAAAGCTTTAGGTCCAGATCTTGGAATCATGGTCGACGCCAATCAGTGTTTTGATTATCCGGATCTGATGAGGAATGTTGAATATTACAAAGCCTTCAACCTGACCTTCATAGAAGAACCCATCAGAATCAACGATCTCTACAACATGGCTAATCTGGCGGTGAACGCAGGAGTTCCCATTGCCGCGGGGGAAAATTATTATACGAAGTATGAATTCCGAGACGTGATCGAAAGACACGCCGTGAATATAATCCAACCCGATATCGTCCATGCGGGCGGAATTACCGAGACCAAAAAAATCGCCGCCATGGCTGACGCTTATGATATTCCACTATGTCCCCATATCCATGCATCCGTCGCTGTATCGGCGGCGATCCACATGTTGGCCTCCTGTGGCAATTCTCTTGCCGCGGAATATATCACTTCTGGTGGATCGTATGGCTTAAGGAAAGAGTTGTGCGGAAATAACTGCATGGTAAAAGACGGGTATATTCCTGTACCGCAAGAGCCCGGGCTGGGAATCGCCGTCAATGAAGAAGTTTTCGAAAAGTACTACCCCAAGTGGTTGAGGTAATACTTTGATGAGTATCAAGATTTAACCAAGGAGGAGAAAGATGAAAAGAATCGTTGGTGTCGCATTGTTGCTGGCTACCATACTGTTGCCTTTGACAGCTCAGGGGCAAAGTAAGTACATCATCAAGGCCACTACATCACATTCTGAGTCTGTGGACAGCGCCGAGCTAGTGTACCTTGGCATATTGAAAAAGGCCATGGAATCCAAGACAAACGGCCGCGTGAAATTTGACATCTACCCGAGCGAACAACTAGGTAATCAGACTGAGATGGTGCAGGGCGTCCAAGCCGGTACGATTGAAATTGCATCGTTCAACTATGCGATTCTCAATAGCTATTTTCCTGAAACGATGCTCCCCACCGTACCTGGATTTCTGTCTGATGCAACCGAAGTCAACGCGATCATGAATGGTCCGTGGGGAGATGCCCTGCACGCTCGCCTTGAAGCTAAAACCGGGATCAAAGTTCTGTCCGCTCTTTCCAACGGATTCCGCTGCTTCACCAGCAATAAACCATTGAATACTATCGCAAGTGCTAAGGGACAAACTTTCCGGACCATGCAGAACCAAATTTCCGTAAAGATGGTTCAATCCTTGGGAGCGAATGCCGTTCCGATGGCCAGCGGCGAAATGTACACCGCGATGCAGAACGGAATCGTAGATGGACAGGAAAACCCCGTAAACAACATCCTCGTTGACAAGACCTACGAAGTACAGAAGTACATGGTCATGGACAACCACATGGCTAGTATTTGCGCCATCATAGTCAACGCTAAAATGTACAACGGCCTGCCGGAAGATATTCGGAAAGTCTTGGATGAGGCCGTCGTGGAAGCCGAGAAATCCTCCATCGCGATGTACAAGGTCATCGAAGTTGAAGGCATCAAGAAGTTGCAGAGCTTTGGCCTCCAGATTTATTTCCCGACCGACGCAGAACGCAAGGCGTGGCAGACTCCGATCATGAAGGCCACCGAGAGCTTCGCTCGCCAGCAGCTTGGCAACGGACCAGTCGATGAATTCCAAAAAGTCATTGCCGCTTATCGCGCAAGCAAGTAATTTTTGATTCAAGATCGGGGTCCGACAAGACCCCGGTCTATTTTGTGAGGAGAGCATGTTAAAAGCAACGTATTTAGCTTTGGAGAAGGTGTCGCGAGTTATGTCGCGTATCATACAAGCGATCATGGCGGTCTTGATCGCCACCTGTGCCTTTGATTTGATGTACCAAGTCACCTACCGCTTCATCATCGTTAAATTCTTCACGATTTCCTCCCCGTTTACGGAGGAGTACGCACGGTATGCCATGATCTGGTCTGGTTATCTCGGAATTGCTCTCTGTTTCCGGGAAGGGAATATGCCAGCGCTTAATCTGTTGTATGAAGCGCTGAAGGGTAAATACAAGTATTTCCTATACGCGGTGGTGCGTCTTCTAATCCTGCTCTTCTTGGTAATTGGTATCCGCTGGGGATATTCGGCAATGATAAATATGCAGAATTACCGATCGCCAGTGCTCATGCTTCCCGGAATTATGCTGTACTCGGCACCATTTGTGGCCTGCGTGATGTTGGCTTTTGAGTGGCTCGTGGAAGTGTTGGGAGTCGTCAGCGGCCAGCTTGCGCCTTTCCAGGGTAGGCCGCCGGTGGGTTCGGCCGGAACTCATACGGAGGCGACCTGATGGCTGGCCTGATTCTACTTGCGATCTTTATCGGAACAATCATTTTAGGTTTGCCCATATTCTTCTCGATGGGCATCATTACGGTTGCCGGACTGAATAGTCTCGGAATGACCAACCTGATGGTCATCGCCCAGAAAATGTTCTCTGGCATCGATAATTTCACCTATCTCTGCATCCCGCTGTTCGTGCTTTCCGGAGAAATCATGAGCTGCTGCGGCATGTTAACGAGCCTGGAACAATTCTGCATGAGTCTCGTTGGTCACATCCGAGGTGGCCTTGCGCAAGTGAACGTGCTAGGGAGCATGTTATTTGCCGGGATCTCTGGTTCGGCGACTGCCGACATGACAAGTCTTGGCAAGATTGAGATCGAGATGATGACTGAAGCTGGTTACGACCGAGTGTATTCCACCACCGTGACCGCGGCATCAGCAATCATCGCACCGATCATTCCCCCAAGCAACATCATGATTATTTATGCCGTGTGCGCGAGCAACGTCTCGGTGACAGCCATGTTCCTTGGAGGAATTTTTCCGGGTATTCTCCTGGGATTGGTTGAGATGGCTTTATGCTACGTCTATGCGATAAAGTACAACCATCCACGCGATCGAAAGTTCACCTGGAAAGAACGTTTGCATGTGTTCTGGAATACGTTGCCCGCGCTCGGTTTACCCGTGATCATCCTTGGCGGTATCGTGTTCGGAATCTTCACGGCCACGGAAGCAAGCGCCATCGCGGTGCTGTACTCACTTATCGTCGCCATCGCCAAGAAATCCATCACATGGAAATCTTTTTACGGATGTTGCGTCAGTACTGGGAAAGCCTCAGCTAACGTATTAGCCATTATCGGCATAGCCAGTGCGATGGGGTACGCTATCACCATATTGCGGATTCCGCAAAACCTAGTTCAGTTCTTCTCGCAATTCCTAAATTCTCCAATCGCGTTCCTGATGTTCGTCAATATCCTGCTGCTGATTCTGGGTTTGTTCATGGACCAAGCTCCTGCCCTGTTGGTCATCACCCCGGTACTATTGCCACTCGCGATAAAATTCGGCATCGATCCCATCCACTTTGGGATTTTAGTATGCTTCAACCTCACTATCGGATTGATCACTCCACCAGTCGGGATGCAGTTGTTTGTTGGCGCCAATGTTGGACATGTAAAACTTTCTGAGTTATACAAAAGCATTTGGCCCTTCGTCGTCGCTGGAATACTAGTTCTTCTGCTTATCACATATGTGCCGGGAGTTGTAACATTCATACCGCACGCATTAGGATATTGAGATAAAATGGGTAGTGTAAACAACATGTTAGAGGGGATACCAATCCCCCGTTTGGTGAAAATCAGACAAAAGTTTGACAAATCACGCCTGGATGACGTTGCTGCCTCGGTAAGGCAGGAACTCGGGCGTGATGAGGTTGTTGAGCGGATCAAGCCGGGAATGAGAATCGCCATCACGGCCGGAAGCCGCGGCGTTGCGAATCTCGCGCTGGTGATCAAGGAGACCGTCTCTTTCCTGCAAAAACGAGGGGCGAAACCATTCGTCTTTCCGGCGATGGGAAGCCACGGGGGCTCGGTTGCCGAAGGACAACTGGCGATCATCCATGAATATGGCGTGACCGAGGAGTACGTTGGCTGCCCAGTGATCGCGACCATGGATACGGTATGCATCGGCTACCTTGACGACGGCAGACCGATCCATATAAATCGGTTGGCCGCCGAAGCCGACGGTATCATCACGCTCAACAGGATCAAGGCCCACACCGCCTTCCATGGTAGATACGAAAGCGGGGTGATGAAGATGATGACCATAGGTTTGGGAGCTCAGCTTGGAGCGCAGATCTGTCATCGCCAGGGCATCATGCATCTAGGTCCCAATGTGGAAAAATTCGCCTTCGGCATTTTGCGGCATGCCAAGATTCTTCTTGGAATCGGTTTGGTTGAGAACGCATATGATGAGACCGCCATCGTAAAGGTGATGACAAAAGAGCAAATTCCCTTAGAGGAACCGGCCTTGCTCGAGATCGCCAAACAAAAAATGTCCAGAATCCTTTTCGATAAAGTCGATGTGATGATCGTTGATTATATCGGCAAGAACATAAGCGGGGAAGGCATGGACCCAAACGTCTCGGGCCGTTGGATCGTACCCAACATAGTTGGCGGGATCGATGCCCAACGCATCGGGATTCTTGATATCACCGATGAGACATTGGGAAACGTGGTAGGATTGGGAATGGCTGATGTCTGTTCGAAGCGGGTAGTGGATAAAATGGATCGGGATACAACCTATCCCAACTCGCTCACCAGCACGGTAACGAGCTTGTGCAAAATTCCGATGTATTTCGACAACCATAAATTGACTATTCAGGCGGCCATTAAAATGAGTGCCGGAGTAGAACCCGAAAATATCACGATGATCCGCATCGCCCATACGCTAGCGTTGGATGAGATTCTTATCTCCGAGAATTTACTCCAAGAAGCTAAAAGACACCCTGATATTGAAATAGTGGGCGAGCCGGAAGAAGTGTCGTTCAATGCGGACGGGGATTTATTCTAAGCAGCCTGATATTATCGGGCATTTTTTATGGTTCCGATATTCATCTTGAATATCATGTTCCTTATGAAAGAATTGTAGATGAAGAGTCCCTTGATGTTTTTCATGAATATATTTATTCGAAGTCCGAGGATGCCTTTATCGTACTTCTTGATATCGAAGGCGGCGGCATCTTTCAGCGTTTTGGCCAGCGTATAGGCGCTTCGATAGGCGTAGCTCAGTCCTTCCGACGAGCTTGGGCTGATCAGGCCGGCGGCTTCACCTATCAACGCGACGCCGCCCTGGCCGGTTTTTATGTCCCTCAATCGCGGGCGCAGCAGATAACACGCATCCAGCCTTACTAGAGCTCCCAGGCTATAACCATATGAAACCACTTCCTCGATCAATTTTTTGTACTTCTGTTTGGCGTCTTTCCTTTCGTCAAAGGCGCCACCAACCAGAACGGTGTCGCCCTTCGGTATCAGCCAGGAGTAGAAATCGCTTATGCTCCGGTCAAAAAACACGGCATAGTGGTTGATGGATGTTTCCAGCTTATATTCTCCCTGGATTGCCAGATACTTCCTTATTTTGTGGAAATCGTCGTAGAGAGCTTTCCTCACCGATGAATGGGCGCCATCGGCGCCCACCAGGACCTTGCATGAATGTTCCGCCACTTCTCCATTATGTCGTATGGATACGATGATTTCGCCCTTCTCTTGCCGATGTCCTAAATACTGCCCCCCGGCCATGTGCTTCACGTTGCCGGGCAGTTTCTTGATAAGATATCGATCGAGGAGCCTTCTGTTTATATTGGTGTAATGTCTTTGGTATTTGCCCTCGCGATTGGTCTCAAGGTCGATGGACCTGACGTAGAAAAGCTGCGGATCGGATATTATTTCCTTGGGAATTCCAAGATCGAAGCGCGCGAGCATTTTCTGCGCGTCGGGCGCCACAAGGCCTCCGCAGCATTTTTCACGATCCGTGCTTTTTTCCACGAGGAGTATTTTAAGCTGTGGTTCCGCCAATCGCGCGAATGTCGCGCCGGCGGGACCCGCGCCGATAATGATAATATCAAACATCATTCCAAATACTCTATCGCCTTCTCATATACGGGATCGGTTCCGCTTTTCAGGTCTTCGATTGTTTCATAAACCCTGATATTGGGCAATATCGAAGCGCCTTCACCACCTTATTCAATTTCTGTAGTGGTGCTGCTCGATGGGTTCAGCATATTGGGACTGGGTTCATGAGACTGCTACCCACTACGTCACATTTTTTTTAACTATTTCTATAAATTCTCGCGTAAACAAAGGCAGATTGATTTCGCTACGATATACGGCCATAAGGCTAAATGTGGTTGGTGTGTGTCCTACAGAAAAACAAACGGGTTTTTTATCTAGGTGTATGTATCTTATAGGATATTCCCCTGAAAAAGAAATGCCGTAACCATTGGCGGCAAGTTGCATTGAAGTGAAAATATTTCGAATGGTAAGTATTTTTTTTGGTCTGATACCTACTTCATCGAATATTTTTTCTGTCAACTGCCGAGTTCTCTGATCAGGCCATTGAAGAATAAACTGTTCTGATTCAAGTTTGGAAAGATCAATCCAGGAGTGTTTAAACCCATCCTTATAACTTCCTGATGCCGACATCGGGTGATTGGGCGACATAATTAAAAGGATTTCTTCATTCGTAATAGGCTCGTAGGTTAAATTGGGGTGTTTATGGGGCATTACAATGAAAGCCAAATCAAGATCACCGTTCAGCACCATATGTTCCATGACATTTGAGTTTGCTTCATGAATAGAGAGCTTGACATTGGGATATCTATCACGGAATTGCGGCAGGGTCCTGGGCAGGATACATATTCCTCTCATATTGGGAAGTCCAATATGCAATTTACCGATTTTTTCTTTAAGGATTTCCGAAAGTTCATTGTCGAGATCACTCTTCATTATCAATACCGCCTTGGCAGTATCATAGTAACGCTTTCCTGCATAGGTTAACATAAATTTATTCCCCAGTTTGTTGAAGAGGGGAAATCCCAGATCTTTTTCAATATTTTGTACAAATTTGCTTAGGGTCGGTTGGGACACATGTAGATCATCCGCAGCTTTACCTACTCCCTGGTGGTTTGCGATAGATACAATATAAGTGAGGTCTTTAAAATCCATATGATTATACCTCCTGGGAATAAAAAGTATAAGAATAATGAATTGGACATTAATACAATAGGTGCAATAGTATTTGGGGTGACCAAAGAATACAAGGTATGATTTGGTAAAACATTTTTCCGGGGGTGTACATGCGGACAATTAAGGCAGATGTTGCTGTATTCGGAAGTGGGCCGGCAGGAATCGGAGCTGCCATTGCTGCAGCTAGAGGCGGAGCTAAAACCTACCTCATCGAGAAAATGGGGATTCTAGGTGGCCAGATGACTTGTGGATTGGTTACAGGGCTACACGGTTACCGCACTCATAAGGATGCAAATCGCAAGGGTTCAGACAAAGCTTATCTTGCAATGGATCACCAAACAAAACAAGTCGTTGGAGGTATTCCCGTTGAAATAGTGGAAAAGCTCAAGTCTCGTGGAGGTGCATATACCTCTGGTGAAGGCCCTGCCATGCGCCAGGAATTCGAGGCTGAAATAATGAAGATACTTTTGTTTGAAATGACAACGGAAGCTGGGGTCAATCTGATGCTTGATACCTTTGCCTTCGGTGTCGTAATGGACGGGGAAAGGGTTAAGGCTGTACGGGTAGCCAATAAAAATGGTGAAGAACTTATTGAGGCGAAGCAATATATTGATGCAACTGCTGATGGTGATATCAGTGCCTGGGCAGGTGCCCCCTTTGAGATTGGCCGCGCACAGGATCACCGTTGTGAGACAGTTACCGTTTATATGAAAGTTGGTAATGTGAATCTCTATAAAATGCTTGACTATCTGGACAAACACCCCGAAGAAAATCACATTGGTACAGCTGATGGTTGGAGGAAAGTGCTTGACTCAAACAATGGACCGTTGCATGTAAATGGCTTTAGAGATCTAATAAGAAAAGCCCATGCCAATGGCGATTATATTGCTCCGATTGGTGCCGTGTATGAAATACCAAGTCCTATTTTTATAATTTCCCATAGTTGTTTCCCTGCTGATCAGACGGCCCTGCTCGTCGATATGGGATATAACATCAATACTTCCGACGCAGATGATTTAACAAAGGCAGAGATCCATGCACGAATGGTACAGGTTCCCCAAGTAGTGAAATTCGTACAAAAATATCTACCTGGGTTTGAAAAATGTTATCTCATGGAAACTGCCTCGCTTATTGGCACAAGGGAATCTCGACGCATTATGGGAGATTATGTGCTTTGCGAAGATGACATCCTGAATAATCGGAAATTTGTTGATGGTATTGCACGTTCTGGTCGGGCGATGAACGTTCACAGTGTAACCGGCGGCAAAACTGATGAAGAGCGGGGAGGGCAGACTTGGATAGAACCGAAGGATCCTCAAGGGTACGACATCCCTTATAGATGCATATTGGCTAAAGGTGTAGAAAATGTCCTGACTAGTGGACGTTGCATTTCCGTTACCCATACTGCCCTTGGCTCTGTCAGAGGGATGCCGATTTGCATGGCTACTGGTGAAGCCGCTGGTACCGCCGCCGCTCTAGCTGTGAAGGAAGACAAGAAATTAAGATCCTTGGATGTTGGAATATTACGGGAAATCTTGCGTAAAAACAAGGTTATCCTGGATTAGTATTACAAGGAGTTCAGGAAAGTAAAAAAATGATAGCCTGTTTTAGTATTCTATACAGGCTATCATTAAAGGGTTGTTTGTTTAAAAAAACCAATAAAGGTTTTCAATTTTTTTGGCAAAGGAGATACAGTATGAAACGGTATTTAGTTGGACTGTTCATGAGTTTTTTTGCAGTAGTTGTTATTGCAAGTGGAGGGGCTCAAAGTTCCGGTTCAAAACCTAAAGTATCTTCCAATTATCCTAATCGACCTATAGAGATTTATCTCCCAGCGAATGCTGGTACTGGTACTGACACCACCATTAGGGTAATTGTCCCATATTTAGAGAAGTATTTGGGTGTCCCTGTTATAATTAACAATGATGCTGCTGCGGCAGGTACTATCTCAATGAAAAGAGTTGCCCAAGCAGTTCCCGATGGTTATACCTGGGGGTATTGGACTATTGTTTGGGTCGCTAACAGATGTATGGGAGAAGTCATAAAAGGCTCAATCAATCCCGTTACTGATTATGTGTGGGCTGGTGGCAATTATCAGGACCAGGTTACAGTGGTGACCAAGAAAAATGGACCTTATAAAAGCCTTGATGATATTGTTAATGCGGTCAAAGCTAAGCCTAATAAGGTTACTTTTGCTAGGAGTGCAGCTGGTGATGTTACAAGCTTGAGTATTGAATGGCTAGAGAAATCTAAAAACGTAAAATTCAATATTTTGAGCGGTCTGGATGGCGGAGAATCCATGGCTGCGATTATGGGCGGACATGTAGATGTTTATGTGGATAATTTTTCAAGTTCTAATCAGCTATACTTAGATGGATCCATTGAAATTGCCGCTATTGGTGGTAGTCAGCGCGCACCAGAATTGCCCAATGTTCCTACCTTTGATGAACAGGGATATGCAGGTTGGCCGGTCAAGACCTCCGAGCGCCACTTTTATGGGTCATCGAAAATACCCGCGGAATATGTGAATATTTTTAGGGAAGCTTTGAGAAAGGCGGCTACGGATCCGGAATATATCGAGAGTTGTAAGAAGATTAATCTACGCCCTTATTATGCCGATGCAAATGAGTCGCTAAAACAGATTAAGAAATATGTTGACATATTCACTGTTCCCAAATAAATTTTAATAAATTTGCATCCTGTAAGTCTATTGTCTTACAGGATGCGTACTGAACAACCTTTGTATATGAGAGACTTGGTTACTAAAGAAGGTTAATGAGATGATAATGAGATTAGCATCAGCGTATTCCGCGAAGGCAAAGCTTGATCGCCGCAGAGATAACGGTCAGCTTCATCGAGGAATATTGTCTGGAAACGGGAGTCAAATTAATCTGCATCGCACTTTGCTGATGACTTTCTCAATCTAATATAAACAGTACTGATCATTCAATGACGGTCGACATTCGAGAAACCAACTACGCTATAACAGAAACGATAAACTGGCATTATAAGAACGAGGTGATCAAGAGGCAGGGTTTGTGGCGGAACGTAGTATTCGTGGAACTTGCGATCTTCGATTGGGTTCACTGCTTCAACAATGATTTTCTGTTGTAGCCGTCTTAAGAATAATTGATGGCGATATTCGAAAAGTCGCATGATATTGGTTGTGTTGCTCTTTCAGATGTGGTAGGCGCCAAATAAACGGATCTCTAGATATAATTTAGCGGTTAAAACTTTCAAGGGAGAATAAGTATGAGACTAAGCCTTCAAAGAATTTTTTCGCTGATTCTTTGCATGTTTGCTTTAGGGGGATTTATTGGAGTGCAAGGACTTGCTCTGTTTGCTAATGGGAGTATATCTTCCGGTTTCGCTCCGCTTTTATATTCTCTGATCTTGTTTTTTTGTGGGATTATTTTATTTTTATCTGACAAGACTAAGGAAAAGATGAATTTTCACGCGTTGCTACAAGGAGATCATAAGAAAGCTCTCATTTTCTTTTTTCTCAATATGCTCTTGTTAATAATGTTATTTCTATTTGGTCCGGTAATTTCCATGTTCATTTTTAGTGTCTTGGTCGGCTTTGTTCTAAAACGTCAATCAAGAAAGAGTGTGGTTTTATTTTCTATTATCTTTGTTCTCTGCATTTACTTCGTCTTCATAAGTCTTTTGAAAATGCCTTTTCAAATGGGGCTTGTCGAAAAAATGATTAGGGGGTTCTGAATGAATTCATTCCAGTTATTGCTACAGGGTTTCTCTAATTGCATGGATCCATTCATATTGGCAATGTGCGCGCTGGGATGTTTTTTGGGTGCCGTCGTAGGTGTTTTGCCTGGTCTGGGACCCAGCGCTACTATTGCGATCCTATTACCATTGGTTTTTGGCAAGGCTCCGTTGCCTACTTTGGTTATGCTCGCTGGTATTTATTATGGATCTCAAACCGGCGGTGCAATTACGTCAATTGCATTGAACTGTCCTGGAGAACCATCATCGGTACCTACTTGCTTTGACGGGTATCCTCTGACAAAACAAGGAAAAGCCGGAAAGGCCATGGGAGTTGCTATATTATTTTCCTTCTTTGGTGGCACTATTGGCGTAATTATTTTAACCTTTCTAGCCAGTATTATTGCTGGTTTTGCACTGAAATTCGGACCTCCAGAGTATTTTACTGTATATTTATTTACCTTCTTAGCAATTATTTGTGTGGCCGAGGATGACATTTTCAAAGGATTTATGAGCCTGTCTTTCGGATTATTCTTCACTACCATCGGAATGGATTTATATACCGCCACCCCCAGAATGAATTTTGGCACATTTGAATTGATGAGGGGTATCAATATCATTCCGGTAGCAGTGGGGTTGATGGGGCTTCCCGAGATCATCATCTCGATAGCCAATGGTGAGTATATCGAAATCAAGAAAGGTGATCCTTCACTCAAGTTCAAATTTTGGGATATTTTTCCAAATTTAAAAGAAATACTTTTTTGTCTTCCTACGGCAATACGGACAACATTTATTGGCTTTATCGTTGGAGTTATTCCCGGTGCCGGAGCGTCTATCGCTTCTAATTTAGCTTACGAAGTTGAAAAACGGATTGCCACAGATAGGAAGAATTTCGGTAAAGGTTCTTTACAAGGAGTTACTGCTCCGGAGACGGCCAACAACGCCTGTGTTTCAGGGGCCATGGTTCCTATGCTCTCCCTTGGTATACCGGGTTCTAATTCAACAGCTATGCTTCTAAGTGCGATGATCATGGTTGGCATTCAACCTGGCCCTGGGCTAGTTTCTAGAGCTCCTCAAGTTTTTTGGGGCTTATTGAGTAGCATGTACATTGGAAATGTTTTGCTGGTTGTTATGTGTCTGTTATTGATCCCCCTGTTCATCTTTCTCTTGAGAGTTTCACAAAAAACTCTTCCAATAGTTGTTGCAATCCTTTGTGTAGTTGGTACGTATGGATCACAGAATGTACTATTCGATGTCTTTGTTATGTTTTTCTTTGCGATAATTGGTATTTTTCTTAAAGTATTGAAGATCCCTGTAGGGCCGATGCTAGTTGCGATTGTTTTAGGTGCGGAATTTGAGGTAACTTTCCGGCAGACCTTGGGATATTTTCAAAATGACTTGACCTTAATATTTATGCGTCCTGTTGCTGTTGTACTCCTTTGCATGTGTGCTGCAGTAGTTATTTTGCCAATTGTAAAGTTGATCAAGCAAAAAGTGAAAGAAAGAAGGGAGTCGTGAACCGTGAACGTCAATTACTCTGCATTGACAGTGTAACTTGATGGATCAACGCGGATAGGGCAATAGCTTTTCACTTTCTGCGAAAGTAGCGCATTTAGGAAGCCGATTGAATGTAACCTAAAATTTCGCCCATGCTGACTGTCAATAGGATTTCACCATCTTGTTGCCGTGGAGGCAGCAAGATGGTGATTAGCAAAGAGAGGCGAATCTTCGTAATCGTCAATTTTTCCACATAATGCGGTGATTATTCCTTGGAATATTTATCATTATTAGCAAGAAAAGGAAAGTTGCCTGCAGTAAAATTTCAAAGGAATTGAATGACCACTCGAAAAGCGATGCAAGCATTCAATTCCCCCTATGCTGTCAGCATGGGAAAATTGAACTCTTACGATTTATCTCTACAAAGCTCTTCGGCAATAGTAATAAAAGAGCAATGGGGTCGCAAAAGGACATAAATAGCATATCGTTCTTACTGGGAGAGTAGCTTATAGCTCAACGGTGTATTTCTTATTCTTGGCAGAATGAGGGTGCGCTCAGTATCGTAACTCTCCCTCTTTTTGCCTACACCCAATCGCGCGAATGTCGCGCCGGCGGGGCCTGTGCCGATAATGATAATATCAAACATCATTCCAAATACTCTATCGCCTTCTCATATACGGGATCGGTCCCGCTTTTCAGGTTTTCGATTGTTTCATAAACCCTGATATTGGGCAATATCGAAGCGCCTTCTCTGGCGAGCATTTCTTTGTTGGCTCTCGCCCAGATATAGTGGGTCGTCGCGAACTTTATTTTCGTATACGGCAAGGTGATAGGATCGGACATGAAACCATAGCGTATGGAACCGTTGCCGACTTGATCGCCTATGACGATTCCCAAATTATTGTCTTTGATCGCGACGATGAAAAAAGTCGCCGAGCTGAATGTTTGACGACTCGTTAAAACCACGATTTTCCCCGCAAAGGATAGTTCGCCATTTATTGGTACCATATGCCAAAGCCCTTTGGAGACTTTAACATTTCCATGTGGATAATTGGATTTCCAGCCATCGTAGACATAGAGATCTCTAGGCTTATCGATGATATACGAAAGAAATTCATTGCACCAAATGCTATTTCCTCCGGAATTATTTCTTAGGTCAAGAATAAGGGAGGCTGCTTTATTCTTTCGCGCGAAAGCGAACGCTTCATGCCAAAACTCGGAATAGCCTGATTGAGGCAAAGAATTTAGCTGAACATATAAACTATTCGAATCTGGAATAATGGCGTACGTATTGCTAGGCTTTATTTCAGTAGTATCGTTTCGGAATCTTGCCGGAATAGCGTATGCGCTTGAGGCCGAAGGGAAGGTACATGCTAAGGTAATATTCCTTTTCTCATCATTTTGTACCACAGTCAGCTCAACTTCCTCTCTCTCGTTCATCAACCCCAAGTGAAGAAGAAGGAAATTGGATAGCATCAGGTCGGGGCTATACATTTTCTTATAGTCATCCTGGCCCATATCCGCGGGAATAAACTGATTGGCGGTTTTTTCAATGTCTTCCACTGGTCTGCCAGATACGGCTACAATTTCCGAATACAGAATATCGGCAGCCAAGGGATCAGTGACAGAAGTAATGATAAGCTTATTATCGAACCACCAGGCGCCAATGCCCATAGATTTTCCAACCGATATGTTGATTCTCGTGTGTCCGTCTTGTAATGAAGTGATGAATGGAGCGATTTCGTAATAGAAATCGGAGGCATTGCTGACATTCTTAAGCCTCTGCGTAGTCGTAGCGACTTGCTCGTCATAATCATGAAATGAAATTGTCTGCAAGGGAGTCATGTAAAAACCGGCATGATTTTTACGAATATAACCGGCAAGCATCAAAAAATCCTTTTGGTAAGGATTCTCTGCGTCGGTATTTTTATAAATATTTGGATTTGATGTACAGGAAGTTAAAAAAACAAGCAGGACCATTATTAAAAGAGGGGTCCTTAATTGCGTTGGCATTATTCCTCCAATTTTCTTAACTATGATTTAACCTGCGAAGCTACAGACTGAGTTAGGTTAAATCATGGTTAGGCGGCTCAAGATAATCAACCGATTTGCCCATGCAGAGTGCGTAATCAATCTCGCTTCTTGTTGACGATCCAATATACCCACCGACATTTATAACGAAAACACCGTCAGCCATGTCGATTTTACGCTTATGCATATCATCAAGCATGATCTTTTGTTCGTCAGTTATTGTGTCGCCGGAGTGCCCGAAAAATCCGACAGACACAACTATGACACCGTCAAGCGTTAATCTCTTCTGTTGCTCAATAAATTGTTCTTTAAAGCGTGTACTTCCGCAAAGCGTTGTGACTTTATATTTTCCAATCATTTGCTTACCCCTTTACGAGTTGTCCGTGCTTTTGCTGTATGCGAAACGCGGTATAGCGTCCGCCTAACATTGGCTTAACCTGCGAGGCGTAATGGCGCGATTCTTGCCGAGGAGCGAAGCGACGACCAGCAAGAAGCGTGACATAGCCGAGTCAGGTTGAAGCAGTTGTTAGATTTCAAATCTTACCCCCTTCAATACCGAGCGACATGCGGAGAAACACTCGGAAACTGAAAAATAGGTGATGAAAATCAACTGGATGATCAATCGCTATCATGAGAGCTGGGACATTTCCGATCATCTCAAAAAGGCTACCAAAATGATCGATAGATCGAATTTTTGCACCAATAGCTCCATGTAATACCTTGAGGAGATCCGCTCTCAATTCCTCTTTCGAATAATGAGAATAAAGTGATATATCGGAAAGTGCATGATACCAACCATCTACCGTCTTTGCGACCTCCTCGGGTGAAAGAACTCTCTCAATGATAAATGGAATGTCACTTTGGTCAAGGGTTCCTTCTTGATAGCGCTGCTCACTCACTGGCTGTGCTCCTGCAGGATTTTCAGCTATTATTTCCTTGATTTCTACCTTGTGATCAGTTAATGGCTTAGGTACAACGTGACCTTCGGCAACTTTTACAGAGTACCCCAGTGCAGCAATAACTTCTGAACAATGGTCCCCCCAGCTAGAATCAAGTACCGATTCGAAATCATCTAGTTCAAGTGTCTTGTCGTAGTGTCCATTCCTAAGGAGCTGTCTCATCCCACACCTGAAGGTTTCGTATGTAAAATTGCTCACGTGCAATGAGGGAAGATGGAACCATATAACCTCTAGTTCTTCCACGGGGAAATATTTTTCTACGATCTCAATAATTTGTGGTGGCGATTTCTCTAGATACTCTCCAAGAATATGGCGAATTCCCTTCTCAGAAAGACTCTGGAATCGTGCAATCACTCGAATTGACTCTAGAACCCCAATAAGCATTCGGCTTTCAAACGCCAAGAGTGCATTTACGACACCGAGCGCAGTATAGTCCTTTCGTTGGGCGTAGAAGACCCAAAATAAGGAAATTGAACCAATATCGATGGGTATTCCCTTATGAAGATGCAAACGTATATAGTTAAGAACTTCAATCCACAGATAAAATGAGCCTTTAGAATTCTGAGAAAGTATGAAGTCTTGGAGACTTATGCCGCAATATCTATCCTTCTCTAAGTTTATGCCACGTTCGTTGATAGATGCTTCGACTTTACCAAGCATAAAACAAACATTCTGCTCTCTTAAACCAAAATTCGAGAAGGTTTCAACAATTGCGGTTGTTGCTCTTTTTGTATCCCCTTGAAGATACATGATTAAGAAGTCATTGAGTGCAATTAATTCATCACTCTGAGTTCCGTTTGAGTATGTTGTTAATAACAGGGACTGAAGTATTTCCAGTATATCATATTCATTTTTTCCTGTAAAAGTTTCACGCAAAGGTCTTGTTAAGTTGATAACTTTTTTATCATACATGAACATTTCTTGCTCAGATTCTATGTCATTTAAGAAATCTTCTTCAAATCTATCCAAACTATAATGATCAGAACCAACTTTATGGCGAATCAAACTACTATCGCCTGTTTCAATGAAAAAGAACATTGAGAATAGGTAACCAGTACTTGTCACATCCTCGACCGTGTAGCCATGAAAAATAAGGCTACGGCAGTAAGTGTACATGAAATTATGTAATGTAGAGACATGGTCGCGCGCTAGCATATTAAGAATAAGAACAAGATCATAGTACTGATAAACATCGAATTCACCTGGAAGCTCTTGGCAAATAATCTCATGTATCTGCTGATAGTGAGTTTGCAAACCTTCGTAGTCAATGTTATCCTTGATGGTTTTTTCAAAAGTCTCAATTGATGCATATTTTTTTGCCAATTCCAAAACTTTTATTCTATCTAAATCAAAAGCCTTCATTCTCGAGAAATATTCTCGTTCAAGATTGGCGAGCGATTGAAATACTATATCGTTTACAGTATCTCTCCATTTCTCAAAATCGACTCCCCGCTTCTTGATGAAAGTGTCAAAACTGTCGTGAAACAGTGAGATCCTGTTTAAACGGATTTCAAACAAATACGGCAATGATTCAACTATTTCCATTAATATATTATTTAGATCTGAACCTAGAATCTGTTCAATTTCAGAAAACGTGAAATACGAACGGTTTGTAAGGAAGACTGCAAGACAGCTTCTTGATTGAAGCGAATCAAATAAATTGCTGTAGTAAGTGTCAATATCTTCACCGAGAGTTTCCGAAGGCACTACACCTTTTTGTCTGAAATGTTCCGCATAGTATCTCAAGAGAAGCGGGTATCCGTTGGTTTTCCGAAATATCTCCTGACATACTTTATAATCTTTTATATCGAAGACTCGATCCAAAAACTCAGTGGAGAATCGTTCATCCCAATTATGCATCTGCTTTCGCGGCCAATCAGGAAGGATTCCTATAGGTCGAGTAATTAGAATTATCCTAACCTTTTGAGAAGCTAACTCGAAGAATCCTAAGTACTTTTCAAGATCAACAGGATTATAGTTCCGGACATGATCGAGTCCATCTATTAGCAAGACATTGTTGTTAGCAGCAAGTTTTTCAATAATCTCTTCTTCAGTTCTTATTGTATAATCGCTGAATATTTTCATCGATAGATCGCAGAGGAAATCGGAAAACTGCAACCTAACACGATACTGACTATCTTGAGAGGAAATCCAGAATCGGTAGATGACAGATTCTGGAATTTTCCGCATGATGCTTCCAACAAGGTGACTTTTTCCAATTCCAGGCTTTCCCTCAATTATCAATCGATTACTTAACTCTATCCAATCTACGTTTAAATCGAAAGATGGCATGTCTAGTTCCGTACAGAAAAGAGACACCTTTGGCAACTGAATCCTTGAGATTAAGAAAATACGCTTGTCGAGACAGCGAGAAAAGAAAGCCTGCATTTGACTGACTCTAGTCGGACTCTGAGGATAGTAGCTTTCTGTCTCAGAGAGTGCTTCTTCGCGAGATAACGATATAATATAAACATTGGAGGCAAGATGATAAGCCTTAAATCCGAGGATTTCGCAGTTCGGTACAAAATCGATTTTTTTTATGAAGAGGATGTTTCTTCCTTGCGACAACCGATGCTGCTTATTATTTATAAGAATACTGTCAGAGTTTACCTTAATCTCTGATAAGGTGATCGAATTAATATCCTTTATTTGACAAGATATTTGCCCCTCGCTATCCTGAAGTACTACGTCTTCAAAATTGTGATCTTCTGGAGCCTCGATCTCCAGCTGATTTATCTGACGTTTTGAGTCCATAATGCATAGAATTAGAAAGATGATCGATTGCTGATATGTGTAGCCAGAGAAGGCGTTTCGTGCTGGTTTCAATTTTTCCATCTTTTTCTGCCCGAAGTGTCAATCTTACAATAATTATATTGTTCTTTAATACTAACCCTTTACAATCATAATTAATTTAGCTTCCTTAGTGCTGCTAATACTCTATCAAAACCATCAGAAAAATGTTTTGTATCCTTGGCCGTCCTATGTGACCCCTTTGGCGAAGACGGTGCCATGCCCAAAAAACGTAGCTCGGCGGCGGCGTCGCGGAGGGAACGGCGTTCGGAGACGTTTTCTTTGGTGTAGAGTTCGCCGCGGTCGTTGATTGCGGCAATGCCCGCTTCCGCGAGGCGCTCGGCGAAGGGGATGTCGCGGGTGACGACGAGGTCGCCCAACGCGGCATTCTCTTCGATGAAATGATCGGCGGCGTCGGGTCCCGCGGGCACGAGAATAGCGAGGGCGGGGGGCACATCGGGGAGCTTGCGGGCCGAGACGAAGCGCACGGGAATGTTTGCGCCGCGGCGCACGAGGATAGGGCGGATGTCGCGCGGGGCGCTGTCCCCATCCACCCAGATCGTCATGGCGACGCCTCGGGATCTAAATGAGAGGAGGCGAGCGAGCCAACGCGAGCGCGGTAGACCGTGCAGGGACCGCGCAGGGAATAGGATTTGCATGCCGCGCCCACGAAGACGGATTCGCCTCGCTTGAGGACGATGGATGGATTGGCGCCGGAAGCGCAGTCGATGGTGGCCTGGCCCGCGGTGCAAAGAAGAATTTCGGGACCGGAAGGCTTCACTTCGGCATGCTTCTGGTCGGAAAGGTCGAAGCGAGAGAGGGCGAATTCGCGCGCCGGCGTAGGCCAGAAAACCTCGCGCGCGCCAGAAATACCGGCAACGGGCTCGATGAGCGTAGGTTCGGCCTTAAAATCGAGGGTGCCGAGGAGATCGTCGACATCGACATGCTTGTGCGTGAGCCCGCCCCGGATAACATTGTCGGAGGTGGCCATAATCTCGAGAATCGTGCCCTTCAGATACGCATGCATGACGCCAGCGGGAATATAGATGCCCTGCCCGGGCTCGAGGAAAAGCACATTCATGAAAAGCGGGGAAATCGCGCCCGGATCATGGGGATAGTGCTGAAAGCACATGAGGACGGTTTGTCCGGCGATTCTCGCGCCCTCGTCCTCGCTCTTCGCGAGATCCCGCGCGCGGGAAGTCGCTTTTATTTCGAGCAGTGTCCTTTCTTTATCGCGTAAGGCGAGGGCCTTCCCTAGAAGACCGCGCAGCGAGGCCTCAGCGTCGAGGGCCGAAAAACCGAAATACCCGCAAAGCTCGGGACCCAGCAATTCCGCGGCCTCGCCCGCGCTCCTGAAACCGCAGAGCGCCGAAAAGGGCGAGAGGGCGACAGCCAGCTCGGGCTTGTGGTTCCTGTCCTTGTAGTCGCGCTCGGGCGCCGATCGCGGGAGACCGCGTTTTTCCTCTCGCTCGAAGCCGATCTCGGCGCGCGCCTTGTCGGGGTGCACCTGAATGGAGAGGGGCATCGAGGCGGAGAGCGCCTTGAAAAGGAAGGGCAGGTCGTCGAACTCGGCGAAAACCTCCTCGCCGAGACTCTTCATGGGATTGTCGTGGATGTACTTCGGGAGGGGGAGAGCCTTGCCGTCCGGCAGGAGGAGAGAGGAGGGAGCGTCCGGATGCGAGCCCATCCAGCATTCGGCCGAAGGTTTCCCTGAGTCGGTGACGACGCCGGCATAGAGCGAAAGTCCGTTATAGCTCCCCCACGCGTAGTTGCGTATCGTGTTTTCGAGCTTGAAAACGGGGGCCGAGGTATCTTTCATGATGTCGATTTTCCTTGCATCGCCTCGCATTGTACCAGCGCTGTCGAGATGGGGCAAGGAAAAAGCGTCAAGCGTCCAGGAATCGCTCCACTTCGAGGGCTATCGTCTCGATGCCGTCGGTGATCAGCTTGCATTTCGGGAGGCTTTCTATGAAAAGCTGACCGTATCGGGCCGTGGCGAGACGTTGGTCGAGAACGACGGCCACGCCCCTGTCGTCGGAGTGGCGGATGAGCCTGCCGAAACCCTGCTTGAACTTGATGATGGCCTCGGGAACGCTGATTTCCATGAAGGAATTGCCGCCGCGCTTCTCGACGGCTTCGGCGCGGGCCTGCTGGATGGGATCGTTGGGAACCTTGAAGGGCAGCTTGGTGATGACGACCATCGAAAGCGTCTCCCCGGGCGCGTCGACGCCTTCCCAGAAGGAATCGGTCGCGAAGAGGACAGACGAGATGTCGTTCCTGAACATGGTGAGGAGCCTGGAGCGGTCGTCCATGCCCTGCCTGAAGCAGGTGATGTCGGCCTTCTCCATGACGGGCTTGGCCTTCTCGAAGGTAGCCGAAAGGATGTCGTAGCTCGTGAAGAGGACCAAGGCCCGCCCCCTGGAGGCCGTGAGGAGGCGGACGACAGCGTCGCCCACGTAGCTCTTGAAAGCCTCCTTGGCCTTCTGCGGGCTCGGGGCCTGCGCGTCCACGGCCAGGATGGCGTTCGAGGAGAAGGGGAAAGGCGAGGGGTAATGCTTCGTCTCCACATCCTCGCGCTGCTTGGAAATGCCGATCCGTTTCATCCAGAAATCGAAGCTGCCGCCCACCGACAAGGTAGCCGAGGTGCAGACGACCGTCCTCACCTTCTCGAAGACCGAGCGCTCGAGGATGGCCGCCACCTCGAGGGGCGTGGCGTTGAACGATATGAAGATGTCCTTCTGCGAGGTGCGCGATTTTTCGAGCCAGAAGATCGTGTCCGGATTCGCGTCGAAATCCTTGAGCCTCGCGATGAGATCAGCCAACTCGTTGAGGCCCCGGGCTATGATCCGCGCCTCGAAGGCCGAGGGGTCCTGGGCGCGCGACTCAGGCAAAGCTTCCAGAATGTCGGCGATGATCTTCGTGAGGGCGAGAATGGAGCGCTGGAGCCTGCCCGCCGGTTCGCAGACCGAGGAGACGATCTCCTGGTTTTTCTCCCTGAGCCGCAGGGTTGTCTCGGTCGATAAAAGGCGGATGGCGGCGGCTTCCAGGTCCGACATCGAGGCCTGGATTTCCTTCACCGCCGGTTCGAAGGACTTGAGGAGGGATTTCCCGATCGCGGGGATGACGGAGAGCTTCGCGAGCGCGCCGAACTGTCCTGTCCTGTTCTTGCGCCAGAGCCGGGAGAGTTTCTTGACGACGGAAAACCGCGTGAAACTCTCGGTGAAGAGACTCGTCGCGCTCGCTTCTATCGAGTGGGCTTCGTCCAGGATCAAGGATGAATAGGCCGGGAGGATAGAGGTCTGCTCGAGGCCCGAACCCCGCTGCCGGGAGGCCAGGTCGGCGAAAAGCAGGTGATGGTTGACGACGATGATCTGGGCGTCGGCCGCGTTTTTCCTGACCGAGATCACGTGGCAGCGCTCCCTGCTCGGACAGCGTATCGAAATGCAGGCGTCCGCCTCAGAGCAGACCTTGTTCCACACCTGATCCTCGACGCGGAAGGGCAGGTCGGCCCTGTCGCCGGAACCGCCCGATTCGTCCCAGGCGAGAATTCGCTTGAGGGGGCTCTCGTCGTCCAGGAGAAGGCCTTCTTCCTCGATGGCCTCGCCCAGTCTCCGCTTGCAGACATAGTTGGATCTGCCCTTGACGAGGACGGCTTTCAGCTTTTTCTTGAAGATCGAGGCGACGAGGGGAATGTCCTTGGAGAAGAGCTGGTCCTGGAGGTTTATCGTGGCGGTGGAGATGACGACTCTTTCCTCGTTGCCCTGGGCCCAGGCCATGGCCGGCACGAGGTAAGCGAAGGATTTTCCTACGCCGGTGCCTGCTTCGGCGGCGAGGATGCCGCCCTGGTTGAAGAGGGAGGCCACGTCGGAGGTCATGGCGATTTGCGAGGCGCGGGGTTCGAAGGCGGGCATTTTCTGGGAAAGCTTGCCGCCCTGGTCGAGGGCGCCGGAAAGGCCTTCCTCGTCCAGCATTCGGTAGGATTTCCTGCGCGCCGGCTCGGCCACTATGTAGAGTTCCGTGACCGTGTTGTTGACGATGTAGCTGCCGACTCCGTAGGTGCCCGCGTCGGCCGCGATGGCGACGTCGGCCTCGGAGGGCTGGAGGTAGCCTGATGGATGATTATGGATGAGGACGGAGCCTTTCTCGAAGTAGGGGCCGAGGGCGGGAACGGTATCGATGGTCCCGCGGGCGACGATTTCCACCTCGCGGACGAGGCCGGCTTCGTCGAGGCTGCCGATGGCGAATACTTCGATGCCGCCGGCCGACTCGATGGCTTGCACGAGTTCTGTGCAGATTTGCGGCGTCAGTCTTTGGCCGGCCTCGACGAGGGCGCTGTGCTGCGTGGACATCAGTAGGTCACTCCCATGCCAAAATCCAGGTGCAGGGTCTGTCCCCCCGACAGCGCGGAGGAGAAGGCCCAGGAAGCTTCAATGTTTAACGCAATGTGCGCTTCCGCCGCAAGTCCCGCCAAGACCGCTAGGTCGGTTTCCATGCGGGCGAAAGCGGAATAGGGCAGGACGGGGAGGCCGGCCTGTTCGAGGAGAGCCGCGCGCAGTCCGCCCCAGAAGGAAACGCGGCGGATGGCCCAGGAGGGGAGGAAGGGCATTGAGATGGGGCCTATCGCTTCCCATAGCTCGAAGGTGGCAATGCGCGCGGCGAGTTCGCCGAAGCCGTACCAGGGCGAGCCCGAGCCCATGAGGGCATATTCCTTATAGTCGGGGTAGGGAGCCGAGAGCGCCGACGAATAGTAGGCCCCTCCGACCGCGTAGTAGCGTCCCATGGGATGGAAGAGCAGTTCGTTCGAGGGTGTCCAGGCGCCGTAGAACGAGAGCTTGGCGGCGGGTCGGGGGATGGCGAAAGACAGGGCGCCCGAAAAGGAAAAGGCCGATACTGTGCCAGGCAGAATTTCGTAATCGCTTCCACCCGAGAAGGCTATGCCCTGGCGGTCGAAGGGGGCGAAGGGAAGGGCGCGCATCGAGGAATATCCGGCCGCGACGGAGCCGCCCGCCGAACGGTAGTCAAAATTTGGAAAAATGTAATCGGCGACGGTGTAGCCTTCGTCGAGGCCGGCGAAGCTCGCGGCGGCGCTCGTCCAGAACCTTCGGTTGACGGGCAAAAGGTAATGATTGTATCGGTAACCCATGGCGGCGCCTATCATGCGGGTAGGGGCGATGATGCCCGCCGAGCTGGAGTCGGTGGAATCGATGCCCGCGATGGCCAGGTAATGTTCATCGACAGCAAGCCCCATCGTAAATGAAGTCTCAGGCACGTTCGCGATATAATCCCATCCCGCCGAGGCTTCCCAGGACAGCCTTTCGGTGAGATCGGAGCCTATGAAGGTCAATCCCGCCGATTCGCTGGCAACGAATGGATAGAGGCTCGCGGAAAGGAGGCGGGGGAAAAGGGTGGGCTTGAGCCGCTCATGGATCTTCTCTTCGTTCGCCGTCGAAGCGGAGGTCGGGGCCGATGGCGCCGGGAGCGAGGCTCTCATCGTCTCGAGAGGCTTCCAGGCGACGTCTAGAGGCCCGGCGTATGAAGCGATGGTTGATTCGTCGAATTTGGCGACGCGCAATTCCTGTTCACCGTCCCCGAGCGCGGCTTTGTATATAAGTCGCTTCCTGCCCGAGAAAACCGGGGAAAAGGCGCCGCCTTCGGGCGCCGTTTTCTGCAGATAAAGCTTCCATCCCTCGGTCGTTTCCGCGAGGACAGCGATCCGGGAGAGTCCGCCTTCGGAAGTGGCGCTCATGGCGATGAGCTGTCCGAAGCCGTCGCTTTGTCCAGGAGGAGGGCTGCCCGCCAGAGCCAGGGAGCGGACGAAAAGCAGGGGGCTGTCCAGGATTTCCATGGCGCCTTCGGCGGATAGGCGCGCGGGCATTACGCGGGTGCCCATTCTGACGAGTCCGTATCTATAACCTGTAGATGGATCGAGCCTTGGCTTGTGCAGGAAAGGAAGCGGGGCTCCGGGCTCCAGGTTGACCATGGCGGCGCCGATTTCTTCGACCTCGCGCTCCTGGGGCTGGCTCATGGTTTTGCTGTTTAGGTCGTAGAAATACTTGGCGGGCTCTATTCGGCCGCCGGTTCCTATCCTTATCCAATCGATGCCCAGCGAGCCGCCGTCGGCCGAAATCCACACATCCTCGATGTAGCCGTCGCCCGGAAATAGCTTGAGTGGTTTGGCCTGCCCGGATTCTAGATCCAGCGCGAAGACGTTCCGCTTATCCTGGTCGAGGTAATAGAGGCGTTTTTCGTCGGCATGGAAGGCGCCTATGCGCCTGCCCGCCGCGGCGATCGCGGCGTCCTGCGGGCCAGCCGCTTCCTCTGCCCGGCTCCTGAGCCAATTCAGGAACTCGTTCCAGAGCGCGGCGGGCTGCCGTCCGCTGTACTTCCCCAGGAGGCCTCGCGTGCCGAAGGTGCCGTCGAAGCCCGTGAAAAGGTTGCCCTGTGCGGCCAGGCTCCAGAGGTCCCTGATGCTTTCGCCGCCATAGCGTTCTTCCATGAAACTCGCGAAGAGGGCGCCGTAATAGTAGGGCATTCCCCCGGAACCCGGATAGTCGGCTACGCCCGACACGTCCCATAAGCCCCGCCGCCTTCCCTGCAGAATATCCAGGTAAACGGGCTCGAGAGCGGCGGGGTCATGCAGCCTCCCCGTCCTCGGCAGCGCCGGAGTCTCCATCGCCCCATACTGGCTCTCCACCCATACGGCCGTCCCCTCGACGAGAGCCTCGGGCATGATCCAGGAAACGGGCGCCACGAAATCGCCGCCGACCGCGGCCAGCGCCGCCCAGAAGGGAGAGCGCATATTGACGGTTATCGTATGGGTAAGCTCGTGGATGAATACCGAACGCAGTTCGTCGTCCAGCGATGCCAGCTCGCCCGTGGGGCCGGCCGACGAAACGTAGAGGACGATCCTGTTCGAAGGATAGGCCGTCGAGTAGCCATTCAGGTCGGGTTCGACATCGCTCAGGAGAACCGCGATCCTTCCGCTGGGAAAGGCGATGCCGGACCCGGCCGATTCTTTGCCTCCAGCCGCCGTTCCGAAGAAATCCAGGAGATCAGCAAAAGCCTTGTCCGCGAACGCGGCGAGTCTCTGCCCCTGGGCGCCGAGGGAAGGAGGAAAATATATATCGAAGGAATCCGTGCGGATATGCTCCACGGGGGAGAAGGATCGGACGGCTTGGCCCTCAGCGCGGCCGGGCAGCGCGAAAAGGAATAGGATCAGCGATGAAAAAGCCGCCTTTATAAAAAAATCCCGGAATCGGCGGGATGGTCGGATAATCGTATTGTATTTCACCATTTCAATGTACCACTTTTGCGGCGAATACGAAACCGCGCCGGCGTTGCTGAACGCGCCGGTTTTGCGGCGCGCGCCCCTTCGCGAAGCGCTCCGGGGTATGGCGCTCGATACGAATTCGCGGTATCTTATCTCCCATAGTCATGAAATCAGAACCAGAAACCATCCAGGGCGCTTTTTCCCCCGGTACGCGGCGATATGCCGCGGCGGCGCTCAGGGAAACGAAGGCTTCCGGCTTTTTCGGCGCCGCGAAGCAATCGCCCCGGGAGAGCTTCGCCCGCGCGATCCGCGAGCTGTCGACCGAAGACGAAGAATTGCCCCTCCCGACGAACAGAGCCCCATCGTCTTCAAGGATGGAATATTCCAGATTGATGTCACCAACGCGGGCGCTCCCTCCACCATTGATCCAGCCTTGAAGGGACTCATCGATTCAATTCTGGGAACCTGAACGAAGGAAAACGCATGAAGAAGCTTTTATCGTGGAACGTGAACGGAATACGGGCCTGCTCGGGCAAGGGTTTTCTCGATTGGCTCAAGGCCGAGGACGCCGATTTCGTCTGTCTTCAGGAGACTAAAGCCCATCCCGACCAGCTTCCCCTCGAACTGCAGAATCCCCTCAGGGGAGACGGCAAGCCTTATGCCGTCTACTGGTCCAGCGCCAAACGCAGGGGCTATTCCGGCACCGCCATCTTCTCGAAGAGGGAAGCCAGCTCCGTCTCCACGCTGGGCATCCCCGAATTCGACGACGAAGGCC
>CAXXGJ010000003.1:0-11818 GCA_963677895.2 Treponemataceae bacterium | reverse complement strand
AGGTACTTATATCTTGCTTTCATATTAGTAATAACTGCAGGCAATAGTGGTAACATTAAAAGCGTACTTAGCTGACTGAATCTATTGAATGGTGTATAATATGCAATACAGCCAAAAGTTAATGCAATAGTATATAGGCAAAAAATATATTACTGTTTGTACTTTTCCTTAAACGCCTTCATATATTTATTAATATAATATAAAATGGATAACGCTAAGGTCGTGTTAAAAACCCATATCAAGAAGAATAACGGTGTGGTGTTGGAATACTCCATATAGATTTAATCAGCGCATTAAGAAAACTTCCCCAAAATCCACTTTTTAAATCAGCAATTTCGCCGCACTTGTCCATAAAAATGTCCAAAAAAACATGAAAATAAAGATGTACTTTTTTATTTTTGATGGCAAAAATAATAAAAACCTTAATAATACTAATATTATAATGGAGGTATGAAAAAACACTAAAAGAAAGTATACTATAAAACACAAAACTCGAAATATCTTTGCTGTATTTGGTCTACATTCAAATAAAAGACAATAATAAAAATAGAAAATGATAATACTTGCCGTATACCAGAACAAACTGAAAGAAAATAAATAATAGCAAATAAATATAGTAATGTTGATAAAGGCCAAGCTTTTGTACATTATTTTCTCTCGAGGAAACATATATTATTCGTAAAAGAATAAGGTATGTTATAAAAGTCGAAAAAAAAGATAAATATCGAGGGTTACCAAGTTTACCAATTATTGCAAGGTAATAATAATATAAAAAAATCCCTTCATCATGAATACTCTTCATATATGAAGCCGGTCCATAGGCAAGTACGCTTTCCATATTCTTATAGTGACGTACTAGATCCGTATTCTGACCATCAACAACTTTAAAATTATATGCAACAACCCCGAGTATAAATGCTAAGCAAACAAAACATATCCAGCGATATTTATCAACCTTGATAATTCCCTGCACAACAATTGGAATCGAAAATATAGGCATCAAAGCTACCAATATTATCAGATATAATACCATTCGTTAGTTATTCCTTGTGCAGTAGTTGTTTAACATTTCCCATATAGTCCATCTAGCATCGCTATCATGCTTGAATATGAGAAGCACTCATAAAAGTGCTTCTTCGCTGCTGCACCCATCCTCTTTCGCAATCCCTTATCGTCCGCAAGTAAACATATCGCTTTTGGGCTTCTTCAATATCTCCTACCCCTACAATATACCCGCTAGTACCATTCACAACTGCTTCTGCATTGTCTCCAACCGCACTAACAACACATGGCAATCCAGCGCGACAAGCTTCCAAGAGGGCGATTGACATATTCTCATGTAGAGACATACTGCAGTAAATATCTGCTGTTAACAGATACTGATCCACATCCCTCTGTTGTCCGACAAAGATAGCTCGAGGGCAATCCCTCATTCGCAAACGCATCTTATTTAAATAATCTCCCTCTCCGATAAAAAGGAATTTAATACGTGAATCAGGACATAGAATAATTATTTGCTCAAGAGTTTTCATCCCTTTTTCGACTGTAACCCTTCAACCACCACGACAATTATATCCTCATCTCCTAAACCGAACTCACTTCTAGGCTTCTGCGAGAACTTTACTATTTCAGGGATAGAATTGTGGATGTAAGGATATAGATATCTTGCATTTTTCTGAATAATACGCTTTTTCTCCGCATCGTGGCATACACAATAAACCATATCTGCTTTTCTCAATATATATGGCTCAATGATATACCGAAAGATAAATTTGCGAGCAATTGAGTTAGTCTGCGTTTCATACTCCATTCCATGAACAGTCATCAATATTTGTTTGCAGCCTGATAATTTTCCGCATATAAGTCCTACAAAACCTTCCCCCTGAAGACCATGCACATGCAATATATCTGGATTAAATGTTTTTATTTCCCGAATTATCCTTCGAAAATCACTTACTGTGAGTTTCATCACCGCCTTCTGCTGATAACAAACAGAGAATTCATACTTTTCAACAAGTGATGATTCACAGATTCCCTGGAGATAAGTTAATGGTCCTCCTGCATTTATAGGATCTGTGTAATAATGCATAATTTTTGGCTTAGTGTTTAAATATTTTTTCATTCAAATATTCCTTAATATCATCTCAGGTTTTATCATCTTTTATTTTTTCTGAATATAAGCTATCTACCTAACTGCTAAATTGAATATTTTTTCAATTTCATATCAATACACTTTAAATTTAATTTTTATTTCATTACTGGACTCTTTTGTAGACAAGCTTTCTATAAAGTTTTATTTGTTTAGTTCCCACTTTGCTAAAATAGCTGATTTTTATTATATCTTCATAGCATAATTATAGGACTATTAAATATAGTATAGATTCTATGCCATCTTTCCTTGCATGCAAAGAGTAAAATGATAAAGTCAATGATTTTAAGGAAAGCAAGAGCCTCTAGTAATTACGTTTAGCCCAAATTGTTTCATTAATTACTTTCACATAACTAAGTATAATCTTTACTACTTTTTCCGAAACATTTTTATCAAAATAATCTATAGATAAATATTCCCCCTCACTTCGTTCATACATTTTCTTGCTCAAGTCAATTGCTAGTAAAATATCATTTTCAGATACCCCACCAATAATCATAGTCCCTTTATCAAGTACTTCTGGTCTCTCGGTGGAAGTACGAATCAATACTGCGGGAAGTCAAGCATAGCAGATTCTTCCGAGAGAGTACCAGAATCGGAAAGCACGCAGGATGAATTCATTTGCAATTTGTTATAATCGAAGAATCCGAATGGTTTGAGCTGTTTAACCAAGGAATGGAATTTGAATCCTCTTTCAACAATGCGTTTCCAAGACCTCGGGTGCGTCGAATAAACTACTGGAATTCTATATACCTCAGCAACCTTATTGATAGCATTCATTAATGATAGAAAATGCTCTTCGTTGTCGATATTCTCTTCGCGATGCGCCGAGACAATTATGTACTTTCCTGGCTCAAGGCCAAGCTCTTGGAGCACTTTGCTTGCTTCTATCTTTTCTTTATTCTTTGCTAGAAACCTCAGCCATGGGGGAACCAGTTACAAAGATATGTTCTTTTTGTATACCTTCCGAAAGAAGATACCGCCTAGAATGCTCAGTATAAGGTAAGTTGATATCGCTAATATGATCTACAATCTTCCTGTTAATTTCTTCAGGCACATTTTGGTCGAAGCAACGATTCCCTGCTTCCATGTGGAAAATAGGAATTTTTAAGCGTTTTGCTGATATAGCGCACAAAGCGCTATTCGTGTCTCCAAGAATGAGAAGCGCATCAGGAGCTTCAGCTTTTAGTACTTCATAGGATTTTGCGATGATGTTTCCCATAGTCTCGCCAAGGTGGGCACCAACAGCATTGAGGTAGTGATCAGGAGCTCTTAATTCCAGTTCCTTAAAAAATATTTCGTTGAGCGTATAATCGTAGTTCTGCCCTGTATGAACAAGAATATGATTGAAGTAACGATCACAAGCTTTGATGCACTCCGAAAGACGAATAATCTCAGGACGTGTCCCAAGAATCGTCATCACTTTGAGTTTTTCCAATTTAGACCCCTAAAAAATAAGTATCAGGAGCGGCAGGATTGAATATTTCATCCGCCCAGAAAAGTGTTATAAGTTCCGTTTCCCCAATATTCGTGATGGAGTGGGTATAGCCAACAGGTATATCCACAACGTGGAGCTCATCGCCCGATGCAGGATATTCCAATACATTTTCGTCACCAATCTTTCTGAACTTAATCAACGCATCTCCTGAGATTACGAGAAATTTCTCGACCTTGGTATGGTGCCAATGATTCCCGCGTGTGATGCCCGGCTTTGTTTTGGACACGAAAACCTGGCCAAAGATGTTGACTTGATGAACTCGGCGAGCCAGCCGCGATCGTCCCGTTTCATTTCAAGGGGGTAACTAAATTCCTGCTCAGGCAAATATGAAAGCCAGGTCGCATAGAGCGCACGAGTAAATCTGTCGTCAAGAGAAGACATTACGAGAGTCTTGCGACTCGCCGCGAAGGACTCCAGCATTCCCGCAATCTCTGCGAGGCTTCTCTTGTATGTCTGGTTGACGCGACAGAAACCGTCGTTCTCTGGGCAGAACTTTCCATCAAGAGCTGATATAAAGGCCTCTGCAACATCATCAATATAAACCAGGTGGAGTTCTGCCGCGGGATCATTTATCTGGATCGGAAGATTGTGAGTTGTGTTGTAGCACCACGTAGCAATGACTGAATTGTAGTTTGGCCTGCACCATTTTCCGAACACGTTTGGAAGCCTAAAGATGAATACAGACGCACCAGTTAAGCCAGCGTAGTCACGAATCGCTTCCTCGGCGCCCAACTTGCTTTTCCCATAAGGATTATCAAGAGCTGCTTGGATGGATGAAGAAATCAGAATAGGAACCTTTTTATAACGGGAAGAAAAAAGCTCGACAAGCTCCTCGGTAAGTCCCTTGTTGCCGCTCTCGAATTCAGAGACATCTTTGGGTCGATTGACGCCGGCAAGATGGATGACGAAATCCGCCGCCATCGCCGCCGCAATCAATTCTTCTTTCGAGTTTCCAACATCGATACAGATAAGCCGGACATCATCTCGCCGCTCCAGACAGGTACGAAGATTCCGCCCAATAAAGCCATCGGCGCCCGTCAATAAAACCGTTCTCATTATGCCAGTCCCAGGGAAGCAAGTTCTTCTTTTATATAGTCAAGCTTGCGAAGAAGCTCCTTGACTCCATTCACATCGAGGCGCTTCGTGTTTTCTGAGGTATACTCCCAGCCGCGGGAAATTTGTTCTTCGCCATTCACGAAATATTTGTCGTAATTTAGATCGCGTGTATCGGCGGGAATGCGATAATAACCACCCAGATCCTCCGCCTTAACCATCTCCTCACGCGTGAGAAGGGTCTCGTGTAGCTTTTCCCCATGCCTGGTGCCGATCACCTTAATTTCGTTCGGTGCCTTAAAAAGTTCCTTTATCGCTTGTGCAAGATCGGCAATTGTCGATGCTGGGGCTTTCTGGACAAAAATATCGCCGGGAACAGCATTCTTAAAGGCAAACACAACGAGTTCTACAGCATCTTCAAGCGACATGAGGTAACGGGTCATGTTCGGATCGGTAATCGTAAGGGGCTGGCCACTTTTGATCTGCTGAACAAAAAGCGGAATAACCGATCCTCGGGAAGCCATTACATTGCCATAACGAGTCCCACAGATTGTTGTTTTATCTGCTGTCACCGTCCGTGACTTAGCAACCATGATTTTTTTCCATCATCGCCTTGGAGATGCCCATCGCATTGATTGGGTAGACAGCTTTATCCGTTGAAAGGCAGATAGCTTTCTTCACCCCATGCTGCACGGCGGCGGTAAGGGTATTATCGGTACCTATCACATTGGTACGAACAGCTTCCATCGGAAAGAATTCACAAGACGGTACTTGCTTCAAGGCAGCGGCGGAAAATACATAATCGACGCCATGCATGGCGCCAGCGATACTGTTATAGTCGCGTACATCGCCTATATAAAACTTTATCTTGTCGTCTTTGTACTGCTTGCGCATGTCATCCTGCTTTTTTTCGTCGCGGGAGAATATGCGGATTTCCTTGATATTAGTCGACAAAAAACGCTTAAGGACGGCATTGCCGAAAGAACCGGTACCGCCAGTGATCAAGAGAGTTTTACCTGAGAACATAGTACATAGACTCCTGGTATTTAATAGGATTCATCAAAAATGAAGATAGTATCAATAACTGAGATTTGGTATAAGAAAGTTGCGACTTATGCAACACGGCTTCGCCCTCCAGCCGTTGTGGCTGGATCCTCTTAAAACAGAGGATTTGTCGCCGCTGCGCACTGATCGCGGCCGAAACACGCTGATCGTTCGCTTTACGGTTCAATGTTCAATCTTTGAACATTCTATGAACAGTATCGGCAGGACGCAAGGGCTGGCACAAAAATATTTTTGTTTCAGGCGCTGGATTTTAATTTAACGGAAAGGCTTTGAGATTCTAAAAATCTGCGGAAAACATTTACATTACTGAACAGTAGTGTATAGTAAAGCCGATGAAATTCAATGAAATCGTGCAAACCTTCGGGGATAGAGCCTGGTTTGACTTCGAGATGGTCCATCTTCTCTCGGGCGAGGCCTCAGCCTGCGTGCATACGGAGCTGTACCGATGGCGGGAATCGGGCAAATTGATCGAGCTGCGGCGAGGCTTGTTCGCGCTGGCCGAGCCTTGGAGGCATTCGCCCATCGATGGCGCCTGCCTGGCCGAAGCTTTGTATCCGCCCTCCTATCTTTCGGGAGCCTGGGCCTTGCGGCGCTATGGGCTGCTTCCTGTTGATGCCGAGGGCGAGCGCCCGGAGTTCGACTCGGTGACGGCGCGCCCCGCCAAGGTCTTCGAAAACTCCTTTGGCCGCTATTCCTACACCACCTTTCCCCGCGACCTGCTTTTCGGCACGAGGACCGAGCTGATTGGCGGGAACAGGGTACGGATGGCCCTTCCCGAGAAGGCGCTTCTGGACTACTGGTTCATCGAGGGCGGGGAATGGGACGAGGGGCGGATTATGAACGCGGGCTTGGGTCGCGGGGCGCTGGATCTGGATCAGCTGGAGGTGTTTGCGGCGCGCGCGGGCCGGCCACGGCTCGCGCGCGCCACCGGAGCCTACCTGAGGGCAGCCCTATGATGCGGGAAGAAATCCTCGAGATAGCCGACAAGGCCGAAACGCCTGAAGAGAAACTTTGCGCGATACGAGCATGCATCCAGGCCGCGGCGCTTCGCTCGCTGCACGAGCTGGGGGCCTTCGAAAAACTCTGCCTGACGGGAGAGAGCGCCCGCCATTTCGCCTCTGGAGCGTCAGAATATATAACCGACCTCGAATTCAGCCTCGTGGACAAGAAGGGGTACAAACCCGAACAGTGGCTCTTCGCGGTCAAACGCCGGCTGCGCTTCATGGGACTGGACGCCCGCATCGCCTTCGCGCGAAAAGCGTCCGTCCACTCAGGCTGGGTGAAGGTGACGGGCCTCCTTGCCGAGGAAGTCGGCTTCCGGATCGTCATCGACATCGCGCCAGTCGAGCCCGCGATCTGCGAGGTGAAACTGGTGGACATGGAGGGGGAGTGTTTCGGCGTTCGGTACATGAAGGCAGATCCTGTCAAAGATTCTCTTTCTCCGGTATTATCCACGTAATGCCTACTATTCAAACCTATACGGCTATCATCATCGGCGCTGGTCCCGCTGGCCTCTTCGCCGCTATTCGGCTTGCCGAAACCATCGGCGGCGAGGGCATCCTCATTCTCGAGCGCCGCGAGAAACCAGCCCGCAAGCTTCTTCTCTCCGGTTCCGGCCAGTGCAACCTCACCCACGCGGGGGAAATCGCCGACTTCCTCGGCCGCTACGGCGGCGGCCCAAAGGCCGAATCGGCGGCCCGCTTCCTCAAGCCGGCCCTCTACGCCTTCACCAACGAGGAGCTCCTCGCCTGGTTCCACGCCAAGGGCATGGAATTCGAGACCGAGGATTCGGGCAAGATCTTCCCCGCCGACCGCCGCGCCACGTCCGTTCTCAAGATTCTCCAGGACGAAGCCTATCGCCTCGGCGTACGCATCGCGGCGAACAGCCGCGTCAGCGGCATAAGCGTCTCCGAGGGCTTTCTCGTGCGGGTGGAGACAGGGACTGCGGCTGCTCCGGAGCCCGCCGAATATAGCGCTCCTGTTGTCCTCATCGCCACGGGAGGCCTGTCCTACCCCAAGACCGGCAGCACGGGCGACGGCTACGCGCTCGCGGCCTCCCTTGGGCACCGCGTCGTACCGCCCAGGCCGGCCCTCGCGCCCGTTTACGTCCGGAATTTCGCGCTCAACTCTCTCGCGGGGCTTTCCTTCCATGACGCGGGCCTCTCGGTGCTGCGCGAGGGCAAACGCGTCTTTTCCGCCGAAGGCGATCTTCTCATAACCCACGAAGGCCTCTCGGGCCCTCTCATCCTCGACGCGTCGCGCCATATCGCGCCGGGCGACAGCCTCGAGGTCAATTTTGTCGATGTTGCTATTGAGGAATTCCGGAACCGCCTGGACGCCGAGCTTAAAACCAACCCCCGGCGCCTGGTCCGCACCGCCCTCGCCGATCTCGGTCTGACGAAAAACATGGCGGAACTGTTCTGCGACCTATCAGGCATAACCAAGGAAGAAACCGCGGCGGCCCTTCCCCGCGCCAAGCGGGAAGCCCTCTGCCGTTTCGCCTGCGCCCATCCTTTCTACGTGGCGCGCCTCGGCACCCTCGAAGTGGCCATGGTCACTGCGGGAGGCGTCGATCTCGCCGAGGTGAACCCCGGCAGCATGGAGTCTCGCCTTGTCCCCGGCCTCTTCTTCGCGGGCGAGGTCCTGGACATCGACGGCGACACAGGCGGCTACAACCTTCAGGCAGCCTTCTCGACCGGCTCGCTCGCGGCCGAGGCCATGGCTAAAAGGCCGCGCGTCGATAACTAGGCGTAGTAGCGCGCGAGGTCGTAGGGCGGGAAGATACCCTTGTCGGTGACGATGCCGTCGCAGAGTTTGGGCGGGGTGATGTCGAAGGCGGGGTAGAAGCCGTGCACGCCCTGCATGGCGGTGCGGACGCCCATGGCTTCGAGGACGTCGTTTTCGTCGCGTTCTTCGATCTTCACCGTGTCGATGGTGGGGTGCTGGCGGTTGGGCGAGCCCGTGCAGAAGTAGGGTATGCCCCAATAGCGCGCCGCGAGGGCGATCTGGAAGGTGCCGACCTTGTTGACGATGTGGCCGTCCATGCAGATGACGTCGGCCGCCGAGGTGAAGACGTCGACCTGCTTGGCTTTCATGGTGTAGCCGGGCATATTGTCGGTGATGACGGTGACGTCGAAGTCCATGTCGCGGACGACGCTGGCAGTGAGACGGGCGCCCTGGAAGTAGGGTCTGGTCTCGGGGCAGATGACTTTGATGGTTTTGCCCCGGCTCCGGCATTCGCGCAGCATCATGCCGACGATGGTTTCCGCGAAGCACTGGGTCATGACGGTGCCGTTGTCGGGGAACTGGTCGACGAGGTATATCGCGCTCGCGGCGCTGCGGGCGTAGCGTTTGTTCACCGCGTCGATGGTGTGCTCGAAGACGGCCTTGTCGGGCGCTTTGCCGGCGGCCTTGGCCTCGATGGCCACCTTGGCGCAGGCCTCGGTGATCGTGGCCATTTTTTCGGCCGTGGTGGGGCGGGCGTGGGAGATTTCAAAGGATGCCTTGGCGATGCGCGAGGGGAAGCTGCCCTTGTCGTCGCCACTATTTGTGGCGCCGCTGTCTATGGCTTTGGCGGCGAGGGCCATTCCCATGCCGGCGGCCACATAGGGGCCTCCCGACTGGGTGACCATGGCTTTGATGGCCGCGATCACGTCCGCGTAGGTTTTGCAGGTGACGTATTCGATCCTGGCGGGATAGACGCGGCGGTCGAGGATGCGCACCGCTTCGCCGTCGTACCAGGCGACGTTTTCGTACTTGAGCATGAAGGCGAGGTCTTTGTCCTGACGGTCCACGTATTCTCCTTGGCTGCGGTAGGGGCTGTGCCGGCCTATTTGCCTGCCGGAGCCGCCTTGCCTGCCATGAATCTATTCAATTCTTCTAGCCGCTCCGCGTCAATCGGGGAGGGGCCGCCCATCATGTGGGTATAGAGGGTCATCTTAGCGGCGGCTTCCAGCACTTCCATGCGGTCGAAGGCTTCGAGCAGCGTGGAACCGGTGGCGAGCACGCCGTGGTTTTCGAGGAGAACGATGTTGGATGTGGCCGCCCGCTCGGCCACGATCGCCGCGAGCTCGCTCGTGCCCATGAGCGCGTATTCGGCCCAGGCGGGGATTCCGAGCAGCACGTAGGCTTCGGCGGTCAGGGTGGTCAGTATGGTGGCTTTCATGGCGGTAAAGCTTGTGGCTGTCACGGGGTGGGCGTGGACGATGGCCTTAACGTCCGGCCTCGCTTCGTAAACGCGGCGGTGCATTTCCGTCTCGATGCTGGTCTTGAGCCGGGGGCTGAGGTTTTCGCCTTCAGGGGAGATCATGCCAATCTGGTCTCCCTGGATGCACCCCTTGTCCAAGGCGGACGGGGTGATGAGGATAAGGCCCGTGGGCGTCTTTACGCTCAAGTTTCCGCCGGAACAGGTGGTGAGGCCTCGCTCGTATAACCTCCGCATGAAATACGCGAGCTCTTCCCTCTCTTTTAGATAGCCGTCATACAACGCTTGTGTGTTCAACGTTCTTCCTTATTTTATCGAGTTCGGTTCCCATCTTTTTTTTGGTTTCTCGTATTTCCAGCTCATTCTGAAGATTAAGCCAAAACTTATACGAGTTCCCGAAAAACTTTGATAGACTCAATGCCATCTCAACAGTAATTTTTCTCTTGTTATGCAGCAGGTCCAGTACTGTGCTTGTTGAGACATTTAGTTCTTTAGATAGCCTATATGGGGTAATACCGAGAGGCTCAAGAAATTCTTCTCGTATGATTGCTCCTATTGCAGGTGTTTCGATATATTCCTTCGTCATATTCATCTTCTCCTTAATGATAGTCGACAATAGATACCTCTTCAATCGCGTAAATCCTGTATGACTTCCTTAAAAAGAAAGCCGCCCGCGCTTTCGCGTGGGCGGCCTGTCGATGATGGCAAGGAGTCAGCGGTTATTTGCCGCTCTTGCCGTTGCCATTGTTGTTACCGTTGCTTTCGCCATCGTTGTCATTGCTGTCATCGTCATTGTCGTTCTCACCATCGCCTTTGCCCTTGCCGCCGGCGTTGTTTTCGCGCTCCTGCTTCATTTCCTTGAAGATTTTGCCCTGGTGGTTGCCCCATTTCTGTTTGAGGGCAAAGAACTCGGCCGATCCGGGGACTATGCCGATGGTCTGGGCGAGGATGCCCCCAGCCGTGGCCTTCGACGCCGTCCGCGAGCAGGATGGATTCCGCGAGGGGTTTTTCGGTGGCCTGGGAGATTTCCAGGGCCAACCAGATTTCGCCGGGCGCGTAGCCTTGGGTGGAAAGGTCCTGGAGGACGACAAGGTCGACGTTGAATTCAACGCTGAGTTTGAGGAGTAGTCCTTCGAGATCCTGTTCTCCCTCGTCATTGACCAGCGAGAGTTCCTCGTCGAGATCGTCGCCTTCGCCCGTGGTCTGGGCCGAAAGTCCCACCGCCGCTATGAATGAAAATGCCAGTATCGCCAACAGAGCGATGATTTTTTTGTTTTTCCGCATTCTGTACCTCCGTTTCCCTTTTTCGAGGGAGTCTATGGGTGGATACGCGCCCAGGCCGGGCGTGGTTGCAGGAATTGGTTCTGGCATGAAGGCCTCGTCTTGGGTATACTTCGTCCATATGACCGGTGAGTTGCGCAACAATGACAGCGAGGTGGTGGCCAGAGTTCTCTCGGGCGACCGGGAGGCCTACCGCATCCTCGTGGATAAATATGGAAGCAGGGTTTTCGCGTTCTGCCGGTCCAGGATGAGATCCGACGAGGATGCCCGCGACGCCGCCCAGGATGTTTTCATCAGGGCTTTCAACTCGCTGGCTTCCTTCAGGCAGGGAGAAAGTTTCCCGGCCTGGCTTTTCGCGATCGCGGGCAATCACGTGCGCACGCGATTCCGCGTTTTTTCGTCGGAACGGCGCAAGACCGAGGCGGCCGGCATGATGGCGGCGACCGCGGCCCCCGCCGATCCGGCCGAGGATGTGGAACGGAAGTTGAGCGGGGAGGCGCTGCGGCGCGCGGTTTCCGCCTTGCCTGTCGAGTTGCGCTGGCCGGTGGAGTTCTATTATTTCGCCGAG
>CAXXGJ010000002.1:0-405082 GCA_963677895.2 Treponemataceae bacterium | reverse complement strand
AATCCCGCGAAACTGTCCAGGAAGACCAAATGGCTTTCCTTGTCCAGAAGCGTCTGATGCTCGTGCTGCCCATGGATGTCGGCGATCAAGGAAGTGAAGTCCGCCAGATCGGCCCTGCTTACCGCCCGGTTCTGAATATAGGCGTAGGATCTGCCGTTGTTGCGCAATCCCCGTCTCAGGTTGAGGGTTCCTTCTTCCTCGGGAATATCATGCTCCCTGAGCCAGGCCAGAGCCGATTTGTTCCGCGCGATATCGAGAATGGCGGAGACCGTGCACTCGTCGGAGCCTTCGCGTATCACTCCCGAATCCGCCCTGCCCCCGAAAAGGAATCCTATCGCTCCCACGATGAGCGATTTTCCGGCACCGGTTTCTCCGGTGAAAAGAACGAGGCCATCCGAGAATTCAACTTCCGCCGCGTCGATGAGCGCAAAGTCCCGGACGGAAAGATGCTCAAGCATTGGCGTCTCCCGACCATCCCAGCTTCGTGCGCAAGGCGCTGAAAAAAATGCTCTCTTGGGGAACGATGAGGACAGCATCGCGCAGCGCCCTGCGGAACTGGACAATGTCGCCTATTTCAAGCGCGAAAGTCTCCTGACCATCGACCGTCAGCATAGCTCCCGATCTTCTCGTTTCATCCACGATGACATCGACCCTGGCGGTTGATGGCAGGACGAGCGGTCGGGAAGCGAGCGTAAAAGGACAAATGGGATTGATCACCATGGCGAGCATTTCAGGGTGAAGCGCGGGTCCTCCAGCGGCGAGGTTGTAGGCGGTGGATCCCGTGGGCGTGGCCACGATAAGTCCGTCGGCCCTATAGAATCCGAATCTTTCTTCGTTCACGTTAAGGCAAAGTCGTATCATCTTGGCTATGCCCTGAGATGACAAGGCTCCATCGTTTAAGGCACAGAAGGTTCCAACACGCTGCCCTGCCCTTATGACTGATACATCCAGCATCACGCGAGATGATGGCTTAAGATTCCCGCTGCCCATTCCTCGAAGGTAGCCAGCCAGGAATCCTTGCGATTGGCCGCTATGAAGCCCAATGTGCCAAGATTCACGGGAAGCACGGGGATGCCCAAGGGGGCGGCGAGACGGGCGACATATAGGAGAGTACCGTCTCCTCCGAGGCAGAGTATAAGATCATAGCCGGTAAAGCTCGGAGCGCCGGATGGATCGCCCGCAAAGGCAAAACTCGTTGTTGTCCAGCCCCTGCTCTCCAGCGCTTTGGACACTTTCACGGATTCGCCGGCCGAATCGTCTTTCAGAAGATTCGCGACAATCAAGGCTTTACCGCCTTTCATGCCGCCGAGAATGGCCATGATTCCTCCTCAGGGAAGCGTCGCGAGCACCTTCGCTATGACGCCGGCGTCTTTGGCGCTGATTTTTCGTGAAGCGGGAATAGGATGCAGCGCATTGCAAGCGATCGGGCTCCAGGACATTCATTTTCCGGAAAATCTTCCATAGAAACAATACTCTGCTCGAATGCGGCGGCCGCTTCAATTCCGTTCCTCTTGGCATGGATCACGACATCCTTCATGCCGGATTCTAGGACGACGGGAAAAGCGTAGCAGCCCCCAAGTCCTTCATTGCCCTGCTTGAAAGTCTTGTGCCGCGTGCGGGAAAGCTCCATCTGGAAGCTCGCTTCCAATTCCCTGCGCCTGCGAAACGAATTGGCCAGGTCCCTCAATTGGGCCAAGCCCAGGGCAGCGTTATAGTCGGTCAGGGATATTTCCTTAGACAACGTCTCCCCGATATTCCTTATCACCGGAGCGTCGCGTCTCGCCGACGCGAACAGAAGAGCCCCTCCTCCGGAAGTGACCGGAGAGCCCTGCTCAAGCCCGTATATCGCGAAATTGCCTATGGATCCGGCTTTCGTGTCGCCTCGGTACGCTCCCAAAGCCTGGGACATATCCTCGATGACCGGCAGCTGCGTCTCCAGGACGGCAGCCTTATCGGGAAGCATTCCAAACGCCTCATAAAGGATTATGGCAGAGCAACCCTGTTCCTTGGCGACCGCAAGGTTGGGCAGGCATGTCAGCGGGTCAGGGTCCATGTAAATTGGCTTAAAACCGAGTTCCTCAACCGCCTGCAGGTGATAGAGAGGAGCGAGGGGGCTAAGCGCCACCTTTGAGCCTTCGGAAAGACCCAGTTTCTTCAGGGCGATGCCGAGGGCCGAATAGGGGCTCCTCAAGGCTACCGCAACATCGTATCCAAAGGCTTCTTTGGCGTTTTTGAGAAATTTCTCCGTATATTCGCCAGGTCCGATCGAATCGGTAACAAGGCATCCGAGGACCGTATCCATGTCTTTTCTTCGTATGAACGAACAATAAAGCGGTATCATTGCGTGGATTGTATCATCGGAATGACGAGAGGTACAAGAATAAAAAAAGCCTGGCAATCAATGAAGGCCTAGTGGCCAAGGCTCTCATATATTCAAAAGGCCCTCCCGAAGGAGAGCCCTTTGAATAAAAAAAAGCCTGGCGACGACCTACTCTCCCACCCAAAGGCAGTACCATCGGCGTTGAAGAGCTTAACTTCCGTGTTCGGAATGGGAACGGGTGTGGCCTCTTCACAATAGTCACCAGGCATAATTACCTGAAAGAAAGGGAAGAAGGAAAGCTAAAGAAGCTTTTCTTCACCTAGGGAAGCAGTGCGTATCTTGAATTCATCATCGATCGGCTGCCGTATTGCATGCAGCGCGCCCTCGTATCAAAAGAAAAGCGACAAGATCTCTCTTTGTTAAAAAAGTGAAGGATAATATGGTCAAGCCTCACAGCAGATTAGTAGTGGTCGACTGAACGCATTACTGCGCTTACATCTCCACCCTATCAACCAGGTAGTCTCCCTGGTGCTTTCAGGAGGATTAAATCCTCAGGGATGGTTCATCTCGAGGTGGGCTTCCCACTTAGATGCTTTCAGCGGTTATCCCTTCCGAACGTGGCTACTCAGCACTTACCCTTGGCAGGATAACTGATAAACCAGAGGTTCGTCCATTTCGGTCCTCTCGTACTAAAAACAGCTCCTCTCAACCATCCAACGCCCGTGGCAGATAGGGACCGAACTGTCTCACGACGTTCTGAACCCAGCTCACGTACCGCTTTAATTGGCGAACAGCCAAACCCTTGGGACCTGCTCCAGCCCCAGGATGCGATGAGCCGACATCGAGGTGCCAAACCTTGCCGTCGATGTGAACTCTTGGGCAAGATCAGCCTGTTATCCCCAGAGTACCTTTTATCCGTTAAGTGACGACGCTTCCACTCGCTATCGCCAGATCACTAAGACCTACTTTCGTACCTGCTCGTCCTGTCGGACTCGCAGTCAAGCTACCTTATGCCTTTACACTTGCACTCTGATTTCCAACCAGAGTAAGGTAACCTTCGCGCACCTCCGTTACATTTTGGGAGGCGACCGCCCCAGTCAAACTGCCCGCCTACAACTGTCCCCATCCCGGATTTACGGAACAGGTTAGAAACCTAACCTTGCAAGGGTGGTATTTCACCGACGACTCCTCACAGCCTAACGGCCATGGATCAATGTCTCCCACCTATCCTACACATGCAAGACCAAGTCCCAATAGTAAGTTACAGTAAAGGTTCACGGGGTCTTTCCGTCTAACCACGGGTAACCGGCATCTTTACCGGTACTTAAATTTCACCGAGTCTCGCGTTGAGACAGTGCCCAAATCGTTCCACCATTCGTGCGGGTCGGAACTTACCCGACAAGGAATTTCGCTACCTTAGGACCGTTATAGTTACGGCCGCCGTTTACTGGGGCTTCAGTTCAGGGCTTCGCATTGCTGCTAACTCCTCCCTTTAACCTTCCAGCACCGGGCAGGCGTCAGACCCTATACATCCGCTTGCGCGTTTGCAGAGTCCTGTGTTTTTGGTAAACAGTCGCTTGGGCCTGCTCTCTGCAACCTTTATCGCTAAAGGCCACACTTCTCCCGAAGTTACGTGTGCATTTTGCCGAGTTCCTTAACGCGAGTTATCTCGAGCGCCTTAGATTTCTCATCCCACCTACGTGTGTCCGTTTACGGTACGGTCATGAAAAGACGAACCTTAGGGACTCTTTCTTGGCACCTTGATTACGCCCGCTTCGCTTTGCCGTAGCATCGCTCGCTGTCACAGCTTACCTCATGATCCGGATTTGCCTGGACCACTCAACAGCTCGCTGCTTCGACCAGAACAACCGTTCTCTGGCCGGGTTTCACCTCATGCGTCATCCCGTCGAATCTCTCCATGGTGCTGGAATATGAACCAGCTTCCCATCGACTACGCGTTTCCGCCTCATCTTAGGGGCCGACTAACCCTGGGAAGATGACCTTTACCCAGGAAACCTTAGGTTTTCGGCGGACGGGAATCTCACCCGTCTTTTCGTGTACTTATACCTGCATTCTCTCTTCCATTCCCTCCAGCCACCCTTACAGGTGACCTTCACCGGCTTATGGAATGCTCCCCTACCATCCGTACCCTAAGGTACGAATCCGAAGCTTCGGTATACCGCTTAGCCCCGTTACATTGTCTGCGCATCATTGCTCGACCAGTGAGCTATTACGCACTCTTTTAATGAGTGGCTGCTTCTAAGCCAACATCCTGGCTGTCTTTGCAATAACACCTCATTTCACACTTAGCGGTATTTGGGGACCTTAGCTGTCGGTCTGGGCTGTTCCCCTCTCGACTATGAACTTTGTTGCACACAGTCTCACTCCCATACGTTGTGTCTAGGCATTCGGAGTTTGCCTGGGTTTGGTACCCGGTGAAGAGCCCTAGTCCAAACAGTGCTCTACCTCCTAGACATTTGTATGAGGCTGTCCCTCAAGGCATTTCGGGGAGTGCCAGCTATTTCCAAGTTTGATTAGCCTTTCACCCCTTATCACAATTCATCCCTGCGTTTTTCATCACACTAGGGTTCGGTCCTCCACGCAGTGTTACCTGAGCTTCAACCTGACCATGATAAGATCACTTGGCTTCGGGTCTACGACATGCAACTAATTTCGCCCATTTAAGACTCGGTTTCCCTCCGGCTCCAGTGCTTCTACACTTTAACCTCGCTGCATACCGTAACTCGCAGGCTCATTCTACAAAAGGCACGCCGTCAGAAGGTTGCCCTTCCTCCGACCTGTTGTGGGCGTATGGTTTCAGGTTCTATTTCACTCCCCTCGCCGGGGTTCTTTTCACCTTTCCCTCACGGTACTGGTTCACTATCGGTAGTCGCATCGTATTTAGCCTTGGATCGTGGTCGACCCAGCTTCCGACAAGGTTTCTCGGGCCTCGCCGTACTCAGAAATCACATCCACGAAGTCATTACCATGTAAAGTACGGGACTCTCACCCTTTCCAGTCGGCCTTCCCATGCCGTTCCTTTATGATAACGTTCTTGTAACTTCGCGAGGTCCTGCATGTCCCTCTAACGTGACTCTACAACCCCCCGTCAACAACGGCATGCACCTTGGCATTGACGTGAGTTTAGGCTCTTCCCCGTTCGCTCGCCGCTACTAGTGGGAATCTCTTTTGATGTCTTTTCCTCCAGGTACTTAGATGGTTCAGTTCCCTGGGTATTGCTGCACTACTCTATTTTATTCAAGTAGTACTAATCAGCTCACGCTGATTGGGTTACCCCATTCGGCCATCCATGGATCATCGTATATGTGCTACTCCCCATGGCTTATCGCAGCTTGTCACGGCCTTCATCGCCGTGCGACTCCGTAGGCATTCACCGTACGCCCGTATTCGCTTGACCATATTATGCTTCACTCTTTATCGCTTCTTGATATCGTTTTCATTTGCTCATTCCCCAAAGCTATAAACTAACCTATTCCTAGATCAGTCACTTCAGGAAATGTGCCTGCTTCCCTTCCCTCATTATGTAAAAGAACATTCGAGCGTTCCACGTGTGGCCACGCGGGCCGCCTCGTGGAGATAGGGGGACTCGAACCCCCGACCTACGGCTTGCAAAGCCGCCGCTCTAGCCAACTGAGCTATATCCCCGTTGGTTTCACGAACTGGTATAAAAAAAGGAATAGGATAGAAAGAGGTTTGGGAGAGCGTCCTGTCACGAGACGCTCAAAGTATTACTGCCTTGTATATGATCGTGTACCGTAGTGTGAAGCTTGCGCCTCACGGTCGGTACCCTTCTCATAGAAAGGAGGTGATCCAGCCGCACCTTCCGGTACGACTACCTTGTTACGACTTCACCCTCCTCACGAGACGTACCTTCGACGTCGTCCCCCTTACGGTTGGACAAACGGCTTCGGGTACCCCCCACTCGGATGGTGTGACGGGCGGTGTGTACAAGGCCCGGGAACGTATTCACCGCGCCATGCTGATGCGCGATTACTAGCGATTCCACCTTCATGGAGTCGGGTTTCAGACTCCAATCCGAACTACGGATGATTTTCTGCGATTTGCTCCACCTCGCGGCTTCGCGTCACTCTGTCTCACCCATTGTAGCACGTGTGTAGCCCTGGACATAAGGGCCATGATGACTTGACGTCATCCCCACCTTCCTCCGGTTTGTCACCGGCAGTTCCGCCAGAGTCCTCAGCTTAACCTGTTAGTAACTGGCAGTAGGGGTTGCGCTCGTTGCGGGACTTAACCCAACACCTCACGGCACGAGCTGACGACAGCCATGCAGCACCTGTACAGCGTCGTATTGCTACGCTAGATCATCTCTGACCTATCACACTGTATGTCAAACCCAGGTAAGGTTCCTCGCGTACCATCGAATTAAACCACATGCTCCACCGCTTGTGCGGGCCCCCGTCAATTCCTTTGAGTTTCACCCTTGCGAGCATACTCCCCAGGCGGTACACTTATCACGTTAGCTACGGCACTGAAGCATCCGCCCCAGCACCTAGTGTACATCGTTTACAGTGTGGACTACCAGGGTATCTAATCCTGTTTGATCCCCACACTTTCGCACCTCAGCGTCAGTTATTGGCCAGGAGCTTGCCTTCGCCATTGGTATTCTTCCTGATCTCTACAGATTCCACCCCTACACCAGGAATTCTAGCTCCCTCTCCATAACTCAAGCCTCGCAGTTCTCAACGCATTCCCACGGTTAAGCCGTGGAATTTCACGCCAAGCTTACAAAGCCGCCTACATGCCCTTTACGCCCAGTAATTCCGAACAACGCTTGCCCCCTACGTGTTACCGCGGCTGCTGGCACGTAGTTAGCCGGGGCTTATTCGCCGGTTCATGTCATCACGCGGGCATTCCCTCCCACGCTTATTCTTCCCCAGCAAAAGGACTTTACAACCTTTCGGCCTTCATCATCCACGCGGCGTCGCTCCGTCAGACTTTCGTCCATTGCGGAATATTCTTAGCTGCTGCCTCCCGTAGGAGTTTGGGCCGTATCTCAGTCCCAATGTGGGCGTACACCCTCTCAGGCCGCCTACCGATCATAGCCTTGGTGGGCCTTTACCTCACCAACTAGCTAATCGGACGCAGGCTCATCTCCGGCCGGTGCCGTAGCACCTTTCCTCAGCACCCTCACGGTGCCGAACGTATTCGGTATTACCCACTATTTCTAATGGCTATCCCCATGCCAAAGGTAGATCACCCACGCGTTACTCACCAGTCCGCCGCTCTAGGGGCATTGCTGCCCTTGCCGCTCGACTTGCATGCTTAAGACACGCCGCCAGCGTTTGTTCTGAGCCAGGATCAAACTCTCCATGATATATTCCAACAGGCTTGCGCCTGCAGGATATCATAAAGAATTTATCTTCGTTGCCAAAGCTAACAAGCTCCGACAACCGGCATTCGATACTTCGTCTCCGCCATAAGCAAGTTCCCTCGCCTACGCCTTCGACTCGCTGACTTCACTTGCGTAAAATCAACATCGCAATTATCCCGAAGGATACTTGCGCCTTACCTCTTTCTATCCCTTCCCTATTTACTGTGGTAGATCCCTCGGCTATTCGCCTCAAGCCGCTTTGCGGCCTCCGGTTTTCGCCTCCCGCTCTTTCGGTCAGTCTCGGTTTCCCTTGGCCTTCCCTTAGAGCGCTCGATGAAGGTAGCAAACTTCGCTACCCTTTGTCAAGAGCGATTTTTCTTTTTCCGCTCTTTTGCAAATTTTGCTGTTTTGTAGCAATCCTTGCTTTTTCGTTTCGTACATCGCTGCACGTCGCGAGGAGGACATTAACGGTTTGGACAAAGTTCGTCAAGAGAAAAGGCGGAAAAATTTAGGAAAATTCGTTCAATGGCTCTACGCCGTCAGTTTCCTGTACTGCACAAGATAGTCGATGAAGGAAAGAATCGACAGGAGACCGGCGACGATGAAGGCCGCGAGGACGATGACTTTCAACGCGGGGATAAGCTCGGCCAGGATCGAAAGGCGTTCCAGGCTCACGAGGAGAAGGGCGAGCATCCCAGAAGTCATGTAGAGGCCGGCCTTGAGCTTGCCCCCCGGTCTGGCGCCCATGGCTATACCCTTGGAGCTCAGAATCATCCGGAGGAAGGAAATGCTGAACTCCCTATAGAGGATGATGAGGAATACCCATAGAGGCATTATGCCGCTGAAGGCGAAACAGGTAAAATAGGTGATCCGCGCGAGGACATCGGCGAAAGGATCGAAAAGCTTGCCGAAATCGCTGACTTGCTTCGAGGAGCGGGCGACCTTGCCGTCCACCAGATCGCTGATCTCTATGATCCAGAAAAGGATCCAGAGCAGGATGATCGTCGGGAGGGCCGGCAACAGGGGATATCGATATAATATGAAGAATAGCGGAGCCAGGATGATACGGCTCAACGTAACTTTATCTGCCATGGTCATGTAGCCAGAATACGGATTTGACAGCCCGCATGTCAAGGTTGTAGTATTGGACGATCCTGCATACACGATATAGAAAAAAGTAGCGATGAAACGGCGACCGAACGGAGAAACAGCGCATGGACGAACAGACACGAGTGAAAAGCCTCCGGCAGAGCATAACGAAAACTATCGTCGCTTACTTCGTCACCCAGTGCGCGGTCTTCTGCGCTTTCGCCCTTCCCGGCGGATTTTTCACGGAATTCTGGCGCCAATTCCTCGTCACGAGCGGAGGATTCCATATTTTCCTGTATTTCCTCCTCAACAGATTCAGGGACGACTTCCGCAAAGAAGCCTCGCGGGAAAAACTCTCATCCATAAACCTGGCCAACAGGATAACGCTGATCCGCGTGAGCACTCTGCCCACCCTCCTTTACCTGGTCATCGCCGCGAAGCATTACCGAATCCGATATCCTCTCCTCATCCTCGTCGTCTTCATCTTCATAACCGACTTCCTCGACGGATATGTTTCACGCAAGGCGAACGAGGTGACAAAGGCCGGACGGATGATGGATTCGGCCAGCGACTACTGCCTTTTAATTGTCCTTACCCTCATTTTTCGCTATTATAGATTGATACCAATATGGTTCCTGATACTCGTGCTGGCGAGACTCGGCGTTCAGGTGCTGCTGGTGACGATACTGATCATCATCAGGCAGAAAATCGAGCCGAAGACGACCTTCATGGGCAAGGTCGCGGTCGCTTCCATCATGGTCGTCTATAGCTTCGAGGTTCTCGGCCTGATAGCCGGCGAGCTTCCTCTGGCTCTCAAGAATACCATCGAGTGGATCGTGGCAGCGCTGGTCGTGGTGAGTATCGGCGACAAGATAATCAGCTTCGTTTCTACATTGAAGGAAGCGAGGCTTGAACGGAGGATTCCCGATGGCAATGATAAAGAGCGCCCTTGAGCTCGCGCTCGAGCGTACGAAAAACCTGGAAGTGGACGAAGTCGCCATAGAGGCGCATAGGATAAAGATGGAAGGCAGGAGGGCGGCGGGGAAATTCCTCGACGATCCCGAGAATACTGACCTGCGGAAAGCCATCCAGGGAATAGACAACCGAAACCGCGAAGCGTTCAGAAGATCGATCTTCGACGTTTTGATCGCGCAGATCCAGCTGCCCGGCTCCTATTTCGACGCCGAGAAACTCACCACCATCGGCGCGGGACTCGCCGCGCTCGCGGCCGCCGCCCCGGTCAAGGGAGGCGTCGCCGGCGCGGGAGCGGATAAGAAGATCATATCTATGGTTCAGCAGATCGCTTCCTTCATCGTCAAGTACCAGGAGGAAGTGAAGCGCGTGGAGCAGGCGATACGCAGCCAATGGGCGCCGAAGCTGAAGGAGAAGGAAAGGCAGATGGCCGCGCGAATGGGTCAGGATATTCGCCTCGACCCCATGGCCGATCCCGAATTCGCGGCCTTCTACAAGCAGAATGTCGAAAACCTCAAGGCTAATTATAGCGACGCGCTGGAGAGGGCCAAGGGCGAGCTGGCGGCGCTCAGCGGCATGGAAGAGCCGGAAAGCAACCCGTAGATAGTCTCGAGGGGCTTTTTATTGCGTCGCGCCGGGTGCCGGACGGCTAGCGTTCTTTATCGGGTGCCGGGTGGCTAGCGTTCATCGCCCGGCGCGGCTCCGCGCAGCAGCGCGACATAGAGAAGCGCCGAATCGGATTTGCGGACGCCCGGCACCCGCGAAGCCTGACCGAGAGTGAGGGGCTGAACGGCTTCCAATTTTTCGATCGACTCGCTGGACAATCCAAGCACCTTCCGATAGCTGAAGCCCTGCGGGATTCTTAGACGATCGGAGCGGTCCACCCTGGCCGCCAGACGTTCCTCCTTCTCCAGGTAGCCCTTATAGCGCACATCGAGGGTGGCCGTCTGAACCCAGGATTCGGGGTAGGCGGCGCTCTCCGGGATGAGCGGAGCGAGAAAGGACTTGTTGTCCGATTGCGTGTCCACAAGCGCGCCGATGCGCGGATCCCTGAGGGCGGTGGCGAGCGATTCCCCGACATGGGGCAAAAAATCCCGATTGTCGCGCGCGTCGGCGGGCGCGATCTTCCTTCCGGCTAAAAGAGCCGAAAGCTCATCGATGCCTTGGCGCCTTTTTTCGAATATTTCCCGTCGTTCTTCATCGACCAACCCCATTTCCATCGCCATCGGCGTCAGCCGCAAGTCGGCGGAGTCCTGCCGCAGGGCCAGCCTTCGCTCGGCCCTACTTGTGAACATTCGGTAAGGCTCCTTGGGCGAGAGGGTGACGATATCGTCGATCAGGACGCCGATGTAGGCCTTGTCGCGGCCGAGGATGAGGGCATCGGCCCCATCCAGGTATCGGCGGGCGTTGATGCCGGCGATGAGCCCCTGGGCGGCTGCCTCCTCGTACCCCGAGGTGCCGTTCGTCTGGCCGGCTATGAAAAGCCCAGCGACCAGCCTGGATTCGAGGGAAGCGTAGAGCGCCGAGGGAGCGAGGTAATCATATTCGACGGCATAGGCGGGCCTTACGATCTCTGCCTTCTCGAAACCGGGAAGGCTGCGGTAGAAAGCCGCCTGCACATCCTCGGGCAAGGAGCTGGATAGTCCATTGAGGTAGACTTCGTCGGTGTATTCCCCCTCGGGCTCGACGAATACCTGGTGGCGCTCGCGGTCGGGAAAGCGCACGACCTTATCCTCGATGGAAGGGCAATATCGCGGCCCTTTGCCGACGATCGCGCCCGAATAAAGCGGGGAGCGGTCCAGTCCGCCGCGTATGATTTCGTGGGTCGCCGCGCTGGTCCAGACAATATGGCAGGGCAGATCCGGTCGGCCATAGTCCTTTTCCAGAAATGAAAAATAGAGAGGCTTGCCTTCGCCATACTGCGCTTCCAGCCGGGACATATCGACGCTGGAGGCCTTGATGCGCGCCGGCGTGCCCGTCTTCATCCTCCCGACGGGGAAGCCCCTGACGCGGAGAGCGTCGCCCAAACCTACGGCCGCAGGTTCGCCGAGCCTGCCGCCGGGTCCTGTCCACTCGCCTATGAAAAGCCTGGCTTCCATGAAGGTTCCCGTGGTCATGACCACGGTTTTCGCGCCGATTTTTCTGCCGCGTTCGGTGAGTACGCCTTCGATTTTCTTCCCTGTCGAATCGGTGAGGATATCCACGACGCTGTCCATGAAGATGGAGAGCCGGGGTTGGTTTTCCAGAGCCTTGCGGGCGAGGGCAGAATAGAGGGCCTTGTCGGACTGGGCGCGCGGCGCCTGCACGGCCTGGCCCCGGGACTGATTCAGCATCCGCATCTGTATGGCCGTCTGGTCGGCGAGGATGCCCATCTGGCCGCCCAGGGCGTCGATCTCGCGGACGAGATTCCCCTTCGCGAGGCCGCCTATGGCCGGATTGCATGACATTTTCCCGATGGTGTCGGGATTCTGCGTGACGAGAACCGTCCGCGTGCCCATCCGGGCGAGCGCGAGCGCCGCCTCGATTCCGGCATGCCCGCCTCCAATCACTATCGCTTCGAAATCGCTCACATTCTCCCCTCTCGAACCTTGCCGCACGATTTAATTACTTGCCAAGACAGAAAGAGCCGAAAATCCGGTCGAACACTTCCTCGCCGGCGATTTCGCCCGTGATTTCGCCCAGAAAATCCGCCGCTTCCCTGATCTCGAGAGCCGTGCCGTCGAGCGGCGCGCCGGCCTTGGCGCCCTCTTCGGCCCTGCCGATCGACTCAAGGCAGCGGTCTATGAGGCCTTTCTGCCGGGCGCTGGCGACGCGAATCGACGACTCCCGGGAACCTGAGGCTCCCCCCGTCCGCGATGAAGCGGCAAGAAGGCTTTCGATGGCCGCCTCCAGCCGATCCAGGTGATCGCCTTTTTGGGCGCTCAGGCCCAACCATCCCGGAGGAACCGGCAGGCAATCGGAAGCGTCCAGCTTATTCCACAATTTAAGGGCGGCGGGATGGAGGGCGATGAAATCCTCGTCCTCCGGCGCGAGACCGGCTCTCCCGTCCACGAGATAGACAATTATGTCGGCCTTCCCGCTCAAATCGAGGCTGCGGCGGACGCCTTCGGCCTCGATGCCTTCCTCGGCGCGGCGGAGGCCGGCCGTATCCACGAGGCGGACGGCATAGCCGCCCACTTCTATCCAGGCTTCCAGCCAGTCGCGTGTCGTTCCGGGTTCCGGGCTGACGATGGCGCGTTCTTCCCTCACCACCAGGTTAAAAAGACTGGATTTGCCGGCGTTGGGCCGGCCGGCGACCACCACGAGGGCGCCCTCCTGTCTCAGTCTTCCTCCTATATAGCTTCGCGACAGCGCGGCGAGGCGCCGCTCGCAGGCCGAGAGCCTTGCCATCCAGGGGAGGGTTTTCCTCGCGGTCCTCGAAGCCTTCGGGGGCTTCGCTGTCCTCGTCGGCGCCCTCTTCGGCGGGGTAGTCGAGGTGGGCCTCGACGACGGCCAGGAGGTCCAGCATTTCGTCGCGCAGCGCCGAAAATTCTTTGGAAAGGACCCCGCTCAGGCGCAGGAGGGCATCTTCCCTGGCGGATTCGCATTGCGCTCCCGCCAGCTCGTTGATGGCCTCGGCCTTGACGAGGTCGGTCTTGCCGTTGATGAAGGCCCGGAAACTGAATTCCCCGGGCAGGGCGGGAGCGAAGCCTGCCTTCTCCAGCGCGGCGAGCGCGCGGCTCGTTACCGCCGCCGACCCGTGGCAGGAAATTTCCACGGAGTCTTCGCCCGTGAAGGACCGGGGAGCCCGGAAGACGGCGGCCACGACTTCGTCGACGCGCTCGCCGCTGTCGGGGTCGATCAGGAAACCATGGCGCATTGTGTAGCCAGGCGCCGTTTCGAGATCCTGACCCGCGGAAAAGCACCGGGCGCAAAGTTCGATCGCCTTCGCTCCGGAAGCGCGGATGACAGCCAGAGCCGAGCGCCCCGGCGGCGTTGCGAGGGCGACTATCGGGCGCCCCGTATCAAGGTATGTTCTTGCCATATGAGAAAAAGAACGATAGCGAGAATGGGAGGCCGCATCAAGCCCGCGCGCGCCTCCCCATCCATAATACTACATCGATTTCCAGTAGCGGTAGAACTTGCGCTCCACCTCATCCAGGTTGAGCAGGGGATAGTATCTGTATTTACCTTCGCCGGCGAACATGAAGCCGTCCTTGAGCACTTTGTATGAGATTCTGTCGATCGGACAGTCGAGGGATAAGCCCCTTCACGAATTTTCCCGGCGTGGTTCGCACTTCCTGCACGGCGCTATGGAGCCTGGCCGGATGAATCCCCGGAACAAAGCCTCGGATAAGCGGGTTTTCCTCATAATCCCTCATGAATTCGTCCGTGTTGAATTCCAGCTGGGCGAAGAACATCTTGGGCGCCCCCTTGGAATTGTGGGGATCGGTGATGAAACGTCCGTATTCGCGAAAATCGTACTTGGTCAGCACGATGAATTTGACGGGATTGATCTCCAGCATGATGCGGAACTCTTCGGGATCGTTTTCGGGGTTGAATTCGGCGCTTTTCAGCTCGACGTAATCCCCCATCGAATTGCAGAGATAGAGGCTGCCCAAGGCATCGAAATCCAGGTGTTCGAGGACACGGTAGCTTTTGATGAACTTCGTGGCCTTGGGTCTTCCGTCCTCGTGGGGGACAAGCTCGGCGTAGGCTCCATCGATATCGAAATAAGCGTTCCTGAAACCGGGATCGACTTCGACGAAAATGAGCCTTCCCTCGAAATAGCGCGTCGAACCCTGGACATAGTGCCGTATGAAATGCTCGGGGTCCATCTGCGAAGCGATGAGGGAGTGGTTGGGATGCAGGATAAGGTATAGATGCTTGTCGTCGGACATGTTTACCTCCAGATTGCGTGCCGAAAAGATCGCCGTCGGAGCTTTCCGGGAAATATTTCCAGAAATTGCCGCATAATCATTGCATAATACGTATAATTATTCACTACCCAGTTGACATACTTTCTCATTTATATTTTATTACTTCTATTCCATTCTGGGAGGAGCATATGAAACGCTCTTATCCTGTCTACCTTCCAACACTTCTCACTTTCGGGTTCGAGCCGCGCACACCGCGACTCTACTCCGTTCGTAGGTAAGGCGTCGACCGCCACCTGCCACAACCACAGACATTAATAGCTCGACCTTCATTTTTTTGAGGGTTATTATCCATAGTGAAAGCCTGGGGGTATTGTTCCCTCGGGAGTTCAGCCCCGTCCAGGAGGATTTGGATGATTCAGATAGGCATTCTTGGCGCTTCCGGCTATGCCGGAGCGGAACTGGCCAGGATACTGCTCGCCCACCCGGAACCCAAGCAGCTCCACCTTTCCTCCGTCAGTTTCGAAGGCAAGGCGCTCGGTTCAGTGTATCCCTCTTTCGGCAGTCCGGATCAAACGGGCTATGGCAATCCCCCAATGATGCTCGAAAGCGCCGAGGCGGTGATCGAAGCCTCCGACATTCTCTTTTCCTGCCTGCCCCACGGCTTCGCCGAATCCGCGGCCGAACGATGCCTGGCTAAAGGCGGACTTTTCATCGACATTTCGGCCGACTTTCGTTTTGGCGATGACGAAGCTACCTATACCGCATGGTACGGAAAGAGCTATACGCGGCCCGAGCTCCATGCCAAGGCCGTCTACGGGCTGCCCGAACTCAATAGGGAAAAAATCCGCAAGGCGCGCCTCATAGGCAATCCCGGCTGCTATCCCACCACGGCCGAACTCGGCCTCTATCCGGCGCTCTCGGCCGGGATCGCGGACTCCGGCAGCATCATCATCGATTCGGCGTCGGGCCTCACCGGCGCCGGTCGCGAACCGAGCCAGACGACGCATTATGTCGATTGCGTGGACGCGATTTCTCCCTATAAGGTGGGCGCCCATCGGCATCAGCCCGAGATTGACCGCTATCTTTCGATTATGGCCGGCGAGGCGGTTTCCTCCGTCTTCACCCCCCATCTGGCGCCCATGAACAGGGGCATCGTCAGCACGATCTATTTCAGCCTGAAGAAAGCCATGGACGCGAAAAGCCTGCGCGATCTCTACGCGTCGTTCTACTCGAAGGAACCTTTCGTGCGGGTGCTCGCCCTCGGCGCGACCGCCAGCAACAGGAACGTGAAGTTCTCGAACTATTGCGACATCTCCGTCCATCTTTCCTCGAACGGCAGGACGGGAATCGTCGTTTCGACGATCGACAATATGGTGAAGGGCGCGGCTGGCCAAGCCGTGCAGAACATGAATCTCGCCCTCGGTTTCGATGAAACCGCCGGGCTCAGAATGGTTCCTCCGGCTTTCTAGGGCGGCGGAATTAAAATGCTGGTTCTGCCGCGCCTGCGCGCGGCATAAAAGCGAGGTTGAGCATGATACAAATTCGCGGCGGTGTTACCGCGGCCAAGGGTTTTACGGCATCCGGCGTCCATGTGGGCATCAGGAAGAACAAGGAAAAGAAAGATCTGGCTTTGGTATGGTCGGAAAAGCCCTGCAGCGCCGCTGCGGCGTACACGACGAACCAGGTAAAGGGCCAGCCCCTTCTCGTCACGATGGAACATCTCGCGGACGGCAAGGCCCAGGCCATCATCGTCAATTCCGGCAACGCGAACACCTGCACCGGCGAGGCGGGCATCGCCGCGGCGAAGCGGATGGCGGCGCTCGTGGCCGAACGCCTTCCTGTTTCTGCCAGCGACGTGGTCGTGGCCTCCACGGGCGTGATCGGCCAGCAGCTGGACGTGGGCATTATCGAAGCCGGAATGGAACAGCTGGTGGCCGGGCTTTCCAAGACGGGCAACATCGACGCGCGCGAAGCCATCATGACCACCGATACGGTAAAAAAGGAATTGGCCGTCCAGTTCGAAATAGGCGAGCAGACGGTGACGATAGGCGCCATGGCCAAGGGTTCGGGGATGATCCATCCCAACATGGCGACGATGCTTTCTTTCATAACGACGGACTGCGCCATCAGTCCGGCCATGCTCCAGAAAGCGATCTCCGCTTCCGTCACGAAGACCTACAACCGCGTAAGCGTCGACGGCGACACCTCGACCAACGACATGGTCGTCATCCTGGCCAACGGAATGGCCGGCAATGCCTTCATTGAAACGGAGGGCGCCGATTACAGGTCCTTCTACGAAGGCCTCAACTGGCTCAACACCCAGCTCGCGCGCATGATAGCCCGCGACGGCGAGGGAGCCACGAAGCTCATCGAGTGCACCGTCGAGAGCGCCGCGGACGAAGCCAAGGCCGAGGAGCTCGCGAAGGGCGTCATCTGCTCCAGCCTCGTCAAGACGGCCATTTTCGGCGCTGACGCGAACTGGGGAAGGATTCTCTGCGCGCTGGGCTATACGCGCAAGGATTTCGACCCTAACAAAGTGGACATCGCCTTCGAGAGCGCTTCGGGCTACATCGAGGTGTGCAAGAACGGCGCTCCCCTTCCCTTCAACGAGGAAAAAGCCAAGAAAATCCTCAGCTACCAGGAAGTGACTATCTATGTCACGATGAATGAGGGCGACGCGCAGGCCACCGCCTGGGGTTGCGACCTCACCTACGAATATGTGAGGATAAACGGCGACTATCGGACCTGATCCGGAGGCGGCAGGCAACCGGCGGCCGGCAGTCAGAAGTCAGCAATTAACGGTCAGCGAATAAACACCCAGGAAAGGGGGAGTGCGAATATGATCAACGATAATGTCAGGGTCGACATTCTGATCCAGGCGATGCCCTATTTCAAATCCTTCACGGGGAAGATCGTCGTCGTGAAGTACGGCGGCGCCGCGATGATCAACGAGGGCGTCCGCGCGGCGGTCCTCCAGGATCTCATCCTCATGCAGCAGGTCGGCATAAAGCCGGTGCTCGTCCACGGGGGCGGACCGGAGATCGACCGCATGCTTAAAAAACTAGGCAAGGAAAGAGTCTTCATCGACGGAATCCGCTATACGGACGATGAAACCATGGAGATCGTCCAGATGGTTCTGGCCGGCAAGGTGAACAAGGACCTCGTCGCCCACATCGAGCGTCAGGGCGGCTCCGCGATAGGCATCTGCGGCGGCGACGGAGGGCTTTTCCGCGCCAATCGCCTGCAGAAGAACGGCGTCGACCTCGGCATGGTCGGCGAAATCTCCTCGGTGGGGCCTGACATCGTGCGCCACGCGCTAGACGCAGGGTACATCCCCGTCGTATCCACCATCGCGCTCAGGCCGAACGACGAAACCGGCTACTACAACATCAACGCCGATACAGCCGCCGCCGAACTCGCCGGCGCCCTCGGCGCCGAAAAGCTCATCCTTCTCACCGACGTGCCCGGCCTCCTGAAGGACGTGGCCGACATGGCCACCCTCATCTCCGTGCTCAAGCGCGAGGACGTTCCCGCCCTCATCGCGCAGAAGATAGTATCCGGCGGCATGATTCCCAAGGTGGAATGCTGCGTGCAGGCTCTTTCGCTGGGTGTCAAAACGACACATATTCTGGACGGCCGGTCGCCGCACTCGCTCCTCATCGAGCTATTCAGCGACAGAGGCATGGGGACGATGATCGTATGAACGACAAGACGATGAACACGTACAAGAGGACCGGACTGGTCCTGGACCATGGGAAAGGCGCCACCCTTTACACGAAGGACGGCGCTGAATACATCGATTTCACGGCGGGAATAGGCGTCAATTCGCTCGGGCACGGGCATCCGAAGCTCGTGAAGGCCATCGCCGACCAGGCGGCCCGCCTCATCCACGTCTCGAACTATTTCGTGACCGACGCTTCCACGCGCCTGTCCGAAAGACTGGCCGACATGGCTGGCATGGACAAAGTCTTCTTCTGCAACTCGGGCGCCGAGGCCAACGAAGGCCTCATCAAGATCGCTCGCAAATACGGATCGGCAAAAAATCCCGACAAGAATCTCATCGTCACGCTCAAGGGTTCTTTCCACGGCAGGACGGTCACCACCGTCACGGCCACAGGCCAGGACAAGTTCCATCAGTTCTTCGGTCCCTTCACGCCCGGTTTCATCTATGTCGAAGCGAACAACATCGCCGCGCTCGACGCCGCGCTGACCGAAAACGTCTGCGCCTTTCTTTTCGAGCCCATCCAGGGCGAAGGCGGCGTCAATCCCCTCGATACCGACTATCTGAAGGCCGCCGAGGCGCTCTGCAGGAAAAGGGACATCCTTTTCGTCGCCGATGAAGTGCAGACGGGCATCGGCAGGTCTGGCGCCTTCCTCGCCTACCAGAAAATGGGAATTCACCCCGACATGGTCGGCGTCGCGAAAGGGCTCGCGGGCGGCGTTCCCGTGGGAGCCGTGCTGGCCAAAGGGCCCAGCGCCGACGTGCTCCAGCCCGGCGATCACGGCACCACCTTCGGGGGAAATCCCCTGGCCGCAGCCGCCGCCAATGTCGTTCTCGACGAGCTTTCTTCGCCGGGATTCATGGCCGAGGTGGAAAGAAAGGGCGAAAAGATCCGGACGACGGTGCGCTCCTGGAAGAATCCCCTCGTCAAGGAAGTGCGCGGCATGGGTCTCATGATAGGCATCGGCGTTTCGGTTCCTCCGGGGGACGTCGTCGCCGCCTGCCGCGCCGACAGACTCCTCATTCTCACCGCCGGCGACGACACGCTCAGGCTCCTGCCTCCCCTCGTTATCAGCGATGCCGAAATCGATCGCGGTCTCGAAATTCTCAAGGCGACCCTCGACGGGATTGCGAAGGCAAAAGCATGAACGATATTTACCGCCAGCGACGCGAAAAAGTCGCCCAAGCCTTGAAAAGCCGCGGCATCGCCGCCGCCCGCTTCGAGGATTTCGAACATATGCGGAGCCCGGCGGTACGCTATCTCTGCGGACAGCCCGGCGACGCTTTTCTCGTGATCGGGGCGGACGGCGCCTCGGCTCTCGTGGCATGGGACCGCAATATGGCCGAAAAGATGGCCCATGTCGACAAGATCTTCGCCTATACGGATTTCGGACGACGATCGGCCTCGGCCATGCGCTTCGTGCTCGCCGAGCTGGGCGTACCCGCAGGCCAGAAGGTCGAACTGCCAGCGGCGACGCCTTACCCGTCCTTCGTCGACCATGTCGGCGCCCTGGACGAGTGGGACCTCCTCTGCGAAGAAGGCGGAATAGATTCGACCCTGTCCGAGATGCGCTCAGTCAAGGACGAGGGCGAACTCGCCATCTACGAAAGGGCATCGGCCCTCACTGACCATCTCATCGACATGATTGAGGAAGGCATGAAAAAGGGGAAACTCGCCACCGAACTCGACGTCGCCCTCTTTATCGAAAGGGAAGCCAGAGGCGCCGGGGCCGAGGGAACGGGCTTCGACACGCTCGCGGCAGGCCCCGGACGCAGTTTCGGCATCCACGCCTTCCCCAATTACGGCGCCGGTCCCTTCGGGACGAAGGGCTTCTCGATTCTCGATTTCGGCATCGTCATCGACGGCTACACGACCGACGTCACAATGAGTTTTGTGCGCGGCCCCTTCTCCAAGGAACAGGACCTGATGATCCAGCTGGTCAAAGGAGCCTACGAAAAAGGCGTCGCCGGCTGCGCGCCCGGCGCCTCGGCCCGCGGCATAGCCCTCGCCGTCGACGAATATTTCTCCGCGGCCGGATTTTCCATGCCGCACGCCCTTGGCCACAGCATTGGACTGGAAGCCCACGAAACACCCGGCATCAACTTAAGGAAAGAAAATACGGCTATCTTGAAGCCTGGCAACATCGTCACCATAGAACCCGGCCTCTACCACCCCGATTTTGGCGGCGTCAGGCTGGAGAACGATATCCTCATAACGGAAACCGGTCACAAGGTGCTCACGTCTTCGAGGATCGTGGAACTGTAACCAAGGCTTTCGGCGGCGCAAAGGCCTCGGCCAGCGCTCAGGCCGAGCCAGAGGCTGAGCCCGAGGCTTTTTTCTCCTTTTTTTCCTTTTTAAGCGCGGCCTTTTCTCTTTTCGCCTTCGCTTTGTCTTCCTTTTCCGTCCCGCCCTTTTCCGGGCTCGCGAAAGCCAGAAGCGTTTCGGCCGCGTAGCTTCTGACGCTGGCGTCGACCGCAAGCTCCAGAGCCAAAGCGCGCAAGGTCTTCGCGTCTACGCTCTTATCGGCGTCGGTCGCGGCCTGGAGCGCCGAACTCACCTGCGCGGCTGTCTCCCCGACCGAATGCTCCATGCCGCTCCTGAAGCGTCCATAGAACTCCTCAATTTCGACGGCATCGCCGATCTTCCCTATGAGGGCGCCCATATCCTGGACCGACAGCACCCTTTTCAGCGTAAAAACCGTCAAGAGCAAGGCGATATGCTCCTGTCCGTATTTCTTGCCCTCGGTGCGCGGCACGATCTTGGCCTTGGCGTAATTATTTATCATCGATGGAGTTATTACCCCGTCTTCATTCGTCTTCACGAAAACGCCAAGCTGGCGTTCCAGATACGTGACTACCTGGTCCATGTAAAGCCCGATGTCGGGAAGCGATTCCCATTCGGCCGGAGCCTTTCGCGAAAGCGTGCTGAAATATTGACCTATAGCCTCGACGTTCATTTCATCCATGCGGGGAACGATAGCATATGGTTATCAATACTACAATATATGGCTTCCCGGACGTTGACGACTTCAATATCATGTTATATTATTATTATTACTGTGTTATGTGATAATAAATATTATATTACACGATATTGGAGGCTTTGGTATGGTTCCAGGGAATGTCTATCTTTTCGGGGATTCGGTGGCGCGAGGCATAATCCTCGATGAAGATGGAAGCTATACGCCCATAAAGGAAAGTTTCGCCACGCTCGCCGCCGAGAAGCTCGGCGTCCACCTCGTCAACAAGGCCAGATTCGGCTGTACCGTCACGAAAGGACTCGACATCCTCCGCCGCTTCGTTTCGGGGGAAAGAGCGCCGGAGCCCGGTCCGGATAAAAGCAAGGGAATCGCCATTCTCGAGTTCGGCGGCAACGACTGCGACTTCCTCTGGGACGAAGTGGCCGCGAGCCCCGAAACCGACCATATCCCCCTGACGCCCCTCGATGTTTTTTCGCGCATATACGGCGAGATGATAGACGCCCTGCGCGGGAACGGACTCCAGCCCGCCATCATGAGCCTCCCCCCGCTCGTCGCCGAACGCTATCTGGCATGGATCACGCGCAACGGTCTGGACCGCGAGGCCATTCTGCGCTGGCTGGGCGGCGTGGAGCAGATTTTCCGCTGGCACGAAGGCTACGATAAAGCCGTCAGGGCGGTGGCCGCGGCCAAGGGTTGTCCGCTCCTGGATATCAGGAAGGACTTTCTGGCGCAAAGAGATTACAGGGAGTATATGTGCGACGACGGAATCCACCCCAACAGGGCAGGGCACAGGCTCATTGAATCGTCGCTGGAAAGATACGCCGCATTGGCTTGAGTCAAGCTAAATCAGCTCGGATAAGTCTGAAATTTCGCGGCGCGGGCGGATCGGGACCGGCTTAGGCGAGGCGCCACGCCAGTTCGGCGCCCGCGCACATCGGGACGACGCCGTCTATTTCGTCGGGCACTTTCCAGGCTTCGCGGCGGAGTCTTATCGTGCCTGTGGGGGCCGGAAGCCGGTAGAAGCGGGCGCCGTTGCCGGCCAGGAAGGGCCCGAGCGCTTCCAGAGCCCCCGCCGATTCGAAGAGACCGACAAGCGCGGGGATGGCGGCGGGAGACGAATAGATGCCTCCCGGCGCATGTCCGCGTTCTTTGGCCGCGCGCGCGTGCGGCGCCGAGTCGCTTCCGAAGAAAAACTTGGGTGAAGCCGAGAACGCGGCCTTCCGGAGCGCTTCCCTGTCGACGACTGATTTTATGATCGGCTTGCAGAAAAGGTGAGGATCGAGGCTGCCGCCCAGCATGTCGTCGATCGTGAAAAGCAGATGATGGGCTGTGATGGTGGCCGCCAATCTTTCGGGTCCGGCGGCGACGAAATCCGCCGCTTCTTTCGTGGACAGGTGCTCGAGCACGACGCGAAGCCGGGGCCAACGAAACAGGATATTCTCCAGCGTGGCGAGAAAGGCGGTCTCGCGCTCCAGCGAGGGGGCGTCGGGATCTTCGCCGTGGATGGAAAGAATGATCCCGGCGGATTCCATGGCGGAAAGAGCCTCGGCTACGCTGTCGGGATTCGAGGGACCATCGGCCGCGTTGGTCGTCGCGCCCGCCGGATAGTATTTTCCCGCCATCGCCCCGGCCGCTATGCATGCCTCGACCGTCTTCGCGCCCATTCCGGGAAGAAGCTTGAAGGTCATGAGGGGAGCAAAATCCGAACCTTCCGGCAGACAGCCGATAATTTTTTCCCTGTAGGCGACGAGCGACGCGGCGCCGGCAATGGGCGGAAGCGTGTTGGGCATGACGATAGCCCTTCCAAAACAGGCGCTGTGGCGCCTGACGTAAAGCGCCAACGCATCGCCCTGCCTGAAGTGGGCATGAAAGTCATCCGGCCTTGCCAGGACAATTTCCTTGAAGACCGATCCGGCGGCTTCGCCGGAACTCGCGTTCAGGGGCGATGGGTCAATCAAAGCGAACCTCCAGAAGGGATACGTCGTCCTGGAAATGATCGACGGCGGAAAGCGCCGAGAGTTTTTTTTGAAGCTCTTCTATGCTCGTTTTTTCATGGGATGTGCCCGACGCGACCCGTTCCAGCAATTGGATGAAGGCTTCCAGTCCCAAAATTTCCCCTTCCTTGGTGAAAAACTCGTAGATGCCGTCGGAAAAGAGGAAAAGGCGCGATTCCCTCGGCACCTGAATTTCCATTTTTTTGTAGACGGCGTCGGGATCGGCGCCGGCCACCATGCCTTCAGCCTTCAGCTCCACGGCTCCGCCTCCCTGGACGATGAGCACAGCCGGAGGGCTGCCCGCCGACGCGTGGGTGAGGATTCGCGTCTTTTCGTCCCAAACCCCGTACCAGAGCGTGAAGAGCATATTGTTGCGCTCTTCCATCCGAAACGCGTGGTTCAGGCCCCGCATCACCGCCACCGGATCGCTGAAATCCACATTCTTCAAGCCCTCGGTGCGCAGGACGTCAAAGAGGGTCACCGAGTAGAGGGCCGACTGCAGGCCATGACCGCCCACGTCGATCATGAAGAAGACCATCCGGCCGTCGTCGAGCCTGTGGTAGCCGAAAAGGTCGCCGCCGAGGCTGGCCGATGGGATGAAGGTCCAGTCCGTCGACATCGTGGCGCCCGAGATCTTTCCGGGCAAAAGACAGCGCACGTATTCGGCGCCCTTGCGCAGTTCTTCCTCCAGCGAGGCCCTCGTGCGCGCCAGCGCCGCGACGTAAAGCTGCCGCCTCTCCCGCAGCCGCTTCCGCTCGATGCTCGATTCGATGCGCGCGAGCAGGACGGAAGGTTCCACATCCAGCCTGAAATATCCATCGGCCCCGAGCTGTATCACGCGGGCCGTGCATTTCGATTCGGAGAAAGGCGAGAGGACGATCATCCTGGTATCGATGAATTCTCCGCAGGATTTCAGGAATTCCTGAAGCTCGAAACCGGCGAAACCGGCCGAGAACATATCGCCGACCAGAACATCAGGCAGGGATGCCCACCTCGATTCGTCGGCGGCACGTTTCCTGGAAAGGGTATAGGTGCCTATCGTTCCGCAGGAGATGTGGCGCATGACAGCGGCCGGCGTTTCGCCAGCGGCCGGCGTTTCGCCAACGGTCGGCGTTTCGTCCGAAAACCCGAAGGCCGAAAAAAGATCGGCGGGGGAGCGGGCGACGAGGACCTCATGCCCGAAACGTCTCAATAGCCCAGCCACATTTTCGGCGAGGGACGGCTCCAGGGCGAGCAGCACCCTGCCCGGCTTCGCCTGCGCCACCTTCTCCGGCGGCAGGATTTCGCCATCCTGCAAGTTGGTGGAGATCGGGTCCATCTGCCTTATGCCCATTCGCGAAGCGAGAGTCCTGGCGGCTTCGACAGCGCGCGCCGTCAATATTCCGGCCGCCGCGAGTTCTTCCTCGTCAAAGGCCTTGAGAGAGCGGTTCAGAAGGGAAATTATCCTGAAAACAGGATAGAGGGCGAGGTTCTGTCCGCTTCGCAGGCCTTCGGACAAGGCCGAGGCGAGGAGTCCCGCCTTTTCGGCGTTCTCGAACGAAGAAGAAACCGCGCCGGAATGAGCGATGCCCGACAGGGCCGTCAAATGATCGGAGATATCGTGTATGAGCGTTCCCGCTTCGAAATCGGACGAAGACTGTCCTTCCTTGGCAATCATTGGATTCAATATAACGATTATGACGGCATCAAGTAAGTCCTGCCGATATCGGTTGACCAAACGAAAAACAGACCCTACAGTAGCGCTATGTACAAGTATATCGTCGAAGGCGGCCACCCCGTAAAAGGCAGGGTCGTAGCGTCCGGCAACAAGAATGCGGCCCTTCCCTGTCTCGCCGCGGCGGTTCTCGCCGGAGGCCCCGTTACACTCAGAAATATTCCCGAAATAGAGGACGTGGCTGTCATGATCGAGGTGCTCAAGCATCTCGGAGCGAAGGTTAGCCGCGTCGGTCCCCATGACTGGCTCATAGATTCGAGCACGATAACACGACAGGACGTGCCCGCCGAACAATCGCGCAAGGTGAGGGCTTCCATACTCTTCGCCGGCCCGCTCCTGGCCCGTTTCGGCCAGGCCATCCTCCCTCCTCCCGGGGGCGACACCATCGGCCGAAGACGCATCGATACGCATCTTCTGGCGCTCCAGGAACTGGGCGCCCGCATCACGATGGACGGCGTCCTGCGTTTTTCGGCGGCCAAGCTGAAGGGAGCGCCCATCTTCCTCGACGAAGCCTCGGTTACCGGCACAGAGAACGCCATCATGGCGGCCGTGCTCGCCGAAGGCACGACGGTGCTGCGCAACGCGGCATCGGAGCCTCACGTCCAGGACCTCTGCCTCATGCTCAACTCCATGGGAGCCCTGATCGATGGCGTCGGCTCCAACATGCTCACCATACACGGCGTTGCCAGCCTCAAGGGAACCGACTACAGGATAGGACCCGACTATATGGAGATCGGCTCCTTCATAGGGCTGGCCGCGGTGACTCACGGCGAGATCACGATCGACGGCATAGACCAGGACGACCTTCCCCCGCTCAGGGTCGGTTTCGGCAGGCTCGGCATATCCTGGGAAGTGAAGGGAGACAGTCTCTTCGTGCCGAGCAACCAGCTCATGAAAGTGACGGCCGATCTCGGCGGCCAGATTCCCAAGATCGACGACTCGCCCTGGCCTGGTTTCCCGCCCGATCTCACGTCCATAATGACGGTCGTCGCTACCCAGACCGAAGGCACAGCCCTCATCCACGAAAAAATGTTCGAATCGCGCATGTTCTTCGTCGATAAACTGATCGGCATGGGAGCGCGGATTGTCCTCTGCGATCCCCACAGGGCTGTCGTTTCGGGGCCCGCGCGCCTCTCCGGCGCCCTCCTGGTCTCACCCGACGTGCGCGCGGGCATGGCGATGGTCATCGCCGCTCTCTGCGCCGACGGCGTGAGCACGATCCAGAATGTCTACCAGATCGAAAGAGGCTACGAGCGCATCACCGAAAGGCTCAAGATGCTGGGAGCCCACATCGAGCGAAGCGAGGACTGCTGAATTTACGGTTACGCACAGAATACGCACATGGATTCCACCGCTTTTACAGGAGTTATCCACATCTTGTCAGCGGGTTATCCACAGGTAGCCCAAGCCTCGCGATGACTGGATGCATTCGCCGAGGCCGGGGTGAAGCCTCGAAAGCTTGGCTTTAAGCCGCGACACCCTCATGGAGAAAGCTCGCGTTTTCCGGCCGCGAGGCAGGGTCGCGGCTTCCGTGTAGCGTGAATCAGGCGCGACAATCCTTCCGGGCGCCGCCAGGAAAAAGCGAAACATTTCCGCTTCCGCCGCCGAGAGGAGTTCCGTGGTTTCGGCTCCCTTCGCGGCAAAATCCTTCCAGACCAGAGCGAGCCCGCGCAGGGCAAGCAAGCCTTCCCCACACTGGATCGCCGGCTGCAGCAAGCGGTATAGGCGGGCCTCCAGCTCGAGCCTCGTCCAGCCTTCGCGCATGAAATCCGACGCGCCGGCCTCATAGCAGGGCAATGCCAGATCGCTGCTTCCATAGGCTATCACAGGTATCGGAATGGTCGATGTTTCCCGCTCGAGCAGAAGGGATCCCGGGATTACGCAGACATCATAGACCGCAAACCGCTCGGATTTTTCGGGAAGGCTTTTCGCTTTTTCGATGGAAAGGAGCGGAGAAGAAAAGGCCGCCACGTTTTCGGGTACTGCCGCACTTTCGGGTGCCGCCGCGCCTTCGGCTACCACCCCACCTTCAGTGGCCGTCCCGCTTTCGGCTGCCGCCTCGGCGCTAAAAATAGAAAAAGGTTCTTCCCGTTCGACGCGAAGAACCTTTATAGGCAAAAATTTCATGCCAGCCATATCGGCCTCGGCCGATTCATGTCGTCAGGGTGTCGGATTCTGTGACCCATTCCCGGCTCCGGCGTCCGAAGTGAGCATCTTGCGCTTCAGGTCCTCGAGGAGGGAATCGGCGGCCATGGGCGAGGATTCGAGCGCCGCGAACTGCTTCTCCAAGGTCGCCCCGCTGGAAGCGTCCTCAAGCTCTTTCTGCGCTTCCGTCCTGGCCTCGAGCTCGTCGATTTTCTTCGCCATGCGGTCGAAGGTATCGAAGGCGCTTTTGTTCCCCTGGAGGGACGACATCGTCTTGTTGATCTTGTCCTGGGCTTCGGCGCGTTTGGCCCTGGCTATCAGGATATTCTTCTTGCGGGAAGCTTCCTCGATCTTCGTCTGCACATCGCGCAGGGAAACCTTGAGCTTCTCGACGGATTCCTTCTGGGCCTGCCACTGCGTTCCCAGCTGGCCAACGTAGGACGCGTGTTCCTGCTGCCGAAGGAGGGCTTCCTTGGCGAGATCGTCTCTGCCCGCGCGGACGGCGAGCATAGCCTTTTTCTCCCAATCCTCGGCCTTGGCCTTGTTCTCGATCACCTCGCGCTCGAGCCGCTTTTCGTCGGCGATGGCCATGGCCACGGCCTTCTTGGACTCGATGAGCTGCTCGTTCATGTCGATGATCATCTGATTGAGCATTTTCTCGGGATTCTCGGCCTTGGCGATGAGATCGTTCATATTCGAAGAGATGACTGTCTTCAACCTGTCAAAGATACCCATATGTTATTCCTCCTTCTTGGCTGCGAACTGCGAAAGCAAGGGATAATGCTGGCTCAAGGCGAAGGCCATCGCTTCGATGGAAGCTCTGAACTCGTTCTTGTCCATAGTCTCATACTCGATGGTGTCGAGTGCCACGACTTCATTGCCGTCGAGGGCATAGGCGCCATGGAGGAAATCGGTCCCATTAAGGCGGAGCAGGGTGGAAAACAGTTTTTCACGGTCTTTTTCCGGCACCGGCATGACATCGGCGCGAATGACGACGATGGGGTCGGAATGGCTCACCACCATTTTAGGCAGACCTTTGGCCTCATCTTCGATGAGCCAGGCTCCTTTGGACAATTCCTGATAGGAAATGTCGAGGTCAATTAGATATTGCTCGACTTTGGACAAACCTAACATGCTTTTCCCTCCCTTGGGTTCCGGAGCCCGTCCGTATCGGTCGCGCGGCTACCGGCAGCCGACATTCAGCCCAATTCCATCGCGCCATCGGGCATGACCGTGAGAACGGCCTCGCATATATGGCAACGGCTCCTGCCCGGTCCATCGACGCCGAGGGGCGACGAACATGCGGGACATATAGCTGTCATGGGGAAGATGTCGCGCTTCATCCCCTGAATATACTCCAGCGCATATCGCAGGTCCAAGGCCGTGGAGAAAAAATTCTTAAAACCCAGGGTTTCCAGAAAGCGCTGCTGCTTCGGACGCAGGCTGTACAGTACAAGGTCGCCGCCCCTGCCTCTCATCCGCTTCTGGAGCGCCACGAGAAACCCCGCTCCTGCCGAGGAGATGTCGTCGATGCGGGAAAAATCGAGAAAGAGAATTTTCTTGTTTCGGCCCAAGGCATCCACTATGTCTTCGTTGAGCGCTTCCACGCGTCCGGCGTCGAGTCTTCCCGCGGGATGGCAGCAAAGGCCCTCGGGCATCTCGGGCAGGAGTTCGCAGAGGGGATCGGTTTCCCGCCGCGAAGAATCCGCGGAGGCCGAGAGTTGGGCGCGGGCAAGCAGTCTCGAGGGCATGAAAGCATCGTAGCGCCCCGGGCTTTTCTTGTCAAACCGCCCGCACAGGCGACGGAAGCCGCGGAAAATTATATTTGGCCAGCCTCGCGATATTTCAGGAACATGTCAGGGGCTTTTTAGGGCGAAAAACCGGAGTCCAGCGAAACGATGGCTCCCGAGGCGATGCAGGGATCCCTGTCCATCAGATCCAGGGCTATGGCGGCCACTTCGGCCGGATCGGAAAGCTTGCCGCCGGGAGCCATCAGGGCGAGCGTCGATGCCTCGGCCGTGTCGATGTACTCGGTGCGGACAATTCCAGGGCATACGGTTATCGCGGCGACATTGTGCGCCGCGCCTTCGATGGCTATCGACTTGGCGAGGACGCCGAGACCGGTTTTCGCCGCCGCGTAGGCCGCGTTGGAAGTGAAGCCGCGGATGGTGTCGGTGCGCGTCCCGCCGAAAAAAAGCATGCGGCCGAAACCGCGATCGCACATCGCGGGGAAAAGCCTGCTGGCGAGCGCTCCAGGCAAGGCCAGATTGAGAAGCGCCATTTTTTCCCAGTCGGAAGGACTGTAGGCGGCGAAGGGTTTCCTGACGAAAGGTCCGAAGGCGACGACGAGAATGTCGAAAACGTTGTCGGCGCCGATGACGGCGAGAAGAGGCTCGGGCGAATCCAGATCCAGGGCCAGTCCCTCGGCTTCGCCGCCGCCTCGCCTGATCGCGGCGACGAGATCGCCTACCTTGCTCGAGGTTCTGCCGTGGATGAAGAGGGAAGCTCCCCGGGCGGCGAGCTCCAGCGAAACCGCCCGTCCTATGCCGCCCGAGCCGCCCACGACGAGCGCGCGCCGGCCGCGCAGGACTGAATCCCGCCGAGCCTCCACTGTCTTTCCCTTTTCGATATCGGCTTGTTTCCTCGGTTCCATGGCGATACTATATGACGCCTCTCGGGGACTAGCAAGCCAATCGATGGAGGACGGAATGAATCCTGCGGGCGGACAGGGCATGGACCTTTCCATAGTACTCAGCCGGGTGACGGGATCGGACAACGTCGGCTCGATATGCAGGGCGATGAAGGCCATGGGCGTCGAAAAACTCCTGCTGGCCGGTTGTCCGGAATACGAAGAGGAAAAAGTGCGCATGATGGCGGTTCATGCCTACGACATTTTCGAAAAGGCCAGGCGCTTCGCGACGCTGGAGACGGCGCTCGGGGAATTTTCTCTCGTCGCCGGCTTCTCTCGCCGCGGGGGCGAAAAGCGGAAGGAAGGCTCGGAAGCGTTGAGGGATTTCGTCCAGAGCGCGAATAAGCGCGGTCCTTGTGCCCTGGCCCTCGTTTTCGGCAACGAGAAGGACGGGCTCTCGGACGCCGAGCTGAACCTCTGCAGCCTCGCCGTTCGCATCCCCACATCGGAATCCTGCCCGTCGCTCAACGTCGCGCAGGCGGCGCAGATCGCCTGCTGGGAGTTTTTCGCGTCGAACGCGGCCGAAAAATCATCGGCTCGGGAGCGCTCCGCGGTTCCGGCCACAAGGCTGGTCGTCGATTCCGGCGTCGCGCGGATTGTCGAAGCGCTTTCGAGACAAGGTTTCTTCAGAAAAAGCGATGACATGTACGCTCGGCATTTCCTGAGAGATCTTTGCGAAAGGGCCGGGGCCAGCGTGAAGGAAGTCGACTATCTCCAGCGCCTCTTCCTCAAGGCCTGCGCCCTCGCCGCGCGACATCCTTCAGACCCGACATGAACACGATATCCTCAGGCTGAATAGCCCCTTTCTGAACGTTCACGCATGCCCGATTTATCACCGATTTGAGTTCCCGCACGTTTCCCGGCCACTGATAATCCATGAGCCTGGAAAGGGCGCCGGAACCGAGTTCGCAATACCCCTTCCCCGCCTGGAGGCAAAAGTGCCGCGCCAGATCGGCCACATCTTCCATATGCTCCCTCAAAGGAGGAATCTTGATGGGGAGGTCGGAGATTCTGTAAAATAAGTCAGCCCTGAAAGATCCGTGTTGGATCTCCGTCTCGATGTTGACGCAGGTGGCGCTCACAAGCCTGAAATCGGATTTTTCTGGTTTTTCGGCGCCGAGCTTCCAGAATTCCCCCGTTTCGAGCGCCCGCAGCAGCTTGGGCTGGGCGGAACGCGACATGCTGCCGATCTCGTCGAGGAACAAGGTGCCCTTCGCCGCGTTCGCGAGCGCGCCCCTATGTTTCACTGCATCGGTAAAAGCCCCCCTTTCCGCCCCGAAAAGTTCGCTCTCGACGAGGTGTTCGGGCAATGCCGAACAGTTGAGCGCTATGAATGGCTCTTCCTTTCTGGAGGAATACGAATGGAGGGCTCTGGCCACGAGTTCCTTGCCGCTGCCGGTTTCGCCCAGGATGAGGACGGGGTGGCGCGATTCGGCGTATTTTCGGACGAGGGCCGATATGCCCTGTATGGCCTTGCTTCTTCCGATGAACATGCGGACCGCGCCTTCCGCTTCCTCGGCGCTTTTTTCGGTAGCCGCGACGATTTTAAAGCACAGGGAGGATAGATCTCCCGAATAGATGAAAATAAAGGCCGCGCTAGAACTGGCGTTGGCAACGGCACCGATGCCTGCGTCGAAGACGGTGGGAATCCGCTTTCCGGCCAGAACGAAGATCGGAATTCCTGACACATCCGAAAATATGCCAAGCAAGTTCACTATGCTTTTCTGATCCGCCGACGGGACGCCTATGATCAAGGCGCAGACATCACGATCGCCCAGACTTATTTTATGCAGTTCGCCCAAGGTCGCCGCCAGTCTCACATCGAATCCGGCGCGCAGTTCGCCAAGCACTTTCCGGATTCGCTGGCTGTCCACATCCCAATAGGCGATTGCTTTCATACCTTCATTATTAAAGATTATTAAACGATGTGGAAGATATAATTTTGATCCAGGCAGTAGACAATCATCTATTGCTGAGCGATTTGCTTAAGTAAAACCCGGGATTTTGACATAAATACCCATAAAAACGGCTCGTCGGCCGCTTATTATCGTTTTCCGGCCAGAATCTCCATGATGGCGCTTTCATAGAAAAAGATGCCTGATTTCGTATAACGCATATGGCGCGGAATCCAGAGTTCGTTGTCCTTGACCAGGGAACCCACGATGATCATGTCCGGCGAGGACTTCTGCAATGCCCTCATTATCGCCGCTTCGTCCCTTTCGTGATAATCGCCCACCGCTCGTCCCACCACCCGAAGTTCGGGAAAGGTCGATCGGATATTCGCCTCGGCTTTCTGAAGCGTCGGAAGGGATCCTCCGACGAGAAAAACTGAACCGCGACGCTGTTCCAGAGCCGAGAGGAAAAGAGAAAGGGTCTTGAGCGGCTGGTAGTGGTGGAAAGGGTTCTCTTCCTCTTCCGGGGGACCAAAATAGGAGAGATAGTCCCTGTGTTTGTCCCCGATCGCGATCGAACGTTTCCGGACTGCGGCCTCGGCGGCTTTGCCGGCTTCAGCAGCCTTACCGGCTTTTCCGGCGCCAGATTTCTCTACCGCCATGTTCGGGAGCGCCGGCGACGCGGCCAGAATCAGATCGGCGCTTTCCACCATCGAAGCGTATTCGCTCACCCTGCCGGCGGCATGAAAATTCGAGGTTTGCAGAAAGCATATCTGGTGATTGGACGCGTCGTCCCAGGCCGAAGCCAGCGCCGCTATCTGCTTTTCGGAGGGAAAATCCAGGCGCAGCCGGCCGAGCGCGATGCTAGTTATTTCGATAGTGTCCATGAAGTCCGTTCCGTCATTATGGTTTTTACGGCCGCCAGCGCGAAGAGCGCCGCCGTTTCCGTCCTGAGAATCGTGCCTTCGAAGTGTACCGGCTGGAAGCCCATGACCCTGAAAGCCTCGGTTTCTTCGGGCGCGAATCCGCCTTCGGGCCCTATGAGGACGACCGTCGGCAAGGGATCTCCCGCGCAGCACTCATGGAGACTCTTCTCCGCGATGGGGAGTTCGTGGAACATGAGAAGGAGAGAGCTTTCCGGCGGGAATCCCTCGTCGCCCAGAGCCTTGGCGAGGGTGTCGATCGAGGCGGTCGGAAGAATCTTCGTCCGGACCGTGGAGCCCGACTGCTGGAGGGCTTCCCTGACTATCTTGCGCCTCCGTTCCAATTTCTCGGCGATGTCCTTCTCGTTCCTTTCGCGGACGACGCAGTTGCGCGTCTGCAGGGGAAAAACCGCGGCGGCTCCGGCCTCGACGGCCTGTCTCAGGATGAGATCCATCTTGGGGCCCTTGGGCAGCCCTTGGACCAGGGCGATGCGAGCCACGCTCGGTACATCAGCGGCGCCGTCCTTCTCAGGCGCGAGCGCGACGATAGCCGCCGCCGCGGAAGCGTCCTCGATCGTGCAGAGGAAGCGGTTTCCCGCTTCGTCGAGGGCGGAAAATGAATCGCCCCGCCCCATGCGCAGAACGCGGAGAAGGTAGCGGGAGGTTTTTTCGTCGAGGACGAAGCGTCTATCGCCAGCCCTATCGCCGGGAAGCACTAGTTGCCGCATTGGGACGCCTTACTTGGCCGAAAGGACTTGGCTGACCGATTTGCTGTTTTCCAGAAGCAGCGGAAACTCGGGGCTCAACAGGACTTCGATGGCTTTGTTCAGCTGAGTGTCGAATTCCAGATCGTAGACCCTTGAGGGTTTGGCCCTCTCCAGCTCGTCGCGCAGAAGCCTGTCTATATAGTCCTGAGGGAGCGAGTATCCCGATTCGACAATCTCCCTGGCCCTCGCCTTCCGCGCTTCGGGGCTCGCGTCGGGATGCGCTTTCGCGTAGCCCTGAATGAGTCCCGCGGCGTAAAGCTTTTCAAGGTCGTTGAACTGAGCCTCGGTAAAATCCCAATCGGGAACGAGGACATCGGGCTCGATGCCCGACTTGTCGATATTGACGCCTGAAGGCGTATAGTAGCGGGCCATCGTAAGCTTGAAGCCCGTGGTGTCGAGAGGGAATATCTGCTGGACCGAACCCTTGCCATAGGTTTTTTCGCCGAGGAGGAGCGCGCGCCGCTGGTCCTTCATCGCCCCAGAGAAAATTTCGGAAGCCGAAGCCGATCCCCGGTTCACGAGGACGATCATATGTATCGAGTCGGGTATCGCGACGGATACATTCGCCTTGTACTCGAAATTCTCCTGGTTGTTCCGGCCCTTCGTCGAAACGATCATCCCGGAAGTCAGGAAGAGATCGCTCACGTCCACGACCGAGCTGAGCAGCCCACCCGGATTGGAGCGGACATCGACGACGAGATGCGTCATGCCGTCCTTGGTCATCTGGCTCAGGGCATTCTGCATGCGCTCGACCGTCTGGGGAATCCATTCGATGATGCGGAGATAGCCGATGACGGCCCCGTCTTTTCTGATGATTCCCGTCTTGATGGCGGGTATCTCGATGGTGGCGCGGGTGAATTCGACTTCGAACTCATAGGAAGCGCCCCGCATGAAGCTGAGGCGGACCTGCGTGCCCGCCGGTCCCCTGATCTTGGCCGATGCCTGGTCGACGGTCATGTCGGCGGTGCTCTCGCCGTCTATCTTCACGATAAGGTCCCCGGGAAGTATGCCTTGCTTCCAGCCGGGCGTATCCTCGATAGGCGACACTACCTCCACGTAATTCGGTTCCCCTTCGGGAGAGGTCCCGGGCAGCTTCGATATATACAAACCTACGCCGGCGTATTCGCCATCGGTTTCGCGCATCAAATCGGAAAGCATGGCTTCATCGAGAAAGGTCGAATGAGGGTCGCCGACGGCGTCGAACATGCCCTTCATCGCTCCCTGGTAGAGTTTGGCCGGATCGACTTCATCGACATAATTCTGGATTATGAACTGGTAAATAGTCTGGATAAGTTGGGAATAGCGTTTGGCGTCGTCGTTCGAGTTCTTTGTCGTCTGCGCGGTCGCTTCGGGCACCGAAACGGCAAAAAAACATACGGACAAAGCTATCAGACCCGCAAGACTCCATGCGATAGTGGAACGCCCTGGTCCGTTTCTAAAAATTCTCATGGTTGAACTATCCTTGTTCGGCGACTTGCTCGTCAATCCTCATACCGCGGCGCCGAGCCGATTCCTGATTATAGTATGGCGAGCGCTTAAGTGAACATCCCATGTCTATTGACCCGACGGCGCACAGCCCACTAGACTGATGTCCGTATGAGAAAGCTGAAATATCTGGCCGCCGCCGTCTTGTCGCTCTGCAAGCCCTTTTTCCTCGGCACCATAGCGGTGGGCATAGGGCTTTCCGATTCCGGCGGCGTTTCTTCGTCATACCTGCGTTTCCTGATATTTCCCCATATCATACCGGCAGTCTGCTTTTTCTTCCTCTATCTCGATGAAGACAGATACCGATCGTTCAGGCCTTTGGTTGCGCTTTTCGAGCTGGGATCCCTGGCTTTTCTCGCCGCCATAATGATGCCGGCGGCGAAGGATCTGTCCAAGCTCATGGTGGCCACCAAAGACGCCCAAGGGTTTTCGAAAAGCGCGGTGGCGTATTTCGCTTCCCTCCTGATCGATGTTTTTTGCGGATTCATCATCATACCCGGCGCGCTCCCACGCAATGACCGGAAATCCGCGCCAGCAAAAGACGGCGGCGGGACAACACTTCCCAACAAGGAACAATGATGGCGGCAATGCTTGAATTCCCTGCCTGGCTTAAGCCAGAGATCATCCCCGGCCTGCCTTTCCGGTGGTATGGCCTCATGTATGTTCTCGCTTTCGGCACGGCCTGGTTTCTCTTCCGCTTCGAGTCGAAGCGATTGGGCAAGCCCTGGTCCGAAGAGTTGGCGGCTAATTTCTTCCTCTGGGCCATCGTGGGCGTCCTCATCGGCGGAAGGCTCGCGGGCACGCTCATCTACGAACCGACCGATTACTACTGGCGCCGCCCCTGGTTCATCCTTTGGCCCTTCGACGAGACGGGACGTTTCGTGGGCTATCAGGGGATGTCCTTCCATGGAGGGCTCGTGGGCGTCATTGCCGCGACCCTAATCTGGTGTAAGGTAAAGAAGGAAAAGTGGCTGGCCTGGGCCGACATCATCGCCATGGCGGCGCCCCTGGGCTACACCTTCGGCCGGCTCGGAAACTTCATAAACGGCGAGCTTTGGGGCAAAGTGACCAGCGCCCCCTGGGGAATGGTTTTCCCCTACGCCGAGAGATTTTCGGCGCGCGAAACCTGGGTTCAGGAGATAGCGGCTAAGGCGGGCATAACGCTCAACTCCATGAACGACGTCGTAAACCTGCCGAGGCATCCTTCCCAGCTCTACGAAGCCATATTCGAAGGGTTGGCGCTATGGGTCCTCCTGTGGCTCGTCGTCCGCAAGCGGCGCCCCTTCGAAGGTTTCGCCTCCGGCGTCTACATTGTCGGTTATGGCCTCGTGCGATTCGTGATCGAGTATTTCCGCGAGCCCGATTCCGGCCTCGGCTACATCATCAAGCTCGGGAATCCCGATGCCCCTACCTATACCTTCACGACCCTTCTCAATTTTTCCATGGGGCAGATTCTCTGTTTCTTCATGATCGCCGGAGGGCTGCTCTTCCTGAACGCGCAGAAACGACGCAGCCTGAGAGACCTTGAGGTAGCCCAGCGCAGCGCCAGCAAAATGTCAGCCAGAAAGTTGAGGAAGAAAATCAAATGAGACAAGGGGAGCTGTCATGATCGTTACCCTGGTTCAGATGAATTCGGTCATCGGCGATTTTGCCGGAAACGCGCGCAGGATCGTCGAACTCTCGAAAAAAGCCATAGCCGATTCGGCTTCCTCGGGCAAGCCCGAACTCCTCATATTTCCGGAATTGGCGCTCTGCGGCTACCCTCCGATGGATCTTCTCGATCAGGAAGCCTTCGTCGAAGGCAGTCTTTCCGCGCTGCGGCTCCTTCAGCGGGATCTCCCGAAATCGGCGGCCGTCGCCCTGGGCTACGTCGACAGGAACAGGACCGGGTCGGGCCGCGCCCTGGTCAACGCTTTTTCCGTCATCGCCGACGGCAAAATCGTCTTCACCCAGGAAAAGACCCTCCTGCCCACCTATGATGTCTTCGACGAAGCCCGCTATTTCGAGCCGGCCAGGACGAGAAAAGTCTTCACGCCTCCCTCGGGCAGGATAGGCTTCGCCATCTGCGAGGATCTTTGGTGGGAAGCGCCTCCCTCCCCCTCCTTCAAGTACGCGGTCGATCCGGTGAAAGATCTTCTCGACGCGAACATCGACCTTCTCATCGTTCCCTCGGCCTCTCCCTTCGTCGCGGGCAAACTGAAGACGCGGCTCGCCCTCGCCAGGGGCAGGGCGAAGGAAGGCCACATCCCCGTCCTCTATTGCAACGCGGTCGGCGCCAACGATTCGCTCGTCTTCGACGGACGCTCCTTCGCGGTGTCGCCCGAGGGCGAGACGGTCGCCATGTGCGGATGGGAGGAATCCTTCCTCACCATCGACACCGCCACGATGACCGCGCGCGTCAGCGATGTGGAGTCGGAGGGTTTGTTGGACGGCCTCGGCGCCGCGCAGGATTCCGACGAAGCGATCGAGGAAATCCATCGAGCCCTTGTCGTCGGCATCCGCGACTACATGAAAAAATCGGGATTCTCCAAGGCCTGCCTGGGTCTGTCGGGCGGCATCGATTCGGCCATGGTGGCCGTCCTGGGCGCCGAAGCCCTCGGCGCCGAGAACATCACCTGCATCACCATGCCAAGCAGGTTCTCGAGCGATGGTTCCGTCGATGATTCCGTCGAGCTCTGCCATCGCGGCGGCATAAGACTCGAGAGACTTTCGATCGAGGCTCCCTTCAAGGCCTACCTCGACCTCCTCGCCATTCCCTTCGCCGGACGCCCCTTCGATCTCGCCGAGGAAAACCTCCAGGCGAGGATAAGGGGAGCTCTTCTCATGGCCTGGTCGAACAAGTTCAACGCCCTTTTGCTCACCACGGGCAACAAGAGCGAAATAGCGGCCGGCTACTGCACGCTTTACGGCGACATGTGCGGCGCCCTGGCTCCCATCGGCGACCTCTACAAGACGGAGGTCTTCGCGCTCGCCAGGCATCTGAACAAGCTGGCCGCGGCGGCCGGAAAACCCGAACCCATTCCGCTGCCCATCATCGAGAAAGCCCCGAGCGCCGAGCTCAGGCCCAACCAGAAGGATCAGGACAGCCTGCCCGAATACGATCTGCTGGACGGCATTCTGCGCCTTTATATCGAAGAGGACGCTTCGTTCGAGGATATCGTGGCCAAGGGTTTCGAAAGGTCATTGGTCTTGAAGGTGCTCGGGCTGACGGCGAAGGCGGAATACAAACGGCGCCAAGCCGCGCCGACGATCAAGGTTTCGAAGCGCGCTTTCGGCATCGGCAGACGTCTGCCCCTCGCCCGCCATATCCACGAGATAGAGAGCTAAGCCGGGGGCTTGAACCTGAGGCAGAGGCCTGGAAAGCGCGTCAGCCGCCGCTTCGGCGCCAGGCTCGGATCTTCTGGGGACAGTTGGAGATGATGCCGGCGGCCCCTGAGGCCAGAACGCGTTCGGCATCGGCCTCCGTGTCGACCGTCCAGGGAAGGACGGGACGCCTGAGCTCGGCAAAGAGCCTCTTGTGCTTAAGAAGGACATGTTCGGGCTTGAGGACGTCGACGTTGCCGATCCACCGCCCCTCGCCTCGGCGCAGGAAGGCGTAGAGCTCCTTTGACCTGGACCAGATTATGGCGGTGGGTATTTCCCTCGCGATCGTCTTGAACCTGCGCAAGGCGAAAGGATTGAAGGAAGAGACGACGCAGCGCCTCTCCATGCCGTGGCGGGCGATGGTTTCGGAAAGTAGCCGCTCGAGGCCGGCGTCCCCCGTCGTCCTGCTCTTGATTTCCACATCGACATACTGGGTCTTGCCGAATTCCTCGAAAACGTCGTCCAGAAGAGGCATTCTCTCGCCTGAAAAAGCGGGATCCTTCCAGGAGCCGATATCGAGGGAAGCCAGGAAGGCGTAATCGGATCCTTCGAGCGAAAAGGCCAGCGCGCCGCTTGGATCGTCGGGCCGCGCGACGATGCGCTTCGTCGTGTCGTCGTGGAACACGACGAGCTTTCCGTCCTTCGTCAGGTGCACGTCGAGTTCTATGCCGGGAATGCCGGCATCCCTGGCGCCTCTGTAAGCGGCCATCGTGTTTTCGGGATAGATAGTCGAAAGCCCCCTGTGGGCGAAAACGAGGGGACGGGGAAAATCGGGCAATAATGGCGGACGCATATGCGGCATTGGGCTTAAGCGCCCTGCCCGGGCTTTTCCTGGCCGCCTTCGGGGACAAGGCCCATCCTGCGTTTAAGCGCCTCGAGCGGATCCTCGGAGGAGCCGGCCTTGGCCAAAGCGTCCAGTTCGCGCTCCAGCTTGGCTTTTTCGGGTTCGAGAGCCTCGCCCGTCATCATGGACAGCTCGGCCTGAAGCTGGTCAGGATCGATGCTCCTCTGCTTGGCCTTCATCCCGGGCATCGCTTCCTTGATCCTCGCGGCGTCGCGTTCCAGCTCAGCCCTCGACGCCGCTATTTCCGACAATCGGCCTTCCAGCTGGCCCAGCTGTTCGCGGGCGCCCGCCGCAAGTTCGGCCATTCCTTTGCTTTCGGCCAGGCTCACCCTCGAGGTCCAGAGGGCGACATCCTTCTTGAGGGCTTCGATATCCTTGTCGTGACGCTTGATATCGGTCGTATAGGCGAAAAGCAGTTCCCTGGCTCCTTCGTAGTCGAGGCGGGACAATTCTTCCAGCGTCATTCGCGGCTCCTCAACCGCCGGCCTTGATGGCGAGCAGTCTTTTTTTCTCGATTTTTTCGCCGAAACGCGCGAGGTCGATGACGGCCCGGACATGTTCGGCTTCGCCGATCTTTTCGACCTCGTCCCAGGCTTCGACCTTGAAGGTGAGTATCCTTCCTTCCACCTTCACCAGTTCGGAACGGATCCTGACCTTAAACCCGAGCGGCGTCGGCGCGAGATGCCTCACGCCCATGAAGGCGCCCACCGTGGCGCGGCCAGGGCCCAGCAGGTGGTCGACGGCTTCGCGCGAGGTTTCTTCCATGTGGAGGACCATCGAGGGCGTGGCATAGACGGGCACTCCCCCTGATCCCAGGTGGGAAGCGATATGCCTCGGTTCCACGGTGATCGTTTTTTCGTGAACGATGCCCGGTTGCGGTTCCATGGGACTACTCCTCGTTGAGTCTTCGGCGATCGCCTAAAGTATACCATGAAAGCGGGCCTGGGGGAAAATGGGAGCGGTCGGCATCTTAGCGGTTTTCGGATAAAGCGGGCGCGCAATTACGATGGAGCGGCCGCGCATTTATTCTGTGATGCGGGCGCACTATATTAATATTTAGCAGTATATTATTTCCACTATGTTAGAGAAGCTAAACGAAGCGAATGAAGGACGAAAGGCTTCGGAACGATGGCTGGGCGGACATTTCCGCGCCGCTTTCTTCGCGGTTCTCGCGATCCTCGGAGTCTCGCTGATCTCGGTTTCCTGCATGGGACAGAGGGCGGCGGCCACCGAGCCGGTTTCATTAGAAGCAGCCACCAAGCCGGTTTCGTTAGAAGCAGCCACCGAGCCGGCGCCCTCGAAGACATCAACCGAACCGGCGCCTTTGCGGGCGACCGTCGGCGCGCCAGGAGGCGAACTCATGATCTACACCGAAGAACAGGCGGCCACCGTCTGCTATATAGAGCCCACCGAGGAACTCAAGAAAAAACTGAGCCCGGAGGAATACGACGTGCTCGTGCAGGCGGCTACGGAGCCGCCCTTCCAGAACGCGTTCTGGGACAACCACAGGGCTGGAATCTATGTGGACAAGATCGACGGCAGCGCGCTTTTCCTCTCCTCGACCAAGTTTGAGTCCGGCACGGGCTGGCCGAGCTTCTGGACGCCCATCGACAAGGACGCCGTCCTCCTCGTCGAGGATTTGTCATATGGCATGAATCGGATCGAGGTAAGGGCGAAGAAATCGGGCGGCCATCTCGGCCATCTGTTCAACGACGGTCCCAAACCCAGCGGGCTTCGCTACTGCATAAATTCCGCTTCGCTGGATTTTATACCCGCCGAGGAAATGGCGGATCGCGGCTACGGAGCCTATCTCGATCTGCTGAAAAAATAGTTTGCGGCGCGAGGCGGCGCGGGCAACGTGGGGTGCGCGAGTAGTGCGTAGATTGCGGCTTCCGCGGCTCAGATTTTCTTGTCGAAATATTCGGGCTTGGGATTCCATACGCGGCAACGGTTGCGCCCCGCTTCCTTGGCATCGTAGAGGGCCAGATCGGCTCGCCGGATGAACTCGTGCAATATGTCCTGAGGTCCGGGCACGCCGGAAAACACGCCAATGCTCACCGTCGGGCATGTATGGCTGCCGTCGACGTCGATGAGGGGAATCTTCTTCCTGAGACGCTCGGCTACGACGAGGGCTTCTCGGGTCGTGGTGTCGGGAAGGAGAATGACGAACTCTTCGCCGCCATAGCGAACCAGATAGTCCTTTATCCTCAGGCATTGGGAAATGCCCGTGGCCATGGATCTGAGCACCTGGTCGCCAAAGGAATGGCCGAAGGTATCGTTGACGATCTTGAAATGATCAATATCGAGCATGAGGATGCCCATAGGCTGATCTTCTTTATAAGCCTTCCCGAAGAGGTCCTGCCCCATCGTCTCCAGACCGTAGCGGTTGGCGACGCCGGTCAGTTTGTCGGTTCTGGCTTCTTCCTTGATTATCGTATGCTGTTTGGCATGCTCGAGGGCCATGGCAATGTGTTCCGCCACGTTGGAAGCGATTCTCACGTGCTGATTGGTGTAGAAGCCGCGCTCGGCGCTGTCGAGGGCAAGCAGGCCCATCGATCTTCCTTCGTAGACGAGAGGAATGCCGAGCCAGGATTTCACCTGGATGCTGCCTTCCACTTGAACAAAACCATCGAAATCGTGTTCCACGTCGTTGCATATTATGGGTCTGCGCGAGGCTATCGCTCTCGCCGATGGGTTGTCGATGCCGGTGATCGGAAACCTCAGGTCTTGGGTGAGGGTTTCGGTATAGCCGTAGCTGCCGATAACCGATAGGAAATTGCCTTGGAGCGTCTGCACGGAAGCGCGGTCGAAGGGGATTATCCGGTGCAAGTGTTCGATGATCTTGCTGAGTGTCTCATTGAAATCGAGGCTCTTGTTGATCGCGGTGAGAAGATCCTTGAGGGATTCGATCTCCACAAGGCGTTCACGGATTTCCTCCTGGGCGGCGATCAGCTTGGAGATGTCCATATCATGAATGGCGAGCATGGTGATATTGCCCTTCTCGCCTCTCGCCAGGACGAAGAAATCCAGGGAAAACCAGTTGATCGCGCCTTCCATCCCTATCAGCCGGAACTCGCCCTTCCCTATGTCGATTTCGCCCGATTTCAGCTTTTTTATCAGCGATTCAAAAGCCTGAAGATCGGCGGGGAAGATTTTCCCCCTCGGAAAAAAATCCAGCAGCGTATCGCGCACGATTCCCAGCTGCTCCCATGTATCGCTGAGCAGCATATTCCTGTTGACGAAATCGATGACGGTGAAGCCGCTTCCTGTTATCATTTTGTCGATGTCTGGATTCGCCAAAAGGGCTTGCATGAGTAATGGTGGCGGTTCGTGCATGTATTGTAATATAAGCCAGAGATCCCCCGCATACAAGGGCAGGGATCTTGAGCAAGGAAGGAGGGAGAATGACAGGCATCGGCGACAAGGTCGCGAAGTATTATCCGGCGTTGGGGCGGCTTGCCGCAGGCAAGCATGCCGCAGGCAGGGATTCCGGATCCGGCGCGAAAGCGACGGAATCCGGCCTTTCCTCCTCCGCGCTGTCTCCCTCAGCCCTCGATCGTTTCGGCGCCGCGCTCCTGAGCCTGCAGCGCGGCCTTACGGGCGACAGACGCCTGGCGGGAGCTTCGTATTTTTCCCGGGCCGACTTGCTGGGCGCGTATCTCCTGTATTACTGGCCCGTTTCCTTCGTCCAGGCATCGCTCGCGCTGCGGGAGATCGACCTGAGAGGAGCCTTGCCGAAAATATGCCGCGTCCTCGATTTGGGCGCGGGACCGGGGCCGGCTTCATTCGCCGCCGCGGAGCTGGGCGCGGAGAGCGTGACGCTTGTAGACGCCAACGCGGAGGCGCTGGAAGCGGCGCTGAGGCTGAAGGAGAATGTCGCCGGCCTGCGTGCCGAGTTCGTCGCGGTTCAGAGGAATTTCGAAAAGGACGGCGACATCCCGGCAGGTCCCTACGATCTTATAATTGCCTGCCACAGCGCGAATGAGTTGTGGAAGGAGAAGGACGACGCGGTCGAGCGTCGTGCGGGGCTTTTCGAAAGCGCCTTCGGGCAGTTGGCCGACGGGGGGATCCTTCTCGTGATTGAGCCGGCGGCCAACGTGACGGGCAGGCCGGCGCTCGCCCTGCGAGACAGACTGCTGGAACGGGGCCGGGAACGAGGGATGAGCTGTGTGGCGCCTTGTCCGGGATCTATGGATTGCCCGATAGCGAGCGCCGGCGAGGGGAGAAGCTGCCACTCCTCCTGGCCCTGGGAACCCACTGGCCCCGTGGCCGCCTTAGCCAGGGCCGCCGGGCTCGACCGCGACTCGGCGAAAGCGACATGGTTCGCCATGAAAAAAGTCTTGCTCTCCGAAGCCAAGCCAATCGTCAGCGATCGACTGGCGGGCAGGATCGTCTCCGAATCCATGCTCAACAAAGCCGGCAGGGTACGGTATATTGTATGCACGGCTTCGGGACTCGCCACGGTATCGGCCAAAAGGGGCGATTCAGGCGCCGATAGCGCCGGCTTCTTCTCGCTTTGCCGTGGGGACTGCATCGAAGCGGAGGCGCTGGAAAAACGGTTGGGCGAAAACAGTTTCGGCTTTGCCGCCGGAACGAGGCTAAAAATCACGCTGAAAGCCCCCGTAGCATGAAGAACGCGATGACATGAGGAATACAGTGAAGAGTCCATCAAGAATCGTATCCATTATCGGCTGGTCGGGCACGGGCAAGACCACCTTCATCGAATCGGCGCTCCAGGAGTGTTCGAAACGCGGCATAAGCGCCGCGGCAATCAAGAAATCGAGGCATGAGGCCGATCTTCCCCCCGACACCAAGGATTCGGCGCGATTTCATGCCGCGGGAGCGAATCCTTCCATTTATCTGAGCGAATCGGAGATGGTAGTGCTCACCGCGCCTCCCGCCCCGATGGACGCGGGCGCGATTGCCGCGCTGTGCCCCCTGGCGTCGATCATTTTCTGCGAAGGCCTCGCCGCGGAGGGAGCTCTCCGCGTTCTCGTCGCCGGCGCCGAAACCGAGGAGAAGGCCATAAAGCGCCCTCTCTCCGACATCGACATCCTCGTGGCGCGCGAGAAGGTTATGCTGGAACTGGCCGAAGCCAGGAATATCAAGGCTTTCAGACCCGAAGATGTCGAGCTTTTTATCGATTACATCATTTCTTGAGGAGGATGGCGATGACCGAAGACGGAAAGGAAATCCACATTTACTGCGACGGCCAGGAACTGCCCCTGGTGCCCTTTGTCTCGAAGCTCTTCTTCGACACGATCGCGGCCATGACGGGCGCGCTGAAAGGCGCGGAAAACGCTTCCACGGTGACGATCACCATCACAAAGCCTTCCAAACAGGCATAAGCCGCGTCGGCACAGGGCCGTCAGGAATTAAAAAAGGCAGGCGGAATCCTTTAGGGATTCCGCCTGCCTTTCGTTTTCAGGCGCTGAAAGTTCAGCGCCTAACGTTTATTTCAGGAACAGAGGCTTTCCTTCATAGTGGGTATGGAGGAGGTGATGAGCCTTCGGGCTTCCCGGCGCCTCGAGGAACTCGGCATATACCTGCTTGATATAGGGATTGTTGTGCGAGCAGCGGTATTCCTGGTTCTCGTCGTGGTCGTAGAGAGCGCGCATGCGCTTCGTGCGGATCTCGTCGGTGGCTCCATAGGGCTGTCCGCCGCCGCCGATGCAGCCGCCGCGGCAGGCCATGACTTCGATGAAATGCCAGGGCGTGTCCTTGCCTTCCTCGCGAGCCTTTCTGACCTGATCCAAAACCTGCTGGATGTTGCCCATCTGGTGAGCGACGGCCACGCGGATTTCGATGCCGGCGATGTGGACGCTGGCTTCCTTGATTCCGGAAATGCCGCGGACGGCGGTGAAGTTGACGTCCTTCAGATCTTCGCCGGTGACGAGGAAATAGGCCGAACGCAGAGCGGCTTCCATGACGCCGCCCGTCGCGCCGAAGATGGCGCCGGCGCCGGTATAGGGTCCCAGCGGGCTGTCGGCCTCGGATTCGGGGAGATTGAGGAGATCGATGCCGGCCTGCTTGATCATCCTCGCCAGTTCGCGCGTGGTGATGGCGACATCGACATCCTGGTATCCCGAGGAATACATGGTTTCGTCGCGGTGCGTCTCATATTTCTTGGCCGTGCAGGGCATGATCGACACGGAGAAGATCTTGGAGGGATCCACGCCGGCTTTCTGAGCCCAGTAGGTCTTGATCATGGCGCCCATCATCTGCTGCGGACTCTTCGCGGTGGAGAAGTTCGGGACCATGTCCGGATAGTATTTCTCCATGTAGTCGACCCAGGCAGGACAGCAGGAAGTGATGAGAGGCATGGACCTTTCCTTCGTCGCGGCGCCGAGGCCGTTCTGGAGGGCCGAGGTCAGCCTTTTCACGAACTCGGTGCCTTCCTCGAGTATGGTGAGGTCGGCCGAGAAATTCGTGTCGAAGATGGCGTCGAAACCCATCCGCCTGAATGCCGTATAGATTTTCTTGGTGACGTCGGTTCCGGCCGGCAGACCGAAGGCTTCGCCGAGGGCGACGCGGACGGCCGGGGCTATCTGGACGACGCAGGTCTTGGCTTCGGGACCAGTCTTCATGAGGGCGTCCCAGACAAGCTGCGTCTGGTCGTTCTCGTAGATGGCGCCGACGGGGCAGTGCGCCGAGCACTGGCCGCACCTGATGCAGGGGCTTTCGCCCAGCTTGACGTCGGCGGCCGGGGCGATGCGCGTGGATTCGCCGCGTCCGAGGAACTCGATGGCCCACACGTTCTGCATCTGCTGGCACACGGTCACGCAGCGGCCGCAGCGGATGCATTTTTCGGGATTGAGGATGATCGATCCCGTGGTGTCGTCGATCGGAAGATCGCGCAGACGCTTCGGGAAGGACTGCTGGCGGATGCCGAACTCCTGGGCCAGGGTCTGCAGTTCGCAGTCCTGGTTGCGGGGGCAGGCGAGGCAGTCGTCGGGATGCGTGGAGAGAATGAGTTCTATTACCGTCTTGCGGATCTGCACGAGTTCGGCATCGTTGGTGATGACGCTCATGTTTTCCGAAACCGGGGTGCAGCAGGACCTGAGCATCTTGTTGCTGCCTTCCACCCTCACGACGCAGATGCCGCATGCCGCCCAGGGGGCGAGATCGGGATTGTAGCAGAGCGTGGGTATCTTGACGTTGGCTTTCTTGGCCGCGTCGAGGACCGTGGAGCCTTCGGCGACCTGTACCGCTATTCCGTTAACCTTGCAATTGATCATGGTAGTTTCTCCCCGTCCTTAGCTCTTGACCACTGCGCCGAATTTGCAGGCCTTGAAACACTCGCCGCATTTCAGACAGCGCAAGGCGTCGATCACATGAGGCTGTTTCTTCTCGCCCGCGATGCAAGGCACTGGGCATTTGCGCGCGCAGAGCCCGCAGCCTATGCATTTCGCCGGATCGATCGAGTAGACGATGAGATCCTTGCATTTTCCAGCCCGGCACTTGTGTTCTTGGATGTGTTCGAGATATTCGTCCCTGAAGTGACGGATGGTCGCCATCGTCGGATTGGCCGCCGAACCGCCCAGCATGCAGAGGGAGGCCTTCGTCATCGCCTTTCCGATCCTCTCCAGGCTCTCCAGGTCTTTTTCCTCGCCCTTGCCCTTGGTGATCTTGTCGAGGAGGGCGTGCATCTGGTTGGTGCCGATGCGGCAGGGGGCGCATTTTCCGCAGGATTCGTCGACGCAGAAGGCCATGTAGAACTTGGAGACATCGACGACGCAGTCGTCTTCGTCCATGACGATCATGCCGCCCGAGCCCATCATGGAGCCGAGGGCCACGAGACTCTCATAGGAAATCGGGACATCGAGGTCTTTCTCGACGATGATGCCGCCGGAGGGTCCGCCGGTCTGGACACCCTTAAACTTCTTGCCGTTCCTGATGCCGCCGCCGATATCGAAGATGATCTCGCGCAGCGTGGTGCCCATAGGGACTTCGATGAGGCCCGAGTTGTTGATCTTGCCGGTGAGGGCGAAAACCTTGGTTCCCTTGGACTTGTCGGTGCCGATGGAAGCGAACCATTCGGGTCCCTTCGTCATGATGACGGGGACGTTGGCCAGGGTTTCGACGTTGTTGATGATGGTCGGCTTGCCCCAGAGGCCCTTGATGGCGGGGAATGGCGGCTTGGGAATGGGCATGCCGCGGTCGCCTTCGATGGATTTGAGCAGGGCCGTCTCTTCGCCGCAGACGAAGGCGCCGGCGCCCAGGCGGATTTCGACGTCGAAGTCGAAGCCGGATCCCAGGATGTTCTTGCCCATGAGGCCCATTTCCTTGGCCTGCTGGATGGCTACTTTAAGCCTTTCGATGGCGAGCGGATATTCGGCGCGGATGTACACGTAACCGCTGTTGGAACCGATGGCCTTTCCGGCGATCATCATCGCTTCCAGGATCGAATGCGGATCGCCTTCGATCGTGGATCTGTCCATGTAAGCGCCAGGGTCGCCCTCGTCGGCGTTGCAGACGACGTATTTCACGTCGCTCTTGACCTTGCTGGCGGTCTCCCACTTGATGCCGGTGGGGAATCCCGCGCCGCCTCGGCCGCGCAGGCCCGAAGCCTTGACCGTATCGATGATCTGCTGGGGACTCATCTCGAAGAGAGCTTTCTCGAGGGCGACATAGCCATCGCGGGCGATATACTCCTCGATGTTCTCGGGGTTGATGACGCCGCAGTTGCGCAAAACGATGCGGAACTGTTTCTGGTAGAATTCGATGTCCTGGACTTTCACGTTATCGGCGGTCTTCTGGTCCTTCTTGTAGAGGAGCCTCTTGACCTCGCGTCCCTTGATCACCTGTTCGGCGATGATTTCCTTCGCGTCCTCGGGTTTTACTTCGACATAGAAGGATTCGGAGGGAAGCACTTTGACGATGGGACCTTTTTCGCAGAAGCCGAAACAGCCGGTCTTGACGATCTGCACGTCGTCCTTGACGCCCTGGAGCTCGGCTTCCTTTATTAAAGTGCGATAGATCTCGTCGCTCTTCGAGGATTCGCAGCCGGTGCCTCCGCAGACGAGTATGAAGTTCTTCTTCGCCATCATCTGCCTCCCTTAGGAGCATCGCGGAAGGCGGCGCCATCGGTCTTAGCGACTATGTCGGCCGCCGGGCGGTCGAAAATATGATTGTCGAGCAAAGTATGCTCGATCAAATGCTTCTGCACGAATTCCTCGGCCGTGTCCTTGGTCATCTTTCCGTAGATGACGGTGGGCATCCCGGGGAACAGCACTTCGACGGTCGGTTCCACATAGCAGAGTCCCATGCATCCGGTCTGTCTGATGAGAACCTTGTTTTCAAGGCCGTGTTTCTGGATCGAATCGACGAGAGCATCGAAGGTAAGCTTCGCGCCGGCGGCGATCCCGCACGTTCCCATTCCGACAATAATCTGGATGTCCTTGCCTTCCACATCCCGCCGCGCCAAGTCCTGACGTTTCGAATCACGAAGCGCCCGAAGCTCGTCGAGGGTCATCCTTGCCATAGGTCTACTCCTTCTTCCTGCGATCGCAAATATTGCTTCAGCAGAGCGAGCGAGGAAACCTCTTCGAGATTCCCAAGCGCCTCTGTCAACTCGCTCTTCTTAAGTTCGTACGAAGACCCGCCCCGCTTCCTGGAGATGGTCATCTCATGCGCTCCGGGCAGGCATAAAATCGTGAGCAGCATTCCCGGCACGTCGCCCGAGGGGGGGCAATCCACGTTTTTCCTGTCGAAACGGAAAGCCACTTCGGTTCCCCGCCCCTTCTCCGATTCGATGAAGAATTCCCCGCCGTCCTGGTCGGTGGCCTGCTTTAAAAAAGGCAGCCCAAGCCCCACCTTCCGGCCGGGATGTTTGCGCCCATCGGTGACGAAGGGATCGAGGGCGCGCCGAAGCTGATCGGCATCCATCCCTTTCCCGTCATCGCTCACCCGGACGCTGACCTTCGCTTCGTCTTCATCCAAAGCGACGTCTATGGACCTGGCGCCCGCCTCGCAGGAGTTCTGCACGATGTCGATCAGGAAATCGACGATTTCGTAGTGCATTAAAAAACCTGCCCGACGGTCGCGAGGGCCTTCGTCAAAGATTCCTGTATTTTACGATGATATCCGGAAGCTGATCCTTGGTGACCTTGCCGTATACTTCGTCGTCCACCTGGATGACGGGAGCGAGGCCGCAGCAGCCGAGGCAGCGCACTTCGTCGATGCTGAAAAGGGCGTCGTCGGTGACATCGTCCCCGGAGATTCCCAGAATGGATCTCGCCTCTTCGACGATGTCCTGAGCTCCCTTGAGATAGCATGCGGTGCCCATGCACATGGCGATTCTGTGCTTTCCGGGCATCTTGGTCTTGAAGAAATGATAGAAGGTGATGACGCCGTATATCTTGGCCAGGGGAAGCCCGACCATTCTGGACAGTTTTTCGGCCGCTTCGCGCGGGATATAGCCGAATTCGTTCTGGATACGGTGAAGCATCATGACGAGCCCACCGGGTTTCTTGCCCCATTCCTCGATAAAGCCGTTCAGTTCGCCCGAAAATTCGATGTTCGCAGCCGGCATGCCACTACCTCCACATTGCTATATATAAGTACAACTATATCGATAATAATATATTGACATTATACAAGTCCTTCATATTTTAGACAAGCCCCGATTGGGCATCGACAGCATTTTATTATAGATAAAAATATATCGTTTAAGAAATAAAGCGTTGCGGCAAACAAATTTGCCCATTCATGGTAATTATAATGACCTTTGTCGAAAAATCCATTATCATTCGTAGGCATAGGGCATTGTACCGGTCACCAGGAACCGGAAGTATGCCAGATCCAAGGAGGACGCATATGCAGGCGCAGTCCGATCAAAATCCCGAGATCTCGTCGCTGAATACCAAGGGGATCAGGATGACCGACTCGGGAAGATATCCCGAAGCGATAGCCGTTTTTACCGAGGCGCTCTCCCTGAATCCGGACCTGCCGGGCATTCTCTTCAACCGGGCCGAGGCCAGAAGGCTGACGGGGGATTTTTCGGGAGCGAGGCAGGATCTGCTGGAAGCGCTGCGTCTCAACCCCGGAGAGCCTGACTTCATCCACGCCCTCGGCCTCCTCTCCTACGAGGAAGATGATTTCGCGAGCGCCGCCGATCTATACGGGAACGCCATCGAACAGCGTCCCGATTTCGCGCAGGCCTGGAACGACTTGGGCGTCATTCGCTTCAGGAAATCCGAATATGCCGAAGCGCGAAAATGTTTCGAGAAAGCGGTAGCCATCGATCCCGATATGGCCGAAGCCTGGTTCAACCTGGCCGACACCTACGAGGAACTGGGGCTCAGAATGGAGAGAGCCAAGGCGCTCGAAGCGCTCAAGAAAGCGAACATGATAAACGATTACCGGGATGAGTCCAGAGAATAAACGCTCGGTCCGTAAGGAATACGCTCGTTGAAAGAATCGGAAAAAATAGGGGAATATAGACTCATACGGCAGCTGGGGAGGGGAATCTCCGCCTCGACATGGCTCGCCAGCCCGGAGAATCCGGAGTCGGGCAAGCCCCAGGCCGTGCTCAAGGTACTGGACCTCACCGAAACATCCTCCTGGAATATGGTGGACATATTCAGACGCGAGGCCGAGGCGCTGAAAAGCCTCGCCCATCCCGGAATTCCGGGGTATTTCGACAGCTTCGAGGCAGAGTCGGAAGGCCGCCTGCGCCTCGTGCTCGCCATGGAATATATAGAAGGACAGGATCTCGAAAAGATCGTCAGGTCGGGCAGAAAATTCACCGAAGCCGATGTCGAGAGGATTCTGGCTGAGCTCTCCGAAATCCTTGCCTACCTTGGCTCCCTGCGTCCTCCCATCGTCCACAGGGACGTGAACCCGCGCAACATCATCCTCAGAAAGGACGACACGATCGCTCTCGTCGATTTTTCCGGCGTCCAGGACGCCGTACGGACGGCGCTTTTCCCCGGGGCCACCCTGGTGGGAACGGCGGGCTACATCCCCCTGGAACAGGTAGCCGGCAGGGCGACGCATCGCTCCGATCTCTACGGCGCGGCCGCGACGGCCGTCTTTCTCCTGACAGGCAGAAATCCGGCCGAACTGCCCACGAGCGGCCTAAAAATAGACCTGAGCGGCATCGTCGACATTTCGCCCAGGCTGGACAGCGTCCTTTCCTCCTGGCTCGATCCCGACGTCAGCCGCCGGAGCCTTCCCGCGGCCAAGGCCGCCGCTATACTTCGCGGAGAGATCGAGGTGCCGGAAACATCGCGGATACCGCCGCAAAGCCAAGCGCGGCATTCCTCCGCGGCACCCGAAACCGGGGCGAGAAAGTACGCTGGCACGGCCTACCCAGAAAGCCTGCCCGAAGAAAGCAAAGTCGTCATCGAGCGGACGGAGGATAGCACCAGCCTGACGATACCCCGCGCGGGCATCAGGGCATCGTCAGGCCCCGGCGTGATATTCGCGGCGGCCTGGATCGGCTTCATCGCTTTCTGGACGCTCATGACCTTGAGAATGCGGGCTCCCATGATGTTCCCCATGTTCAGCCTCCCCTTCTGGGGCGTCGGCATCTTCATGGGGAAAACCATCCTGGCGCCCCGATTCACGAAATACGGCATTCTCCTGACGCGCGACGACTTCCATTTCCGCACCGAAATCTTCGGCCGCGAACGCCTCGCATCCTGGCCCCTCAAGGATATTGGCTCGATTCAGGTGGTTACTTCGCGCACGCAGGTCAACAACATCGCGGCCAAGGAACTCAAGATAGAGGCGGGCACGAAACACCTTATCCTGGGTTCCGGCCTGAGCGAACGCGAACTGCAGTATATGGAAAAGTTTCTCAGGCAGGAGATTCTTCGCCTGCGCGATTCTTCCCGCGATTCCTCCCGGCCATAAAGAATTTGCGGTATTCGTCGCGCCATGATATTGTTTCGCGGTGCGCATCCGAACGAAATTTCTCGCCGTACTCCTCGTTGAACTGATAGGCTTCGTCGGACTCTCGGCATTGTCGGTCACCACCTTCGCCCGCGTGAGGGAAATGAAGACGGTGGTGGAGAACGGAATGTCGCTGATAGCCCGTTCCCGCAGGGTATACAGCCTCCTCAAGGATGTCGTTTTCGACCTTTTCACCCCCGATTCCTACCAGGCGCTCAGATCGGTGGTCCTGGCTCCGAGGTCCCTGGTCACGGGCAAGGAATTCGCCCACGAAACCGGGCTGTTCCGCGACGAGTACGGGATTTTCATGCAGGACAACATGATCACCTACATACTTAAGCGAAATCCCGAACTTTCGTCGGCTTACGAGACGGCCGCTCCCCTCGCCGGCCAGGCCTTCGCCAAGTTCGAGCGGCTCTCCGGCCTTTTCGAGAGAGTCCGCGACCTTAGTCCCGTTGAGGGAAAAGACCTCTACATGATGGTACAGGAGAGCAAGGACGAGTCCCTCTATGGGATTTTCGGCGAAATACGCGATTCCTCTTTCTATCTCAACAATATCTTCGAAAGCTTCCTCAATCGCTTCGTCAGGGGCATAAGGCTCCAGGCGGAGAGCCTCGAGCGCGCCGCCACCCTCACCTTCGCCATCGCCGTTCTCCTCCTCGGAAGCCTGACCGTCATCGTCGTCTACCTCCTGAGCTCGGGAATACTCGTCTCCATACGCAACCTGCAAAGCGCGATCGGGAAAGTAGCCGAGGGCGATTTCTCCGTCCATGTCCCCATAAGCAGCAAGGATGAGCTGGGAGCCCTCGGCTCGGCCTTCCAGCGTCTGGCCGACGACCTCAAGAAGAACGTCGAATCGATTCCGAGCATCCTGAAGGACGTCAACGAAGCGCTGCCCGAGGCGCCCGATTCCGAAACCATCCTCTCGATACTCTCCGACGCCCTGCTGAGGGAAGGCGGCGCGCGCAGCGTATGCGTTTTCTCGCGCAAGGGCGGCGACCTGCAGCTCGCCGCGAAATCCGGCTTCGATTCCCTGCCCGCCTGGCCCAAGGGAGAGGCGAGAACGCTGGATGAGTTCCATAGAATCCTGCCGACGCCCAACGCCACCTTCTTCGTCAAGGAACTGTCAGCCGAGAATTTCAGCCTCGGAACCTTGGGATTCGCGACCTCCATTGCCTCCCTTCTCGTGGTGCCGATGACGGTGCGCAGAAAAAACGCGGGCTATTTCCTCTTCGCGCGCGACGACCGAGGCTTTACCGACCTCGAATTCTCGCGGCTCACCGCCATAGCCGACTACGCCGCCCAGGTTCTGGACAGCGTGGAAGTCCACGCCGCCCTCGCCGCCCGGCACGACGCGGGACTGGAGGCGCTGCAGGCCCAGATCCAGCCGCATTTCATATACAACGTGCTCACCTCGCTGATGGCCCTGAACCGCATGGGCGAGTCCGAAAAGCTGGAGACTGCCATCATCGCGCTCAAGGATATGTTGAGATACGCGCTGGGCCACGACCAATGGACCACCGTCTTCGAAGAATTCGCTTTCCTTGAAAAGTACTGCGAGCTGCAGAAACTCAGACACGGAAACCGCTTCGATTTCGTGTTCGAAAGCGACGAAAGCACCGACGACATCCATATTCCCAAGCTCATCGTGCAACCCCTCGTCGAGAACGCCTTCATCCATGGGCTGGAGCCCAAGATGGGTCCGGGCAGGCTCTTTATCGGGGCTCGGATCGAAAAAGACACGCTCGTCATGAAGGTGCAGGATGACGGCGTAGGATGCGATCCGGCATCGCTCGAGGCTGTCGGGAACGGGAGCCTCCTCCATGAAAGAGTGGGGCTGGGCAACGTGAGGAAACGGCTGGAACTGCTGTACAAGGACGCGAGGCTGGATCTCGCGGGCGCCGAAGGTCAAGGTTTCACCGCCATCGTCTCGATGCCTCTGGAGGAACGCGAAAGAAAATGAAGGTAATCGTTGCCGACGACGAGGCTCCGGCCAGGTTCCTGCTGAAATCTTTTCTGCTGGACGAGGGTTTTTCGCCCGAGGACATCGGGGAAGCGGGCGACGGCTTGGAACTCGTCGACATGGTCATGGCGGAAAAGCCGCGGCTCTGCTTCGTCGATATCCGCATGCCGGGAATGGACGGGCTGGAGGCGCTGCGCCGCTGCGTTCCCGCGGCGACCGGAACTTCCTGGGCAATCGTTTCAAGCTACAGCGAGTTCGAATACGCGCGCGCGGCGCTGAGACTGGGGGTCACCGAATACCTCGTCAAGCCCGTCGATCCCGGCGATTTTCACGCCTGTCTCGAACGTTTCAGGATGCTGCCTTCCAGTCCGGAACAGGATCCGGTGATCGCGCGCGTCCTGGAACATGTGGCGCGCAATTTCAACGCCGACGTGAGCATCGCCGATCTCGCGGAGATGACGGGATTCACGCCCAACTATCTTTCGGCCTTCTTCCACAAGAAAATGGGCGAAACCTTCATGTCTTACCTCACACGATTCCGGGTGAACGAGGCCAGGCGGCTCCTCCTGGAAGGCGGACTCTCCGTGGCCGAGGCCGCCCGCGCCGTGGGCTATTCGGATGTCCGCCATTTTTCGAGGCGCTACCGCGAACTCCTGGGCGCCTACCCCTCGGAGAGCAAGCCTGAGGGCAGGCAATAGTCCGGGATCGTAGAACCAGCACACCCGAATCGTAGACCCATGCTATTTCGCGTTTCTGGAAACGCCCTCATCATGTGATAGTACTCAAAATCTCCCAGGAGGCTTTTCATGAAAAAAGCGTTTCGTTTTGTAGCGTTGCTGCTCGTCTTCGCCCTGTTCGCCTCGGGCGCCGCGTTCGCCCAGCAGAAAATCCGCATCGCCATGGTCGTCAAAGGCCTCGGCAACGGTTTCTTCGAAGCCTGCCGCGACGGCGGCCAGGAAGCGGCCAAGGAACTCGGCAACGTCGAGCTCATCTACCAGGGTCCCGCGACGCCGACCGCCGAGGGACAGATCGAAATCATCGATTCCCTGATCGCCCAGCGCGTGGACGCCATCGCGATCTCCGCCAACGACCGCGACGCCCTCGTTCCCATCGCCAAGAAAGCGATGAAAGCCGGCATCAAAGTCATCTCCTTCGACTCCGGCGTGGCCAAGGACGGCCGCCTCGTCGATCTCGTTCCCTCCAAGGAAGACCTCATCGGCCGCCAGCAGGTGCAGCTGATCGCCGAACTCATCGGCAAGAAAGGCGAGATCGCCATCCTCTCCGCCACCAGCCAGGCCACGAACCAGAACGCCTGGATCGGCTGGATGAAGGAAGAGCTGAAGAAACCCGAATACAGCCAGATGAAACTGGTCGCGACCGTCTACGGCGACGACCTCTCCGACAAGTCCTATCGCGAAGCCCTGGGCCTCTTCGAATCCTATCCCAACCTCCGCGGCATCATCTCCCCGACCACGGTCGGCGTCGCCGCCGCGGGAAAAGCCATCGAGGACAAGGGACTGAAGGGCAAGGTCGAACTCACCGGCCTCGGACTCCCCTCCGAGATGAAGTACTACACCGAAAAGGACATCTCCAGGAAATTCGCCCTGTGGAATCCCATCGACCTCGGCTACTCCGCCACCTACATCGCCTACGCCCTCGTGAAAGGACAGGTGAAAGGCAATGACGGCGACGTGGTAAAAGCCGGACGCATGGGCAACATCGCGATCGGCAAGGACGGCAACGCGGTCATGGGCGTTCCCTTCGTCTTCACGAAGGAAAACGTCGCCAAGTTCGCCAAGATGTTCTGAGTTTCGCAACAACTTCGATTTTTTACTGCCTTTGCCGCGGCGCGCCGGGCCTCCCGACGCGCCGCGCGACGAGGCACTCTTCATTTCAGCGGTTCAACTTTTCAAGGAGGATCTCCAGTGGACTCGAACATTCTCGAGATGCGGGGCATCTCGATGTATTTCCCCGGCATCAAAGCCCTCGACGATGTGGACCTCTCGGTCCGGCCGGGTGAAGTGCACGCCCTGATCGGCGAGAACGGAGCGGGGAAGTCTACCCTCGTGAAAGTCCTCACCGGTCTCTACAGGCCGACGGCCGGGCGCATCGACTTCGAGGGAACCGAGCGGAAATTCTCCTCCACGGTCGAAGCCCAGCTGACGGGCATCGTCGCCATCCATCAGGAACCCATCATGTTCCCCGATCTGTCGGTCGCCGAGAATGTCTTCTCGGGCCACATGCTGAGGAAGCGCGGCATCGGCCTCCTCGATTGGCCCGGCATGCGGGCCAAAACCAGGGAGTTATGCGCGCGCATCGAGCTGGACGTAGATCCAGACGCCATGGTTTCGGAACTCTCGGTCGCGCAGCGCCACATGGTGGGCATAGCGCGCGCCCTTTCGATGAACGCCCGTCTTCTCATCATGGACGAGCCGACGAGCGCGCTTTCGATACGCGAGACGGAGGATCTTTTCAAGATCGTCCGCCAGCTCCGCGACAGCGGGACGGCCATTCTCTTCATCTCCCACAAGTTCGACGAACTTTTCGCCATCGCGGACTCCTACACCGTGCTCCGCGACGGCAAGCTGATCGGCGCCGGCCTCATGAAAGACGCCACGATCGATTCCCTCGTCCGCCTCATGGCCGGCCGCGAACTGAGCCAGATGTTCCCCAAGCGCGAGGCCGAGATAGGCGAGGAAATCCTCAGGATAGAGGGATTCAGTTCCGGGCGATCCTTCAAAGATGTGAGTTTTTCGCTCAGGAAAGGCGAAATCCTCGGCTTTTTCGGCCTCGTGGGCGCGGGGAGGAGCGAGATCATGAAGTCCCTCCTCGGCCTCGACCCCCTCGATTCGGGCGAAATCTTCCTCGAAGGCAAGAAAGTCCGTTTCGCCGATCCCTGCGCCGCGCTCGCCCATGGACTCGCCTACGTGCCCGAGGACAGGCAGGGCCAGGGCCTCGTCCTGCCTCTCTCCATAGCGAACAATATCTGCCTGCCACAGACGGCGAGCCTCTCCAAGGCCGGTTTCGTCGCGATGAAGCGGGAAGCCGCCCTCGCCCGCGAATACGGCGCCAAGATGGAGATCAGGGCGGCGGGCTGGGATGTCGAGGCGCTAACGCTTTCGGGCGGCAACCAGCAGAAAGTGGTCCTGGCCAAGTGGCTGGCCACCCAGCCGCGCATCCTCATCCTCGACGAGCCCACCAAGGGCATCGACGTGGGGACGAAGGCTGCGGTCCACGAATTCATGTCGAGCATGGCGGCCGAGGGCATGGCCATCATCATGATCTCCTCCGAACTGCCCGAGATCCTGGGCATGTCCGATCGCGTTGCGGTGATGCACGAAGGCGAGCTTGTCGCCGTGATGGACCGTGCGGAGGCCTCGGAGGAGAAAATCCTCAAGGCCGCGACTGGCGCCGCCAAGGGCGCGACGGGGGAAGCGGCATGAAAAAACTGTTGAAGCGCAAGGAGACGACGCTCTGTCTCCTCATCGTCATCCTCACGCTGGCGGTATCCCTGCGGGCCCCCGGATTCGTGGCGCCCAAGAGCCTCCTCAACATCGTCGTCGACTCCTGCATCCTCATCATCGTGGCCATCGGGCAGTTCGGCGTCATCCTCATCGGCGGCATCGACATCTCGGTGGGCTCGACGATGGCCCTGGCGGGCATGGCGGCGGCCATGCTCAACCAGTTCCAGCCGGTACTGCCCACGGCCTTCTTCATGCCCTTCAGCATCGCGGCGGGCGCGGCGCTCGGAGGCCTCGGCGGCATCCTCGTCGCCTTCGGAAAACTGCCCCCCCTCATCGCCAGTCTCGGCATGATGAGCGCCTATAGAGGCCTCGTATTCCTCCTCTCCAAGGGGCAGTGGGTGACGGCCAACGAGATGACGAAGGCTTCCGTAAAATCCCCGAAGGATTGAGCCTCGGCCTGCCCCACATGTTCTGGGCGGCTCTCGCCGTCGCCCTGCTGGCGCACCTCTTCATGCGCTACACGCGGTCGGGCAGGGACATCTACGCCATAGGCGGCAACCCGACGGCGGCCCGATTCGCCGGGGTGAGCCAGAAAAAGGTCGAGATCATCGTCTTCGTCATTTCGGGAGCCCTCGCCGGCCTCGCCGGCCTACTCTACGTCTCACGCTACGGCATAGCCCAGAACGAGACGGCTTCCGGATTCGAGATGCAGACGGTGGCTGCCGCCGTCCTGGGTGGCGTCAACATCGCGGGCGGCTCCGGAACCATTCTCGGCGTCGTCCTGGGCTCCCTCTTCCTCGGCGTCGTCAACAACGCCCTCCCGGTCCTGCGGCTCTCTCCCTTCCTCCAGATGGCCATCCAGGGCTTCATCATCCTGACGGCGGTGGTCGCCAACACGATCATCGACCGGCGCAACAAGAAGGCCTTCGCGGCGGGGAGGGCACGATGAGCGACTCAGGCACGGGATTCGTCGAGACGACGAGGCTCACAAAGTTGAGCGGCCCCAGAAAGTTGGCCGATTTCCTTCTCCGCTGGGAATCGATGCTCTTCCTCATTTTCATTTTCGTATTCGCGGGCAACTCCCTTCTCTCTCCTTATTTCCTCGATCCGGTGAATCTCTTCGACACGACCTTCAACTTCATGGAAAAGGCCGTGATGTCGCTGCCGATGATGTTCGTCATCCTCCTCGGCGACATAGACATATCCGTATCGTCCATCATTTCCCTTTCGAGCCTCTTCATGGGCATGGCGAGCGCGGGCGGCGCCGACACACTCACCATCGTGGCCATAGGCCTGGGCGTCGGCCTTATCGCCGGCCTCTTCAACGGCCTTCTCATCACGAAGCTCGCCATTCCCTCCATCGCCGTGACCCTCGGCTCTTCCTCCCTCTTCAGGGGGATAGCGAACGCTGTGCTGGGCGACCAGGCGTACACGAAGTACCCCGCGAGCTTCGCCTATTTCGGCCAGGGTTACCTGGGCAAAAGCCTCGTGCCCTTCGAACTCCTCGTCTTCCTCGTGGCGGCCGTCTTCTGCGGCGTCGTCCTCAACAAGACGGTGTACGGCCGCCACGTCTACGCTGTCGGGAACAACAAGACGGCGGCGCGCTTCTCGGGCGTCCCCGTCGACAAGGTCCGGATGATAGCCTTCGCCGCGAGCGGGCTCGCCGCCGGCATCGCCGCCGTCATGCTCACCTCGCGCATCGGCTCGACGCGGCCCAACATAGCCTCGGGCTGGGACACGGACGTCATCACCATCGTCGTCCTCGGCGGCATTGCCATTACGGGCGGCAAGGGCAACATAGCCGGCGTCATAATCTCGAATTTCCTCCTCGGTTACATGAAATTCGGCATGGGCGTCTTGAATGTGCCCGGAAAAGTGATGAATATAATCACGGGCGTCCTCCTGGTCGTCGCCATCCTCCTGCCCAAGTTCACCGACGGACTAAGGGCCAGGCTGAGGGCGGGACGGGCGAAATCCGGGGCGCGAAGCGGAGTAAAACGATGAACAGGAAAAATGACAAAGCGGCCTTTGAAAACGCCGTCGAGCGATACGGGGAACTGGGTGTCGACATCGAAGCGGCTCTGGCCGCCGCCGCCTCCCTGCCCCTCTCCCTCCACTGCTGGCAGGGCGACGACGTGGGCGGCTTCGAGCGCGCCGGCGCCTCCCTCGACGGCGGCGGCATACAGGTGACGGGCAACTTTCCGGGCAAGGCGCGGACCATAGGCGAACTGCGGGCCGACATCGACGAGGTGCGCGCCCTGGTGCCCGGCGCCCTGCGGCTCTCGCTCCACGCGATCTACGGGGAATTCGGCGGCAAGGCCGTCGACCGCGACGCCCTCGAACCGGCCCATTTCGCGGGCTGGATGGACTGGGCCAAGGCCCGGAAGCTCCCCCTCGACTTCAATCCCACCCTCTTTTCCCATCCACTGGCGGCTTCGGGATGGACCCTTTGCAGCCCCGAGACCTCCGTGCGCGATTTCTGGGTCGAGCACGCGAAGCGCTCCCGGCGCGTCGCCGCGGCCATGGGAGCCGCCCAGGGTTCCCCTTGCGTCAACAACACCTGGATTCCCGACGGCTCGAAGGACAAGACGGCCTCGCGCGGGGACTATAGGGCAAGGCTCGTCGAGTCGCTCGACCGCGTCTATGAGGAAAAGCTCTCCGCCAACCTCGTGGAGGATGCCGTCGAAGGCAAGCTTTTCGGCATCGGGGCCGAATATTTCACCCCGGGCTCCCACGACTTCTACCTCGGCTACGCCGCCACGCGCCGAATATTCCTCACCATGGACATGGGGCATTTCCATCCGACGGAAAGCGTCGCGGACAAGGTCTCGGCCGTCCTGCCCTTCGTTCCCGGCCTCCTCATCCACCTTTCCCGTCCCGTGCGCTGGGACTCGGACCACGTCCTCGTCAACGGGGACGAACTGGCCGAAGTGGCCGAGGAAGTGGTCCGCTCAGGCCGCCTCGACAAGATCAGGCTCGGTCTCGATTACTTCGACGCGTCCATCAACCGCATCGGCGCCTGGGCTATAGGGGCGCGGGCGGCTCGCAAAGCCTTCCTCAAGGCTTTCCTCGAACCGCGCGAAGTTCTGGCCGCCGCCGAGGCCCGCGGCGACGGATTCGCGCGCCTCGCCCTCTTCGAGGAGGAACGCGGCCTGCCCTGGGGAGCCGTCTGGGACGAATTCTGCCGGCGCGCGGACAAGCCCGCCGACCGCGAATTCATCGGCGAAGTGGCTTCATATTCGAAAACTGTTCTCGCGTCGAGGAGCTGAGCGTCATGGCCGACACCCACAACAATTCCCCAAATGAAAACAAGGACGCCGAGCGAGCGGCGGCGCTCGCTCGCCTCGTCCTCATCTCACGCCGTTTCGGCGGCGACCCGGCATGGGTCCTCGCCGGCGGCGGCAACACTTCCTGGAAGACGGCCGACAGGCTCTACGTGAAGGCCTCGGGTTTCGCCCTCGGTTCCATCGACGAATCAGGCTTCTGCGAAATGGACCGCGCCCGCCTCGACGCCATATGGGAAAAGACCTACCCGGCCGACAGCGCCGCCCGCGAAAAGGAAGCCCTCGCCGACCTGATGGCCGCCAGGGTTCCCGGCGAGACGAAACGCCCCTCTGTGGAAACCCTCCTCCACGGATTTTTTCCGCAGGCCTTCGTCGTGCATACGCATCCGGCCATCGTCAACGGCCTCACCTGCGGCCAGGGCGGCGAGGCCGCCTTTCGCCGCCTCTTCGGCGACGAGGGCATCTGGGTGCCCCTGGTCGATCCCGGCTATATCCTCGCGAAAACCGTGAGCGGCATTTTCGCCGAATTCAGGAAGCTGAAAGGCAGGGCGCCGGCCTTCATGTTCATGCAGAACCACGGCCTTCTGGTCGCGGGCGGAAGCCCGGAAGAGGTGGTTGCCATATCGAATTCGATCATCGCGAAACTCAAGGCCGAAATCGCTAGCCCTGGAACCAAAGCCGGCGCCGGCGCCGCAATCGCAGAGCCCGACGAAAGAGCCGTGGCCGCCGACGCGGGCGCCATCGCCGGATTCCAGGCCGCGCTGCGCGCACTTGCGGGCGCCGACGCCGCCATACTGCATCGAGCCGACAGGATGATCTTTGGATTCGCCGCCTCGGCCGCGGCCTTCGCGCCGCTCTCAAGGCCCTTCAGCCCCGACCATATCGTCTACGCAGGCCACGAATACCTGCGCGTCGACGAGGTCGAAGGCCTCATCGACGCCTGGGCCGACTATCTGAAACGGAACGGCAAGGCTCCGCGCATCGTCCTCGCCAAGAACATCGGAGCGTTCGCGATAGGCCAAGGCTCGCGCGAAGCAGCCGTCCCGGCCGCGTCGCGCGCACTCGAACTCTTCGTGGATTCCTGCAAGGTGGCGGTCTACAGCCTGGCTTTCGGCGGCCCCCGCCCCATGAGCCCCGAGTCGGTGGCATTCATACGAAATTGGGAAGTGGAACAGTATCGGGCATCCCTCCCGGCCCGCTAAAAAAAGGAGAGCGATGCAACCGCATCGCCCTCCTTTTTTTCCCTTCTATCGAGGCGAATTCAGAACCTGAACTCGGGATGACCGATTTTATTCACGGCTACCAGCTCGTCCAGCGCCTTCAGGACCTTGGCCGCGTCCCGCTCCCCGCAGGCTCCTATCCCCAGAAACGCTTTGTCCTGGAACAGATTCCATAGCCTCACCCAGTCATCCTTGGAACCCTTGGGCGGATCCATGGCCTGCATCCTGGCGGCCAGGCTGGCGTAATCAAAAAACGCCTGGCCGGCCTTGAAGAAGTCGTTGTTGGCGACCGCTGTCTTGACGACGCCTATCCTCGCCTGGTTGGCGCGCATGGCGGAAACGACCGCATCCTTGTCATAGGTTTCGGCGAAAACGGAAATCGGAAGCATTACCGATAGAATCAGCAAAGCGAGAAAAGCTATCTTCTTCATGGGATCCTCCTTGTATAGGATTATGCTAATATCATAATTATTTAATTAATTAGCAAGAAAGTCGCACGCGAATGATGATGGGGTGCCGGATTGCCTTGGCCCGGCTTGTCGCGGGACTTCCTGAGTATATAATCTGGAGTCGATTTCAAGATTTATGTTGTACAGGAGAAAAGCATGGAACGCAAAGCATTCGTCATGAAACTGAAACCGGGATACGAAGCCGAATATAAACGCCGCCACGACGCCATCTGGCCGGAGATGCTCGCCGAACTCAAGGCCGCGGGCATATCCGATTATTCGATCTATCTCGACCCGGAAAGCCATTTCCTCTTCGCCGTCCAGACCCGCGCCGACAATTCCACCGCTGACGATCTCCCCCGCAAGGCTATCGTTCGGAAGTGGTGGGACTACATGGGGGACATAATGGAGACGAATCCCGACCATTCTCCGGCATCGAAACCGCTCTCTCCCGTATTTCATATGGATTGACGCGGTTTTCCGCTTCCGCAAAGCGCGGCGACGCCCTATAATCCAGAAGAAGAGCGAGGCCGCCGGTTCCGCACGACAAAACCGCACGCGGCCAAGGAGACACAGATGAAAAGCTTCCGCATCCTCATCCTGGCGGCGCTGATCGCCGTCCTAAGCATGCCGGCCTTTGCCCAGGCCGTATCTTCGGCGGCCCCCAAGGCGGCCGGCGCGAATCTCACCATAGGCCTCGTCATGGTCGGTCCCTACAACGATCGCGGCTGGAGCCAGGCCAATTACGACGGCATGCAGTATGTCCTCGCCAAGGTACCGGGCACCAAGCTCGTCTACATTGACAAAGCCAACTCCGCCGACAGGCCGGGCACCACGGTATCCCAGCTTGGAGAAAGCCTCGTGGCGCAGGGCGCCAAGCTCATCTGCTTCTCCTCGGACGACATGATGGACGAAGCGGTCAAATTCGCATCCGCCCATCCCGATATCTTCGTCATCATGACCACGGGCGACCAGCAGTGGAAGGAAGGCAAGGCCTACAAGCCCATGGCCAACATGATCAACATCATGGGCAAGATGGAATACATGAAGATGGCGGCCGGCGTCGCCGCCGCCCTCACCACCAAGACCGGCCAGATCGGCTTCCTCGGCCCCCTCATCAACGACGAGACCAGGCGCCTGGCCGCCTCGGCCTACCTCGGCGCGAAATACGCCTGGGTCAACTACCTCAAGAAGGATCCCGCCCAGCTCAAGTTCCGCGTCACCTGGATCGGCTTCTGGTTCAATATCCCCGGCGTCACCGCCGACCCCACCCAGGTGGCCGACGAGTTCTTCAACTCAGGCTGCGACGTCGTCATCTCAGGCATCGACACCACGGAAGCCGTGGCCGAAGCCGCCAAGTTCACCGCTCAGGGCAAGCAGGTCTGGGCCATCCCCTACGACTATTCCAAGGCCATGGACGAGGGCAAGGGCGTTTCCCTCGGCGTTCCCTATTTCAACTGGGGTCCCGCCTATGCCAAGACCGTGAAAGAAGCCATGGCAGGAACCTGGAAGGCCCACTTCGAATGGAACAGCCCTGACTGGAAAAACATCAACAATCCCGACACCTCGGCCGTGGGCTTCAACAAGGGCGCTCTCGGCAAAGCCGCTTCCGACGGCGTCGACAAGTTCGTCGGCGAACTCGCCAAGGGTTTGAACCTCTGGAGCGGTCCGCTGAACCTTCAGGACGGATCCGTCTATCTCAAGAAAGGCCAGAAGGCTACCGACCAGCAGATCTGGTACCTGCCCCAGCTTCTCGAAGGCATGACGGGACAGAGCGTCTCCAAGTAACGAAAGGATAGAGCGAAACAGAGGCAGCCTGAGGGATCGAGAGATTTCCTCAGGCTGCCATATTTATTTTTTTCAAAGGTGCTCAATGACGATCGAACTGCGTGGCATAACCAAAACCTTCGGCGCCCTCAGGGCCAACGACTCGATTTCCCTGACGATTCCCCCCGGCAGCATCCAGGGCATCCTGGGCGAAAACGGGGCCGGTAAAAGCACGTTGATGAAAATATTCTCGGGCTTTCTCCGCCCCGACTCGGGCGAAATACTCTTCGACGGAAAAGCCCTGCGCATCGACTCCCCCGATGACGCGATAAAGAACGGCATCGGAATGCTCCACCAGGACCCCCTCGACTTTCCCCCCTTCAGGATCATCGACGATTTTCTCCTCGGGAGCCCGGGAGGCCTCGTGCCGAATCGCCGCAGGGCGCTCGCCGACTTCTCCGCCCTCTCGGCCCGTTTCGATTTCAGCCTCTCCCCCGACGCCCGCGTCGCGTCGCTGACGGTCGGCGAGCGCCAGCAGCTCGAGATCCTGCGCCTGCTCTGGCTGGGCGCCAAGGTCCTCATCTTGGACGAACCCACCACCGGCATTAGCCAGACGCAGAAGGAAAAGCTTTTCGCGGCCCTCCGCAAGCTCGCTTCCGAGGGCATGACGGTCTTTTTCGTCTCCCACAAACTCGAGGATGTGGAAGCCCTCTGCTCGAGGGCCGCCATTCTCAGGCAGGGATCTCTTATAGGCTCCGTGGAAGCGCCCTTCGACAAGGCAGCCCTGGTGCGTATGATGTTCGGCAAGGAAGTGGAGCTCGCGCCCAAGTCCAGGACATCTCCGGGGCGGAAAGTGCTCACCGTCAAAACCGGTTCCGTGGATTCCATCCGCCTCAGGATAAAGGATGTGAATCTTCAGGTCAGGGCGGGAGAAATCATCGGCATCGCCGGCATGGAGGGCTCGGGCCAGGATCTCTTCCTGAGAGCCTGCGGAGGTCTCGTCGAACCCGCCGGCGGACAGTTCTGCCTCGATGAGGACGAACGCCCGATGAACGGAAAAACTTATCACGACTACAAGCGGATGGGCGTCGCCTACCTGCCCGCGGCGCGGCTCGAAAAAGGCCTCGTGCCCGGCCTGACGCTCTGCGAACACTTTATATTGTCCAAAAAGATGGGCGGCGCCTTCATAGACAGGCAGGCCGCCGGCGCCCTGTCCGAGGCGCGGATTTCAGCCTTCAACATAAAGGGCCGGCCCGACAGCCCCGTGGAATCCCTCTCCGGAGGCAATCAGCAGAGAGCCTTGCTCTCCCTCCTTCCGGAAACCGCCAGCCTCATCCTCGTGGAGCATCCCACGCGGGGTCTGGACATCGAATCCACCATCTATATCTGGGGCAAGCTGAAAGAGCGCTGCTCATCGGGAACGGCCATCCTTTTCCTGTCCTCTGATCTCGACGAAATTCTCCAGTACAGCGACAAGGTCCTCGTCTTTTTCGCGGGCAAAGTCTCCCCCGCCATCGACGCCGCGTCGCTTAACGTCCAAAAGTTGGGCGAACTTATCGGTGGCGTCGGCTGGGAATCTTTCGAGGAGGCGTGCCATGCGTGACGGCAAAAGCGCGAAACTCGCTTTCGGCGCGGGATCCGTCTTCCTCGCGCTTCTCCTGACGTCAGCTATCGTCGCCCTGACGGGCAACGACCCCTTCCTTGCGTACACGAACATAATCCAGGGCGCGGTCGGGTCGCCCAACGTAGCGGCCAACGTCCTCGTCTCCTGGGTGCCCCTCCTCCTCGCCACGGCGGGCCTCCTCTTCACCTTCACCGGGGGCTTGTGGAACATCGGCATCGAAGGGCAGATAACCCTGGGCGCCATTTTCTGCACCTGGGCCATGCGCGTCCTTCAGGGCACGGCCCTCCCGCCAGGCGCCGTCATCGCGCTTTCTGTGGCGGCAGGCATGCTGGGCGGCCTCCTATGGGCCCTCCTCGCGGGCGTCCTCAAGACCTTCGGCGGCGTGAACGAGATATTCGGAGGCCTGGGGCTCAACTTCGTGGCCACGGCCCTCAACCTCTGGCTCATCTTTGGGCCATGGAAACGCCCCGGCGTCGCTTCCATGTCGGGCACCCTCCCCTTCGAGCCGGATTTGTGGATGCCGACTCTCTCGGCCCAGTCGCGGCTCGCCCCGATACCGCTCGCCATGGCCGCGGTCACCATCGTCATCGCCCTGATCCTGTTGAAGGGCACCTATTTCGGCCTCAAGCTCAAAGCGGTGGGCAAGAATCCGAAATCGGCATATCTCCTCGGCATTCCCACCTGGCAGCACATGCTCCTCTCCTTCGCCCTCTGCGGCGCCTTCGCGGGCCTCGCCGGAGCAGTCCAGGTGACCTCGGTCTACCACCGACTCATCCCTTCGATTTCGAGCGGCTACGGCTACACGGGCCTCATGGTCGCCATGCTCGTCAACTTCAGCCCGGTCTGGGCCGGCCCCGTCGCCCTCTTCTTCGCGGCCCTCACCGTGGGCTCGATACAGCTGCCTATCGTGCTCAAGCTCGATTCGTCCCTCGCGGGCGTGATACAGGGCTTCCTCGTCCTCTTCGTCCTCATCGGCAACGGCCTGAGGATGAAGTTCCAGAAAAAGAGAGGGAATCCATGACCAACGACGCGCTGTTATTCGGCCTTTCGGGGGTCTTGAGTTCCTCGGCGCCCATCCTCTTCGGCGTACTCGGCGAGACCATCACCGAAAAAGCCGGCGTCTCGAACCTGGCGATGAACGGCATGATCCTCCTCTCGGCCATGGGCGGCTTCGCCGCCTCCCTCGCCACGGGAAGCCTCGCGCTGGGATTCCTCGCGGGAGCGGCGATCGGCGCTGCCGTAGCCCTCGTCGTCGCCTTCACGAGCATCACCCTCAAGCAGTCCCAGGTGGCCGTCGGCTACGTCCTCGCCATGCTCTGCCGTGACCTCGCCTATTTCCTGGGCAATCCCATCATGGGGATGCCCGGCCCGCGCCTCAACCTCCTGCCCATTCCGGGCCTGAGCGCCATCCCCGTGATCGGCACACTCTTCTTCCGCCACGACATCGTCACCTACTCGAGCTTCCTCCTCATCATCCTCTCCTGGTTCTACATGGAGCGAACGAAGCCCGGCATCATGCTGAAAGGCCTGGGGGAGAATCCCAAGGCGGCTTATGTGCGCGGTGCGAACGTTAACCGCCTGCGCTACGTCTACACGATCCTGGGCGGAGCGATCGCCGGCCTCGCCGGCCCCATCTATTCGCTCTCGGTGAAGGCGGGCTGGAAAGGCACGATTTCGGGCTTGGATGGCATAGGCTGGATCATCCTTTCGATCACCATATTCGGAGGCTGGACGCCCTTCAGGGCCGCGATCGGGGCGTATTTCTTCTCGCTGCTGCAGTGGCTCGGCCTCGTGCTGCAGCCTCTCATGCCCAACGTTCCCTCTCAGGTGCTGCAGGTCGCGCCCTTCCCCCTCATGATCCTCACCCTCCTCCTCGTCAACATCAGCAACGCCGAGTGGGTGGAAAGAACTCTCGCGAGGCTGCCCGAATCCGTGCGGCGCGACGTGGCGAAGGTCCTGATGGCGCTCAACGCCACGCCCCCCGCGGCGCTGGGCATGCCTTTCGACAAGGATGAGTAGCGTCGAATCGCTCATCGCGAGGAATAAGCGTGTCAACGCCATGAACGAGGTCTTCGCGGAGCGCCAGCCGGAGTTCTACGGCCTCTAGCCGGTCAACCGAACAAAGCCCCCCAGCCGAAAGCGTAGAGAAGCCCCGCCGCCAGGAAGAGAAGGCTGAAGCGCCAGTTCCAGCGCAGGGCCACGTCGGCCGCCTTGGTGTCGATAAGCCTGGATATCGTCATGATGACGCCGGCGAAGGGCGTGACCATATAAGCCGCCGCCCCGCCGACGGCCAGGGACAGCGCCACGGTGATGGGCGGGATGGGAAGCGCGATGAGGGCCAGCACCTTCCCGAACAACAGGATCGTGATGAAGGGATGCAACCCGATAATGGAACCCGCGACGATTCCCAAGGCGATGAAGACGATGGAAGCGGCTCCCAGGGAGCCGGCCGCGGTTTTGAGAAAGGGCGCGGCTTGCTCGAGCAGGCCCGATACCTCGAGGGCGCCCGAGAACGCTCCCATGGCGACGAAGAAAGGCGCTATATCGGCCACCTTGAGCGTGCCCTGAAGCCACTGTGCCTTGAGGGCCTCTTTCATGCCCGGCCGCTTGGCCTGGCTTAAAATCCAGCAGATGACAATGAGAGCGCCCGCCAATACCGTCCTCCCCGAGGCGGCTCCGATATGCAGCCATTCCAGGACAGCGGCTGCCAGAACAAAGAAACCCGCGACGATGAGTATATGAATGATTCTGCCGCCCTCGGCCCTCGCTTCAGGTCCCGGCAGCTGGCTGACGAGCGCTTCGGCGCCGACGAGGTCTTCGGTGTCGCGGCGCTCCGCCGGCAGCTCTTCCTTTCCACGCGTACCGAAAACTTCCACGAGATAGGATACACCCATCCCGAGACAGGCCAGGATGAAGCCGGGCACGAAGACCTTTGACCATGTCAGCCCGCTGGCCTGCACGACGAGAGAGAGGTTTACGGCGCCCGGCGACCATAGGGCGGCGAGAACATAACCCCGCGTGGATACTCTGGCGTAAAAACGCCTCCAGTCGGAGACGCGGGCTTTCAGGGTCGTCTCGAAGAGGCCCACCGTCACGGGGAGCGCGCCCAGATTGAGGAAACTGGCCAGGATGTGGATCGTGAAGGTCATGAAGAGGAAGAGGGAAGATGTGCGCTTGAACCTGCCTTCCATCCAGGATTTGATGGCTATATCGTAGCCGCCCACCTTTATCGGGACGGTGAAGGTCTGCATAACGGCCACGATGGCGATGATGTTGGTCATGGAGGAAGCTGACTTCATCCAAACATCGAAGGGCTGGCGCCCCAGGGCGAGCATGGCTATCCCGAGGCCAAGAAAAATGATGGTAGCTTTCTGGAAGCCCTTGCTCATCAAGGGAAAGCCCGATACGAGGGCCGCCGTGGCGGCCAGGAACAGAAGCCAGCCCGGCGCGAATCCGAAAAGTGTTCCGCCCAGATTCAGGACGATGACGGTAAAAACACTGATGCGGAACAGATTCTTCATCGGAAAACTCCTGCGCTTTATGCTTCGTTCGCTTCTGCTACGCCGCAATGGTGGGGAGGGAAGCCGAAAGTGTCAATATCCAAACAGCGCCGCTGGCTCCCATACCGCAAGGTAGATATACTTGGTTTCGGCGGCGAAAATCCCGCGCCAAAATTCGGTGTTCCTGAATAGGGGGCAACATGCGCGAAGGCTTTCTGGAATTGGATGAAGGGAAAATTTGGCATTCGGCCTATGGGGAAGACCGTAAGGGCACGCCTATCCTGGCCATCCACGGCGGGCCGGGCTTTTTAAGCATGCCGGAGGTCGTCTGCGAGCTCGCGGAGGAAAGACCTGTTCATTTCTATGATCAGCTCGGCTGCGGCAGGAGCGACAGGGCCTCGGATCCATCCCAGTATTCACTGGATAACTATGTGGAAGAATTGGCCGAGGTACGCGAGCGGCTGGGCCTGACATCGGTCTACCTCATGGGATTTTCCTGGGGCACCGCCCTCGCCTGCGCCTACACGCTTCAAAGGGGACTGGACGGGATCGCGGGCTTAATTCTCTGCGGCCCCTACCTGAGCACCGCGCGCTGGGACAGGGATCAGAGAACCAATATCGCGAGGATGCCCGAAGCGGAACGAAGGGCGATCGAAGATGGCGAGCGCTCGGGCGATTTCGGGGAAGCGTACCAAAACGCGATGATGGCGTACTACGCGCGGCACGTGTGCCGGCTTTCCCCCTGGCCCGACTTCGTGCAGGAAGCTTTTTCCCGGCTCAATCCCGAGGTTTACAATTCCATGTGGGGAAAAAGCGAGTTCACCATTTCAGGAACGTTGCGCGATCTTGATTTGGTTCCTTCGCTGCCGCGGCTTTCGGTTCCGGCGCTCCTCATCTGCGGGGACAACGACGAAGCCGATCCAAGGACCGTGAAAGAGTATCAGATGGCCTTCCCAAGCGCCGACATGGCGGTGATACCCAAGGCCTCACATCTTCATCACATAGAGCAGCCTGAACTATTCAAGGCTATAGTCAGCGATTTTCTTCGTCGAAACGAGAGGGCAACATGAATAAAAGATTCGTCTACGCCGCGTTTCTCGGCCTCCTGGTCCTCTCTTTCGCTTCAGCGGAAGCGGGCAGCGAAGAGGCGATCAATATCGCGCAACCATCGATTCAATCGATGGTTTCCGAAAAATACGCGGCGTATAAAGCGTCGCACGATCTGCCGGACGGCGCGGGGGTCGTTGTCTATCTCGAGACTCCCAGGGGCAACGCCGCGGCTATGGCAGGCCTTCCGGACGGCGCCGACGAGACATGGCATTATCGCATAGCCTCGGTGAGCAAGACTTTCACCGCGGCCTCCATCATGCTCCTCGATCAACGAGGAAAGTTGGATATAGAAGCTGTCCTTACCGACACGATTCCCGGCACCGATGTTCCCTACCTCGCGGATTCGCCGAATTACGCGGTACCCAATAAAGATCGCATAACGATACGACAGCTTCTGTCGCACAGAGCGGGCATCTTCGACGTTTTCAACAATCCGGTGCCCGAGTCGAGCGAGCATCCCTATGCCGGCCAGTACTACAACGCTTATATCTACTACGAATTGAACGAACCGGACCACACGTTCACCGCCGACGAGCTTATTGGCGTCGTGGCGGCCAACAGGCTTTCGACGGCTGAGCCGGGAGCCGAGTATCATTACAGCGATACCGGCTTCACCCTGCTGGCGAAAATCGTCGAGCGGGTAGCGGGGATGAGTTATGATCGATTCCTGAAGGAGAATTTTTTCGCGCCGCTCGGGCTTGAGCATACGTCGGCGCCCTGGAACGGGAACGATATGGGACTGCCCCAGCCTTACTTGACCGGCCATGCGAGTGACGGAACCGGGTTTATCGAAGTCGTCGAGGACAATATGTCCTCGCAGGTCGGCCCCGGCAACATAATCAGCACTCCGGCCGATATGGCGCGATGGATACGCTCTCTCCTCTCGGGAAGAGGCCCGCTAAGTAAAGAACAGATAGCCAGGATGACGAAGGTTCCGGCGGGTAACGCCACCTACGCCCTTGGAATCGGAAGCACCCCGATAGGGCTGGGGCATAGCGGCGCTCACCCCGGCTACGTCAACCTTGTCGTCTACAACCCCGACGACGACGTTGCCGTCGTCGTCGCCACACCCTTCATAGACTACTCGAAACTCTCCGATCACCTGGCTTTCATGGTGGATATCGGCAAGGAAGCGAGGACACTGGCCGGCTATCCCCATCAGTTCGCTCCTGCCCGGTGACCTAAGGAATAAGCGTCAATTCCACCGCGGAACCAGGCTTTCCATAGGTCACGAGCCAGAATCCGCCCGTGGATTTGGGCAGATCGGCCGTACCGGCCTCCGTCCCGTAGGCGATGAGGTTGAAGCCTTCGTCGTAGAGGCGCCAGAGCGTGGAATTCTTTATGGAAACGGCGCGGATCCCCTCCGAAGGCGCCACTATTCTCGTCCACTCGCCAAGGCCTTTGTCCCCGATGAGAACGCTCCGCGAAGATGCGGCCTGAGGATCTTTGGGCGCGGCGCCGAGCCTGGGCACCGAAGACGCAATCCTGAAACGCGGTCCGCCAACGCGTAGATATTCGGCGTCGCCTATCGTTTCGGAGACGAGGTCGTTGAGATCCCGTCCCATGGCGCCAGGGATGAGGAGGAACATGGCGGCCAGCGAATCATTGACGGGCCGCACCGTGTTCAGTCCGCCGTCCCATCCGTAGTCGATATAGCCGGGGAGCTCAGGCGGGGCGCTGACCTTCAGGCGCGGATCGGCGGAATCGTCGGGCATGGCGAGAGAAGGCGTTTCGTTCGAAAGGAGCCAGGTCTCGGCCGTTCTGGCCTTCCAGGCTTCGGAAAGAGGCGGCGCGTTCTCGAGCTTCTGGGCATAGAGCAGATGGATCGTGTAGTGGCCGTAGCCTGATGTTTTCCGGAGGCTGATATAGCGGCCGCCATCGGCATCGATGAATCGCAGGGAGAATAAAGCCGGGTCCTCCGATGAATACCAGCCGTCGGCGCGCGCCGTAAGGCCGGAACCGAAAGGCGTCCAGGCGCCGCCGCTCATCTGCTCGACGGAAAGGCCGCCGTCCGCGTTGAACCTGGCCCTATAAAGCTTGCCTGAACCGGCATAGTACCCTTCGATCGCGACGCGTTCAGCGATGCCTGTCGGGCGCCGGGCCGAAGCCGTGCCGACGATAGGCGCGGGCATTTCGGCGAGCCGTCCTTTTTCCACTAAAGCGCGCAGAAGCAGGGTCTCCGCCACCTTGGTGGCGAGGCCCGAATCGATCCCGGAAGCGCCGGCCACGATCGCGGCCATGCCCTCGTCAGGCAGCACGATCATCGTGGCGCCGTAGAAACCGGAAATATCGCCGCCCTTCTGCCATGCGCGGATGCCCAAGGCCTTCAAGCCGGGCTGGGCGACCGTATCCCAGCCAAGGCCGAAGCGCATGTAATCGGAGGGCAGGGGATTGAAGGTGCCGGCGGTCTGGTCCTGCCCCATTGCGCGGACAGAGGCTTCCGACAATATCCTTTTCCCCTTGTATTCGCCGCCCGAGGCCAGCATCATCGAAAAATTCGCCAGATCAGTCGGTGTGGATAAAAGCGCGCCCGTGCCATACATGTTCAAGAAGAACCAGGGAGCGCCTTCCTCGCCGAAATAGACGTGGGCATAGGAATCGGCGGGGAACTCCACGGTGGGGTAGCGGCTGTTCGCCATCCCTAGAGGCGAGAATATTTCCTTCTGCACGAAATCGGGGAAGCGCATTCCCGACACAGCCTCAACAAGGAGTTCGGTAAGGGTAAAACCATCGTTGGCGTAGACGGACATGAAGCCCGGCTCGTGCTTGAGGCGCTGCGTCTGGATTGTCCTGAGGACCTGACCCGCCATTTCGGTGTAGGGGACGAGGGTTACGGCGTTGCGCAGGTCGGCGCCGGGCAGGCCCGCGCTGTGGTTCAGAATCATCCGCACGGTGATCGCTTTGTAGCGCGGATCGGCCATCCGGAATTCGGGAAGGTAGTCCGTAAGCGGCGCGTCGAGGTCCACGAGATTACGGTCGACGAGGATCATCGCCGAGACGGCCGCGAACATCTTGCTCACCGAGCCGATGCCGAACATGGTGGTAGCTTCCGGCGGGCTGCTGGTCGCTTTGTCGGCGAATCCGAACTGCTCGGCCCAGATGAGCCCGCTTTCATCGACAATGGCGGCGGTCAGGGCTGATCCGCCCGAGGATTTCATGACGGACTCGGCTGCATTGCGGCCGGCTTCGGCGATCCGCGCCTTCTGCTCGGGGGAGAAGGGGACGGAAATCGCAGCCTGAGATTTCGAGATGGAGCGCACCGAAATTCGCGCGCTGCCGCCTGGGGCGCCGAAGACAGCCAGATACCCGCCGCCTGCGCCCGTCGTGAGGGAATCGGCATCCCGCAACGCGAAATCCGCGTCGTAGAATTTGAAGGTTTTCGCCCCGGTCACGGTGAATTGGGCTTCGGCAGGCAGGCGGCGCCATTCCGCATAACCTTCGGTGCCTGTCGTTACGCGACTCTCGCCGAGACTTAGCGCGGGCACGGAATCGAGGGGCCGATACAGGGTGCTCGTTTCGCGAAGCCATTCCTCTCCGTCCCGCTGGATAACCTTCACGTCGTAGAGATCCCTACCGTTTATTTGCGGGATGAGAATGAAGGAGCGGGATTCATAATCCCCGTTTCCGGTCGCGGGTATCGTCGCCATCCAGCCATCGGTACCGCGGGAGAACACATAGCCTTCGGCGCCTTCTATCGTCTTGAGCCAGATCCTGGGGTCAGCGCCCTTGGCGAGGTAATCGTCTTCGGCCGCGTAATTTACGGGAAGCCAGGTCTTGCCCACGCGTTTCTGCCACGCGGCAGAAAGAGGAGGCCGAGGGGCGATTTTTTGCGCGAGCGGCATGGCCGATCGATACCACCCATGCGCGCTCGGCATGCGGATCGCCAAGTAATCGCGGCCGTCCGCCACGATTCTGGTAACGTCGACAGGAGGAGCGCCGGCATCGCTGGAGCTGAACCATCCGTCATCGCGGTAGCTCATCCCCTGAAGGGCCAGCACCCACGCGTCATTCTTGTATGAATACAATGAAAGGCTGCCGTCGGCGCGGAGTTCGATTTTATTGACCGCGTTGAAGGAAGCGTAGACGCCTGACATATTCTGGAGAAATTCGAGGGGCACAGCCGCCGTCTGCCGGGCTGCCGCCGGAACCGCGACCGGCATGGCCGCGAGCCTTCCTTTTTCCACGAGGGCGCGAGCCAATACTATTTCGGCGATCGCGTTCGCGCTGTCGGAATGCAGGCCCGAGGCGCCGGTCACCGCTACCGAGAGGCCTTCTTCCGGCAGGACGATAAGCGTCGAACCATAGGAATTGGTGTCGCCACCCTTCTGCCAAGCCTTTATCCCGAAGGCCGCCATTCCTTCATGATCGACGGTGTCCCAGCCGAGACCATTGCGGAAATAGCCGCTGGACAAGGGACTGAATCTTCCCGCGGTCTGGTCCAGAGCCATGGCGGCTACGGATTCAGGGGAGAGAATCCGCTTATCCAGCAGACTGCCTTTCCCTATAAACATCGCCGCGAAGCGCGTGAGGTCGGAAGGCGTGGAGTAGAGCCCGCCCGAGGCCAATGGTCCCACGTACTCCTGCTGGAGGGGTTGTTCCCCAGCATAGGGCTTGGCGAAGCTTCCTTCGCGGAAGGAGTCGAGCGGGTAGAGCGAATGGTTCATTCCCAAGGGCGAAAGAATTTCCTTTTCGATGAAGGCGGGATAATCGAGGCCCGTCATTTTCTTGACGAGAAGTTCCACCATGGTGAAGCCGTCATTGGCGTAGACGTTCATCCATCCCGGCTCGTGTTTCAGCCGTGATTCGGCGAGGGTCGCCTGAACCTGATCGGCATAGCCGGGAATCGGGGCGCGCGTCATCGCGTTGCGGTAGTCCGTTCCCGGGAATCCCGCGGAATGGTTGAGCAGCATGCGTACGGTTATTTTTTCGTAGCCCGGTGTCGCCATGCGGAACTCGGGAAGATAGGTGACGAGGGGCATATCCAGACCGATCAGGCCTCTGTCCACAAGTATCATGGCGGCGGCGGTGGCGAACATCTTGCTCGTGGAGCCTATGCCGAACATCGTCTCCGCCTCGGGCGCCTTCTTCGCTTTCTTGTCGGCCAATCCGAATTGAGCGGACCACACCGTGCCGCCGCCATCGCCCAGTGCGACGCTCGCGGCCGAGGCTCCCGTGGACTGCAGGGCTTGCTCTACCGCTTCGCTCGCTTCCTTGGCTATAACGGCAAGCTGACGTGGCGTGAATGACGATGTGGGGAGGGCGCCCTGCTCGGCCGCCGCCGGCAACAAGCCGCCTATGAACAGCAGAAGCGCGATTATGATCGCATAACGTGCCTGTGAATGTGGACGGTTCGCTTTCACCCTGGTGTCTCCTGGTTTATGAGAGTGGCATACATCGTAGACGATGAATGCTCTCGTTCTTAATAGTATTATCCACGCAGGGGGATTTCACAACGGAGAAAAGAGAAAACCTTTTAACCTTTCGATGCTTTCCGGCGCCGATCCCTCATAATGATTGTTGACGTCGATCCGGACCTCGCGCCCCGACGCGACCAAATCCGAAACCATGGCCGCTATATGGGGAAGCTCGGGCTTCGGATCGATGATCTTGTCCCAGCGTCCCCCCGAAACTTCCTCTATCTTTTTCCGGCCGCCGCCGAGCAGGCGGATGATGACAAGATCGTTGAGAAGCCTTGAGTAGCGCGCGTAGAGATCGACGATGGGCGGCATGAACTGCTTTTCCGAGAAGACATGGGAGACCTTGGCTTCAGCCAGGAAGGAGAACCAAGCTTCGTCGAGGTAAGGTCCGTTCCGCGGCTCCAGAGCGATGGGAATGTCCCTGGGCACGCGATCGAGAAAGGCGCGCAACGCATCGATGAAGGCTTGTTGGCCAACCATCTTCTGGCGGTTCAGGTACTCGAATTCGAGGATGATAGCACCGACTTGGCCTTTGATCGGCGCGAGCCTTTCGAGGAAGTGGCCGAAGAGCTCGGCTGAGAGGAAGGCGGGATTCGGTTCAATGCCGCCCCGCTTATGCGTGAGCGTTATGTCCTGTGGCGCTTTGACGACAAAGCTGAAGCCCGGATCGATGGCGGCCGCGTATTCCTCAACTTCCCTGATGGCCGGAATCTTGTAGAACCAGGAATCGACTTCGACCATCCTGTAGCGCTTCGCGTAGACGGCGAGGTAGTCGACCGATCGCGATTCAGGCTGGTCGTACACCAGCCCAACCCAGGAGTCGTAGTTCCAGGAACAGGTGCCGATATGGAGGGGCATATATTGGGAATATAGCATTCATGTAGCACCAATAAAAGTGTTAATACTAATGCTTGACTAAAATATTGATTACATAAGTCAAGATATTTTCTTTTGAAAACTGGAATTAAGACTTGCGCTGATTCTGGAGTGGTGTAAAATGATGATTTAGGAGATATACGGAACAAGCGAATTTTTGCTAGATGGACGCCTTCGACGCAAAAAATAATACAATGTATTGTAAAGAATAATATATTTTTACGTGATAAATAAAAGCTAGAAGAATTAGGAGGATATATTATGCTACTAAAATCTGTTGATGTTCAGTGTTTTAGAAATATTATTAATTCCAATAATGTAGACATTGAGAATAATATTACATGTCTAGTTGGAAAGAATGAATCAGGTAAAACTGCTTTTCTTCATGCTCTATATAGGTTGAATCCTTCAAGAACAAATGTATCATTTTCGATTCCGGATCAATATCCAGCATGGCTTGAAAAAAAAGATAGAATTCAAGGCAAAGTTCTTGAAAATATTACACCTATTAATGCAGTATTTTCTTTTTCAGATAAAGAAACGAAAGAAATCGAAGAAATATTTGGAGAAGGATTTATAAACTGCAAAAAACCATTTAGCATTAATATGGAATACTCAGGAAAACAAAATTTCATTATTGAATCACATGAAAACTATTTTGTGACCAATCTTATTAATAAAATTGATTGGCCAAAGGGTACAAAGACAGATGCAACAAAGTGTAAAACAATTTCTGAACTTAAGGAGTATTCTGAAAAAATTAGAATTAATGAAGAATATACTGTAGAGCAAAAAGCTGTATCAAGTAAAATTGTTGAGGTAATTCAAAATTCTCTTCAAGGAAAGACACTAGATGATAAGCTAATTATCTATCTTAAAAAAATTATGCCAAAGTTTTTGTATATGTCTGAATATAGTACATTACCGTATTCTGTTCAAATTCAAAAACTATTAACAACAGATCAAAATCAGCTAAATGACAAAGAGATAACGGCAAAAGCACTTCTTAATCTTGCTGCTGCAGATAAAGACTACCTTATTAACCCAGATTATGAAAGAAGGAAAAGAGAACTTGAAAATGTTGCTAATGCATTAACACAAGATGTTCTTAAATATTGGACACAAAATCCTGAACTGAGAGTACTGCCAGATATTACCTTAAAAACTATAAACGAACCTTCAGGGAGAACAAGTGTTGTTGATGAATTAAAGATAAGAATATGGGATCAAAGGCATCAACTATCCTTACCATTTAACGAACATTCAACAGGTTTTCAATGGTTTTTTTCATTTCTTGCAGCATTCTCGGAATATGAATATAGAAATGATTCAATTATTATTCTTTTGGATGAACCAGCTCTAGGTTTACATGCGAAGGCTCAAGCAGATTTTTTAAGGTTCATTGAAGATAGGTTAGCAAAAAAATGTCAAGTAATATATACAACCCATTCTCCTTTTATGATACAACCGGGGAAACTGGAAAGAGTTCGTCTTGTTGAAGATAAAGGACAAGAGCTAGGAACAATAGTATCGAAAGATGTAACAACTACTGATGCAGATACTTTATTTCCTCTACAAGGAGCACTTGGTTATGATCTCGTGCAAAATCTATTTATTGCACCTAACAACCTAATTGTAGAAGGGACTTCTGATTTTACTTACCTCCAGGTTATATCTGACTATTTTAAAAATGATGGTAAAAGGGAGTTTTTGAATGAAAAATGGTCGTTTGTACCTGTTGGAGGAGTAGATTTAGTCCCAACATTTGTTGCGCTATTGGGAAATCATCTTGACGTTACAGTTGTTATTGATTCACAAAAAGGAGGAAATCAAAAGCTTAAAAAAATAGTTGAGCAAGGAATACTAAAAGCAAATAAGATTATTACTATAGGTGCTATATTAAGATTAACAGAAGCAGATATAGAAGATTTGTTTGATCCTAAAGAATATTTAGAGCTATACAATATCGCATTTAGTGGTAATATTATGCTAAATGAACTAAATGGTTCTGACCCTATTGTTAGGAAGATAGCACGGCACCTTGGAATTGAAAGATTTGATCATGGTAAACCCGCTGATCTATTTTTAAGAAAACGTGATGAAATATTACCAAGGCTTTCAAATACTACCTTTGACCACTTTGAGCTGCTTTTTAAAGAAATTAATAAAACTTTTGTTTAGTAATAATATATGGAAATTTATATAACAAATGCTTCGACCTTATAAATCCTTTGTCATGGTTTTTGCAGGAACAACAATGCAAAAACCAAGCCAAAACCTTCGGGCACGGATTTAAAGGTTAAGCCAATGTTAGGCTGACGCCTTCGGCGCACGAAAGAGCATGACCAAAAAGGAGTCATTACAATGGCAGAATTGACATCTCAAACGAGTTCCGTGCAGTCCTTGTACTCTATGTACAGAGAAGAAAAAATCTTTGTGAATCGCCGGTACCAGCGAAAGCTTGTCTGGACTCTAGAAGAAAAGCAGAAACTCGTTGAGTCATTACTGAAGAAGTATCCAATTCCAGCCATATTGCTCGCTGAGCGCGAAGAAGCGCCTGGAACCTATGAGATTATTGATGGCCTCCAAAGATTACAGGCCGTACTCTCATTCATTGAAATGGCATTTCCAACAGCAAACGGAGCCGTCTTTGACGTTGATCGGTTTCCCACTGCAAAGAAAGCCTCTGAAGAAGGGAAATTTTTAATTCGGGATGGAGAGCCTAAACTTGGTGCAGCGGATGTGAGCACGCTACTTGACTACTCCATAGCGTTGTCGGTCATGAGAAAGGCAACTGAAACCGAAATTAACGATGTTTTTGATCGAATTAACACTTACGGACATCGGCTAAGCGATCAGGAGAGGAGACAGGCGGGGGTTCAGAATTCATTCTCCGAAGCCGTCAGGAAGATTTCCTGTACGATTCGCGGCGACGGATCGGCAACCGTATTGCCGCTTCATGCAATGCATTCCATAAGTATTGACTTACCAAAGACGAAGCATGGCTACCAGATTCAAGCAGAAGACGTATTTTGGGTCGAACATGGAATTCTTCGCGCCACCGACCTTAGGGACAGTATGGACGAGCAGTGTGTCGCAGACATCACCGCCTGTACTATTGGGGGGACTTGTCTAGACCGTTCCAAGGAAGCACTTGATAAGGTGTATGATACGGCAGACGCAGAAAGTGATCGAATCGAAACCGCACTCACGATTTATGGTTCTGAGAAGTTCGAGAAGGAGTTTAGTTTCTGTATAGACGAGATTATGAAGGTCTGTGCCGACGGAAAGAGCGAGATTTTGAGAGATGTGGTTTTTGAATCAAAGACAAGTAACGCATATCCTTCGGTCTTTGCCATTATTTTCCTCGCGTTTCACGAACTGCTCATTAAGAACAATCTCAAGATCAGTAGTTACAGCGAAGTAAAAAGGCTCATGCGCGGACTTAATAAACGAATTGAGATTGGCCAGAAAGGTGCTTCTCCTGAGGAGAGGCGAAAAAGTATTGACCAGATCAAAGGGCTAATTCAGAGCATATTTGTGCCAAATGACAAGAATCCGAGAACATATTCCGGTAGCACGATCCCAGACATCGACGTAACGATTCGAAGGTCGTCCATTGAGCTCGCAAACTACGAGCTCAAGCAAGGGCTGACAGAGCTGTCAGGAAAACGTCAGATTGAACCAAGCGTTCTCACGAAAATAATTCACACAATAGCTGCAATTGCTAATAACGGCTCAGAGTCTGAAGGGACTATTTTGGTAGGTGTCGCCGACAAAGTCGCTGACGCCGAGAGAATTGAGAAGTTGGATGGTGTGAAACCGATCCTCGTTGGCAGTCGATACATTGTTGGCATTGGGAGGGAGGCAAAGGCTCTCGGTATGACCCTCGAACAATACGTCACGCGAATCAGGGATGAAATAAAGAATTCAAGTCTCACCGAACCAACGAAATCGAGTGTTCTGTCGCACATTGATTTCCACGACTACTATGGCCTTGGTCTAGTGGTGATTGAAATCCCGCAACAAACCGACTTAACATTTGTCGGGTCAGACCTATATTGGCGTGAAGGCGATCAAACAACAAAGGCCGTCGACCCGAAGACAATAGCAGCCATAGCAAAGCGCTTCTAGTCTAACATCTAGTTCAACCTGAAAGCGAAATTTATAATTTATTATGATATAAGATAGCAAATTACATTCAAATCGCTTCGCGAGCTGGCTTGCAGGTTAACTAGGCGTTAGCCGATAACCTAAACTATCTTTTGCACATTTAAACAGGTTGAAAAGATACGCCCTCACCTGGTTATGTTGAGTTGCCAGACAAAACTTGGCCAAAATGAAGGCGCTATGATATTGATCTATAAAAACCCCTATAAGGCATATTGCAAATAAAGCCCTTACAGGGTATATTATCTATATATACCTTATGGGGGAAAATATGCAGACAGCGATCTACACGTCGAAACAACTTGCGGCCATGCTGCGAGGGCGACGAAAAGCGCTTGGGCTTACTCAGAAGGATATTACGGGCTTGGTCGGGCTGCTCCCCAAGACGGTATCCGCCCTGGAGACAAACCCGGATCGTTGCAGCGTCGAGAGCCTGCGGACGCTCCTTGTAGCCCTGAAACTCGAATTGACACTCATGCTGAAGGATGAGAGCGCAAGCGCGGTTCGCGCGGCGGAGTGGTAATTATGGGCCGGCAATCGAAGATGAAACGCCTCGGGGTTTGGATGAACGGCGAGCGCGTTGGAACCTGGTCAGTCCTTTCTTCGGGCATCCATGAGTTCCGTTACAACGCAGAATGGCTAGAATACCCAGAGGTCCGGCCACTTTCGCTCTCGATGCCCGTAGTTAACGCGGAATCAGCTTATATGGGAGAGGTGGTTGAAGCCTTTTTTGAGAATCTGTTGCCCGACAGCGCGGACATCCGTAGGCGTTTGCAGAGACGTTTCTCCGTCGAGAAAAACTCAGCCTTTGATCTACTCGCCGAAATTGGAAGAGATTGCGTGGGCGCGATTCAGCTCCTACCTGATGAGGAATCGCCTTCGGAGATCAGAACCATCTCCGCCCAGTCACTCGATGAAGCCGGGGTAGCGCGAGCTCTTAAGCGAGCGGTGGCTTCTCCCGGATTCGGCCAGCCCCTCGATGACAATTTTCGCATTTCGATCGCTGGAGCCCAGGAAAAGACAGCGTTCCTCTGGCACGAAGGCCGATGGTGCATGCCAATAGGAACAACCCCTTCGTCCCATATATTCAAATTGCCCTTAGGCCTGGTCGGGTCGATGCAGGCTGATATGAAGGAATCGGTGGAGAACGAGTGGCTCTGCGCACGAATCGTGGAGGCATATGGCCTCCCGGTGGCTCGCTGCGAAAGAGCCGATTTTGAAGATCAGCATGTGCTTGTCGTAGAGCGTTTCGACAGAAGGCTTTCATCAGATGGTACGTGGTGGATTCGCCTTCCACAGGAAGATATGTGCCAAGCGACGGGCACTCCGCCAGGGGCGAAATATGAAAATGAGGGCGGGCCTGGGATCATCAGAATTATGGAACTGTTGCTTGGATCGAGAGATGCTCTTGTCGACAGGAAAAACTTCCTGAAAGCCCAGGTGCTGTATTGGATTCTGGCCGCACCGGACGGACACGCGAAGAATTTCAGCATATTCCTCGAACCGCAAAGCCGCTTCTCGCTTACCCCTTTCTACGATGTACTGTCCGCGTATCCAATCTTGGGTCATGGGGTAAATAAGCTGGCACCTCAGAAGCTTACAATGGCCATGTCGGTTGTCGGGAAGGCTCGACACAACAAATGGGGGCAGATCACGGCAGGCCGCTGGCGATCCACCGCGTCGAAATGCAGGGCTCGGGGCGAGATTGAAGGAATTTTTCAGGAACTTGTAGAAGTTACTCCCAAAATGATCGAGTCCGTGTCGTCGGCGCTACCGACGGACTTTCCCGCTGCGGTTTCAGAGCCGATCCTTGAAGGAATTCAAGCCGCGGTTGAAAGGCTTCGAAGCGGTATCGATGAAGAATAACAAGACGACCTGGATCGAAGTCGCCGGCATCCAGGTAGAGGTGGTCCGCAAGGTGATCAGGCACCTGCATATCACCGTCTACCCGCCGGATGGCAAGGTTCGTTTGGCCGTGCCGTTCTGGGTGGGCGAAGAGGCCATCAAGCTCGCGGTGATCGAGCGCCTCGCGTGGATCAAGGGCCACCGGGAAAAGTTCGCGAGCCAGGTTCGCCCACCGGAACGCGAGATGGCTGAGGGCGAAACGCATTGGTTTCAAGGGAAAAGATATAGCCTCGCGATCCGGGAAGTAGTGGGACGCGAAGGCGTCGTTTTAAAAGGGATCGACACGATGGAGCTGGCCCTGCGCGCCGGATCTGATGTCGCGCATCGTCGGGATGTCCTCGACCGTTGGTACCGCAAGCAGCTGAAGCTCGAGATAGCTCCTTTGATCGCGAAGTGGGAGCCTATGCTCGGCGTAAAAACCACCGCATGGGGCATACGAAAGATGAAGACCAGATGGGGCAGCTGCAACGTCAAAGCCAGGCGCCTCTGGTTCAACCTTGAACTCGCGAAAAAACCGCCCGAATGCCTCGAGTATGTCGTCGTCCATGAGCTGGTCCATCTGCTGGAGCGGCGCCACGATGCGCGATTCAAGGGACTCATGACGCTCCATCTTCCCCAATGGCGGCAGATCAAGAAACAATTGAACACGGCCCCCTCTCGCTGATGAACCGCACTAGCTCCTGATCCTGGAACATCAAGAACTTTTGGGTTTGACACATGCAAAAAAAATGCGCTTGACAATCGGAGGAGTGAGGATGGAGACTTCTATCATTTTTAGACGATGAAAGCGAGCGGAGCGTGATGATGAAACAACGATCAAGGTTTTTAGTCCGTGGAACACTGCTATTGATAATGGGTTTTCTTCTGGTGACCGCGAGCGGCGCGGATGAAGCGTCCAACCTGCTGGCCGTCTATGAAAACCAGGTTCCGGCATGGATAGCCTGCGACCCCGGCACCTTGAGCGACGACTACAAAGGGCTGCTGACCCTGTTCGGCGAGAGGGCGCGCCGAGCCACCATAAAGGTTCCTCTTGACTACACCGACCCCGCGCGCGGCGACATTGAAGTCGCCCTGCTCAAGGTGGCGGCGGGGGATCCACAGCGACGCCGAGGCGCCATCCTCATCAACCCGGGCGGGCCGGGAGATGACGGACTGCCTTACAGCCTGCTGTTCGGGTATCTCTGGGGAGAGGCCAACCCCGTCACGAACAGCGAATCCGGCAAGCTTTTCAGGGAAATCGCGCAATGCTACGACCTAGTCGGTTTCTCGCCGCGGGGAACCGGTTCCAGCACCCAATTGCGCTGTACGTCAGCCGAAAAACTCATGTCCGCCAGCATTCTCGTCGCCGACGGCGCCGCGGAAAACATACAAAACAACCTGCTCAACGCCCGCTTGAAAGCGAAAGCCTGTCTGAGCAATCCGTTGACGCCTTATATTAACTCCGACGCCACCGCCCGCGACATGGATATCATACGGTGCGTGCTGGGCGACGACAAACTGAACTATCTGGGTATTTCATACGGAACATGGCTCGGCACCTGGTATGCGGGCCTGTTCCCCGAGCGGGTCGGGCGCATGGTGATGATCGGCAACACCGATATAACCGTAAAGCTCAACGATACGCTATTGTCGCAGGAAATGGGAATGCAGCGGGTGATGGACGAGATATTGGCCCCCTACGCCGCCGAAAATCCGGAAATCTTCAAACTAGGAGGCTCCGCCGAAGAAGTGCGGCAGATCTTCCGTTCACTGCGGGGGAATCTTCTGGATGTTACATCGGCTCTCCTGCACGAGACTATCGCTCAATCCGTCAACGCTCACGTCACACTGTTCACCTTTTATGCCGCGAAGACAGTGCAAGGCTTGCTTGGCACCCATTCGCCCGAAACAGAAGAATCGCTCAACGCTTTGCTAGATAAAAATGAATGGGGAGTCCCGCCTGAATTCCGCGATCTGGCGCTCGAAAGAGCCAAGACGATCAGCAAGAATTATTTCCAAAAGTTGCGGATGGAGACCGGCATTGTCGACATGGATTCATTTGACGCCGTTGGATGGGCCGTGCAGTGCAATGACGCGGGAACCTCGTACGACGCGGATGCCTGGGTTCTGGCAAGCGCTTTCAACGCCGAACTCTATCCCCTTTTCGGAGGTTCCGGCATCGAGAATCCCTGTCTGTACTGGGGCGGTCAAAGGGTAAAGCGACCGCCCGTCGAGACCATAGCCCGAGCCGGGGGCTTCGTCATGCTGCAGTCAGAGTACGATCCCTATACGATCCTGGAAGGGGCCTTGAAAACATTCGCGGCTCTGCCCAACGCCAGCCTGATCGTCGTGAAACGCGAATTCCAGCATTTCGTCCTTTTACCCTACGGGGACGACAGCGTCGACAGGCCGATCGCCGAATATCTGCTTTATGGTACCCAGCCGCCGCGCCTGACCACCTGCGAAGGCAAGCCACTGCCGACCTTCGAGGCGCGGCGCTAGGGATTATCGTCGCGCCGGCGCGACTTCACTGGCCGACGAGCCGCGGGAGCTCTGACTCCGAAGTTAACTTTCAAGCTATGGCGGCGGCCACGATGCGCGCCGCGGCCGCGATGTCCTCAGGCCGGCTGAACTCGGCCGGGTTGTGGCTTATTCCGTCCTTGCTTGCCACAAAGAGCATGGCCGTGGGCAGGAAGGGAGCGAGGATGGCGCTGTCGTGCAAGGCACCGCTCGAGGCGTCGGGCAGAGGAATTCCCAATTCGGCCCCAGCCCTACGCAGGCGATCGCAGAGACCGGAGTCGAAGGGCAGGGCCGGCAGGTTCTCGAAACATTCGATCCGTGTCTGAAGGCCCCGCTTCTCCCCGATGGAAGAGAGGAGGCGGCGGATCGAGGTGTCGCCAGAGGCGAGGGCTTCATTGGAAGGCGAGCGGAAGTCGAGCATGAAGTCAGCCCTCCCCGGGACGACGTTCACCGCGTTGGGCGACACGGTCAAGGCTCCTGTCGTCAGGGTCGATCCGGGGTGGACGCGGTCTATTTCCCTTCCCAAAGCCTCGAGGCCGAGGACGAGCTCGGCGGCTCCAGCGAGGGCGTCGAATCGGTCCGACATGGCCGTCGAGCCCGCGTGGTTGGCAAGCCCCTGGATCTGCCCCGAATACTGTCTCCGCCCGTTGACCGTGGTGACCACGGCGGCGGGCAAGCCCTTTTTCCACAGGCCCGATCCCTGTTCGACGTGCACTTCGAGCATGCCTTTGTAGCGGTCGAGGGGAAAGCCGAAGCTCTGTGCGTTGATCTTGTCCAACGCGACGCCAAAAGCCTTGCCGGCGGTCTCGACATCGATTCCGGCGCGATTCTTCAGTTTTTTAATCTGTTCTATATCTATCGTTCCCGCCCAGGCCCGGCTGCCCAGCATGGCGATGCCGAAGGTGGTGCCCTCCTCCTCGGCGAAGATCACCAACTCCATGGCGACGTCGGGCTGGGTCCTTAGGAGTTCGAGCGCCACGACCACGCCGACTACCCCGTCGAATTTCCCCCCGCTCGGCACCGTATCGATATGCGAGCCGCAGAGCCAGGCGGGCTCGTCCCAGGAGAGCCCTGATGGACGCGCGTGGACGTTTCCGATGGGGTCCGTCCGCACCGAGCAGCCCAGCCTCCGGGCTTCCTCGATGACATAATCGCGTGCCGCCTTCCAGGACGGGGAAAACGTGGGGCGGTCGTATCCGGCGGCGGGGTCGGATTCGTTCCAGCTGGCTATGGTTTCGATATCGTGCATCAGTCGCTTTTCGGAGATTTCGCTGTTCCGCATGGGTGGAGAGTATACAGCGGAGGAGGCGCGAAGGCGAGACACTTCGCGGGGCCGGTTTCTGCATAAATATTCTTATTGACAGAGCTTTTCCATTGGCGATATTGTCAGTGCAATAAAAATATCTGGACTGCTCTAAACCAGGATCGCGGAGAATCCTCTCCGAAACCGGTTTACCATTCATATTCTGCATTTATATGCAGCAGGAGGTGTCGAATGCTTCGTCGCGGCGGTACAAGTCTTCGTCTTATCATCATGGCGGCTATCGTGGCTATGCTCTTCGGATCCAATGCCGGCCTCTTCGCGCAGGCAGGGAGCGAGAAGGATCCCCTCGTCGTCATACAATCCGCTGAGCCCACGGGGCTGGATCCCGTGACGAACCGGACCGTTCCCGCGTACAACGTGACCCTCAATATCTTCGATTCGCTTCTCCTGAAAACCCCCGACGGACAGGTAGTGCCGGCGCTCGCCGAGAGCTATGTCCGCGAAAGCGACACCTCATGGCTGTTCAAGCTCAGGCCGGGCGTCGTGTTCCACAACGGCGAAGCCCTGACCGCCGACGCTGTCAAATACACGGTCGACAAGATCTTCGACCCCGCGAGCAAGTCCACCAGGGCCAACGACCTCAACTGGATCGACCAGGTGAAAGTCATCGACAAGCTTACGCTGCGCATCATCGGCAAGCGCCCCTTCCCCCTCGCCGACCACTACTTCTCCGAACTCCAGATCGTGCCTCCCCTCTACAGGGAAAAAGTCGGGGCCCAGAAGTTCAACGAAGAACCCGTCGGCACCGGTCCCTATCAGTTCGTCCGCTGGGACAGGGGCAACAGGATCGTGCTCAGGCGTAATGACAATTACTGGAAGACCCCGGCTCCCGCGCAGTACGTCGAGTTCCAGACCGTGAGCTCGGCGCCCAGCAGGGTTGCCACCCTCCTGGGCGGCAAGGCCGACCTCATCGTCGATCCTCCCGTCACTGCGAAGAGCCAGATCGACGCCAATCCCAAGGCCAGCTTCGCCTCAGTTACCGGAACCCGCGTTCTCCTCGTCGGACTGGACACCGTCCAGGACTCCCCGCTCAAGGATGTGCGCGTCAGGCAGGCCCTCAACTACGCGGTGGACAAGAAGACGATCATCAGCAGGCTGATCGGCCCCGCCAGCGAGGAAACCGCTACCCTGCTCACCTCCCACGACTTCGGATTTACCCCGGACGTGAAGCCCTATCCCTACGATCCCAAGAAAGCACGCCAGCTCCTCGCCGACGCCGGTTACCCGAATGGATTCAGCATCAAGCTGGACGCGACGAGCGGACGCTACATCAACGACAGCGCCGTGGTGCAGGCCATCGCGGGCTATCTCGGCGAAGTCGGGGTCAAGGCCGAAATCAACACCCTGGAATTCGGGGCGTTCAACGGAGCCCTTTTCTCCCACAAGACATCGCCGATGTATTTCGTCGGCTGGGGCAATCCGGTGTTCGACGCCTCCTATGTCTTCAACTTCATCACTAAGTCCGGCAGCCTCTTAAGGACCATCGAGGATCCCGCCATCGACAAGCTGCTGACCGGAGCGAACGAGACGACGGACAAGGCCCTGCGCAAGAGCCTGTACGCCAAGGCGGGAGCCCTGATCAACGAAGCCGCCCCGGCTATCTTCCTCTACAAGCAGCCCGTACTCTACGGACTTTCGAGCCGACTGGACTGGAAGCCGCGATCGGACGAATTCCTCTATATGTACGATGCCAAGCTGCGCTGAGAGCGCTGATAGCGCTGGGGGCGGCAGAGGGATGCACAAGGGTTTTTTCCCCGATGACGGCGAGCGCTTCGCGACGGGTCGGGCGGCTCTAGGGATAGAGCCGCCCGACCTCATCCTCCGCGGAGGCAGGTATCTCAATGTCTTCACGGGGGAAACGCTCGCGGGCGATATCTGGATCAAGGGCCGGCTCATCGCCAGGATCACCGAGGAGCCCTGCCTTTTCGCGACGAGGGTGATCGATGTCGGCGGCAAGTTCCTCGCGCCCGGCTTTGTCGAAGGGCACATCCATGTCGAAAGCTCCCTCGCCGATCCCCCTCATTTCGCCGAGGCCGCGCTCCGCTGCGGGGTCACCTCGATCTTCACCGACTTCCACGAGGTCGGCGCGATAGCTGGGGAGCCGGGCTTAAGGGAAATGCTCGAGGCCCTGCGCGGCACCGACCTGAAAGTCCTCTTCATGACCCCGATGGAGCTTCCCTTCCTCCCCGAGGTCCAGCACACCTTGAGCACCCTCACCCAGGTCGAAGCCCTCACGCTGCTGCGGGAGCCCGATACGGTCGGCCTCGCGGAAGTCAACGGCCAGGAGATCGTGAAGTTTCTCGCGGAGGGCAGGCCCAGCGCTTTTTCCCTTATCACCCACGCGGTGAAGAACCGGCGGACGCCGGAAGGTCACCTCTTCCATATCCGCGGCGCCGAGCTCGACGCCTGCCTCGCTGTGGGCCTGAGCTCGGATCACGAGCCGCGCAGGCAGGACGAGGTGGCGGAGAAGATAAGGAAAGGTATCTTCGTCATGCTCCGGAACGGCACGATAACCCGCGAGGTGGAAAGCCTCGTCGAGGTCCTGCCGCGCGAAGGCCTGCCCACCGCCCGGGTGGGGCTCGTGACCGACGACATCCTGATCACCCACATGAAGCCTGAAAGCTACATGCTGAAGAAGGTGCGGCTCGCGATCAAGGCCGGAATTTCAGTGCCTGACGCGCTGCGCATGGTCTCCAGCAACGTGGCTGAACACTACCGACTCGGGGAGCTCATCGGCGCCCTGCGCCCCGGCGCCTACGCCGACATCCTCGTCTTCGATTCCCCCGACTCCCTGAGGCTCGAAGGCACCTTCGCCTCGGGCAAACCTATTGACGGCTACGGAAGCCCCAGCCCCCGACCTGAAGCGCAAGCCTCCCGGCACGCCTACTCACACCGGCTGACGCGGACCATCCTCCGTTCCCCGATCACCGAGGCCGATCTCCGCTTCCTGCCTGAAGGCTATGGCGGCGACACGGCCCTCATCAGGGCTATAGAGCTGGAAGAGGCCACCCGTTTCACCCGCCTCGTCGAGACGAGGGTGCCGGTCAGCGGGGGCGACGTCGATCTTCCCGGTTCGGACGAGAACCTTTCCTATCTCATCTGCGCCAACAGGCGGCATGAGGAGCTTCTCGGAAAGGGCTTCCTGCGAAATTACGGACTGCGCGAGGGCGGCATAGCCGTCAGCCAGGCCCATGACCACCACAGCGTCATCGCCCTCGGCCGGCGGAAGGCCGACCTGATCCAGGCGGCCAATCGCGTGATCGAGCTGCAGGGAGGCATCGTCCTCGTGGAGAAAGGCCGGGTGACCGCCGAGCTTCCGCTTCCCGTGGCGGGGCTCATGTCCGACCTGCCCCTCGAGGAAACCGTGGCCCGGATCGAGGACCTGGAACGAAGGCTGCGCTCAGGCGGAGCCACCTGGAACCAGCCGCTCTTCTTCCTTTTCTGGCTGGGAATGGAGGTCGCGCCCTTCTTCCGCATCACGGACCGCGGGCTTTTCGACACCGAAAAAGGTACCCTGATATCCTGTTTCCCGGAGGCGGCCGACCGTGTTTAGATTCGTGCTGCGCAGGGTCGTGGAGAGCGTTATAACGATCCTCGTCATCGTGTCGGTGGTATTCCTCGTTCTGAACCTCTCGGGAGATCCTATCAGGATGATGGCGTCGCCCACGGCCTCCGAAGAGGAAGTGGCCGAACTGCGCACAGCCTTCGGTTTCGACAAGCCGCTTGTCCTGCGATACGGGGATTTTCTATCGCAGGTCTCGCGCCTGAGGTTCGGCGACTCGATCAACACCCAACAGCCAGCCCTCCGGATGGTGCTGCAAAGGCTACCGGCAACCCTCCTTTTGGCCTTTACCGCCCTGGCTCTCGCCACGATCTTCGGCATCCCCTTAGGCATGCTGGCCGCCGTGAAGCGCGGTAAAGCAGCCGATACGGCCGCCGTGCTGGTGAGCATGGTGGGACAATCCATGCCCGTCTTCTGGATAGCCCTCCTCCTCATCTTCGTCTTCGGCGTGATGATCCCCATCCTGCCGCCATCAGGCTACGGCACCCTCGCCCATCTCGTCCTCCCCAGCGTCTCCATAGCCATCTTCCTCCTGGCGGGCATCGTCAGGGTGACGAGGGCGAGCATGCTGGAAGTTCTGCAGCAGCCCTTCGTGACGGTGGTCAGGTCGAAAGGCCTCAACGAGCGCCTCGTGCTGTTCAAGCACGTCCTCAGGAACGCCTCCATCCCCGTGCTGACGCAGCTGACCCTGCAGATGCGCTTCGTCATCGGCGGGTCGGTGGTCGTGGAATCCGTCTTCGGCTGGCCCGGCGTCGGGCAGCTGCTGGCCCAGGCCGCCTACGGGCGCGATTATCCCGTCGTCATCGCCGCCACCTTCTTCATCGCCCTCTTCATTTTAGCCTTCAGCATGGTTCTCGACCTGGCCTATGGCATCGTCGATCCGCGGGTACGAATATGGAAATAATGGAAGTTCGGGCGGAAGTTCGGGAGGAAGCCCCTCCCCTGAGGCGGCGGTACTTCGCGACCCTCCTGCGGCACCCTCTCGCGCTCGCCGCCCATGTGGTGCTGGCCCTGGCCGTCATCGCGGCCGTCTTCGCCTCGGTCTACCCCGTCGATCCCCTCAAGCAGAACCTCATGAGCTCCCTCATGCCGCCGAGCCTCAAGGTCGACAGTTTCCCCGGAAGCCAGGCGACCATGCCAGCCCTCATGGGAACCGACGCCCTGGGACGTGACCTCGCCTCCCGCGTCATCCTGGCGATCCGGATCTCGCTCGCGGTTTCCTTCCTGGCCGTCGTCATCGCCACGGTGGTGGGCGTCTGCCTGGGGCTTGTCGCGGGATACGCGGGCGGCATCGTGGACAGCGTCATCATGCGGATTGTGGATGCCCTCCTCTCCCTGCCCTTCGTCGTCCTGGCGATAGCGGTGGTGGCGGCCATCGGGCCGGGCCTCACCAACGTGGCCCTCGTGCTCGGCCTCACCGGCTGGGTGACCTTCGCCAAGCTGGTGCGGGGCGAGGTACTCAGGATCAAGGAATACAGCTTCATCGAGGCGGCGCACTCCATAGGCTGCGGCGGAACGCGGATACTCTTCCGCCATATCCTCCCCCAGACCAGCGGGATCATCCTCGTCAACGCGACGCTCACCATGGGGCAGATGATCATCTCCGAGGCGACGCTCAGTTTTCTCGGGCTTGGCGTTCCGCCGCCCACGCCCACCCTCGGCGGCATTCTTAGCGACGCTCAGCAGACCTTTTTCGCCGCATGGTGGATCGTGGTCTTTCCCGGCCTCGCCCTGATGGCGATAATCCTGGCGATCAACATCGCGGGAGACTTCCTGCGCGACTATTACGACCCGAGCGGCGAGGGCGCGAGATGAGCGGCAAGGTGAACGGCAAGGTGAACGGCAAGGTGGGCGGCACGGCGAGCGGCTTGGTGAGCGGCGCGTCGCCGAAGCCCCTCCTCGAGGTGCGCAACCTGCGGACCGTAATAGACACGGCCCGAGGGACGTTCCCCGCCGTGGACGATGTAAGCTTCGTCCTCGAGAGCGGGGCCGTCCTCGGCATCGTGGGCGAGTCCGGTTCGGGCAAGTCCATGCTCGCGCTGAGCCTCCTGGGGCTTTTGCCGAGTAAGGCCAGGATCGAGGCCGGGGAAGCGCTCCTGGGCGGCATGGACCTGTGCGCTCTTTCCGAACGCGAGCTGCGCGGCGTGCGCGGACGCCGGATAGGCATGATATTCCAGGAGCCCCTGACATCGTTCGATCCCCTCTACACGATCGGGAACCAGATCGCGGAGAGCGTCCGCCAGCACTCGGGGCTCGGCCCCAAACAGGCCAGGGCGCGGGCGGTGGAACTGCTCGCCACGGTGGGCATCCCGCGGCCCGATTTGGCCTGCGACGAATATCCCTTCCAGTTCTCCGGCGGAATGCGGCAGCGGGCGATGATCGCCATGGCCCTGGCTCCGGATCCCGAGCTACTGATAGCCGACGAGCCGACCACGGCCCTCGACGTCACCATCCAGGCCCAGATCCTGGAGCTGCTCAAGCAACTCCAGCGAGAGCGGGGGATAGCCGTGCTCTTCATCTCGCACAACCTCGGCGTCATCGCCGAGATCGCTGACGAGGTGATGGTGATGTACGGCGGACAAGTCATGGAACGCACGGAAGTGGAGCGGCTTTTCGACGCGCCCGCCCATCCTTACACTCAGGCCCTGCTCGAGGCGCGGCCAGCGCTGGACAGGGAGCGCTCGAGGCTGCGCGCCATTCCGGGGCAGGTGCCTTCGCTGGAATCCCGCCCCGCGGGCTGCCCCTTCCACCCTCGATGCGGCCGCGCCCTTGACATCTGTACGCGCGCCCGGCCGGCCAGGTCTTTCCTCGGGCCCGACCAGGAGGTCGCCTGCTGGCTCCATGGAGAGAAATCATGAGCGCGCCACTCGTCGAGATAGAGAATCTTCGCACATACTTCCGCGGCCACCGCCAGCTCTTCGGCGAGAAAAGGCCTGATGTCCGCGCCGTGGACGGCGTCAGTTTCTCGATAGCCTCCGGGGAAAGCTACGCTCTCGTCGGGGAGTCGGGCTGCGGCAAGTCGACGACGGGGCGCTCCATCCTCCGTCTCGTCGAGCCTACGGGCGGAACGATCCGTTTCGGCGGCCGCGACGTGATGGCCGCTTCCCGCGTCGAGATGCGGTCCATGAGGCGCGAGATGCAGATGATCTTCCAGGACCCCTACAGCTCGCTGAACCCGCGCATGCGCGTCCAGGACATCGTCGCCGAGCCCCTCATCGTGCACCACCTCGCTTCCGGGGCGGAGGCGGCTGCCCAGGCGCGGAAGATCCTTGACCGCTGCGGGATCCCCGAAGGCTCGGCGCGCCGCTTCCCCAGCGAGTTCTCGGGAGGCCAGCGACAGAGGATCGTCATCGCGCGAGCTCTCGTGACGAAACCCCGCTTCATCGTCGCCGATGAGCCCGTGAGCGCCCTGGACGTGAGCATCCAGGCCCAGATCCTGAACCTCCTCCAGGACCTGCAGGCCGAGTATTCCCTCACCTATCTCTTCATTTCGCACGATCTCGCGGTGGTGCGCACCGTGACTGACAGGATAGCGGTGATGTATCTCGGCAAGCTCGTCGAGGAAACCGACACGGCGCGATTCTTCGCCGGACCCCTGCATCCCTACTCGCAGGCCCTGCTTTCGTCCGTTCCGAGGGACCATCCCAGGCGGGAAACGGCCAGGATAATCCTTTCAGGAAGCCTGCCCTCGGCGTCGAATCCGCCGAATGGCTGCAGGTTCCACACGCGCTGCCCCGTGGTTGGGGTTAACTGCGAGGCCGAAGAGCCGGGGCTGGTTGAAGTGGCGCCGGGCCATCGCGTGGCCTGCCATCGCGCGGCGAAGGCGCGAGACTTTGACCGGCATGGCCTTGTCCGGGAACGACAATAACGGGCCGAATCGGAGGCGTACCATGACTTCCATGAATCACCTGAGAGGCAAGACGATCCTGGCGAACGGCTTCCACATGCCGCGCCGCGAGGCCGTCGACGTGTTCGCTGACGCGCTCATCGCGATCGACAAGGACGGCATGATCGAATCTCTCCTCAGGCCGGGCGATCCCGGCTACGAAGCGAGGCGGCGATCGGCCCAGGATGGCGGGACCCTCGTCAGGCTTCCCGAAGGGACTTACCTCCTGCCCGGGCTTATCGATACCCATGTGCACGCCCCCCAGTACCCGCAGCTCGGACAAGCCCTTGACGTACCCCTTGAGGTATGGCTGAACAAGTACACTTTCCCCCTCGAAGCCCGCTACGCGGACATAGCCTTCGCGCGGGCGACCTATTCCCTTCTCGTCGACGACCTCATCGCCATCGGCACGACGACGGCCCTCTACTACGCCACGATCCACCAGGACGCCACCAGGATTCTCGCGGATATTTGTCTGGAAAAAGGGCAGAGGGCTCTCGTCGGGAAGGTCGCGATGGACCACAGGGAGCAGTGCCCCGACTACTATCGGGACGCCTCAGCGGACGAGGCCATCCGTGGGACGGCCGACCTCTTCGACTATGTAAAGGCGAATCCCGACAACGCCGAGGGAAGGGTCCTAGCCGTGGTGTCGCCGCGATTCATCCCCTCCTGTACGGACGCTTCCCTGAAGGGCCTGGGAGCCCTGGCGAAGGAGCTCGGCTGTCATGTGCAGACGCACTGCTCGGAGGGCGATTGGGAACATCGTTTCGTGATCGAGCGTTTCGGCATGACGGGAACGGAGACCCTGGACAGCTTCGGCTTCCTCGGCCGTAAGAGCGTGCTCGGCCACGCCCCCCACCTCACCTCGGGCGACATGGACATTTTCAAGGCCCGCGGATCGGCGGTCTCGCACTGCCCCCTGTCGAACGCCTACTTCTCGAGCGCCGTGTTTCCGCTGCGCGCGGCCCTTGAGCGTGGCTTGCATGTGGCCCTCGGCACCGACGTCTCGGGCGGGCCGTCCAGCTCCATGTTCGAGGCGATGCGGGAGTCGATCGCCGCCTCCCGCATGCTCGAGACAGGCAACGACGCGAGGTTCCCGCCGGAGGAACGACGCGGCCGGCCCTTCAGCAGGGTCGATTTCCGCGACGCCTTCTACATCGCGACGACAGGAGGCGGCATCGCCCTCGATCTTCCGATAGGCAACTTTACCCCCGGCTTCCACTTCGACGCCATCGCCGTGGACACAAGGGCGCCTGAGGGCTCGATCCGGCTCTGGGACGATCTCGACACGGGCGAAAAAATACTGCAGAAGATCGTCTACACCACGACCCGGCCCAACATCGCGTCGGTATGGGTCGGAGGAAAGCAGATCCGATAGATTGAGGACAATGCCGAATGTCGCGGTGAGGCCGAGCCTAAAAACTTCGCGGTTATGGAAGCCGCGCTGTTATGGAAGCCTCGCGATCCCCTCGACGCTGACCTTCCACGACCCGTCGTCGGGAAAGCCCGGCGCGGGCTTGTCGCCCGAGCCATCCCAACCCGCGGCCATCAGGCCGACCGCGAGGAGAAGGGCGCCGTTGCCAGGGAGATAGAGGGGAAGGCGCGCGTCTTTGCCTTGCGCGTTGTGGCCATTGGGGCGCCAGGTATTCTTAGGCGTATCCATGAGAAGGATGTCCACGGCGTCCTTGGGCCGTCCCAGCCTCGCCGCCGTCATGGCCATGGCGGGAAAATCCCAGCCCCAGCAGGTTTCGAAATCCCAGCGCCTCAGCACCTCATCATACGTGGACGACATCGTTGCCCTGTCCACCGACCGGCCGGGCAACATTCCCAGGGCGAAAAGCATGGATGGGTGGTCGATGTTGAAGCGCGTGAAGGTATCGGGGCAGTTTTCATGGGCGAGGTAGACAGGGCGGGCTCCCGGGTCCGAGACAGCGTCTGAGCCTGAGCTTAAACCTACCGGCAAGTGCGCGAGCCCGGCAAGGACAGCCTTCCAGCGTCTCGCGGCGACCGCCCAGGCGCCGCGCCGCGAGGGGTGACCGCTACTCTCATCAGCCCAGGCGAGGGCCGTCTCCAGGCCCCAGCGCCAGTATTCCAGCTCGAAGGTGGGGTTCAGAGTATCCAAGGGCGCGTGGGACTCCTGCGCGGGAATCAGGGGAGGTCCCAGGACATAGCGCCGGTCCCCGCCATCGGAGTGCGCCTCTAGGCGCGCCTCGGGGCGGGCGTAGTCGGCCATGAATTCGGCCGTCTCGAAGACCAGCTCGGCGCAAAGCTCGAGGATTTCGCGCCCGGCCCCGGAACGCCGCAGGAGCTCCGCGTACATTATCGGATGGGGCTGCTGCCAGCAGAGCAGAGGGCCGATGGCCGAGGGGCTGTCCTCGCCGCCGGGATCGGTCATCTTGGGCCAACGGGCTCCCTTGTAGCCTTGGGAAGCCGCCCGCTTCCGCGCGCCATCCAGGACGCTTCGATACCAGCCCAGACTGCGCTCGAGGAGCTCGGGATTCCCCCATTGAACAAAATGCGCGGCATGCCAGTAGTGCATCTCGAGATGGAACTTGCCGTACCAGGAATTGCAGGTGAGGCCCGTCTCCTGGGGAGGAAGGCTGCCCGAGCATTGGATGGCCGTCAGGTACCGGGACAGGACTATCCTCCGCTCCAGCTCGAAAGCCCTCGGATCGGCGCTTTCCGCCAGTTCGACAGCCCCGCCGCCTTCCCAGAACCGCGCCCAATGCTGGGAAGAAGCCGAACGACATTCACCCCAGGAGGGCGGCATATCGGCTATTTCGCCGGGCGAAAACTCGAGGGATGCTTCCAGAGCCTCTCCCGACGAGCGCAGGATAAACTCATGCGCGCTTGTCCTTTCCATCGTAGTATCCGGTCCCAGCCGGACAGCGACGAAATAGCGGTCTTTGTCCAGAACGCGCCGGAAAAGCAGGGCCCCGCCCTTTCCAGTCATCGCTTCGGTGAAGTGCTTTTCCGGTGCTCCCCAATCCGAAGCGCCTATTTCATGGGATCCATAAGGAAAATCGAGCCGGAACGTCAGCGCTCCGGATCTCAATCCGCGCGACTCAACCCTGAAGGAAAGAACATCGCGGGCGGGATGGACCGCCGTCATCACCTTCACGATCTCGCCACGATAGGTGAATTCGCTCCGGAGAAGGCCCTCCCACAGGCTAAGGCGCTGGGAAACAGCTCCGATCCCGGAGGGAAGCAATCCGGCGAATCCCAGTCTGGCCAGATTCAGGCGATGGGGGTTGATCCGCAGCGAGGTGAAGAGCTCTTCCTGGCCCGACGAGGCCGTCATGTAACCCACACTGCGCCCCTCCGAGTCGAATTCCTCGAGGCGAAGGCGCTCGCGGTCCCGGATTTCCCCCGGCGCGAGGGCGTAGGAGTGCCAGCCCCATTGAGCCATGGTGCAGAGAGGCGTCGCCCCTTCGGGTATCGTCGCGAAGGACTTCAGCCCCGTCGCGTCGGCGCTGAAGGCGAATTCGCCGTTGCCCACAGAAAGGGGCGAGAAGGGATCCAGGCCTGTGAGTACCGGGTCATGACGGGAAACCAGAGCCTTGCGGTCTATAGACATATCCTCATCCCCCGTCGGCGAGCTTCAGCCCATTAACGGTTTCGACGACCCTCCGGTATCTGAAGCGCTCGTTGGGCGTATCGTTGGGAGAATGATAGGTGAGGCAGAGAGCGCCCTCGAAGTCCCTGAACAGCATGCCGTGTCCGCCGTCGGTATCGATGATGGGTTTCTCTGACTGTATCCAGGGACCAAGTATCCCATCCTTAGAAAATGCCCAGCCCATGGCATAGCCTTTCTCTGCGATGGAAGACCAGAGCATGACAAGGCCGCCCGTGGCGAGCTTGTGCACGAAGGGTCCGTCGGTCACCCGCGAGAGGGGGTTCATGGAACCGTCTTTTCGGCGGGGAGGGCGCGACCAGCCAGCCTCGGATGCCCGGAAAAGGAGCGCGGGCTCGCCTATCGCCTTTGTCAGGTCCGGGCTGAGTCTCTGGGCGCAGATCTCCCCGTCCACAACCTGCACCCACTCGTGGCAGAACACGATCCAGGGATTCCCCGCGGCATCCACAAAAAGGCTGCCGTCGAGGCATTCCCACTCGGACGGCGTCACCGGCTCGGGCGAATGGATCCGGTAAGGGCCTATGGGCTTTTCGGCCCGGAGAATCTGGGTCGCCCGCTTTCGGCCTTGCGCATTGAAACTGGCGAACATGTAGAAGGCGCCCCCGTATTCGCGCACCTCTGGCGCCCAGAAATTTTCCTTGCCCCAAAAACCGGGCTCGGGCCTATAGGCGGGGACTGGCCCCTCCCAGGATTCGAGGTCAGCGCCCACATAGACATCGAAACCCATGCCCGGTCCCTTCCAGATATCCTCGTCGGTCGATCCGAAAAGGTAGTACCTGCCCTCCGCGGGCCGCGCCAGGACAAAAGGATCGCGCAGATGGGGTGATCGAATCATGACGGCTCCTTGCCCCCATTGTACCACGGATTTTTCGCCGCATCTCCGGAACCTGCGGCCAATCCGCGCCCCGCCGCGGGCGCAGTCGGAGGCGCGAAAATCAATTACTGGCAAAAAATGTCAATAACTGTCTCATTGACAATTCAAAAATCGCGACTCACCATTAAATGCCGCGAAGGCGCAACTGCCCATGCCTGTCGGCGAGGTGTCATGAACGGAAAAGCCAGGAAAAAGGCGCTGCGGGAAAACCTCTCATCCTATGCTTTTCTCATTCCCTGGCTGCTCGGTTTTTTCGTGCTGACCCTCTACCCGATGATCTATTCACTGTACCTTTCCTTTACCCAGTTCAACATACTGCAGCCTCCCAAATGGATAGGCCTGAGAAACTATTTCATCATGTTCGCGGGAAACGCCGAGTACCCAAGGGACGAGCGCTTCCTCAACTCGCTCTCCGTCACCTTCCGCTTCGTCTTCATCTCGGTGCCCCTGAAATTGGCCTTCGCCCTGGCCATCGCCATGTTGATGAACAGGAAACTGAAGCTGATTTCCTTTTACCGGATGCTCTACTATATCCCCACCCTCCTCGGCGGATCGGTGGCGATCGCGGTGCTCTGGCGAAGGCTCTTCGCCGGCGACGGCGTGCTGAACACCCTGCTCCGCGGACTCTTCGGCCTCAATCCTCCCGCGTGGATTTCCAACCCCAAATACGCCCTCTATACCCTGATGCTGCTCGCGGTCTGGCAGTTCGGATCGCCCATGATCATCTTCTTCGCGGGACTCAAGCAGATTCCCCAGGAATACTACGAAGCATCGAGCGTGGACGGCGCGGGAAAGGCGAGGCAGTTCTTCGCCATCACCCTGCCCAGCCTCTCGCCCATCATCTTCTTCAATCTGGTGATGCAGATGATCAGCGCCTTCCAGTCCTTTACCCAGGCCTACATCGTATCGGGAGGACAGGGCGGGCCGCTGGATTCCACCATGTTCTACAGCCTCTACCTCTATCTGAAAGGATTCGGCTTCTCCGAGATGGGCTATGCCTCGGCCATGGCCTGGGTTCTCCTCGTCATCATAGCCGTCCTGACCGCCCTGGCTTTCCGGGCGTCGGGCTCGCTGGTCAATTACGGGAGCGGAGAATGAGGCGCCGGACCTCAAGGCTGGTGAGCTCGGGCATCGCCAACCTCTTCATCATCGTCCTGGGCGCGGCGATGCTCTATCCGATCGTCTGGCTCATCGCCGCGTCCTTCAAGGAAAGCAACGCGATCTTCGGCGATCCGAGGCTGCTGCCCAGAACCTTCACGCTGCAAAACTATGTCCAAGGCTGGAAAGGAATCGGCATCGTCGGTTTCGGCAGCTTCTTCAAGAACTCCTTTCTCATCTGCGCGCTCTGCGTCGTGGGCAACGTCATTTTCTGCTCCCTTACCGCCTACGCCTTCTCCCGCCTGCGCTTCGCGGGCAAGAAATTCTGGTTCACCGTGATGATGGTGACCCTGATGCTGCCTTCCCATGTCACGACCATTCCCCGGTACATAATTTTCCGCTCCTTCGGCTGGATCGACACGTACCTGCCCCTGATAGTGCCGAAGTTTTTCGCGACCGACGCGTTCTTCATCTTCCTGCTCGTGCAGTTCATGCGCAGCCTGCCCAAGGAGTTGGACGAATCAGCGCTGATCGACGGCTGCGGCAAATTGGGCATCTACACGAAAATCGTCATGCCCCTCACCATGCCGGCCCTCATCACCACCGTGCTTTTCACCTTTCTGTGGACCTGGGACGATTTTTTCAATCAGCTGCTCTACCTGAACTCGCCATCGAAATATACGGTTCCCATGGGCCTGAGACTCTTCCTGGACGCTTCGGGTATGTCGTCCTGGGGACCGATGTTCGCCATGTCCGTCCTTTCCCTCGTTCCCTGCCTCGTCCTCTTTTTCGCGCTGCAGAAATATTTCGTGCAGGGAATCGCCACAACGGGTATCAAGGGATGATCGCATCCCCGATTTATACAGGAGGTTCGAAATGAAGAAAATTGGCGTGGCATTTTTAATCCTAATGATGGGTACGGCGATGGTTTTCGCGCAGGCAACCACGCTCCGCTGGGCCTATTGGGGCAGCGCGGCCCGTATACAGAGAAGCCAGGAAGCGATAAACCTCTTCAAGGCGGCCACGGGCGTCGCGGTGAACCCGGAAGTATCGGGAGGAGCCGGCGATCACTTCACGAAGGTCGATACGCAGATAGCCGGAGGAAGCGGTCCCGACATCATCCAGATGGGCGGCAACATAAACGATTATGTCAAGAAAGGCGTACTCCTGCCGCTGGATAAATATGTCGGCGGCATCCTCAACGCCTCGGTCATCGATCCGAGCGCCATAGAGTCGGGCACCATCGACGGGCACCTGTACGGCGTCTCCACCGGCGTCACCATGCCGGCCCTTGTCTACAACAAATCCCTGCTCCAGAGGATCGGCGCTCCCCTGCCCAAAATCTCCATGACCTACGCTGAGTTCCGCGCCTATCTCGTGGCCCTCAAGGCGAAGCTTCCCGCCGGCGTCTATCCGATGCAGGATATCGGCGCCATGTCTTCCAACTCCACACCCTTCAGCTATTGGGCACGCTACAACGGCACGCCGATCTATGACGCGGTCAGCAACACGACGGCGGTCAGGGCTCAGGACGCGCAGAAATATCTCGAGCTGTTCAAGGACTACCGCGACAACGGGCTGATCCCGCCCGCCGACATCGCCGCCGGCTTCGCCGAGACGAACGCCGACACATCGGCCATCATCGCCGGCAAGGTGGCGATCGGCTACATTTTCACGAACGGACTCTCGGGCTATCAGGCCGCCACGAAAGACGAACTCCAGCTCATGGAATTCCCGGGCGCCGCGGCCACCAAGGCCCTGTGGCAGGCCCCGAGCCAGTTCTACACCGTCAACAAGGATTCCAAGAATCCCGAGACGACGGTCAAGTTCATCAACTTCCTTGTCAACAGCCCCGAAGCCGCGAAGGTGCTCGGCAACGACCGCGGCGCCTCAGCCTCGGCGACGGCGCGAGCCGCCGGCCTGGCCGATATCAACGACCAGAAGGTAGTAGAATACCTGAAGAGCGCCGGACCGCATTCGTCCAAGGAAACGGCCCATCTGCCCAACGACACCGAGCTGAACAGCACGCTCTATCTCATCTACCAGAAAGTGGCCTTCGGCCAGATCGGCCCGGCCGCCGGCGGACAGCAGGTGTACGACATGCTCCTGAGGCTGATCAAGAAATAAGCTTTTGCCTTGCGCGCCTGGGTGAAGTGCGGTACGATATATTCCGTCGTATCGCACTATATTCGCCATAGGAGGTATCATGAAACGCATCGCATTGGTACTATGCGTCGCGCTGCTTTCGCTGTCCGTTTTCGCCCAGGGCGGACCGGCGGAAAAGAGCGTTACGCTCACGTTTATCGAGACATCGGACATCCATGGGGCGATTTACCCCTACGATTTCGTCAACGCGAAGCCGATGGCGACCTCGCTCGCCCAAGTCGCCAGCCTCATCAAAGAGGAAAGAGCGGCCAATCCGAACGTCGTCCTCCTCGACAACGGCGACTCCCTCCAGGGCCAGCCCACCGTCTACTACTACAACTTTGAAAAGACAAACGGCCCCCATATCTGGTCGCAGGCCCTCAACTATCTCCAGTTCGACGCGATCGGCGTCGGCAACCACGACATCGAAGCCGGCCACAATGTCTACGACAAGCTCTATGAGGAAGTACAGGCATCGGTGCTCTGCGCCAACGCCGTGAAGCCGGACGGAAGCCCCTACTTCACCCCCTACTCCATCATCGAAAAGAGCGGCGTGAAGATCGCCGTCCTCGGCATGATTTCGCCGAAAGTCCCCGACTGGCTGCCACCTCAGTTCTGGACGGGCATGGAGTTCGAGGACATGGTGGAAAGCGCCAAGAAGTGGATTCCCATCATCCAAGAAAAGGAAAAACCCGATGTCATCGTCGGCCTTTTCCACGCGGGCGTCGACTACAGCTACGGCAATGTCAAGAAAGACACCCGATTCAACGAGAACGCTTCGCAGATCGTCGCCGAGCAGGTTCCCGGCTTCGACATGATCTTCGTCGGCCACGACCATTCCGGCTGGGACGGCATGGGATGGGACCCCGCCACCAAGAAAAAGATCGAAGTGAAGGATCCCAACGGCAAAACCGTCTACATCTACGGCGCCCTCAACGCGGCCAGGAAAGTCCCCATCGTCAACCTCACGCTCGACTGGAACGACGCGACCGGGAAATGGGAAAAACGCGTCCGCGGCGGTCTCGTCGATGTAGGCCAGTACAAGGCCGATCCCGACTTCAACGCCCAGTTCCAGCCCGGCTATGACGAGATCAAGCAATGGGTCGACCGCCCCATCGGCAAGATGGAAGGCGTCATCACCACCCGCGAATCCATGTTCGGCGATTCCGCCTTCGTCGACCTCATCCACAGAATCCAGCTCGACCTCTCCAAGGACCCCGCCATGGGGCTTGCCGCGGCGGACATTTCCTTCGTGGCCCCGCTCTCGGCGGACGCGAAGATCCCGACGAGCGCCGACGGCACCCTCTATGTCCGCGACATGTTCAACCTCTATGTGTACGAAAACTTCCTCTACACGATGACGATGACCGGCAAGCAGATCCAGGATTTCCTCGAATATTCCTACAGATTCTGGTTCGACACCATGCCGAACGACGGCAACCACCTCATCGCCTTCCAGAAGGACAAGGAAGGAAAACTGGTGTTCGACGCCAGATACAACACCGCCCAGACGCAGACCCGCTACTACAACTACGACTCGGCCGCGGGCATCAACTACTTCGTCGACGTGACGCAGCCGGTGGGCAGCAAGGTCAACATCACCTCCATGTCGGACGGCAGAGCCTTCAACCCCGACGCGACCTACACGGTAGCCATCAACTCCTACCGCGGTTCGGGCGGCGGCGGCCATCTCGAGAAGGGCGCTGGCATCGACGCGACGACCATCAGGACGATGAAGCTGGTCAACGGCGCCACCACGAAGGACCTGCGCTTCTTCCTTCTCAAGTGGTTCGAGAGCCAGACCGAAACCGTGACGGTGGCCCCCATCGGCAACTGGTCGGTGATCCCCGAGGAGCTTGTGGCGGTAGGCATAGCGAACGACTATCCGCTGCTCTATCCGAAAAAGTAATGTACCGATTCGATCCAGCTTTGTGATCCGGCCGGCCGCCCTTAACCAGGGCGGCCGGCTTTTTATTGCTTTTTGATGATAATAATGGTATTTTACATTCGATGAGGCTGTTCCGCCCCAAAGGGAAACAGCCCAAGCCGCGAGGGGCTTCGGCCACCGGCGAATAAAAACGGGATGAGCCATAGGAATGGCATTCCGGTTTCCTTTAAGGAGGGAAACGATGAAAAGCAACAAAACTTATGTGGACATCGGCTCCATTTTGGACGATGTGTTCGAGGCGGCCAAGGATTTCGGCGAGAAAATGAAAGATTTCGCGCCCGGATTCGACGGCTGCGGCCCCAACCCTATGGGTGGCTTTGGCGCCGGCGGCGAAGCCCATGGCGGCGGCGCGACGGGAGGGGCTTGGTTCGACGCCCAGTCCGACGAGAACGCCGATTATTATCCCAATTTTTCCTATCCGCCGATGAACATTTATCTCACCACGGAACGCAGCATCGTGTTCGAGTTCGCGGTGGCCGGCTTCGAGGAGAAAAACATCAGCCTTTCATTCCAGGGCGACTACATGGTGTTTTCCGCCAAGATCGAGATGGAGCCGCCCCTCGAGGGCATCCGCTATTTCAAGCGCAGGCTCAAGCTCAAGGATATCGAGAAGCAGAAGTACTACGTTCCCGCCGACAAGTTCGATCAGGAAAAGGTGAAGGCCGTTTTCAGGAACGGTATCCTGAAAGTGACCGTTCCCCCCAGAGAAGAAGCCGAATCCAACGAAGGCATCAAGATCGAGATCGTGAGGGAAGGCGAATAAGCGGCGGCGGCGTCCGCGCGCTGCGGCGCTCCAGCGCCGTCGGCACGATAGTGCCGTCGCGCGGCAACGCAGGCGCGATTTTCTTGATGAAGGCTGTGGAAAGCCGCCCGGGCCTCAAGCCCGGGCGGCTTTTTTATTGCCCCGCAGGTTGGGGGCTTGGTGCCCAGCCTGACTTTCGGCGATCCGTACTGGAACGCATTAGCGATATTGGATATCTATAAGCAGGCCAAGGCGGCTGAGCGCTTCGGGAGCCTCGCCTCGCAGATGACCTTCCAGTTTCTCCACCTCGAAGCGCAGGCGCTCGATCTCATCCTCCAGCCCATGGATTCGATCCCGCAGCGCGGAAATGACTTCTATGCCTTCCTTGTTGATTCCAAGCGCCTGATACAGGGAGATTATCCTGGCAACCTTCTCCAGCTGATGCGGTTCGATACCCGTCTCTCCATCGTCGCGAATAGTCGGAAAGAGGCCAAATTCGGCGAAATCGCGCACGACTTCGACCTCAATATTGAAATAGCGGCATACTTGATCCAGCGGGATCGCGTTTCGAACGTTCATTGCTTTTCCCCCTCGACATTTTCTTGCCTGGCGGCCGCCAGTTCGCGGAAGAGAACCTTTTCGCGCTCGGTCAACTTCCCGGGCAGCTTCAGCGCCATTTTCAGAAAAAGGTCTCCAGACTGCCCCGGCTTGCCATAGACGGGGAAGCCTCGCCCCTTCAGCCTGAAGACCGTACCGTTATTCGTCTCCGGAGGTATCTTGAGCTCGAAATTTCCGGAAATAGTCGGAACGACGAGATCGCCGCCGAGCGCGGCGACATAAATGCTCAATGGTATGTCCCTGAAAAGGTTCACGCCCTCGAGTCTGTATTCTGGGTCTGGCTGGAGAAGGAACGTGATGAAAAGATCCCCATTCGCGGCTCCGTTATACCCCGACAATCCTTTCCCTTCGATTTTTATCTTCTGGCGATCCCATATCCCCGGCAGCAGTTTGATGCGGAGCTTGCCTGCGCCCGTCGACAGGATCCTGGTGCCGCCTTCGTAGGCTTCCTTCAGGTTCAGGGTGAGTTCGGCGTTCAAGTCCTGTCCCTTCCGGGCAAAGCCTGAGCTTTCGGTGTCCCCGAATTCCTGCCCAAATACTGTCCTGAAAAAATCCGATCTTCCAGCCCCGCTTCCGAAGACGTCTTCCCAGTTCATCGTGCGGCCCCGTGTTTCCCCGTTTCCCGGCGAAGCATACTTCGACCAGTCGAAACCGCTTGGCCGATCGGTGTTCTGGTGCTGTTCCCAATCGCTGCCGAGAATGTCGTATTTCTGGCGTTTTTCATCGTCCGCCAGTACATTGTACGCTTCGCTTATTTCGCCGAACCTGGCCCCCGTGTCCTTGTCGGCGGTGTTGACGTCGGGATGATACTTATGCGCCAGCTTCCTGTACTGTTTCTTCAGTTCATCCTTTCCCGCGGTTTTCTCAACGCCAAGGATCTTGTAATAATCTTTGTACTCCATGCTGCGGTTCCCTTTGACCGAGGAGGCGCAGTCCTATGGGACCAACACTCCCTCCGTCGAGCGACGGGTGAGTCGGCTGGTTGAGACGTATTTATCCCAGCTTTCTGGAACAAAGATAAGCCATGAGCTCGTTATGATCTGTGCGGAAACACACATAGCACCGGCGAGGGAGGGCGGTGTTATCGATCCCCGCTCCGGTTCAGGAGGTTGATGGCCAGCATGCAGGCGCCGAACGAGGCGCTTTCGGCGGGCTCGACCGGTTTCAGGCCGGGGCACTCGGTCTTCAGCCTCTCGAGGATGGAGCCGCGAAGCCAGGGGTTGTGTTCGAGGAGCCCCCCCGACAGCAGTATGGATGGATCGGCGATGCGGTCCTGGGCGCGATCGCGGACGGAGGCGACGAGGCGCACAAGTTCGTCGCGGGATTCCTCCATGATGGCTATGGCCAGCGGATCGCCGGCGGCGCGGTGGAGTTCCACGAGGTCGGCCGCGCCGGCGATCCGCGCCTTGTCAAAGCCCTTGTAGACGAATCGCACGAAATCGCCGCCCTTCTCGAGGCCGAACTTTTCCAGGAGCGGCTCTAGCATGGCCGTCGGAAGGTCGCGGCCTTCGGCCGAGCGCAGGGCGCGGCGGATGGCCTGAAAGCCGATGAAGAAAGCCGATCCCTCGTCGCTGAGGTAATGGCCGAGGCCACCGGCGCGGAATCGAGTGCCGTCGGCCAGGCGCACGATGGCGATCGATCCTGTGCCGGCTATGAGAAGGTATCCCTCCAGGCGTTTCAAGCCGCCTACGAGGGCGATGTCCGGGTCCGAAAGCATCGCGAGGGGACAGCCAATCCCAAATTCTTCCCTGATCAGAGACTCCATCTCGAGACGCTCCAAAGGCCGATCCATTCCCGCGACGCCGAAACAGCCCGCGCTCAGATCCCCCGCGGCAATGCCGGTGGCGCCGAAGGCTTCGGCGAAAAGCCTCCCGAGCCTCTCGACGATCAAGGGCTTCGGGACCGCGTTCGGATTGATGCCTTCGCCCTTGCCTTCCCACAGCGGTTTGTTGTTTTCGTCCGCGAGGCGCAGGCGCGTGTTCGTCCCGCCGCCGTCCACCCCCAATACTATGCTCATGGGACTTTTCCTTTCCTCTGGTGGGTCGCGGCCATCGTGCGCTCCAGGGCCGCGATCGACATGTCGAGATTTTTCGAGACGATGATGGAATAGAGGATATCGACGACCGTCAGCTGGTTGATGCGCGACGTGACGGCGGCTTGCCTGTAAATCCGTTCCGAGGCCGGCACAAGCAACTTAATGTCCGCTACGGCGCGTATGCTGTTCGCGCTGTCCATCGTAAGGCTGATGACCTTCGCTCCGCGCAGCTTTGCCTGTTTCGCCGCTTCCAGCATTCCCGCGTTTTCCCCCGAATAGGATATCACGAAAGCGACGTCGCTCGGCTTGAGCGAGGCGGCTGCCGTCACCTGCAGGTCCATGTCTGCCGTAAAGAAGGAATGGAGACCGATGCGCAGGAGCTTCTGGAGGAAATCGTTGGCGACGATGCCGGAAGCCCCGACGCCGAAGAGGGCCGTGGAGGAAGCCCCGATGATGGCGTTGGAGGCCGCTTCCATCACTTTCGGATCCAAAAGCGCGCTCAGCTGGGAAAGTCCCTGCTGGGAAAAAGCGATCACGCTCCGGATGACCTGCTCGGGTGGCGTCATGGACTCCAGGTCGAGGTCGGGGATGAATCGTTCGTCGAAATCGCTGAAGACGTCCTGGGCGAGTCGCATCTTGAAGTCATTGTAGCTTCCGAGGCCCGTCCTTTTGCAGAACCTGATGACCGCCGCTTGGCTGACGCCGCTCTGCCTGGCCAGTTCGCCCACGTTGTAGTACAGCGTCTTCTTCGGCTCCCTGAAGACATAATCGGCCACCTTGCGCTCGGCCTCCGAAAGGCTGGCCAGGCGGACGCGAATGGCCGTCAGGGCGCCGTCGAGATTGCCTATTTCATCCATCGCTTCGCCCGTCTTTCCGCTCTTCGTCCCCGCTGGACGCTTCCATCTCCTTCAGCCATCCGATGCAGGCGAGAAGGTCGCGGGGTATGTGGAAAAAGCCCTTCCACTTTCCGCCCTTGAGCGTGAGCGCCACCTCGCCCCTCCTGTCCAGATAGCCATACCACTCCCCATGTTCGGGATCGGGGAATCTCTTCCATGTCCAGTCATGTATCTTCCTGAACCAGGCTTCGCAGGCCGGATCGCCCGTCAGCTTGTATGCAAGGAGAAAGGCGCAGAGCGCCTCGGCGTGGACCCACCACAGCTTCATGCCCGCCTCGATTTTATCGGTGGGGAAGCCCTCGAAATCCTGATAGTAGTAGATGCCGCCATAGGTTTGGTCCCAGCCGCGTTCGACAGTCCAGAGCATGGCGTCCCGCGCCGTCTCGATCATGGCGACATCGCCCCGCTTCTCCGCCACGCTCATGATGAACCACAGGGTTTCGAGCGCGTGGCCGGGCGTCAGCAGCCGGCCTTCCATGCAGTCGGGGCGGGTACCGTCGGCGAATACTCTCTCGAAGAGAGCCTTGCGCTCGCGATCCAGGTGAAGCGTCAGCACCTGCCGTATCGCGGCGTCCACGATCGCGTCCAGTTCGGACTGGGGCACGAGGCCTTCCATAACGCCCGCCATCCACACCTGCATCATCGGGAAGGACATGGCGAGAATCGGGCGGTTCGCGCCGATCTGCTTGTTCCATTGCCCCTTGGGGTTGGCCTTGCGCTCCTGTATGCGGTTCCAGGTGGAGACCGCCATCCGCGTCGCCCAGGTTTCGCCCGACGCGCGGCCGTATTCAGCCAAACCCGCCGCGCAGAAACAGTCCGAATAGATATTGTAGGGCTGCACGAGGGGTTTCCCTTCGCGGTCGACCGCGAACCAGAAGTCGCCGTTCGGCGCCCTTCCCTTCTCGCGGAGGAAATCGGCGCCCAGCCTCGCCATGTCAAGCCAGCGGGGTTCCTGTCTCACCGTCCTGTAGAGGTGGGAAAATCCCCAGACTTCGCGGCCCTGCATCCACATGAATTTGTCTTTGTCGAAAACCGTCCCGTCGCGATCCATGCAGCTGAAGTATCCCCCGGCCTCGCGGTCCGGGCTGTGGCGCTCCCAGAAAGGGACCACGCTTTCAAAGAGTTCTTTTTCATATAATTTTCTGAACGCCGTCAGTTCGCCTTTGGTCATGTAAAGCTCCGTGCTCCGCGCGGTTTCATTTCACGGCGCCAGCCGTCATGCCGCGGATAAAATATTTCGCCATGAAAAGATAGAGAATGAGGACGGGGACGACGGCTATGGACAGTCCGGTGAAGCAGAGGCTCCAGTCCGTGCTGTATTGGCCGAAAAAGCTCGTCAGCCCCACGGGAAGCGTCTTCCATTTGTTGTTCTGCAGGAAGACGAGAGGGAAGAAAAAGTCGTTCCAGATGGGGACGGCGTTGTAGATCGTGACGAGGGTGATGGCGGGCGCCACGACCGGCATCACGATCCTGCGATAGATGGCCCAGTCCGAGCAGCCATCTATGCGGGCGGCGTATTCGAGATCGATCGGTATGGCCTTCATGAATCCGGAAAGTATAAAAACCGTCGAAGGCAGCCCCATGCCGATGAAGATGAGGATCACCGAGAGGGGCTTGTCCACGAGGTTCATTTTTTTCATGAGTATGAAAAGCGGGATGATCGCTGCCTTGAGCGGCAGCATGATGCCCGAAAGGAAGAGCATGTAGACGAGGGTGGATAATTTGTATTTGTAGCGGGACAGGCCGAATGCCGCCATCGAGCCGAAGATCAGCACGAAGACCATCGATACTGTGGTTATCCAGAGACTGTTGAAGAAGTAGCGCCCAAATCCTTTCTTGACCCATACTGTCACATAGTTGGAAAAATCCCATGTGCTCGGCAGGGCGAAGGGCGTACGCAGTATTTCCCTCGTGCTTTTGAACGACGAAAGCACCATGTTGACGAGGGGGTAGAAGATGAGGAGGGCATAAAAAGCGAGGACGACTTCTATCGCCGCGATGGCGATCTTCCTTCCTGTTCCGGCGCCGCGGAAGCGGAAATCTGTGGTCACAGCTCCACCTCCTTTTTCGAGAGCGCCGAAATGGAGAACACCGACGCGAAAAAGGTGAGGCCATAGATGATGACGCCTATCGCCGATCCTATGCCGATTTCGGGACTGCCCGAATCCACCGATCCGAAGGCTGTCCTGTAGAAAAGCGTTCCTATCGTATCCGTGGAGAAGTTGGGCGAGCCGTCGAGACCGGCCATCGTGTAGATCTGCTCGAAGACATTGAGGCTTCCGATGATGGTGAGCACCGTGATGACCGTGATGGACGGGATGATGAGGGGCAGCACGATCCTCCTGAAAACGGTGGATTCTTTGGCTCCGTCGAGGTATGCCGCTTCCAGGCAGTCGGTGGGCACATTGTCGATGGCGGCGAGGAATACCAGGCTTGGAAAGCCTACCCAGCGCCAGATGTTGACTAAAATAATCGTAAATGTGGCTATGGCCTCTTCGCCCAGCCATGCCCGCATGAGATCGGGTCGGCCGGCGAGCTTCAGCACGCCATTGAGCAGGCCGTTGGGTCGCAGGTAGAGGCTCCACAGGAAGCCTACGGCGACGATGGAGAACAGGACCGGTATGAAAATCACGCGCTTGAAAAACTCATGGCCCGGCACTTTCCGCGAAAGCAGATAGCCGAAGAGGAGGCCCAGGCTGTTCTGGATCAGCATCGTGAAGACGAACCATTTCGCGTTGTTGCCCAGCGCGTTGAAAAATCTCGTTTTATAGGGTTCGGTGAAGAACACCCTCCTGAAATTCTCGAATCCCACGAAGTCGCTCCGAAGAAGCTGTGTCCAGCTGAAAAGGCTGTTGAAGAGCGACATGAAAAGCGGCAGGAGGATGACTACCGCGACTATCGTCAGCCCTGGCGTTACGAAAAACGCTATCCATAAACCTTTGCGCGCGTCTTTTCTCGTCAAGTTCTTGCTCCTGGATACATGGCCGATCGCTTTCGCCATGGCAATGGCTGAAGGATGCCGGATTGGGAAATGAAGGCGCCGGAGGCTTCCCTTTATTAAAGGAAAGTCTCCGGCCGGAAATTGGTCAGGCTGTTATTTCTTGAATGGCGCGTAGTAGGTGGCGATGCCTTCCTGAACTTGCTTGGCGACTTCGGCGGCGTCGAATTTGCCGGCCATGAAGCCCTGGAGAGCGGCCTGGATCAGCACGGATCCCGTGGGCTGCTGATACCTGAAACCGACGAGCATGAGGTAGGGCGTGTTGTATTTCTGGAGCGAGAGAACCTTGGAAATATAGGGCGAGGTCGAAGTATCGACGCCGGGGACGGCGGAGACTTGCTTCAGTTCCTTGATGAAGGCGTTGCCGGTATCTTTGCCGGCGAGGAAACGGAGGAACTTCGCGGCCGCTTCTTTGTTCTTGCCCGCGGCGTTCATGCTGAAGTTGCCGTCGGCGTAGACGGAGACGTAGTGCGGATCGCCTTTTTTGGCGACGGGAGGAGCGAACACGTCATAGTCGAGCTTGGGGTTCTGGGCCGAGAAATAGCCAGCTTCGAAGCTTCCGCCGATGAAGTGGCCGGCGACCTCGTTGATGAAGGAGGACTGCGCGTCGGTATAGGCGACGCCCATGTAGAGGTCGGGCATGAAGGGCGTGAGTTCCTTGAGCTTGGCGATGGCGCCCACGAAACGCGGATCCTGGAAGGTGGTCTTGCCCGCCACGACAGCGTCGAAGAAGTCATTGGCGCCGTAGAAGTTGGGGCACATCGATCCCATCATGACTTCGAGCGTCCATCCGTCCTTGCCGCCGTTGGCGAGGGGCTGGATTCCCGCTTTCTTCATGGCCTGGAGATTGCCGATGAACTGCTCCCATGTCTCGGGCACGGAGAGGCCGAGTTCCTTGTACAGAGCTTTATTATAGAACACGAAGAGGGTCTGGCTGGCGAAGGGTACGCCGTAGATCTTTCCGTCCTTGATCGACGTGGCGCCGCGGAGCGGGCCTTTGTCGAAATTCTTGACTTCGGGAACCCATTTCTCAACGGGTTCGAGGAAGCCCGACTGGGCGAAGGTTTCGAGACCGCCATAGGCGCGGCTCTGGAAGATGTCAGGACCCGAGCCGCCCGAGAGCGCCGCGGAGAGTATGGTGTTGTAGTCGGTGCTCTTGTGCGCCGTCTGGACAATCTTGACGCCTGGATTCGCTTTTTCGAATATGGCAATCAGCTTGTCGTAGGTTTCGACGTCTTCGGGACGCCAGGTCCAGAAATTGATCGTGGTTTTCTGCGCGAAAACCGAGCTCAGGGCGAGAAGCGCGAGAAGTACCGCCACCGCCGTCCGTTTGAACTGCATAACCGCCTCCTGAAATTCTAAGCTTGAAATTCTATTACACAATATCACGGCAAAACCTGGCTGTAAAGAAATAATCTTTCAGCCAACGTCATTTGTCCAGAGGACGGGCATGCGGATTTCCCAATGAGGAGTTCCCTCGGGAGTTTCAGGTAGTCGGACTCAGGAGACCGAGCTCAGGCGACCTAGTTCAGGTGACCGGGCTCGGATTGAAGAGGACAAGATCGTTGCGCAGCCCATGACGATCGGCCCAAGGCTGTCTCCGGCCGCTGGCGGCGTCGATGATGAAGTTGAAGATTTCGCGACCGATTTCCTCGATCGAGGATTCTCCCGTCGCGATGCGGCCGGCGTCTATGTCGATGAGGTCGGGCCATTGTCTCGCGAGGATGCTCCTCGATCCCACTTTTATGACGGGCGCCATGGCGAGGCCATACGGAGTTCCCCTTCCCGTCGAGAATACTTGAAGATGGATGCCCGAAGCCAGCTGGAGCGTGCCGCAGATGAAATCGCTCGCGGGCGTCGCGGCAAAGACAAGTCCTTTTCCCACGACAAGCTCTCCCGGGGCCAACACCGACGCGATGGGGCTGGTCCCCGATTTCGCGATCGAGCCGAGGGCCTTTTCCACGATGTTCGCCAGGCCGCCTTTCTTGTTGCCCGGCGTAGGGTTAGCGCTGCGGTCGACGCCGCCGCGCTCGAGATACTCGTCGTACCATTTCATCTCGCGAACCAGCGCGGCCCCGACTTCGGGCGTCGCGGCGCGCGACGTGAGGAGGTGGATGCCGTCGCGCACCTCGGTCACTTCGGAGAACATGACCGTGGCGTCGGCGCGCACGAGGAGGTCGGCCGCGTAGCCGATCGCCGGATTGGCGGTCACGCCCGAGAAAGCGTCGGAGCCGCCGCACTGGAGGCCAACGACGAGGTCGGAGAGTGGGCAAGGTTCGCGCCGGCGTTTCTCGAGAATCTGAAGGCGCTCTTCGGCGAGCCGCATGAGCCTCTCTACCATGCCGGAAAAGCCGGCTTCTTCCTGGAGGCGGACGATTACGGCTGCGGCATCACCAGCTCTGCAGGCGGGCGCGATCAATTCCGGCTGAAGCTTTTCGCAACCCAGTCCCACGATGAGGGCCTGGCCGCCGAAGTTCGGATGAGCGGCCAGATTCCGTATCGTCCGAATCGGAATTTCAGCGAAGGGAGCCGAGATTGCGACGCCGCAACCGTAAGAATGGTTCAAAGCTACCACCCCATCGACATGGGGAAAACGCGGCAACAATTCTTTTTCTATTCTGGCGGCCACATGCTGGAGGACGCCAGCCACACACTGGACGCTCGGCACGAGGCCGAGAAGATTCTTCGATCCCACCCTTTCGTCAGCGTTCCTATATCCCTCGAAAAACAGGTCTTCGAGCTTTTCGGCCGACCTGCCATGAAACGTGGCAAGCGGCAGGCTGTCGAGATCGGGGGCGGGGGGCAGGACGACAGAAGATTCCTCGACCCAGCTTCCCCTCGGAAGTCGGCGCTTCGCATAGCCTATCGTCTGGCCATAGCGCAGGATCAAGCCATTTTTTTCTATGTCGACGAGAGCAACTTTATGTCCCTGCGGGATATGTTCGAGAAGCACGAGACCATCGGGGAAAACCGCCCCTTTATCAAGTCCGCCCTCGTTCACCACGATGGCAACATTATCTTCCGGGTTCACCTTGATATAGAGAGGAGCCATTTTTTCGTTATCGACCATATCCTCGTACCTCCTGAAGCTGATGCCGACGGTGCCGTCGAATAGAAAAAAAACATAGAGGAAGTGACACCGCCCAGGGCCAAACCGAGCATGACCATACGTTGAAAAAGCGGTAATTGTCCGCAACTCTGGCTCGGAAATCGATCATCATACCTCGCCTTCAAAAATCGTTGGTTCTACAAGATCTCCCGACGCGTCGAAAGCGAGTATGCGAGGCTCGCTCAGGGCTTCCACGCCGGGATAGGCGCCGCGAAGCACTTCCGCGTAATAAGCCTCGGAGAGCATAATCTGGCCGATATGGAGGCTGTTGGCAATCCTCGCCACGCGCGCTTCGCCGGGCTCGACCCCGTTCAACGTACGAAGACAGGCCTGAATAGCCTCCCTTTCATCCGAGACAACCATGGGTATCATCGCGGATTTGAGGACTGTGCTCGTCAAGCAATTGGGGTACATCATCTCGGCCTCGAGTTCGTCGAAAAGCCGTTTCGTGATCACGCTCGCCAGCCCCGTGCCCAAACCGTTGCCGTGGGAACATTCGGAGAGTCGGAGCATACAGGTGCGCTGAACTTTCAAACCGCCCGAAGCGAATTCGGTGGAAAAAGTGCCTGTCACATTCGGGTCCACTCCCGTGCCGGAGAAGTTCTTGCCAATTTCATCGACGATGAGGACGTCGGCCTCGCCGACGAGTATGCGCGGCATGTTCGTGAAGGCCAATGCCAGAAGCTCGGGTTCACGCTCAAGAATGAGATTTGGAGGCATAGCCTCGATTAGGCATGTTTCATCGTAGGCATTTTCGACACAAGGCAAGGCGCAGAGGACAGGCGCTTTGTCCAAGACAACGCGCGCGTTCGCCACCAAGTTCTCGGCGATCAGACCCATGCCTTCGCGGTGGACGCTCTCCGCTCCTTCGCGCTTACCGAGTCCTACGACCAGCATTTTTAGAATGCCGCTCTCGTAAGTCCCGCGGAACGCGTTATGCGGCTTTACTCTGCAGGAGACGATGACGCCGTCCGCCTCAATGGCCGCGCGTGCGCAATATACGGGCTTCCCTAAGGACGAATGCCCTAAAAGAATCGTATCCATGCGGTCATCGATAGGGCAGCCCATGGCTTTCTCCGTGATGCCGTAGCTGGAGAGAATTTCCCGCTGGCCTTCCGCCTTGGCGCCACCATGGCTCCCCATAGCGGGCACTATGAAAGGCCGGGCTCCGCGAACGCGGGCGAAGTCGACGATGGCCTTCGTGATGACCGCGATGTTGGCTATACCCCGACTCCCCGCCGTGATCGCCACCCTCATCCCTGGTCTGATCCGCTCCACTATGTCCGATTTCCCCAGTTCCGCAGCCACAGAAGATGGAATATCCTTCGCGTCGATTCGGGGCCGAGGGAAAACCTGGCTGGCGCGAAACATTAGCGGAATCGGCGTTCCCTCTAGCAGGGCGGAGACAGCCCCGCCTTTCACAATCCTCATATGTGTTTACTCACTATCGATTTCAGCGCTTCACCTCTACCTTCGCCAGCTTTTCATAATATCGGGCGATAGCGCTGTGATCCAAGTCTCCCATGCCATCCGCTTTGACATTTTGAAGGATTTCCATCACCGAGGCGGTGAGAGGTACGGAAGCACCGACGCCGTGCGCGGTCTCGAGAGCGTTGTTGAGGTCCTTTATATGGAGGTTGACGCGGAAGCCGGGCTTGAAGTTGCGATCCATGACCATGGGCACCTTGGCATCGAGGACGGTGGAGCCTGCGAGCCCGCCGCGGATCGCCTTGTAGACGAGTTCGGGATCGACGCCTGCCTTCGTGGCCATCACCAGGGCCTCGGACATAGCGGCGATGTTCACGGCGACGATGATTTGATTGGCGAGCTTCGTCACGTTGCCCGCGCCAATCTCGCCGGTCCTGACGACGGAACCCGCCATCGCTTTCAGGAGATCAAAATACTTTTCGAAGACTTCCTGTTTGCCGCCGACCATGACTGACATTGTGCCGTCGATGGCCTTGGGCTCGCCGCCAGAAACGGGGGCATCGAGCATGTCGACGCCCTTTTCGGCCAACTTGGCTCCCACTTCGCGGCTGACGAGCGGGTCTATAGAGCTCATGTCGATGAAGGCGAGACCGGGACGCGCCGCCTCAATGACGCCATTGGGGCCAAGGACGACCTGCTTCACGTGGGGAGAGTTGGGCAGCATCGTGATGACGACATCGGCTCGTTTGGCGACTTCTCTCGGGTTTTCCGCCGTTTCGGCGCCGAGGGCGACGAGTTCGTCCACGGCGGCTTTGTTCACATCGTTGACGATTATCGAATAGCCTTTCTTCAGAAGGTTCTTGCTCATGGGCTTGCCCATGATTCCCAAACCGATGAATCCTACTTTCATAGTGTTTCCTCCAAAATGATGTTCGCCTTACCTGATGAGGCAGGGTTTTTTATTGTCGAATTTCCAGCCGTGAATGAGATACTGCATGGCCAACGCGTCGTCGCGAGCCCCGAGGCAATGTTCGAGATAGAGCCGGTGCGCTGCGTCGATGCGCCCCATATCGGGCTCGACACCAAGCCCCGGCGTTTCGTCCACGACTATGTTTCCGTCCACGATCGTAGGCGGATCCAGCGTGAGGCGCTCGCGCCCTTCCTGCCAGATCCAGTGCGTATCCAGCGCGGCGATGGTTCCCGGAGCCGCGGCTCCCGTGTGGGCCACCATGGCGAGCGAGATGTCGAAGTGGTTGTTGGAGTGGCAGCCCCAGGTGAGGCCCCACGAATCGCAGAGCTGGGCGACGCGCACCGCGCCCTGCATGGTCCAGAAATGCGGATCGGCCAGGGGGATGCTCACCGATTGCAGCGCGATGGAATGCCCCATCTCCCGCCAGTCGGTCGCGATCATGTTGGTGGCGGTGGGGAGACCTGTCGCGCGCCTGAACTCGGCCATGATCTCGCGGCCGGAAAAACCTTTTTCGGCGCCGCAGGGGTCCTCGGCGTAGGCGAGTATGCCCACCTTGTCCCTGCAGAGCCTAATGGCTTCGTCGAGCGACCAGGCCCCATTCGGGTCCAACGTTATGCGGGCATCTGGAAAACGGGCCTTGAGCGCCTTCACGGCTTCCATCTCCTCGTCGCCCGAAAGAACGCCGCCCTTGAGCTTGAAATTGCGGAATCCATACTTTTCGCGCGAAGCCTCGGCCAGGGCGACCACCGATCCGGGCGTCATGGCTTCTTCGTTGCGGAGACGGTACCAGGCACAGCCGGCTTCCGATTCCTCCTGATAGGGCAGATCGGTCTTCTTTCTGTCGCCGATGAAGAAGAGATAGCCGAGCATCTCGACGTCGCGGCGCTGCTGGCCGGTGCCGAGGAGGGCGGCCACGGGAAGTTCCAGGAATTGGCCAAGAAGGTCGAGGAGGGCCGATTCCACCGCCGTGACGGCATGCACCATGGTGCGGAGGTCGAAGGTCTGGAGTCCCCTTCCCTCGGAATCCCGGTCGGCGAAAGCTTTGCGCATCGCGTTCAGTGTATTGTTATACGCGCCGATCGAAGAGCCTACGACCAGGGAGATAGCATCCTCGAGCGTCGCGCGGATTTTCTCGCCGCCAGGTACTTCGCCCAAGCCCGTTCGCCCGGCCGAATCTTTCAGGATGACGATGTTGCGCGTGAAAAAGGGGCCGTGGGCGCCGCTCAGGTTCAGCAGCATGCTGTCGTGGCCGGCGACCGGGATGACCTGCATCTCGATGACCTTGGGGGTGCCGCGCGCGGCCTTTTCCTTCTTATTGTTCATGAATTCTCCCCGTCACCGCACCAGGCAAGGTTTCTTGGGGTCGAATTTCCAGCCTGGAATCAAGCGACGCATGGCGGCCGCGTCGTCCCGGTCGCCCGACGGCAGGGTGGCGTAGAGGGCGGCGGCCTTTTTCACGGCCCCCATGTCGATCTCGACGCCGAGGCCGGGCCTGTCCTTCCTGATGGCGATGCGGCCGTTCTCGATGCGCATCGGATCCTTCGTGAGGTACTGTCCGTCCTGCCAGATGTAGTGCGTATCGACGGCCGTTATCTCGCCCGGGGCGGCGGCCGCCACGTGGGCGAAGACGGCCAGGGAAATGTCGAAGTGATTGTTGGAATGCGAGCCCCAGGTAAGGCCCCAATCGTCGCAGAGCTGTCCGACGCGCACCGAGCCGGACATGGTCCAGAAGTGCGGATCGGCCAGGCAGATGTCGATCGAGTCCAGCACCGTTGAATGGCGGAACTGGCGCCAATCCGTGGCGATCATGTTGGTTGCAACGCGGAAGCCCGTCGCCCGCTTGAATTCGGCCATTATCTCGCGCCCCGAGAAACCCTTTTCGGGGCCGCAGGGATCTTCAACGTAGGTCATTATGCCGCGCATGTCCGCGCAGAGGCGGACTGCCTCGTCCAGGGACCAGGCGCCGTTGGGATCTATGTTGATTCTCGCGTCGGGGAAGGCTTCCTTGAGCGCCCGAACCGCTTCCATCTCTTCCTCGCCGCGCAGCACGCCGCCCTTCAACTTAAAATCCTTGAACCCATACTGTTCCTTGGCGGCGCGCGCCTGCTCAACGATAGCCTCCGGCGTCATCACCGCGCGGCGCCGCATCCTGAACCAGCGGTTCGGACTGTCGTCTTCGTTCAGGTAAGGCAATCCCGTCTTGGCCGCGTCGGCCACATAGAAGAGGTAGCCGAGAAAGAGTACCGAATCGCGCCGCATGCCGTCACCGAGAAAGGCCGCCACCGGCAGGTCCATGAACTTGCCGAGAAGGTCCAGGAGGGCGCACTCGACGGCGGTCTCTGCGTGGACGACGAAGCGTAAGTTCTTGAGGTCAAGGCCCTGGAGTCCCTGGCCGTCGTCTTCCTTGTGAGTGTAGTTGCCGCTGCGGATGCCACTCACGATGCCCTTCCAGTCGCCAATTGCCTTACCCAGGAGGTAGGGCCGATAGCTTTCCAGCACAAGCCTGATATGTTCGCCGCCGTGCACTTCCCCAACGCCCATGTTGCCGGAACTGTCGGTCATCACGACGATGTTGCGCGTGAAGTACGGCGAATGCGCGCCGCTTAAGGTGAGCAGCATGCTGTCGTATCCCGCGACGGCGAATACCTGATAATCGACGACCTTTGGTGTCCCGCTCATTCTAGTGCCCTCACCCGCATGAGAAGTTCCTTCCCATCAAGCCCGCCCTTCTTCTTTTCGGATTAAATCGCGTACTTTCTGGAGCCTTTCGCGCATCAGTTCGTGCCAGATCGAAGGCTCGAAATAGGGGTTATAGGTTTCAGAAACCTTGTCCACGAGTCGGAGAATGCCCACTTGATTCGTGTGTGAAGGAAGGCAAATATCCACTTCCATCGAATCGAGCTTTTCAAGTCCCGCGATATATTCATCCCTCAACGATACGGGCAGCCCGCTGCTATGGAAATATTCTCTGGACATCGTGTTAAGACCGACACCGCCGTGCATGCCACATCGTCTCGTCTTTCCGTCCACATCGCGAACGTCAAAGAAGAATGATGTACAGCCTGGCGTGTGTCCGGGAGTCGAAACGGTCCGGACGCTCACCGAACCGAGCTGGATCGGCGTATCGTCCGAATAGTGAACATCCGGCTCAAGGTCGCCGCAGGTATATTTTCCCCCGTCATTTCCTATCAAATCCTTTCGCTCTTTCAAGAACAACATATCCCTCTCGCCGACATAGAGGGTCGCGCCCGTGAGCTCCTTCAAGGCTTTCGCGCCGCCCATATGGTCGATATGGGCGTGACTGATGAGAATTTTTTTAATGTCCGAGGGCTTGTGTCCCAGCTTTCTTATGTTTTCAAGCAGCAAATAGAGAGTTTCGTGCATCGCCGCATCGATGAGGATGAGCCCCTCTTCGCTCTCGATCAGGTAGCTTCCGACCCAGTCGTTGCCCGAGACATAGTACACGCCTGCTGCCATCCTAATCGGCGGCAGATAGCAGTCCCAGGGGCGCCTACATGAACGCTCCATCACAAGGGCAGGATCTCCCGCCGGGGGAACACTGTTCAAAGGCATTTATGTATCTCCTTGATCATCAAGCTATAGATCATTAAGCCGCAGTTCTGGCTTTCGCTTTCAGAAATATGGATTTCAGCCCCGGGTAAACGATGCTGGCTACGCCGGCAAAGAGCAATAAAGCAGATATCGGTCTCGTAAAGAAAGTCGCCCCGGTCCCGGAGTACTGGAAGCCTTTCAACATATTGGACTCAATCGTAGGCCCGAGCACGAAGGCTAGGATAAACGGAGATGTTGGAAGATTCCCAAGCGTCATAATGACTCCAACAACCGCGAACAGAAGCATAAGGCTGGTATTGAAAAGATTGTTGGAATCTACGTAAGAGTTTATAAGGAGCAACATCGCAAGCGCAGGGTAGAGATAATAGAAAGGAATCTTGAGTATAGCCGAATAGTATTTCATGGTTGACAGCTCAAGGACGAACACGAAAATCGATACGATAAAAACTGCGGCGAAAATTAAGTAGACAATATTGCCGCTGTTTTTGAACACCATCGGCCCCATCTGTAACCCATGGATCGTTAGCGCGCCGATCAAGATCGCGGTGACCGTATCCCCCGGAATGCCAAGAGCTGTCATTGGTATGAGGGCTCCTCCGATGGAAGCATTGTTGGACGTCTCCGAAGCCCAGACTCCGGCAGGTTCGCCATTGCCAAACGTTTCGGGGTGTTTGGATGAGTTCTTCGCGGAAGAATAGGCGACAAGATTGGAAAGCCCTGCGCCAAGTCCGGGAAGAAAGCCAATCCACAATCCAATGAGGAACGAACGAAGGATATTCCATTTTTGGAGCAACATTTCCTTGAAGGACAGGTCCAAACCCTTTTTTTCCGTCTCGACGGGTTTCGCCGTCGTGTAGTTGCCCAATCCCAAATCAGTAAGGATCTGGCTCAGGCCGAACACTCCCATGAGCACCGCGAAGAGTGACAGTCCTCCTGTCAGGAAATAACTTCCAAAAGTAAAACGCTCAACGCCATCGATCGGTGAGTATCCGGTGCAAGTCATCAGGAGACCTAAGGACGCAGAAGCGAGACCCTTGAATATGTTCCCTCTGGAGAGCCCCACAACGAGCGTGATCGCGACGAAACAGAGCGCGAAATACTCCCAGGGTCCAAGCATGAACGCAACGTCCGCGATCTTTTCGGACAACAGCGCGGCGATAACGATGCCTCCGATATTTCCTATGAACGACGCTATCATGCCTATGGCAAGCGCCTTATTGGTCTGCCCCTTCTGGGTCATTTTGTACCCATCAAAGACCGTGGCGACCGATGCAGGCGAACCGGGGATTCCAAGCAATATCGAGCCGATGAAGCCGCCCGATGTGCCACCCACCCATAGGCTGATGAGAAGGATGATCGCGGAACCTGTATTCATCGTGTAGGTAAGCGGCAGCACGAGCATCACCGCTAAAGCCCCCGACAGACCGGGAATCGCGCCAAAGATTATTCCGATCACGCTTCCGACAACAACAAAGAGAAGGTTTATCGGCTGCGCAAACTGCTGCAAAATATACGGCAAATAGCTTCCCATAATTACCTCAATATGAATTTGTATGTCAGCGCTGTATTACTGAAAAAGCGCTCCAACCGGCAATTTCATGCCGAACCCATAAACATAGAACACGTAAACCGCCACGGTTACCAGCACCGCAAAGAGTATTCTGCCAACAAGCTTGACCTTGACTTTTTTACCGAAAAAGACAGACAACACAAAAAGAAGCACAGGCGTACTGATAAAATATCCGAGAAACTTGAGTCCTATGACATACACGACGAGCGCCAAAAACGACTTGATAAGATCCACCCAACCATCTCTGACCATGAACATTTTTTGAGGAACTTTGCTCACTGTGCTTTGAATGAATATTCCGAGCCCGCAGATGATAAGGCCAAAGATTGCGATATACGGGAAAGCCTTGGGTCCCGGGTAGTCCGGGGCCATAGGAAAATCAATTTTACCCGCAAGCGCAAAGTACACACCACCAATGAGGATGAGAAACGCCCCGACAAACTGATCTCTCTTCACTGCTATTTTCATATGTCATCACCTTACGTCATGGGAGAAAGATGGCGCATCCGCCACCTTTCTCCCATGACAAATTGAATTCCGTTATTTTTTGCCCAACCCGATAGCGTTGACCGCATCGATTATCTGTTCAGCATGCACTTTCAGCATTTTTACGCCCTCGTCCACCCCGTAGAATCGGAGCTGAAGCCCGGCTTTGGCGAGCAGATCATCGACCGATTTTTCGACAGCGGCCTTCTGATAATAGGTATTGAGTGTCTCAACCAAGTGTTTGTCCATTCCCTTCGGGCCAAGAATGAAACTGAACGTATCATACACTACGTTGATGCCCTGCTCCACGAAACTGGGCACGTCGGAGAGTATCTCAGCCCTCGCGCCTTTTTCATCGGTCGTTACGCAGCCAAGCGCCTTTAGCTTTCCGGCCTCGAGATACTGCTTAGCCTGATTCACGTTCACGAATGCCGCGTTTATATTGTTTCCGGCGAGCGCGGTGAGCTTCTCCGTATCGGAACCGGCCTCCACCGTCCTGAGCTTTATCCCGGCTTCCTTCTCAAGCATTCCCACCATGAGGTGCGTACTGGCGCCCGTCTGAACTCCTGCGAGAATCTTACCGGGATTCTTTTTAGCGTAGTTAATGAACTCCTGGAGCGTGTTATACGGCGAAGCAGGAGGCACCAGAAGCACATAGCCTGACACAGCCGGACCTCGTCCCACGGCAATAACGGTGAAGTCGTCCAGAACGTTGTACTTATACTTGCCCATGGCGGAGAGAATGAGCATCGAAGTATGGTACTGCATGATCTGTTTTCCGTCCGGCTTGGCGTTCCGGATCGTCTCCATGGCCACGACGCCGTTGCCATCGACATTGTTCAGTATCACGAGGTTACTGCCGGAAACCTTCGATATCTGGTTGGCGATCGAACGGGCCATGACATCGGTGCCGCCACCCGCCTTCGCGGGTACATAGACATCGATATTTTTTGGCAAGCCGATCTCCTGTGCCGTGGCGAGCGCTGTCACCGCGAACAAAAGAACCGTCAGGACAACGAATTTTCGGATCAGGCCAGTCTTCCCCATACATCGCTCCTTTTTACAAACAATTGAATCGTTTGAGATTCATTCCATAATTGATGAACACAATAATGGAACTGGACGAATTATAGGAACGGGTATCAAATATTGTCAATAATATTTATAAAAATATTATGCTTTTGATGTTTTATACTGTTTTTTTATAATTATATTTGACACACTATAAAAATCATCGTACTATTCGAGCATCAATACCCCTGAAGGTTACTATGATAGATATTAAAGGCATCATCGCGGCAATTCCGACGCCCTTTACTTCTAGCGGCGCGATAAACGAAGAGGAGTTGGGAAGAATTCTCAATTTTCTTCTACGCTCGGGAATCCATGGTATCTTCGCCGTCGGAAACGCTGGTGAATTCTATGCGATCGATATGGAAGAGAAGAAGCGAGTTCTTCGCAAAACGCTCGAAGTGGTCGCTGGGAAGGTCCCCGTTTTCTTCGGCGCCGGCTCCGCGTCGACAGCTGAGTCCATCCGTCTCGCGCAGATGGCCGAGGCCGAAGGCGCCGACGCTCTCTCGATCATCACGCCCTATCTCATCAAACCCACCGAAGACGAATTGTTTTCCTATTATGAGGCGATCTGCAGGTCGACGTCGCTTCCGGTGCTTCCCTACAACAATCCAGCTGTCACCGGTCTGATCATAACGCCAAGACTCATGAACAGACTCGCGATCATCGACAATATCGTCGGCGTCAAGGACTCAAGCGGAGACTTGGGGATGACGCTCGAGTTCCTCCGCATCAATAAAGAGAACTTCGCCGTTCTCGCAGGTCGGGATAACCTGATTCTGTCGACACTCATCCACGGCGGCAAAGGAGCCATCTCGTCGGTGGCGTCAGCATGTCCGGAACTTGCCGTAGGTATTTACAATGCATACGTTTCAGGCGATTATGATGAAGCTCTGCGGCAACAAATGAATTTCGCGAAACTGCGTCAACTCTTCAGCCTCGGCACTTTTCCGACAGTGATCAAGGCCGCACTGCAAATTCGTGGGTTCGCCGCGGGCAATCCGCGGGCTCCTGTAAGCGCTCTTTCGAGCGGAAAATATCAGGAACTCTCGGACTGCCTGCACGAATTGCTGAAATTCTGAATAGTGAAAAATATGCCTAGGATGGAATCAGATGGACATCGAGACGGTAGACAAATCCGACAAGTACAACATAAAAGCGGTGGAACGATGCCTCGAGATTCTTGATATCTTCGCCCAATCCGAGGAGAACCTGACGATTCAGGCGGTGTGCAGAGAGCTGGATATCAACGCCAATATGGCGTTCCGCATGCTGGCGACCATGACGAAAGCCGGCTATCTCCAGAAGGATGAAAAAACGGGTCTATTTTCAGTGTCGCTGAAGTTCCTTCCGCTATCGAGGAAAGCCCTCATGTCGCTGGAAATTCGGCGCGTCGTTATGCCCTTCCTCGAAATGCTCCGTCAGAGATATCCCAAGGCAAACCTCAACCTCGGCGTGCTCTATCAGGGGGATGTCATCGTCATCGACAGGATCGACAGCATGAGCCTGCCGAGAACCTATTTCGCCCCCGGCAAAAGCCTTCCATTCCACGCCACCGGCATGGGCAAGTCCCTGACCTGTGAGCTGCCCGAAGAGGAACTCGATGCCTTGATAGAGAAAAAAGGTCTCAAAGCCTATACACCGAGTACTATCACGAGCCCGGAAGCTTTAAAAAAAGTGCTCGCCAAGGTAAGAAAAGAACGCGCGTCGAACGATCGCGAAGAGTTCATCCCAAACGATAACTGCAACGCCGTGCCTTTGCGCGATGTAAGCGGTGCCATCATCGCGGCGATAAGCATTTCGGCCTTCGACAGCTACATGAGCGTCAAGGAACTTGACGATGCCTTGCCCGTGCTCGCCGAGACAGGACGTAATATTTCCTATTACATGGGATACAACACCTGACCGAACCGTGCCTGGAGCGCTGGATAATCGCGGAGAAGGGTCGTCAATGATAGCGGACAGCACCTCTCATATATGCTTCTGGATTTCTGCGCACAGGTCACATTGATCTCGTCACGATGACATCGACGCCCGTCCCTAGAGCGTCAGGGATCGCCACCTGACCGCGTTTCACAGGGAGCCGCAGCTCGAGGCTATAGATGAGCGCGAGCAGTTCGGGAATGCATTCCTTGGGGAAGCCCGCGCTCGTGCGCAGCGGAACGCGGCGCGGCCGGTATTGGCTATTCGCAGCGGCTCCGGCGCCCACTCCCGCGCCAGCCTCTGTGGCCGTCCGGCAGGTCGCGGTCACGACGCGGCGGGGAGAGAGCATTTCCTCCCTCGCGTACTGCTCGCCGCGGGCGCAGCGGTTGCCGGTGACGGCTATGTCATTCTCCGAAAGTCGCTCGATGCTGAGATGACAGCCCATTGGGCAGGTTATGCATATCATTTCGGTCATATAGTGCTCCATTCCAAGCGCGGCTTCCGCCGTGGGACGGCGGGCGCGCGGCTTTCAGACGATTGAAATCTCGACTTGGGCGTCCATGCCCGCCTGGGCGAAATCCTGGGGTCCCAGACTCACCGTCAGCATTTCCGAAGGCTGGACGTGAGGTTTCTTGACGCTCTTGACGACCCGGCCGTCCACCTTCACTTCGAGGACGGCGCCGTTCTTGACGACCATGCTGCGCATGTACAGCTTGTTCTCCCGCTCGGGATCGACGCGCGCGGGGTTGACGTAGCGGACGTTCGGGCCGGTCTTGATCCTGAGCTCCTTCCTCGGGCGCTTGCCGGAAAGCCAGTCAGCCGCGAAGGAACCGGCGCGGCGCGATTCCTCCGCCACGAAATCCACGAGGTCATGCACGTGAAGTACGTTGCCGCAGGCGAAGATGCCGGGCACGCTGGTCATGAGGGTGGAATCGACCCAGGGGCCGTTCGTGGCGGGGTTGAGCTCGACGCCGGCGTTCTTCGAGAGCTCGTTTTCGGGCACGAGTCCGACCGACAGAAGGACGGTATCGCAGGGGATCTTAAAACTTTTGTCGAACATTAGGGCGCCGTTTTCGATGGGCGTCACTTCCACGCCTTCGACCCTGTCCTGGCCATAGATCTCCGTGGTCAGGTGGGAAAGGTAGAGGGGAATGCCGAAATCGTTGAGACATTGGACGATATTGCGCGTCAGTCCGCTGGGATAGGGCAGGATCTCGACTACCGCGTGGACCTTGCAGCCGGCCCAGGTGAGCCTGCGAGCCATGATGAGGCCGATGTCGCCCGACCCGATTATGACGACGTCCTTGCCGGGAATGTAGCCCTCGATATTGACGAGACGTTGCGCGAGACCGGCGGTGAAGACGCCCGAGGGGCGCGAGCCGGGGATCCTGATGTTGCCGCGGTTGCGCTCCCTGCATCCCATGGCGAGGATGACGGCTCGCGCCTCTACGCGGACGACGCCCGAGGCTTTGGAGACGCAGTAGACGACATGGCTGTCGCCCTCCTGCCGCAGATCGAGGACGGTGGCCCCGCAGAGGGCCGGTATGCCGAGAGCCGAGACTTTTTCCTGGACACGTTGGGCGAACTCGGGACCCGAGAGTTCCTCGTTGAACTCGATGAGGCCGAATCCGTTGTGGATGCACTGCATGAGTATGCCGCCCAACTCCTCTTCGCGCTCGATGATGATGGCCGAATATCCCTTCGCCTTCAGCTCCGCCGCGGCTGACATGCCCGCCGCCCCGCCGCCGATGACGACGGTGTCGTATCGCATTTGTTTCATAATTCGCCCTTCAGGACGACGCTCGCGCCGCCGCGTTTCGTCACTTCATCATAACTCATGCCCGTCTCGCGCATGAGAATCTTGATGATCTTGTAGGTGCAGAATCCGCCCTGGCAGCGGCCCATCTGGGCTCGCGTCACGTACTTTATGCCGTCGAGCGTCGTGTGCCCGGCGCGTATGGCCTGGATGATCTCCGATTCGCTCACCCGCTCGCAGCGGCAAACGATATCGCCGTAGGCGGGGTCCTTCTTCGCCTGCTCGTCCAGCTCGTAGGGCGAAAGATCGCGCGTGCGCGGCACCTTGTGCATATAGGGATCCCAGTCCGATTTCTCGACGAGACGCAGGCCCGCTTTCTTCAGCAGGTCCTTCACGTATTCGCCGATGGCGGGGCTCGCGGTGAGCCCGGGCGACTGGATGGCCGCCACGTGGACGAGATTGGGCACTTTAGCCGAAAGGTCGATGTAGAAGTCCTCGCCCCAGACGGGCCGCAGGCCGGCGAAGCTCGTGATGACGTCATTCTCCGAAATGGAGGGAACCATGGTCCTGGCGCTGCGCAGGATGCCCTCGAGCTCCTTCCTCGTCGTGGAGAAATCTTCCTTGTCCTCGATTGATGTGGCGGTGGGGCCTATCAACACCGTTCCCTCGACCGTGGGAATGATGAGCATGCCCTTCGACACCGCGGTGGGCACTGGGAATATCACCCGGTTGGGTTTCGCCTTCGTCATCTTGTCGAGGAGGTAGTACTCGCCTTTTCGGGGCTTTATCGCGAATTCCTCGGCGCCGAAGGCTTTGGAAACGGCGTCGGCGTAGAGGCCGGCCGAGTTGACGACGTAGCGGGCGCGCACCTCCCTGCCGTCGGCGGCCTTCACCGCCCAAAGATCGCCCTCGCGTCGCGCTGAGGCGACGGCGAACTCCGTAAGCAGGGTTACGCCGTTCTTGCGCGCGTTTTCGACGAGGGAGAAGACGAAACGATAGGGCTCGACGATGCCGCCCGAAGGAGCGTAAAGCCCGCCCACGGTGTCGGGGCTGAGCTTGGGCTCGAGCTCGAGCATGCGCTCGCGCGAGCACATCTCGATGCCTATGACGCCGTTGTCGACGCCCTGCTGGTAGAGCTGCTCGATGGAGCGCATCTCGTCCTCGTGGAGGGCGACGACCACGATGCCGCAGCGTTCAAAGGGAAAGTCCAGCTCGTTGTGGAGGCGCTCGAACATGAGGGCCCCCTGGAGCTCGAGCCTGGCCTTCAGATATTTCTTGTTGTCGTGAAAACCGCCGTGGACGATGCCCGAGTTGGCCTTGCTCGTCCCGAGCGAAACGTCGATCTCCTTCTCGAGGAGCGCGACCTTCAGCTCGTACTGCGAGAGTTTGCGCGCGACGTTGGCGCCGCAGACGCCCGCGCCGACGATGGCGACGTCGTAATGCTCAGTCATGAACCCTTCCTTTGGAAAAGCATGGAATGAATTACGAATGTCTATATACCACGGAAGGAAAATTTTTGCCATATTATAGGGATCAGGAGGCTTATGATGAGAAAAATAGTCCCCCATTTGTGGTTCGACACCGAAGCCCTCGAGGCGGCGAAATTATATACCTCGCTTTTTGACGATTCGAGCATCGAAAGCAGTTCAAAGATGGAGGGCACGCCCTCGGAAACGGTGGAGACGGCGAAGATAGTCCTTTCGGGACAAGAATTTATGCTCCTGTCGGCCGGCCCGCTTTTCAAGTTCACCCCCGCGGTATCCTTCATGGTCAGCTGCGAGACGAAAGCGGAGGTGGATCGGCTATGGAATGCCCTGCGCCCGGGCGGCGGCGAACTCATGTCGCTGGGCGAGTATCCCTTCAGCGAAAAGTATGGGTGGCTGATGGATAAATTCGGCTTATCCTGGCAGATCATGTACAATGGCGGAAAAAGCGTTTCACAAAAAATCGCGCCCGTTCTCATGTTCGTCGGGGAACAGTGCGGAAAGGCGGAGGAGGCGATTCACTACTATGCCTCGGTATTCAGCGGCGCCTCGGTGGATGGAATTCTTCACTATGGCCCCGATGACAAGCCGGACAGGGAAGGCACGTTGAAATTCGGGGCTTTCACCCTTGAGGGGCAGCGCTTCTCGGCGATGGATAGCGCCTACGATCACGGCTTTTCGTTCAACGAAGCCATCTCGCTGATGGTTTTCTGCGAGAACCAGGAAGAGATCGATTATTTCTGGGAAAAGCTTTCGGCCCATCCCGAAGCCGAGCAATGCGGCTGGCTGAAGGACAAGTTCGGGCTTTCCTGGCAGATCGTGCCCAGGGTTCTGGACAAGATGATGAGCGACAAGGACCCGGCCAAGTCCAAAAGGGTTCAGGAAGCCTTCCTCGCGATGAAGAAATTCGATATCGCAGAGCTGGAAAGGGCGTATCGATAGCGAACAGATTTGAGAGAATCGGTGATGAGCGCTCTATTGGATATATCCACTATACATGCGAATATAAATTGGGCTTCGTCAGTTCATCGGCGATCATCTCGGCCTGCCTGAGCACGGTTTCGGTGGCGAGCTTCTGCATGTCAGGCGGATAGCCATATTGTCTGAGCGTCCGCTTGATGATGACCTTGAGTTTCGCCTTGACGTTTTCCTTGATCGTCCAGTCGATCGAGGTGTTGTCTTTGATCTTCCGGTAAAGGACGACGGCGAGTTCCCGGAGTTTCTCCTTACCCATGAGTTCGCGGGCGCTTTCGTTGTCCGCGACTGCAGTATAGAAGGCGTATTCGTAGGTGCTGAGGCCCAGCGCCGAGCCTTCAGCGTCCATCGCCCGGATTTCCTTGCCTAAGCCGATAATCTCCTCGATCACCTCGGCCGCGGTGACAATTTTATTGTGATAGCGTCGGATGGAGGCTTCGAGCATCTCCATGAGGCTCCTTCCTTGTACCAGGTTGGTCCTCATACGAGCCGATATCTCGTCGCCCATTATCTTGCGCAACACTTCCAGGGCGATGTTCTTGTGCTTCATGTGGCGGACTTCCATGAGGAAATCCTCCGAGAGAATGGAGATATCGGGTTTCTTGATGCCGGCGGCATCGAAAATGTCCACGACCTTTTCGCTCACGAGGGCTTCATCGATGACCTGGCGGATCGCCGTTTCGATTTCCTCATCGCTCCGCCCGGTTCCGGAGCGGTCGAACTTCACAAGACGGGCCTTCACGGCCTGGAAGAAAGCGATTTCATCGCCCGCCTCCATGGCCCGTTCGTGGGGGACGGCGATGGAATAAGCTTGCGAGAGGGCCGTCACTTCGTCGACAAAACGCTTTTTGCCGTCGGGCAGGCCCAGGACGTGTTCCTCCGCCTCGAGGATAATCGAGAGCTTGCGGCCCGTGCCGGCGCGGAAATAGTCCCGATAGGGGAAGCCGTGGAACATCGCCGCGACGACTTCGAGTTTTTCCTCCATGAGACGGACTGCCTCTTCCTGGGTGGCGGCGGGGTCGCCCTTCCCGCCCGAATCCGAGTAGAAGGAGAGGGCTTCCTTGAGGTCGGAGGCTATGCCGAGGTAGTCGACAACAAGCCCGCCTTTCTTGTCCTTGTAGACACGGTTGACCCTCGCGATGGCTTGCATGAGCGTATGGCCCTTCATGGGCTTGTCGATGTACATCGTATGCAGACAGGGGACATCGAAGCCAGTAAGCCACATGTCGCGGACTATGACGAGTTTCAACGGGTCATCAGGATCCTTCATCCGGTCGGAAAGCACGCGCCTTTCCTTCTTGGTCGTATGATGCGCGGAAATTTCAGGTCCATCGGAAGAGGCCGATGTCATGACGATTTTGACGACGCCCTTGCGCAGGTCGGGATCGTGCCACCCGGGCCGCAGCGCGATGATTTCGGCGTAGAGTTCGGCCGCGATGCGCCGCGACATGGCGACGATCATACCCTTGCCATCGATAGCCGCTATGCGCCTTTCAAAGTGCCAGACAATATCGGCGGCGATACGCTGGATGCGGTCCCGGCTTCCGATGAGCGCCTCGAGTTGCGTCCACTTCGCCTTGGCCTGCCGCGAATCGCTCAGGTCGTCTTCTTCAAGGTCTTCGTCCAAATCCTCGACAAGCTTTCTGCCCTCGTCGCTCAAGGCGATTTTGGCGAGGCGGCTCTCATAGTAGATCCGGACGGTCGCGTGGTCGTCCACGGCTTGGGCGATATCGTAGACGTCCACATAGTTGCCGAAAACAGCCGGCGTGTTGACATCCGCTTTCTCGATTGGGGTTCCGGTGAATCCAAGGTAGGTTGCCAGGGGGAGGGCGTCGCGCAGGTATTTGGCGAAACCGTAGACAGTCCGTTTGCCGATCACGCGCTTCCCGTCGTCCTTTTCGTCGATGGTCTTGGCCTTGAATCCGTACTGGCTGCGGTGGGCCTCATCGGCGATGACGACAATATTGTCCCGGTCGGAGAGGGTTTGGAGGACATTGCCCTCTTCGGGCTGGAACTTCTGCATAGTGGTAAAGACAATCCCGCCTGAAACCACCTGGAGGAGGCGCTTCAGGTGTTCCCGACTTTCCGCCTGGACGGGCTCCTGGCGTAAAAGCTGGCGGCAGGCGGCGAAGGTGTCGAAGAGCTGGTCGTCAAGATCGTTGCGGTCGGTTATCGCCACGAGGGTGGGATTTTCCATGGCGAGGATTATCTTGCCCGCGAAGAATACCATCGAAAGGGATTTCCCCGAACCCTGGGTGTGCCAGACCACGCCGCCCTTGCGATCGCCGGCCGGTTGGCTTTTCACGCCGGGAAGTCCGTAGGCTTCTGGCGATTCAGGGACTATAAGTCCCGCTGCCACGCTTGTCCGCCTCGCGGCATAGCCCGAAGCACGAAGGGTCGAAGCCACGGCGCGGTTGACCGCGTGATACTGGTGATAGGCGGCCATTTTCTTGGTAGTCACAATGAAGACCTGCTTCGACTTCGCGTCTTCCTTTTTATCTTTCTCGAAGACGATAAAGTGACGAACGAGATCCAGGAGGGTCGCGGGCGCGAGCATCCCCGCGATAAGCGTTTCGAGCTGGCTGGCGTTCCCGGGCGCCTCGGTCGCTCCATCGGAAGTCTTCCAGACCATGAAGCGTCCGAAATCGGAGGAGATCGTTCCCGCGCGGGCATCGAGTCCGTCCGAGATGACGAGAAAGCCATTCGAGGTGAAGAGCGAGGGAATTTCTTGCAGGTAGGTTTTGCACTGTTTGAAAGCGCTATGGACAGTGGCGTTTTCGTCGGCGGGGTTCTTCAACTCGATGACAACAAGGGGAATACCGTTCACGAAAAGGACAATATCGGGTCGCTTGTTGGCGCGGCCCTCGATCACCGTGAATTGGTTGACGGCAAGGAATTCGTTCCTTTCGGGATGGTCGAAATCGATGGCCTGGACATAGTCTCCCTTGACATCGCCATCCTTCCGGTAATTGACTTTCACGTTTTCCGTGAGCTGGCGATGAAAGGTTTCGTTGCCCGCCACGAGATCGGGAGCGTGGAGGTTGACAAGCTGTTTGAGAGCCGCCTCCCGGGCATCGGGCGGGATCGATGGATTGATGCGCATCAAGGCCGCCCTGAGCCGATCGGTCAGGACCACCTCGCCGAACGAAGCCCTGGCGGGAGCCGCCCCATCGGGAGCTATTTCAGGGCCATAAAGCCAGCAATAGCCACGCTTTCCCAGAAGTTCAAGGGCAAATTCCTCGATATCCGACTCCGCGAGCCTGTTTTTCATCTTTTTTCCTATTATTTTCCGATGAAACCTTTTACTTCCTTATTTAGTTCGATAGGCCTGGTTAGGATGATTGCGTGCCGCGGGATACTTAAGCTCCAGAAGGCCTTCGGAGATCATTGGATTCAAATAGGCCTCATACAGGCCTTTGGGATCCCTTGCCAAGGCCTTAGCCAACACCCGCAGCTCAAGTGGCTCGCCTGTACAAAGATCGAGAATTAGACCACGCATCATTGATGGCGCAAGTCTTCCAGGGAATCGGAGCCAACCATGGGAAGACAGAATAGCATCCATTTTAGCTTGAACCAGCGTTGATATACCTGTGCTATCTGGGGAGCTCGAGGCCTTATCTGGGGAGCTCGAGGCCTTATCTGGGGAGCTCGAGGCCTTATCTGGGGAGCTTGGCAAGAAATACACCCGCGCGCGGGTTTCGCCGGTTTTCAACAGGAACCCATCTTGCACAAGCCGGCAAAGCCTTGCGGTGATATCTTTAGGATGTTCGCTGCTGAGTTGCATAACCCGTTTATGAGTAACCATGCCTTCAAGAGCGGTCGTCACAAGAATAATCCGGTCCCGTTCGGGCATTTCTGAATACTTTGATCCAAACTGCGATAAAAGGTGTTCATGCGTTTCTTCAGGAAAGAGGCTAATCATCCGCAGTTCAATTTTAGTAAAGCCAAGCTCATTGTTTTCTGTTAGAAACGGAACCTGCCAGTGCTGTTCATGCCAATTGTGCAATATCTTTGGGATACCCGATCCCGCATGATCGCCATATCCGACATAACGGAACATGTTTTGAAGATTTCGGTTCCGACAATCACTAATTCCGCCAGCAAGAGCTTGCTCTAGTGGGACACGCATGAGTCCCGGGTTCCGGAATATGAATCGGTCTGGATATTTTTCCACAAGCACAGAAACACGACCAGTATAATCGGCATGAATGAGCGTGTTTGCGAGTGTCTCTCGAAGCGCTTCATGTATCGGCGTATCATCGATCCTGGTCGCGCCGCTCAAGCGGAAGGGAATTTTCACGTCGGCGGTCAATTTTCGATATATCCGCTGAAAGAAGTCGTATAGATTCCCAGACCAATCACCATCAGGAACCAAGCGATCGGACCATCGCTCATCGGATTTAGCAGATAATCTTTCCTGATAATCAACAAAATAGTAGGGATACACATCGTGAATAGCATCGAATCTTCCGAACATCAGCAAGCCAGCGCGACGTACCTCATTTGTACCTGTCGAGCGATTCTTTTGTACGGCACCAATACGCAGCAAAAAATCCTCAACTGGCAAATCAAGCCAAGGGCTTGCTGGTTTTAGCGCGGCGAATCTATTACGATAGCTCAGAATTGTTTCCATATCGAGATCAGCTACCTTAAAGTCTGGTAGTACTGTTTCGTCCCGAGAATCCTCGACCGCTTCGGCAGTCATGCGGCGCACTTCTTCTTCATCGAGATGATAGTCACCCTCATGACGACGGACAAAGGTACCTTTAAGAGGATTCTGACCAATATATATTGGTCGATCCTTGCGGCGGGCACGGGAAACCGCTATTTGAATAATTCTTTTCCCCTCGATCTCCTGAACAGTAATGGCATCATGTTCGAGTATATTTTTGCTGACCTTGTTGCCTGCATTTAAAGTATCCCAAAGAGCCTTGAGCATTTTTTCGACGTTCTGGATTCCCACAACATGGAAAATGCTTGCGGGTTTCTCCTCAATTCCAAGGTAGACGATGCCACCTTTCGTATTGGCCATCGCCGAATAGGTTTCCCAAAAACTGTCGGGTACTGCGCCTTCGCCGGACTTCCCCCGAGCGGCCTTGCACTCTACATCGGTGGACTCGACGAGCGATTCCACGTCAGTGAGAGTAAGCATACTCACGCAAGCTCCTGTTTGGCCTGAAATGACATATGAGCAGTGTATTCCTCCCAATGTTGTGAGAGGAAGCCCCGCATACCGGCCTTGGGGTTATAACCGGGATATAGCTTCATGAATGCAGACTCCGCGATTGGGAGAGACTCGTTCGGGATAAGGCCTCGGTGCGCCATGTAGAGAAGACCGAGGACTGGCGATCGGCTCTCGCCCAGATTGCAGTGTACGAGGCACTTGTTTCCCGTAGCGAGGGCTTCATCTATGAATTTCATCGTTGCGCGAACGATGTCGTCGGAAATGTACGCGGGATCGGCAACATCTACCAAATTGAGGTAAAGTCTATTTTCGCGCTTCGCCCAAAGGTATTCGGGATGGCTCTTCGGAGCGCCCTGCGTCGTATAACCTAAAAGCTTTCGGTGGTAAGGTTCCTTGCATGCGTGGACGACATACCAGCCAGGCTGATTCTTGACTCTTTGCTCGAAGTCGTGTTCGGTGCCGATAAAAAGGTTAGGATGGATTTGTGTCATGAGGCAACCTCCTGTACATCGCCGGGAATATGCTTCCAAGTTTTTCGAGCGCTTGTTGTATGTTGAAATCAGAAAAAGTTGTACGAGTAAGCTTTGGAGCCCAGTCTTTATTATTTAAAATAATAGACTTGATATTGTTGACACCAATTTTTTGTTTCTCTGCTAGTAAATCTAGGGCTGCAAAATCTACAGTAGCTAGCAATTCGAGATAGTCGTTTTTTGCGTACCGAAATTCTTTAACAACCCATTCCAGACTAGAACGTATCGAATAGTGCTCTAAATACTTATCAATTTTATAGTTATCTATTCCAATTACAAACCCTTCAAGCTTTCCGGAATTAATAACTTTCACATACCCATTCTGAATGGCTATTCGCTCTGGCCCTTTATATTTAGCCCAAGGGCTGTATGGACCTGCGGCCTTTTTTAGATACTGGTCTCGAACATCATTTTCAGATTTTCGATGTGCCAAATAAGCCATTTTATTATAACGTTTTCGGCCTAAAGGAAACTTTTCGCTTGAGAGCAGTCGTACTAAATAAGCAATCGCAACCGCTTCAATAAACTCGTCTGTTGTCTTATGTGCATTTTCTTTTTCAAAAATTGTGGTCTTGATTGTTGCCGATGGAGGTGACGCTTGATCCTTGACTTGTACTTCGCCGCTCATGAGCTTGGGAAGAAGTGTATCGCGCATTTTTTCCAATGTTCGTATTTGTAGAAAATTGCTATGAAGCTTTGGCGCTATCGTGCTCATCTGCTGATTGAATTCTAGTATTGCTCGCTCTGTCGGAATGATTATCTCATAGTTCATAAGGTGTTCAATTTCGATGCGCTGGCGACCGCTCGAACCTGCAAGGCAGCTTTCGGCATAATCGCGAAAATCTCTATTTCGCACCAATGCATAGGAAAACAGCGGATGAAGATTTCCTTTAGAACGCATAACGATAAACTCTGTAGAACCCCACCCTACCTGATCTTTTTCAAGGAAGGTGACAAAGGCAGATTTTCCATTTTCAAGGCAGGGCGTTATTCGCGCAAGTAAAGTATCGCCATTTATAAACTTCATTCCGGAAGAATATTCTCTGCTATACCACTCCGCAGGGCAGAAAAACTGCGAGCTCACATTGGTCATTTCGAGATAAGGAGCAGCTGTTCCTTTTGCAAGTTGACGCGAAGGATTAAAGTCCACAAAATCTGCAATTTTCCCGACAGCTTTTTCATCGGCCTCTTCCACGAAGTACTGGCTGAAAAGTATCTCAGCCATCGCCTCTAAAGTTTGGTTCTGGCGGCGCAGAAGTTCGATCTTGTCGTCGAGGCCGGAGAGAACTGCGGCGATAGCGCGCTGTTCGGGAAGAGGGGGAAGATTAATCTCAAGCGCTTCAATGTCATTTGGTTTTAGCGAGGGATAAGCGGATGTTGAGGCTTCAGCGATTGAATGAAGATACTCAGTTGTTTCATTTTGTGTAAGAAAATAGTATAAAAATCGAGAGTTAATTTTTTCCTTATTGTTTTCAATTACTACAAAACCCGTTGACACCACAAGATTTGGTAAAGGATCAACAATATATCCATAATGAAGCTGGTTAGGCCTTACCAATGAGTAAATTATATCGTCTTTCTTAACTAACCTTTTTGCTCGACTTGGTGCTTCTTCAATTTTTATTTCTTGTAGAGAGTCAACTCTATTACAAGTAATTGAACCAGTGTCGAGGTATTTAATGATTTTATAGGAGTATTTTTGATCGATACTGGTTGTATTGGTTAGTATACAGCTCGATAGTGTTGTTTCCGACCACTCTCTCATATGAGATTCGCCTTTTTGAGGTTTTCGAGTACTTCCATCGCCTTCATTTCCAGTTTCGAGAACGCGAACCATTTCTTTCCGAGGTCTTTAAGGGAAGCCCCAAAATGATACAATTCCATCTCATCGATAATCAGGAAGCGGTCATGCGATGTATTGAATTGAGTAACCGTTATAGGTGGATACTGCTCATTGAATTTCTTTACGTCTATTTCAAGCTGTTTGGAAATACTTTTCGTCAGGAGAGTGATGGCGATCGATTTTTTCCTTTTTGAAAAGAGCGACAAGACCGAATCATCCACATAATTGTCGATGAGAATTATCGTTTTTTTTGCCGACCTCACAAGATCGGAAACAAACCGCCAGGCTTCGAAGACTTGTCCATCATAGAAAATACCCTGCTTTGGTTGAATACTTGTATCCTCGATGGCTGCCAGAACCTGGTCGATTTTACGATCGGTTTGGATTTGCTTCAGCTCTAGAGTATCCAGACGTTGGAATACCTGCGCATTCGTCAACAGGAATCGGCGCATGGCCACGAAGGCGCTCATGATCTGAATACTGACCTTTACCGCCGTTTCGCTGTGAAGAACGGCTGACAGCATGGCCACGCCCTGTTCGGTAAAGGCGAAAGGCAAATATCTTCTACCACCCCACTTTGAGGTCACACTTTGTGATCTCAAGATTTCCATCTCCGATTCCGAAAGCCGGAACATGAATTCTGGCGGGAAACGCTGGCTGTTTCTCTTCACCGCCTGATTCAAGGCGCGCGTTTCGACGCCATAGAGAGCCGCGATATCCTCGTCAATCATCACCTGAGTCTGACGAAGCGTAAAAATGCACTTTTGTATCTCCTGCATTGCTATAATTTCACTCATGGCAGTTTTACCTTGTTCAGATTTTCCAAAATCGCTCTGTTGAGTCGCTCTTCCTCGGCAAGCTGGTCTTCAAACTCGGCTTTCAGACGCGTAAAGCGTTCTTTGAAATCAAAGTCGTCCTCTTCGTCGGGAAGACCGACGTAGCGGCCGGGGGTGAGGACGTAGTCGAGTTCGCGCACGCGGCTCAATGGGACTGAGGCGCAGAAGCCTTTGACGTCCTCGTAGCCTTCGCCGGCGCGCCATGCGCGGTAGGCGCCGGCGACTTTTTCGATGTCTTCGGCCGCGAATTCCTTGCTGCGGCGGTTGATGAGGTGGCCTTCGTTTCTGGCGTCGATGAAGAGGACTTCTTCGGCGCGGTTGCGATGGCCTGCGCCCGCCTTGTCGCGCGAGAGGAACCAGAGGCAGGCCGGTATCTGTGTATTGAGAAAGAGCTTGGCCGGAAGGTTGACGATACAGTCGACGAGGCGGGCTTCTACAATCGCTTTGCGGATTTCGCCTTCGCCTGAACTTTTGGAAGTGAGGGAGCCCTTGGCGAGGACGAAGCCGGCGGTGCCTGCCGGTTTGAGGTGGTGGAGAAAGTGCTGGATCCAGGCGTAGTTGGCGTTTCCCGAAGGCGGGGCGCCGAATTTCCAGCGGCCGTCTTTTCGCAGCAATTCGCCAGACCAGTCGGAATCGTTGAAGGGCGGATTGGCTATGACGAAATCGGCTTTGAGATCCTTGTGGAGGTCGTTGAGGAAGGAACCTTCGTTGTTCCACTTCACTTGTGAGCTGTCGATTCCGCGTATGGCGAGGTTCATCTTGCAAAGGCGCCAGGTGGTGAGGTTCGATTCCTGGCCGTAGACGGAGATATCGTCCACCCGCCCCTGTCGGGCCTGAACAAATTTTTCAGACTGCACGAACATGCCGCCCGAACCGCAGCAGGGGTCGAAAACACGGCCTTTGTATGGTTCGAGCATTTCGACCAGGAGTTCGACGACGCTGCGGGGCGTGTAGAACTGGCCGCCCTTCTTGCCCTCCGCGAGGGCGAATTCACCCAGGAAGTATTCAAAAACGTGACCCAAGAGGTCGGCGCTCCGCTCTTTGGCGGCGCCGAAGTCGATATTGGAGATGAGATCGATAAGGCCGCCCAGGTTGGCGGCGTCGAGATTACCTCGGGCATAGACTTTGGGCAGGACGTCCTTGAGGGAGGGATTATCCTTCTCCAGGGCTTCCATGGCGTCATCCACGAGCTTGCCGACAGTGGGAATCCTGGCGTTGGCCTGGAGTGTGGACCAGCGGGCGGCTTCGGGCACGAAGAAGACATTTTCGGCCTTGTACTCGTCCCTGTCCTCGGGATCGGCGCCCGCGTAATCGCCTTGGCCCGCGACGAGGGTGGCGCGGAGTCGTTCGAACGCCGCAGATATGTATTTGAGGAAAATGAGGCCGAGGACGACATGTTTGTACTCGGCGGCGTCTATGTTCTTGCGGAGCTTGTCGGCCGCTTTCCAAAGCTGTTTTTCTATCGGTTCATCGGGAGTGGGTGCTTTCATTTTGGCCATATAAACGCATTGTATCCAAAAAAGCCCGCGAGCGCCACAGAATTCCGCTTTCCGCGGATTTTCGCGGGCATCGGACATATGGAATTCGGCGCGGGAAAAGTGATAGGCTTGCGGCCATGCGAACGATACAAGACATGACGGCGGCCGAGGCGCGCGCCGTTCGCTTTGTCCTCATGGATATAGACGATACGCTCACGACCCAAGGCAAACTGACGGCGGAAAGCTACGCGGCGCTATGGAAACTCAAGGGCGCCGGGCTTGTGGTGCTGCCCATAACGGGCCGGCCGGCCGGCTGGTGCGATCTCATCGCGCGCGAATGGCCGGTGGACGGCGTCGTGGGCGAAAACGGGGCTTTCGTGTTTTGGGAGGAGCCGGAGGGGCGGCACCTCCGCGCCATCACCCACCCCAGCGCCGTGAAAAACGACGCGCCCGCCCTTTCCCGGGTGATGGCGCGCGCGATGGCCGAAGTCCCGGGATGCCGGCCGGCCCGCGACCAGTTCGCCCGGCTCTATGACATTGCCATCGATTTCGCCGAGGAGGAACCTGTGCTTCCCCTCTCCGACGCGCTGAAAATAAAAACGATATGCGACGAGGAAGGCGCGAAGGCCAAGGTGAGCTCCATCCACGTCAACGCATGGATGGGCGATTACGACAAACTGTCTATGGCGATCCGCTACTTGACCGCGCGTTTCGGTTATGACGATGCGCGCGATCGATCGAGCGTCGTCTTCGTCGGTGATTCGCCCAACGACGAGCCCATGTTCGCTCATTTTCCCCTGGCCTGCGGCGTGGCAAACGTTAGCCGATATCGGGAGCTTATGCGATCCTTGCCAGCCTTCGTCGCGACGAAGGAATGCGGGGCGGGCTTCGCCGAGATTGCCGATACGCTGCTGGCGCTGCGTTCGCCCGCCGGCGCCCATGGCGAGAACGCGCGATGAGAGCCATCGTCATCTATACTTCGACCACCGGTTTCACGAAAAAATACGCCGAGTGGATCGCCCAGGACTTGAGCGCCGATCTCGTCGAGGCGCGAAGACTGCGACCAGAAACGCTTCAAAACTACGACACGATAATCTACGGCGGCAGCCTCCATGCCGTGGGGATACGGGGCGTCAAGGCGCTCAAGAAGAACTTCGCGCGGCTGGAGGGCAAACGCGTCATCGTTTTCGCGACGGGCGCCACGCCATCAAGGGCCGATGTGCCCGCGGAAGTCATCAACGCCAATTTTTCGCCCGAAGAACGCGAGCGTATCCATTTCTTTTACCTGCGCGGCGGCTTCGACTACTTGAAGCTCGGGCTGGCCGACAAGCTCCTTATGAACCTGCTCAAGCTGAAGCTCGCGCGGAAGAATAGAGAAGACGCCGGACGAAAAGGGCATGCTCGCCGCCTATTCGCGGCCCGTCGATTTCACCAAGAGAGAGCGTATAAAGGATCTCGTCGCCTGCGCGGAGGGAAAAGCATGAAAATAACGCTGCTCGTGGAAAACACGCCGAAAGACGCTTCCATAAAGGCTGAACATGGCCTTTCTTTTTTCATCGAAACCGGCGGCAAGAAAATCCTCCTCGACGCGGGGCAGAGGAGCCTCTTCCTTGAAAACGCGGCTCTCCTTGGATGCGATGTCGCGGGCGCTGACTATGCCGTTCTCTCCCACGGGCACGGCGACCATTCGGGGGGGCTGGCCGCCTTCAGGGAAGTCAACCCGAGCGCTCCCGTCTACATGGCGAGAACGGCGACGCGACGCTGCTACGTGCGATCCTTCGGGATTCTGTACTTCAACGTCGGCATGGACAGGGCTTTCGCGAACGATGAGGGCATCGCCTTTCTGGACGAGGACAGGGAACTCAGTCCCGGCGTCCAAGCCGTCGTCAATATCCCGAGAACTTCCGCATACCTGACGACGAGCTCGAATCTCTACATGAGAAAGGGCTGGCGCTTCGAACGCGACGACTTTTCCCATGAACTAGCCCTCGTGGTCCGCGAAGGCGAAACGGGCACTACCTGCGTCTTCAGCTCCTGCTCGCACACTGGCCTGCAGAACATCATGGGCTGTCTCGCGGAAAAGGGCCTGCTCGGCCCCAGGAATCTCGTCTTCGCCGGCATGCATCTCTACCGGGCGCCGGGCACGCAGACCGAGAGCCCCACCATCCTCGACCGTTTCGCGGACGATCTCGCGGCCTTTCCCGGCACGACCTATTACGCGGGCCACTGCACGGGCCAGGTCGCCTACGAGCGCCTGAAGACGAGGCTCGGCGATCGGATTCAGCCCATGCGCTGCGGGGACCAGTTCGAAATCTGATATTGAGGTTGCCCGCGATCGGTGCGATACTTGTCATATGAGCAACCGACGCGGACTATTCGTCTTTTCGACGGTTCTGATTTTCTTCTTCGCGCTTGTCTCGATTTCGGTGGCTGAGGCGCCCAACGTCTCGAACGATCAGGACTTGAAAGGTTCGGGCTTCGACGTCACCACCGACGAGCTCATCGAACTATTGAGCTTCCAGCGCTCCGTCCGCCTCGACCCAAGTTCGAAGATACTTGCGGATTGGGATTCGAGGCTGGAGAAGCTGACCTTGAGGGAGCTGGAGAGAAGCGAAAACCGTTACGCGTACGCGGTGGATCCGCTCCGGCGCAGGCAGATCATCGCGATCCGGGGGACGGCGAATCTCATGAACGCGCTGCTCGACGTGGAAACCTGGAAACAAAGAAGCCCTGAGCTCGGGATCATGCTGCACCATGGATTCGAGGTCGCCGCCTCGATCGTCTTCAACGATGTCAAACAATACCTGAGAAGCGATCTTCCCATCGTCGTCTGCGGCCATTCGCTTGGGGCCGCGGAATCGATCATTGTCGGCATGTTCCTGACGAAGGCGGGATATGACGTCGAAAAAATCGTCGCCTCGGGGCCGCCCAAGGTGACCGACGCCGAAGGCTGGCTGGCATTCAAGTCCCTGCCCGTCGTGCGCGTCACCGCTGCCTTCGATCCCGTGCCCTTTCTTCCGCCGGCCAACTTCTACAGGAAGGCTCCCTTCGAGCAGGGCGGCCCCCTCCTGATGCTGCTGGACGGACCTTACTTAACGATAGCCCAGCCGGGTTTCTACGACGCGATGAGCGCGGCTTTCCGCGAAGCGAAAAAGGTTTCGGAGCATTTCGACGTCGTCGACCACAGGGTTTGGACTTACCTCGCGAGAGCGGAAGAAAAGCGGCAATCCGTCACCTTCGTGCCTTTCCAGGAATGGCAGGCTTTCGCGAAACCGAGAGATATAAAAACTTCACCCTGAATCCCAGCCTGGCGACTTTCCAGCTACGCCCCGGGCACGAGGAGTGCCGGAAGCCTGGTCGCGGCGATTATGCGCACGGCGGCGCTTTCGGCCCAAAAAGCGCGGCTTCCCGCGCGGCCGTGAGTCCCGAGCACTATCAGATCCGAGCCGCTCTCTCTCGCTATACGGGCGAGCTGCCGCGCGGGATCGCCTCGTCGCCGTATCGCGCTCGCCGCTATGCCTCTCGCCGCGAGCCTTCCCGCTCTCTCGCCCACATACAGATCAGCCTCTTCCTCGGCGAGCCGCAGCGCTTCCCTGCCGGCGGAGGGAGAGAATAGCACGGACGCGCGCCCGGGCCCCTTGAGCGTCGACCGGGTGGGCACCACGGTCGTCACATCCACGGCAGCGCCTGTGGCTGCCGCGAATTCCTCGACGAGGGCAAAGGACTGTTCGTGCTCGGGCTTGCCGTCGAGCGCCAGGAGAATGCGCGCGAAAGGCGCGCGCGGCGGGGAATCCGACCGCAGAAGAAGGACTGGGGCGGTCTGATGCCTCATGATCCGCTCGCCTATGGCGCCCTCGAAGAGGCGCCAGAGCCCGCCCTTTCCGTGGACGCAGAGCACGACCAGGTCCTGGGAGAGTTCCGCTGCGTGTTCGGCGAGGCTCCGCGGCACATCGGCGACCTGCGCGACGTGGACATGGCGTTCCACGCGAGCGCCCGCGGGAAAAGCGCTAGTCGCGACATTATCCAGGTATTCGATGGCTTCGCGTTCATCGCCGAGGTGTCGCTCCCCGTGAATCTCGCGCGGGGCGTCCGCTTCTAGAAGGTGGATGAGCGTCACCGTGGAATCGAAGGCGCGCCTGAGCGCCTCAACCATCGGCAAGGATGATTCGGCCGCGACGGAACCGTCGAGCGGCACGAGAATAGTGGAAAACATGCTCAACCTCCCGCCACGAATGTGTTGAAGATGAGGAAAACGTTGAGGGAAATGATGACCGCCGCGACGATCCCGATGGCGACCTTGGTGACGGGTCCGTTGACGAGGTCGCCCATTATCTTCTTGTCGTTGGTGAACAGTATTAAGGGAACAACGGCGAGAGGCAGGCAGAAGCTCAAGACGACTTGGCTCAGAACGAGCGTCTGCGTCGGATCGAGTCCGATCGCTATGACGATGAGCGAGGGCACCACGGTGACGAGGCGCCGTATCCAGATGGGTATGTCCTTCTGGATGAAACCCTGAATGATGATCTGGCCGGCCTGCGTGCCCACCGTCGATGATGAGAGGCCCGAGGCGAGGAGGGAAATGGCGAACACCGTGCTGGCCGCCGGGCCGAGCAGGGGCTCCAAGGTCTTGTGGGCTTGTTCGAGCGTGCCGACGCCGCTCGCGCCGTGGAGGAAGAAGGTTCCGGCCGCCACGATGAGCATGGCGGCGTTGATGAGGCCAGCCATGCCCATCGCGAAAACGACGTCGACGATCTCGAAGCGGTAGAGGCGTTTGCGTTGGCTCGGACTGTGGGGTATGCGCCCCTGGGTGAGGGCGGAGTGCAGGAATATGGCATGGGGCATCACGGTCGCGCCCAGGATGCCCGCGCCAAGAACGACGCTCTCGCGTCCGCTGAAGAGGGGAATGAAGGCGTGCGGAAGGACATCGGCCCAGATCGGCTTTACGAGTATGAGTTCCGTCAGATAGCAGAGCGAGATGACGCCGACGAAAACGGCGATCGCGGCCTCGAGGGGACGGAATCCGAACCTCTGCAGCGCGAGTATGGCGAAGGTGCAGAGAGCGGTCAGCAGTCCGGCGATCCAGAGCGGCATGCCGAAGAGCAGGTTGAAGGCGACCGCCGCGCCGAGGAACTCGGCGAGATCGGTGGCCATGGCCGCCAGTTCCATCACGATCCACAGGGCGTAGGCGACCGGCTTCGGAAAGGATTGTCCGCAGTGCTCGGCCAGATTCTTTCCCGTGGCGATGCCGAGTTTCGCGGAAAGCGTCTGGATGAGCATGGCCATGAGGTTGCTCGCGAAGATGACCCAGAGGAGCATATAGCCGAACTTGGCTCCGGCCTGTATGTTCGTCGCGAAATTGCCCGGGTCGACATAGGCGATGCTCGCGATGATGGCAGGGCCGAGGAAGGGCAGGATCCTCTTGATCCGCCCTCCCTTCGTTACGCCGTCCAAGGTTTCCTGGGCTTGCGCTATCGTCTTCTGGTCCATCGCCGATGAAGGCATGGGACCTCCCTTTTATCGCTTCGTTGTTACATGGTGATCAGGCCCAGCGCATCATTCCCGGTACGAAACGATCGCCCAGTGCGGGATGCTTGGGAAGTATCCTTATGGAGTAGCCGATCTGCCCGGTGAGCTTTCCGTTGACGGTAGCGCCGTATTTCCAGACCGAACCTTCGTTCGAGGCGGCGGTCATTTCGGTCCTCTCGGGCGACTGTATCTCGCCCTTGCTGGTCAGCGGTCCGCGGTAGCATTCGACGCGCACTTCCTCGGGCGAAAGGCCGGCGAGGTTCACTGTGGCTTCGACATGGATCTTGGTCCCGCGCGCGATGACGGGAGAAGCGTCGTCGCGGAGTTCCAGGACGGCCACGGAATTCCAGAGCGATCCGGCCCTGTCGAGATAAGCGGACAGCGACCGCGACGAGGCATAGCCCTCGGCTTTCAGCTTGATGCCTTCGGCCATGGCTGGTTTGTAGTAGCCGTCGTAGTACTCTTCGAGCATCCTGTGGGATGAGAAGTTCCTGCCGATCGACTTGATCGACGCGCGCATTCTGGCGATCCATTCCCTGGGGAGGTTGTCCCTGCCTCGTCTGTAGAAGGTGGGCAGGATTTCGCGTTCGAGAAGGTCGTAGAGATTTTCGCTCTCGATCTTGTCCTGCAGTTCTTCGTCCTTGTATTCCTCGCCCTGTCCGATGGCCCAGCCGATGTCCGGGCCGTAGCCTTCGGCCCACCAGCCGTCGAGGATGGAGCAGTTGAGGACGCCGTTCATGCCGGCTTTCATGCCCGAGGTGCCCGAGGCTTCCAGGGGACGGCGCGGCGTGTTGAGCCAGACATCCGATCCGGACGTCATGTAGCGGGAAAGGCCCATGTCGTAGTCCTCGAGAAACACGAGGCGCCCCAGCACTTCATCCTTGCGCGAGAAGTGCACGAGTTCCCTGATTATTTCCTTGCCGGGAATATCGTGGGGATGCGCCTTGCCGGCGAAGATGATCTGTATGGGCATGGCGCCGCTGGACAAAAGCCTGATGAGTCGGTCGGGATCGCGCAGGAGAAGGTTTCCCCTCTTGTACGTGGCGAATCGGCGCGCGAACGAAAGGGTGAAGAGAGAGGGAGAAAGGGCGTCGCCCGCCTTGATGAGGGCGGGATCGGTGATGCCGAGGCGCTCCATCGTGGCGCCGAGCCTGTCCCTGCAGGAGGCCACGAGGCGTTCCCTGCGCCGTTCGTGAGTCCGCCACAGCTCTTCGTCCGAAACCCTGTCCATCCTGTCCCATATATCCGTGGCGCCCGGTTCGTCGCTGAAGCGCGGGCCGAGAAAACGGTCCAGGAGGGTGAGCATATCGTGGCTGATCCAGGTCCTGGGATGGACGCCGTTCGTGACGTGGCCGATGGGAATTTCGCCTATGGGCAGCTGCGGCCAGAGATTCTTCCACATTTCCCTGCTCACCTGGCCGTGGAGAGCCGAAACGCCGTTCGCGCGGGCCGAGAGCTTGAGGGCGAAAACGGTCATGCAGAAACTTTCGTTGTTGTCGCCGGGATTCTCCCTGCCGAGAGCGAGGAATTCGGACCAATCGACGCCGAGGTTCTGGAGCCAGCGGCGGAAATATTTATCGATGAGATCGATGCCGAAGCGTTCGTTGCCGGCCGGGACTGGGGTATGGGTGGTGAAAATATTCGTGGGGATGAATGCCTGGATGGCTTCCCGCGCGGAAAGCCCCTGTTCGGTCATGAGTATCCGCACCCTTTCCAGGGCAAGGAAGGCGGAATGCCCCTCGTTCATATGCGTGGCGGCGACTTCGACGCCGAGGGCTGAGAGCGCCCTGATGCCGCCGATGCCCAGAACGATTTCCTGGCGGATTCGCGTTTCTTTGTCGCCGCCGTAGAGCGTGGCGGTGATGATCCTGTCCTCGGGGGAATTCTCAGGGATGTTGGTGTCGAGAAGATAGAGACTCGCCCGGCCGACCTTCACTTCCCAGATCGCGGCGTACACGAGCTTTCCGGCCAACTCCACCGAAATGAGGATGGGCTTGCCATCGGCATCCGAGCATTGCTGGACGGGCATATTGTACCAGTCGTTCTCCGGATAGGATTCCTGCTGGAAGCCGTCGGCGTTCAGGTACTGTTTGAAGTAGCCCTGGCGGTACAGAAGGCCCACGCCGACGAGGGGAAGCCCCAGGTCGCTCGAGGTTTTCATGTGATCGCCCGACAGGATTCCCAGGCCGCCCGAATAGGTTGGCAGGGAGACGTCGATCCCGAACTCCATGGAGAAATAGGCGGTGACGGGGGTCTTGGGACCCTTGTGCCAGGTGTCTCCCTTTTTGTAACGCTCGAAGCGGTTTTTCACGTCATTGAGGGAAGCGATGAAGGAATCGTCCTGCGCCAGCTGGTCGAAACGTTCCTGACTCACCATGCCCAGCATTTTGATCGGATTCTGGCCGCTCGCCGCCCAGGCGTCCGGGTCTATGCGGATGAAAAGCGAGACGGCATCGAAGTTCCAGGACAGCCACAGATTGCGTGCTATAGGATCGAGGGCGGCGAGTTCGCCTTCCAGCCTTGGTTTTACCGTATGGGTCAGAATTTTCATCTCGATGCCACCTTCTCTTTTACTTATTCTTTGCGGGATCCGAAAAGGTCCTGAAGCCTTCCGAAGAAACCTCGCGGCGTTTCTCCCGCGGGCGGAGTCTCGGTTTTCGCCGGCGCCTGCGCTGGTGTCTGCGGTTTGGCTTCGACAACGGGTTTGTCGGCTTTAGCGGCGTTCCCGCCGGGATTCGCGGAGGGTCCGGCCGCCGGACCGCGGCGGCGCTCGGGGTTGCGGCGCTCGGGATTGCGGCCTTCCCGATCCTGGCGATCGCCGTCGGGCCGGCCTTTGCGCCGGGGATCGCCCCTGCCGCCATTGGCCGCGGGTTTTTGCTCGATGCGCTTGCCGTACTTTTTCTTATACAGGGCCATGCGTTCTTCCATGGACATCGCGTAGGGATCGACCACGGGGAAATGTTCGGCCCCGGCCTGACGGGGTTCGGCCTTGCGAGGTTCGTCTCTATGGGGCTGAGCCTTATAAGGCTCAGCGAGTCGGGGTTCGGCTTGGCGAGGCCTGTCCTGCCTGACCATGGGCTTTGGCTCGCGCTTGCTTTCGTCGCGGCGGTCGTCCCTGCCGGGTCTGTCATCCCTTCCCGGCCTGTCGTCCCTGCCCGGTCTGTCGTCCCGGCCGTGCCGGTCGCGGTCGAATCGGCTATGGAAGCGGGGCTCCGGCGATTCGATCGTCCGGCCGGCGCTCATGTCTTTGGGCAGTTCAATGTTGGCGTCGAGGGGCGCGACGGAAAGCGAGGCGTCCACCATGCGCTGGATAGCGGGAATCCCATACATATAGCGCTCGCAGACGAGGTTGTAGAGAAGGGCGTCCGGATCCTCCCGCTTGAGGAAATTGAGACGCTCGAAATAGAATTCGGGTTCGAGAGGAATGTCGTAGTTGACGACGTTGAGAAATTCCGGCCTGGTCAGGCCTTTCGCGCCTTCGTCCGTGAGAATGAGGACGAAACTGTCGGCGGGGAAACGCGAATCGGGAACCGCTGCCGCGGCGACTTCAGAAGCCGCGGAAGCATCCGAAGCCGCGGAAGCATCCGAAGCCTCGGAAGTTTCCGAAGCCTCATCTCCAGCCTGGGCCGGCTCCGGCTCGCCGCGCTGCCCGGTCCAGGTCAGCGCCTTGGTGATTATCTGGTTTTTCCTGTCGGGATTGAGATTGCCGGCGATGTAGTCCGCGGTGACGCCGTTCATGACGAAGCGGGCGGATAGCTCTGAGGCCATGGATTTCAGATTGCAGAAAACGCAGATATGATGATTTTCGCCCTCCTGAAGCAAATGGAGGATGAATCGGATCTTGTCGGCTTCCTGAATCTCGCGGGATATTGTGGAGGTAGTGCCGGCATAGCCCATCGCCTCGCCCAGCTTTACTTCCTTCGGATTGTCCGCGAAATCCCAGGCGAAGTTCTTGGCTCTGGGCGTATGCTTGTTCGCTATGACGAGGGTTTTCCTCTCCCAGGAGGGCAAGAGGCTGCCCTGGAGCTTGCGGAGCAATTCGCCCGGCAATTCGGCCATTTGATCGGCCTGATCGGCGATGACAAAGCCGTAATCCCTCGGCACGAAAGCGCCGGTGGGGATGAGGTCATGGAAGGTCTGAACCGCGCCGTACAGAAGCTGCGCGTTCCTGACTTCTTCGCTTCCCGCGTTTTCCCCGCCGAGAAGAACGGGTTTCGTCGTACCGGTCAAGCCTTCCGCCATCCTGAGCGCGGCCCCGTGCGCCGCCGCCGCCGAAGCCTCGTCGATACAGAGATACAGGGCCTTTCCTTTCAGGGCCGCGTGCCCGGCAAGGGTGAGCCAATACAGGGCGGGGAAGCTGAAAATCTGCTCCCTTTCCTTCTGGATGTCCGTCCTCACGAAAAGATTTTCATTGGCTTCGAAGAGACCCGCTAGCAGCCTCTCGAAAAAGATCGACCGATATGCATTGGATGCGTCGGCGCCCGAAAACAGCGCCGCGTCGATGGAAAAACGCGATAAGTCCATATACGTTCCTAAACTATAAAAATATGTGCCCGGCTCTCCGGGGACGTTTTGCTTCGCAGGTAAGCGTCCGATAATACCCTAATCCGAAGGAAAAGTGAAGCTATGGCCGGGATCGACGAAATGCGGAACCGGCATGCCCTTCGATGGATCCTGGAGCCGATTAAGCTTTAGATATATCGATACAAGTATATAGTAATTTTTAGAAACCTGTGCTAGAATCTGTCCGGAAAAATCCAATCTACTATTAAACTGGGAGTTTCTTAATGAGCATTTCCAAGAAAATCCTTATCCTTGGCGGCGGTTACGGCGGCGTCAAAGCGGCGAAGATCCTTGAAAAACATTTCAGGAAAGAGCCGAATGTCGAGATAACCCTGGTCGACATGCGCCCCTTCCACACCCTCATGACCGAACTTCATGAAGTCGCCGGATGGAGGACCGAACCGGAATCCGTCCAGGTGAGCTTCAAGAAAATCTTCGGCGCGAGGCGCATCAACGTCGCGTTGGACAAGATCGTAAAAGTGGACTTTGAGGCCAAAAAGGCCTTCGGAACCGTGGGCGAATACGCTTTCGACTTCATCGTCGTCGGTGTCGGCGCCGAGCCCGAATACTTCGGCATTCCCGGCATCAAGGAAAACAGTTTCTCGCTCTGGTCCTTCGAGGACGCCATGAAGCTGCGCAACCACGTCGAGCACATGTACCTCGAGGCATCCAAGGAACTGGACGCCGACAAGCGCAGGAAGATGCTCACCTTCGTGGTGGCAGGCGCCGGCTTTACCGGCATGGAACTGATCGGCGAGCTTCTCGAGTACCGCGACGTCATGTGCCGCAAGCTCTACATCGATCCGAAGGAAGTCCGGGTCGTCAATATCGAGGCGCTGCCCACGATCCTCCCCATCCTTGAGGAACCGCTGCGCGTAAAAACCGAAAACTACCTCAAGAAGAAGAACTGCGAAATCCACCTCGGAACGGCCATCGTCGGCGCCGAACCCGGCAAGGTCCTCCTCAAAGACGGCAGCATCTTCGAGACCGATTCCTTCATCTGGACCTGCGGCGTCAAGGGTTCCAGCTTCGCCGGCTCCCTCGCCCTGCCGATGGGCAAGCGCAACCGCATCGAATGCGACAAGGGCATGCGCTCCACCCAGTACCCCAACGTCTACGTCGTCGGCGACAACGCCGGCCTCATGATGGACAACGGCAAGCCGATGGCGCAGATCGTCGAGTCCGCGCATTTCTCCGCCGAGACGGCAGCCAAGAACATCATCGCCGACATCGAGGGCGGAGAGCGCCACGAGTTCAAGCCGAACTACCACGGCTTCATGGTGTCCCTCGGCGGCCGCTACGGTGTCGCCAACGCCATGAACCTCAAGACCTCCGGTTTCATCGCCATGTTCATGAAGCACTTCATCAACATGTTCTACCTCTTCACCATCGCCGGCTTCAATCAGGTCTGGGAATACTTCAAGCATGAATTCCTCGACATGAAGAACAAGCGCTCGTTCATCGGCGAATTCATCTCCTACAAGGTCCGCGGATACTGGCCGCTCCTCCTCAGGATGTGGCTCGGACTCATGTGGCTCTTCGAAGGCATCAACAAGATCGGCGAAGGCTGGCTCAATTTCGGCAAAGGCTCCAGTTCCAGCTGGATGTTCTCTCCCGGCGTCACCCAGGCGGGCGTGAAAGTAGCCGAGGTGACGAGCGCGGCCTGGGAAGGCGGAGCGGAAGCCACGACCACCACGATAGCCGCGGCGACGAGCGCGGCCAGCGCGGTAGTCGACACTACCGCGACAACGATAGCGGCGGCCACCAGCGCGGCCTCGGGCGCCGTGACGGACGGAGCGGCGGCTGTCGCCGACACCGCGACCAAGGCTTTCAAGGCCGTCTGGGATCTCACGAAACCCATTTTCGACCCCAGCTCAGGCATAGTCACCTGGTTCAGGACCACCTTCATGGACGGCATCTTCGCCTTCCTGCCCTTCAGCTTCTTCCAGATCATGATCGTCGTGATGGAGATGGCCATCGGCCTCGCCCTCTTCGGCGGATGCTTCACCTGGCTCGCCGCGGTGGCCAGCATCGGAATGTGCCTCATCTTCACGATGTCGGGCATGTTCGCCTGGAACCAGCTCTGGTTCGTTTTCGCCGCCATCGTGATGATGGGTGGAGCGGGCAGGGCCTTCGGATGCGACTATTGGCTCGTTCCCCCCGTCAAGCGCTGGTGGAACGGCACGAAGTTCGCCCGCAACTGGCATTTCTACGGCGACGATCCCACGAAATAAGGGATTCGCCCGCGACGCTTTAGCGCGACGTTTGAGCGCGGCCCGCTTCCGAACGGACCAACCGCGCTCGCTGCCGCGGCACGAACATAATGACCGGACGTCCCCGATACTGGCATTCCGGACGTCCGGTTTTTTTATGAGATCCTATTGGATGGCTTTCGAGGTTACATGACTGATATTTGGAAGGATTCCCCGATGATCGGGAAGAGGCTCGCGGACGTCGAGGCCATACTGGCCGAGACCTTGAGCGATCCCTCGTACCCGCTCGCGGCCGAAACGAAGGAAATCGTCCTCTCGGGCGGCAAAATGCTGAGGCCCGCCTTTGTCCTCATGGGAGCCGGCTTCGGCAAACAAGGCAAAAAATCAGGCGAGCGTGACAAGATAAACCACATAGCCGCCTCCATCGAGATGATCCATGCCGCCAGCCTCATCCACGACGATGTCCTCGACCGGGCCGATATCCGAAGAGGCGTGCCAACCCTCCATACGCGTTTCGGCGTCACGAACGCCATCCTGGCCGGCGACTGGCTTTTCTCCAGGAGCTTCCGGCTCGTGGCCGATTACGCCGACAACAAAAGCGCGCGAGTGCTCGCCCGATTCATGGGCAGCGTCTGCTCGGCCGAAATCCACCAGGACCTTTCCAAATTCCGCTACGCCACATCTCGCCGCGGCTATCTGCGGACGATAGCGGGGAAAACGGCGGCGCTGTTTTCCTTGTCTCTCCATGTGGGAGCGAGCGAGGCCAAGGCCGGCGCGGCCTTGACCCAGGCGCTCAGGCGCGCTGGCTACGATATCGGGATGGCCTTCCAGATCATCGACGACATCCTCGACTACGAATCCGACGATAAGACGCTCCGGAAACCCGTCGGCAACGACATAAAGGAAGGGCTCTGCACCCTCCCCCTTATTTTCGCCATGAAACGGGCCGAAGCCGCCCTGCGTCCCCTTCTCGGAAAAGAGGGCATGGACGACGAAAACGTCGCCCGCATCCTGAAGATCGTCTCCGACACCGGCGCCTTGGAACATGCCAGGAGCGTCGCCCGCCATTTCACCGCCAGGGCGCTCAAGGAAATAGACATGCTCCCCTCCTGCGCAGCGAGGGACGATCTGCTTTCCATCACCCAAAAACTTCTCACGCGGACCTACTGAGAGGCCGCGCACTAGGGGCTTTTCGTGCTTACGAATTTCCTGATCGGACTCGCGCTTTCAATGGACGCTTTCGCGGTTTCGGTGTCGGCGTCGATCTGCACCACCGCCATCCCGGCGGCGATAGGGCTCAGAGCCGCCTTCTTTTTCGGATTTTTCCAGTTCGCCATGCCCATCGCGGGATGGCTCCTCGGCGGCACCTTCAAACTGCTGATCCAAGGCTACGACCACTGGATCGCCTTTGTCCTCCTCGCCTTCGTCGGCGGGAAGATGATCTACGAAGGCATTCGCGCCAGGAACCCCCAGAACTGTCCCGACCCCGACGAGGAAAAAAGCCACGGCATCATGAAGCTCAACACGCTCATCGTGCTCTCGGTGGCCACCAGCATCGACGCCCTCGCCGTGGGACTATCCTACAGCATGATCGGCTCGCCCATCATGGTGCCGGCCATCGTCATAGGCGCGACCACCTTCGTCACCTGCGCCTTGGGCATCCAGTTCGGCAGAAAGCTGAAAAACGTCCTCGAAGAGTGGGCCGAAATCGTCGGCGGCTCCGTCCTCGTCCTCATCGGACTCAAGATCGCGATAGAGCACGTAATAAAGCATGTTTGAGAAATTCGCGTAAATTTGGCTCTGAAATTACGAAATATCAGGCTATACTGTTTCAATGCCACTATCTCAAGAGGGAAAAACAAAAATTACACTGCGGCGATGGACCCTCGCCGCAGGTATCCTTCTTGCCCTCGCATCGATGCTGCTTTTTATGGTGGATGTTCGGAATTCGCAACGTCAGCGCAATCCAATGGAGTATGCGGCCGATGTACTGCAGATGCGCGCGCGACGTACCGCCGAGCTGGCGGAAGCCATCGAAACCATTTCCTACCAGTTCCTCACGAACCAAATACTCAACGACACCCTAGCCGACTATATCGCAGACAGCGAGGATTATGACGTCAGCCGATGGAACGTCATCTTTTCGGAATATATCGAAGGATTAGCCGAAACGGTTCCAGAACTCCGGGACGCGGTGTTTTTCGACGCCACCGGAAAAAACCGAATCCCGTTGACGATGAGCGATTCTCTGACGCGCTCGTTGTGGATTCCAGTGAGAGCCGCGATAATGGGTAAAGCGCTCATCGCGGACGGGCGGACGACGTGGGGAATACTGAGCGGCGGCGGGGAGTTTGATGAACAGAGCGACAGCCTGACGCCCTCCATCCTCCTCTGCGCCCGTCTCATCAAACGCAGATCAGACCACAAGTCTCTCGGCGTCCTTATACTCCTCATCGATCCGGACAGGCTTGCCAGGACAGTGAGCGGCTACTCCCAGGACGAAGGTATCGCCGTATCGCAGAAGACCGACTACAGTGTGCTAATGGAGGGGCAAGGGACCATACTCGCCTCGGTGGATCCTTCCTTCGCGATGAAGCCTGTGGCGGAAGCCATACCCGGCTACAAGGAGCGCTTCAACGGTAAAGCACCCATTGCCGAAGCCGGAAGCTACACGTACCGGGCCGTCATTGGCGACAGCGGGAAGATGGCCACGTACGGAGTCGTCTACTGTCCCATTCCCGATAGGGACTGGACGCTTATCTCCATATTGCCTCTGTCGAGCAACGTGCTTTCGATTCTGGGGAAAATTGCCCTCGCCATAGGCTTTATGGGCGCCATCTGGCTCATATACTCGACATTAAGGAATCTTGCAGCGGACGGAACCGACGCCGTCGAAGCCTCAGCTTCACGCTCCAAACAACTCACCGAACTGCCTCCCTGGTATTCCGCGCTGCCTCCCAAGGAGCAGACAATCCTCCTCTTTCTTTTGACGGGGAAGAGCAATAAGGAAATTGCCTATATGCTCGATATCCGCGAGCAGACCGTCAAGAATCACCTTCATGCCATCTACCAGCAGATCGGCGCCAAAGACCGCTTCTCCGCCCTCATCCTCATGCAGGAAGCCGGCCTCACCCTCGATTCCCTGCGTCTCTACACCGAATCGCACCCAGAATTCTGCGCCGATTCGCGTCTTTTCTGCTAAAAAGCCCCAAAAGTACCAAAGTACTCGTTGCCGGTTTCGAAAACCCTCCTGAAGATGAACAATCACGTTCAAGGAGGAATACATGAAACGTGCACTACTGTTGATCATGATTCTGCTCTCGGCGGGAATCGTTCCGGCCTTTGCCCAGGGAAAAGAAAAGCTGATGGTTTACACCTCGATGAAGGAAGTACTGATCGGCGAACTCAGGGATGGATTCGTCAAAAAGTACCCGAACATCCAATTCGACTACTATTCGGCGGGCGCCGGCAAAATCATGGCCAAGATAGCGGCCGAACGGCAGTCGGGGAAACTCGTCGTCGACGTTCTGTGGACAAGCGAGGTTCCCGATTTCTACGCCCTCAAGAAGGAAGGCATCCTGCAGAAATATAAATCGCCTGAGGCTCAGTACGTGGTAAGCCCCCTCATCGATCCGGACTATGAGTTTACCCCCGCCCGCCTCGGCACGTTGGGTGTGACCTACAATACCAACAAGATTAAGACGCCGCCCACCCAGTGGTCCGATCTCTTCGGTCCCGCGTGGAAGGACAGCTTCGCCATCGCCAATCCGGCCCTCTCCGGCACCGCCATGGTTTCCGTCGGCATGATAGCCGAAAACCTTGGCTGGGATTATTTCACCAAGCTGCGCGCCAACGGCGGCAAGCTCGGACAGGGCTCAGGCCAGGTCGTCGACAACACCGCGGCCGGAGATCTCGTCGGCTGCATCGGCGTGGACTACATCACCATCGACAAGATCAAGCTGGGCGCCTCGCTCGGCTTCGCTTATCCTAAGGAAATGCTCGTCGTTCCGAGTCCTGTCGCCATCTTCAAGGGTACGAAGAACCTCTCCGCCGCCCAGAAATTCGTCGATTTCCTCCTCTCCAAGGAAGGGCAGACCATTATCGCGGGCAACTATACCCTCCCCATCCGGAAGGATGTACCGATCGTCCAGGGCGTCGGCCTCGTGACGCCCGAAGAGGCTGTCAAACGGGCCATGAAAATCGATTACATCAAACTAATGGTCGAAAAACAGGCCACCATCGACAAGTTCACCGAGATAATGCAGAAGAAATAGACCGAGCGACCGATCGCGCCGGGGAGGAAAATCCTTTCATCCGGCGCGGTCCCACCGGCAATCCAGGCAATGCGACACAGACCGCGGCGCTGTCTCTCGAATAGACGCGAATTTACTAAATTTTACAAGGAGACCTAAGCATGGCTGATCTTCAGCTGTCGGGAGTATCGAAATCATACGGGACGAGAAAAGTCCTCGACGGCCTCGATCTCACCATAAAATCGGGGGAGTGTTTCACTCTCCTTGGTCCTTCGGGATGCGGAAAAACAGTCATTTTGCGTCTCATCGCCGGTTTCGAAACGCCGGACGCCGGAACCGTGAGTATCGGGGGCAAGGTCGTAGCCGACGCAAAACACGCTCTGCCACCAGAAGAGCGGCACATTGGCGTCGTCTTCCAGGACTACGCCGTCTGGCCGCATAAAACCGTTCATGAAAACATCTCCTATCCTCTCGAAATCGCCAAAACCTCCAAGGAAAAGATCGCTGAAGACGTTAAGAAAGCGATCGACCAGGTAGGCCTCAAGGGCCTTGCCAACCGCTATCCCTACCAGCTTTCCGGCGGCCAGCAGCAGCGCGTAGCCCTCGCCCGCGCGCTTGTGACCGCACCCGCCGTCATGCTCCTCGATGAACCGCTGACGAATCTGGACGCGAACCTGCGCGAAGAGATGCGCTTCGAGATAAAAGAACTTCAACGCAAGACGGGCACGACTATTTTCTATGTCACCCACGACCAGGAAGTCGCCCTCGCGATTTCCGACCGTATGGCGATCATGGACGAAGAGGGAAAAATCAGGCAGACGGGAACGCCCGATCAAGTCTACGAACAGCCGGTGAACGAATTCGTGCACCAATTCCTCGGAATCCCCAACTATATCCCCTTCGAGATTCGCGACGGATCGGCCTTCATTTCAGTTGGCGGCGCCTCGCCTGGCGGCGCAAAAGGCGCGGCCGGAATCAGGATTCCCGAGGCACCTCCGGCGGCCTTCTTAGACAAGGCCGGAAAAGCAGCATGCAGGCCGATGGATATTCAAATGGAGAAGAGCGCTGAGGCCGCGGACGCACTTCCGGCCAAAGTCCTGCGACTTTCTCTCCTGGGGCCTATCATCGACTACCTTGTCGAAGTGGGCGGCGTTCAACTCCGCGCGCAGATGCAGACCGAGGAAGCCACGGCGCGCGACATGATCATAGCGGAAGGCGACTTGTGCGGCCTGCGATTCACCAATCTCAGGTGGTTCGGCATCGATGGGGAGGCCGTGCGATGAACAACGGCAAGAAAATCAACACGGCGAACCTCGTCCTGATCTTTTCGATACTCGTCCTCGTCATAGTCGTGGCGGTACCCGTCATACTCATCTTCATCACCGCCTTCTTCGAGAATGGCAAATTCAACATCGCCGGCGTGATGAAAATCCTCTCGGACCCCGACACCTACCAGGCACTCCTCAACTCGGTAATCATCGCCGCCGGCGTAACCCTTGTATCGACGACGATCGGCACCTTTTTCGCCTGGCTCGTCGCCCGCACCGATCTGCCCTTCAAGAAAATCATGAAGGCGCTTTTCCTCGTTCCCTTCATGCTGCCCTCATTTATTGGCGCGCTCGCGTGGAAAGTCCTTCTCTCCTCCAGGGCCGGCTACATCAACAAGCTCCTCATCGCCATGTTCGGCCTCGAGAAGGCGCCTATCGACATCATGAGTCTCGGCGGCATCATCGCCATCGAAAGCATGTACCTCTTCCCCTTCGTCTTTCTCCAAGTGGCCGGAGCACTCGAGCGCATGGACCCCACGCTTGAAGAATCCGCCCGCATCTCGGGCGCGGGCCTTGGAACGATCACGCGCAGGATCACCCTGCCCCTCGTCATGCCGAGCATCCTGGCGGGAGCCCTCCTCGTCGCCCTCTATTCCCTCTCGCATTTCGGCGTGCCCTCGATTCTGGGCACCGAAAAGGGCATCTATAACATCCCCACCAAGATCTATGAGCGGATCTACGCCTCCGGAGGCTCATTCGGGGCGATCCGCGTCGGCACAATCTTATCCATGATCCTGGTCATCGCGGCGGCCCTCATCCTCAAACTGCAGGATGTTCTCCTTAAAAAAGGACAGTATCAGATCATCGCCGGCAAAAGCATGCGTCCCATGGTACTCAAGCTGCGCGGCCTCAAGATCCCCCTTCTCATCATCAGCGTCATCTATATCGCGATAACGGTAGTCCTCCCCACCGTGACGATCTTCATGGTCGGCGGCCTCAAGACCTACGGCCTGCCCTTCGCCGCCAAGAGCATGACCTGGGACAACTACCTGAAAATCTTTCAGTGGAAGATGACGAGGGACGCCATCTGGAACTCGATTTACCTATCGCTGGGCGCCGCTTTCGTGACCATGCTGGCGGGTACGATGATCTCCTACGTGATCGTCAAGATGAAGGTGCGAGGCAAATTCATGCTGCAATTCCTCGGCGTGCTGCCCTTCTCCCTGCCCGGAACGGTCATAGCCCTGGGCGTGATCCTCACCTGGAGCGGCAGGTTCGGCGTAAATCTCTACAACACGCCCTGGATCATCTTCGTGGCATACATTGCCCGGTACATGGCCTTCTCCATCAAATCGAATTCGGCATCGCTTTCGCAGGTCTCAGATTCGCTCGAGGAGGCGAGCCGCGCCTGCGGGGCGACACACTGGCAGAGTCTCAAGAATATCGTAATCCCCTTAATCAAGCCGGGTATGATCAGCGCCTTCTTCCTCATCTTCCTGCCCGCTCTCCGCGAGCTGACGACGTCGGTGCTCCTGTACGGACCGACGACAAGGACGATAGGCGTCGCCATCTACGCCCTCAATGAAGACGGCGAGACCGTGCGCGCGGCAGCCCTGGCCAGCGTAGCGCTTCTCATCATATTCATGGGCGAGGCTATCATACGCAAATTTTTAGCCCAGCTGGACAAGCCCAGGGCGAAGGTGGAGGAATAAAGCGATGGCGCAGCTAAAACTCGTGGACGTAACCAAGCGCTTCGGCGATGTCATCGCGGTGAACAGGCTCAATCTCGAGGTGGAGAAAGGCGAATGCTTCTCCTTTCTCGGTCCTTCAGGATGCGGCAAGACGACGACGCTCCGCATGATCGCCGGGTTCGAAGACCTGGACGAAGGGGAACTCTCCGTCGACGGAAAGGTGTTCTCATCCAGTTTCAAGAAATATTATCTCCCTCCCGAGCAGCGGGATTTCGGCATGGTTTTCCAGGCATTCGCCGTATGGCCTCATCTGACGGTGCGCGACAACGTGGCATTCCCGCTGCAGATCCGCAGGCGGCCCAAGCAAGAAATCGCCGAGCGGGTTACGATGGCGCTGCAGAGCACCGGCCTTACGCATCGGGAAGCGAGCTATCCTGGCAAGCTTTCAGGCGGCGAACAGCAGCGAATAGCGCTCGCGCGAGCCATCGCCATCAATCCGAAGGTGATGCTCCTCGACGAGCCGTTGTCGAACCTCGACGCCAAGCTTCGCGAAGAAATGCGCTTCGAGATAAAAGATCTGCAGAAAAAGTTCGGTTTCACCATCATCTACGTGACCCATGATCAGGCAGAGGCGATGGCCCTATCGGACCGCATGCTCGTCATGGATCACGGCATAGTACAGCAGATTGGAAAGCCGCTCGATATATACAACAAACCCGCGAATAAATTCGTGTTCTCGTTCATCGGTCTGTCGAATTTCATACCGGTGGATATCGCGGGCGGCAAGGCTATCGTAGCGGGCGCTGAGGGCGCCTTGAGCCATAGGGCTCCCGCGGAATTTGGAAACAGGGCTTTGATGGCATGCAGACCGTCGGACATCGACTTTGTGGGACAGGGGGTTGTGGATTCCGGCAATGCCGGTAATATCGGCGCGGGCAGTGGCGTGGGCAGTGGCACTGGCGACGCGACGACGGAAGCCCTGGTGGCGAGACGAACCTACCTGGGCGATATCATCGACTACAAGCTCGCGGTCGGAAACATCGAGCTGCGGGTGCAAAAACCGCGCCATGAGCGGGGACCGGCCGAGGGCGCGCGCTGTAGGATTCGCATCAACAGGACGCTCTGGTATCCGGCCGTTTGAGGCGGACGAAAAGTCAGGAGAGGGCGGAAACGGAGAGCCTTTTCTCGCTTGCGCTGGCGCCGAGGCTGGCGCCGCGCCTCAGTATTTTTTCGGCGGCGAAGGGCAACCAGCCGCTGGCTTCTATTTCTTCTTCGTGCTGATTTTAAAGGGAATATAAAGCGGACAGGTCCCGATGGCACTCGTGGCGAGGAATACCAGCGCCAGGATTCCCAGGATGACGGCCGCGGTTCCGACAAGATTCCCGGTTATGATCAGGACGCCCACGATGAGCGCCAATACGAGCCTGATCACCTTATCCACCTTTCCCATATTCTTAATCATGATAGCCTCCATAAAACCAATCCTGATCAGAACATAACGACAGGCTCAAAATAAGTCAAAAACCGAAACCTCGGAATCTTGCGGCCTCTAGGCCTCGCGACCTTGTCGCCGAAGTGTAGATAGCCGCGCCTCAGTACTTCTCCGCGGCGAAGGGCACCCAGCCGCCGGCCTTGACCATGGCGATCTCGAAATCGCCCAGGACGAAGGGTACGGTCATCTTCTCCCCGGACGAGGAGGAAAAGCTCATCGTCCTGCCTTCGATGTCGAAGGACATTTCAGCGGGCTGGCCCGCGAAGCGCCCGAAGAGCGCGTTGATGCTGACGGCCGGCAATTCAACGGCCACCATCCCGCAGTTGAACATGTTCCGCCGGTAGATGCGGGCGAAACTTTCGGCGATGACCACGTTGATGCCGTTGGCCTCGAGGGCCCAGGGCGCGTGCTCGCGCGAACTACCGCAGCCGAAGTTGGCCCTTGAGACGATGGCGCCCTTGCCCGGAATATCGCGGAGCCTGTCGAAGCCCGGCAGCGCTAGGTCCTCGAAGCAGTACGGCCCCAGGGCTTCCCTGGAATCCTCGTTCAGATATCGGGCCGGGATAATCTCGTCGGTGTTTATGTCGTTCCTATCGAGGAAAAGTACCGTGCCGCCCAACTGTTTCATGGTGGAAATCCTCCCTTTTAGCTAGTATTAATTTCGCGGTGCCGGCGCGCGGCCCCCGGGGCCTGCATCTTTACGATGAGACTCCCCGGAGGGGGCCGCGCGCACGCGTCGTCGGGGCAGCCTTACTGCGCCGTGGCTATGTGCCCCGCGATGGCGGTGGCCGCGGCCGTAGCCGGGCTCATCAGATGGATCATGCCGCCCTTGCCCATCCGCCCGTTGAAATTGCGGTTCGTGGTCGAGGCGCAGACTTCCCCCGATGCCAGGACGCCATTGGACATGCCGAGGCAGGCGCCGCAGGTCGGATTCGTCACGCAGAAACCCGCCTCGAGGAAGATTTCGATGATGCCTTCCTTCAAGGCCTGCGCGTACACGGCAGGCGTCGCGGGGGAAACGATTCCCCTGACTTCGGGCGCTATCGTCCGGCCTTTGAGCACCTTGGCCGCCGCGCGGAGATCCTCGATCCTGCCGTTCGTGCAGGACCCGATATAGACCTGATCCACCTTCACCGCCGACATGTTTCTGGCCAGCGCCACTTGATCGGGCTTGAAGCCTGTCGTGACGAGGGGTTCGATGTAGGAGCAGTCTATGTCCATGGTGGAAGCGTAAACCGCGTCCTCGTCGCTGCGCCATCGGGCGTAGTCGGCGAGCGCTTCCTGTTCAGTTTCGTAGAGTTTTTCGCCCTTGGGACCGATGAAGGGCCAGAGGTACGCGACCGTTTTCGCGTCGGGCATGCAGACGCCGCTCGTGCCGCCGGCCTCGACGGCCATGTTGCAGAGCGTCATGCGCCCTTCCATGGACATCTCGTCGACGATGGGTCCGCGGAATTCGATCACCTTATCGGTGGCGCCGGCCACGCCCAGCCGGGAAATCGCGTACAGGATGACGTCCTTGACGTAGATGCCGGGCTTCAGCGTTCCGTTCAGGTTCAGCCTGAGGGTATCGGGCTTCCTGAAGGCGCAGACGCCCCGCAGAACAGCGATTTCGAGGTCCGTGGTCCCGACGCCCGCGGCGAAAGCCCCGAAGGCGCCATGCGTGCAGGTGTGGCTGTCGCCCATGACGAGGGCGTAGCCCGGCCTCACGTAGCCCTTTTCGGGAAAGAGCGCGTGACAGACGCCGTTTCTTCCGATGTCGAAAAAGTCCGCGATCCCGTGCCTGCGCGCCCAGGAGCGGAGCGTCTTGCCTTGCTCGGCGGTCTTGGAATCCTTGGCGGGCGAGACATGATCGATGACTACCTTGATCCGGTCGGCGTCGTAGACTCTGTCCATGCCTTTTTTGACCAGATCGTCGATGGCTATCGGCGTCGTGATCTCATGGCAGAAAACGGTGTCCAGCTTGAGCACCCAGGTGTCGGCGAAGGGCATGTCGACGAGATGGGTCTCGAAGATCTTTTCCGAGAGCGTCTTTCCCATAATCAGCTCCTCTTGGATATTTCGTTTTTGGGCGGGGTTATGACCCAGAATACGCGAAGCGGTTTCTGGCTCGTGTTGCGGAGAATGTGGGGGAAATCGGAAGCGAAGCCGGCCGAATCGCCCTTCTCGAGGCTGTAGGTTTCTTTTCCGATGACGAGTTCGGCGCGGCCTTCCACGACGAGGCCGAGCTCCGAGCCCTTATGGCCGTATTCGTCGCTTCCGGTCTGCGCGCCCGGTTCCAGGCTGATCTCGTAGGCTTCTATGCCGTCGATACCCGGCATTATGCCTTCGAGCTGGGCTAAGCGCTCGTAGAGGATGCCCGGTTTGGCGAGGGTCGATCGGTCCGCCGCCTTGACGATCTGCACCGATCTTTCGCGCCTATAGTCGGAGAAGAGGTATTCGAGGTCTATATCCAGGGCGTCGGCGAGGGCCAGCAGGGTGTCTATGGCGGGAGAAACCCGATTGCGTTCGATCTGGGAGACCATGCTTTCGCTGATCCCGGCCTTTTCCGCCACTTCCTTGAGCGTGAGGCCGCGCCGGTCCCTCACGTTTCGGATTTTTTCGCCGAATTTATACTTCATGGCCACCTTCTTAAGTATAACTTAAGTTGCTGAACTATATATTCAGCCTAGAAGGTTGTCAATGTCGGCGCGGAGGCGCCGCGGCGATGGCGGCAAATAGGGCGCGGCGGCGCCGGATGCTCGCCGCTGGGCGCGGCTACCGGAGCGCGGCGGCGTCGCCGGAGCCTCAGCGCTCTATCCCGTCCCTCGCCTCGACGCCGGCGGCGTAGTAGTGGCGGATGTCCTTCATCTCGGTGACGAGGTCGGCGCGCGCGAGGAGATACTCGGGAGCATAGCGGCCGGTCAGCACCAACTCGACGTTCCCGGGGCGGGCGTCGAGAAGCGAGGCGAAATCTCCTTCGGTGACGAAGCCGAAGCGCGAAGCCACGTTGATTTCGTCCAGGATAACGAGGTCGAATTTTCCGGAACGCATCGCCGCCATGGCTTTTTCGAGTCCTTCGCGGGCGGCCGCCAGATCCTCCGGTTGGGGTTCGCGGAAGATGAAACAGCCCCGTCCGTACTGCTCGACGACGAGCCTTTCCGCGCCCAGAAGCGCGGAGAGCTTTTCGAGCGTGACGATTTCCGAGTATTTCATTCCCTTGATGAACTGGCCTATGTAGATGGAGAGCCCGGCGCCGAGGGCGCGCATGCAGAGTCCCAGGGCGGCCGTCGTCTTGCCTTTGCCGTTTCCCGTGTATACCTGGACATAGCCGCGCTTCATCTGCCTTCTCCTTCGGATCCCTCGTCGCGGGACGTGGGTAACCGCGGCGCGTGCAGCCACGGCGGGTCGAGGATGATATGGGGCACCGCGACGGTGGGGTGGTTTTTCACGATCACCCTGGCGCCGTAGGCTTTTTCGATGATCTCGGGCGTCAGGACGAGTTCGGGGCTGCCGAGGGCCGCCACCCTTCCCTCCACCAGGAGAAGTATCTCATCGGCGGCCATGGCCGCTTGGTTGAGATCGTGGACGGAAAAGGCCACCGCCTTTCCGGAACGGGCCAGATCCCGCATGATTTCCAAGGTTTCCATCTGATGGGCCATGTCGAGGTCGGCCGTGGGTTCGTCCAGGAGGAGGACGTCGGGATCTTGCGCGAGAGCCCTGGCGATCACGACCCTCCTGAATTCCCCGCCCGACAGTTCGGTCACGAGGCGAGAGCCGAGGTCGCCGATGCCCAGACGCTCCAGGCTTCGCCGCACCATCGCCTTCCTTCCGCCCGAATCGCGCCCGAACCAGCCTTCCCTGGCGAAGAACCCCGCTTCGACATAGGAATCCACGGGAACGGCCCAGGCTGGCTGTTCGTTCTGCAGGACCCGCGCCACATGGAGCGCTCTTCTGCGCGACGACAACCGGTGGATCTCGACGCGGGAGGCCGAATGTTTCCCTTCCATGAAAAGCCTTACTTTTCCGATGGTAACCGGCAGCTCGCCCGAGAGCGCCTTGAACAGGGTGGTCTTGCCGGCGCCGTTCGGGCCGATGACGGCGAGGATCTTCCCCCCGGTCAAGATGGATGGAGATATCGTGGAGGATGAAGGATTTGGGCCGGTAGCCGACGGTCAGTCCTTCGGCGGTGAGGATGGGTGTCGCTATCATAGGGCCTTGCCCTCCCGCGAGGTGGCGAGGAGCTTCAGGAAAAGCGGGGCTCCCAGCAAGGCCGTGACGACGCCGACGGGCAGTTCCAGAGGGGCCATCACCGAGCGCGCCACGGCATCGGCCAGCATGAGGAGGATGGCTCCCGTGGCGGCCGAGATGGGGATGAGCCTTTTATGGAGCGAACCGACGAGAAGCCTCGCGAAATGCGGGCCCAAGAGGCCGACGAAGCCGATGACGCCGCCGGCCGCCACGGCCGATGCCGCGCCCAGGGAGGCGACCGCCACGGCGAGGGCGCGCAGGAGGCCCACGTTGAGGCCCAGGATTCCGGCGGCTTCTTCCCCCGCGCCGAGGATGTCGAGCGGGCGGGCGAGAATCAGGGCCGCCACGATCGCGACGAGCGCGGCCGGGAAGGCTGTGCCCAGTTCTGACCAGCCTTTGCCGCCGAAGCCTCCGAGCATCCAGAAAAACACGGCGTGGAGGTCCTTGTCGTTGACCGACACGATGAGGGAGACGATGGCCGAGAGGAAGGAGCCGACCGCCGTCCCCGCCAGGAGGAGGGCGGCGGTCGGGGCGGTCCGCCGGTTGACGGTGGCCACGGCATAGACGATGACGGCCGAGACGACGGCGCCTACGAAGGCGGCCGCCTCGGTGGCCCCGGGAAAATCGAGGCCGATCTTCGCGCCGAGGGCTATGGCGGCCACGGCTCCGAGGGAGGCGCCCGAGGAGACGCCGAGGGAGTAGGGGTCGGCGAGAGGATTCCTGAAAAGGCCCTGGAGGACGGCGCCGGAGACGCCGAGGGCCGCCCCAGCCACGCCGGCGAGAAGGGTCCGCGCGAGGCGTAGTTGCCAGACGATGACGAGCGTCACCTCGTCCACGTTAGAAACGATCCCGAATAGCTTGGCGCCGAGGACAGCGAAAATCTGACCCGGCGTGAGGGCCACCGAGCCGAGGCAGAGGCTGCCCACGAGGGCGATCAGGGCGCCCGCGGACAAAGCTATCGCGAGAAGGACTTTCTTCATGGAAAATATCTCGGATAGAGGGCCTTGGCGGCGAGAAGGACGCCATCGGCAATGCGCGGACCGGGGCCCGATACGAGATAGGTCGGCAGAAGCAGGACTTTTCCGGAAACCACCGCCGGAATGAGATTCCAGCCCGGCCTGGCCGATACGGCTTTCAGCGTCAACTTGTCGCCGTGATCGTCGGCGCCCATGATCGCCTGCGGGGCGCGCTTGATCACTTCCTCGGAACTGACTCTGGGCCAAGAGCCCTTCAGATCGGAGAAGATATCCACGCCGCCAGCAGCCTCCACGATGGCGTGCTGAAAGGTGTCCGAACCGCAGGTCATGAGGGGCTCGTCGTACACTTCCCAGAAAACGCTCAGGCGCTGGCTGGCGGGAATCGTAGCGACCGTCTTCCGCACTTTTTCGATCTTATCCAGCATCGCGGAAGCAACGAGGGCGGCTTTTTCCCGCCCGCCCGTCAGTTTCCCTATCGCGAGAATTCCGGCCGCTATCTCGTCGAAGCCGCTCGGCGAATACGCGAAGCTCGGGATGCCGTAACGCGCCAGCTCGTCCGTCACCGAGGCGTGGATCGAGCCCGTGCTGACGACGAGGTCGGGCTTCAGCGAGAGAATTTTCTCGATGGACATGGATTTCGCGGAAAATCCGCCGATCTTGGCGACATTCTGCGCCTCGGGCGGATAGATGCAGTAGGTCGTATCGCCGACGACATTGGCGCCCACCGCGAAAAGCACTTCCGTGGACGCCGGCGCGAGGGATACCACGCGCTGGGCCGGCTTAGCCAGTACGATAGTCTTCCCCAGAAAATCGACGGCCTGGACCTGGGTATTCCCCTGGCCGAAGGCAATAGTCGCGGCGCAACAGAGCGCCGCGCCAATCAATATCAGCTTTTTCATTCTTTTCCGCTCACTCCGGCCGACTCGAAGGTGGCCATTTCGTTCAGGATCTTGCAGGCGCCCGAGCAGATCAGCATGGCGAGGGCGGCGCCTGTCCCCTCCCCGAGTCTCATTCCCAACCTGAGAAGGGGCTTGAGTCCAAGGAAATCGAGCATGAGGCCGTGGCCGGAATCGCCCGAGACGTGCGTCCCGATCATATACTTGGCCGACAATGGCGAAATCGCCTGGGCAAGGAGGGCCGCCGCGCCGGAAATATAGCCGTCGACGAGAACGGGAACCTGATGGGCCGCCGAGGCGAGAATGACACCGGCGAGGGCGCCGATCTCGTAGCCGCCCACCTTGGAAAGTACGCCGATAGGATCGGCGCCCTCGGGTTTGTGCAGCGCCAGCGCCTTTTCGATGATGCCGATCTTGCGCTCGAGCGCCGCGTCGTCGATGCCCGTTCCCCTGCCTACGAGCATCCGCACGCTGTGGCCTGTGAACACGGAAGCCATCGCCGTCGATGCCGTCGTGTTGCCGATTCCCATGTCGCCCGTGGCTGATATGCCGAAGGGCTTGGCCTTCAACTCGGCTTCGAATACCTCGATGCCGACTTCGAGGCTCCGGACGGCTTCCTCGCGGCTCATCGCGTTTTCGGCCGCCAGGTTCTTCGTTCCTTTGGCGATCTTTTTATGGTAGATGGGGATACTTTTGTCGAAATCGTAGGCCACGCCCACATCGGTGACGACGACACGCGCGCCCGCGTGCCTGCCGAGCACATTGATAGCGGCGCCGCCCGCCACGAAGTTGAGGACCATTTCGGGTGTCACCTCCGAGGGATAGGCGCTCACGCCTTCCCTGCAGACCCCATGGTCGCCGGCCATTACGAAGATGGCTCCCGGATCCACGACAGGATCGGCCCTGCGCTGGATGCCCGCGATGCGGATCGAGAGTTCCTCGAGATCGCCCAGGCTTCCCGCAGGCTTGGTCAACGCGGCCTGCCTCGTCCTCGCGGCTTCTTCGGCCTTCTTGTCCGTTTCGATGATGTTGTCGAGTGTCGCCTCGAGCTTTGTCATATGCGTACTCCTTTTCCAATCGGCTGAATGCCGCTTATTCCGATTATTTCGCGAAGCCTGTCCATGTCGAGCGACGCTTCCACCGCGTCGGCCAAAGCCTCTATGGAAGCGTCGAGTTCGGCCTTCCTGCTCTCCCGCCGAGCTGCCGCGCCGAAGCTGGCGAGCCAGGCTTTCCTGAACTCGTCGGCGCTGAAAATGTCGTGCAGATAAGTTCCCCAGACAGCCCCGTCCGGCGACCAGGCGCCGTCGGCTGTCGCCGCCGCTCCCGAGCCCTCGCGGCCATCCGGTTCGAGCAGGGCGAAGGCCGGGCCATCCACCTTCGTCTCGCCGCTGTGGATCTCGTAGCCTTCGAGTTCGATGCCCGCGAGGGAAGCGAGCTTCCCGCCAAGCGCGGCGGCCGTATGCCCGCGCCGAGGCGAAACCTTCTTGTCCGCCCCGAAGACGGTGGAAGCGCGCAGGAGCCCCAGGCCCTTGGCCGACCCGCCCTGCCCCTCGACGCGCTCTGGGTCCTCGATAGACTCGCCCAGCATCTGGAAGCCGCCGCAAATCCCCACGACGGAACTCCCTGTCCTCGCGAGCCAGCGTATCCCGTCGTCGAATCCCTGGCTTTTGAGCCAGGAAAGGTCAGCCATGGTCGATTTCGTGCCCGGCAGGATGATGACGTCGGGCCGGCCCAGGTCGCCCGCGTCCTCCACGAAACGGAGCGCCACGGAAGGCTCCGAGGCGAGCGCGTCGAAATTGGCGATATGGGGCAGCTTTATCACGGCTATGTCCAGGAAAGCCGCGGCTCCGGCATCGTAGCCGCAGGGGCCGGCCTCCCCGCCAGCCGCCCCCCGCACCCGAATGGACGCGCCATCCTCGTCGGGAAGCGCCAGGCCCCTGAGCATGGGCACTACCCCGAGCACGGGCAGTCCCGTCAGCCTCTCGAGCATGCCGAGGCCCGGCTCCAGAAGACTTAGGTCGCCCCTGAACTTATTGATGACGATGCCGCGGACAAGAGCCCTGTCCTCATCGGAAAGAAGGGCCAGCGTTCCCACCACCTGGGCGAAAACCCCGCCCGGATCGATGTCCGCCACCAGGATCACCGGCGAGCCCAGATGGCGCGCGACGGCCATGTTGACGATGTCGGAGGAAGCCAGGTTGATCTCGGCGGGGCTCCCCGCCCCTTCGATGACGAGAAGATCGGCCTCGGCGCTCAAGGTCGCGCAGGCGCTCAAGACGGATTTCCAGAGCAGCGCCTTCCTTTCGTAGTAATGGACGGCGCCGAGCGTCTCGTAGGGCTTTCCCATCAGGATTACCTGGGATCTCGAGTCGCTTTCAGGCTTGAGGAGGACGGGATTCATCTCCACCCGGGGCTCCACGCGCGCGGCCAAGGCCTGAAGATACTGCGCCCTGCCTATTTCCGAACCGTCGGGAAGGGCTGCCGCGTTGTTGGACATGTTCTGCGCCTTGAAGGGCATGACAAGGAGACCCGAGCGCGCGAAAATGCGGCAGAGGGCCGCGGCAATGAGGCTTTTGCCGACGGAGGAAGCGGTGCCCTGCACCATTATGGCTTTAGCGGCCACAGGCGAGAGAGGACACTGGATCTTTGGGGGGAATGAGGGAAATGGCAACCTTCATTATTCAACACCCAGTGAATAATCGCGATATCCGCGCGCACGACGCAGCTGTGCGGTCGGTCTCCTGACTCGGAAGCATCCCTCGCTCGGTTCCCGGCCTTCCCACTTTCGCAGTGGCCGTGAACAGGGTTTTAAGCTTCCTTACAGTGCCTGGGGGCGTGCCGGTCTTTCACCGACTTCCCGATTAAGCCATATGGCGCCGCAACGCCTAAACTATAAGCGTGCCCGCCGGGACTGTCAACCTGTCGCCGACACCCTGTCGCCGTTCGCCGGAATCAGGTAGTATCGACTCGGAAGGAGGCGCTCATGATACAGGTATTCGGCACGAAAAAATGCAAGGACACCCAGAAGGCGCTTCGCTTTTTCAAGGAGCGGGGCGTCGAGATCCAGTTCCGCGATATCACGGAAAAAGCCCCGAGCCCCGGAGAGCTGGACGACGTGGCGAGAGCCGTCGGCGGCTATTCCGCCCTCGTCGACCTGAAAAGTCACGCGGCCACGGCCCGCGGCCTCGCTTTCATGGATTACGACGCGCGGGAAGAGCTGCTCGGGGACCCCCTTTTGCTGCGTACGCCCATCGTCAGGGCCGGAAAGGGCCAGGCGGCCGTCGGCCTCGACGAAGCCGCGTGGAAGCTCTTCGCGCGGGGCCTCGATTGACCCCTCCATGGCGCGCCATATATCATCAGTAGGACAAGCAACACGAAGGAGCTGAAAATGGACGAATCGAAGCGCGCCGAATTAGCGGTAATACGCGCCAAGAACGCCTTCATCATCGACATGGACGGCGTAATCTACCATGGCAACAGGCTCCTGACCGGCGCCGCCGAATTCGTGGCCTGGCTCAAGTCGAACGACAAGAAATTCCTCTTTCTGACGAACTCAAGCGAGCGCTCGCCCGCCGAGCTATCGCAGAAGCTGGCCCGGCTCGGCATCGAGGTGGACGCGAGCCACTTCTACACGAGCGCCCTCGCCACGGCGGCATTCCTCGCGAGCCAGCGGCCGCATGGCTCGGCCTACGCCATCGGCGAGCCCGGCCTCATCAACGCGCTGTACGAAGCCGGCTATACGATGAACAACGTCAACCCTGACTATGTCGTGGTGGGCGAGGCGAGGTCCTACAATCTCGATACCATAGAGAAGGCCGTCTCCCTGGTCTTCGGGGGAGCGCGCCTCATCGGGACGAATCCCGACCTCACGGGCCCCACTGAAAAGGGCATCATGCCGGCCTGCGGCTCCCTCCTCGCCCCCATCGAGCTCGCCACCGGGCGAAAAGCCTACTTCGTGGGCAAGCCCAACCCCCTCATGATGCGCCACGCCATCCGAAAGCTGGGCGTCACCCGCGAGGAGACAGCCATCGTCGGCGACAGGATGGACACCGACATCATCGCCGGCATCGAATCCGACATGGAGACGGTCCTCGTCCTCTCCGGCGTAACGGCCGTCGAGCACCTCGACAAGTTCGCCTATGGACCCCGCCACATACTCGAGGGAGTCTTCGAAATCCCGGACTGAGCGGCGCGCCCGCTTGGGCATCAGCCGCTCGGCGTCAGCCCGCGGCGCTTCCAGTTTTCAGCCTTTCCACATAGATCCGCACCGCTTCACCCATGAATTCGGCGAGATCGGGACTCATCGCGTCGAAATTGGCCTTGAATCGGGGATCGGCGCTGTAAGTTTCGGCCAGAGGGACCAACTGATTAAGGCTGGGCGTCCAGAAATGCGACATATTCGCGCGCCAGCGCCCTACGATGGCCTGGGTTTCGGGCGAACCGGCTCCCTTGGGCATGGCGGCGATCATGTCGAGATAGATAGCCTTCCCCTCGGCGAGAATGCGCTTCTGCTCGACGACGCCATAGCTCTTCCATTTCCTGTTGGATTCCTGCACCGTCTCCGGGTCGTACATTTTTTCCGCTTCCTTAGAATAGAATTCTTCTTCCTCCGGCGTGAAGCCGTCAAAAATCCCCGCTTTTTCCATGCCGCTTTCTCCTTTCAGATAAGCCATCGTGTTGTCCACCGTCCGACACAGCCGCTGCAGACGAACGATTCGCTTGCCCAGTTCATCCCTGTGCGTTTCGAGCGCCCACAGCAGATCGAAGTCCGGCGCGTCGAGCAGAGCCCCGATCTCCGCGAGGGGCAGTCCCAGCTCCCTATAGAAGAGGATTTGCTGAAGCCTCAGCGCCGCGTCGTCGTCGTAGAGGCGATAGCCTGCGGAGCTGTGCCGCGAAGGGTGGAGAAGGCCCATTCTGTCGTAATGGTGGAGGGTCCGGACGGTTATGCCCGCCTTGACCGCCAGCTCGTGGATCTGGTACATGAAGAGAGAATACAGCCTGACCTTACGTCAGGGTCAAGCGAATAATTCCAGGATGAGGGGATTTTTCGGCGCGATCATTTCGCCCTCGAGCGAGATGGTGGCCCCGGTCACGAGGTCTCGCCCTCGCAGGGGAGTCGCCAACTCGATCAGCCCCGTCCATCCCTCGAGGTTGAGGAGGGCCGCGAATCCGGGCTCCCGCGAGGCGGCCGACGCTGCCCGCTTCAGCAGATAGACGCCTTTGCCCACCTCGGTCCAGGAAAAGAAAGGAGCCTTGGCCTTGGCTTTTTGGCAGGCAGAAAAAGCGGCCGCGAACCAGCCGCGGAAGGCGGAATCGCCCGAAGCCCAGTCGACGGGATCTTTTTCGAAGAGATCGGGCTTGTGATCTATGGCGAATTCCTGCCCCATGTAGGCGAAGCTGAGACCGGGTATGAACTGGTAGAACAGGGTCCAGGCTTCGAGATCGGCGCGGCTTTTAAAGCGCCCCGCCGCCCTCGGCAGGTCATGATTTTCCAGGTATCGAATCTTTCGGGCCGATTTAGGATATAAAGTCTCTTGAACGTAGAGATAATCGAGATAGTAATCCGCGCCTTTTTGCCGATCCCATACCTTTTCCAGGCGTTCCCAGCCGTCGTAGTCGTAGCTCAGGTCGAAGACGCTGTGCAACTCCGGCTCGGACCAGGCGCCATAACCGGCCGCGCGCATCTTTTTGAGAAATGCCGGATGTACCGATTCGGCGAGCCAGACCAGCGGATATCGCTCGCGGCGCAGGCCTGGATCGTACTGGTTCACGCGCTGCCTGGCCTGTTTCCAGAAATCCACCGGCACGAGGGAAGCCACGTCGCAACGAAAGCCGTCCACGCCCTCCTCCCGCCAGCCGACAAGGATGGACATAAGCTCCACCCAGAGATGGGGCGAGGAACCGTAATCCAGATCGACAACATCCGACCAATCGGCGCATTTGCGGCCGAGAGCCCCGGCGGCGCCCTCGTGCAGGAACCATTCGGGATTCTCGCGCGCCAGGACCGAATCGGGCGAGGTGTGATTGTAGACGACATCCATCATGACCTTGAGCCCGAGACTGTGGGCGGCGGCCAGGAATGCCCGGAAATCGTCCATCGTCCCCAACGCCGGATCGATGGCGCGATAATCTTTAATCGCGTAGGGGCTTCCTAGAGCGCCCTTCCGCGACTTCACCCCGATCGGGTGAATCGGCGTGAGACAGATCCAGTCAAAGCCCATGGCCGCGACCCCCGCCAGGCGAGGAATGGCCGCGGCGAACGCGCCCTCAGGCGTGAAGTTTCTCAGGAATATTTGGTAGATAGCGCTCGATTCGTCAATCATGCTTCGATATCCTTTCATCGATATACCGCGCCTTATTATATGCCCGGAATGGCATTCCCGCCAGCTTTGCTCGTTATGATCGTGACTTTCGATTTGCCTATATAGATTATCTTTTATATATTATTAATCATACAGTGATCGCAAGGAGATCAAAAATGAGTTCATGGAATACCCTGCCCAGCAGTGAAACAGTAGAAAAAACGGCCGCGGCCCTCAGGGCCAACGGCTTCGATGTCACCATCGCGGCTAATGCCGAGGAAGCGAAACGCAAAGCGCTCGAATTCATACCGGCCAAGGCCGAGGTCTTCACCATGGCGTCGGTCACCGTCGACTCGATCGGGCTCTCGGCCGCGCTGAACGAGTCCGGCACCTACGATTCTGTGCGCGCGAAGCTGGGCTCGATGAACGGCGCTACCCAAGGCCGCGAGATGCGCAAGCTCGGAGCCGGACCCGACGTATCCGTGGGCTCCGTCCACGCGCTCACCGAGGACGGCAAGTTCCTCGTCGCCTCCCTCACGGGAAGCCAGCTTCCCGCCTACGCCTACGGAGCGGGCACCGCCATTTTTGTCGTCAGCACGAAGAAGATCGTCAAGAACCTCGATGAAGCCTGGAACCGCCTTGTCGAGCATGTCGTGCCCCAGGAAAGCGCGAGGGCGCGAAAAGCCTACGGCCTGCCCGAGAGCTTCAACAGCGGGCCCTCGAAAGTGCTCATTTTCAACAAGGAAGTTCAGCCCGGACGCGTCAAGATCATTCTCATGAACGAGGACGCCGGTTTCTAGGAAGTTAAATTCAGGAAGCCGCTTTCAGGCGGCTTGAGCCCCATAGCCCCGATGCGCTACGATCGGGGCTATGGGAAATATTTTCGCGATATTCGCGGGCGGAGGTCTTGGGGCCGTCGCCCGCTTTTTGCTGTCGGGTGCCGCGAGTTCGAGGGCGGGAACAGCCCTGCCCTTCGGAACGCTCTTCGTAAATGTCACAGGATCTTTCATCATCGGGCTTATCGTGTCGCTCATGGAAATGGCTATCGTGCCTGCTGCCTGGCGGCCCTTCGCCGCCGTAGGCTTCGTCGGAGCCTACACCACCTTCTCCACCTACGCCTTCGAAACCGTCGCCCTTCTCCAGAAGAAGGCTTATGGACCGGCCTTCCTCAATTTTTTCCTCAACAATGTCCTCGCCTGCGGAGCGATAGTCCTGGGAATGTTGGCCGCCACCCTGCTGGCTACGGCGCTGAAGGGCTTGCGTCCCTGAACGCTTAAGCCCGCGGCAGAATGTGCGCCGCCCTCTTTGAAAACGAGAAAGGCACGGTGTCGCCCACCTTGTAGAATTCGCCATTCACGGGATCATGGCTGAGAGCCATGAGGGGTTTTTCGTAGCCCGCGTCGATTTCGTACTCGATGACGGAGCCGAGATAGACCGCCTTCGTCACTTTTCCTTCGCCAAAAATCGCTGTTTTTTCTGCTCCGCCCGGGAGCGCGCCCGCGGACGCGTTTTCGGCCTTGCCCAGCCTCAGCGACTCAGGCCTCACGGTGAGCAGGGCTTCGTCGCCCGCCTTCAGCGCGGGGTCTATGCTCGCGGCGGGCAGCTCCCTGCCTCGCGGATCGCGGGCCATTGGCGATGAACCGGCGGTCAGCACCGTGACCGGGAAGAAATTCACCTTGCCGATAAAATCGGCGACGAAGCGGCTGGCCGGCCTGGAATAGACCTCGAAAGGGCTGCCCACCTGCATCACGAGCCCCTTCTCCATCACGACGATCCTGTCCGACACCGTCATGGCTTCGGCCTGGTCGTGGGTGACATAGATGCTCGTGATGCCGAAGGTCTGCTGGATGCGCCTGATCTCCACGCGCATGGTTTCGCGCAACTTTGCGTCGAGGTTGGAGAGCGGCTCGTCGAAAAGAAGAACGCGAGGCCTGTTCACCACGGCCCTCGCGAGGGCTACGCGCTGCTGCTGGCCGCCCGAGAGCTGATCGGGTCTGCGCTTGCCGAGCTCGGTGATGCCCATCACTTCCATCACCTTCGCCGTCTCTTCCCTGATTTCAGCCTTGGGCCTGCCTTTCAGCTCAAGGCCGAATCCCACATTCTGCTCCACCGACATATGGGGAAAAATCGCGTAACTCTGGAATACCATCGTCGTGTCGCGCTTGTTGGGCGGCACATCGTTCACCATCTCGCCCGAAATCCATATCTCCCCGCTCGTGGGAATCTCGAATCCCGCCACCATGCGCAGGGTCGTCGTCTTGCCGCAGCCCGAAGGGCCGAGGAGGGTGATGAACTCGCCTTCGCGTATCTCGAGGTTCATGTCCCTCACGGCGAGCATGATGCCTCCCGAGCGCTCGGGATCGGGGAATTCCTTGTTAATGCCGACGAGTCGCACGCTCATGGGCTCTCCTTCAGAAATGAAGCATGTTGCCGCCGAAACGGCCGTACTGGGCTTTCAATATAAGGCGGATGAGGCTTATCGCCGCGCCGACGATGAGGACGAGGATGACGCTATAGGCGGCGGCCGCGCCCAGGTTGCCCGATTCCACCTGGGACATTATATGCACCGTCATCAGGTTCCATCGCGACGACACGAGGAATATGGCGGCGCTCACCGCCGTCATCGCGCGCACGAAGGCGAAGACGAGGCCGGAGAAAAAAGCTGGCACGATCATAGGCAGGGTGATTTTCGTGAAGGTGCGCCGCGCGTCGGCGCCCAGGTCGACGGCCGCCTCCTCAATCGATGGATCGATCTGCTGGAGGATGGCCGTGCCCGACTCGATGCCGACGGGAATGTATCTGAACACGAAGTTGAGAAGGAGAATGGTTAGCGTTCCCGTGAGTGCGAGCGGCTTGTGGTTGAAGGCGAGAATGTAGCCGATGCCGATGACGGTGCCCGGCACGGCGAAGGAAAGGATGCTCATCGCGCCGATGAGCTTCTTGCCGGGCACCCTCGTGCGCACCACGAGAAAGGCTATCACCATGCCGAAAAGGCCGGCTATCGGCGTCGCGATGCCCGCTATCATCAAGGTGTCGCGCACCGCCTTGAAGCCGACGCCGAAGACGAACTTGTAGTGATCGAAGGTGAGGTGGTGGTCATAGCCCCAAACCTTGGCGAGAGAGCCGAGGAGAATGGAAAAGTAGATCAGCCCGATGAGAAGGGCGACGACAAGGCAAATGGCGAATAACGTCATCCGCGCTCCAGGGCTCACGATCTTGCCCGAGGAAGCCTGGGGCTTGCCCGTCACCGTCGTGTACTTTTTCCTTTTCACCATGGCGCGCTGGAAATAGAAGGCCACGAGTGAAGGCGCGAGGAGGAATACCGAGATCGCCGCGCCCTTGGGAAGGTCGTACATGCCGACGATCTGGAGATAAGCCTGCACCGACAGCACGGGGAATTTGCTTCCCGCGAGGATGAGGGGATTTCCAAAATCGGCCAACGTTTCAACGAAAAGAAGGAGGATCGAGCTCGCGATGCCCGGAAAGGCGAGGGGAAGGGTCACGCGGCGGAAAACCTTGAAGCGAGAACCGCCCAGGTTGAGCGCCGCGTCCTCGAGGACGGGATTCATCCCCTCCAGCACCCCTTTCAGCGTCATGTAGGCGACGGGGAAGAAGGTGACGACCTGGGCCAGGAACAGCCCGTTGAAGCCGTAGATCGGGAAGTTCTGGATTTTCAGGAGATTCCAGGTGATAAGACCGTTGTTGCCGAAGAGCATGATGATGGCGAGGGCGCCGATGAAGGGCGGCGACACTATCGGGATGATGGCGATGACGTTGAACAGTTTCTTGAAGGGCACATTCGCCCTCGTCACCGCGAAGGCGAAGGCGAAACCGACGAGGGTTCCGACAAGAGCGGTGAGGGCGCTCATCATGAGGCTGTTCCAGAAAGCCTTGCGCAGGTAAGCCGACTTCAGCACTTCCCCGTAGATGGCAGTCGAAAACCCCGCGTTCGTCTTAAGGCTCTGCAACACGACGCTCAGAATGGGATAGACCACGAAGACGATGAGCGACACCATGGTGAGAATTGAGATGATCAGCAATAAAGGATCGCGGGCGATCCGCTTCAGGTCGCCGAACGCCCGCGAGGGAGACGATGTTCCCACGATTTCAGTCTGCCGTCATTTTACGGAGAGCACTTCCTGAACCCACTTCTCCACCAGGCGTTTCTTGCTGTCGGCCGCCCAGATGGGATCGACGTCGATCGTTTTCAGGGATTCGAACTCGGGCATGCCCTTGCCGAGCTTGGCGCCCGCCAGCACGGGATAGAAGTAAGTCTGATTCTCCGTGTACACGTTCTGACCCTTCACGGTCTCAAGCCAGTCCACGAGAGCCTGGGCGGATTCGAGATTCTTGGCTCCCTTGAGGATGGAGACGGCCGGAGCCTCGAACCAGACGCCCTCCTTCGGGAAGACGACTTCGACGGGGAAGCCCTTCTCGATAGCCTCGAAATAGCCGGGGCTGAACTGGAGAGCGACGGCGCACTGCCCTACCTGGACGGCCTTGGAGGGAGCCGTGCCCGAGGAAGTGTAGGTCTGGACGTTCGGGGCGAGCTTTTTCATATAGTCGTAGGCCTTTTCCTCGCCCATCAGGACGACGAGGGAGGCGATGATATTGTAGGCCGTGCCCGAGGACTGGGGAGAGGGCATCTGGATCTGGCCCTTGAAGGCGGGGTTGAGAAGATCCGCCCAGCTCGTCGGCTTGGGAGCGCCTATCCTGGCCAACACCTGGGTGTTGACGCCGAAGGCCATCGGATTCATGTAGAAGGAGCGCCAATAGCCGTCGGGGTCCTTGAATTCCTTGCCCAGCTTGTCGAAGTTGGGGCCTTTGTAGGCGATTGTGAGCTTTTCGTTTCGGGCGATGATGTGGTTCTCGCTCGGGGCGCCCAGCCAGACATCGGCCTGGGGATTGGAGGATTCGGCCTTGATTCTGGCGTAGGCCGGTCCTGACGAAAGCTGGACGAACTGGACGGCGATTCCCGTGTCGGCCGTGAAGGAATCCAGGATTTTCTTGGAATTGACTTCGTCGACGCTGGAATAGACGACGAGGGTCTGTCCGGGCTTCGCGGCGACGGGCAACAGCGCGCATAACAACATGAGCGACGCGAGCGCAAGAGCGATTTTCTTCATGGCAGCCTCCGGAAAAAGGATTGGGATTCGTTACGCCTTGAATGGTAGGAGGACCACAGCAATCTGTCAAGGAAAATGGAAAGCCATCGCTTCAGTCCTTTTAAAAGAGATGAAGCTTCCACTTTCGAGTTGTGGTTTTTGTTATCTTCTATAGCATAGGAAAAACATCGTTTATGTACACCGCTAAGGAGTGCTAAATGAGCCAAGCTTCAACATCACCACCCAGCAAAGCTCCCGATATCGCGACCCTTTCGATTTCCGATACGCTTGCGGCGCTTCAGGTAAACCCCGGGACCGGACTTTCCGGCGCCGAGGTGGAAAGCCGCCGGAAGGAGCATGGCTACAACGAAGTAGCTGAAAAGAAAGAGCATCCTATCTGGGCTTTCTTGCGAAAATTCTGGGGTATATCGGCGTGGATGCTCGAGTTGATCATGATTCTTTCGGTCGTCCTCGGAAAATATTCCGACCTCATCGTGGTGGGATCGCTCCTTTTCATCAATGCCGTGTTGAGCTTCATGCAGGAGCAAAGAGCTGCCGGCGTCGTAGAGGCGCTCAGGCAGCGTTTGCAGGTCAGCGCGCGCGTCCTGCGGGATACCGCGTGGCGGCTCATTCCTTCTCGCGAGCTGGTCCCGGGCGACATCGTCCGTCTCCGGACGGGCGATATCATCCCAGCCGACATCAAGCTCCTGACCGATGCGCTGAGCGTCGATCAGTCGGCCCTTACCGGCGAATCGCTGGATGTCGACAAGTCGCCCGGCGAGGTGCTCTCGTCGGGATCCATCGTCCGACGGGGCGAAGGCAATGGGGCTGTCATGCTGACGGGGGCGAAGACCTATTTTGGCCGCACGACGGAACTGGTTCAGAATGCTCGGCCGAAGCTTCATATCGAAGCGGTAGTGACGAAGGTGGTCCGCTGGCTTTTTGTCATCGTCGGAACGCTGCTCGGCGTGGTCATTGTCCTGTCGGTCATCCGCGGTGTCCCGCTGCTCGATGTTGTCCCGCTTCTCCTTGTCCTTCTGATGAGCGCGGTTCCGGTCGCGCTTCCCGTCATGTTCACGGTCAGCATGGCCGTCGGAGCGAAGGAACTGGCAAAAAAAGGTGTATTAGTCACGCGTCTGAGCGCCGCGGAAGACGCTGCGACGATGGATGTGCTCTGCGCGGACAAGACAGGCACCATCACGATGAATCGTCTTGCCGTCACCGGTATCATGCCGATAGAAAAGGCGACCGAGGCCGATGTGCTGTTCGCGGGGGCTCTGGCATCCCAGGAGGCCAATCAGGATCCGATCGACCAGGCCTTCCTCGCCGCCGCGAAAGAACGGCACATTTTCGACGGCCTGCCCGCGGTTACACAGCTATCCTTCGCGCCCTTCGACGCGAAAAGCCGCCGGACGGAAGCCGTGGTCGAGCAGGGCGGGCAGAGACTGCGGGTAATGAAGGGCGCCGTTCGAACCATCGCATCGGCCTGCGGATATGAAGATTCGGCAATCGCCGAATTGGAGGCGCGGGTCGGCGAAGCGGCGTTGAAGGGATATCGTAGTCTGGCGGTAGCGCTCGGTCCGGACGGGGGCAAGCTTGAGGTTGTCGGCTTGGTGAGTCTATTCGACCCGCCCCGGCCGGATGCCAGGGAACTTATCGCGAAGCTCCGGGATCTCGGCGTCTCCGTGAAGATGCTGACAGGCGACGCCCTGGCTGTCGCTAGCGAAATCGCTCAGGGAGTCGGCCTGCCTATCATAAGGCGTGTCGCTGACCTGAAAGCCGCGAGCGCACAGGCTGATGCCCAGGCTGGCGACGCGGGCAAGGATTTGCTGGACGGGGTCGATGGATTCGCCGAAGTGTATCCAGAAGACAAGTATATTGTCGTGCAGCGCTTGCAGGCCGCGGGTCACGTCACCGGCATGACGGGCGACGGCGTCAATGACGCGCCCGCCCTGCGCCAGGCCGAAGTCGGCATCGCCGTCAGCAGCGCGACCGATGTGGCCAAGGGTGCCGCGAGCGTCGTCCTCACGGAACCAGGGCTGACGAACATCGTTACCTTGGTCGAACAGGGGCGGACGATTTATCAGCGTGTGCTTACATGGATCGTCAATAAGATAAGCCGGACGATCCTGAAGTCCGCCTTCGTGGCCATCGCTTTTGTGGTGACTGGCAAGTTCGTCGTCTCCGCCTTCGCGATGCTCCTCCTCGTCTTCATGACGGATTTCGCGAAAATCTCCCTCGCCACCGACCATGTCCAACCTTCCAAAAAGCCGGAGACCTGGAATATCGGAGGCTTTATAAAAGTGTCCGTGGTGCTCGGCGTCGCGATGCTGCTTGAAGCGCTGCTATTCCTGTACATCGGCTGGTCGCGCTTTGGCTTGGCGACAAACGACAATGCCCTTTTCACTTTCAGTTTCCTGATGCTGCTCTACTTTGCCGCATTCTCCATCGTGTCGGCAAGGGAACGCAGATGGTTCTGGACGACTAGGCCCAGCAAAATGCTTGCGACGGCAGTCGCGGCTGAAATAGTGGTAGGCACTATTTTGACCCGCATCGGATTGCCAGGCTTGTTGCCGTTGCCCTGGCCGCAGACACTCGCCATATTCGCGTATGCGATGTTTTCCTGCCTCGTCGTGAATGATGCCATCAAAGTGGCGATGCTACGACGGTGAAGCCACCTCCAGCATTTTAGTTTCCATCTTTCCTCTGCTCGGAGATGGGAAAAAATTGCCTGCGCCTCGGAAGGCATTACCCCTCACATGGCCTCGATTCGATAAAACCTTGTAGAAATCATCAAAAACATCATAAAATTTCATAATTTTTAGTTCTTAATTTGGCACGCTAATTGCATTATATATTTCTAGTCATCTAATTACTGGAGGTTTATATGTACCATACCTGGAATGGCGGCGGTTACGCCGCATTTGGCTTTCCTTGGGGAGGTTTGATCATGGGATTACTGTTTATAGCTCTCGTTGTGTTTGTGGCTGTCCTGGCTATCAGGGCGGGAAGGACTGAAAGGCTTGATCGCGACGACCCGAAAAGGCGGGCCCTCGAGATCCTCACCGAACGATTTGTGCGCGGAGAGATAGACGCCGATACTTTCCGTTCGATAAAAAGCGAAATCGAGATAAAGATTTAAGCTGTTTTATATCATATTTTCATACTTGTCAAAACAATAGGAGACATTTGTGGCGGCTAGAAGACTATCACCTATCCAGATCATCAGAAGAGTGACTCTGGGCATAGCGCTCGTCGGTTTGACGATACTGACCATCCTACACCAAAAAATTCAAGGCATTCCGGCGATCGACGCGCTAGATCCATTTGGAGGCCTCGAAACCCTGCTCAAATATGTGGCGGGCGGGGAGTTCATCAAAAAAATTGAGCCGGGCACCCTCATCCTCTTCGGAGCGATCGTCGTCCTCGGCATCGTCATGTCTCGCTTTTTCTGTGGCTGGTTCTGTGCCTTCGGCGCCTTGCAAAGCGTCTTTGGCTGGCTCGGAAAGAAAATCTTCGGCCGCCGATTTACGGTACCGCAAAAACTCGACGCCGTGCTCCGCTGGGTCAAATATCCCGTGCTCGCGGCTGTCATCTATTTCACCTGGCGCGCTGGCGACTTGATCATCCGGCCTTATGATCCGCTGGCCGCCTTTGGACATCTTTCAGCGGGTTTGCCCGCAGTCTGGGCGGAATTTTCGATAGGCCTTGTCATTCTCGTTGCCGTCCTCCTTCTTTCTATGCTCTACGAGCGGGCATTCTGCAAGTATATCTGCCCCCTCGGCGCGCTGAACGCAATCCTTGGCAGGATCCCCCTCTTCAGGATCAAGCGCGTCGCCTCAACCTGCATATCCTGCTCCAAGTGCGACAAGGTCTGCCCGATGAACATCGACGTCTCCCATGGCGATGCCATCAATTCGCCCGAATGCATTTCCTGCATGGAATGCGTCACCGTCTGTCCCACGAAGAAAAACACCCTCGTTACGACACTAGGAGGAAAAGCCGTCAAGGTCGGCCTCATCGTGGCCCTGGGATTCGGCATCTACTTCGGAGCGGCTGCCATCGGACAGGCTCTCGGCATGCTGCGATTCTCGGCCCAATCGCTGCAGGAAAAAGCCTCTCTGGGCACGCTCAAGGTGGAGGATATCAAGGGTTCTTCGACCTATGCCTCCGTGGCAACTTCCTATGGCGTCGATCTCGAAAGGCTCTATCGCGAATCGGGCGTCGATTCCAAGCTGGTTCCACCCGATACCATGCTGAAAGATACGGGAAAACTGGCCGGCATCGATGGCTTTGAAGCGGATACCGTGCGCGTGGCGGTGGCAAAAATCCTCGGGATTCCCTATGCGGGAGAAAGCGGAACCGCCGCACCAGCAGCGGTTAAGCCGGCATCCGTACAACCGACAACAACCCCGACAGCATCGGCCGCTCTCGTCGTGCCCACCGATTTTGTACTCGAGGGTACCATGACCATCAACGACATAGCCAAAGCGCTCAATGCCACGACGGCCGCCGTCATCTCGAAACTTGGATTGCCTGCTGATATCGCCGTGGATAAACCCTTGCGCGATATGAAGGACCAATACGGCTACACGATGCCGACGTTGAAGGAAAAATTCGCCAAATGAGAAGGATTCCATCCGGCTTATGTCCCGGATGGAGTTCCGCTATTCAGGGAAGCAAGAAAGTGGGGAGCGTTTCAGCCCGCCATCGGCGGCAGGTCCACCCAGCGCCTCGTCATCCAGCTCTCAAGGCCCAGTTCCGCAAGCTGGACGCCCTTGGCGCCGGCGAGGAGATCCCAGGGGAAGGGGTCGTCCTGAGCGACATGGAGAAGGAATTTTTCCCACTGCACCTTGAAAGCGTTGTCGGCCAGATCGCGCGTGGGCATCGCGGCCCAATTTTCGAGATAATCGATCGAACTGGCGACGTCGGGATTCCAGACGGGCTTGGGCGTCATGGCCTCGCCTTGTATGCGGCATTCGCGCAGGCCGGCCACGGCCGTTCCCTTCGTGCCATCCACCTGCATGACGAAGAGATCGTCGCGCCGAACGCGCACCGCCCAAGAACTGTTGAACTGGCAGATGACGCCGTTCTTCAGCATGAAGGTTCCGTAGGCGGCGTCCTCGGCCGTGCAGGCGTATTCCATTCCCCTCTCGTCGAGGCGCTTGTCGATATGGGTCGCCCCGAGGGCTGAGAGGGAAGCTATCTCCCCGAAGAGATTGTCGATGACGTAGCGCCAGTGGCAGAACATGTCGATCATGATGCCGCCGCCATCTTCCTTCCTGTAGTTCCAGGAGGGCCGTTGGCAGGGCTGCGAATACCCGTCGAACACCCAGTAGCCGAACTCGCCCCGCACCGAAAGGATTTTTCCGAAGAATCCGGTGTCGATGAGGTATTTGAGCTTGAGGAGGCCGGGGAGCCAGAGCTTGTCCTGGACGACGCCCTGCTTTACGCCGGCCGCCTTCGCGAGCCTGTAAAGCTTGAGCGCCTCGGCCGTGGTCGTCGCCGTCGGCTTTTCGCAGTAGATGGCCTTGCCCGCCTTTATGGCGCGCTCGATCCCCGCGGTCCGCTGGGCCGTGGTCTGCGAATCGAAATAGATTTCGTTGCGAGGGTCGGCGAGGGCGGCGTCCAGGTCGGTGGTGTAGCGGGAGAGGGCGTAGGTCTTGGCGAGAGCCGCGAGCTTGCTTTCGTCGCGGCCGACGAGGATAGGGTCGGGCAGGAGCATGGTTCCATCGCGGAGCCGGACGCCGCCCTGGTCGCGGATCGCCAGGATCGAGCGCGCCAGGTGCTGGTTCGTTCCCATCCGCCCCGTGACGCCATTCATTATGACGCCTATGGTTCTGTCGCTCATACCTTGTCCTCCCAGGCTTTCCTGATCATTCCGAGAAATACGTTCTGATCCATGCTCCAGTAGCGGTCGGAGAAGATCTCCACCTCGACGAAGCCGGCAAAGCCAGCCTTTTCGACCCAGCTCCTGATGCGCGGGATGTCGACGCAGCCCTCGCCCATAAGGCCGCGATCGTTGAGCATGTCGACGGTGGGCGATTTCCAGTCGCAGACATGGAAGGCGAAAATCTTGCCCATGGCGCCGCAGCGCGCGATTTCGGGCTCGAGTTCGGGATCCCACCATGTATGGTAGACGTCCACGGCGACGCCGAGCGATGGGCGATCGAAGCGGGAGCAGAGGTCGTTGGCCTGCCTCATCGTATTCACGACCGACCGCGTGTCGGCGTACATAGGATGGAGCGGCTCGATGGCCAGCTTGACGCCGGCCTTTTCCGCCTCGGGAAGGATGGCTTCGATGCCGGCTTCGACCTGTTCGCGGGCAACGTCCAGCGGCACGCGCGGATCGGCGCCGCAGACGAGGACGATGAGGGGAGCGCCGAGTTCGGCGCTGGCATGGATGAGGGAGATGTTGTCGGCGATGCGCCGACGGCGCTCGTCCTCGTCTGCCGCGGGAAAGAAGCCTCCCCGCACCATGGAAACGACGCTCAGCCCGGCCTGGCGTATGAGCGCGGCGGCTTTCGCCGGCTTCATGCCCTCGATCGTCTCCTTCCATACAGAGACGCCCGATACGCCGGCTTCCGCGTATTTGGCCACCGCCGTCTCGAGGGGCCAGGGTTTTGTCGTGAAGGTATGGATCGCGAAGCGCGACAGGTCGGTCATTCATTCCTCCCGCTAGCTTTCATATCGTGTAGAAGCGCTGGGGCTCCACGCCTCGCGCGAGCCTGCCGAGGTAGAGAGCCAGCTCGAGGAGGTGATAGTCGCCCCACATGCAGGATTCGCCGCGCGGTATGCCGTCGGCGCCCGGCGCAGCGTCCCAGCGGTTCGGGTAGTGGTAGACCGCGTTCAGGAGAAGTCCTTCATGTCCGGCGTTCATGCTCAGGTAAGGCTCCGCCATTAGCGTCCGCGCCGTCCTGCCGCCCGCCCGCAGGTATTTGTCCGCCGAAGGATCGCCCTCCGCCTCGAGGAACCTTCCGAGCCTCAACAACCCCTGCGCGGCGATCGCGGCGGCCGAGGAGTCCACAGGCTCGAAGGGATTGCACGGATCGGCGGGTTTGTCCAGCCAGTTTCCCAGCTTCCACAGATTGGGCGCTCCGGTGTCCCAGTAGGGTATGCCGTCGGGAGGCGTGTTTTCGATGAAGAAATCACTCGTTACTCGCGCCACCTGCTTGAAGCGTTCAAGAGCCGCCTTTTTCGTGGGGAAATAAAGAAGGTCGAGGGCGGTAAACTCGGATTCCGGAAGGGTCGCCAGATATTCCAGTTCTTCGGCGAAGCCGAGGATTATCCAGGCGAGGCCTCTCGTCCAGGTGGTGAAGGGCGAATAACCTTGCTGGCTGGCGGGGCAGCGGTAGGAACGGCTTTCCACGTTGAAAATCGATTCGTGGGCCACCCTTCCGGGAACATCCCAGCGGTCGCGTCCCTCGCCGAAGTAGACATTGTAGCGGGCCGTCGTTTCGGCGTGCCGCAGCAGCCGCGCGAGGAGGCTCACCTTTTTGTCCTGTTCGCCCATGAGGACCTGGCCGAGACTGTGCGCCACGGCGAGCGCGCGCAGCGAGCGTATCGTGTCGGCGAAGAGGGAGTGAGCGCCGTTGAAGGAATAGATGAAGCCGAGGTCGGGAAAGTGGGTCCAGCGCGATGCCTGGACGGCGCCCGAGACCTTGAGGGCCAGACGGTAGAACTCGGCTTCCCACTCGTTCCTCTCGATCCGCCCCTCGGCCATCATGCGGAGGAGATTGCCGTAGGTTGAGATGTTATTGAAGCCGTGGTCGTGGACCCCAAAATGGGAGACATGGCGCGCCATGGAGCTGACGGTGTTTCGGCGGCCATAGTCCAGGAACCAGGGATCGCCCGACGCTTCGAATATCAGGAGGGCGTTGCCGAACTGGAAACCTTGGGTCCATTCGGTCCAGCCGCGCTGCGTGTAGCGTCCGCCTATCGTGAATACCGGCGACCCCGATTCGCCTTCCCAATGGGAGGCGAGCAGCTTCGTCTTGCCAGCGGCCAGGGAAAAAACCTTGCCGACCGGTCCGGCGAAGGACGCCCAGTCCGTCGTTTCGTGCAGATCGATCATCGAAACCTCCTGGAGATGACCTTTCAAAGCCTCGAGATATGGAATCCGCCGTCTATATTGAAGACATTGCCCGTCGAAAAGGCGAAATCGCCTTCGAGGAGGGATCGGACGGCTCTGCCGACATCGGCCGGATAGCCCCAGCGTCCCTGGGGAACCACGCCCTCGGCGATCATCGCGTCGTATTTTCCCTTGACGCCCTTCGTCATGTCGGTCTCCATGATGCCGGGACGAAGTTCGTATACCTGGATGCCCGAATCCGCCAGTCTCGTTGCCCAGAGCTGGGCCGCCATCGAGAGGCCTGCCTTGGAGACGCAGTATTCGCCTCTGCCTATCGACGCGGTGATGGCCGATATGGAAGTGACGAATATAATCTTGAAGCCTTGGGGGAGCGCGGACGCGGCGCCGCCGGAAAGCCAGCGCCGCGCCACCGCCTGGGTTAGGAAATAAGGTCCCTGCAGGTTGACGCGCAGCACTTCCTCGAAGGACGCTTCGCTCGCCTCGAGAATGTCGGCCCGCAGGCGAGGCCCCATGCCCGCGTTGTTCACGAGGGCGTCGAGGGCGCCGAAATGGGCGAAGACGGACTCGACGAGGCCCGCTCGCTGGGCCGAATCCGAGATATCGCAGCGAAAAATCCCGAAACGCTGGGCGCCCGAAGCGGCCGCCGCGCCGCAGAGGGAGCAGGTTTCCTTAGCGGCGTCTTCGTTGCCCGAATAGTGAATGGCCACCGAGAAACCATGCGCCGCCAGCTCCAGGGCGATGCCCCTGCCTAAGCCACGACTCGAGCCCGTCACAAGGGCGACGGGCAACCGTCGGTCGCCCTCGTCACCAAATGCGGAATTCAGCATAAAGACAGGATCGTTTGCGTCCCTGCCTTTGTCAAGCAATTTCAACATCATGCGAAAGCCCTCAAAGAATATTCAATAAAATGTATAAAAAAACAAATTTTCTTGACAGCGCTTAATAACCCCACCTATACTTTCTTCGTCGTATCGAAAATCTACAGGAGGAGTCTCGATGAAAAAGACAGCATGCAGTATATTCGCCATCCTCATGCTTCTCTGCATCGTGACCGGGGTTTCGGCCCAGGCCACATGGAAGCCCACGAAACCCATCAACGTCATCGTCCCATGGGGCGCCGGCGGTTCGACCGACCAGATCACGCGCATCGCGGCCGGCGAGCTGGAAGCCGCTCTGGGCACCAAGCTTGTCATCGTCAATCAGCCGGGAGCCTCGGGCTCTGTGGGAACAAAATCCGTCCTTGACGCTCCCCGCGACGGCTACACCTGGGCATCAGGAGCCGCGGCCGACCTCGCCACCTATCCCGTGCTCGGATTCCTCGACACCGACATCAGGAAGGATTGGAATATTTATCTGTCCGTCGCCAATGTCATGGTCGTCAGCGTCAACGCCAACACGCCCTACAAGACCTTCGACGAGCTTCTCGCGGCCTTCAAGGCCAATCCCGGCAAGATCACCGTCGCGACCGCCGGAATGAGTTCGGCCGGTCATATAGGCATCGAGATGATCAAGAAATTCACCGGAATAGACTACAAGCACGTCACCTACGACGGCGGCAACCCGGCCGTCATCGCGACGATCTCCGGCGAAACCCAGGTCACCACCCAGCTCGCCGTCGAACAAGCCGACATGATCCGCGGCAAGAAGCTCAGGCCTCTCGCCGTCCTCTCGGACAAACCCCTCCAACTCGAGGGATACGGAACCATCGCGCCGATCACGAAATGGCTCAAGGATTTCAAGTCCGGCCCCAATTACTTCGGCATCTTCATCCCGAAGGGAGTACCGCAGGAAGTGATCGACACCGTGAACAAGGCATGGACCGATGTCATCATGAAGTCGAAGAAAATCCAGGACTATGCCGTTTCCCGCGGCGCGGTTTTCGCCCCCTCCTTCGGCCAGGAAGCCCAGGACAAGGCTTTCGCATACTATCAGCCTGTCGCGTGGCTCTACTACGAAGCCGGAAAAACCAAGATATCGCCGGACACCGTGGGCATTCCCAAGCCCTAAGTCCAGTTCTCCCTTAATTCAAAGCAAGAGGCTGCCCGCCGCGGCGGGCGGCCTCTCTTCGCACTCTGATCCATGGAGATTTCGATGACCGAAAAATCGATGCTCAAAGCCGATCTGATAACCTCAATCATACTAATTGTTTTCGGCACGGCCATTCTCGTGCTGTCCTTGGGGATGCCGACCATGGCGGACCAGAACCAGAGCGTGTATTCCGCCCCCGGCATCGTCCCGGGTTTCATAGGCGTCATGCTCTTGCTTCTCAGCTCGTCGATGTTCATCCGATCGCTCAAGCGGAAGGCATTCGCCGAGTTCCGGGAAGGCATCGTGCCCAAGAACGTCCTTTCCCAGGAAACCACGCGGAGAATCTTGCTCACCGTCGCCCTCTGTCTGGCTTATACCTTCCTCCTGGGCAAACTCTGGTTCCCGATCCCGACCTTCCTCTTCGTCCTCGTTTTCATCCTGCTCTTCGAGTACGATTTCAAGGCCGCTTTCAAGCCTCAGACGAAAAAAGTCCTCGTCGCGCTCGTCATCGCGCTCATCACGACGGTTTCGGTCACTCTCGTGTTCCAGAAACTCTTCCTCGTCAATCTACCCTGAGGAGTCCATAATGTTCCAAGGACTTGAAATGTTCGGCGACGCCCTCGCCACCTTCATGAATTTCAAGACGCTCATCAACGTCGTATGGGCCACCGAACTGGGCATCATCATCGGGATGCTCCCCGGCCTGACCGCGACCATGGGCGTCGCCCTGCTCACGACTCTGACCTACACGATGCCCGCCAGCGACGCCATTCTCGTCCTGATCTGTATGTATATCGGGGCGATCTACGGAGGCAGCAGAAGCGCCATCCTCCTCAACATTCCGGGCACGCCGGCCAACGCCGCCACGACCCTCGACGGATTCCCCCTCGCCAAGATGGGAAGGGCGGGCGAAGCCATCGGCCTCGCCACGACGGGATCCTTTCTCGGTTCGATGATAGGAATGTTCTTCCTGGCCGTCTTCACCCCGATGATCGGCAACGTCGCCCTTTCGTTCCAGTCATTCGAGTTCGTCTGGTTCGCCATCTTCGGCATCATCATCTGCGGCAACCTGACCGCGCCCAAGGATCCGCTCAAGGGCTGGATATCGGGCTTCATAGGCCTCTTCGTCGCGATGGTAGGCATGGAAGGCATCCATGCCTACATACGCTTTTCCTTCGGCTCGACCGACCTCTCGGGCGGCATAGCCCTCATACCGGCGATGGTCGGCACCTTCGGCCTGGCCGAGATCATATCCGTCATGCGGTATTCGAAGATGGAAGTCGTGAAGAACAAGATCGGAAGGATACTGCCCAAGCCGCGCGAGATCCTGAAATACTGGAAAACCATCATCCGCTCGGGCATAGTGGGCACCATCATCGGGGCCATACCGGGCGTCGGCGAGGATATCGCGGCCTGGGTGTCCTACGATTTGGCCAAACGCGGCGCCAAGCCCGAGGAGAAGGCTCTCTTCGGCAAGGGATCGGTCGAGGGGCTTCTCGCCTCGGAGACGGGCAACAACGCCTGCGTCCCCGGCGCCATCATCCCCGTCCTCACCCTGGCCATACCGGGTTCCGCCCCAGCCGCCGTCCTCCTCGGCGCCATGCTCATCCACGGGGTCAGGCCTGGTCCTCTCATCATGATCGAGGCGCCTACCTTCGTCTATGAAGTGATCGCCATGGTCCTGATCGCGACGGTGGCGATGTTCGTCCTCGGCCTCACCATGGTCCGGCCTCTCACGAAAGTCCTGCAGGTACCACGGCAGAAGCTCATGCCCATCGTCTTCATCCTCTGCGTCGTAGGCGCCTTCTCCATCCAGTCCCGCCTCTTCGACGTGGGCATCATGATCTTCTTCGGCATCCTGGGCTTCGTCCTCAGGGAGATGGATTACCCTATGGCACCCCTCGTCCTGGGCATCATCCTGGGCGACATTCTGGACAAGAACCTGCGCAGGGCCCTCATCCTTTCGAACGGAAGCCTCGAGCCTTTCTTCACCAGGCCGATTTGCCTCGGGCTCTTCCTCCTGACAATGTTCATCGTCCTCTCGAGGGCAAAATGGATCAAAACCCTTTTCGGAAAGCTGAAAAAGGCCAAAACCGAAGCCTGACGCCGCCAAGGTCCGGTGGTGTATAAAATGCCGCTTCCATCATCAAACAAAAAGCCGCCCGAAAAGGCGGCTTTTTTAACGTTGCGGCTTGCGCCTTGTTCAGCGTCGCGGTCGCTTTATTCGCGTTGCGCGATTCATGATAGCCATTCCGCGAGGCGCTCCGATACGAATTCGTCGTCGGCGAGGTGAGGATAGGCGCGGCGGACCCTGGCGATTTCCTCGGCCTGTCCGGGCGACAGGACTTCGTCGGGATCGAGGCACCAGGTGCCGGCGAGGAGTCCCTGACGTCGCAGCGCCTCGTGGATGCCGGGAATGCAGCCAGCGAAACCGTTGGCCGCGTCGAATACAGCCGCGTTGGCGTCGGTCAGCTCCTGCGCCAGGGTGAGCAGGGAGGCCGGGATGTCTCGGCCCGATATTGCGAGATCGCGCAACGCGGCATGAAGCTCCACGGCTTTTTTCGTCCAGAGGCACCACTGTCCCAGCAAGCCCCCCACGATGAGGACGCGTTTTTCCGCGCCGTCGGGCGCGACGATCCTGTACTCGGTGAGGAGGTCCACGACGATGTTGTCGTCGTTGCCTGTGTATAGGGCTATGTCCTTTTCGCGCCCGGCGTCGCAGACGGCGCGCACGACATCGATGGTGCGATAGCGGTTGAAAGGCGCCATCTTGATGGCCAGCACGTTGTCGATGCGGGCGAATTCCTTCCAGAAGGCGTAGGGCAGCACGCGACCGCCCACGTCGGGCTGAAGATAGAAACCGATGAGAGGAATGACTTCGGCTATCGCGCGCGCGTGCTCGACGAGGGTTTCCAGCGAATCGGCCTTCATGGCGGCGAGGCTCAGGAGGCCGGCGTGGTAGCCTTGGTCGACGAGGAATTCGGCCTCGGCGCGGGCCTGCTCGGTACGGCCGCAGATGCCGCCTATTTTCACTATGGGCAGGGCGCGGGCGGTCGAATGCTCGTCGATCATCCGCGAGACGGCGGCGAGTACGGGCTTGAAGAGGCCATAACGCGGCTCGCGGATAGCGAACTGGGTGGTGTGGACGCCGACGGCCAAGCCGCCCGCGCCCGCGTCGATATAGTAGCGAACGAGGGCGCGCTGTCGCTTCTCGTCGAATCGCCGGCCGGCGTCGAGCGCGAGCGGCATGGCCGGGATCACCGTCCCGCGGCGTATCCTTTCAGGCACGAAAGCGGGCAACTCGTCGATTTTCATGACGGTCTCCTTTTAATATTTCCCGTCCCTGCGCTCGAAATGCGTCGGCTTTCCGAGCGAGGAACCTCCCGTGCCGATCCACTCGGCCGTCATATCGATCATCTCGGCCAGGGAGACGCGCGGGTATCCGAAAAGCGAAAAGGACAAGGCCGCGTTAGAAAGATAGACGGGATTGGCGGCCAACTCTTCATTGACGAACGAAGGTTTCCTTCCCAGGCGTTTTCCGAGTTCCTCGGCCGCCCAACGCACCGCTATGGTTTCGGGACCTGTCACGTTCAATGCCGCGGGCGGCGAGGCGCATAAATCGAGGGCGAGAAGGGCGCGTTCCAGGACATCGCCCTGCCAAATGCAGTTGAATGTTCCCGAGCCAAGATCCACCGGCTCCCCCGCCGCCACTTTCCGGCCTATGTCGTGCAGGACTCCGTAGCGCAGGTCGATGGCGTAATTGAGGCGAAAGAGGCAGACTTGCGTGCCGTTCTTCCGCGAGTAGTATTCGAAGACTCGCTCTCGTCCCAGCGCCGACTGGGCATATTCGCCGATGGGCGCCGGTTCGTCGCATTCGGCGCTTCCTCCCGTATCCGGTTTCTTCAATTCGTAGACGCATCCCGTCGAAAAAACGACGATGCGGCTGCCGGGATAGCGTTCGGCCACGTTGGCTGGCACAATGGTGTTCATCGCCCATGTCTGATCCTGCGCCCCGCTCGTGCCGAATTTCTTTCCGGCAAGAAATATAACGTTGCGCGACTCAGGAAGGCTGTCGACGTTTTTCCTGTCGAGAAGATCGCAGGCTATGGTCTCGACACCGGCCGCTTCGCATTTCGCCCGCGCTTCCGAATCCCCGAACCGCGAAACCGCATACACCTTCCGCACTTTCCCCGAAGCGCGGGCGTCGCGGGCTTTGCGCGCGTCGCGCGCGTCGCGCGCGGCTCTCGCGGCCATCATCGCCAGCGTCACACCCACCTTGCCGGCGGCTCCGAGCAGCATCACGTCTCCATCGAGTCTGCTCATGAAATCGATCACTTTGTCCGAAGGCATCGAAAGACATTCGTCGAGCTCCCGCTCATTCTTCGGCGTCGCGCTCATCCGCCTACGCTCCTATTGGCCGACAATGCCCTTTCCTCAGCCTCTATCGCGATTTCAATGGCGCGGAACACCATGTTTTGATCCATCGCCAGCGAAGTCCTGTCCATGCAGTCCCTTATGAACCTTCCGAAAAAGGGGAAACCCATCTTGCCCGCGGCGTTGAAATGATATTCGCCTTCGTGGTTCACGAGGATGACATGGTCGCCCTCGGGATTGGCCGCCACATCGATATACTTCCGCAGCTCCAGATAGCCGTCGGTGCCCTGGATGAAGGTGCGCCCGTCCCCCCAGGCCCCCAGTCCGTCGGGCGTGAACCAATGGACGCATAAATATCCCGATGCCCCATTGTCCATGACGAGGGACGCGTCGCCGAAATCCTCGAAATCGGGATATTCCTTGTATTTATAGGAAGTCACCCGGGAGGCGGCGACGGAAGCGTCTTTCGCCCCGGTGAAGAACAGTATCTGCTCGACCTGATGGCAGCCCAGATCCACGAGGATGCCCCCGAACTTCTTCCTGTCGAAAAACCAGGCCGGACGCTGGGAGAGGCTGATTCTGTGGGGGCCGGTGCCGATGACCTGGATCACCTGGCCTATGGCTCCCTCGGCTATCAGTTTTTCGGCGTACACGGAAGCTTCAACATGGAGGCGCTCGCTGTAGTAGACCCCATATTTCCGACCCGTTTTCGCGGCCGTTTTCCTCGCCTTGTCGATATCGGATTGCCTGGTGAAGGGAGGCTTGTCGCAGAAATAATCCTTGCCCTGTTCCATCACGCGAACGCCCAAGGCCCCGCGTTCGCAGGGAATGGGCGCCGCCACCACCATCCGGATCGCCGGATCCTCCAGGATGGCGCGTTCATCGGAAACGGCTACGGCATCGGGAAACTGTTTACGGAAGGCGGCTACTTTCGCCGGATCGGGATCCCAGACTCGGACAACCTCGGCTCCCGCCTCGGTGAAGCCGTTGCACATTCCATAGATGTGCCCATGATCGAGCCCGATTACGCCCAGCTTGAATTCACCCTTCCCGCAAACAGGCTCTGCTTTACCCTTCGGAGCGTAGAATTGACCATCGGCCTTTTTCTGCATGGTTCCTCCCGGCGGCGCCGCGTCCTTGACGCATATCTATCTATTGTACAATGAATCCGCGATTTTTGGTCAAATTTCGGCGCGAGGCCGGATAGGGGCCAAGGTTGACCATGGCGCCGCATGCGCGTTACTCTATTCACATACCCACAACGGAGGCTTATACCTATGAACCGTATCGCGATTGCTCCCAAAGATTTCATTTTCGACCAATCAATCATATCGAAACGATGGCTTCTGCTCACCGCGGGCGAATTCGCGCCCGGAAAATTCAATTCCATGACGATTTCCTGGGGAAGCGTCGGCGAAATATGGAACAAGCCCTTCTTCCAGGTAGTCGTGCGCCCCCAGCGCTTCACAAGAACCTTCATGGATTCGGGCAACTTCTTCACGCTTTGCGTTTTCCCCGAAAGCCATAAAGCCGCCCTTTCCCTTCTCGGCTCCAAATCCGGCCGCGACGGCGATAAAATCGGCGAATCTGGCCTCACGCCTATAGCCTCGACCATAGCCCCCGCTCCTGGATACGAAGAGGCCGAGCTCATCGTCGAATGCAGGAAGATGTATTGGCAGGATATCGATCCTTCCCATTTCCTCGATTCCGGCATCATGGCGAACTACCCGAAGCAGGATTTCCACCGCGCTTATTTCGGGGAAGTGGTGGCCATAAGCGGTACCGACAAGTACCGCCGCAAGGCATGAGAACCCTCATCACAGGCGGCGTCAAATCGGGCAAATCCAGCTACGCTTTGATAGTGGCCGAGGCTTTCAAGGAACCCAGATTTTTCCTCGCCACCGCCGAAGCCTTCGATGACGAGATGAAGGCTAAAATCGCTCATCACAAGGCAGAGCGGCGGGAGCGCTTCGTGACGATCGAGGAGCCGCTGGAGATCCATGCCAAGCTTCGCGACAACATGATCCTCGACTGCATTCCGCTCTGGCTCAACAATATGTTCCATTACGGCAGGGAAGACGCGATAGAAGCGACCATCGACGCCCTCGTCGAACGGCTGCCCGCCAATATCGTGATCGTGACGAACGAGGTGGGCATGGGCTTCGTGCCCGCCGACGCGCTCTCTCGCCGTTACGGCAATACGATAGGCAGAGTGAACGCCCGACTGGCTTCGGCCTGCGATCAGGTCATCCTCATGGTTTCCGGCATTCCCCTCGCGGTCAAAAAACCGCGATGAAACTCTGCGTCCCTTCCTGGCAGCTGCCCGGCTCCTGGCTCTACAACGCGGAGAAGCTGGCCGATCTTCCCTGGATCGAAGGGATCGAGCTGCTCTTCTTTTCTTTCGACGACGAGACGCGAAAACTCTTCGCCGCGGAGAGGGAGGCCCTGGCCGGCCTCGCTGAACGGTTTTCCTTCAGCCTCCATCTGCCCGATCCGCTGATGCCGGCCGACCGGGATCTCGTCGAGATGACCGAGTCCTTCGTCGACGACTACGTCTTCCATCCTCGCGGAATCGGCGGGCCATCGCGGGAAAACCGCGATGGCCAAGTCTGGGCGGCTCTTGTGCGGGAGATGCGGGCGGCCTATGGCCGGGAACGCTTCGCCATGGAATATACGGGCGAAAAAGCCTTTGAAAAATCCCTGGAACTTTTGCCCGACCTTGCCCTATGCGCCGATACGGGGTGCCTCATCCGCGAGGGGCATCAGCCCCTCGCCTGGATCAGGAGCCATGCCGGCTCATTGAGGGAAATCCATCTCCACGCCGCGCGGGGGAACAAGGACCATTTCGCACTGGGGCCGGATGACGCATGGCTCCCCGGCCTGGCGAAAGCCGCCGGAGAAAGCGACTGGCGCGTCGTCCTGGAGACCTTCTCTCTCGAAGAATCCAGGGCTTCCTACGATGAATTGAGGAGGTGGCTCCCATGAAAACAGAGAACCCGAAAATCGGCCGCGTCGGCATGGACAGATTCCTCAGCGTTTTCACCCTCGTCTCCCGGATTCCGGTCAAGCGGGATTTCAAGCCCGATTTTTCGCGCGCCGATTTCTGGCTGCCCGCCGTATCGCCGCTCGTATCCCTGACCGCGTTGCTGGGCTTCTGGCTAGGAATCGCCTTGTCCGGCGATATATTCCTCTCGGCCATCTCGTCGATGGCGTTTCAGTATTTCCTCTTCAACATTTTCCATTTCGACGGCCTCGTCGACACCGCCGACGCGATGCTGCCCGCGGCCGACAGGGAAAAGCGGCTGGAGATACTCAAGGATCCCAGGGTCGGCACGTACGGATTCTTCTGCGGCCTCGTCGCCCTCGCCTTGAGAGTAGGCGCGATCAGCCTCCTTGCCGAAGGCGGAATCATTTTTTCGGCGCTTGTCGCCGGCTTCCTCATCGCGCCGCTCGCCGGAAGGCTGGCCGCCGCCCTCGTGCCTCTGGTCTCGAAGCCTGCCAGGCCGACGGGGCTGGGCGCCCTGATGAAGGGTTTCTCCGCGAGGCGAATCGCCGCGGGCGGGGCGGTCGCCTTCATTCCCGCGCTGGCCTACGGGATTGGAGCCGGCAGCTGGCTCCTGCCCGTTTTCTGCCTCGTCTCGACGGCGGCGGCCGCGGCCGGAAGCGCTTTCTTCGTGTCGAAGACCTACTCCGGCAAGGTGGGCGGTTTCACGGGCGACGCGATGGGCGCCGCCGTCGAAATCGGGGAAGTTTCGGCCCTCCTCCTCCTTGGCATAGCGATCCGCCTGGCCGGAGGCATTCCCGCATGATTCGCGATCACCTGAGCCATGGCGGAAACACGAGGCTCATCGCGGCCGCCTCCGGCCTTCCGGAATCGCGCATCCTCGACTTCAGCGCGAACATCAATCCTTTCGGCCCGCCCGCGTGGCTGGCCGAAGCGATGGAAGAGGGTATGTCGCGCATCGCCTTCTACCCTGATCCCGAGGCGACGGAAGCGCGCAACGCCGCATCCCTCAGGTTTTCTTCCCCAGCCGAACGATTCCTGTTCGCCGACGGCGCCGACTCCCTCCTTTTCGCCCTCCCGGGAGCCTTGAAAGCCGATGCCTGCGTCCTTCCCGTCCCGACCTATTCCGGCTACCGACGCGCCATCCGGCACGCCGGCGTTCCGGAAATCGACTTACCCCTCCTTTCGGAGGAGGGCTTCAGGATGGACCGTCCGCGCTTCATGGCTTCGCTGAGGGAAGCGCTCGAGGCCGGCGGGCGGCTCGGCGCGGCCGGCCGCCGGCAGGGCGACGCCAAAGCGAAACGCGTGATCGTATTTCTCGGCGCCCCCAACAATCCCGCCGGCGGCATGCTGCCTCCCGGTCTGATCGAAGACCTGGCCGGGGAATTCCCTCGCCATACTTTTGTCATCGACGAATCCTTCCTCGAACTCACCTTAAGCGGCCAAAGCCTCATAGGGACGGAAATCGCGAACATCGTCGTCGCGCGATCGCTGACGAAGGCCTGGGCGGTTCCGGGCGCGCGCGTTGGCTTCATCTATGCCAATCCCGAAGTCTGCGCCGCCGTCAGGGCTGATATTCCGGCTTGGCCGGTTTCCTCCTTCGCCGAGGCCATCGCGAAAAGAGCCTTGGGCGACGCGGATTTCCTCAGGCGGACCGTGCCTGCGCTGATGGCGGAAGAGGCCGGCTTTTCGATGGCCTTGAGCGAACTGCGCGGCTTCAAGGTTTTCCGGAGCGGCGCGAATTTCCTTCTTCTGGACGCGGGCGATGACGCGCGCGGCGCCCTGATCGCGGAAAGCCTGCTCGGAATGGGCATAGCCGTCCGCCGCTTTTCAAAGACCGAGGGCCTGAGCGAACGTTACGCGCGCCTTGCCGTCAGGTTGCGCGATGAGAATCGGCGCTTCATCGAAGCCCTGAAAGCCATACTGGAATCGGAGCGCCCGCGATGACGCCTTGGTACGCGATCGTCGCGGCGCTCGCCCTCGATGGACTCATCGGCGATCCACATTATTCGTTTCACCCGGTCAGGCTCATAGGGCGCGCCGCCGCGCGACTGGAGATTTTCCTCCGGGCGAGGCTGGGCGCCACGATCGGCGCCGGGCTGGCGGGATGGCTCATCATAGTCGGCGTCGCCTGCGCCGCGGGCATCGCGCTGCCCGGCATCGCGGCGGCGCTGGTCGGCCTTCTCTGCAGCGGGCTCGGGATCGCGCCCGAACCCGCCGCTAAAGCCGCGGCTCTGGTCACGAGGATCATCCTCATTTACACGACGATCGCTCCCAGGGACATGGCCGCCCATGCTCTGCGCGTCGCGGCCGCCCTCGAGGCGCCCGGATCAGACGCGCAAAGCCGCCTGGAAGCCGGCCGCGTCAGCGTATCGAAGATCGTCGGACGCGATGTCGCCCGCCTCGACGAGGAAGGCGTCATAAAAGCCGCCGTGGAAAGCGTCGCCGAATCCAGTGTCGACGGCGTCATCGCGCCCTTATTCTGGGCCTTGATCGCCGGAGCGCCGGGAGCACTCGCCTATCGCGCCATCAACACCCTCGACTCGATGTGGGGCTATAAAAACCAGGACTACCTGCGTTTCGGCCGCGTGGCCGCGCGCGCCGACGACGCGGCGAACTGGCTTCCGGCGCGTTTGGGCTTCCTCTCGGGTCTCATCGCCTGCCTTCCCCTATCCCTGGCGGCGCCTTCCCGCTTCAATCTCAAAACCGCCCTCAGCCTCGGCTGGCGGGACCGCCGCAACCACGAAAGCCCCAACTCCGCCTGGATGGAATCCCTCTCCGCCGGCGCGCTCGGCATCCGGCTGGCCGGCCCCGCCTGGTATGAAGGACAGCGCCTTGAAAAGCCTTTCCTCGGCGAAGCCCGCCGCGCGCCCGAGGTCTCCGATATCGGCCGTTCCGTTGTCATCATGTATTTTGCGACTGCTGTCTTCACGGCGGCAGGCTGTCTCGCCCTGTACGCGCTTTCCCGCGCCTGACTCGATCGCCCCTAAGCCCGCTCGCCGACTGCTCCGCTAATCCGTTCGCAGGGAGCTTGTCTCAATATGAATCCAGCGGTATATTGTATTCCATACCCCACCCCTCCAGGGTAGGGTACAAATTCAAGCGAATAGTCCACGGAGCGAACAGATGAACCATTGCAGCGCCGAAAGCCAGAAGGCGATCACTCTTCTCAAGACGGCGAAAGGACAGGTGGACGCGGCCATCAGGATGATGGAGGAAGATCGGTATTGCATCGATGTTTCCAAACAGATTCTCGCCTCCGCCGCCCTCATGAAGAAGGCGAACCTCGTCGTTCTGCGACAACATATCGACACCTGCGTGAAGGATGCCGTGAACAAAGACAAGGCTCAGGAAAAAATCGAGGAAATCGCCATCATCCTGGAACGCTACCTGGGCGATTCCTGAAAGTTTGGGAGTTTCCAGAAAGCCTGGACTATTCTGGAAAGTCCGGGCGATTCCTGATCGTAAAGAAGCAATGCGCGCCGTATCGACGCGCGGAGGATAAGTGCAATGATCAAAACCGAAACGCTGGAACTTCGCGGCATGACATGCTCAGCCTGCGCCGCGGCCAATGAAAGAGCGGTGCGCAAGCTGCCGGGCGTGGCCGAAGCGTCCGTGAATCTGGCCGCGGAAACGCTCAAAGTGAGGTTCGACGACGCCGAAGCCTCCCTGGAAACCATCAAGGACGCCGTCAAAAAAGCCGGCTATGAAGCGGTGGAACGCGTCACGGCGAGGGAAGTATCCATACCGGTGGGCGGCATGACCTGCACCGCCTGTTCGGCAGCCATCGAGCGCTCCCTGAAAAAGCTCCCCGGCATCCAGATCGCCGCCGTCAATTTCGCGACGGAAAAAGCCTCGGTGACCTACGATCCTTCCCTGGTGCGTCTCTCCGAGATCAAGGGAGCCATCAAGAAGGCAGGCTACGAGCCTCTGGCCATGGAAGCGGTCTCGGCGGCGAAAATCGACGAGCACAAGGCGGCCAAGGCACGCGAAATCCGTTCCATGTGGACGAAATTCACCATCTCCGCCGCCTTTTCCATTCCTCTTCTCTACATAGCGATGGGCCATATGCTCGGCTGGCCTCTATCCGCGGCGCTTCATCCCATGGATTATCCCCTCCGCTTCGCCCTCATCCAGATAGCCCTGGTGATTCCGGCCATCATCGCCGGTCGCCGCTTCTACGTGGTGGGAACAAGGTCCCTTCTCCACGGCGCCCCGAACATGGATAGCCTCATCGCCATGGGGACGAGCGCGGCCATCCTCTACAGCCTCTTCTCGGTCTACCGGATAGCCCAGGGCGATTTCGGCGCCGTGGAAGAGCTTTACTTCGAGACGGCCGGAATCATCATCACCCTCATACTCCTCGGGAAGACGCTCGAGGCGGTGAGCAAGGGCCGCACCTCGGATTCCATCAAGAAACTGATGGGACTCAAACCCAAGACGGCGACGGTGCTCCAGGACGGAAAGGAGATCGAACTGCCCATCGACGAGGTCGAGCCGGGCGATATCCTCCTCGTCCGCCCCGGCGAGCGGGTGCCGGTGGACGGCAGCGTCCTGTCCGGAGCGAGCGCCGTGGACGAATCCATGCTCACCGGCGAAAGCATACCCGTGGACAAGGGCCCGGGCTCCGCCATCACCGGCGGCACCATCAACAAGAACGGAGCCCTTACCTTCCGCGCCGAGCGCGTCGGCGCCGACACGGCGCTTTCCCGCATCATCAAGCTGGTGGAAGACGCGCAGGGATCCAAGGCGCCAATAGCCAGGCTCGCCGACGTGATCTCGGGCATTTTCGTGCCTGTCGTCTTCGGCATCGCCATCCTGTCGGCCGGCGCCTGGCTTATCGCGGGACACTCGGCCGTCTTCGCTCTCACCATATTCGTGGCTGTGCTCACCATCGCCTGCCCCTGCGCCCTCGGCCTCGCCACCCCCACCGCCATCATGGTAGGTACGGGGAAAGGCGCCGAACTGGGCGTCCTCATCAAGTCGGGCGAAGCCCTCGAGACCGCCGGCAAGATCCAGATCGTGGTCTTCGACAAAACGGGAACGATCACCGAAGGCAAGCCCGAACTCACCGACATCCTGCCCGTCGACGGCATCGACGAAGAAAGGCTCCTGACGCTCGCCGCCGCCGCGGAGAAGGCTTCGGAACATCCTCTCGGGGAAGCCATCGTGCGCGTCGCCGAGAAGCGCGGGCTTTCGCTCCCTGTCCCCGAGAGTTTCGCGGCCCTGCCCGGCCGAGGCATCGAGGCAAAGATCGAGGGAAAGCCCTTCATTCTCGGAAACACGCGCCTCATGGCTGAACGAGGGGTGGCGCTGGACAAATTCGGCGCTACCGCCGGCGCCCTGGCCTCCGCGGGTAAAACGCCTATGTTCGCGGCTTTCGACGGCGCCCTCATGGGACTCATCGCCGTTGCCGACATCGTGAAGCCGCAGAGCGCGGCAGCCATCGCCCGTCTCCATGCCATGGGCATCGAAACGGCAATGATCACCGGCGATTCCCGCCCGACGGCGGAAGCCATCGCCCGTGAAGTCGGCATCGACCGCATTCTCGCCGAGGTTCTTCCCGGCGACAAGGCCGAGGAAGTGAAGAAATTGCAGGCCAGCGGCAAAAAAGTGGCCATGGTGGGCGACGGGATCAACGACGCTCCCGCCCTCGCCCAGGCCGACGTTGGCATCGCCATCGGCACGGGAACCGACGTGGCCATGGAAAGCGCCGATATCGTTCTCATGCATAGCAACCTGATGGACGTGCCTACGGCGATCTCGCTTTCAAAAGGCGTGATGCGGAACATTAGGCAGAACCTCTTCTGGGCTTTCGGCTACAACGTTCTCGGCATTCCCGTAGCGGCGGGCCTTCTCTACGCCTTCGGCGGCCCCCTGCTTTCGCCCATCATCGCCGCCGCGGCCATGTCGATGAGCTCGGTTTCAGTCCTGACCAACGCATTGAGGCTTCGGCGCTTTCGCGCCGCGCTTTAGCGCCGGGAGTATCCAGGCCGGGAAGATTCAAGCCCCTGCCACTTGAATCGGCCCGAAAATTCCTTATATTTCAGATAGAAGGCAAGACAATGGAAGTATCCGGTATCAGCCGGAATAAAAGCGATAAAAGCAAGGAGATAGTATGAGAAAATTATTGAAGATCGAAGGCATGTCCTGCGGGCATTGCGTCATGCACGTCCAGTCGGCGCTGGAGGGCATCCCGGGCGTCAAATCGGCCAAGGTCGACCTTCTCGAACGCTCAGCCATGGTCGAAGGCGATGCGTTGAGCGATCAGGCGATGAGGGCGGCCGTGGCCGACGCCGGCTACAAAGTGATTTCCATAATGCCTTGAGGGCATTTTCGTAAAATTAACCCGGTTTCTCTCCGCGCATGAGAAAGTCCGCGCCTTGCCGCGCGGACTTTTTTTTATACATTTCAACGATACACAACGCAATAAGGCGATATCCATAATGGCCGATCCGTATACGATTCTTGGTGTCTTACCCGAAAGCTCCGCTGAGGAAATCTCGAAAGCGTATCGAACGCTCGCGAAAAAATATCACCCCGACGTCAATCAAGGCAGCCCGGAAGCGGCGAAAAAGATGAGCGAAATCAATGCCGCCTACGATCAGATCAAGAGCGGCAATGTATCCCCAGGCGGCGCCGGGCAGTACGGCGATTCAGGTCCAGGCGGATATGGAACTTCTTCCAATCGGGCGAACGACCCCTTCGGTTTCGGCTTCGATCCTTTTGAGGTTTTTTTCGGCGGCACTGGCTATCGGAGAAGCGGCCAAGGGCAGGCGACGTTTCAGACGGTGGAGAGCTATATCCGCGCCGGCTATTATCCGCAAGCCCTCGCCTTTCTCGACGCGATCGCCGACAGAAGCGCCCAGTGGTACTACTACAGCGCGGTGGCGAATTCGGGCGTCGGCAACATGACCGCGGCGCTGGAACATGCCAGGATAGCCGCGCGGATGGAGCCTGACAATCCGGAATACCAGCGCGTGCTGGAGACGATACTAAACAGCGGATCGATGTACCGGCAGGGAGGAAGCCCAGTCCGCAAATCGCCGCACATCATACGAAACATCGCGTATGCGATACTTATCTGGAATTTCCTGACTCTGTTTTTCGGACGGCTATTCTTTTGAATTCGATAAAAGCCATCGCGTTCGCGGTGAATCGTTAAGGAGTCTTCGGGATGAATAAAATCAGGTACGCGCTGGCGCGCTTCATGACCGGAAGATATGGCGTCGACGAGCTGTACAAGGCTTCGAATGCCCTATGTCTCGTTTTGATCGTCGTCGGCGCGTTTTTCAGGTCGCCGATTTTGAGCATGGTCCTATGGATGTTCATGCTCTGGTCGATCTTCAGGTCGTTCTCGAAAAATATCGAGAAAAGACGACGTGAGAACGAAAAATACCTGTCCCTTACGAAACCGGTCAGAAAGCGGTTCTCAAGGCTGGAACGAAGGATCAAGAACATCAATGTATTTCGATTCCGCACCTGCCCGCGCTGCAAAGCCTTTATCCAAATGCCACGCGCGAAGGGGAAGCGTCTCATCAATTGTCCCCGCTGCCATAACGAATTCGAAACGCGCATAATTCTATAGCGACGAAAAAGCCCGCACACGATGTGCGGGCTTTTTCTTCAGGCTCTTGCGAGCGCAGAGCCGACAGGGGATGCCCATTCAGGCTACTTAGGCGCCGGCCACTTCCGAAAGCTTCACCGCCTGCGGTTCGGCGTTTTCGCCTTCTATGCCGCGCAGTTCCTCGAGAAGTTCCTTGCCCTTCCTCGACAGGCGCGCGGGAATCTGCACGAGAACCTTGATGTAGAGATCGCCCTTGCGTCCCGACGAACTAGGCACTCCCTCCTCCCTTACGCGGAGGAGTTTGCCATGCTGCGTACCGGCCGGAATGCTCAACTTGATCTTCTTGCCGTCGAGCGTGTTGACGACGACATCGCCGCCCAAGGCCGCCGTGGTCATGTCGATCCGAACGGCGCAATAAAGATCCTGTTCGTGTCGTTCAAAAAATTCATGACTGCGGACGTGAATGAATACATAGAGATCGCCGGGAGCGCCCGCGTTAGGCCCCACGTCGCCCTGGCTCGGTATCGTCACGCGCTTGCCGTCGTCCACTCCGGGAGGGATGGTTACCTTGATCTTCTGTTTCTTCTTGGCTATGCCCGATCCGCTGCAGTCGCGGCAAGGCTTGTCGATGACGGAGCCCTCGCCGTTGCAGGTGGGGCAGGGCTGGGAGATGGAGAAGAAGCCGGAGCTTCTGCGCACCTGGCCGGAGCCCTTGCACATGCCGCAGACCTTGCGGCCCGAACCATCAGCCGAGCCTGAGCCGCCGCAGGTCTTGCATGTATCGTCCCTGGAATAGGCGATTTCCACGGTCGTGCCGTAGATGGCCTTTTCAAAAGGAAGCTCTATATCGTACCTGAGATTCGATCCGCGGTGAGGCCGGTCCGATCGACGATCCCCGGCGAATCCGCCGCCGGAGTTTCCGAAAATGGAGCCGAAAATCGAGGAAAAATCCCCGAAGCCGCCAAAAATATCCTCAAAATCCCTGAAAATAGTGGAATCGGGCTGACCGCCGCCCATACCCTCGACGCCCGCGAATCCAAACTGGTCGTAAGCCGGCCTTTTCTGTTCGTCGCCGAGAACCTCGTAGGCTTCGGTGGCTTCCTTGAACTTTTCCTCAGCCGCCTTGTCCCCGGGGTTCTTGTCGGGATGGAACTGTATGGCAAGCTTCCTGTATGCCCTTTTGATGTCGTCCTTGGTCGCGTCTTTCTGTACTCCAAGAACCTCGTAATAATCTCGCTTCGCCACTTAAGCTATCCTCGACTGAAAAAGTTTGAAAACATGGCGCCCCTCTCGGGGCGCCCTTTTATGTCTATTTCTTGTCCTCGTCGTCCACTACTTTGTAATCGACGTCGTCCGCGGTCTTCGTGCCCTCGTCCTGGCCGGGAGCGCCCTGACCGTCGGCCGGGCCGCCGAAACCGGGGCCCGCGTTCGGTCCCTGGCCGGCCGCGCCCTGAGAAGCATTACTTTGCGAGCCCTGGGCATTCTTATAAAGTTCCTCGGAAAGCTTGTAGGAAGCCTGCTTCAGCGCCTCGGTCTTCTGCTTGAGCGCTTCGACGTCGGAAACTTCCATGGCCTTCTTCAGGTCCTTGACCGCCGTCTCGATATTCTGCTTCTCGCCGGGACCGGCCTTATCGCCGTATTCCTTGAGGGCCTTTTCGGTCTGATAGATCAGCGCGTCCGCCTCGTTCCTGGCGTCCACGCGCTCGCGTTCCTTCCGGTCCTCGTCGGCATGGGCTTCGGCTTCGCGCACCATCTTCTCGATGTCGCCTTCGTTGAGGCCGCTGGAAGCCTCGATCCTGATCTTCTGTTCCTTGCCCGTGCCCAGATCCTTCGCCGATACGTGGACGATGCCGTTCGCGTCGATATCGAAGGTGACCTCTACCTGCGGAATGCCGCGGGGAGCCGGGGGAATGCCCACAAGGTCGAATCTGCCCAGCGTCCTGTCCTGGCTGGCCATTTCGCGCTCGCCCTGGAGGACATGGATGGAAACCGCCGTCTGTCCGTCGGCCGCGGTGGAGAAAATCTGGCTCTTGCGGCAGGGAATCGTCGTATTGCGGGGAATGAGCTTGGTGAAGACGCCGCCCAGGGTTTCGATGCCGAGGGAAAGCGGGGTCACGTCGAGAAGGAGGACGTCCTTCACGTCGCCGCCCAGGATACCGCCCTGAATGGCCGCGCCGACGGCGACGGCTTCATCCGGGTTGACGCCCATGGAGGGTTCCTTGCCGAAAATTTCCTTGACTACCTGCTTGACCTTGGGCGTCCTGGTGGAGCCGCCGACGAGGATGACCTCGTCGATCTTGTCCACGGTGAGCCCCGCGTCGGCGATAGCCTTGCGGCAGGGTTCCTTGGTCCTCTCGAAGAGATCTTCGCACATCTGCTCGAATTTAGCCCTCGAAAGGGACTTCTGGAGATGCTTGGGGCCCGAGGCGTCGGCGGTGATGAAGGGCAGGTTGATATCGGCCTGCATGACGTTCGAGAGCTCGATCTTGGCCTTCTCGGCCGCTTCCCTCAGGCGCTGCAGAGCCATGCGGTCCTTGGAGAGATCGATGCCGGTATCTTTTTTGAACTCATCGACGAGCCACTGGGTGACCCTGAGATCGAAGTCGTCGCCGCCCAGGTGGGTATCGCCGTTGGTCGACTTGACCTCGAAGACGCCTTCGCCCAGTTCGAGGATGGAAATATCGAAGGTGCCGCCGCCGAGATCGTACACGGCTATGGTCCTTTCTTTCTTCTGGTCCTTGTTGAAGCCATAGGCGAGGCTGGCGGCCGTCGGCTCGTTGATGATGCGCTTTACCTCAAGGCCGGCGATCTTGCCCGCGTCCTTGGTGGCCTGGCGCTGGGAGTCGTTGAAGTATGCCGGAACCGTGATGACGGCCTCGGTGACAGGCTCGCCCAGGTAATCCTCGGCGGTCTTCTTCATTTTCTGGAGAATGAAGGCGCTGATCTCCTGGGGGCTGTATTTCTTGCCCTGGATATCGACGCGCACGTCGTTGCCGTTGTCAGAGACATTGAAGGGAACCATCTTGATTTCCGACTGGACTTCCGCGAAACGGCGACCCATGAAACGCTTGATGGAGTAGACAGTGTTCTCGGCGTTGGTGATCATCTGGTTCTTGGCCGGCTGACCTACGACGCGCTCTCCCTTCGCGGTGAAACCCACGATGGACGGCGTTGTCCGCTGCCCCTCGGAATTGGAAATGACGATCGGCTCGCCGCCCTCCATCACCGAGACGCAAGAGTTAGTCGTTCCGAGATCGATGCCTATAATCCTACCCATATTATTTTCTCCTTCCTAAAACTTTCAGTATCAAGCCTGATCTGCCTTGGCGGCGGAACCGGCGCCATCGTTCCCCGCTTTCTCGCCCGCCGCATCGGCGGCGCCGGCGGATTTTCCGGGAGCGGGAATTCTCACCCTTACCTTGGCTGTCCTCAGGATCCTGTCGTGCAGAGAGTAGCCGGGAAGATACTCGTCCGCGACCACCGGGTCCTCGATATCGGCGGGCTCGGCGAACACCGCCTCATGACGGTTCGGATCGAAGAGCGTTCCCTTCGATTCGAATCTCTTTAGAGCATACTTATTTTCCAGCATCTGCGACAACTGCTTTCTGATGAGGATGACGCCTTCGTTGAGCTGTTCGTAGTTTTTCGTGCTCTCGACGCTGGCGATTCCGCGGTCGAAATCGTCCAGAATGGGAATCAGGTCGCCAAGAAGGGAAGCCACGGCGTATTTCTGCGCCTCTTCCTTTTCCCTGATCATGCGCTTTCTGAAATTCACCTCGTCGGCAAGCTTCCTGAGGTATTTCTCGTTCAGCTGATCCACCTCCTCGCGAAGCGAGGCAACCTGGGCGCGGGCGGCTTCCAGCTCGGCGGTCAGGGAAGCGGATGGCTTTTCGCTTCCCGAGGGCTCGTTGACCTTGTTTTCGGGAGCGGGACCCGCGGCCGGCATGACGGAACCCGCGGCGGCATCGGGAGCGGCCGAGGCACCCTTCGGGTTCTCGGAGGAAGCGGCATTCTCCCCATGCATCTTTGAATCATTTCTGTGTTTGGACATCTTCCTACCTTGCGGAGTATTGAATTGTAAATCAAACGTACGCCTATAAAATAATAAGACTTGGCGCGACCGTCAATAATCCGCGACCGATATCGGAGCGCTTCCGGGCGGAAGCATGCGGATGTCGGCGGGTTGCAGCGAAACATCCCGGCTTCATATTGACATTGTCGCGTTGTACCTTACATTTACAGGTATAGGAGAATTCAGTGCAGGTACAACGACCGGTCCTGGTCGCGGAACAGCGTCAGAAGCTCAACCCCCGAATGCTTCAATCAATCAAGATCCTCGCGATGCCGATCGCGGAATTGACCGAAGAAATCCAGGCGGAACTTGAGACGAATCCCGCCCTCGAAATTCTCGACGACAGGACCGAAGTCTCTCTCGAAACCTTCGCGGAGGACAAGGCGGAAGCCGCCCCCGACGTATGGGAAGACGAGAATGCCGATTTCAGCTACACCTCATCGTACGAAAACGAAGATTCCAAAAGAAAGTTCCTGGAAGGCGCCATCTTCCTGCCAGAAACCCTCCAGGACCACCTTCTCGCCCAGCTTCGCATCCTCCCCCTGCCCCCCGCGAAAAGAGAACTGGGCGAAAGACTCATCCAGAACCTGGACGACAACGGCTTCCATCGCAGCGATCCGGCGGAACTATGCCCCACCTGCTCAGACGAGGAGATCGAAGAGGCGATGGACATCGTCAGGAGACTCGATCCCAGCGGGACATGCACCGCCGACTATAAGGAAAGCCTCCTCGTGCAGGCGGCCCTGGATCCCGAAGCGCCGAAAGGCACCATCGAGGCCCTGCGCGACCACCTCGACAACCTCGAAAAAGGAAAATACGCGGAGATAAGGAAAAGCCTCAAGCTCAAGGATTCCCAGTTCGATACCGTGCTCGCCTACATAAAAACCCTTTCGCCCTTCCCCGGAAGACTGTTTTCCACGGAAAGAACCCGCTATGTCATTCCCGACCTGGCCATACGCATCGAGGACAATGAATTCGTCATCGAACTGAACGACGAAATTATCCCCGTTCTGGGCATCAACCCCTTTTTCTCGGAGATCTCGGCGAAAAAAGGCGGAGAAAAAGACACCGTCAGCTTCGTCAAGGAAAACATAGAAAAAGCGAAATTCTTCATCGGAAGCATCCAGCAGAGAAACGCCACCCTCATCAAGGTGGCCAAAGCCATCGTGAAGTTCCAGACCGAGTTTTTCATCGAGGGACCTATGGCCATGAAGCCTCTCACCCTCAAGGATGTAGCCGAAGAAGTGGGCGTGCACGAAACCACGGTCTCGAGATTGGCGAACGGCAAGTATGTTCAGACGGAATGGGGTATATTTGAACTGAGGCGGTTTTTCACGAACGCCGTTCCCTCAACGTCCTCGACATCGGGTACGCATTCGAAGGAAGGCGTCAAGGCGACCCTCAGGGAATTCCTGGAATCCGAAAGCGGCGACAACGCCGCCCTTTCGGACAGGGAATTGGTGGAGATTCTCGCCGCGCGCGGCATAAAGATAGCGCGCCGGACGGTGGCTAAATACAGGGGCGAGCTGGATATGGATTCATCATTCAGCCGCCGGAAACGCTGAACGCGGCTTGAGCCGCGCGACTATCACAGGAGGTGCCCATGAACATCGACGTTCGATCCGTACATTTCGATCTCAGCGAGGAAAGCAGACAATATTTGGCAACAAGGGCGGAGAGGATCGGGTACGCAAAGGATATGATCGTCGATCTTCTGTTCGTGATCACGAAGGACTCCAAAAACTATAAACTGGAGGTGACCGTCAACTTCCGCTGGGGCGTACAGGCTCATCTTCTGGAAACCTCCTTCGAGGTCAATCCGGGAATAGACCTGCTCATGGATAAGCTGGACCAGAAAATCTCCAAGGAGAAAGACAAGATACAGGAAAGGAAATAGAATCCTGAGCCTTCCCCCCGCCTGAAAGGGCGGTTTCGGGAAGGCTTTTTCATAGGCGTTGGCGCATTTACCTTGTCGGCCGTTCGTAGTACACTTGTCCGCGTGATAGGAAACGAACCGGCGGTATTCACCGTCCTCGATCTCGTCGATCTGGACCTCAAGGAACAGAACGCCCTCAGCCTCAAATGCGTCGCGGGCAGGGCAGGATTGGGAAGGCAGATCACCGTGCCCGATCTCAACCGTCCGGGCCTGGCCCTCGCCGGATTCTATGAATCCTTCGCGTGGAGCCGCCTTCAGATCTTCGGCCGGGGCGAATGCGCCTACCTCGAAAAACTCGAGGCGGAAGGTTCCCTGCAATCGATCAAGACGCTTTTTTCCTATAAAATACCCTGCTGCATATTCACGAATTCACTCCAGCCCTCAGAGAATTTTATCGCCGAGGCTGAAGCGGCCGGCTGCGCCATCCTCACCACCAGCCTCAATTCGAGCGAGTTCTCGAGCAGGGTGATCCGCGTGATCTCGGACATATTCGCTCCCAAAATCAGCGTGCATGGCGTCCTTGTGGAGGTTTTCGGCATAGGGATTCTCCTCACCGGGGATTCCGGCGTCGGGAAGAGCGAAACGGCGCTCGAGCTCATAGAGCGCGGCCATCGCCTCGTGGCCGACGACGTCGTGGAAATACGCTGCGTTAACGGCTCCATCCTCATGGGACAAGGCGCGAACAAGGTAATCGGCCATCATATGGAAATCAGGGGACTGGGCATCATCAACATCACCCACCTCTTCGGCGTCGGCGCCATACGCGACAAGAAACAGATCCAGCTGGTCTGCCAGCTCGAAGACTGGAACCCCGAAAAGGTGTACGACAGGATAGGCATGGACGAACTCACGACCGAAATACTGGAAGTGAAGGTTCCCAAGCTGGAAATCCCCGTGAAGCCTGGACGGAACATCCCCATCATCGTGGAAACCGCGGCGATGAACGAAAGACTAAAGAAAATGGGCTACCACTCCGCGAAAGAGTTCAACCAGAACATCATGCGCTGGCTTGAAAGCGAAAACGCGAGAGCCTTATACTTTTCACGCGACGATTACTGATCCTACTACCGGAGCAAACCATGGTTGAGATTGAGACGACGATAAAGAACAGGGCGGGTATCCATGCGAGACCATCGGCGCTCATCGCCCAGACGGCTGTAAAGTTCTCATCCAGGATCTTCCTGGAGAAGAACGGCAACCGCATCAACGCCAAATCCATCATGGGCATCATAACGCTCGCCGCCAGCTACGGTTCGAAGATCAAGATCAGCGCCGAAGGCGCGGATGAGCAGGCCGCCGTCGACGCGATAAAAAACCTTTTCGAAACCGGTTTCAACGAGGAACTGGGCTGAAACCGGATTTTCACCGCAATTTCCATGTTCCCCCTTGTAAAAATTCTCCAATGATGGAATATACTATACATAAGGATAGTAATTCACGATGAAGGAACTGACGGACCGCCAACAGGAAATTCTGGACTTTCTCACCAGCTTCATCGAGAAGAACTCCTATCCCCCTACCGTGCGCGAGACGGCCAAGGCTTTTTCCATTTCCATCAAGGGCGCCTATGACCATATCAAGGCCCTAGAGAAAAAGGGCGCCATAAAGCTTCAGGAAAACCGATCCAGGGCTCTGGAGATCATCTCGAACTCGCGAATCCTTTCTTGCGTTTAAGAAATCGACAACACTATCGCCGAAGTCCCCATCCTGGGCGCCATAGCGGCCGGCAATCCCATCCTGGCCGAAGAAAACTGGACGGGGACGATTCGCATTCCTTCCGAATACCTAAGGGCGGGCAAATGCTTCGCCCTCCGCATCCAGGGAGACAGCATGAGGGACGCGGGCATCCAGTCGGGCGATATGGCCATAATCGAGCAGCGCCCCACCGCGGAAAACGGCGAGATCGTCGCCGCCCTCATCGACGATTCGGCCACGCTCAAAAGATTCTTCAAGGAAAACAACAGAATTCGCCTCCAGGCGGAAAACCCCGACTACGCCCCCATCTACACCCAGGATGTACGCATCCTCGGCAAGCTCAAAGCGATAATCCGGAGTTACTGAACCTCATGCCGCCATCAGCACGCCGTCCATCGACCTATATCCTCGCCGGTCCCGAAACGGGCAAGCGCGAGGCTTTCGTTCACGAAATCCGGGACACTCTCGCCGAGAAGGACGGCAGCCCGCCTGAATACAGCAGGTTCTACGCGGGCGAAGTCTCGCCCGAACAGCTCGTGGGACTCCTGCAGAACGCTTCGCTCTTCTCGTCGAGACGGGTGATCGAATACCGCAACGCCGAGGCCATCACCGGCAAAGCCGCCGTCACCGCCCTCGAAAACTACATAAAAAACCCTGCTGACGATGCCGTCCTCATCCTCGTCACCGAAGGCTATTCCCTCCCCAAGGCGATAGAGACGGCCGTCGGTCCGGCGAACAAGAAAATGTTCTGGGAACTCCGCGACTCGGAAAAACCCGCGTGGATAAGGGAAAAACTGTCGCGGGACAGGCTTTCGGCCGACGACGCGGCCATCGACGTCATCCTGGAGCTCGTCGAGAACGAGACATCGGCGCTGGAGTCGGCATGCATGGTGCTGACCGCCTGTTTTCCCGAGGGAACCCGCCTGAGCGCCGAAGAGGTCGAGGCGGTCCTCTCGAAATCGCGGCAGGAAGACGCCTTCAGCCTTTTCGACAGAATGGCGGGAAGCGATCTCGCGACAGCCCTTGGCGTGCTCGACACCCTTCTTGCCGACAGGCAGAGCGAACCTTCGCAGATTATCGCCGCCCTCGTGTGGAGTTTCCGCAAGCTCGAAAAGCTGCAGCGGGGCGTCGCCGAGGGCTTGAGCCCAGAGGAAGTCTTCAGGCGCGAAAAAATCACGAGCAAGGCCGGACAGAAGAAATTCAGGACGGCCATGCACCGCTATACCGTCGAGGACTGCGAGCGCATCGTGAGGGCTGCCTCGGAAACGGAAGGAGCCCTGCGCGGCGGATTTCCGGCATCCTTCTCCCGCCCCCTCCTCCATCTCTTCATACGTTCGGCCATGGTCCTGAAAGGCCGCGGCCTCATCTTGTCGGGATGGAAGGAACAAGAGTACTATCTTTCCGATTGAAGCCAAAGGATGGATGATGTCGAACACCATTAGAAAGATCGAACTGTCGAACCGTGCCATCACCCTGGTCGGGACCGCTCATATTTCGCACGAAAGCGTGGCCGAAGTCTCGGCCATCATCGAGCAGGAAAAGCCGGGCCATGTCTGCGTGGAGCTGGACAGCAGCCGTTACCAATCGATGACCCAAGGTTCGCGCTGGGAAAACCTCGACATCGGAAAGGTGCTCAAGGAAGGCAAGGGCTTTTTTCTCCTGGCCAACCTCGCGCTCTCGGGTTTCCAGAAACGCATGGGAGAGGGAATAAACGCCAAACCCGGAGAGGAAATGCTCGCCGCGGTAAAAGCCGCGGAAGCCGCCGGCATCCCCTGGTCCTGCTGCGACCGGGATGTCCAGATCACGTTGAAGCGCGCCTGGGCGCGGTCCAATCTGTGGAACAAGTCGAAGCTTCTCGCCAGCCTCATCGGCTCGTCTTTTTCCAACGAAAAACTCTCGGAAAGCGAAATAGAGCAGCTGAAGGACAAGAACGAGCTGGAACAGATGATGAACGAGCTCGCCGACTACCTGCCTTCGGTCAAGGAAGTCCTCATCGACGAGCGCGACCGCTATCTCGCGGCTAAAATATTCGAAAAAAAGGAAGAGAATGTCGTCGCCATCGTGGGCGCCGGCCACATGGCGGGCATTGAGACCTGGCTGCGGAAACTGGATAAGGGCGAGGCGAATCCCGACGTATCCGAAATCGACATGGTGCCGCCGCCCTCGAAACTGTCCAAGTACATAGGGTGGATAATTCCGCTCGCCATACTCGCCCTCATCGTCGTCGGTTTTTTTCGCTCCGGCGGACAGGCTAGCCTTGAGCTGATGCTCAGATGGGTGCTGCTGAACGGCTCCCTCGCCGCCATCGGTTCGGCGCTCTGCCTCGCCCATCCGCTGACGATAGCCGTATCCTTCCTCATGGCGCCCATAGCCACGCTCAATCCCCTCGTGGGAATCGGGCTCTTCGCCGGCGTCGTCGAGGCATACTTGCGAAAGCCCAAGGTTCAGGATTTCGAGCGGCTCGCGGACGATGTCACAAGCGCCAAGGGATTCTACAAGAACAGGGTCACCCACATTCTCCTCGTATTCTTCCTATCCAGCATCGGGGGGATGATAGGCAACTTCATCGCCCTGCCCCTGCTCGCCTCGGGCGCGATCGGCTAAGCGTGCGGGCGGACGCCGCCCGCTCCGCGACGCGGCTTCAGCGTTCCTGGGCTTTTTCCACCATCTCGAAAATCGTGGGCATGAGCTGTTTCTTTCTCGAAAGGACGTCCTTCAGCATGTAGATTCCCTTCTTGGGTGAAGGATAATTGACGTAGTTGTAGAGATCGCTCTCGGCGTCGAGGAAGAGAATGCTTTCCAGCTTGGTGATGTCCGTCGCCATGAGGGCGGCGAGGTAGGATCCCGTCTCGGCGCGCAAATGCGCGAGCCCCTCGAGAATCTCGGCGCCGCGTTCCATTATCTCCGCGTTGCTCGTCAACTCTATCTGGCTCACCGAGAGCTTCTTCCCCGAGGATTCGTATTCCTTCCTGTCCACTCTCACCATCTTGTCGGCCGGCAGGCGAGCGGCTTCCGAAGCGGAGGTCATGATGTCGAGCCCCACCGCCTCTATCGAAAGATCAGTGATGTTGGAAAGGTATTCGGCCATGTCCCTGTCGATATCGGTCGTCGTGGCCGATTTCAGGACAAGGGTGTCGGAGAGTATGCCGCAAAGAAGGATGGAGGCGAGCGGCTTCGTCAGCGGCGTATGGGTTTCCCTGAACATCGAGGCGACGATGGTGCTCGTGGACCCTACGACCTTGTTGATGAAGGTGATCGGATAGGGCGTGGAGAAGGAACCCAGCCGATGATGGTCGATCACTTCCTGGATGCGGTAGTGGTCGATGCCCTCGACGGCCTGCGAAAACTCGTTGTGATCGACCATGATCACTTCGATATTGGCTTCCTTGATGAGGTCGCCCTCGGTGAACAGCCCGATCACCTTCCCTTCATCGTCCACGACCGGCACCGACCGGCTCGGGGATTTGGCTATGGCCTGCTTCGCCGTCTTGATCCAGTCGCGGCGGCCCAGCGGCACGATCCCCTCGTCCGCCACCGTGATGACCGGCGCCGAATACAGCACGAGCAGCGAGGTGGAGGAAGTGTCGTAGGGCGAGGTGAGGATGGAGACCCCCTTTTTCTCGGCGAGCTCCTTCACTTCCTTGCAGGGCAGGATGCCGTTCGTGATAATGATGGCTTTCGCGCCCGCCTCCACGGCGATGCGCTGCGCGTCTTCCCTGTCGCCCACGAGGACGATCTTGTTGTCCGCCGGCTCTGCGTGGATATAGTCCCGGAACTTTTCCGTGCTCAGGGCCACCACCACTATCCTGGCGTTGAATACCGTATCCTTGTCGAAGACGACGAGGGGCTGGGCCTTGATCGTCTCAATGAGGTGGGACAGGGATGTGGGAATCACGGCTTTATGGCGGGGATTGATCTTGGTGAGGATATTCTGCGCGAAGGCGCTGTAATGGAGCATGGCGCGATATTTGCCCTGGGCGTCGACGATGGGCAGCACTTGGCGATTGGCCTTTTCCATGATCGAAAGCGCTTCCCACAGCGGCATCATCTCGTCGACGCAGACGGGAGCCTCGCCGAGGTAGTAGTCGACCTTGGGAACGAGATCGGGAATGAATTCCGGGAGGGGAACATTGAATCGGTGAAAAATATATTCGGTCTGAGGGTTCACCGCGCCGGCTCTGGCCGCAAGGGTGTTGCCGAAACCGAGGGCGCGTTTCAGGGCCGCGTAGGCGGAGGCCGAGACGACCGAATCCGTGTCGGGATTTTTGTGCCCGATGACATAGGTGATTTTTTCCATTGAGCGTCCAGTATAAGGCAGCGGCGCGGCTCTGGCAATCTTCGGACCGCCGATTTCTGCCATCGCCGCCGTCGGGAAGCCTCAAGTCCGCGGCAAGCCGAACAGCACCATGGCATGGGCGGGCGCGATCGCCGGAGCCGATTCCCCCGAGGGCGACTCGGCTTCCAGCGCCTGGGTCCGATCGGACAGGTTAATGAGGCCGTGCAGCTCGCCGTCCCTGGAGAAGAAGCGGTAGATGTCGGGGCTCGACAGCGAATAGCGCTCAACGCCGAAGTCCCTAGTCCCCAGCTTTTCGAAAAAGGCGAGCAGTTCGCGCGTGAACTCGGGTTCGGAGAGACCGCCGGCTTTGGCGCCAGCGGCATGTGCGGCGCCAGCGCCGCCGACGGTGGCGCTGGCGCGCTCCGCGCCGAATTCCGAAGGATCATCCGACATGAGAAGCTGTGACGCGAACATCCGCGCCGCCAGGCCGATGAGGAACTTTTCGTTGTCGGCCAACGTTGTTTTTCGGGTGCGGCAAAAAATCACGTCAGGGTCGTTGAGAAGGAGGGTTCCGTCGAGAAGGGACCGGGCGAATGTGTGGCTAATATTGACTTTGGCCGAGGGTCTTCCCTGGTGGCCGATGAGCCTCAGAAGCGGCCAGTCCCAATGTTCCCTCGTGTCCGCGCCGACGCGCATCAGCGGCATGAGCGGCGCCGTGCTCTCCACGGGAGCGCCGCAGGAGAGCCACGCGACAGGCCGGCCGTCTTCCGCGCGCTTCATCGACGTTATGCGCTTTAGTACGCGGACATAGTGCTCCCAATGTCCGCCAGGCAGGCCAGCGTGAACGCCGCGCAGCATGCCGGCATAGAGAAAATCGAGCTTGAGGTAGCGGAAACCCCACATGTTGACGATAGCGTCGAAGAGAGCGACGAGATATTCTTCGACATCGGGAAGCGAAAGATCGAGACAGTAGACATCGCCGCCCCAGCCCGGATTCCATCCGGCGAGCACCGGCTTGCCTCCCGGGTCCCGCAGCAGCCACTCGGGGTGCTCGCGCGCCGCGGCGCTTTCGGGCATGACGAGGAATGGCGCCACCCACAATCCGGGAATGAATCCCTTCTCCGTTATGCGGCCCGCGAGCGGCGCGACGCCATTCGGGAATTTCGCCGTGTCGGGAGTCCAGTCGCCGACGCGCTTTTCCCAACCGTCATCGATCTGGAAAACCACCGGTTTTCCCCTTTTAAGGAACATGACGTTCATGAGATTGTCGTTTTCGCCCAAGGCATCGAGATCGCGGAGAATGATGCCTTCATCGATGGCGAGATAATGATTGTACCAGGTTTCGAATCCGCCGATGGGTTCGCGCATCGCGACGTTACCGCCCAGGAAGGAAAGTTCCCCGAAACGGCCAGCCGCTGCAAAGAGCTTCGCCAATTTGTTTTTGAGGTCGAAATAGCCCGAGGCGGGCATGATCGCGATGCGCGCCACAACCTCGCCCGCGCGGAAAGATCCGCCCTCGGCGAAAACGGCGATCCTCAGGCTTTTCGATCCAACGAAAAAAGTAACCGGAGGGAGAACTCGGCTTCCCTCGACTCCGGCGTTATGCGAAACCAAGGCAAGCCTCGCGTTTCCGGCGCGCAGGACGACGAAAAAATGCGAAACCATATCGGGCTTCCACGAACCCAGGAGACTTCGTCGGCCGTTTCCGGCCAGCGTCCGCGCCGCTATTTCCGCCGGATGGTCGGCGAAGAGATTCAGGGAGGGTTTCAGGATTGCCCGCCTCGGACGTTCGTTCCACCGCAGCTCACCGGAGAATGACCAGGACTGCCAGCCGTTGACGAGGACAAGCCTCGAGCGGGCATCGGAAAAGTCCCCGGCTTTTGCGCCCGTTCCGGCGGCGACGTCCAAAAAGTCCTGTCCTGCCGCCTCGCAAAGTTCTTCTATGGGAATATCGGCCACGACCTGCATGGGCGTATCGGCGATAAAGTCGCGCGCGCAGCGCAGGACGAGGGAAACGGCGCGGGCGCCGTCGGTGCCCCCAGCCGCGGCGCCCGCGGCTTCACGCTCGTATCGCTTTTCGAAATCTATGGAATCCATCTTTGCGTACCTCTCTGGATCGGGAGCGCCGGGCCTTCATCAGGCGGCGCCGATGGGATATAGTAACACCCACACGATATTCGAGGAATCACGGAATGATCAGACTTTACGCTTTCCTTGGCAATTACGGAAAAGAATACTCAGGCAACAGGCACAACGTGGCGTGGCAGTTCCTCGACTCGCTCCGGCTGAAAGGCGACCTTTCATGGGAACACAAGTTCAAAGGCAAGGTGGCGTCCAAGGAGATAGCCGGCGAGCGCGTCTGGTTTCTCATGCCCGAAACCTACATGAACAATTCGGGCGAAAGCATCGGCGACCTGATGCGCTTCTACAGAATGGAGCCAGCCGAAGTGCTCGCGGTCCACGACGACCTGGAGATGGCCTTCGGAACTTTCGGCTTCAAGTTTTCGGGCGGCCTGGGCGGCCACAACGGCCTCCGTTCCATGGAAAAGCACCTGGGCACCCGCGATTTCGCGCGCCTGCGCTTCGGGATCGGCAGGCCCGACCATAGCGATATAGCGGGATATGTCCTCTCGGACTTCAGGAAGGACGAGAAGGAAATCCTGGACACGGCCGTTTTCCCGCGCGCCGAAAAAGCGCTGCAGGAATGCCTGGACAAGGGTTTCGAGGGCATGGCGGAGCAGTACAAGAAAGTCCTCTGCCTGTAGAATCACCGCAAGGAAATCGCCATAACGGAGGCGCCATTTCGGCGGCGCCGAAATGGCGCCTCCGCAGCAATCTAGAAAATCAGCGAATCCAGCCTCTTGTCATCGTGCTTCCATGATGAATCCACGCGCACCTGGAGCCTGAGCTTAACCGTATAATCGAAAATATCAGCCAGGTCGGCCTCGGCTTCCTCGCGGATTTTCTTTATCAGCGACCCGCCCTTGCCGATCACGATCCCCTTCTGGCTTTCGCGTTCCACCACGATATCGTAGGAAGCCTCCAGGCCGCCGTCCTCCAGCTTGCGCGAATCGGTGAACTCGACGAAAAGCGCGTGGGGCAGCTCTTCCCTCGTATGCATGATCGCTTTTTCCCTGATGATCTCGGCGATGCGGAAGACCGGTTCCTGGTCCGTGTAGTACTCCTCGGGATACCAGGTCGGCCCCTCCACCGCCTTGTCCAAAAGGAAGTTCAGAAGTTCCTCGAGCCCCAGCTTTTCCTTCGCGGAGATCCGCAGCACGGGAACCTTTGGAAGATGCTCGGCCACGAAAGCTATGGCGCGTTCCGGCAGGGCTTCGGCATCGTCCACCTTGTTCACCACGGCGACGAGAGGGAGCTTCGAGCCCGCCAGAGCCTTGACCATGGCTTCCTCTTCGGGCCCCGGCTCCCGCGTCGCGTCGATGATATAGACCACGATGTCGGCGTCACCCAGAGCTCGAAGCACGAGATCCCTGAGCCGCAGATTGAGCTTCTTGTCCGAAATATGGAAACCCGGCGTATCGAGGAAGACAAGCTGGCCGGCCGGCCTGTTCACGATGCCGCGGACGGTGTTCATCGTCGTCTGGGGCACCGGCGACACGATCGAGACCTTGGCGCCGCAGAGGGCGTTCAGCAAGGTGGACTTGCCCGAGGAGGGCCTTCCCACGATCGCCACAAAAGCTGATTTGGACATTTTTTCTCCCGAATCTCTTCGATTCTCTTTCAATAACAACCCTGGGGCGGCATTTCGCCCATCCAGCGCCTGTACTGGCCGGCGGCCTGGTAACGGAGCATCTTGTAGCCGTTCGAAGCCTTGCAGCCTGCCTGTTCCGCCCTCGTGACAAAAACCGTCTTCACCGGTCTGTAGATGAGGTCGAAGACCATCTCATGACCGTCGAACTCATAGAACTCGAGGGGATCGCCCGGGATACCGCCCGTCATGCCCACGCTCGTCGCCTGGACTATCAGATCCGAAAAGTTGCTCACGACATCGATGGACCTGTCGTCGAGCGGACCCCATATGAAACCGTATTTCCTCGCCAGCGCTCTCGCGGTCGATATCGTCCTGTTGAGGATCACGCAGGCGGCTCCCTTGCGGTGAAGCGAAAGCGCCACCGACTTGGCCGCTCCGCCCGCGCCGATCAGGGTCACCTTCATGCCCCTAAAATCCTCCCTGCCCAGGAACTCGAGGGCGCTGAGCTCGAAGCCGTCGGCATCGGTATTGTAGCCGGCCCAGCCCTCGCCGCTCGTGATGAGCGTATTGCAGGCGCCGATCCGCTGCACGTCGGTGGACTCGAAGGAAAGATAAGGCAGGACGTCTTCCTTGAGGGGAACGGTGATGGCGGCTCCCTTTATGCCGAGGAGCTTCATGTTATTGAGCGCGGACTCTATCGATTCCGAAGGCAGAGGGAAAAGCAGCGCGTCCTTCCCCATGGTCCTGAAAGCGGTGTTGTGGAGGGCGGGCGAAAGAGAATTCAGGATGCTCTTTCCGCCGAGCAGAGCGTAGAGCGTCGTGTCCTTGCCCGTTTCCTTTCCGCGATAGGTATCGATGAAAGCTTCCGGCGTGGTCTCACCCGGGCCGGCGAAAGGCATGTCATTCAAGCCAAGGCCGGTATAGGTGAACAGCGAACCAAGGCTCTGGGCGAGGACTCTGGTGGCCAGCCCGTATTCCCCCATGCCGATGATGAGCCGTTCCCGGGGAGGGAGCCCGAGCATCCAGGCAAGAAGTCTGTACAAGTCGGAAGCGTTCCGCGGCGTCACTGCCAGCTTGGGGATTTCGTCATCCTCCTCGGCGAGCGGTTCCCACGCGGCGTCGAGATCGTCGGGCATGCCGTCGAGGTAATGCTGCGAACGGATGATCCTCGTGCCGAAGGTTCGGCAGGCTTCCTCTATCGCCGTCATATGGAAATCTTCCTCGAGATCCACATAGGCGAAATTGGCGCTCGCGTCGGAACGGGCATAGGAGAGAGCCTTCGCGATCATGACGAGGCGCACCCCTTCGCCCTCCTCGAAGAAACCGCCGTCGCTGCGCCTTCGCACCGTCAGGATGCAGGGCAGACCCGCCTTTTCGGGAAAGGATCGCAGCAGAAATTTTTCCGAAGGATCGAGGCAGTCGGCTCTCAGTTCGACAAGATCGACTTTAGCGCGATGCGCATCGAGGGCCGCGAGATCGGCCTCGATCGTTTTGCCGGTGAGACAGAGACAAACCGGAAAAGAATCCAACGACATTCAACACTTCCTTTATGATATCGGCCGGAATTCCCGGGTTCGGGGCCGTTATCCCGACGCTCCGGTTCATTCTACTCCATAGGCGCCGCCGCCGGCTACCGCTCGATTCCGGCGGCGAGGCGCTTTAAATCTCCCGAATTCCCGGCTTATCTGCTTGTCCTGATTGTATCTTTGCTGCACAATGTATCCACTTCGCGTCACGGTTTAAGGAGAACCATGTGCCAACTGAATCAGCACCGAACAAAATACCCGAGGAAGCCCTGAACGCTTTCCTCGACGGCATCCTCGAAGAACTCAAGTCTCCGCCCGACCCCGCCATTCTCACCAAGGTGCGGTCGATTTTCCGGAAGCGCATCCCTCTCAATATGCGCTCCTACGCGGCGGCCCTTCTCATCCTGCGAGCCGCGGGAATCACGAGGAATCAGCCCCCTAAAACCATCGCCGCTTCCGCCAAAGCGCTGAGGGAATCCACGCCCCCTCGAGCGCCCAAGCCCGCGACGCCGGCCGAACCTGCCGAGAAGGCAAAGCCGACAATCCGCAAAAGCGCCGAAGGCATGGTGCCCCTCTTCGTATCGATGGGAAAACGCCAGCGCCTCCGCCCCCAGGAACTGAGAACGCTCATCAGCGAAAAGACGGGCCTCACCAACGACGAGCTCGGCAGGGTCCATCTCTTCGACAATTATTCCTTCATCGATGTTCCCGAAATCCATGCGGAAAAAATCATCGGAGCGTGCGACGGCTCGAATTTCAAGAACAGGACGATTGAGATCAAACCGGCTAAAAAGCGCGGCGACCAACCCGAGGAAAAGGAACAGAAAGAGTGATTTCGCGCATCGAGCGCCTCCGCGTCGGACCTATCGGCGAAAATGTCTATGCCGTTCAGACGAAGGAAAGCGGTTTCCTTGTCGATCCTGGCGACGATCCCGAGGCGATTTTACGGTTCCTGTCCGAAAAGGAAATCAAGATTTCATTCATTGTCCTCACCCATGGTCATCTGGACCACACGGCGGCGATTCCCGAGCTCATGGAAGCATGGAGCGGGGATCTTCCCGGGATAGCCATCCACAGCCTTGACGCGGCCTACCTGGGCGACAGGGGCGAGGAAACGAATCGCGTCCTTTTCGACACCATAAGCGCTCCAAGCTTTTTTCACAGCTACTGGAAGAAACTGCCGGAGCCGACTATCCTTCTTTCCGAGGGCGACATGATTCCGGGAACTGACTTCCGGGTACTGCATACGCCGGGGCACAGCGCCGGTTCCATCTGCCTTCACGACAGCGACTCAGGCCAGCTCATTTCGGGAGATACGCTTTTCAGGGATGGAGTCGGACGGACCGACGGTCCGGATTCCGATCCTATCGCCTTGAGAAAAAGCCTCGAGCGGCTCGCGCTGCTCACCCCAGAGACCGTGGTTTTCCCCGGCCATGGCCCGCGCACCACGATAGGCAGGGAACTGTCGCGTTGAGGCAGTCCATCATTGAAGAGGTATATAGCATGAAAGGTTTCCTTGTCGCGGCGATGGCCGTCATTCTTTTTTCGGCCTGCGCTCCCGCCGCCCAAAGCGAAATATCCCGTACTGATTTCGTGCTGGGAACGGTCTGCTCCGTAAGGCTTATCGAAGGCGGTTCGACGAAAACCGCCGACGAGATTTTCCAGCGGCTTGCCCAGATTGAAGACAGGATGAGCGCCAACAAGGACGGCACCGAGATCGCCGCCATCAACGCGGCGGCGGGCAAACAAGCCGTCAAAGTGTCTGAGGACACTTTCTACGTCATTTCCAAAGGCATCGAATACGCGAAACTTTCGCAGGGGATGTTCGACATCTCCGTCGGTCCGCTTTCCAAACTGTGGAACATAGGCACCGACTATGCCGCCGTGCCGCCGAACAGCGAGATCGCCTCAGCCCTGAAACTCATCGATTACAGAAAAATCGAACTCGACGCGAAGAACTTCGAGGTCAGGTTGGCGACGGCTGGAATGCGTCTGGATTTGGGAGCGATCGCGAAAGGATATTCGGCCGACGAAGTGGCTATCATACTCGCCAAACACAAAGTCAAAGCCGCCGTCGTGGACCTGGGCGGCAACGTCCTCGTCTACGGCAGGAAAAAAGACGGCTCGGCCTGGCGCGTCGGCGTCCAGGACCCCCGGTCGGAAAGAGGCGATTATCTCGGCCTCGTCACGGGAACGGCCATGACCGTCGTGACATCGGGCATCTACGAGCGCTTCTTCATCGAGAACGGCAAGCATTACCATCACATTCTGAATCCCAAGACCGGTTTTCCCATCGACAACGGCCTCGTGTCGGTATCCATCATCACCGATAAGAGCATCGACGCCGACGCGCTGTCGACATCGGTCTTTGCCCTGGGCCTGGAAAAGGGCATGGCGTTCGTGAAAAGCCTGCCGGGCGTCCACGCCATTTTCATCGACGACAAGAACAAGGTATATCTCAGCCCGGGTACGAACAAGATTTTCAGTCTTTCGAATTCGGCCTATACGTTGAGCGATTGAACCTCGGGAGCCCTCTCGACGGGCGGCTCCAGGGCGACTAGCTTCAATTTCAGGAAACACCAGGGCCCTCCGTAGGAAACCCAGAAACCGATGATGCCGTAACGCAGAAAACGGATCAGCGGTTGCTGGGAACCGAGGGATTCGCCCAGAATCAGCTTGGGCCCAAGATAGAGAACGACGAGTCCGACAATGCCCACGATATAACGGGTGATTTTTTGCTGTAGCGCGCCGCCGGCCTGGAAGCGGAGATTCTTGCTGGCCAGGGCGAAGCCGGCGGCGCTTCCGAAGAAAGCCCCCGAAAGAAGCGTATCGGAGGGCATGAGCAGGTTCATCAGAAGCGAAACGGCCGATACGGCTATGATCCTTTGCCGAAGATTCAGCTTGCCGAGCGCGCTTTCGATCCTGGCGCTGAAACCGTAGTATAATCCGAGGACTATCCCCCCGAGCATCCAGCCGCCCAGAAGATCGGTCGGGAAATGAACGCCGAGATACAGCCGTGAAAGCCCGACGACGAGGGGAAGCGCCAAGAGGAGGACGATCCCGAAACCCCGCGAAAGAAGGGGCAGCATGGCTCCCCAGAAGGTGATGCTCATCTGCGCGTGTCCGGAAGGCAGGCCAAAAGTGTTTTCCCTTATGAGGCCGACCGTGGCATCAAAATCATAGGGGCGGGGCTGTCTTAAAAGGATTTTGCACCAAAGATTGAGGAAAGCTGAAAACAGAACCACGATCCCTATGCGGGCGCCTTTTTTCCTGTCTACGCACCAGTAGATGAGAGGCAGCGCCGCAAGCGCGAAAAATTCTGATCCCAAAATGGTGATCATCTGCATCGGCACCAACATGCCAGGACCGAAAAATTTTTGCACACCCCGGACAAAATCCAATCCCCACGACAATACTGGGCTCACCGTTGCACTCTCCCCAGGACCAGCTTTCGCGTAGTACGCTGAAATATTATTTTAAACGTCGGAAAGGCGGGCCGCAAGCCAATACTATGGTTCCACGCTCAACTTTTCGTGATTATCGCGCGGTAAAATCGAAATATCGTCTATATTGACTAGGCCCGGTTATTATAGTACAAGTTTCCCCTGAGCCGGCATGGTGAAATGGCATACACGGTAGACTCAAAATCTGCTGCTCGCGAGGGCGTGTGGGTTCAAGTCCCACTGCCGGCAAATTTCGGCGCGTATGCGCGAATGCAAAGGAAGGCGCCCGTTTCCGGAATCCGGAAACGGGCGCCTTCTTTATATGACGCTAAGACAGTTTAGAACGCTACGATGGCATCCGCGATCGCCATTTTATAGGCGGTCTGGAGTTCGAGCGAATAGTGCTGGAAATCGGAATAGGTGGCGCCGGTCACGGCGTCGGCGACCACGTAGACATCATCCGCTGCGGCGACATAGTCGGCGGCCTTGGCGTTGGCATCGACGTCCTTGTTCTCGATGACGGCAACCTTGGCCTTCTGGAGCTGGGCGGCGCCGAAGTTCGCGGCGGGGTTGGCCTTGAAGAAAGCGAGCATAGCCGCGTAATTGTAGCGGTAGCCGATGGAATCCTTGGTGAGGGGCATGTAATTGGCGTTCTTGTCGGCTTTGTTCATGGCGCCGTAGTGAACGGTTTCTGAGGCTTTCTTGCCGACGATGACTTTGGTGCCGTCAATTTTCACGTTGACGAGCTTGTCTTCCCTGGCGGCCTTCACATAGGCGGCAGCCCTGAGGGGATTGGACATGAGTCCTTCGAAGTCTCGTTCCCACTGGCGGGCGGGTCTCGCGAAACCCTTGGCGCCGGGGGTGAACTGTGACCATACGCCGGGACCGCCCTGTACCTGATTCAAGATGTAGAACATATAGCCCTTGATCTCAGGATCGCTGCTCGTGAGATTGGCGAAGGGATCGGGAGCGCGGACAACGGCGCCATCGACGATGGATTTGCCGTCCGCCGAATTGTTCTCGGCCCAGCCGCCCGGACCCTGCCACTCTTCGAGAGAGGCCGACACCACTTCGCCTGATTTTCCGACGGTGACGGTGGCCGCGCCGACATAACCGCCCTGATGGGCCACAAAGTACTTGGTGGCGGTCTGCGCAAAGGCTACAGATCCCACAAGAGCAAATACCGCAAGGAATGTAATGAGTTTACGGTTCATTCAATATCCCTCCTACAGACTTCCCCCTGCCATAGGACAGGGGCGAAGTAGATAATATAGTATATATACCGTTCTGACAATATAAAAAAAGCTGAATTTTATCGATAATTTTCTAGCGATAAAACCGCGCCCCGGGAAAATCTGTCAGAAATGCAGGAGGAAGGTAATGTTCCAGAAGAAACGCTCACCTCCCGGGGTATAGACGGCATAGAGGGGATCGTCCACCGGGAATTTATAGCCGGCGCGCGCTCCTATCTGCGCGAAATCGAATACATTGATCGCCGCGCCCGCTCCGGCCGAAAATATCAAACCGTTTTTATCGCCGCCCGTGGCCGCGTCGGGACATTTATAGAGTCCGTCGAAATAGCCGGCGTCCCCGAACAAATAGGCCATGGGCCGAAGGCCGGCGAGGCCGAAGAGTCCGGGTCCGACGAAGCGCAGGTCGAAGCTGGCTTCGGCCTTGGTCGTCGCCTCGTAGCCCCAGGTGCGATACCCGCGTATGGAATCGCCCAGACCGTCGCGTATGGCGCGGCCGCCGAAGCTCGTGAGGACATAGAGGGGGATTTCCGATCCGCCGGCGTAATCGCCGGTGAGGTAGCCCGCGGCGAAGATCGAAACAGTGTCCAGGTCAGTCTTTCCGGCTGAGAAAAGAGGCAGATAGCCCTCGATGGTGGCCGTGGCTCTGTAGAAGTCGGTATTCCCGGAAAAGGCGAGCGCCGCGGGCGCGTACTCGAAGGAAATTTCGCCGGCATAACCGCTCTTGAGGCGGCTGGGGCTTTTCTCCACCGCGTCGACGCCGATGCCGCCCAGGAACGATACGGAGAGCAAGCCTTGAGCGTCGGGGAAATAGGTTGTCGCGAGGCTGGCGGAGTTGCTTTCCCAGCGCCCTCTCGCCAGGCCGAATAGCTCGACCTTGGGGCCGACATCGCCGGGAAGCAGGCGGTAAAGGATACCTGTATCCACTTCGGCGTTCGGCCAGTGGAACCAGTACGGATCAGGGAAGGAGGCCGGCTTCGCCATGGGGCTTCCATCGCTGTCGTCGCGGAGGATGAGTCTGTCCTCGAAACCGCCCGCCAGCCTGATGGTGTAGAGGAGGCTGTCTCCCAGGACGGGGAACCGCAGTTCGATGTCGACGCCCGTCGGCACGGGAAGGAAGCCGAGCAAGGCTCCGTTGAATCTGACTCCGTTGAGCGCGAATTCCATGCCCGCCGCCCCGACTGATAGGGGCGATCCAATAAGGCAACACAGCGCGATCACAACGATAAAAAGCTTTCTGGTCTTCATCGATGCCTCCAATTTTCGGTCCTGCTTGCCAAACCTATCATAGATTATGATATATTTCAAACATGAATAATGAGTGCGTCGAGAAGGAAGACGGCAATACTTCCTCTCCCAAACTGATAAAGAGCGTCTTCCTGGCGCTTCTCGCGGGACTTCTGATCAATGTCTTCATGGGACTCCTCGTCGATTTCGGGGAACTTGGCACCGCGTTCAAGGAAGCGTCGGTCGTCAGCGTCGCGACGCCCTTTCTCCTCATTTTCGTGATCTATATAATAGACACCTTCCGCTATCAGCTGATATTCCGAAAATTCGACGTAAAGCTATCATTCAGGGATGGACTTTACAATAATATCATCGGTTATTTTTTTTCCAACATCACGCCCGGCTCGGTGGGCGGCCAGCCCTTCCAGGTGTATCACTTCGCCAAGCTGGGCCTGGATTCCACGGTTTCCTCGAATATCGTCTTCTCAAGGCTGATCGAGAGCAATTTCGTCCAGCTCCTCATCGTGATGCTTTTTTTCCATAAGGGCATCGGCATGATGGCGGGAATAGGAAAAGGCGCCTACCTCCTGGGCGCCGGCATGATCATCACCATCGTGGCGACGGTCGTCCTCGTCCTGGGTTTCCTCAACCCTCATTTCCTGGGGGTCATCGCCCTCAGGCTGGAAAAATCCTGGCTGGGCAAACTGATCGCCAAACTCACCAAGGACTCCTGCTGGGCGGAGAAAATGTCCGTATGGAGCCAGGGGCTTGGAGAAGGCTTTAAGGTGTTGTGGAGCAAGAACATGACTTCGATGCTGCTCGACATCCTCATCTTCATGGTGGAGCAGATATTCTGGGCCATGACGCTCTACGTACCGCTCTGCATCCTCACCGGCGTCGCGCAACCCTTCCCCGAGTTTCTTCTGTCGTTCATTCTTTGCGGTCTCGTTTCGCTCTTCATCCCGACACCGGGAGCCGCGGGAAGCATCGAGGCTTCCTACCTTCTCGTCCTGAGCGCGCTGACGGGCAAACCCGCCGCGACGATGAGCGCCATTCTCATCTGGCGTTTCGGCGTATACTACGTTCATTTGCTGGTGGGAGGGCTCGTCTACTTTTTAATACCGACGAGAAAAGCGGTCTACACGCTTGGCGCGAATGGCGTGCTCAGCCATATCAGACCCGATCGCCGCTGTCGTTAAGCAGGACGCTTTCGGCCACGCTTAGGGCCGCGTTTCTGCCCGCCAGCGCCTCGATGATGGCGATGGCGAATTCTCCGGCCGTCCCGGCTCCCCTCGACGTGATCAGGTTGCCGTCCACGACCACCCTTCCCCCCGTGTGGATTCCTCCCGAAACCTGACGCTCGGTGCCGGGATATCCGGTAAAACGCCGGCCATTCAGTATCCCGCAGCCGCCCTGGAGCACGACGGCCGGCGCGGCGCAGATGGCCGCCACAAGCCTTCCCTCGTCGAAATGGCGCTTGATGAGCTCCCTCGCTTCCTCGCTGTCGGCGAGGTGTTTCGCGCCGGGCATGCCGCCGGGCACTATGACGGCATCGAAGGAATAAAGCCCGGCCGCGCCGTCCTCCAGGACGGCATCGGCCACTACCGTTATCCCGCGCGCGCCCCGGACGCCGCGCCCGCCCAGGCCGAGGATCGTCACTTCGATGCCCGCCCTGCGGAGGTAATCGACCGGCGTCAGGGCCTCGACTTCCTCAAAGCCTTCGGCGAGCAGTACGCAAGCTTTTTTCATCGCTTCACCTTTCATGAAAGGATCTCAGGCCAATCCGCCCAGAAGCAGGCCCATGCCATAGGCCGCCGCCGCCGCGATGCCTCCGACGAAGAGCATTTCCAGTCCCGACACGAGCCAGCTTTTGCCGGTGATCGTCGTCTTGAAAGCCCCGAGGCCGAATAGCGTGGCGCCGGTGAGTACGCAGGCGAGGGGAAACTGCGCGTTCTTGAGCGCGGGCACGAAAAGGGCGAATACATAGGCCGCGATCGGCAAAAAGCCGAATACGGCGAAGGAAAGAAAGGTGGCGAGGGCGTTCGCGACCGGGGATTCATCGTTCGGCATGATTCCCAGTTCTTCCACCATCATCGTGTCCACCCAGGATTCCTTGTCCTTGGCGATGATCTCGACCACGGCGCTCGCGTCCTGGGCCGACATTCCCCTCGCCTCATAAATCTCGATCAGTTCGCGCTTTTCGCCCTCGGGATAGTTTTCCACTTCCCAGGCTTCGCGTTTCCTCTCGGCGGCTTCGTATTCGCTTTCGCTCTTGGAAGAGAGGTAGTCGCCGATCGACATCGAAAGTCCGTCGGCCACAAGGTTCGCGAGCCCCATGATGAGCACGACGCCAGGCGAGAGAGCCGCTCCGGCCACGCCGGCGACCGCCGCGAAGGTGGTGATCGTGCCGTCCAGACCGCCGTAGATCACGCTCTTGATGTATTTCCCGCGCCCTGTCGTGTGCTGTTCATTCGCGCTCCCCGAAGGCATATGGGCCTTTCTGGCCGCGGCGGCGTCCTTGGTTTTCCAGGCTTCCCTGGCTTCGTCCAACCTTCGTGTCAACATCAGCGGTTCTCCTTGGGCGCGGGTGTCTCGATGCGTCCCAGCCCCTGGCGAAGCGCGCCGAGATGCCAGGCCGCGTGAGCGATATTGCCTATCATGCCGAAGACTCTCTTGTCCGAGCTCCATACGGCGGGATCGGATATAGCCGTCTTGAGCGTTTCGAATTCCAGCCTCAGGGAGTCCTGGAGTTCCTTCCACGTCGTCTCGCTCACGGTTGTCACAGCCCAGCTGCCTTTCCAATCCGCGTCGCGATAGGGATTCTCCCCCTTCATCGCCCTGTTGGCGAGACTGAGGGCGTAGCGGAGATGCGAGGCGTGCGAAGCGGCGGTGGCGGCGTCTCCCGCGGTAAGCGGAACCGAGGCCTCGGCCGCGGAAAGATGTTTCAGAGTGCCAAGTATCCCGGAATCGGGATCCTCATCGGTGAACCAGCTGCCCCCGCCGGAGGGACCCGCGAAGGCTTCGTCGAGAAGGAGGGCGGTGCCTCGAGACAACAATTCAGCATTGACGATTCCCATTTTTATCCTCCACTGCGAATATACTGCCTCCCGGCCTCATTTGGAACTCCCGCCCATGATTCTCGGCTTGGCCAAACCGCGAAAATGGGATTACAATAGATAAAATTCGGACTTCTCGAGTCCCAACAAGGAGCATTCATCATGAAAGCGCGGAAGGAATCCACGACCGTTTTGGTCCTGAACTGCGGCAGCTCGTCCCTGAAATACGAGGTGTTCCGCATGCCGGCACGCGAAAGCCTCGGCAAGGGACTCGTGGAACGCATCGGCGAGACGGGAAGTTTTCTGGCGCAGAGTTCCCCCAAGGGGACGATCAGGGTCGAGGAGCCGATGGCCGATCACGGGCTCGCCATGGCAAGGGTCGCGAAAGCGCTCATCGATCCCAAGTATGGGATTATCGGCGACATAGACGAAATCGACGCCGTCGGCCACAGGGTCGTGCATGGGGGCGAGCGGTTTTCGTCCTCCGTGGTCATAGATGAGACGGTATTGAAGGCCATCGAGGCGAACATCGAGCTCGCCCCCCTCCATAATCCCGCCAACCTCACCGGCATCCGCGAGGCGATGAAGATGCTTCCCGGCAAGCCCAACGTCGCCGTCTTCGACACCGCCTTCCACCAGACCATGCCGCCCGCGGCCTACCTCTACGGTCTGCCCCGCGAGCTTTACGAAAAATACAAGATCCGCCGCTATGGTTTTCACGGCACAAGCCACCGCTATGTGGCGGCGCGCGCCTGCCAGCTCATGAAGCGCGCCCCTGAAAACACCAATCTCATAACCTGCCATCTCGGCAACGGCGCTTCGATCACGGCGGTGGAAAACGGCCGATCGGTCGAAACCTCGATGGGCTTCACCCCTCTCGAAGGTCTCGTCATGGGCACGAGATGCGGCGACATCGATCCGGCCATCCTCGGCTTCCTCGAGGAGCGCGGCTACAGCTCCAAGGAGCTCACGGCCTTGATCAACAAGAAGAGCGGCCTCCTGGGTCTCTCGGGCATATCCAACGACCTGCGCGACATCGAAGGCGCCGTCGACCTGGGCAACAAGAACGCGATCGAAGCCCTCGACGTCTACGCGCACCAGGTGAGGAAGTATATCGGCGCCTATTCGGCGGAGCTCTTCAAGGTAGACGGCCTTGTCTTCACGGGCGGCGTCGGCCAGCATGGCGTGCGGATGCGCGAACGCATCTGCCATCGCCTCGAGAACATCGGCATCATCATGGATTATGCCAAGAACGATTCGAATGGCTCGCGTGAAGGCATCGTCTCGACCCTCTATTCCCCCACCACCATCCTCGTCATCCCGACGAACGAGGAACTGCAGATCGCCCTCGACGTCGTGACGATCGTGTTCCCCGACCTCGCGGTCAAGGCAGGTTGCTGAATGGACGATATCCTGAACCAATTGCTCGAACAAGAACGCGCGCTCCAGTTCCCCTCCTTCGACGAGAATACGGCATGGGAGCTTGGCTCGGCGATCGTCGCCGAAGCCAGAGCCCGCGCCCTCCCCATCGCGATCGACATAAGACGCGGGGAAAGGCAACTCTTCCACGCGAGTATGGAAGGCGCCTCGCTCAACAACGACAGGTGGATAGAAAGAAAAATCCGCAGTGTCAATCTCTTGGACCACAGCTCTTTCTATGTCGCCAAACTGCTGGAGAGCCTCGGCAAGACGATTGCCGAGAAATATTTCGTCTCTCCCCTGGAATACGCGGCCGCCGGCGGTTGCTTTCCCATCATCGTGAAGGGCGTGGGCATGGTGGGAACGGTGGCCGTCTCCGGGCTTCCGCAGGAAGAAGATCACCGGCTGGTGACGGAGTGCGTAGCAGCTTTAATCCAGAAAAAACAGGGCTAGGCTGAGCGAATCACAGGAATCCGTCCAGCAGTTTTTCCATGTTGAGCCTGAGTTCGTCGAAGCGCGCGGGATCGGCCAGGGCGGCGTCGGGATCTTCGCATCCGGGGCCGCGCGGGAGGGCGTCGCGCTCTTCGCCGAAAGCCCAAGCCATGTGTTCGCGCGTGAATTCGAGATGGAACTGGATCGCCAGGGTTTTATCGCCATAGGAGAAGGTCTGGTTTGGCCAGGTGGCGCTCTCGGCGAGCCGCGTCGCGCCCGCCGGGAGATCCCAGGCGTCGCCGTGCCATTCGAGGACGAGAAAATCGCCTATTGACTCGGCGGGTGAAGCGGAGGACGGCGTCCCGGCAAGAAGCGCCGCGATCGCTGGATGCGCCGCTCCTTCAATCGTCGGAACAATCCGCTGGAAGCCGAATTCGGGCACGGGGCTGCGAAAGACGCGGGCGCCCAGAAGCCTCGCGAGGAGCTGGGAACCGAGACAGATGCCCAGAACCGGTACCCCCGCCTTCATGCATTTTTCGATATAGCGCAATTCATCCGCGATCCAGGGATGGCGGGCATCGTCATAGGCGCTCATGAAGCCGCCGTAGACGATCACCGCCCCGAATTCCGCCGGATTCGGGCATGGCTGCCCCGCGTAGATGCGCAGGTCCTCCACGCTGAAGCCCCGGCGCGCGAAGTAGGGGACGTTGTCGTAGGAAAAACGAACCGGCCAATGCTCGATTTGAAGAATTCTCATCGCTGCGTGTCCTTGCGTTTCCTTGGGTATCGCTCTTTTTTCGCTTCATCGGCCTTGGACGGCCGACTTTCTTACGTGCACCCTGCCTCCGAAACGGCACCAGGCGACTTTCCCCGAATCATCGCGTATGAATTCTCCCACGGCGCCCTTTTTCGGATCGTCGAGGACCAGAAAGCGATCGCCCGAACACAGCCGCGCCTTCATCGGCGGTTCCTGATCGCCAGGAGGGCTGTCCGGCCGGGGAAAGCCTCCCCTCGGCAGGTCCACGACCAGAAACCCGCCTTTTCGCGCCACAAGATCGAAGGCCGAGATGGGCAGATCGTAGCGGCCGACATATTCCTCCAAGACTGAGGCTTTTGGCCGGGCGACAGGCTCGGGAGAGGCGCTCTCGACGCCGAAGCATAGCTTGGCCGCCCATCCCAGCATGGCGTCGGTGAGCACGGTGCCCGACTGGGAATTCGTGAGAAGGACGATCGCAAAATCCTTCTCGGGCGCGAAATGGAGGACGGCCTGCTGGCCATTCGTGGCTCCCCCATGTCCGCAGAATCTGATGCCGCCGATATCCCGTACGTTCCAAGTGAGGGCCATCCGCTTGCCGAAGCCCGCCGGTATTCGGGGCTCGAGCATTTCAGCGACGGATTCGGGCTTCAGGACCCTTTTCCCCTCGGGGCTTTCGCCGCCCGCCATCATGATACGCGCCCAGCGCAGGAGGTCGCCGACGGCGCAGACGCCGCCGCCCACGCAGTTGCCAGCCCTGCCGATGGCCCAAGGCCGCGACACGATCGTTCTGCCGGCCGCTTTTTCGTGGCCGGAGACGAAGCGATACGTGATGAGGACATCGTCCGGATAGAATCTGGTGCGGGAGAGTCCCGCTGGCTCAAGAATCAGCTCGGCGAGGGCCTTCTCGTAGGTCTTTCCTGAAAGAACCTCGACGAGGCGCCCCGCGATATTGAATCCCGCGTTGTTGTAGGACCAGAAAGCCCCGAGCGGCGTTACCTGGGGCAATTCTCCGATAGAGGCGACCATCTTCGCCAGCGCGTCGTCTCCGTTTCCGAAATCGTCGAAGTAGTCGCCCACCCAGCCGCCCGTATGGGTTACGAGGTGGCGGGGAGTAAGGCGGGCGGTAACCTCCGGATCAGCCATGGAAAAGCCAGGCAGCATGGAAACGACCGGCGCGTCCATGTTGATTCTGCCGAGTTCGGCGAGGCGGAGAAGGGCCGCCGTGGTCATTGTCTTCGTTATTGAACCGATCTGGAAATAGGTATCGGGGTTTACGGGAAGAGGATTTTCGATGCTCGTGCGGCCGAAGCAGGCCGTCATTTCCCTGCCCGCGCTCCAGACGCCGAGAGAGGCGCCCGGTACTCCCAGACGCCTCATGCCCGCCTTTACGCGCGCGGCGAGCGCGGCAAAACGCGGCTCGACGCCGTCAGTCGACGATATGGATCCAGCCCTCGGGCGCTTTGACATCGCCGTACTGGATGCCGACAAGGGTATCGTAGAGCTTCTTGGTAACCGGCCCCACTTCCTTTTCGGAATGGAAGACATGGAGCTTGCCGTTGTGGAAGATGCCGCCGATCGGCGTGATGACGGCCGCCGTGCCGCAGGCGCCCGCCTCGGCGAATTCGTCCAGATTGTCGATGTAGACATCGCGCTCTTCCGTCTTCATGCCGAAATAAGTTTTGGCCACTTCGAGGAGGGAATACTTCGTTATGCTGGGTAGAATCGAGGGCGAAAGCGGCGTGATGAAGGCTCCTGCCTTGGTGATCCCGAAAAAGTTCGCAGCGCCCACTTCCTCGATCTTGGTGTGGGTGGCCGGATCGAGATAGATGCAGTCCGCATAGCCGAGCTTGGCCGCTTCCTCGTGGGGCATGAGGCTGCCGGCGTAGTTGCCGCCGACCTTGGCCGCGCCGGTGCCCCTGGGCGCCGCGCGGTCCCAGCTCGAGACCATGAAGTTGACGGGATTCATGCCGCCCTTGAAATAAGGACCTACCGGCATGCAGAAGACGCCGAAAATATACTCGGGAGCGGCGTGCACGCCGATATTGTCGCCCACGCCGATAAGGAAGGGGCGCAGATAAAGGGTAGCGCCGGTGCCGTAGGGCGGCACGTATTTCCAGTTCGCCTTGACCACCTGGTCGCAGGCGTCGATGAATTTCTCGGTGGAAACCCGGGGCATCAGGAGACGGTCGGCCGTCGACTGCATGCGCGCCGCGTTGCGGTCCGGGCGGAAGAGCTGCGTCCTTCCATCTTTTCGCGTATAGGCTTTGAGGCCTTCGAAAGCCTGCTGTCCGTAATGGAGCGCGGTGGAGCCTTCGGCGATGGTGAGGGTATTCTCGGTGACGAGCTTGCCTTCATCCCATGCTCCGTTTTTCCAGTGCGAGACATAGCGAAAGTCGGTGTTCATATAGCTGAACGACAGTTTTCCCCAATCGAGCGCGGCTTTTTCCATTGGATACACTCCCTTTTCCATTCCATATTCCGCAGGAGTCCTGCGCGCGGACGGCGCGTATCTTCCTTCGTTTGCAAAGTGATTGAATACTTATACAATCAGTAAAAAACTGAGTCAACACGCCCGCGGAGAATCGCCGGAAAAGCATAGGGAAGTGCTTGATCTTCTCCCCAACCTCGAGAACAATAGAACAGCGCCTATAGTCGCGAGGTGAAAAGCATGGGATCGCGTAGAATAGCCATCATCAATGGCCCCAACCTGAATATGCTCGGCAGAAGGGAAATCGGCATTTATGGCGGCAAGAATCTGGACCAGATATGTGACGAAATCAGGCATGAAGGCGAAAGGCACGACATCAGCCTCGAATTTTTCCAGTCGAATGTCGAAGGTTTCATCGTAGATTATATACATTCCTGCGCCGGAAAGGTCAGGGGAATCGTCATCAACGCGGGAGCCTTTACCCACTATTCCATAGCCCTGCGCGACGCCATTGGCGCCGTCAGGCTGCCGGTCATCGAAGTACATATTTCCAATATCTACAAGCGCGAAGCCTTTCGCCATGTCTCATTCATAGCGCCGGTATGCCTTGGCCAAGTGTGCGGCTTCGGATCGTACAGCTATATCCTCGGGCTCCGCGCCCTCATGGAAATAATAGATGAAGCCGATCGGGAATGCTGAAAACCGCGGCGCGTCGCGACAGGAGGCGACCTTGATGAAAAAAATTCTGGTGATTTCTGGACCGAACCTCAACCTTCTGGGCACGAGGAAGACATCGATATACAAGGAAAGCTCGCTCGAGGAGATCCACGGCAGGCTGAGGAAGAAAGCCGCCGAGCTCGGGATGGAAGTCGATTGCGAGCAGTACAACTCCGAAGGCGATATCATCGACCGCATGCAGCAAGTTCCCGGAACCTACGCGGGCGTCGTCCTGAACGCGGGAGCCCTCGCCCATTACAGCTACTCGCTGAGAAGCGCCATAGGAACCATGCTCGTTCCCTGCGTCGAGGTGTTCATGTCCAACATACACGCGAGGGAAGAGTTCAGGCACAAATCGGTGATCGCCGATGTCTGCGTGGGCACGATTTCAGGCTTCGGCGCGCACAGCTATGTGCTGGCGCTGGAAGCTCTCGCGAATCTCACCGGCATCTGAGAGAGGATGATCCATGGATATCAGATGGGCAAAAAGAATTGACTCGGCCTACGAAATAGCCAACGCCGGGATTCAGGGATTTGACGCGGTCGAAGCCTCCTTGAGCGCCCTGATGAAACTCGACGAAGCGGGCCTCGCCGTCTACCGCACAATGCTTAAGGAGTCGAAACTTTCATGCGAGGTCATCGATTCCATACTTCCAGCCGAGGTGAGAGTGACGGAACGCGGCTTCAACATCTATTCGTGGACGGAATACCTCAGGCTCGCCCTCGCGCGCGCCTCGATGTTGGGATGCAAGACTCTCGTCTGGGGCGACGGCGACGCCCGCATACTGCCCGTCGAGGGCGAGACCTCCATCCTGAAGGAACATTTCAACCAATTCCTGTTCATGCTCTGCGACATAGCGGAACGGCACGGGATCAGGGTATGCGTCGAACCGCTGGGCCCGCGCCGCACGAATTTTCTGAACTCGCTTCCCGAAGTGGCGGAAGCCATCGATTCCATCGGCAAGCCGAATCTCGCCATCGCGCTCGGTTCCGCTGACATCGCCGAGATCGGCATCCAGGATGAAGAACTCAGCCAGTACGGAAAAATCATCATTCACGCGCGGCTGGAAAAGCGGCGTAACCAGGCCGGCTGCGCGGAAGGCGGCCCGGCCTCCGAAAGCATCGAATGCCTTCCCTTCCTCGCTTCCCTTAAGAAAATCGCCTTTCGCGGCACGATCAGCCTCCCCGGATTCTCGGACGGCGACACGCTCAGGCGATGCAGGGACGCGTGGAAAGCATAGATGTGTAGTTTGGACTAATGACGATAGCGGATTTTCTTGCCCTTCGCTGGAGCAAGGTTGAAGGCCCCATTATCGAACCGCCACGCTTCTCGCCCATCATCGCGGACCCGAGCTTCCTTTTTCCGGAGGAAACACCCGATGGGACCTGGGAACTCTTCGCTCATTCAGCCTGGGGAATCCACCGCTACTCGTCCCTCGATGGGCTGGCCTGGCGTGACCGAGGCCTCGTGGTCAGGAACGCGATGAGGCCCTTTGTGCGAAAAATCGGCGAAGGCTACTTTCTTTTCTACGAAGCATACCCGCCCATAGCCCTGGCTCTCACGGCTCTTCCCGTGAAGATGAAGTGGCATTCGACGATCGGAATATCGCGCAGCGCCGATCTCGCAAATTGGTCGTCGCGGAAAACCGTTCTGCGGCCCGAACTCGCCTGGATGCGCGACGACGCGCGGGGCGAATCGGTCTCCAATCCATGCCTCGTCGCTGAACCGGAACCCGCGGGCAACGGAAGTTCAGGCTCAAGTCCCGACGGAGGCCCGAGATGGAGGCTTTATTATTCGGCTTCGCTGGTCTGGATACCCGACTGCGGTTTCTGCGAACCCAGGTACATTGCTTTCGCCCGAGGATCCGCCCCTGATGGCCCCTTTACTCCCGAAAAAACGCCCATCGTGGATCCGGCCGCCGACCGGACGCTGGAATCAACCAGGTTCGGGCTCGCGTCCAGGGACGGTCACGACCTCCTCGGCGCCGGCTCCATGAAGGTAATAGCCCTCGACGATGGCTGGGTGGGGCTCCAGAATAAAATCTATCGCGAAGCGGGAGGCCGATCGCGATCAGCGATATTCATTATGCGATCCGTGGACGGCGTCGCCTGGCAGCCAGCCCGCGCCGAACCCCTTCTCGCCCCCGCTCCCGGCTGGACGAGTTCCCATATCTACGCCTGCGACTGCCGGTACAACCGTGGCGACGGCTCCTGGCACCTCTACTTCAACGCCCGCGATGGTTGGCGGATAAAGGATGGCGTGGAACGTATCGGGAAAATCGTCGGCAAGGCCGCGACGGCGCGACGCCATTAGCGTGAGAAGGTGGGTCCGATTAGTACCGCGGCGCTAGAAAAGCGTCCCCACAAACCCCATATAGATTGGAATCGTTATCATGCTCAAAACCGTCGTAAGCGAGGTGCCGATCCCGGCGTATTCCGCGTCGGCGCCGTAGGCTTCAGCCAGGATGGGCGTCTGCGTCATGGCGGGCATGGCCGAGGTGATCAGGAATACCTGCTTCATGAGAAGAGGCAGATCGCGCCCGCGCATCAGCAGGAATATCAGGAAGGGCGTCACGAGAAAGCGCCCCGCGAGCACGAAGGCGATATCCAGCCCGAACCTCATCTTTTTCAGCTCGATCCGGGAAATGACGATGCCTACGAAAAGCATCGACAAGGGCGTCGTCATGTTGCCGAGATACTTGCAGAGGTCCATGATCGATTTCGGCAAAGAAATCCCGGTCATTATCATGAAGATCGCGGCGATGAAGCCCAGGAGCGGGGGCGAAAGGATCCGCTTCAGTCCCGCGGCCGAGATGGGCGAGGGTTTGGCCCTTCCCGATCGTATGGCGCCGTCGCTGGCGATGCAGTAGGTGCCGAGCGTCCAGAACACCGTGGTATTCGCTATGTAATAGAGAAGAGCGAAAGGAAGGCTTTCGTCGCCGAAGAGAAGCAGATTGACGGGCAGGCCGATGAACACGGCATTCGCGAGGGAGAACATGGAGGCGAAGGTGCCTCTCCGCCCTTTCGGCACCTTGAGAACGACAGCCAGACCGGACGCGACGAGAAAACTCCCCAGCATCGCCAGGAAGGGTATGGGAAGACCGGGAAGCATGGAAATCAGTTTCGCCTTGTCGTAGCTGCTCATGAGATTCGAGATCATGTAGGCCGGCAGCGCCACCGACACGACGAGGCGCGAGATGAGGGCGCTGGAATTGCCTTCGAACCACTTCCTTTTCGCCAGAAAGAAGCCCAGGGCTATCATGGCGATGACGGAAAAGACACTCTGGAGGGCGTTTAGCATGACTCCATCCTAGCGAGTACGGGGGCTCTGGCACAATACGGGTTCAATAGGCCGAGCCAACGATTCCCGGCACAATGTTTCGCCACGCTTCCATGAAGCGCAGAAAGGTTTCGGCCCTCGCATGCAATTGCTTCGGAGGGAGCGTTTCAGCGAGCACGGCATTGTTGAGGAATTCCTTGAACTCGTCGCGGTCGCTGTCGACGAACTGCAGCGCGCCGAAAATGCTGGATGAGACTGCCTTGTATTCCAGATCGTCCTGCGTAAAGTACTCCAGGAAGATGCCCAGGGATTTCGGATCGAATCCGAAGAGACGGGCTTTTTCGCGTATATACTTGAAGCGGAAAATATCCTGACGCTGGCGCGCCCAATACTCCCCCTTTCGTTTCGGCGGCAAATGCAGGAGAAGAAGATCCTGATCGAAGAAAAACGGAAATCCGCAGTATCGCGCGTTAAGGACATAATCGTCGTCTTCGCCGCGGGTCCCGTAGGGATCGAAGGGCACCTGGGTGAACATCCCCCTGTTCAGGACCATGTTTCCGCCGAATGCCATGGCGCAGTCGGATAACCGCCGGTCCGCTTCGAGCGATTTTCTTACAAGCGCGTTGAATAGCTCGTCCTTAGGCCAATTTTCCAGAACGAAGGACGCCTGGCCATCGTAAAACTTCCTGCCGTCCTCGTCGACGACGCATCCGGTCTTGCCCAGGATTTCGCGACCATCAACGCGTTCTCCCATATAGCGGAGCGCCGTCGACCGGTATCCCTCATCGATGCACTCATCGTCGTCTATCATCACGATATTCTCGAATCCATGGAAAGCCGCGTACAGCAGGCCCATGTTACGCACGCCTCCGTAGCTGTTCAGGTCGACGGACCGAAGTAGTTCGGCGGGGAAGCCCCGACGCTCCAACATAACGCGGATCGCCGCGAGGTCCGTTTCGGAAAACACGCGGATATCCAGCGATCGTCCCGCCGCGATCCCTTTCACCCTTGCTTCGATCGCGGCGTTGGCCGGCGAAGGGAAAAGAATGACGGCATCGGGATAGCCAAGCTTCTCCAGGTTGTCCAGGGTTCGCTCCAGCGTTCCTTCCTCCGCTATCGGCACGGGGTGGTCGAATACTTTCCAGGAAGAGATGCCCGGTGTGGACCAATACGTCGGTATGATCATGCAATCTGCCATTTTCTCTCCCCTATATATAAACTAGATGTTAGTTGATTTATGAACTAACTAATAGATCGCATCCTTTTCTGCCTCTGTCAAGCCTACGCCCTTATTCTGATCGTATACACCGCTAAAAACGATTATCTGAAAATGCATATATATATTGTTATTAAATAATTATTTAAATCTATGCATTCGTCGCAAGGCGCTCCGCTCCGCATTCCCGGGCCACATCCCTGGAGATTGTATCGAATATCAAGTATTTTCTTGACAGCTGGCAGTATCCATGATAAACAGGGTTATTAGTTGAATTTTTCAATTAACGAAGACGAGCCCAAGTGAGGAGTCATATGGCCACGCTAAAGAACGCCACGCGGATCATCCGTACGCTATGGCAATCCCCCAACATCAGCCGCGCCGAGATAGCGAGCCGCCTCGGTTTCGATAAGTCGACGGTCACCGTCGAAGTGAACAGCATGATCGAGCAGGGGCTCATAATAGAAAGCTCCGAAGGGCAGCCCGGCAAGAACGGCGGCAGGAAACCTATTCCGCTCACGATCAACAGGGACTACGGATACATCATTGGAATTGCCATACAGAGCGGACATTATTCGGTGGTGGCAGTCAATCTTGCCGGCGACATCCTGGAAATGAAGGAAGAAGACGAGTCCATCACGAAAGACAACCTGGCTTTGAGCATACAGCTTATATACTGGGAATTCCGCAGCCGGCTCGCCAAGTATCCGGGACGCCTTCTCGGTGTCGGGGTGGGTGCCGGGGGCCTTATAAACCCTAAAGACGGGACGATTATTTTCTCCGTACCCCTGCGGATATCCGAACCCTTCAATGTCGTCGAGGAGATATCGCGCAAGCTGGACGTCCCGTTCTTCATCGAGAATAACGCCAACTGCTGCGCCTGGGGGGAATTGGCCTTCCATAAAAATACCGAACTCAAGAACATTCTGTTCGCCCTCGTCGAGTTCAAACAAGCCATCGTCCCGCACGCCGAGTATGGTGGCGTCGGGGTAGGTTTCGGGATCGTCGTGAACGGAAAAGTCCACTACGGAACCAATTCCTTCGCGGGAGAATTCCGCAGCGTTTTATGCACGGAAGACAATGGCATACAGGTTGCCCTTTCGAAAGAAGACCTGAGCAAGATCTTGAAGGACCCTTCCGTGTTCGAGCGCTTCGCTTCGGAACTCGCCAAGAACATAGCGATGCTCGTCAACACCTTGGATTTCAACCGGATTTTCATAGGCGGCGACATCGAAACCTGCGGCGTCGACTTCTGCCACATCCTCGAGAAAGCGATCGAAAAGAACTGGATGTATCCCGTCAAGCGGCAGATAAGAATACAGTACTCCTCGCTTGGGGCGCAGGCGGTCGCGTTCGGGGCGGCCGGCATGCTCATACACAACCTCTTTTCCCTGAACAAATTTCCGGTCAATCGGGAGACCAGCTGAATCGTTCCCGTTCATTGGGATCCTAAATATTCCCGTAGGGAATAAATCTCGAGATGGAGGTCTTGGAATGCGAAAAGCGATGTGTTTCGCTCTCTTGTTCTCAGTCATCTTCTCTATGGGCGCATTTGCCCAGAAGACGAACCTTTTCGTTCTCAACTACATCGACGCCACGGCGCCGGGGTACGCTGAGGATCAGGCGATCTGGCAGAAGTTCATGGATGACAACCCCGACATCACGATAGTGAAAGAAGAGCTGTCGAACGAGCCATTCCACCAGAAACTGGCAGCCTATGTCGCCGCGGGCACTGTCCCGGATGTCATGTACATGTACCCGTCGGGAAGGTCCACCATTCTCCACGAACAGAAACTGGTCAAGGATCTGGCACCCCTTCTCGGAAAGGATTTCCTCTCCAACTTCATGCCCTCCGTCGTGGACCCGGCCGGCCAGAAAGGCAAATACTTGGCTGAACTGCCGCAGAGCGTCTGCTACAGCACCGTAATGTTCACCAACACCAAGCTTCTCGCCGATCTTGGCCTGAAAGTCCCCACGACCTATCAGGAAATGAAGGCCATGCTGCCCAAGCTCAAGGCCAAGGGAATCCGCCCCCTGCTCATGGCCAACAAGGACGACTGGGTCATGCAGTCCTGCCTCTACTCCACCATCGTAGGCCGCATGGTCGGGGACGAATGGATCGACAAGGCGCTGGCCGGAAAAGCCAAGTTCACCGATAAAGAATTCGTCAAAACCCTGGAATTCGTCGAAACGATGTACAAGGACGGCGTACTCGGCCGCGACACCATCCAGATTTCCTATGGAGAAGCACCGGCATTGTTCGCCGCGGGAAAAGCCGCGTTCTTCATCGACGGCGATTGGCGCCAGAACGCCTTCATCACCGACAAGGCTTCGGGCATCGCCCTCATCGATCCCAAAAAGCAGGAATCCGATTTCGAATATTTCAACTTCCCCGCAATCCCCGGCGAGAAAAATCCCGGCGTCGTCTCCGCAATCCTCGGCTGCGGCTACGGAATTTCCTCGGCCATCCCCGCCGGCTCCGCGAAGGAAAAAGCGGCCGTCAAGCTTCTCAAGTATCTTTATTCGCAGGACGTTCAGCGCCAGTATCTCGAGCTGGGCAAGTACATCACCTCCCGCAAGGACGTAAAGAGCGACAAGCTCGAGCCCTTCACCACGAAAATGTCGCAGTACTATGCCTCCATCGGGAAGACCAGCTACGTGCTCGACGGCGCCATGGACACGAGCATCTACACCCCGCTCAATCTGGGACTCCAGCAGATCGGCCTCGGCACGAAAACGCCCATGCAGGTCGCGGAAAGCATTCAGGCTGCAACGGACGCCTGGCTCGCCTCGCGCAAATAAGGCTTCGGGACCATCGTTGCGATGGTCCCGATTTGCCGGCGGGATTCAGACCCCGCAATCAATTGAACATTCTGTATCAGGCTCAAATCCAGGGGGCAGTCAGTGATAGGCAGGCATCGAAAAGAATCGGAACGAGGCAGAGCGTATTGGTCCATGGTTCTGCCTTCATATCTGCTGTTCCTTTTCGTATTCGCCTTCCCTATCGTGCTCGCCGTCATCCTTTCGCTGTCCGATTTCGGCGGCGGCAAGATGTTCGGGGGTGAGCCCTGGAAGATCACCGGGTTCCAGCAGTACAGGAATCTTTTCGCCGATCCGTACTTCTGGAACGCCCTCAAGAACAATATCTATATCGTCCTGATCTCGGTACTGGGACAACTGCCGCTCGGTTTCCTGTTCGCTTACCTGATCTATCGCAAGATCGTCAAATTCGGGTCATTCTGGCAGGGCATCCTCTATGTACCGGCCATAATCTCGACGATCGTCATCGGCATAATGTGGAGCATCATCTTCTCTCCTTACGGCCCAATAGCTGATCTGGCCAACCGTCTCTACAGAAGCCTGTATTCAGCCAAGCTGAGCGAGCTGTTCAGCTCCGCCGGCGCTCTCAGCGTTACGGACAACCTCGTCGACAAAATCATAGGGATAAGTCCGCAGACGATAGGAGCGATTTTTTCCAGCCCCCGCGTCGAGCTCAAGGATTTCCTGCTCAGCTACAGCCCGGATCAGCTGATCATGGTTCAGCAGGACCTCGTCAATCTGCTCGCGCCCAAATGGAGCGCGGAATTCCTCAGCCATCGAGACGTGGCCATGATTCCCATCTGCTTCGTCACGCTCTGGATGTGGACAGGGACCTATCTGATTCTCTTTCACGCGAATATGCAGAAGATCGACATTCAGATTCTCGAGGCGGCGGAGATCGACGGCGCTTCGGAAATGCAGGTGATGCGCTTCGTCGTCGTGCCCAGCCTTTCCGGCGTGATTCTCAACGCGACCATTCTCTGCATCTCGGGATCCTTGAGCGGGTTCGCCCTCATCCTCGCGATGACAGGCGGAGGTCCCGCCCGCGTCACGCAGGTACTTTCCATCTATATGTACGACTCGGCATTCATGGGTGCCCCGAACTATCCCCTGGCCAATGCCATCGCCATAATGATCGTGCTGTTCAGTCTCGCCCTGATACTGATCATGTTCGCCCTCGAAAAGCGGTTCGGCGGAAAGGAGTAGGGCGATGGAATCCCAGTACAGACGTAACCAGCGAGCGAGACCGGCCGCGGTAATCGGGAGAATCCTCGCTTACGCGGTCATGGGCCTCTTCAGCTTCATAACGATCTATCCCCTCGTATGGCTCTTCCTGAGTTCCTTCAAGACCACGAACGAATTCAGGATGAATATGCTCGGACTGCCATCGGCCTGGACCCTGGACAACTATGTCGGCGCATGGAGGATAGGGGAATTCGGCAGGCTGATCGGCAACTCGGTTTTCTACACGGTAGGAGCCACTGCTGGGATCATTTTCTTCTCACTGCGGACGGGTTTCGCCTTCGCGAAGATAAAATCGAAGGCCACGACGCTGCTCTACGGCAGCCTCATACTCGGCATCCTTCTGACCATTCAGTCCCTTATGGTTCCCTTGTTTCTGGAAGTCACGATGCTCGACCGCCTCCTCGGCGATTTCCTGCGTACGCTCGGGCTCTTAAAGGACGGGGAATTCCGGCTTTTCCACAATACGCGGCTGGGTGTCCTGCTCGTCTATATCGGATCGGCGCTCCCCGTGGGAATTTACCTGGCCACAGGCTACGTAAGAAGCATTCCGGACGCCGTCATCGAGGCGGCGCAGCTGGACGGCGCCGGGTACTCGCGGGTTTTCCGCACCATCATCGTCCCGATGTCCGTCCCTATTGCCATGACCTTGGCGATACTGAACATACCCTCGCTCTGGAACGAATTCGCCCTCATCAATATTCTGGTCAGCGACACAAGCCTGAAGTCCTTGCCGCTAGGCATCTACCGCTTCTCCGGCGCCCTCTCCTCCGATTACGGAAAGCAATTCGCCGCCCTCGTCATAGGCATGCTCCCCATGATCCTGTTCTACGTCGGCTTCCGCAAGAAAATTACGGCGGGCGTGGCCGCGGGGGCGCTGAAAGGCTGAGCCCTCCTTGACAATCGTCGGCGCAAGTTATACTAGTTATACTGTTCATACCAGTTGAACAGGAGCAACCATGGAAGGAAAACTGATGAGCATGGTGAAGGTCGGCCAGAAGGGGCAGATCGTCATTCCGAAGGATATGCGGGACATGATGGGAATCAGGAGCGGCGACACCCTGCTCATCCTCGCCGACAAAGAGCGCGGCATCGCTATTCCCGACAAGGCCGATATCGAGAAAATCTACCGGAACATCGTGGGGTGCGAAGGGAATTCCAATGCCTGAAACCAGTAAAAAGGTCGTCGTCATAGGAGCGGGGGTCGCCGGGCTCAGCGCGGGCGTCTATGCCCTCAAGCTAGGCTATCGCGTGGAGCTTTTCGAGAAGAACGCCGTTCCGGGCGGGGAATGCACCGGATGGGACCGCGGCGGCTACCATATCGACAACTGCATCCACTGGCTCATGGGGACGACCCCGGGCAGCGACCTCTACGATCTGTACAGGGAGACGCGCCTCATAGACGATTCGATCGGCGTGCTCAGGAACGACGTCATGTATACCTCCTGGCTGAACGGACAGAAGCTCTCCCTATATAGCGACACCGAAAGGACGCGAAAGGAATGGATCGCCCTGTCGCCCGAGGATGAGAAAGAAATCAACACCTTGTTTGACAATGTCGCGCTCGGCACATCCACCGTCGTCCCGGCGGGTATCCCGGGCGAACAGCTGGGAGCCATCAGCGGAACCAGGCTGCTCTTAAAATCGCTGAAGATGTTCAAACTGTTCATGCGTTATCCTCGCGAAAGCACGCAGGATCTGATGAACAAGTTCAAGCACCCGCTCATCCAGCGCTGTCTCAGCGATTTCTGCCCCAGGGAATCCAAGGCATACTCCTTCCCCGTCGCCTACGGCAATTTCGCGAGCGGGGACGGCGGCGTTCCCGTCGGAGGATCCAGGGCGGCGGCGCTGCGGATGAAGGCGCGATTCGAGGAACTGGGAGGCGCCTATCGCGATTCGGCGCCGGTGCGGCGAATCGAGATCGCCGGGGACAGGGCGACCGGCATCGTCCTCGAGGACGACGCGCGCGTCGAGGCTGACTACGTCATTCCAGCCTGCGACGCCGACTTCACCTTCACCCAGCTGCTCGACAGATCCTACATTCCCGAAAAGCTCAAGGAATATTTCGACAACCCTGATAAATACACGATCTACGGAATGTTCCAGGCCGCCTGGGCTATCGACGATGAGCGGGACCTGCTGCGGCACGAGATCAACCTCGACGCGCCCGAACTCCGGGTCGAACCCTGGCTGAACGACCGCGTCACGCTGAAGACCTTCGCCTATGAACCGTCCTTCGCGCCGGAGGGCAAGCAGATCATACAGGTTCTCTGGGGCATGGATCGGTCCAGCTGGGCATACTGGAAAGCGCTGGGCGATGACAAGGAAGCCTACAAGGCGAAAAAACTGGAGCTTGCCGCTCTGGTGAAGGATAAAATCGAAAAAACCTGGCCGGAATACCGTGGCAAGCTGACCCTGCTCGACGCCTGGACGCCCTGCACCTACAAGCGGTACTGCAACGCCCACAACGGATACAACCAGGCCTGCATCCTCCCGAAAGAGGCGAACATGAGAACAGCCTACCCTTCTCCTTTCATCAAAGGCTTGAAGAACGTGGTGCTCGCCGGGCAGTGGATCTCGCCCCCAGGGGGCATTCCCGGCGCCTGCATAACCGGCAAGTTCGCGGCGTACAGGGTGGACTACCTGGAACACAAGGCCTCGCGGATCGCGAAAAAAGTATTCTGGCGGAATGTGGTGCCAACCGCCGTAGTCCTCGCGCTGATTTGGCTCTTGTAGCTCGCATCCAGAAATCTTTCGCTTGACTTCCATGTATATACATACTAATATTGTATATACATGGAGAATGTCGATGGCCATCAGCATAAGAAATCCACGGGTTGAGCGGCTCGCCCGCGATCTCGCGCATCGAAAAGGCAGCACTATGACAGAGGTCATCGTAGAGGCGCTCGAAGCCAGTCTCATCAGTGACGACCGCGATTATATCCCTCGCCGCGATGCATTAACGAAGATTGCCGCCGAATGCGCGGTCCTGCCCGATCTGGACAGGCGCAGTCCCGAGGAAATCCTCGGTTACGGAGCGGCCGGGGAGTTTGCCGATGGTGATCGATAGTTCGGCTTTAATGGCTGTCCTTTTCGGGGAGACCGAGGCTGGTGATTTTATCGAGGCGCTGGCCTTCCCCGGCAGGAAATTCCTAAGCTCTGTAAATAAGCTCGAAGCGATGATTGTCGTGGAGGCGAGAAAGGGAGAGGCGGGTTCCGCGGCTTTGGCGAGGCTGCTGGCCACTATCGAGGTCGAAACGATTCCTTTTGATTCAGGGCAGGCTGAGATCGCGATGGCGGCCTGGCGCCGCTTTGGCAAAGGGAGACATGCCGCGGGGCTCAACCTGGGCGATTGCGCCGCCTATGCGCTGGCTTCGACGTTGAACGATTCGCTTCTTTTCAAAGGCGGCGACTTTTCGAAGACGGACGTGGCGCCGGCTCTTCCTCCACGGTAAAAATAGGCTGCCCTTTCGGGGCAGCCTATAAAAGCCAAAAAGCGGGGCTAGACCCCGTTTTTTGAAAACGCTGCTTATTTTACGTTGTAAAATACCTTTTTACCCCAATATTCCGCGATGCCTTCCATCTCGTCCTCGATGCGCATGAGCTGGTTGTACTTGCAGATGCGGTCGGTGCGCGACATGGAGCCGGTCTTGATCTGCCCGGTTTCCATGGCCACGACGAGGTCGGCGATGAAGGTATCCTCGGTCTCGCCCGAGCGGTGGGAAACGACGGCGGTGTAGCCGGCGCGCTTGGCCATGTTGATGGCTTCGATCGTCTCGGTGACGGTGCCGATCTGGTTCAGCTTGATCAGGACGGAGTTGCAGGCGCCCATGGCGATGCCCTTCTCGAGGCGCTTGGTGTTGGTGACGAAGAAGTCGTCGCCCATGATCTGGATCTTGCCGCCCAGCGCCTTGGTGAGCTTGACATAGCCTTCCCAGTCGTTCTGGTCGAGGCCATCCTCGATGGAGATGATGGGGTACTTGTTCACCCACTTCGTGTAGAGCTCGATCATCTCGTCGGCGCTGAAGAGCTTGTCGGGGTTGGTTTTCCAGAACTTGTAACCCTTGCGTCCGCCTTCGTCGAAGAGCTCCGAGGAGGCGCAGTCGAGGGCGATGGCGATCTCGTCGCCAGGCTTGTAGCCGGCCTTCTCGATGGCCTTCATGATGAACTGCAGGGCTTCTTCGTTGTCAAGGTTGGGGGCGAAACCGCCCTCGTCGCCCACGGAGGTGTTGTGGCCGGCGCCTTTCAGGAGGCTCTTGAGATTGTGGAAGACTTCGGTGTTCATGCGCACGGCTTCGCGGAAGGATTCGGCGCCCACGGGCATGATCATGAATTCCTGGAAGTCGATCTTGTTGTCGGCGTGCTTTCCGCCGTTGATGATGTTGGACATCGGGACGGGAAGAAGCGTGGTGTGCGCTCCGCCGAGATACTTGTAGAGGGGAATGCCGAGATAATCGGCGGCGGCCCTGGAAACGGCCATTGAGACGCCGAGCATGGCGTTTGCGCCCAGCTTTCCCTTGTTTTCGGTGCCGTCGAGCTCGATGAGGGTGCGGTCGATATCGACCTGCTCGAGAGCGTCGAGTCCGCAGATTTCGCCGGCTATGGCCGTGTTCACGTTCTCGACGGCGGCGAGGACGCCCTTGCCGAGATAGCGCTTCTTGTCGCCGTCGCGGAGTTCCACGGCTTCATATTCGCCGGTGGAAGCGCCCGACGGAACGGCCGCGCGACCGAGGGTGCCGTCTTCGAGGACGACATCGACTTCGACGGTGGGATTGCCGCGGGAATCGAGAATCTCGCGCGCCTCGACGTATTCGATAACACTCATGTATTTCTCCTTATGGAAAGGCTCTGGATAAAAGGATATCTATTCGTGCGGAACGCGTCAAGGCGCGTCAGTCTCCGGAGTACTGTGACGCTGCGGATGCCCGCTCATGAGGGCTTGATGTTCGATAGACCTCTCTACCATGGCCTCGATGCGGGAGCTTCGGCTGCGGGGACGGCCCGCGACCAGAAGAAGCCTTGTCCGTAATCGAAACCGATAGTCTTGTAAAAGTCCGCCTCTCGTTCCGTCTCCACTCCTTCAGCCACAGTGGCAACCCCAAGGTCCGAGCAGAATCGCGCGAGGCCCTCGACGAGAACCCCAACGGAGGCCTCGCCGGCAGCCCTCTGCGTGAGCGACATATCAAACTTTACGATGTCAACAGGGAAGCTGAGAAGTCGCGAGTAGTTCGAATAACCTTTGCCGAAATCGTCGATGGCGATAAGACACCCTGAGGCCCTGAGCATCTTTACGACCTCGAGTTCCTGGTCCGTCAGATAACTCGAGTCGGTCTCAAGGAGCTCGAGGATGAGCCTGCAGCCATGTTCGCGAGCCAGCGCGCCTCCTTCGGCCGCGAGGGTCCAAAACCCCTCTCTCCGGAGATCGAGGACTCCGATGTTGACCGAAACAGATCCGAATCCGGACTTGATTCGATCGATCGCGCGGACCAGTACGAAGTCGGTGATCATACCCCAGTACCCCGCGGATCGCGCCACCTCCAGATATCTGGAGGGCTCCTCCAGCTTCCCCGTATCTCCCCTCACTCTGAGGAGAGTTTCATACCAGACTCGCCGGCCGTCGGCCAGGAACACTACGGGTTGAAAGTAGGCCTCGAGACCTCCCTCGCGCACGCAGCGGGATAGAGTGGCGAGCCTGGAGAAGGCTAGATCCACCGCGGCCGAGTCCAACTGTCCTTCGTGCCTGTGCACGCCGTGAAGGCCGGCCCCACGCCAGAGGACAGCGCCCGCTTCGTTGAGAGCCTTGGCCGCGTTCCCATTCCTGAAGAAGGTGTAGCCGATGGAGTACTGAATTTCCACCTGCTTTCCCTTCAGCTCGGCGGGACCGCCGATGGCGGCATGGAACTCCTGGACGTATAGGTCCGCCTTGGCTTCGTCCTCCCCCTCCCAGGAGCGCATGACGCCCAAATCTCTCCCATGGAGCTTGAAACAGCGGCCGCCAAGCCTTTGCGCCGCGGTCTCCAGGCGTGATGCCGCGTACACTACGATCTCATCGCAAAACTCATAGCCGAAGAGCGCCGAGAGCTCGTAGAAATTGTCTATTGAGACGACACAGAGGATGCCCACGCCGGAAGTCAGCAGGGCTTCCCCTAAAGCCGCGGCCGTAGGCAGCCCCGTGGCCTCGTCCCTGACGATGCGATACGCCTGGGCCTCGAGATAGTGGATCATCTGCATGTCTCTGAGATAGCTGAGGGCGGCAACGACGGACGTGGCGGAGTGGAAGATTACGATTTCGCCCGCCGAAAAGTCGCGCACCCAAGACGTTGGGACGCCTGCCACGGCGAGAACGTTCGCGAACACGATGAAGGCGCTCGAGTAGAGGAACCACAGCAGTTTCTCCCGGCGCGGCGAGAGGACTTCGATGATAGGCGGCATCACTATGAGGAGGATCACGTACGTGTGGTGGCTGTACCGTGACAGGACAGCAACGATGTAGAGGACTGGATAGAGTGTCAGGACAAGATGGGCAAGAGAACCGATCATCTTTCGGGAGGCGCGAAGTGATGCGATCATTCCCCCGGCAAGGACGACCTCTGATACCGCTAAGGGAACCAAATTGAAGAACTCACCTTTCCTAATCGAGACGAAGGCCACGGCTGCGGGCACTAAGAGGCCAATCAGGAATGATGCGATGAGAAAGCGTTTTCTGAAGACATCAAAGTCGGCCAGAAGGCCTTCGTACCAAGAGGTATGTAGATAACGCTTCAGATTGAAGAGAGCTTCGAAGGAATTGCCGACGCTCATTTGGCTTCATCCTTGCGGATGGTAAAATCTGATATCCCCTTATTGGATAAATATTTATCGGTTAGGGGGGGGGGGGGGGGGGGGGGGGGAATTCTATACTATATAAGTAAATACACTGCATTTAAATCCTCGGTTCTGTTTAGAGACACTATACCTTGTTACTCATCCGTTTTCACTTCATCCGAAGAATTGTAGAAACAAAAAGCAAATTATTAAATTACTGAGCAAATCCAATGAAACACAATAATATGCTTTTTCGCCCCGGTAAAGTCTCGTTACCATTATTCATTCAAAAAAGCGCAGTGACAACAAAATATGCATTAATGGTTGCTCATGGAGTTCATGATTTCTTAGTAAAAGGAAGAAGACTTGGGGCAATTAGCAGCATTCTTTCAGCTATCTCCGCTTTAGATTCAGGGACAGGCCTGGACCAGAAATAGCCCTGACCGAAATCGAAGCCCATAGCCAGGACGAAGTCGGCCGACTCCCTCGTTTCCACGCCTTCGGCCACCGTAAAAGCGCCAATATCGCGGCAGAAAATCACAAGACTCCGGACAAGCGCCTCCTCCGCAGTGCTATTAAGAGCGCTGTATATCATCGACTTGTCGAATTTGACGATATCGACCGGCATGTTGATGAGGCGGGAATAGTTGGAGTAGCCGGTTCCGAAATCGTCGATGGCGATCAGGCAGCCGGCCTTCCTGAGTTCCTTGAGGAATTCCATGCGCGCGCCGTCCATGGAGCCAAAATCGCCCTCCAGGATTTCCAGGATAATGACCGACCCGCTCTTCCAAGCCTGGCGCGCGCCCTCTTCGATGGCGACGCGGAATCCTTCCCTGTCGAGGTCTCTCAGGGCGATATTGACGGAAACCGGTCCGCCCCGACCGCAAGCCCGGAGGACGGTCCTCTCGAACATGAAATCCTCGATCGCGGCCCAATGACCCGTCGTCGAAGCGAGAGACATGAAACGCGACGGCTCCTCGTAGTATTCGCCCTTTCCTTTGAACCTGACGAGGGCTTCATTCCATGCGGTCTTCCCGGAGGAAAACGAGATCACAGGCTGATAGAACACCTCCAGCGTCTTCTCGGAGATGTTGCGCGACAGGGTCATGAGATCGGCGATGGCGATCTCCGCCTGGGTTAGCTGCTGCCAGGACCCGGAATACTGCGCGGCGTCCAGTCCGCTCCGCTCCGCCATCTCGAGGGCGTCCTCGGCTTCGTCCAGCGACTTCTCGGCGTTTCCGTCGCCGGCGACCGTATACCCCATCCTGTAACTGAGTTCGATGGTCTTGCCCTGAAAAACCAAAGGCCCTCTCATGCCCTGGCGCAGCTTTTCCACGATATCCTTGGCCGACTCCCCCTCCGCCATAGGATGGAGAAAGCCGAAATCGTGACCTCTGAGGCGAAAAGCCGTTCCCTTAAGCTGGGTCTGGCATTCCACGAGCCGGGAAGCGGCGATGGTGAGGATATTCGTCGAGATCGAATACCCGAAAAGCGCCGACAGCTCATGGAAGTTGCCTATGGCGATGAGGGCGACGAAAAGTTTATCGCCTTTCGCGAAGGAATCCCGGAAAGCGACGATGGTGGGCAAACCCGTCGCCTTGTCCTTCACGATATTGTCGGCCAGCTCGACGATATACTTTCCCATCTGGCGCTTGGTGACATACCTGAGCGCCCAGAGCACGAGAAAAGCGCTGTGCAGCATCAGGATCACCGCGATGTTGAAGTCCGCGATCCAGTGCGAGGGATAGCCTATGAGGAAGGACAGCAGGGTGGCCGCGACGACAGTCGTGGCATAGGCGAAGAACTGCCAATAATAGCGAGGCGGCGCGAGGCTGTCGAAAATGGGAGGCATGCAGAGCAGTATGACCACATAGGTCTGGTGATTGCCCGGGGCGAAGGCGCCCCATGCGTAGGCCAGGGGGTAGGCTGCCAGGAAAATGGTCATGAAAATTTCGGTGCTGCGGCGGGAAAGTCGCCTGGATATGGTAAATCCCACCAGAAGCACGACTTCGACGATCATCAAGGGCAGGAAATTGTTGAACTCCCTGTTTTTCCAGGAAATGATGGCTATCAAGGCGGGCAGCTGCAGTCCGACGAGAAAAGAAGCGCTCAGGAAATGGCGTCGGTATTGATCGAATCTATTGTCTATGACCGATTGCCAGGATGACCCCTCCTGACGGGAACGGGCGAGAAAAGGACCCGATCGATCGACCTTCGATCGCCGCATGCTGCTCCTATGGCCTGGACGCTGCCGCTACCTTCGCGACGGAGGCGACCTGATCGCGCAAGTCGCCCGCGGTAAAGAGCTTCAGGATGCCCGCGATGCCCGCGCCGGGCTCGCGCAGTCCAGAAGTGGAATATGTACGTATGTAAGTATACTCAATTCCACCCACGGCGAGGCGGGTAAAGTACCAGGAGGAATCGGCTTCGTAAAGTTTGCCGTCGTGGCTCTTCAGCATGCGGCCGCGAACGCCTACAGCGCCGCCGGGGAGATCGTCGCGCAGGGTTTCGGAATCCAGCTTATAGCCGACCGATATGCCCAGGAAATCGACGCCGATGTCCTCGTAGACCTTCCAGAGAGGAGGCCCGTTTTCATAGATGCGCACTTCCCGCACGCGGGGCGAAATGGCTTTCAGGTTTTTGTAGTCGAGCACGGCGGACACCGCCGCCTCGAGGGACACAGGGTATATGCCATGGGCTTCCCCGCTGCCAAGCAGACGGTTTTCGCCGCTGGCCTCGTCCTTGAACTTGACGACATCCACGGCGGAAAGCCTCGGCCTTCCCGACGAGGGGAAGCCAGCTTCTCCGGCGCCGGCGGCCACGCCCCAGCGGACCTTGAAACCCTTGTATTCGCCGACGCTTTGGTCCTGGAACGCGGGACCGGGCGCGGCCGCCGCGACCGAGGCCGCGAAGGCAAGCAGTACCGCGATCAGCTTCGCCGGCACTCTCATGTGCCTTCCCCGACAATGTCCAGGATGCGCTGGAGGTCGTCCTGCGAATAATAGTCAATCGTTATGGAGCCGCTTTTCATATCACCCTTGATTTCCACCTTCGTGCCGAAACGCTCGATGAATTTTTCGCACAGGGCGCGAAGATCCGGCTCCAGGGCATCGTCCGCGGAGGCGCCTCTCGGCGATTTTCGGCTCTTGCCCGCTTTCTTGCCACCGCCGTAGCCGCCCAATTCCTGTACGGCCAATTCGGCCTGGCGGACCGAGAGCCCCTCGGCGACAAATGCGCGCGAACAAAGCCTCGCGCGCCCGATGATCGGATACGGCGAGCAGGCTGCGGGCATGGCCGGCGGAGATGATGCCGTCACGCACGGCCGACTGCATGGCGTCGGAGAGACGAAGCATGCGGAGCGCGTTCGCCACGGTGCTGCGGTTCTTGCCCACGGCCTCCGCCACCTGCTCCTGGGTATAACCGGTGAGTTCCATGAGGCTGTTGTAGGCCTGAGCCTCTTCCATCGGGTTGAGGTCTTCGCGCTGGATGTTTTCTATGAGCGAAAGCTGGAGACGCTTTTCAGAAGATACCGCCCGCACGATGACAGGCACTTCCGAGAGGCCGGCCCTGCTCGCCGCGCGGAATCTGCGCTCGCCGGCGATGATGACGAACTCGCCTTCGCCTGCCGCCTCGGCGATGATGGGCTGGAGAAGACCGTGCTTCCTTATGGAATCGGCCAGCTCCTCGATCGAACCATCGGGAAAAGTCTTGCGCGGCTGGTCGGGGTTGGGCTTCAGCCGCGAAAGAGGAACGATGGTGATGCTGCCGCCGATATCCACCGGATTCTTCGCGGCGTCATAATACTGCTGATGCTCGGGTATGAGGGCACCGAGTCCCTTGCCCAGACCAAACTTAGACACGATTGATCAACTCCTCGGCAACGGCTTCGTAGCTCCTCGCGCCGATGCAGGTCGGGTCGTAGTACATCACGGGCAGGCCGTGCGAGGGGGCTTCGGAAAGCCTGACGTTTCTCGGCACTATCGTCTTGAAGACTCTATCCCTGAAGTATTCGGTGACTTGGCGCACCACTTCCTGCGAAAGCTTCGTGCGTCCGTCGAACATGGTCAGCAGGATGCCGCAAATCTTGAGCGAAGGATTCATGCTTTTCTGCACGAGACCTATGGTCTGCAGGATCAGGGAAAGCCCTTCGAGGGCAAAATATTCGCACTGCAGGGGTATGATCACTTCCGTGGCGGCGTTGAGTCCGTTGAGCGTCAGGATGCCGAGGGAAGGCGGACAGTCGACGAGGATGTAATCGTAGTCATCCGACACCGTGGCGATGGCGCGCTTGAGGTATTCGTTCCTGTCTTCCTTTTCGACGAGCTCCACGGTGGCGCCCGAAAGGTCGATCGAAGAAGGCGCGAGAAACAGGTTGGGGACTTTCGTGCCCACGATAACCTCTTTCAGTTCCCTCAATCCCGAGATCACCTGGTACACGCCCTTGGCGCCCGACGGACCGCCGACGCCGGAGGTCATATTGCCCTGCGGGTCGAAATCTATGAGCAGGGTTCTCTTGCCGAGTATCGCAAGGGCGGCGCCGATGTTGATCGCGCTCGTGGTCTTGCCAACTCCGCCTTTTTGGTTCACGAAGACTATGATGCGTGCCATCCACATCCCTTCCATCAATATAATTTGGATTGTATCACATTTCGGAATACAACCGCTAGAAGCTTCGTTAACCTCCTCAGAGAGAGTCGGTTGACGCAACTTGACCCATCATACCGCAAATCGCTAGATTATCTCCTGTCACAAGGAGAATCCCAATGTTGAATGAACGTGTTACAGCAGCGATACAGGATGTCCGCCCCTCGCTCCAGGCCGACGGCGGCGATATCGAACTCGTGTCCGTAAGCGACGACGGAATCGTCAAAGTCAAGCTCACCGGATCCTGCGGTTCCTGCCCCTATGCCCTCATGACCCTCAAACAGGGCGTCGAAGCCTATCTCAAAAAAGTAGTGCCTGAAGTGAAGGAAGTCCAGCAGGCCTGAGCCTACCTCTCATTTAAATTTCTTACCTCTTCGATATTCTTCGGCAGCCTCGGTTCCTGAGTGAGCCCGGCTGCCGCCGTCTGTTCAGCGAACCATCCGAGAACGGCAAGCGATTTATTGCCCGCCGATTCAAACACTCTTTTTTCCAATATATCGATCGCGTCTATCGTCGACAGGAAGTGGACGAGAAGTCCCTCCCTGCAGGGCACGACGAGAAGGCCGCTCCTCATGTTGCCCGGCGACGCGAGCGGGAGCATGTAATACCTCACCGTCGTGACGTTCTCGTTTGTCATGGCGATGAAGGAATCCCCGATACGGACATCGTATTTCATCACGTTGCCGCCGAAAGTCAGGTCGCGCAGAAAGGCGTAAAAAAGCTGGGAGGATCCCGGAACCGAGGGAATGTCGCCGGGATCGGGCAGTCTTGTGCGTTTGGACGCCGACTCGACCCTGTAGGCTTCGGCATAGAGGGTTCGCATGCGCTGCCTGCTCGCCGACCAATATTCGGTGCCCTCCATCGTGTTTACGGAGTTCAGTATCCGGGCCAGGATGCGCATCGTATCGGGTAGGGTCGAATGTTCGGTCTGCTTCAAGCCTATGGGGGCGGGGAGGACGGCGAGCGCCTCTATCCTCAGCGCCCGGTCCGAATCGGCGACGGTCGAAGGAACGTCGGACGCGAAGCCGAAGGGCTTGAGGACCGGCTTCGTCCCGTGGCCGGTGTCGACGACGACAAGGAACTGTCCGGCTTCGTATGAGACCTGGCGGGGAAGCAGGTCGACGACGGCCGGAAGAAGGGCGGACTGCGCCGCGCAGAAAGCGAAGGCCGACCAAAAAAGAGCGGCTGAAAACAGGATCTTCTTCATACGGAGGAGACTCTATCGCATCGTCGCGAGAAAAGCCACTGACAAAAACTGTCCGAGCCCCATCTTCAAGCAATATTAAAAACCGGCTATACTGCCTCCGAGGAAGGTGCGATGCAAATTGTTGCGATGTTTCTGGAATTGATGGGCGGGCTTGCCCTCTTCATGTATGGCATGGAACGAACGAGCGACGGCATACAGAGAGCGGCCGGCGAAAAGCTGCAGAGCGCTCTCAATTTCATGACCAAAAACAGGATCATGGCGGTCCTTACGGAACGGTGGTAACCGTTGCCGTCCAATCTTCTTCCGCCACCACCGTCATGCTCATCACCTTCGTCAACGCCGGCCTTCTCTCCCTAACCCAGGGGATCGGCGTCATCATGGGCGCCAATATCGGGACGACGCTTACCGGCTGGATCATCGCCGGCGTAGGCATAGCGAAGTTCAGCATCGCGGCGCTGGCCGTTCCCATTTTCGGCGCGGGCTTTTTCATGTCGATCATGAAGAAGCGCTCGGACGCTTTCAGAAGCTATGGAAGCTCGTTGATGGGGCTCGCGTTCATATTTCTCGGCCTGGGCTTCATCGCCGACGCCATCCCCGAGCCTTCGCGCGAAATCCTTCTTTTCCTCCAAAACTTTTCGGACATGGGCTATATAGCCATAATTCTCGCCGTCCTGGCCGGCATGGTCTTCACCATTCTCATAAACGCGTCGAGCGCGACACTGGCCATCGTCATAGCCATGGCCTCACAGGGCATCATCGACTTCAACATCGCCGCGGCCATAACCCTGGGAGCCAACATCGGCACCACCTTCGACGCCTTCCTCGCCTCGATAGCGAAAGGAGCGAGCGCCAACGCCAAGCGAGCCGCCTGGGCCCATATTCTCTTCAATGTGCTGGGCACGATATGGGTCATCATCGTCTTCAATCCCTTCATGGCTTTTGTCGACTGGGTGGTACCCGGCCCGATAACCGCGCAGAGCATGGGCATTCACGTCGCCATGCTCCACACGCTCTTCAATACGGTCAACACCATCATCCTCCTGCCCTTCGTCAACCAGTACGCGGCCCTCCTCAACCGGCTCATCAAAGAGAAGCCGGAAGAGGCCGAAATGCGCGCGATCTACCTTCCCACCACGCTGAAGGCCACGCCCGAACTTTCCCTCATCCACGCCCGGAAAGAGATAGCCGACATGGCCACGATTTCCCGGGCAATGTTCGACAGGGTGCGGAAAAACATAGCGGTCGAGGCCGCCGACTTCGACACGGAGATAACCTGGTTCACCGCCAAGGAAAACTACCTGGACATGATGCACGAGGAACTATCGAAATTCCTCATCGAGATAACGCAGAGCGACCTGTCGGAAAAGACACGCGGACGCGTGGGCATGAAGCTGCGCATCATCGCGGAGCTGGAGAACATGTCCGACGAATGCCTGAGCATAGCTTTTCTCCTGAAGAAAAAAAGGAACAAGCATCTTCGTTTTGAAACCGAGTCGCTCGAAGCCCTCAAGCCCTTCTCCGACATGGTCGACGAGTTTCTGGGCTTCGTGGCCGCGCGCCTGCACACCGGCATGACGGAAATCGAGATGGGCATGGCTTCGGAAATGGAAGACAAGATAGACGCCTTCAAGAAGCACCTGAAAAAGCTCGCCAGGAAACGCCTGAGCGCGGGCGCCGACGTCAAGGCCGAACTGCTCTATATCGATCTAATCCGCCACGTGGAGAAGATGGGCGACTGCGCCTTCGCCATAGCCGAAGAGCTGAGACATTTCAGCATCTGAGCAATTCGGGCAGACGATAGACATCTTCCACGCCATCCACCAGTATTCCCCCCATCCCCAAAGCCAGGGCCGGCTCCATGTCCACGTCCGCTCGGTCGCCGATGGAGACGCAGGCGGCGGGGGGAAGACTGAGGATTTCGCAGGTCTTGAGAAAGGGTATCGGGGAAGGTTTGGACGCTAGGCTGTCGTCGAGGCCGATGACGGCCTCGAATCGGGAGGCAATGCCGAGAGCGGCGAGACTGGCCGCGCCGACGCTTCGCGGATTGTTGGTGAGCAGGGCAAGGCGGTACCGCCGGGTTAGCGCGGCAAGGGTTTCGTCGAGGCGGGGGTCGGGAGTCAGCCATTCGGCGGGGCGTATTTCCTCGACGCGCCAGCGGACGATGGTGGCCATATCGATGGCGAAACCCAGGTCGCGGCCGAGGTCGAGAAAGAGATTCGCCATGCTTGTTTTGGGAAGGCCTGCGGTGAGGCGCGCCTCGCGCTGCCTTTGCAGCAGTACGGCCGCCTCGAATTCAGGGATGCCCAGGTGCAGGGCGAGGCGCGCCACCTGGGACGTCTCCTGATAGCGGCCGTATGCCTCATGGGTGTAGAGGGTGCCGTCCATATCGAAAATGAGGGCGGCCACGTCGCCCGGAAGCCGGCGGACGATCACTTCTTGTCCGCGGCTCCGTAGGGAATCACTTCGTCGGGAAGCGTCTGGACATTGCCGGCCGCGGGTGGAGTCGTCAGCCCCAGGCTGCCCTGTATCGCCTCGCCCTTGTCCATCTGCTTCTTGATGAGCCTGGCCACGACGTCCCTGTTGTCGAGCAGGGAGGAGAGGGATCGGTCGTGATGGAGAAGGCTGATGATCTGCGCGAATAGTCCGGTGACGTCGGCCTGTATATACCATTCCTTCTGCAGGAGTTCCTTGTGATGGATGGCGTTGGTGCCGATTATCCTGTAGAAATAGCCTTGCTTGTAGGCCGCGTCGAAATCCTCGACGGCGGAGCCGTTGAACAGCGGCAGGGAAACAGCGCATATGACCCTGGCGGCGCCCAGCTCCTTCAGGTTCTTCATTCCCTTGATGAGGGTTCCGCCCGTGCCGATCATGTCGTCGGCCATGAAGACGGTTTTGCCTTCGACATTGCCCAGGAGTCTCATTTCCTTGATGTTGGAATCGGCGGCGTTCTTGCTGACCCTCGAGTAGTCCCTCTCCTTGTACAGGAGGGCGAGCGGTCTCCTCAGGGCGTTGGCGTAGAACTTGTTGCGGTCCACCGCGCCGGTGTCGGGCGCGAGGACGACGAGGTCTTCGGTCTGTATATCGATGATGGACATCAGTTTTTCGATGATCTGGAAGGAGGCGTGGAGGTTCTCGAGGCGCAGCTTATCGAAGCAGTTTTCGATTTCCTTCGAGTGGATGTCCAGGGTGATGATCCTGGATACGCCGAGGTTTTCGAGCATGGCGCCCACGCGGGCGGCGGTGAGTCCTTCCCTTCCCTTTTTCTTGTGCTGGCGGGAATAGGGATACATAGGCAGGACGAGATTGATGCGGTTGGCGCCCGCCTGCATCGCGGCGTCGATGGCCACGAATAGATTGAAAATATGGTCGTTCACCGACATGACGCGGCTCACCGAACCGTCGTTGAATGAAATCGGCTGGTGATTCTCGATGTCCTGGAAGATGTAGAGATCTTTGCCGCGCACCGATTCGAGAATTTCCGTCTTCACCTCGCCATTGGCGAAAAAAGTGTGCTGGGCGTTGATCTTGAAACGGGGGGCTCTGTACTTGTCCGTGGGGCCGGGCATGTAGAGGAGGCTGGAGTTCGCGTCGTTGGAGAAGTTGATCTTCCGTATGGCCAGTTCCTGGCTAATGTGATATCGCGAAGCCAAGGCCTGGGTTTTCCGGTCGAATCGTCGCTTGTAAATCCCGGACAGTTTCCGGACAACTTGGTCCGTGAACACTTCGGCGCCGGGGCAAGCGAGAATGCCCAATTTCGTTGGGTCGGAATAACTCATGGGATCGCCGCCTTAGGAATGGATTGGTTGATTCCAATTTATACCGCCTCGATGCTCTTGTCAATCTTGACGAGCAAGGAAAGCTTCCCTCAGGCCAGCCTTTGGATGAGAACGATGTAGGGCCCATTCCCCGGCGGGCCGAGCACGAGGGGCGCGGAAGTTCCGATCTCCACGCCTTCAAGGCGGCCATCGCCTTTTGTCCAGTATTCTATCCTGTACCTTCCGGGAGGAGGGTAGAGAACGAGCTGTCGGCTGCCCTCCATTCCGGCCCTGGAGCCCAGCCAGAGAAGGTACCGATCAAACTGATTTCCGGCAGCGGCTAGGATTCCAAGCTCGCCGGGCCAGCCCGGCGCATTCTTCACCCTCTTCGCTTCTCCCTCGGCCTGGAGAAGCCCGTCGGCAGGTTCCGTGAATCCCAAAGCCGCTTCCTTGAGCCTATGCCCGGGGGGCAGGGCTTCAAGGATCCTGGCCAGCGTTTCAGAAGTATCGAGAAAAGTCATGCTTCAGTGCCTCGATGCCGGGCATTCCCTCTATCGCGGCCCAGCCCGCGGACTCGTCCATCTCGGAATGAGCCTCGAGAATGGCGAGAACTATCTCTATCTGTATTCCCACCCTTTTCCATAGAGGAGTCTTGGCGTCGCCCAGGTGATCGAAGCCGGGATTCCCGCCCGCGACCTGCCCCATGTTCAGGGTCTCGATCAGGTAGGCCGCCGCCTGGGTACTTTCGCCCCATTCGCGATGCGAAAGCCCCCTGTGCTCTTCCCTCGACTGGTCGAGGACCATGCTGACGCCACTGTCTTCCGCCGCGAGGATGCCCATGGCGGCGTACCCGATATTCTTGGAGTGGGCGACGATATCCCAGGCCAGACCCGAGGAGGGGCCGGCCTCGTGAAAATCGAAGGCAGCCCTGACGTTCTCCTTGCCGATGAGGGCGAAGATGGCTGCGGCCGTCCTGGAGGTGAGAGAGCCCGAGGGATCGCCCGGATAGTTGCGGTTGAGATTTCGCGCTTCCTGACCGGAGAGGCCCTTTCCGGGACCCGCACCCTGGGGAAAAAAGGCCTGGGGATCGGAGACTATCTCGTCTCCGGGCTTGGTCAGGCGCGAACCGTACCGGAAACGGCGCTCGCCCGAGCTCCCCTGTATGGCGACGTAGGCGGGTCCGGGCCTGTCGGGATCCGGCCAGGTCGCGGCCGAGGCATTTGCCCTGGGGATGACGATGAGCCGAGCTGAGACAGGCCGCGCCCAGGAGACGAAGAGGGAAGCGGCCACGGTTCCGGCCAGCTCGTTGCCGTGCGTGCCGCCCAGGATGAGGATGGCGGGAAGTCCGGGACTCGACACTTCGGAGCTCGGCGCGGAGGGCTCGATGAAATAGACGGGGCTGTCCATGGCCGTGCCCGCGAGCGAGGGAAGATAATCGGAGAGCGCCCCTATCCTGGAGACGGCCGATCCCGGCCTCTGTTCGGCCAAGGCGGCGTCGAAAGCTAGATTCCGGGGCGGGACTTGCCCCGCTCCGGCGGCTGCCTGCGCGACCGCAGGAACGGCCGTGAAGACCGCCAGCGCGAGGCAAGCAATGGCCCGGCATGCAAAGGTAATTTTCATACTTGTGGTAGCTTCCTATAAAAGGGGGCGGCCTCAAGGCCGCCCCCTTCGATGTAAAACGAATCGATCACCCGTGGGCGATCAGTATCCGAAGACGGCGCCGTCTCTGCGGGGATCGGCTCCGCCGTACAGTTTGCCATCCTTTATGATGATGCCCTGCACGCCGCCGAAGTAGAGGTCGCGCCCATCGTAGCTCTTTACCTTGTATCCGAGGAGGGCAAGGTCGGCCGAGGTTTTGGCCGAGAAGAGCGTGCCTTCCAGTTCCATCGTCGTCTTGCCGGGGCCCTGGAGGTAGGTGCAGTACATGCGCGGAGCCTCGATGGCTTCCTGCATGCCCATGCCGTAGTCGATCAGGTTGGTGACAATCTGGGTCAGGGTCGGGATGATCCTCATGGCTCCCGGGGTTCCGAGCGTCGCGAAGGACTTGCCATCTTTCATGATGAGGGTCGGGGCGATGGTCGTGTTCATGCGCTTGCCAGGCATGTAGGCCGAAGAGCCTTTCTTGCCGTTGAAGTTGCCCATCTCGTTGTTGAGGATGACGCCCGTGCCGGGAACGGCCACGGCGGCGCCGTAGAAACTGGACAGGGTCTGGGTGAGGGCGACCACGTTGCCGTCCTTGTCGACCACCGACATGTGCGTGGTGCTCCAATGCTCGCTGTTGGGATTGATCTTGTCGTATTTGGTGGTCATGGCGTCCAGCTTGATGGAAGCGGCCTTGGCATTGGCGTATCCCTTCGAGGTCAGGGCTTTCATGGGAACATCGACATAGTCGGGATCGCCGAGCACGTCGTAGTAGTCGTCAAAGGCCCTGGCCAGCACCTCAGCGAAGAGGTGAAGCTTCATGGCCGAATCGAAGCCCAGGAACTTGAGGTTGTAGTTTTCGAGCATGTTCAGCGATTCGATGAGGAGGAAGCCTCCGACGGGGGCCGGCGCCGAAACGATGTCGTAGCCGCGGTAGGTGCCGCTGGCGGGTTCGCGCTCGATGGCTTTGTACTGGGCCAGGTCGTTCTCGTCGATGAGTCCGTTGTTCGCCTTCATGTCGGCCGCGATGGCCTTGGCGATTTCTCCCTTATAGAAAGCGTCGGGGCCTTCCTTGGCGATAAGCCTCAGGCTCTTGGCGAGGTCGGGGTTCTTGTAGGTGTCGCCGGCTTCGAGGGGCAGGCCGTCGGGGGCGATGATGGACATCAGGTATTTGTTGGGCATAGCGCGCGTGTAGTTGTCGGAGATTACGCCCGCGAGGGTCGGGCTGACGACAAAGCCTTCCTCGGCCAGCTTGATGGCCGGTTCGAGAACCTGGGCGAGGCTCATCGTTCCGTATTTCTCCAAGGCCAAGGCGAGTCCGGCTACCGTCCCGGGAACGGCGACGCCCCTGTGTCCCGCGGCGGGCCATTTTTCGCCTTCAGCCGCCTTGTTGAACGAAGCCCGGCTGCGATAGTCGATCGAAGTCGCTTTGTTGGTTCCTTTCATATAGATGACGACATAGCCTTCCCCGCCGATACCGTTGGCGTTGGGTTCGACAACGCCGTTGGCGAAGGCTGTCGCCACGACGGCGTCGACGGCGTTGCCGCCTGCTTTGAGTATATCGAGACCGGCCTGCGAAGCGAGCGGATGAGCCGCGGCGACCATGCCCGTGCTGGATACGACTTCGGGGATGACGGTGGCGGCTTTCTGGGCGAATGCCGTTCCGAGGCTGCCTGAAAGCAATAGCGCGATGAGCGCTATCGACATAAAGCTTCTTTTCATCTTCATATGGACTCCTCCTGAAATAACTGGGCGACGAACCATGCGCCGCCTATCAGCCGACCCCAAAGAAGCCGGCTCGCGATTCGACCTTTACTTGAGATAGCGTCCTACCCCGTTCTTGAGCAGATCCTCGTAGGCGGGGAGGCCAGAGAACACGATGCTCTTTTCGGGATGCGCTTCGCTGAATACGTTGACGACGGCCTCGGTCGCTATCAGGTGGGTTGCCACCCTCAAGGCGAGAGGATTTTTGGGGTCGTTGACGACGTCGGCTCCGTCGTCGGCTTCGTGCGCCATGGCAGGATTGGGTGTCTCGGTCAGGAAGGAAGCCGCGTCGGTCCAGGCGCCCCATTCCCTGTGGGAAAGCCCGCGGAATTCCATATTGGAAGGTTCCAGCTTGAACGTGAAACCGTAGTCCAGGTCCACGTTGACCACCGCGGCGGCGGCGATATCGAGGTTCTTGGGATTGGCTACCATCATGTTCGCCAGGCGGCCGCCCACGTCGGCCTCGTGGTAATCGAAGGCGACATCGACTTTCTCCTTCTTGAGAAGGGCCATGATGGCGTAGGCTATCTTCTGCGTCAGGCCGGAATCGGTGCGGCCGGGATAGGAGCGGTTGAGGTTCCTGAATTCCCAGGCCGCGAGCGGGGCTTCCTTGCTGTCGGGATGCACGTAGCCGCCGACGGGGTCGGGAACGCCCTGCTGGGCGCTGCTGGTGGCTCTGGAGCCGTACTTGAAAAACCTCCGTCCGCTTGGCGTGTCGAGGGCGATCCAGGAAGGTCCGCGGGAGGTATAGGCGGGCATGGTGGGTTCCTTCTCCTGATTCGATACGCCGGAGTTATTCAGGTTAGGAACGACGATGACTCTCCCGACCTCGATTTTCACTGTCTCGAGCATCGTCACCGCGGCCATGATGCCCGCGATCTCGTTGGCGTGGGTTCCGCCGCCTACAAACAGGGTGCCGCCGGGGGTCTTTCCCTCGAAGAAATAGACCTTGCTGTCTCCGGGGCTGCCGAGAAGCTCGGGATAATAATCGGACAGCCAGCCCGTCTTCGTCAGCGAGGAGGACGGACGATAATCGTGGTTTATGAGGTAGCGGCCATGGAGATCCTGGGCCGTCGAGGTCTGGGCGCCGATCGCGCTCAAACAGACCAAGGCCGCTGCCAGGGCGATCGAAAAACGTTTCAGCATACGTATCTCTTTATTTGAATGCCGCAGCCAGGGGGGCGCCGACCGCTGAGATGCGCTCGACCGACGTCAGCGCTATGTTGGCCTTAGCGGCCAATTTCGTGAAGAAGCCATCCTCGTTGCCGGACGCCACGACGATGGCGTAGTCGGAAGAAGCCATGCACGGCTCAATCAAGCTCTCGGACATGGCGCCTCTGCGGGCCGCGCCGCCGACGTGGACGGTGATGATGCTCATCTTCAATTCCTTGGCGCGCTTGAGGAGAGCCTTGGTCCTCGCGAGCTCCGCCTCGGCGCTGATGCCCGCGGCTCCAAGACCCTTCGAGCTGGCGCCGACTACGAGAATCAGCGTCTGGGCCGAACCGTCGAGACCTTCGGCCTTGACCAGGGTGTCGGCCTTGAAGGATATCTTGTTCCTCGTCAACAGAACCTTGACCATCTCGAAATCGGCGCTCTGGCCGATGGCGGTGAGCACGGCGGGCTTTCCGGCGAATGCCGTGGTCTGTTGAGCGAAGGCCGAGCCGAGGACTGCGACGAAGAGGGCGCAGATAAGTGCGATTCGTTTCATGAAAAACCTTCCTTAGGTTGCGCCGCCATTCGGAGCGATGTTTGTGAAGATACCCCCGATATGAGCGACGCGTGTTCTATTCCGGAACTTGTACGTACGTTGGCCTCGTTGGAAGCGGCGCAATACAATACTGAATCAGTTCAAAAGATTGTCCATCACAAGGCGGATCGTGTCAATCAAAAAAGCCAAGAATTTTTCGTGTTTCAGCAACGACGACATTATGCGCTTTACCGTATTCCCGCTTCGTGCTACGGTTAGGAACCGCGCGGATCGATATTCCCTGGGCATTTCTATCGGCGTGGCAATTCAGGAGAGAAAAATGAAACGGACAGTCTTCCGCATGCTCGATGAAGCCGCCAAGGAATGGGCAAACGATCCTTACGCGCTCAGAAAAACCGACAATGGCTACGCGCCGACCACCTTCTCCCAGGCGCGCGAAAGATCCCGCCGATTCGGCGCCTGGCTCATTTCTCAGGGTTACGGAAAAGGCGACACCATGGCCATCCTGGGGGAAGGCAGCCCCGAATGGATCTGCGGCGAGTATGGCCTCATGTGCGCGGGCATCGTTTCCGTTCCTCTTTCCATCAAGCTGCTCGCCGAGGAAATCCCCTTCAGACTCAATCATTCCGAGGCCAAAGGCTTCCTCACCACCCATAACCAGCTGGAAAAGGTGCTCTCCGCCCTGGACTCGGCCGACAGCGAGACCATCAGGCTCGTCTATCTCGACGAGGATACCGACTGGGGCAGGGCCCAAGCCGAAAAACACGGCATAGCGGGCGACCGCTTCATCGGATTCACCCAGGCCGAGGAAGAAGGGCGGAAGCTCATCGAAGCGCGGGGATCCGAAATGGCCGCCAGGCTCGACGCGATTGACGCCGGCACCGAAGAGGACGATGTCATCACGATTTCCTATACCTCGGGCACCACCGGCAACCCCAAGGGCATCATGCTCACCCACCTCAACTACTGGAGCAACTGCCACGACGCCATAGAGATGTTCGAGCTTCCCCCCCACTACCGGACCCTCCTCATCCTTCCCGTCGACCACTCCTTCGCCCATACCGTAGGCATCTACACAGCCCTCGTGCGCGGCATCGCCCTCTATTTCGTCGATTCCCGCGGCGGCGGCATCGCCACCCTGCGCAATATCCCCCTCAACCTCAAGGAAGTGAATCCCACCTTCCTCTTCACCGTGCCGGCGCTGTCCGGCAACTTCATGAAGAAAATCATCGCGGCCATGGAGGAGAAGGGCGGCATCATAGAGAAAATCTTCAAGACCGGGATCGCCGCGGGCATCCGCTGGAACGGCGACGGTTTCGCCAAGCCCGGATTCGGCACGAGAGCGGGAGCCTTCCTCCCCTACTTCTTCGCTAAAGCCCTGGTCTTCAACAAGATCAAGAAAGCGGTGTTCGGCGACTCGATCCTCTTCTGCGTCGGCGGCGGCGCCCTCCTCGACGTGAAGCAGCAGGAATTCTTCGCCGCCCTGGGCTGCCCCGTCTTCCAAGGCTACGGCCTCACGGAAGCCGCGCCCATCATCTCCGCCAACGTCCCAGCCCGCCACAAGTTCGGTTCCTCAGGCATCCTCGCGCCGTCGCTCAAGTGCCGCATAATGCTGGCCGACGGAACCGAGGCGCCCCGCGGCACCACGGGCGAAATCGTCATCACCGGCGAAAACGTCATGAAAGGCTACTTCAAGAATCCGGAGGCCAGTGCCCAGGCGCTGCGCGAAGGCAGCCTGTGGACCGGGGACCTGGGCTACATGGACGAAGACGACTTCCTCGTCGTGGTCGGGCGCGAAAAAGCCCTCCTCATCTTCGAGGACGGCGAGAAATACAGCCCGGAGGAAATCGAGGAAGCCGTCATCACCTCCACCGACCTCATCGATCAGGTCATGGTCTGGTGCGACCATAAAAAGTACTCCTGCGCCCTCGTCGCCCTCGACGCGGCCAAAGTTGAGCGATTTATCAAGGACAAGGGCATAAAGACGGCCAAGGAACTTTGCGAATCGCTCAACGTCGAATTTTACGCCTTCCAGAACGATCCCAAGGCCAAGAAAGTGCAGAGGGCATGGGTTCCCGCCGCCTTCCAGATACTGCCCGCGGCGCTGGGCGAAAAGGACGGCACGGTCAACTCGACCATGAAAATCGTCCGCTTCAAGGTATCGCAGGTCTACAAGGATCTGCTGGATTATTCCTATACGAAGGAAGGATCCCTCACGGTCAACGAAAGAAATATCGAGACGCTGAAGACTTTATTTAAACTTTCATGAACCGGATGGCGAAAGCCACGGCAAGGAGTAAAAAATTATGAAAAAAACCGTCCTCGCGATGATCGACAATGCGGCTATAACCTGGCCAGCGGAGCCCTACGCCCTCCGAAAAACCAACGAAGACTTCAAACCCTCGAGTTTTTCGGAAGTGCGCGACGCCTCAAGGGCTTTTGCCTCATGGCTCCTCACCTCGGGCTTCGGCCTCGACGACAAGATCGCCATCCTGAGCGAAGGCAGCCCCGAATGGCTCGAAGGCGAATTCGGCGGCTTCTACGCGGGCCTCATATCGATACCGCTCTCGGTCAAGCTGACGCCCGACGAGATCCTCTTCCGCCTGGATCATTCCGGGGCCAAGCTCATCCTCACCACCCACAACTACCTCGCCGGCGTCCTCGGCGTGCTGACGCGGCGCGCGGGCGCCCCCATCACCCTCGTCTACCTGGATGAGGACCTCGACTGGGGAAGGGCGCAGGCCTCGAAGGCCGGCCTCGAGGACGGACGCTTCGTGGGCTTTTCCCAGGCCTTGGCGGCGGGACGAGCGGCGCTCGCCGATCCGGCGGGCACACTCCCCGCCAGGCTCGACGCCATAGCGGAAGCCGTGACGGAAGACACGGTGGCGACGATTTCCTACACGTCGGGAACGACGGGCAACCCCAAGGGCGTAATGCTCACGCACCTCAATTTCTGGACGAACAGCCACGACCTCAGCATCCGCTTCATCACGCCCCGCTACAGGACCCTGCTCATTCTCCCAACCGATCACTCCTTCATCCATACCTCGGCGATATTCACCGCCCTGTGGAGCGGCGTGGCGCTGTATTTCCTGGACGCGCGCGGCGGCGGCATCGCCATGCTGAGGAACATTCCCGGGAACCTCCAGGAGTGCCAGCCCACCTTCCTCTTCACGGTGCCCGCCCTCACGGTGAATTTCATGAAAAAGATCATAGCCGGCGTGGAACAGAAAGGCCCCCTCGCCGCGAAGATTTTCATGAACGGCATCGAAGCCGCGGCCAAATGGATGGGCGACGGCTGCCACAAACCGCCGCTCGGCGACAGGATATCGTCCTTCTTCCCCTATTTCCTGGCCAAAACCCTCCTTTTCGGCGCGATCAGGAAGAAAGCCCTCGGCGGCTCCATCATCTTCTGCATCAGCGGAGGCTCCAGGCTCGATCCCCAGCAGCAGAAATTCTTCACCGCGCTCGGCGTCTACCTTCTCCCCGGCTACGGACTCACCGAAGCAGCTCCCGTCATCTCGACGAGCACCCTCGAACGCTGGAAATTCGGCACCATGGGCATAATCATGCCGTCGGTGAAATGCGCCATACTGGACAGGAACGGCAACGAGGTTCCCGCCGGGCAGGTCGGGGAAATCACCGTCACCGGCGACAGCGTCATGAAAGGCTACTACAAGAATCCTGAAGCGACGGCCCAGGTGCTGCGCGACGGGCGACTCTGGACCGGCGATCTCGGTTTCATGGACGAGGATGGCTTCATCACTGTGACAGGCCGCGTAAACGCCCTGCTCGTCTCCGAATCGGGCAATAAATACAGCCCCGAAACGATAGAGGACGCGGTCATGGGTTCGACGGGCGTCATCGAGCAGATGATGGCCTGGTGCCTGTATAAGAAATACCCCTGCGCCCTCGTCAGCCTGGACATCGCCAGGACGAAGGCCCTCATCGCCGAAAAAAGGATAAAGACGGCCGAGGCGCTGTGCCAGGCGCTCCAGGATGAATTCTACCGTTTCAACGACAAGGGCGGGGCGCCGCTCATTCAGCCCAGCTGGGTGCCCGTCACGTTCCAGATCGTCGACAGGCAGTTCAGCGAGGAAGACGGCACCATAAATTCGACGATGAAGCTCGTGCGCCGCAAGGTCGAATCCGAATACCGGTACTTGATCGATTATTCTTACGAACACGAGGGTTCGACGACGGTCAACCCCAGGAATATCGCGACGCTTAAAAAGCTCTTCAACCTATAAGGCCGCGGGAGCGCGCCGGGCGCCCTCTGTCAGGCATTCCCGGCGCGCTCCTTAGCCCCTCGAGGACCGGACACCTTACTTCTCCATGAGCCTTTGCGTTATATTTTGCCCATGGAGAAATCCCCCAATTTCGAAAGTGTTCAGGAATTGTCCGTGCTGCTCGCCAGAACGGCCAGCGTGACCGACTCGCCGGGAGAAAAGGCCTTTCCCGCCTTTCTCCTGTCCGTGCTTGGACAGATTCCCTATTTCCGGAACAATCCCGGCAATCTCGCTGCCCTCCCCATTCCGGGCGATCCCAAGGAACGCTCGAATGTGTTCGCCCTCGTCAGAGGTTCCGGCAGGCGATGCGTCATCCTCACGGGACATTACGATGTCGTGCAGACCTCCATGTACGGCTCCCTCGAACCCTGGGCTTTCGATCCCGAAACCCTTTCGCGCAAAATGCTCGAGTCCCTCGCCGACGTCAGCGGCAAGGACAATCCGCTCTCCCGGCTGAAAGAAGACCTCGCTTCGGGGGAATTTCTCGCCGGACGGGGCATACTCGACATGAAGAGCGGCCTGGCCGCTGGTATTTCGGTCCTGGCGGCCTTTTCGGCGCCCTTCGAGCGGGCGGGCAACGTTCTCTTTCTCTCGGTGGCCGACGAGGAAGGCTCGAGCCACGGCATGAAAGCCGCCGCCGCCATGCTGAAGGACTACCTGGCCGAGCGCGGTCTGGAAGCCGCCGCCGTCTTCAATCTGGATTCGGCAGTGGATCAGGACAGCGGGGAAATGGGCCGAGCGGTCTTCACGGGCTCAGTCGGAAAAACCCTTCCCTTCGTCTACTTCGTGGGGAAATGCACCCACGCGGGCGCTCCCTTCGACGGCATCAACCCGGTGCTCCTCGCCTCGGAATTCGCGAGGGAAGTGGAATGCAACCCCGATACCATCAAGGAACGCCAGGTGGCGCCCGGCGAGGAAGCCCCCCCGCCCACCATCCTTTATTTCCGGGAATCGAGGACCTCCTACGACGTGACGACGCCTTCGGCCGTTTTCTGCGCGCTCAACGTCCTCAGCCACACGAGGGGACCAGAGGAAATCGTCGAGGCGATGGGCAAAATAGCCGCCGACTCCATGAACCGCGCCATTTCCTCCCTCAGGGAGCGCGCCTCCACGCTTTCCCGGAGGGTATCGGGCCATTTCGCCCTGCCGTCGAAGCAGCCGATCGTTCTCGATTTCGACGAACTGTCGCGCCTCGCCGAACGCCTGAGCCCCGGCATTCTCGAAAAGGCGCGCGCCTACGCGGCGAGCCAGCAGCCCGACGACAGGGTCCAGCAGACGCTTCTCATCGTGCAGGAACTCCTGCCATTCTCCGGGCTGGAAGGCCCCGCGGCCATCATTGGCTTCGCTCCCCCCTACTATTCCCGAGCCGAAATCGACCAGGAAAGGGACGCCGCGTTCATCGCCATGCTTCGCTCGGAACTCTCGGCCTTTTCGGGGGAGATAGGGAAAAGCATAAGGGTACGGCCTTACTTCCCCGGCATTTCGGACATGAGCTTCCTCGCCCCCTCCGATTCGGCAGGCGACAGAGCCTGCGTCCAGCGCCAGTCCCCCGTCGCCGATCCCGACTCAGGCGAGGAATCCCGGGTATCGATCGATTGTCCCGTCATCAACGTTGGCCCCTGGGGCCGTGAGTATCACCAGATCGGCGAACGCGTGCACAAGGAATATTCCTTTATCGAACTGCCCAAGCTCCTCTCCCGCCTCGTCCGTGGCGCGCTGGACTTGGACGCGGTTCCCGAAAAGGGAAGTGCCGGGGCGCCTTCCCCTCGCGCCGAATGAGGTCATCGCCATGAAACCTATAAAAACGGTCATCTTCGATTGCGGCCGGGTCATAACCTACGACCAGAAAAAAAACCTCGCCGACGAGATGGCCGCCATCATCGGCGCCCCGGCCGAGGAATTCCCCAAGGCTTACGCCGCCGACCGGGGAGAATATGACAGGGGCGTCATGAGCGCCCTGACGTACTGGAACAAGGTAGCCGGACGCTTCGGGACGCGGGTCGACGAAAGCATCCTCCCCCGCCTCATCCGGCTCGACCAGGAAAGCTGGTTCAACATCAACGCCGAGACGGTCGCGATCATAGAAAAGCTGAAGGAACAAGGCTGCCGCCTTCTTATTCTTTCCAACATGAACAAGGAAGGCAAGGAATGTATGTTCGGCGCCGGCAGAAGCGCGGGCGGAACCGACTGGATCGAGCCCTTCGACGAGATCATCCTCTCCTGCGACCTGCATCTCATAAAGCCGGAACCCGAGATCTACCGGAGCTGCCTGGCATCGGCCGAGGCGGATCCGGACGAATGCGTTTTCATAGACGATACCGTCGCGAACGTGGAGGCGGCGCGCCGGATGGGCATGCACGCCATCCATTTCACCGGATCGGCGCGCCGCCTCGCCTCGATCCTCGCCGATGAATACAAGGTGCTGCGGACGGCGCCGTCGGACCTGTCCCGGTCCCCATCCCAGGAGGTTTGAATGACCTGTGTCCTGTCTCTGGGCGGTTCCATAGTCGCCCCGCCTGAAGGCCCCGATGTCGCCTTTCTCGTGGAATTCCGCCAGCGCCTCGAATCCTGGCTGGCCGAAGCCGTGGATCGCCGGGCCATACTCGTCATCGGCGGGGGCGGTCCCGCCCGTTCCTACCAGACCGCGCTGAAGGAATTCTGGCGGCGTCGGGGAGAGGCCTCGGGCTCCAGTGAAGCCCCGGGCTCCAACGAAGCCCTCGACTGGATCGGCATCGCCGCGACGCGCATCAATGCCCAGCTCGTGAAGGCGGCCATGGGCGACCTCTGCGCCGACGACGTGGTCACCGACCCCTCGGCGGCCTTCGTCTTCACGGGAAAAGTGCTGGTCGCCTCGGGCTGGAAGCCGGGCTTTTCGAGCGATTACGACGCGGTCTATCTGGGCGAGCGTTTCGGCGCCAAGACCGTGCTCAATCTATCCAACATCGCCAAGGTCTACACCGCCGACCCCAAGAAGGACCCGACGGCCACGCCCATCGACACCATCTCCTGGAAGGATTTCCGGGCCATGGTAGGCTCGACCTGGACGCCGGGCGCCAACCTGCCCTTCGACCCCATCGCCTCGGCGCGCGCCGAGGCCGCCGACATCCGGGTGATCTGCGCCGCGGGCAAGGATCTCGACAACGTTTTCCGCATCCTGGACGGCAAAACCTTCGTCGGCACGCTTATCGGATGAACACGACGGCCTCACTTTCCGGTGAGGCTCCATCCACGTCTCGTGCGGAAATAGTGGATTTTTTTACCGATATCCAGTATTTTAGGCACAAGCGCGGCGCCACCCTTTGGCGGGCCGCCAAATTCAGGAAGGTGGCGCCAAGCGGGCCACAAGGAGCGGACCATGAACGACCGCTATGATTCCGTGCCGGGCGCGGGCGGAAACAATGAAATGGATCGGGAAAGACAAAGCGCGCTCGATGCCATAACCTCGGCTTTCGCCCTGGGCAAAATCAACATCGAAGACTATGAAGTCCGGGCTGAGAAAATCCAGAGGGCGACAGACCTGCGCGACATCTATACGCAGACCGCCGACCTGCCGCCCCAGGAACTGCCCCGCGAAACGGGACGCGGACACCTGGACGCCAGCCGCCGGACTTCCGACCGCGACGCCACCAGCCGCCCATCTTCTTACCGCCGCCCCGCGGCTCCTCCCGTGGAAGACCTCTTCGTGGAAGAACGCAACGGAAGCCCGGAGTTTTCGCTTTGCGTCATGGGCGACAGAAAAATGGCCGGCGACTGGCTCAATTCGGACCAGGCCACGAGCTTCACGCTGATGGGAAGCACCACCCTCGACCTGCGCAACACCGCCCTCCCTCCCGGACGTCTCAAGATCGACGCCATCGCCATCATGGGCGAAATCAGGATCCTCGTCCCCTATGGCCTGCCCGTCAAAATGTCGGCCTTCCCCTTCATGGGCGAAGCCAATATCCATTCTTCAGTCGAGCAGCGGGTCGACAGGCGCCAGCCCTGGGTCGATATTTCGGGACTTGCCCTGATGGGGTCGATCATCGTCAAGGCCGGCTGAACCGGGCATGCGGATCAGGGAACCCTTCAATAGCCTATCTCACCTGGCCGGCGCCGCGCTCGCCTTGCCCGCCGCGGGTTGGCTTCTCCTCCGCGGCGCCGGCAGCCTAATAGGTACACTCTCCCTCCTGGTCTACAGCCTCTGTCTCCTCACCTTATTCATGGCGAGCGGTATCTACCACGCCTCAGAGGCTCCCCCGGAAACCCTCGTCCGGCTGAGGAAATTCGATCACGCCGCCATCTACACGCTCATCGCCGGCACCTACACCCCCTTCTGCGTCATCGCTTTTTCCGGCTTCTGGCGCTGGGGCCTTCTGGCCGTCATATGGGCCTTGGCCGCGGCGGGAGTCGTCTTCACGATGTTCATTATCGGACTTCCGAGGGGAGTGACGGCGGGCATCTATGTCGGGATGGGCTGGCTCAGCGTGTTCGCCGCGAGGGAATTCCTGGCGAAGCTGACGCCCTGGACGCTCGCTTGGCTTATGGCGGGAGGGCTGCTATATTCGCTGGGAGCTCTGGTCTACGCGACGAAAAAGGGCAATTTCTTCCCCGGCAAATTCGGCTTCCACGAGATCTGGCATATTTTCGTGCTTCTGGCGGCGATAGCCCATTTCGTGTCGGTGGCGAGCCTCGTCTCGTAAACGAGACGGTTCTAAATTTTATCGATGAGCATGGAACACTTGCCCGAGGGGATGGGCAGGGTTTTCTTTTTCTTGTTGAGCACGTTGATGGTGAAGTAATAGAGTTTTTCGCTCTCCATATGGATTTCCCAGCCACGCCCGGATTTGCTCGAAAGGATCGTGACCATGTTCCGCTTGAGGGAGAGGTTCTCGATGCCCATGATCTCGAGGTTGGGGACGATCCAGTCGACCGTCTTCCTCGGCAGGGAAACATAGAGTCCCACGATATTTTCGATCATCAGGGTGACGCTGGCGAGGCCATTGAAGGGCAGGTAGTGCGGATAGGGCCAGTCGGGATGTCCGTCCCAGGAGGCCTTGCCCTCGGATTGAGGCTGGTAGGCTCCCCAGACGATGGGCTTATGCTCTTTCTGATGGTTCCCCTCGGCGTGTTCCGTTCCCGCGTGCATCGAATCCAGTATGAAATAGAGGTGCCTTATGGCGCAGTCGCGGGCGAATTCGTAGAAGTTGTACTTTTCCAGCCCCTTGATCACCATGAAGGTGAAAGCGGTCACGACCGAACCGCGATAGCCGTTGCCCTTTTTATCGTAATGGGGATCGTCCGCCGACAAGGTCGGGAAGGGATTCTCCGTGCCGAAGCAGGTGGCGTCCTTGAGTTTGGCCACAAGCTTCTCGGCCCTGTCTTCGTTGGGGATCTCGGCCAGAAGCAGCCAATAGGAACCTATTGTCTTCACCTTGACGTGTTTTTCCTGCTCGTCGAGGTCGTAGTAGAATCCATCCTCGGCGTTCCACATCTTGCCGTTCACTCTCGTCTTGAGCGAGAAATAGTCGCGCTTGAACTGGAAGGAAATATCCTTGTCGTTGAGAATGTCACCGAGGGCCGAGATATAGAGCGCGTTCATCGCCATGACGGCATTGAAATCGACCAGGTAGCGGGCTCCCTCGCGGGGTGAATTGCTCAAGCCGCTGGCGGCAATCGGCGCCGAGTAGAGACCGTTCGCGCCCTTGAAATTGCTCTCGAGCCACTTGTAGTGCTTCCTGAGGGCGGGCATTACGTCCTTGACGCGTTTCTTGTTGGCCGTCTTGTGATAAAGGTTGTACTCCGCCCAGGCGAAGAGAGGTAAAATGAGGCCTTCGGGGTTTTCAGGGGAGAAAACTGGCTTGCCAGTCTCCATATCGTAGGTTGCCCTGATGGCTCCGTCGGCTTCCTGGAGGCCATAGAGAGCGTCGAGGCCATTGGACGCGGAAAATATCCTATTGCTGTAGACCAGGAAAAAAGAAGAAAAAACCTGTTCCATCACGTCGAGGACGGGTTTTTGAGGATAATGGAAAAACTTGATCTTGTCGAAGCCGCTTTCGGCTCCGCCCGAGGCCCAGCAGTCGGCAACCCAGGCCCATGTGCGGTCGTATATTTCTACAAAGTCCTGGTCGTAAAAATGGACACGCGGAAAGTCTTTTTTATTCAAGAACGACCCCTCTCCCGGACGTTATCTGCGACAGCGGCACATGCCTTCGGGCGCGACAGTCTGCAAAGTACACCGTTTGTTGCATTATTATACGAGACGTACCCTAAATTATCACTATAATGATCTTTAGAGCATTTGTCAAATTTCCCTGACTCTATTCGGCCATCCCGGCTGAATTTTGAATTCCGGTTATCTTAGCCGATTTCTCTTTCATCCGCACTATACAATCGTCAATTTTCGCGCAGCCCTTAACGATATCTTCGGCAAAAGCGCGACAATCCGGCGCTCCGCAGGCGCCGCAGTCCAGACCCGGCAGACCGGCCGCTATTTCCTCGAGCGCTTCCGCCATCGCGAGCGCCTTTTCCATGTCCCTGTCGAGGACCATCACCGGTTTGGGAAGGAGTTCTTCATCCCAGAGTAGCGGCCTGAAATTCGCCGGCCCGGCCTTTCCGGAAGGCGGCGCGAACGTTCCGGAAGGCGGCGCGGAGGCTCCGTTGGCCGGGCGGACGGATTCGGCCGATTCCTTTTTCGCTATGGCTTTGATGGTCGTCCTGGCGACATGGGGGTTGGCCACGGCCATAGGCCCCCCGACGCATCCGCCAGGGCAGGCCAGGGCTTCGATGTAGGGCAGTTCCCCGAGCTTGCCGTTGTCGATCTCCTCGAGCAGGGCGATCACGTTGCCTATGCCATCGACGGAGACCGCGCCCGGGATGTCCAGCGATTCGAGTTCGCCGTCGGAACGTGCCCAGCCAAAGCCGCTTCCCAGCTCCCGGATCCTCGGCAAAGCGGACGAACGCCCGGTCCTGTCGCCCTCGGAGGCTCCGGAACCCGCCTTAAGGTTCTTCTTCAAAGCCGCATAAATATCCTGAAAGGAGAATACGGCATTCACCTCGGAAGCGTGGTAGCCGAGGGGGGCTTTGATGGCCGTCACCTTGGAGGTGCAGGGACTGAGGAAGAAAATACCCACTCTCTTGTTCGCGAAAGCCTCCCCCGCCCGCGCGAAACGCGAGCGGACTTCCCTCGCGGCCACCTCGACGGGCGGCAGGAAGGGCACGAGGTTCTGTATGAGCGAGGGGAAGCGGAGTTGGATGAGGCGGACGACCACGGGACAGGCGCTCGAAATGAGGGGTCTCGGAAGATCGGCCTTGGCGTATTCCCTTATGGATTCCGTGAGGGCTTTGGCGCCCCAGGCCACGTCGAAAACCTCGTCGAAACCTATGGTCCGGAGCACGGCGAAAACCTGTTCCGGTGAATGATCGATGCCGAACTGTCCATAGAGCGAAGGCGCGGGAAGCGCCACGTTTATGTCGTAGCCGCCCATCACGGCCAGGGGATCGGAGACCGATTTCTTCGCCCCTTTGGGACAGGCGCGGATGCACTCGCCGCAGTCTATGCAGCGTTCTTCGGTGATATGGGCCTTGCCGTCCCTCACGCGGATGGCTTGGGTGGGGCATCGCCGGACGCAGGTCGTGCAGCCGACGCAGAGACTGGAGTCCAGATATACCGAATGAAAAATGCTGCCGCCCATCAGCGCCGCCTTCCCCTGATTCCGATTTATGCTTTGGCGCCCTGCGCCGGATTGAGCCTGAACAGCAGATGCACTCTCGTGCCCAGACCTACCTTGCTTTCCAGTTCCATAAGGTCGGCGTTGCGCTTCATGTTGGGAAGCCCCATGCCGGCGCCGAATCCCATGTTCCGGACTTCCTCGCTCGCCGTGGAAAAGCCCTCCGTCATAGCCAGGTCTATATCGGCTATGCCCGGACCATGATCGATGAGGGTGATCCCCACCTTGTCCGTCGTGAGCTCCATTTCGGCCTCCCCCCCGCCGCCGTGGATGGCGATGTTCATTTCGCCCTCGTACATGGCTATCGCGATCCGCTTGACGAGGTCGGAATTGAGGCCCAGCCTCGCGAGGAGGCGCTTCACCTCGGTGGAAGCCTTTCCCGCCGCGGAAAAGTCCATCGAAGGTATGGAAAAATTGAGCTTCACGCCGGATTCCTTCAGGAAATTTCCCTGATGCCGCCGGCCCTCAAGCCCGCCTCGTAGAGACGGCCGCAGGCGAGGAACATCGAATATTTGGTCGTCATGAGTATCATTTTCGATTCATCGGCCATTTCCAGCAGGTCGGCCGTCGGTTTCTTGCCGCGGACGAACACGATCACCTTGATGTCGAGGAGATCGGCCGTCCTGAGCGCCTGCGGATTCATCAGGCCGGTCAGGAGAACGACCCTTTCCTTCACGAAAGCCATGACGTCGCTCATGAGATCGGCCCCGCAGGCGGATTGGACTTCGAGATCGAGCTGGTTCCCGCCGGCGAAGACCTTCGCGTCGAGTATTGTCACGATATCGCTGACTTTCATTCAGATACCTCCGATGATTGGCGCCGCTTCACAGCGGCATTCTCCCATGAAACGAGCGGGCGAGCGTGAGGCGGTCGGCATATTCCAGGTCGCCGCCCACGGGAATGCCCGTCGCGAGTCTGGTCACCTGGATGCCTTCTCTCTCCAAGACTTTTTTTATGTACAGGGCTGTCGTGTCCCCTTCGACCGTGGGATTGGTCGCGAGCACGACTTCCTCGATCCGGCCGGGGAGAGCGGCGGCCTCAGGAGAAGCGTTCCTGCCCGTCCTGATCCTCTGCACGAGGGAGGCTATCCGCAGCTTGTCGGGGCCGATGCCGTCAAGCGGCGAGAGAAGGCCGCCGAGGACATGGTAGAGGCCTTTATATTCCTTCGACGCCTCGATGGTGAGAACGTCCTGGGGCTGTTCGACGACGCAGATGATCCGGCGGTCCCTATCGAGGCCGTCGCAAACGGGACAGGGGTCGGTTTCCGTGTAGGAGCCGCAGACGGAACAGAACCTGATTTCGCTCTGCAGTTTCGCGATGCGCTCGGAGAGGGCTTCGGCATAGCGCTGGTCGGCCTTCAGAAGATAATAGGCCATGCGGAGCGCGCTTTTCCGGCCGATGCCCGGAAGCCGGGTGAGCAGCGAAACGAGATCCTCGAGGGCTCGCATCAGAATCCTCCGAAGGGATTCCCGCCGCCGAACATTCCCGGAGGCATGCCGCCCATCATCTCCGCCATCTGCGTCCGTATGGATTCCTGGATGCGTTCGGCGGCGTCGTGGTGAGCGGCGCGGATGAGATCTTCGAGCATTTTAGGGTCGGAGGGGTCGACGGCTTCCGGGGCTATCGAGCATTCGAGCATTTCCATTTCGCCCGAAAGGGTGACTTTTACCATGCCGCCCCCCGACTGGCCCGTAGCCCTGAGGGCTGCCGTTTTCTGCTTCAGTTCGTTGGCCTTGGCTTGGATGGCCTGGGGATTCTTGAGCATGTTCATGAGATCCGAAATTTCCATAACGTATCCTCTTATTCTGATGTTTCGTTTTCGTCGATATCGGGACTATAGGTAGCGGCCCTGTCGTCGTTCATTTCAGAGTCTTCTTCCGTCGGGCCCCGTCCGACGGGTCTCCGCGCCGCTGAGCCGGACGTGGCTAAACCTGGCGCCATCGGGCTTTGGGCCGGCGAACCTGGAGCCGCCGTACTTGAAGCCGCCGCCTGCGCGGCATGCGAATAGCCCGCGAGATTCCCTTTAAAAAGGCGTTCGACCATGCCGATCGCCTCCCTTTCGGGAAGGCTCACCTGCGGTACATTCACGGGGTTGGCCTGGCCTCTGCCGGAATCGGGCTTAGGCTGCTGTCCTCGAGCCTGCCTGTTTTCCTGTCGATCTTCCCGCGGCCGCTCGTTGAAGGATCCCGGCAAGCGGGCTTCGCCTTCGGCGCCTCCGGAGGCTCCAGAGCCTCCAGGCACTCCAACGGCTCCAGCGCCGACGCCCTGAGCCTCGTTGATTCCCTGAGAAGCGAACCCGGCGTCCGCGCCGGGGGAATCAAAAGGGGAATCACCTTGGCCTTGGCTCTCCTCGGGAATATCCTCCGCCGCCAGCGTCACTTCGATCTTCTGGGGAGAGCCCACTCTCACGGCCAGCACTTCGGCGATGATGGCGAGGAATCGCCTGAGGAGGTCGCAGTCCATCTGTTTCGTCACCGAGATGGAAAGCGTCTGCCCCTTGAGATGCCAGGAACGGCTCTTGTCCAGGGCCGTGGCGAGGAGCACGTTATTCTTCTTTATGTCGGCGACGAGGATTTTCTTGAGTTCCGGCAGCTTCGCGGGATCGATGCCCCCGAATGAAACGGCGGGCTGGGCGGCGACAGAAGGAGCGACCTGGGCACTTACCGAAGGAGCGGCCGGGACCGGAGAGGCGGGTGAGGCCGCGGGGGCGGCCGATGCCATTGAGGCGGCCGATGCCATTGGGGCGGCCGCTGTCCGGATCTGTTCCGGGATTGGGACCGGCGCCGGAGCCCGGGTGGCCGCCGAAGCGGGGGCCGCGGTCATCGGGGCGTTCTTCTCGAGATAGCGCTTGAGCGTGCCCACGGCGCGGACGAGATCGGAGGGCGGCACGTAGCTCCCGATATGGGAAGCCTTCGCCACGGCGAGGTCCAGTTCGTAGCGGGGATCGATGGACTCTTTCAGATTTCTGTACGCGGACAGGAAGGTCGAGAGGACGCGCTCGATGCGTTCGCCCGACAAGGCCTCGGTGATCGAAAGATCGAAGGAGGAAAGCGGGGCGCCGAGGATGCTCTCGCGCGTGAGGCCGTGCTTGATGAGAAGCAGAGCCCTGCAGTACTCGACGGTGTCGGCCACAAACTGCTCTGGCGAAACGCCGCCGCCGAGAATCGAGTCCAAGGCCGAAAGGGAGCCCGCTGTATCGCCCGCGACGAAAAGCCCGAAAAGCGCGTTCATCCTGTCCTGTCCTACGAGGCCGAGCTTTTCGCGGATAAGGGCCGCCGTGATGTGGCCTTCGGCGAAGGAGACTACCTGGTCGAAGAGGGTGTAAGCGTCGCGCACGGAGCCGCCCGATTCGCGGGCGATCCAGAGCAGAGCCTCGGGTTCGGCGGTCACGCCGAGATCGGCGGCGGCGGCGGCGAGAAGCCGCACGACCACGTCGGAGGATACGAGCCTGAACGTGAACTGCTGGCAGCGGCTCTTGATCGTAGCCGGCACCTTGTGCTGCTCGGTCGTGGCGAACATGAAAATCACGTAGGGCGGCGGCTCCTCGATCGTCTTCAGCAGGGCGTTGAAGGCGCTCGTCGAGAGCATATGGACTTCGTCGATGATGTATATTTTATAGCGGCTGGAATTGGGCGGGAAAAGAACCTCATCCTTTATCTGGCGCACGTTCTCGACCGAGGTGTTCGACGCGCCGTCGATCTCGATCACGTCGAGGGAGGAACCGGCCGTTATCGACATGCAGGAATCGCAGACGCCGCAGGGCTGGGCGGTGGGACCTTTTTCGCAGTTGAGCGCCTTAGCGAGGATGCGCGCCGTGCTTGTCTTGCCGCAGCCCCTTGGACCCGAAAAAAGATAGGCGTGGGCTATCCTGCCGGTCTCGAGGGACTTCTCGAGGGTGGCGGCGACGAACTCCTGGCCAGCGAGCTGTTCGAATGATTGGGGGCGTTTTCTGGCCGCGGTGACTTCATAGGGCATGGCATCAAAATAGCATGGAGGCGTGGAAGGGTAAAGCACTTGAAGCGCAAGAAGCCAGGCGCTCTGCGGCACCGCACCTTCCACGTACCGTTGCTTCCTTCCGGACCTGGCGGGTTCCGCAGTGGTTACGAGCACAGTGCCTGGCTTCTTGCGCTCTAAATGCTACGGAGAGATAGGGATTTGAACCCTAGGTACCCTTACGGGTACACGCGACTTCCAATCGCGCACCTTCGGCCGCTCGGTCATCTCTCCAAAAAGAAAAAAAGAAACGAAAACAGAAACGAAAAACTGAAAACGCCTGCTTTATCGACGTTGGAGCGACGAAGAAGCGCGGCTTGCGGAGAGAGAGGGATTCGAACCCTCGAAACCTAAAAGGTTTAACGGTTTTCGAGACCGCCCGATTCAGCCGCTCTCGCATCTCTCCAACGAAGAATGAGGCTAAGAGGATTCGAACCTCCGACCTTCAGATCCGCAATCTGAAGCTCTATCCAGCTGAGCTATAGCCTCGCGTAGCGGAGAGGGAGGGATTCGAACCCTCGGTACCCTTTAGAGGTACAACTCCTTAGCAGGGAGCCCGATTCGGCCGCTCTCGCACCTCTCCAACAAAATATCGCAGTATCCGGAGCAGGGGGGATTCGAACCCCCGGAACCTCGCGGTTCAACGGTTTTCAAGACCGCCTCCTTAAACCCCTCGGACACCGCTCCACAGACAGAAAAAATGAATCGGCGAGTACCGACATTATGTTGAAAGGCCTCGAATTGTCAATAGCCATGCCTGCCAAAGACCGAGCCGAAACGCCGGAAGATCGCGGAAGGAGGCCGGCGCCTCCAATACGCGGCGATCGGAGGCTTCAGCGAAAGGCGATTCCCGTGTAGGCTGGAGGCATGGGAATTTTCGACGGATTTCTGGAGGCGAGACGCCGGCGGCTCGCCGAGAGAGGCGCCATCCGCGACGAACTATGGGCATGGGCCTTGGATGAGCACCGCATTTTCGCGGGCTTGCCCGATGACGATCGGACACGGCTGCGCGAGCTTTCGGGACAGTTTCTGGCCATTAAGCGCTTCCGCCCCGTGGGCGGGGCCGAAATCGACGAAAAGCTGAAGGTTTCAGTCGCCGCCCAGGCTTGTCTTCCGCTGCTGGGTCTGGACTTGTCCTGGTACCGTGACTTCAACACGATATTTGTCACGCCCGACGCCTATGCCGTCACGCAGCGCTGGACGGACGAATCGGGCATAGTCCACGAGCGGGAGGAAGCCTTGGCCGGCGAAGCGTTCTCGCTGGGGCCTATCGCGCTGTCGATTCCCGACATAGACGCCTCGGGCTGGGGCGATGGTTACAATGTAGTCATACACGAGATGGCCCACAAACTCGACGGCCTGGACGGCCTTTATGACGGCCGCCCTCCCCTGCACGCCGGCATGGACCCGCTGCGCTGGAACGAGGCGTTCACCGAAGCCTGGAAGGACCTGAACGCCAAACTCTCGGATTCGCCGAAGGCGCGACGCGCCGCCCGCAGGGGAACCTCGAAAACGCGATCCAGGCTGGACCCTTACGCGGCCGAGAGCCCCGACGAATTCTTCGCCGTGGTCTGCGAATATTTCTGGGAGCGCCCGGCCGTCCTTTTGCGGGAATATCCGGCCGTCCATAAACAGCTCAAGCTCTTTTTCCACCGCGACCCCACCACGTGGCGAAAATGAAAGCAAACCTTGGCGCGGCGGCGCGGCGGCGCGGCGGCGCGGCGGCGAATCTTTTCAATTTCGCAGTGCAGGTCAAGAACGGGAACCAGGAATCTGCGACACTCCATCGCATGGCGCTAAAGGAGGCGATCATGGAACGGGAACACACGCGAGAGGACATGATCCGCGCAGTACGCCAAATGCAGGATTATATTCTCGCGAATGTGCGCGACAAAATCTCGGTCCATGATCTGGCGCGTGCGGCGGGATATTCCGCGTGGCACGCGCAGCGGATGTTCAGGGAGCTGACCGGTCAGCCGCCCTTCGAATACATCCGCAGATTGAGGCTTTCACAGGCGGCTCTGGTATTGCGGGACAAGCCCTCGAGGGTTCTCGACGTGGCTTTGGACTTCATGTTCGACTCGCACGAGGGATTTACGCGCTCTTTTTCGAAAGAATTCGGCGTAACCCCGGCGAAGTACCGCAAACAGCCCCGCCCCGTGAAGCTGTTTCTTCCCTATCCTCTTCCATTGCGCCAAAAGCATGAAAAAGGAGAAAACGACATGAAAGAAGGCACGAGCAAGACTATTTTCGTGCAGGTGATTGAAAGACCGGCCCGCAAGGTCCTCATCAAGCGGGCCAAGACGGCGAACGAGTACTTCGCCTACTGCGAGGAAGTTGGCTGCGACGTCTGGGGCGTCCTATCAAGCGTCAAGGAAGCGCTCTATGAGCCGGTCGGCCTCTGGCTGCCCGCAAAACTCCGCCCGACCGGCACCTCTGAGTACGTGCAGGGCGTCGAGCTGCCCCTGGATTGGAGCGGGCCTGTTCCGGAAGGATACGAACTCGCCGAGTTCGGGCCGGCGATGATGATGATATTCCAGGGAGAGCCCTACGATGACGAGGATTTCGAGGAAGCCGTCGTCGCGGTGATGAAGAAAATCGACAGCTTCGATCCCGCTCTCTACGGTTTCGCCTGGGCGCCCGATTCGGCGCCGCGTTTCCAGCTGGCGCCGCAGGGCTGGCGCGGGTACATAGAAGCCCGCCCCGTCCGCCCGTCGGGGAACTCGAAAATCAAGTAAAGGCGGGCAGGCGGCCTGAACGCGAAGCGCGTCCCGCGCCGCCTGTCGTCTCAATATAGGAACTTGGAAGCGCCCCCGTCCACGACCAAGGTCTGGCCGTTCAGATAAGAAGCCGCCGGCGACAGAAGGAAGGCCCCCGCCCTGCCAAACTCTTCCACTTCCCCGATGCGACCCATGGGGATATTGGCTTGCCGCTGGGCTCGCCGCTCGTCGCTGGAGATTCCGGCGCCCTTGGCTTCGGCGGCGATGAGCCTTTCGAGGCGGCCCGTCATGATGTTGCCCGGCGCTATGTTGTTGACGCGGATGCCGTAAGGCGCGAGCTCGATCGACAGCGATTTGACGAGGCTGGCGACTCCCGAGCGCATGACGCCCGAAAGAATCAGCCCCGGCCACGGCTCCTTCACCGAACTCGACGTTATCGTGAGAATCGAACCGCCCTTCGCCTTGAGGGAGGGTAGGACGGCGCGGATGAGCCGCACGGAAGACATGAGGGTGAGGTTGAAGGCCGCCTGCCAGGGCTCATCGCCCGCCAGCGTTTCGAAGTCTCCGGGGGGCGGTCCGCCGGCGTTCACCAGCAGCGCGTCCGGCTCCCCCATCGCGGCCATTCCCGCCGCGACCCAGGCTTCGATGGAGCCGGCCGAAGACATGTCCAGGACGGCGCCGGCGGACCGCCCGCCCGATGCCGCCCCCACCGCGTCCAGGCGTTTCAGCGCCGCGTCGAGCCTCTCTTGCGATCTGCCGCCCAAAAACACGAAAGCGCCCTCGGCGAGCGCGCTTTCCGCTATGCCCAGCCCCAAGCCATCGGTCGAAGCCGAAGCGAAGAGTATTTTATTCTTGAGTCCAAGTTCCATTAAAAACTCCTTCTCAGGTTTTGGATTCATCCTTCACATAGAACATACGCCACCATGCCGCGCAGGTGAAGTATGCCTAAAATACTGAGAGGAGCGGTAAAAACAAAGTCGGGATTCTGTTTATTGCATTCGGCTTAATTGAACGGGCTGCGATGCTCAAGCTTCGCGCGGATCAAAGGCTGCGGCCAGTCGCCGAAGGCGGCGAACACCGCCTGGCTGTCATTCATGTCCACATTGAAACCATCGGCGATTTCCTGCTTGGCCTTTTTTTTCGAGGAATCGCTGTGATGGTGGGAAACCATCACATACTGCGCCTGCGGGAGGGCATCGTCGCGACTGTCGTAGAGATAGAGATTTTTCGACACGTCGAAGGTTCCGTACCGGTATTTGATCACTATCGATTCGACGGCATCGCTTGTCGGGCCTCCCGTCCAATCTATCGTTACATTGTCTCCGCTCGCGAACGATTTCGATTTGATCGAAAAGGAGACGCCGGGAAATTTTTGGGCGAGTTCGGACTTGATGGCTTTCGCCGCTTCGGTGTATTTATGAAAAGTTATGCGATTCTTAATACCAACGACATTGATCATCTGGTTGCCATCGTATCGATGTATCCGACAACGTCTTCCTTCGACCTTCCTATTCGCTTCTCTACTCTATTCAGCAACTCTTCGACTTTTCTCTCTTCAAAAAACATGTCCGCGACGCCGATATATCTCGCTTTATTTCCGAACTCGACGTTCAATCCATATGTAGCGCTTTTTGCGTTCAATGTATTCACAATGCTCCTCCTTTCGGTTCCAAAATCTTATGCGGCAAATGAAGGGCCGCCCGGTCGGGCCGGCCCTTCATCCCGACTTACGGCGAAGGCTGCGTAACGGTGCCGGAATCTATCGTGACGGCAGTCTGCGACAGGAGCCTGCCATTCACGGACGCGCCAGTGGCCAGGGTTATTTCCGTGTACGACATCACGACTCCTTCGAAATGCGCGGTGGTATCGAGGGCGACGGGACCGAAGGTCTGCCAGAATATGTTCTGGGGCAAGGCGCCGCCCGTCAGGTTTACGCTTTTGCCGGAGGCTTGCGTTATTCCGCCGGATATCTGGAATATCCAGACATCGGTCGGTCCGCCGTTGAGCGTTACATCGTTGGATATCAGCACATCGGTGCCCCATTTATAGAGGCCCGGCACCAGCGTGAGTCCGCCGATCTCTCCGCTGCCCAGTTCGATGAAATCGGGCGTGGCCCTGCCGGCCGCGTCGGTGTAGGCTGTTTCCATGTCGCTGACGGCGGTGGTCATTTTCGTGGGGGTAGGCGGAACATAATTGGCCGCGTAAGCCTTCCCGACGACCTGGCTGGATGTGGCGAAAGTATTCGAGCCGTCCATCACCAGCGAGAATCCCGTGATGGCCGTCGAGTCTATCGGACTCACGCCAATGTCGCCCGTCACCACCGAGGTCGGAATCGTACCGATGCCGGCCTTGGTCAGGATCGCGAAATCGCCGGCGGTCCGCAGGTTCACCGTCACGGGACCGGAAGCCGACGTGCCGCCCGTGGTGAAAACCCATTCGCGGTTTTCCGCGAGAGCGTTGCCCGACACATCCTTGGCGCCTGTCGTGATCGTGGCGGTATACACGGCATTAGCCGATAAATCGGCGGTTGGATCGAAGGTCGCCACCATGTTCGCGTAGGTTACGGCGCCGGCGACCTGATTCCCCCCCATAGAAAGGGTAAAGGTCGCGTCGCCGATCGTCGCGGCGTCCATCTCTTCGCTGAAGGTCGCCGTCACGCCGATATTTCTGCCGACGGAGGTTGCCGCGGCGGCGGGAGAGGTGGCATCGACCGTGGGAGCGGTGGCATCGCCTCCGACAACGGGGCTATTGCAGCCCGCCACAATTAGGATAATAGATACTAGAGCCAATAAGGCCATTTTCTTCATACGATTATCTCCTCTTTTGATTTTCCGGAATTTTGGAAGCGCAGTCCTCCATATACGTAAAAGCATACGTTCCAGGCTCGAACCGGTCTGTGCGGCAGCACACATAGACTGTCCGGCCCGCCTTTGCCCTGCCCTATGTGTGCTGCCGCACAGACCCGGCTAGGCCTTGAAAGTATCTTTGGATCAGGCAAGAGAATGGGAACGTTGATAAATGGGACCATTTCCAAAAGATTTCACGAGAGGAGACAAGAATGAATAATGATCAAATCAAGGGACGCATCGACGAAGTGAAAGGCAAGGTCAAGCAGGCGATAGGCATTGTCGTCGGCGATAAAAAAATGGAGAAAAAGGGAAAGGCCAAAAAAATCAAAGGGGCCGTTCAGGCTGGACTCGGCGACGCCAAGGCAGAAATCAAAAAGATCATGTAACCGCGCGATCGCCGATATTATTTCGACCGAGTAGAGCTTAGCCGGTCCAATGCGACCGGCAGGGCGTCTCGAGATCAGCAGAATTTTCTGCGGAGGAATTTGTATGTTTTTCAATAATATGCTGGATATGGTAAACAGGAAAAAAAGGGACGAGGACCGAAGAAAGGCTTCCATAAATTTCGCGCTGGGAATGGGCATAGCCGCCACTATCGGACTGCTGAAAGGAATTCTCTACGCGCCGAAATCGGGGAAAGAAACCAGGGAGGAGCTGAAAAAGAAAGCGGAAGAAACCCTGGAGACCATCAGGGAAAAACTCAGGCGCAAGGCGGAAATCGTAAAGGAAACAACGGCCCACGCGGCTCAGGAACTGAAAAGCACCTTGCAGCCGAAGCCGGCGGCCAGGAAAAAGAGAAGCGGAACGGCTTCAGCGTAGAGCGGGGCAAAAACCATGACAATACAATTCACGTTGCCTGATCTGATGATTTTCCTGGTCTGCATGATGGGAATCCTGATCGGCGCCATTCTCGTCCCCATACTCCTGAACATAAAAAAAATGGTGGGAATCATCAGTCCGCTTGTGGAGATCAATAAAGATTCCATAAAGCATTCCTTCAGAAGAGTGCCCGCCATAATCGGGGATCTCGAGCAGATAAGCGGCGATCTCAAGGACACGACCTCTCAGCTGAAGGTTTCATTTCCCGCGATCATCCAGGAAGTCGAGCATGTCGCCAACACGGCAAAAGGCAGCTTGACCCTGGCCAGCGACGTGATGGAAAAAATGGGATCGGGCATCAACGATACAGTTACTGCCTACAAGAAAGACAATACCGGATACTTCCACCTTTTCGAAGAGCTGATGCAGCTGATCTACCGCTCTTTGACTTCGGGAAAGTAATTCCTGTCGATCGAAAATCGCGGCATATGGGCGGGAGAGAGAAAATCATGAAAAAAAATATATTGACGACGAATACGGGGAGACCTGTCGAGAATGACCTGAACTCGATGACGGCGGGAGCTGATGGCCCCACGCTCATCCAGGATACCCACCTCCTGGAAAAACTGGCGCACTTCGACAGGGAACGCGTGCCCGAAAGGGTTGTGCACGCGAAAGGCGCCGGAGCGGGCGGATACTTCGAGGTTACCCATGACATGACGAAGTATACGCGCGCAAAATTTCTTTCCAGCCCGGGAAAGCGCACGGAAATCTTCGCGCGATTCTCGCAGGTGGGCGGCGAAAAGGGTTCCGCCGACGCGGACCGCGATCCCCGCGGTTTCGCCGTCAAATTCTATACTGAGGAAGGCAACTACGATCTGGTGGGCAATAATACGCCGGTGTTCTTCATCCGCGACGCGATAAAATTCCCGGATTTCATCCATACCCAAAAACGCAATCCCGCGACCAACCTGAAAGACCCCGATATGTTCTGGGATTTTCTCTCGCTTACTCCGGAGTCCATTCATCAAGTGACGATTCTTTTCTCCGACCGCGGCATCCCTCTCGATTACCGTCACATGCACGGCTTCAGCAGCCACACCTTCATGTGGTACGACGAAAAGGGCGGTTACTGCTGGGTCAAGACGCATTTCGTGACGGAACAGGGGATCAAGAATCTCGTTCGGGAAGAAGCCGCTCGTCTCGCCGGCGTCGATCCCGACCACGCGACGAGGGATCTCTTCGACAGCATACAGCGCGGCGAGTATCCCGCGTGGCGAGTGTCCGTGCAGATCATGACGCCGGCGGAAGCCGAAACCTATCGATTCGATCCTTTCGATATAACCAAAGTCTGGCCGCACGCGGATTATCCGCTCCTTCCCCTTGGACGCATGGTGCTCAACCGCAATCCGTCCAATTATTTCGCCGAAGTGGAGCAGATCGCCTTCGCGCCAGGCAATTTCGTGCCGGGAATCGGGGCGTCGCCGGATAGGCTTCTGCAGGGACGCCTGTTCAGCTATCCCGATACGCAGAGGCACAGGCTGGGCCCGAACTTCAATCTTCTGCCTATCAATGCGCCTAAGGCTTCCATGGATAGCGGCTATCAGCGCGACGGCCCCATGCGGTCGGGCCCGAACGGCGGCGGGAGTCCCAACTACTGGCCCAACAGCGTCGGCGGTCCCGCGCCCGATCCGTCATTCTCCGCGCCGCCCCTTACGGTTTCAGGGACGGCGACGCGGCATGTCTACGAAAGCGGGGACGTGGACTTTGTCCAGGCAGGCGATCTGTATAGGAAGGTCATGTCCGACACGGACCGCGACCATCTCGTCAGCAATATCGTATCCCATCTGGGCAAGGCGCAAACGCGCATTCAGCTGCGCCAGACGGCCCTGTTCTATAAGGTGGATGTCGAGTACGGGGAACGCGTCGCCCAAGGACTGAAGCTGGACCGCGCCGAAGTGAAGAGGCTCGCGGCCATGTCTCAGGAAGAACGTGTCGGGGCAACCAGCCGGTAGGCAAGAATCCGATCATCGGGTCGATGCGGCAGGTTGATCAGTAGAAATAATTGAAGGGGCTGCCCGGGAAGTTCTTCCCGGGCAGCCCCTTCTTTTTTACATTAGCCTCGCATTGCGGGCGGATCTATCGATTCGTCTACAGTACGGGTTCGACTACCGCGCTGCCGTCTATCGTGACGGCGGTCTGGGCCAGCAGCCTGCCATTGGCGGAAGCGCCGGTGCCGAGGTGGATGGCCGTGGCGCAAAGCACGATGCCTTCCATATGGGCGGTCGTGCCAAGCGCGACATCATCCGACGCTTGCCAGAAGATATTCTTGGCTAAAGCGCCGCCGGTCAGATTGACGCTCGCGCCGGAAGCCTGGGTGATGCCGCCCGATATCTGGAAGATCCAGACATCGTTGGCGCCGCCGTTCAGCGTGACGTTGGTGGTGATCAAGAGATTCGTGGTCCACTTATAGAGTCCGGGCGCGAGGGTCAAGCCGCCTATCTCTCCGGCTCCATGATTCAGGAAGTCCGGCGTCGGTCGCCCCGCGGCATCGGTATACGCCGCTTCCATATTGCTCACGGCGGTGGTCAGGTTCGTGGGGGTGGGAGAAGCATAATCGGCGGCATAAGCCCTTCCGGTAAGCTGACTCGCTGTCGCGAACACATTCGTGGCGTCCGCTACGAGTGAGAATCCCGTGATGAAGCTCGCGGCGGCCGGGCTCAGCCCAATATTGCCCGTTACCGCTGAGGTTGGAACGGTGCTGATGGCGGTTTTCGCCAGGATTACGTAATTGCCCGCCGTTCCAAGGTCTACGGCCGCGGGGCCCGCCGCTGGGGCGGCTACGGTCGTGAAGGTCCATACCTTGTTGACCGCGAGATGGTTGCCTACCAGGTCGGTGACGTCCGTCTTCACGGTTGCGGTGTAGATCGTGTTGAAGGCTAGATTGCTGTCAGGATTGAACGTGGCGACGTTGCCCAGATAGCTGACCGCGCCGGGAATGGGCGTAGCCGCCTGCGTCAACGTGAAGTTCGCGGCGATGATCGTTCCGGAAGTCATGGCTTCGCTGAAGGTAGCGGTGACATTCGATGTTGTGGCCACATCGACGGCAAGGGCCGCGGGACTGATCGAACTCACTACGGGAGCGATGATGTCGACCAACGCCGCTGTCGTAAAGGTCCATACTTTGGCGGAGGCCAGCGCGTTGCCTGCCAGATCCATGACACCGGTCGAGACCGTTGCCGTGTACTCGGTTCCCGCCGCGAAATCGCTGGTCGGATTGAAGGTGGCGACATCATCGGCAAAGCTCACCGTGCCCGCGACTGGCGTCGCTCCCTGGCTTACCGTAAAGTTCGCCGCGACGACGGTCGCGGAATCCATCGCTTCGCTGAAGGTCGCCGTCACGTCCGCCGTTATCGCTATATTGGTGGCGAGATCGGCTGGACTCGTCAGATCAACCGTGGGCGCGACAACGTCCTCAGCCACCGGACTTTTGCAGCTGACCGCGAAAAACGCGACCAGCACGAGCATCGAGACTAAAATCTTCTTCATTGTTTTTCTCCTTTTTCTCTTGGACATATGATTCATATAGAAGCGATCCTCCCCATCTGCCCATAAATATGATTCTCGCGGAGCAACCTCGTCTGTGCGCCAGCACACACAGACGGCGCCGGACTGTGTGTGCTACCGAACAGACCAATTCGGATTCCATACGTATTCTTGCAGATAAGAAGGAGGATTTTTGAACATGAACAAGAGAATGAAGAACAAGGAGATATCGATTATGAAGAAGATGTTGTTTCTGGGACTGCTTATGGTAGCCCTTTCACTGAGCGGCTGCAGCAATCCCGTGGTTGAAGAGGACCTCACGGCTCCTACTGTCAATTCCACAGTTCCGGCTGACGCCGCGGTCGCGGTAGAGCGGAACAGCAATGTCACCGCCACCTTCAGCGAAGACATGGATGTTGCGACCATCGTGGCGGCGAACTTCACCCTGATGCAGGGCGTCACCGCGATCGACGGCGTGGTCAGCTATGCCGACAAGGTGGCGACCTTTAACCCCACCAACGATCTCGCGGCCAGCGCTGTCTATACGGCCACGATCACGACAGGCGCCACCGATGCGGCTGGCAATGCGCTTGCGGCCGATAAGGTATGGACCTTCACGACCACGGCCAATCCTCCCGCCGGTCCCGCGGCGGTGAATCTCGGAACCTCCGGGAATTACGCGATCCTGTCCAAGACGGGAATAACGACCACCGGAGTGACCTCGATCACCGGCGACATCGCCGTGAGCCCCATCGATGCGGCGGCCATGACTGGATTCGGCTTGACGATGGATGTGTCGAACACCTTCGCCACTTCGACCTTGGTGACGGGGAATGTCTATGCGGCGAACTACGCGGAGCCTACGCCTACGAACCTGACCGCGGCGGTGCTTGCGATGCAGGCTGCCTTTGATGACGCGGCCGGCCGGCTCGATCCCAATTCCTCGGAGCTGGGAGCCGGAGAAATCGGCGGCATGACCCTCGCGCCCGGCCTCTATAAATGGGGAACCGGAGTGTCGATCACGACCAACGTCACCCTCAACGGCGGCGCCGACGATGTCTGGATATTCCAGATCGCCAGCGGGCTCACCGAAGCCGCGACGGCTCAGGTCCTCCTGACCGGCGGAGCGCTTCCCAAGAACATTTTCTGGCAGGTGGGCGGCGCCGTCGCCCTCGCCGCGACTTCCCATATGGAAGGCGTAGTCATGTCGGCGGGCGCGATAACCCTGGCTGCGGGAGCAACCGTGAACGGCAGACTGCTTACGCAGACCGCGGTCACGATGGATGCCAATACCATCGTGGAACCAGCACTGTAATTTGAGCATCGGAATGCGGGGTGCGGCGTCCGTCACGACCATGGCGGACTTCGCGCCCTATTTTCAGAATTTTATGCACTGATTAAGGAGGTGCTTTTTATGAGAAAGATGTGGTTTATGCCTATTTTACTGATGGTTCTTGTCATCGCGGGATGCAAAAGTCCCGTCAACAATGACGACGTCATTCCTCCCACCGTCGATCTGACGACGCCGGCCGCCTCGGCGACCGATGTCGCCAGGAACAGGAGCGTCACCGCGACCTTCAGCGAAGCGATGGACTCCTCGACGATCACGGCGCTTTCCTTTACGTTGAGCCAGGGCGCGACGCCCGTTCCCGCTTCCGTCTCCTATGTCGATCTCGTCGCCACGCTGGAACCGACGACAGAACTTACATCCAGCGTTGTCTATACGGCGAAGATAACGATCGCGGCCACGGACGTTGCGGGAAATGCTCTTGAAGCTGAGTACGCATGGAGCTTTACAACCGGGGTCAACCTGGCTTCCGGTCCGTCGCCCGTAAATCTCGGCACCGCGGGCAACTTTGTCATCCTGGCTAAAACCGGAGTATCGACGACGGGAACGACGGCGATCACCGGCGACATCGGCGTGAGTCCTGCCGCCGCTACCTACATCACCGGATTTGACCTCATCATGGACGCTTCGAACGTATTCTCGACATCATCCTACGTCACCGGCAGCATCTACGCGGCTGACTATACGCCGCCTACGCCATCCAACATGACGACGGCCATCGGCGACATGGAAATCGCCTACACCGACGCCGCGGGACGCACGTTGCCCGACGCCACGGAATTGCACGCGGGCGATCTCAGCGGACAGACCATCGTTCCCGGCCTGTACGTATGGGGAACGGGAGTTCTGATTAACAACAGCGTCACGCTCAACGGCGGCGCCAACGATGTCTGGATATTCCAGATAGCGCAGGACCTCACGGTGGGCAACGGAACCATCGTCACCCTGAGCGGCGGCGCGCAGCCCAAGAATATTTTCTGGCAGGTGGCCGGACAGACCACGCTCGGCACGACCTCGGACTTCAAGGGAATCATCCTTTGCAAAACCTTGGTGGAAGTCAACACCGGCGCCATGGTGAACGGCAGGCTGCTCGCGCAGACCGCGGTGACCCTGGATGCCGATGCGGTGACTGAACCGACGATGTGATAAAACGATAGGAAAAACAGTACCGCCTGGGTACGAAAAGGGCACCGGAAATTTTCCGGTGCCCTTTCTTTATCTTCTTGCCGAATACTCTTCGGCGGGAGCGGCCGCGCCTACAGTTTGTAGAGAACCGCCAGGCCAAGCTGGCCATAAGGGTTTTCGAAAGCCTCGACAAACGATGCGCGGGTGAATTCGATCTTGCTGATCCAGCTCAATCCGACCGAGAAAGGTCCCAGCAGGACATCGCCGGTGAGGCGCATATTGGCGCCCGTCTTGAAGTAGTTCCCCGCGTTGTCGCCCATTTCGATCCCGTAATTGGGTCCGATTCCGATACCGGCGCGCACGATGCCCAGCCTGAGGCCGACACCGCCGTCCAGCATTACATCGAGACGATGCGGCATGTTGGCGTCGGCTGGAGTGTAGGTTCCGATGGCGCTGGCCCAAAGAAGGTGACCGACAATGCGCGCCTCTCCGCCGAAAGAGAAGTCAGCCATGTTGAGGTTGGCGGTGTCGATAGCCTGAATGTCGGCCGGCTGGATCAGGCTGGCATAATAGGCGTTGGCGCCAGCATAGAAATCAAGGGCGAAGACGCCGACCGGCAGTAGAGCCAGCAACATCAATAAGGGAATGATACGTTTCATGGAAACCTCCGTGGTTTGGATGATGGAAAATTTCGGCAGGCAAAACCTGCATGTCTTTTACAGGTCTTGCCCGTTGAAGCAGGACCTGTCGGCGACATCGCCGAGCTCTATTACTTTTGGCGTGATACAAGAATCCTTCATTTCGCGATTGCCGCCCCGCGAGAGCAGCGCCATGCTGCTCATGGACGGAGACAGTCTCGCCGGATCTTCCATCTGGCTCCCGCCGTTCCCGTACCGCATGGATGACGCTTCCTCTCTTTTAAAATTATTTTTCATACAGCCCCCTTGCCCCGTTATTCACTGGACTGAATGAAGGATAATCCGAGGCGGGGATCGAGTCTGTGCGACAGCGCACATAAGATAGGAAAATACCGTCTGCGTAGGAAAACAGCGTCAGTGGAGGTTACGGAATCGTCAAGAAAGAAGCGTAGATGCCTAAAGCCTTTACCCTGGTGACGCGCAGTTTCTCGACGCGCGCGTAATCCGGCCCATGTTCCAGCCATCGGGAGAATTCATCGAGGGAGCTCTCTTCGCCTTCAGCCCAAACCTCCACCGATCCATCCTCGGCGTTGCGCACCCAGCCCGTGAGGCCGAGCGCTTTCGCTTCCCTCATGGCCGAATAGCGGAATCCGACGCCCTGGACTTCGCCCTCGACGACGGCATGGATGGCTTTCATGATTCCCCTCCCGCAAGAGCCAGCCGGCGGTTCGGAGCCCGCCGGGCCAGGATTTGTCAGGGTTTGTCAGGACCTCGTCGGCTGCGCCTCCGGCTCGGCCAGGACGCAGGCTTCCCTGTCGAACGAAACGGCGATTTCCTCGCCCAAGTCGGGCAGCACGAGGCGGGGCTCGTTGAAGCTGTCTATCGACAGCTGATGGGCGCCGACGCGCAGGACAAGCCGCACGATCGAGCCCAGGAATTTCACGTTTTCCACGTTTCCCTTCAAGCGGTTGGAGGATCCGTCGCCGGGGCCAAGGGAGAGGGCTTCGGGTCTCAAGCGCAGCTGGAGGACGGTACCCGCTGCCGTCTGGATGGGCGAGGCGGTCGCGATTCGCTGTCCTTCGACATCGACGATTCCCGCCGAGGGATCGATGACGAGGACGGGCAGCCGGTTGAGCGTGCCAATGAAGGCCGCCACATAGGGCGTCGCGGGCTTGTTGTAGATTTCGAAAGGGCTTCCGATCTGCTCGATTTTTCCTTCCTTCATGACGGCGACGCGATCGGAGATGGAGAGGGCTTCCTCTTGGTCATGAGTGACATAGACCGTGGTGATGCCCAGTTTTCGCTGAATGTCGCGTATGTCGTCGCGGAGACGCACGCGTATCTTGGCGTCGAGGGCGGAGAGAGGCTCGTCGAGGAGGAGGGCGGCGGGTTCCCGGGTCAAAGCCCTGGCGAGTGCGACGCGCTGCTGCTGGCCGCCCGAGAGCTGATGCGGGTAGCGGGCGGCGTATTCGCCCATCTTGATGAGGTCGAGCATTTCGTCCACGCGCTTTTCAATCGCTGGCCGGGGAAGGCCGGCGATTTTCAGCGCGAAGCCGATATTGTGGCGCACGTTCATGTTGGGAAAGAGGGCGTAGCTCTGGAACACCATGCCGAGGTTCCGCCTGTTCGGGGGCGTGCGTTCCACGTTCACGCCATCCAGGATGATGGAGCCCTCGGTGAGGGTTTCGAAGCCCGCGATCATCCGGAGCGTCGTCGTCTTGCCGCAGCCCGAACTCCCGAGGAATGAGACGAATTCGCCTTTTTCGACATCCAACGACAGGTTTCGAACGACGGTATTCTTCCCGAATACCTTGACGACGTCATGCAGTTCAAGAAAGGCCATTCGTCGCGCTCCTTTTTTCCGCGGGTTTCGTGTCTTCAGCCATCGCCGCCCAGCCGGGCGCGGGCATCGCGCTGGGACGGATCTTGCCGCGGCTCAAAGCCTGTATTATGCCGATCGATCCCCAGGTGAGGGCAAAGCTGAGTATGGCGAGGGCGGCCGGTTCGTAGGCCAGATCCCTGCCGACGAGAGCCATATAGGGTCCGAAGGCGGGCCACGCGAGGAGGACGGCGAGCGTGAGTTCGCCGATGACCGTCGCGAAGGTGAGGAAGATGGCGGCGAGGATGGATGTGCGCAGATTGGGCAGCACCACCCGGAAAAGGAGGCTGAACCAGCCGGCGCCGAGGCTCATGCCGGCTTCGGTGAGGGCCTTCAGGTCCATGGCCCTCAAGCCCGCGTCTATCGAACGGTAGATGTAGGGGAAGGCGATGATGACATAGCCGGCGACGAGGAGGGCGGGAGAGGTGACGAGGGCCAAGGGTGGCCTAGAGTAGCTCCTGATGAGCCCGAAGGCGAGGATGATGGGCGGAATGACGAAGGGCATGAGGGCGAAAACTTCGATGAGAGGCTTGGCCTTCGGCACCTTGAGATGTATCCAGATCGTCGTGGGGATGATGAGGACAAGGCCGGTGACGACGGTGAAAATGGACATCTTGAACGAAAAGACAAAAGTCTTCAGGAACTGTGGATCGGCGAAGACATGCTCGTAGGCGACAAAACTCATGACGCCTTTTTTGCCTCTGAGGGAAAACAGAAAGGTGGCCAGGAGCGGCAGGAGGAAGTAGAGCAGGCCGGCGGCGAGCACGAGCCAGGACAGCGCCTTGCTTTTACGGTTCTTCATTTCATCCACCTCGACGCTATTTTCTGCACCCAGGAATAGACGCTGATGCTCAGTCCCATGATTATCACCATGCCGAAGGCGAGGGCATAGCCCAGATTTGGATCGTGGAGGACATCGCCGCGTATCTGGGCGCCGATGAGGATGGGCACCAGGTTTATCAGGCCCCCCGTGAGCGAGTAGGCGGTGGCGTAGGCGCCGAAGGCGTTGCCGAAAAGAAGGATGAAGGCCGCCAGAAGGGAGGGCGCGAGGACGGGGATGCCGACGTGAAGCCAGTACTGGAGAGGCGTGGCGCCGAGGTTCTCGGAGGCTTCGCGCCACTCCTTTTTCATGCCGTCGATGGCCGGGCTGATGATGAGGATCATCAGCGGAATCTGGAAGTATATGTAGGTGAAGGCGAGACCCCAGAAGCTGTAGAGGCTGAAGCCTTTATCATAGAGGTCGATGCCGAGGAATGTCTTGAGCAGGGTGGTGACGAGGCCGACGCGGCCCAGCGTGGCGATGAAGGCGAAGGCCAGCGGCACGCCGGCGAAGTTCGAAGCCACGCCGGAAAAAGTGCTGACGAAGGAACGGATAGGCTTGGGCAAGCCCCCCAGGATGATGGCGTAGGCCACGAGGAAGCCGAAAAGGCTCCCTATGAGGGCCGTCACGGCGCTCAGGCGTATCGTGACGAGATAGGACTTGACGATGTTGGGACGCAGGAGATTGGCGAAATTGGCGAGGGTGAAGGCCCCTTCCCTGTCCTGGAAGCTTCCGATGAGGATGTTGCCCGCCGGAAGTATCATGAAGGCAAGCACGAAGAGGAAAAATGGCGCGAGCCCCAGCCAGGCCAGGTTTTTACGCGAGAAAAGGGGGCGCGCGGAGCGCGCCCCCCTTCGCCCTGATGCGGATATGGGCATAGGACGCTACTTCTTCATCACTTCGACGCTGACGACTTTATCCCAGTTGGCGGCGATGGCGGTTTTGGCCGTATCCTGATCCGCCAGCGAGGGGAATACGATGTTCGCGTAGGCTTCGGCCGGGGGAAGCTTCGCGGCGAGGTCGGCGGGTATCACTTTCCGCTTGGCCATGTCGTTGAAGCGCACCGGATGTCCGTAACCTTTGAGCCATATGAGCTGGCCCTCGTCGGAATAGAGGAATTCCATCCAGAGCTTCGCGGCGTTGGGATGCGGCGCGTAGGCGCTGATGGCCTGGATGTAGACGCCGGCTATGACGCCTTTGGCGGGGATGACGACGGCGATTTCGGGATTGCCGGCGCTCTTGTCGCGGTTGGAGAGGGCGTTGTAGTCCCAGCGAATGGTGATGGGGGTTTCGCCCGAGGCGACCGTGCCGGGAACGGCGATGATGGGCACGAAGTTCCCTGCCTTGTTGAGCTTGTCGAAGAACTGCAGGCCGGGGTTGACATCGGCTGGGGTCTTGGCTCCCATGGCGAGTGACGCGGCCACGACGGTCATGACTGCCTGATTGGCGGTGCGGGGATCTCCGGCGAGCGCGACTTTGCCCTTGTACTCGGGTTTCAGGAGGTCGGACCAGTCCTTCGGGATATTCTTCACGATGTCGCTGTTGACTTCGAAGGCGAGGGCTCCGTAATAGTCGCCATACCAGTAGCCGTCTTTATCCTTGACATCGGCGGGTATGGAATCCCAGGTGGAAACCTTGTAGGGAACGATGAGCTTGTCGGCCTTGGCCTGGGGACCAAAGGAGAGGCCTACGTCGATGACGTCGGGCGCCTGGGGTCCGGTATTGCCTTTGTTGGCCTTGATGGACTCGATTTCCTCGCCGGACGAGCCGTCGGGATTGATTTCGTTGATCCTGATATTGTATTTTTTAGAGAAGGTTTCGATCATCTCCCCGTAGTTGACCCAGTCGTGGGGAAGAGCGATGACCGTGAGCTGCCCTTCCTTCTGGGCGGCGGCTATGAGTTCCTTGGATTGGGCGAAAGTGCCCGTGCAGAGCGCGAAAAGCATGAAAATACTCAGAATGATCGTTCCGAACCGCTTCATATCTCCTCCTGCGCCGTTTTTACAATTTCCGCGTGCTATGCGCGGAACCGTTGATAAGTATGCTCCCGGGGGGAAGAGAACGCAAGTTAATTTATTGTTAACTCAAGACTTTTGTGGAGGCTCAATCTTCAGGAAGCCCTGCCGCGTGCCTCGGCGACGCAATTCCGCTTCCACGGCCATATAGAGCCGCGTCTTTTCGGTGGCGGGGAAGATATCGATGGCCTCGCCCGGTCTGAAGTCGGCGGAGAGGCGCATCACTTCGAATCCGGGGGGCAGGATTTCCAGGCAGTCCGCCAGAAGGCCGGGAAGCCGCGAAGGATGAAGGGGGGCGAACTCGCCGGCCGGATAGGCATGGGCGAGGGGCGATCCGATGGCGAGCCTGAGGTCGTGGAATTTGATGCCTTCGCCGCCGCAGGCGGCCACGAATTCGATGGTGTCGAGCATCTGCCGACGCCCCTCGCCCGGCAGGCCAAGCATGACATGGACGGCACGGCGAAGGCCGGCCGCGCCGGCGATTGCCATGGCTTCGGCGTAGTCGCGCGCGAGGTGCCCCCGGTGGATGCGGCGCAGCGTTTCGTCGTTCGAGCTCTGCAGGCCGAATTCCAGCCAGACCTCCAGCCCCGATGCCGCGTAGGAGGCCAGAAGCGCCGCCTTTTCCTCATCGAAACAGTCGGGGCGCGTCGATACCACGATGCCGCGGAGCGAGCCGGGCGCTATGCCCTCCAGGATCGTTATAGCCCGATCGTAGACCAGCCTCAGCTCGTCCGGAGGGAGATTCGTGCAGGAATATGCCTGAAAATAAAGGAAGAAAAGCCTGGCTTCGTAGCGGCTCCTCGTGAATCCTACCGCCCGCCCGATCTGTTCCTCGAGATCGGTGACTACGCGAAGGCCTTCGTGCTGGTAGGTAGCCAGCCCCGCTTCCGGTGAACAGAAGGCGCAACCGCCCCTTCCCCTCCCCGCCTCGCGATGAGGGCAGGTGAATCCCGCGTCTACGCCGAGCCGCCATACTTTTTCCCCATGGCGTTCGACGAGGCGATCGGCGTGACGGTTGAATCTGGAAACCATGGACGCTCCGAATGGTAAACTCCGCGAATCGCTTGCCATTACCCCGCCTGACATTATATCGTCGAACCATGGCGCCTAAACGGAAACGCTCGCGATTGCATCTTCTCAGATTCGCTATCGCGATGACAAGCCTGCTCGCCGCTTCCTGCTCCCTCTTCGAGAACAAGCCGGCCGTCCTCTGGACCGACACGCCGGAGATGCTCATCGCCGCGGAACTGTTCAACGCGTCCCAAAACCGCCACCTCATAGAAGTGCATTACGTGGATGAGCTGAGCGAAGCCCTCCGTCTCGCCTCCGCCGACAACCGCCCCGGCCCCTCGATCGTCGTCGGGCGGAGTCTGCGGACCAGGACGCTCAACGATTATTTCCTTTCCCTGGAGTATCTTTTCGGCGAGCTCGTCCTCTCGAAAAGTTCATTCTACCCGACCCTCCTCGAGGGCGGCGTCGAAAACAACCGCCAGATCCTCGTTCCGGTAAGCTTCAACCTTCTTCTCATCCTGAGCGGGAGGGAATCGAGACGGCAAAACAGCCTGGACGATCTGGCCGTACCCCAGGCCGATGGATCCATCATCACCATGGATGAAATCCAGCGATACGCCGCCATTTTCAACGGCACATCCACTGATGCCGCAAAGCGCATAGGCTTTTCGCCGCGATGGCCGGATAATGATTTCATGTTCCAATGGATACAACTGAACGGAGCCGCTTTCGGCGAAAACAAGCCTAAGCGAGACCGCAAAAGTTCCGACGGGGAATCTTTCCCCATTTCCTGGGATCCCGCCGGCATCCAGAACGGCGTCGCCTTGCTTCGCGATTATATCCGCGCGGTGAACGGTTCGATCGCCGAAGAAGATGCCTTCGCCTTCAAATACCTCTTCGCCCCCGGCTATAAAAATGTCGAAACGGGGAAGATCCTCTATACCGCGATGAATTCCGCCGATTATTTCACCTTGGCGCCCGTCGTCCGAGCCAGATACGATTATAAGTATTTTTCGGAAAAGGAAAGGCTCGCCGTTTCAGAAGACATCAAATACACCGGCATCCCCCGGCGCGCGCCCAACAAGGAATCGGCCGAACAATTCCTGCGCTGGTTTTTCAACGCCGAGCATCAGAAGGAAATCCTCGAAAAATCGCGGGCGCTGCGGCTGTCGGAGAGCGCCTTCGGCATAGCCGGCGGCTTCTCATCCCTCCAATCCGTCACGGAGACGCTTTTTCCGTCCTATTACACCGATCTTTTGGGCCACACCGCGCCCGAAAACATGATCCTCCCGCCCGAACCCCTTCCGGCCTTCTGGGACAAGATGAAAACCGAATTCATCCTGCCTTGGCTGGACGGGACGGCCGGCAAAGAGCGCGAATCCCCCGTCGACGCCGAATTCGCCTCCAGCCTGGAAGCCTATCTCGACAAGAATCCTGATCTGCGATCAGGCGATCTTCGATAGGGCGAATCGCGCTAGTCGAGCCTCAGCCGGCCTTCGTCCCAAATTCGCGCAGCACTTCCCCGAATTCGGCCATCGTCGAGCAGTGGACGGCCCTTTCTCGCAGGGCCGCGCCCCTGGGCCTCCCCTTGGAGTAGGCGCAGAAATGCTTCCTGAATTCGACGCAGGCGGTTTTTTCGCCCAGAAACCGGACCGAACGTTCCAGGTGTTTCATGGCGATCTCTGCCACCTCGGCATCGGTGAAGGAGGGGCTCTCCCTGCCTTCCCATAGGGCCAAGGCTTCGGCGAACACGAAGGGATTGCCCATGGCGCCCCGCGCCACCATCACCCCCGAACAGCCCGTTTCCGCGAGCATGCGGAAGGCGGCGGCCGCGCCGAACACGTCGCCGGAGCCGAAAACGGGAACGCCGGCCGGCGCGAGGGCGGCGACGAGAGAAGCGATGGAAGCCCAGTCCGCCTTTCCGGAATAGCCCTGAGCCCGCGTCCTCGCGTGCAGGGTGACGGCTGCCGCCCCCGCCTCGACGGCGGCGCCGGCGGTTTCCAGAAAATTGACCGATGAATCGTCCCAGCCTTTTCGTATCTTGACCGTGATGGGGATGTCGATGGCGTCGCGCATGGCGCGGACGATGTTCCCGATGAGCCTGGGATCCTTGAGCAGCGAAGAGCCCGCTCCCGTGCGCACTATCTTGGGCACGGGGCAGCCGCAGTTGAGGTCGATGACGAGCGGCTTGTATGGCCCGAGCATCGCGGCCGCGCGCGCGAGCACCTCCGGCTTGGTCCCGAAAAGCTGTACCGCGTACCTGTCCTCGGCTTCGGCCCGTTCCAGCAGAAGTTTAGTCTTGGGGTGATCCCTCGTCAGGGCCTCGGAGCTGACCATCTCGGTATAGCAGAGCGCCGCGCCCAGCTCATAGCAGATCGAGCGGAAAGCGGCGTCGGAGTAGCCGGCCACGGGCGCGAGAAAGAAGGGATTTCTTAAAAGAACACCCGCGAGAGCGGGTGTTCTTGCTGAGGCTTTCATGGGTTCAAGGGGCGGGGAAATCAGCATGGCGCCAGTCTACCCCGCCCTATCCTCAGGGTTCAAGCCTGAAGAATCTGCAGGCGTTCTGGTAGGTGGTTTCGGCGGCCTCTTCCGGCGCCATCTGGAGGATCTCGGAGAGGAACCATACCGTCGACGGCAGGAACTCTGGCTTGTTGCGTTTGCCGCGGTATTCGGCGGGGACCATGAAGGGCGCCTCGCTCTCGACGAGAATCCTGTCGAAAGGCAGCATGGAGGCTGTCTCGTGCAGATTCCTCGCGTTCCTGTACGTCAGGTTTCCCGCGAAAGAGAAGTAGACATTGAGTCCCGCGGAGAGCACGCGATCGGCGTACTCGGCATCCTCGGAGTAGCAGTGGAGCACGGCGCCCGCCGGCGGCATTCTGTCGCGGAGCACCTCGAGCACGTCTTTTCCCGCCTCGCGGTTGTGAATGATCACGGGGAGATCGAGACGCGCCGCCATTTCGAGCTGATCGATGAAAAGTTCTATCTGGGTGCGCCTGTCGCCGTACTTGTGGAAATAATCGAGGCCGATTTCCCCTATCGCTATGACGCGAGGCAGCTTGACCGCTTCTTCGATGGTGGACTGCCAGTCCTTGCCGGGGCTCTGCACCTCGGAAGGAGAAACGCCTACGGCATGGTAGACATGTTCGGCGGGCTTAAGGTTTTCATAAACCTGTTTGAAGTCAACGAGACTGTTGCAGATGCTTATGATTCTGCCTACGCCGGACTGCTTCGCCTGCTGGCAAACTAAAAGTTGTTCAATCGGGTCATCATAAATCAGCCCGATGTGGGCATGAGTGTCAAAATACCGCATCTGTCTTCCGTTAAAAAAATGGTGGGCTTGCCCGTACGGGCAAACTTAAATGTAACATGTATGGGTTTCGACGTCAACGTTTATTTTAAAGTTATAAAAGAGTGCTCACATACGGAACTCTTCGCCTAAATAGAGATTGCGCGCGTCGACGTCGTGAAGGATGGATTCCCTGTCTCCCGAGACGATGATGCGGCCAAGGTGGATGATATAGGACCGATCGGTGATGTCCAGCGCGTCGCGCACGTTGTGGTCGGTCAGGAGCACGCCGATGCCGGCCGCCGAAAGCTTCTGCACGATTATCTTGATCTCGTGTATGGCGATGGGATCTATGCCCGTAAAAGGTTCGTCCAGGAGGAGAAACTTGGGGTCGATGGCCAGGGCGCGCGCGATCTCCGTACGCCGGCGCTCGCCGCCGGAGAGGGTGTAGCCCGGCTGCCTGGCCAGTTTCTCTATGCCGAACTCTTCCATGAGCATCCCCGCTCGGACGCGGCGGGCGGGGCCATCCAGTCCGGATCGCGCCTCCAGGACGGCGAGGATGTTTTCCTCCACCGTAAGCTTGCGAAAAATAGAAGCTTCCTGTGGCAGATAGGAAATGCCCAGCCGCGCCCGCCTGTACATGGACAAGTTGTTCAGCGAGGCTCCGTCGAGCTCGATTTTTCCGGAGCTAGGATGGAGAAAGCCGGCGAGCATATAGAAGACGGTGGTCTTTCCTGCTCCGTTGGGACCCAGCAGACCTACGATTTCCCCAGTCCGCATGGAGAATCCCACGTCGGCCACCGCCACCTTGCGTCCGTAGAGCTTGCGAAGTCCCTTCACTTCGAGGACGGAATCGTTCAAGGCTGCGTCGCTTCCTTTTTCTTGGTCGTTATGGTGCCGCTCACCCGTCCGTCCAATTGCATGCTTTCCTTGTCGGTCTTGCCCGACATCGCGTCGGCTGCTATGGTCCCATCGGAAGAAACGGCCACGGGGGTTCCGGAGAGCTGGAGGCTCTCGTCGTCTCGGTTGTAGCGGGCGAATTCAGCCCTTACGGCGAAATCTTCCTTCAGGATATGGACGCCGATGCGCGCGTCCACGAGGGACTGTTTCTGGTCGAAACGCACCCACTCGGCCTTGAGGAGAACGTCGTTCTTGGAATCTTCCAGCACCACCTGCGTCTGGGCGAGGCCGATTTCGGTATCCCGCGCGTACGTGAGGGTAGCCGATTTGAGGAGGAAGCCCTTGGACTCGTCGAAAACGACCACCGTTCCCGTGCAGAGGACATCGTTATAGTCTACGCCGAAGAGTTCTATTCTTTCGGCCTTGATTTCCATGGTTCCCGTGTTGACGACGGCTCCGCCGATGAGGATCGTCTTTTCCTTGCCTTTGGCGATGACGCTTTCCATGCGACGGGCGGTGAAGGTGATGGTGTCGGAACTTCCCGCCTCGCCTGCGGCTACCGGCGCGCCAACTATTGCTGGCGTGTCAGCTTTTGCTGGCGCTGGCGTTTGTTGCGCGAATGCCGGAAAACCGGCCAGAAGCACGAGGAGCAAGCCAGCCAGAACAAGAACTTTACCCGTCGCGGCGTCTTGGCGTTCCCGGCCCGTATCTATGTCATGAAACCTCATCGTTCTTCTCCTTACTGTGAACCGGCGGCGGAATCCACGTGGAAGACGCCCTGCGCCCCATCGCGAAAGGAAAAAGCCTTTTCCTGTATATCGGCGAAAAAGCCCATTCCCTGGATGAAGAGCTTTTCCCCGACCTTCACGATGACCGGATTGTCAGGCAGCCCTTCGATCGTCCTCGTGGCAGAAAAGTAGTTGAGTCCGCTTGTCTCGAAATAGGTATCTTCTTCGGGAGAGTAAATCTGGACGAAGCCAGAGAATTCGGCGTTGCCCGTATCTTCGTAGTAGACGGCTTTGCCGGCCTCGCCGGTAGCTTCCGCGCTTCCGCCTTCCGGGCCTCTGTCCTCGAAAACAATGTTGTAGATGACGAAAAGGCCCCTATCCTGAAAATACTCGGCGCGTTCGGCTTTCGCCGAAAAAGTCACTACCCCGTTCTCCACCTCCTCGCGGCTGAAGCCCAGGAAAGTGGCATCGGGTTCGTCTTCTTTCAACGCGAGCGCGGCCTCGGCTTCGGACATCGAGCAGGAGGCGGCCAGCGTCATCATGGCGAAAGCCAGGATCAGGGCGCATATGCCCGCCCTCGCCGGGCCCCTTGCCGAAGGGGCATCGGCGGCCGATGAGGTTTTTTCGCGCTGATTTTCGCTTCGCATCGCGTGTTGAGTATGGTTTGGGGCCGTCGCCCTGTCAATACAAAGCCCGCCGAGCGCCAAAGCGCTTATGAGCGCGTTTGGCGAACGTCAACACGCTATTAGCGTGCTTGACGAGCTTTCGCCATCGCGGCGCACTCGGTGATGAAAGCCCTGAAGATCGGGTGAGCTTTCGTGGGCCTCGACTTGAACTCGGGATGGAACTGGACGCCCAGGCCCCATGGGTGGTTCGGCCACTCGCAGGCTTCCACGAGACTATCGTCCGGCGTCGTCGCGGCTATGACGAGCCCCGCCTTCTCCAGGTCCTTCCTGAAAGCGTTGGCCACCTCGTATCGGTGCCTGTGCCGCTCGAGGATATGTTCGGCGCCATAAGCCCTGCGTATAGCCGTGTCAGCCTTCGTCAGCGACTCGCTCGCCCCCAGACGCATCGTGCCGCCGTAGGCTTTTACGTCGATCTGCTCCTCGAGAAGGGCTACGACAGGATATTTCGACGATTTGCTGAACTCGGTGGAGTGGGCGTCGGTCCATCCCAGCACGTTGCGGGCATACTCTATCACCATGATCTGCATGCCGAGGCAAATGCCGAAATAGGGAAGCTTGTGCTCCCGGGCATAGCGGGCGGCGACGATCATGCCTTCGATGCCGCGTTCGCCGAAACCACCGGGCACCAGAATGCCGTCGATCGAGGCGAATATGTCGTCCAGCTTCGCGTCGGGTCCTTCCAGGCTTCCCGAGTCGATCTTGACGATCTCGACGCCGGCGTTGTTGGCGATGCCGCCATGGCCAAGGGCTTCCCAGACTGACTTGTAGGCGTCGTGAAGCTCCATGTACTTGCCCACCACGCCGATGCGCACCTGCGCCGCCGGCTTCTTCACCTTCTCCACGACCTGTTTCCAGGCCGAAAGTTCGGCGTGCCTGCTTTCCACGTTCATCTTTTTCAGGATGAAGGCATCGATGCCCGACTGGTAGTAGACCAGGGGCAGTTCGTAGATCGTCGAGACATCGTAGCCGGAGATCACGCCCTCGAATTCGACGTTGGTAAAGGACGAGATCTTGCGGCGGATGCCCTCGTCCAGCGGTTCTTTGGAGCGCAGGATGACCACGTCCGGCTGGATTCCCATTTCCTGCAGTTCCTTGACGGCGTGCTGGGTGGGTTTGGTTTTTATCTCCCCTCCCGAGACGGAGGGAACGAGGGTGACGTGGACGGAGATGGCGTTCTGCTTGCCGAATTCGTGGATGAGCTGGCGTGCGGCCTCCAGGAAAGGCACCGATTCCATGTCGCCCACTGTTCCGCCGATCTCGACGATGGTCATGTCGACATCGGGGCTTTCGGCCACGGCGAGGACGCGGCGCTTTATCTCGTCGGTTATATGGGGAATGACCTGGACCGTGCGGCCGAGAAAATCGCCCGCGCGTTCCTTTTCGATGACGGTCTTGTAGACTTGGCCCGTCGTGATGGAGTTGATGCGTGATAGGGGAGCTGACGTGAACCTTCCGTAATTGCCGAGGTCCAGGTCGGTTTCGGCGCCGTCGTCGGTGACGTACACCTCGCCGTGCTGGTAGGGACTCATCGTCCCGGCATCCACGTTCAGGTAGGGATCGATCTTTACCATACGGACGGTAAAGCCGCGAGATTCCATGAGAGCGCCGATCGACGAGGCCGCGATGCCTTTGCCCAATGAAGAGCAGACCCCGCCAGTGACAAATACTAGCTTCTTCATGGGATTTCAGTATCGGGAAAACGACCTCACTTTGTCAATCCTCCCCGCCGGAATGGAATAAAATCGGGCAAATGATTACAATGGAGATTATGAACGATCCACAGTCGCTTCTTGTCAGGGGACTCGCCATCCTCGGCCTCGACGGCAACGACAAGAAAGCGGAGACGCTTTTACGCTATATCGGAGAGATCGAAACCTGGAATCCCGCCTACGGACTCGTGAACTCCTCGGGAGACGAGCTCGTCATAAAGCATATCCTGGACAGTCTCGCGCCCTGGCGCCTCCTTGAGGACCTGCTCCAAGAGTGCGACAACTCGCCCGAGAACAAGTCCCAAGGCCGCGCGGCGACGTTGAGCGATATAGGAACCGGGGCGGGTCTTCCCGGCATTCCCTTGAGCATCATCATGCCGGAGAGGAAGATCCGTCTCGTCGAGCGCATGGGAAAGCGCATATCCTTTCTCGAAAGCCAGAAGGCAATCCTCTCGCTGGGAAACGTGGAAATCGTCGAAAGCGAGATCGAACGGGCGCCAGGCCCCCAGGACATCGTGATATTCAGAGCTTTCAGGCCTTTTACCGAGCTGAAACTCTTCAAGTCGATATGGAAAAACCTGGCTCCAGGCGGCGCCCTTTTCGCCTATAAAGGCAAGCAGTTCAACGCGAAAATGGAGATGGCAGCCCTCGCGACCGATCCCCTTCTCGCGGGACCATTCTCGAGAGCCGAGGTCAAGCCGATCTGGGTTCCATTCCTCGACGAGGAACGCTGCGTCGTCATCGTGAGGAAATAGCGCTCCCCCTATCCGATCGAAAAGCCCGTCATCGCGATGCTGGCGTTCTGGATGGATTCGTGGAATATCGAAGCCTTTTCCCCCTCACCCATGCTGCCGAGCACAGGCAGGAGCGGCAGATAATGTTCGGGCGTAGGCACGGCATCGCGCGATTCTTCCACGGGCAGCGCGAATGAAGAAAGCCGGGCTCTATCGTTTCCGGCGACGGCGGCCTTCACCGTATCGTTGAATTTCAAGGCCCAGGGATAGGGCTTCGCGTCGATCGCGGCTTCGAAACGGTACAGGTTGTGGACAACATTTCCGCTTCCCATGACGAGAAAGCCTTCCTCCCGCAGGGCGGCCAGCGCCGCGCCTATCTCGAACCAGTGTCCGGCTCTCATTTTATAGTCCAGACTCATTTCGACCACGGGGATATCGGCCTTGGGGTACATGTGAAGAAGCACCGCCCAGGCGGCATGGTCGATGCCGCGGGCCGGATCTTCCGCGCAGGGAAATCCCGCCCGGACGAGGAGCTCCGCCGTCCTCGCGGCGAGTTCGGGACTCCCCTTGGTTTCGTATTGAATTTTGTATAATTCATCGGGAAAGCCGAAGAAATCGTAGATCTGCCTGGGCGAGGGGGAGGAAGTGACCCGCAGTCCCGGCGTCACCCAGTGGGCTGATACGACCAGGATGCCGCGGGGAGCGGGCAAGGCCGCCGCCAAGGAGCCCAAGGCTTCGGTATAGGAATTATGGGCGACCGCGTTCATCGGCGAGCCGTGACCCACGAACAGCGAAGGCATTTTCTTCATGAACTTCTCCTCGCGCGCCGTACGGAAGCGCTTCTCATCTCATTCAGACCATCTCAATCAAATCGACAGCTCAGGCCTTCGGGATCGGAAGACAGGATTTCGTGCGCCCAGGGACCTTCGATCCGCGACGCGAGGACGGGCGCCATCATCCGGGCGAAACGCAGGCCGTTTTCCTTGCCCGCCGTGAGCGCGAGGATCGTGGGTCCGGCGCCCGACAGCCAAAACGCGTCGGCGCCCGCCTCGCGACAGGCTTCCGTCACGGCATCGTATCCGGGAATCAGGGCTTTGCGGTAAGGCTGATGTATCCTGTCGCCGCAGGCCGCGCCGAGCATAGCCACATTCTTTTTCTCGAAGGCGAGGGCGAGGAGTGCCGCCCTGCCCAGATTGAAGACCGCGTCGGCCCGGGGCAGGAAGGCGGGCAGGGCGGCCCTCGCCTTCCGCGTGGAAAGTTCGAAGGGCGGGATGAGGGCGTGGAAACTCCATTCCGGATCGACATCGCACTTCGAGGTAAGTATGCGCGGTAGCGCCGCGCGCCCTTCAGGCGCATCCCCGGAGGGCGCGCCGCTTCCAAGTACATCTTCCCGAGGCGCATCTCCGTCGGGCGCGCCCTCCAGGGCAATGGAAGCGCAAAAACCTCCGTATATGGCGGGGGCGGCATTGTCGGGATGTCCCTCCAGGGCCGCGGAAGCGTCGAGAATGAAACGCTTCTCCTCCTCGGTGAGCGGAGCGCCTTCGGCCCTGCGTTCATCCAGCAGAACGGCGGCGGCGACGCCTCCGACAACCATCGCGGCGCTCGAACCCAAGCCCCGCGCCACGGGAATCTTCGCTTCGATGGCGAGGTGGACTTCGGGTACGGACCGCCCCAGAAGCCCGCCGGCATGACGCATCGCCCTGAGAAAGAGATTGTCCGGGCCGGCATATTTTTCATCGCAGCCCTTTATCTCCGTGCTTTCGGCGGGCTCCAGGGTAAAGCTGTTGAAAAGCGAAAGGGCGACGCCCAGGGAGTCGAAGCCCGGGCCGATGTTGGCGGTGGTGGCCGGCACTCTGATTTCGAGTTTCATGGCCGCGCGCCCATCTTATCGCGCGCGTATTCGGCCAAAGCGTCCTCCACGCCGTCGACGGCTATCAACGCGTCGTGCAGGATTCTTCTGGATTTGAGGGCGCGTATCGGGGCAGGCATCGAACAGCCCGTCATCGCGGACAATCCCTCCGCGAGAGTCAGATCGCCGACCGGGCTCGATCGTTCATCGTCGTCATTCACCGTCTCCGCCCCGCCGTTATCCGTGGTGGCGCCTTTCAAGGCCTCGAGGCAGGCCCGGGGGAACTTGAACGGGCTCGCCGTCGACGCGACCACGATGGGCGCCACAGGGCGAAGCGGCGAAGAGGCGCGTATCGCCACTTCCAGAGCTGTCGCCGTATGCGGATCGACGAGAATCGAGCAGGATTCCCAGACATTCGCGATGGCCGATTTCGCCGAAGCGTCGCTGCACCATCCCGACGAGAAGTCAGCGATATATGCCTTTTCGGCTTGGTTTATCTCGAACCAGCCTCGCGCCGCGAGTTCCCGCATGAGCGACGTTACGCGCTTTTGATTTCTCCCCGACGCCATGAAAAGAAGCCGCTCCAGGTTGCTGGATACCAGAATATCCATGGAAGGGCTCTCGGTTTTCACGAGCTCGCGGCGCCTGTCGTAGACGCCCGTCGCGAAGAAATCCGCGAGGACTTTGTTCGCGTTCGAAGCGCATATGAGCCTGCCTATCGGCAGCCCCATTTCCTTCGCGTATTTGGCCGCGAGGATATCGCCGAAGTTCCCCGTGGGCACGGCCACGTGCATGAGTCTGTCCTCGCCCAGCGCCCCGCGCGCGGCGAGAGCCCTCCAGGCGGCCACATAATAGACGATCTGCGGCAGAAGTCTGCCGATGTTGATCGAGTTGGCCGACGAAAGGCCCCGGCCGGCCAAAAGCCCCTCGCCGCGCGCCGCGCGCGCGAATATCCGCTTCACCGCGCCCTGGGCATCGTCGAAATTTCCCTTCACGCCGGCGACGAAACGCCGCTGTAAGCTGGCCGTCGTCATCTGCAGTCGCTGTATCTCGCTCGTTCCCTCGCCGGGATAAATGACGGCCGTATGGATTCCTTCCACCGCCGCGAGGCCCTCGAGGGCCGCCGAACCCGTATCTCCCGAGGTGGCCACGAGGACGAGGACAGGTTCCTTTTCCCCCATCCTGTCCAGGCTTTCGCGCAGGAAGCCGCCCAGCACGCTCAAGGCCATATCCTTGAAGGCGCAGGTTCTACCATGGAAAAGCTCGAGAAGATACAGCGGCGGGTTGCCGGACAGGTCGAGCCCATCCAGAGGCAGGAGGGGCGCGATCTCGGACGTATCGAAATATGGATCTTTCCCGCTTGAACCATAGGCTTTTTCGAGGATGGCCCGCAGCGATCCGTCCTCCCAACCCGGGAAAAAGGGCGTCAGAATCATGGTGGCCAGTTCGGTATAGGAAAGGGGGCCGGGGTCGAAAACGCGCCCCGGAAGGGCAGGCAATGAAGTCGGAACGTAAAGACCTCCGTCGGGGGGCATGCCGCGCGCTATCGCGGTCTCGATGCCTACGGGGTCTTCAACCCTGCCGCCTGGAGAAATTCTCGTACTCACGTATTGTATGGCCTGCATCTATCTAAAATACGGCAAACGGAGGGCAAAAAAAAGCCCCGCCCGCGGCTTTCAGGCCGCGATGACGGGGTAAATTCGACAGGTGATGAAAGGAGCGGGATTCAGCCCGAGGCTTAAATCTTCGTGAAGTCGAGCTGGGCGCCGTTGCCGCGCTTGCCCAATTCGATATTGAGCATATAGAGCCCTTGAGCGTTGTTGCCAAGAAGATCGATGGCCTGAAGGATCTCGAAGTCGTTTTTCTCTTCCTCGACCTGCTCGTCGATATACCACTGGAGGAGGTTCTCGGTGGCATAGTCCTTCTCGGCCCTGGCCAGCTCGACAATCTCGCGGATACTGGAAGTCACGAACTGCTCGTGCTTGAGGATGTGCTGGAACAGCTCCTTGATGGCGGTCTCGGCGAAGACGGGCGTGTCGATCTGGGCATACTTGACGGCCGCGCCCTGTTCCTCGAGATATTTCACGAACTTCATCGCGTGGAACATTTCTTCGTGGTACTGCACGGTAAGCCAGTTGGCGACACCCGCGTATCCGGTTTCTTTCATTTTCGCCGCCATGGCGAGATAGAGATATGCCGAATACATTTCGCGGTTGATCTGAAGATTGATTCTATCGGTCATTTTACTGGAAATCATATGAATCCTCCCGGGTTGCTCGCTATTGCGCGTGTGGTTTCACGCTTATTATTCACGTAATTGAATATAGCGTTAAAAATCCGCCGGGGCAAATCGCCAGAGAGCGACGGGAATCCATCCTTTTTCTTCGCCATAACGCAGAGCTGGCTGAATCGAGTCGTCGGCGGCTGGCAGAGGAATCCATCGGCCTTTCATTCCTGAGGCGATCGCCGCTTCATGGAAATGGCGCATCCCGATGCCGATATCGATATTCTGTATATGCACCGCTCCGAGGCTGTTGTTGTACACCCTGTCCTCTTCGAGAAAGATGAGCCACTCGTCCCGTCCGGCGAGCCGCAGGAGACGCCAGGGCTGCTTGTTGGACGCCGAAGGGGCGTTCCGCAGGGCTGCGGCCGCCCCTTCCCAGGCTTTATCCAGTCCCTTCGGCGGCGAAGACTATGTCCGCGAGAGCTTTTCTGGAACGCGCTTTCGCCGCCCCGGCCACGATTCTGTCGGCCAGACTCCGCTTCGATGCCGGCTTGCCCAGCGCGATGACGGCGGGTATGAGTTCTCCGTCGGCGGCCGCGGCGATCTTCGCCGCTTTGCTCCTGGAGAAGACGCCTCCTATCCAGCAGCTCGCCCAGCCCAGCGCCGTCGCCTCGAGAACCGCTTTCTCGATGATGAAGCCCGCGTCCTCCATGGCGCCGACGCCGGGAAGGACAGCCGGCACGATGAAGGCCGAGGCCCCCGCAATGAGGCCATAGGTGCCGAGCCTGACAGGTTTCGCGCCGTCGCCCGTAGTTCCTTCGCCCCCGGCCCCCTTGCCCATGACTTCGGCTCCCCCGGCGAGAGTAAGGCGCACGCTGTTGCCGAAGGGGGCTGTCTCCCGGGCGACGGATTCGAGCATGGCGGCAAGTTCGGCCGCCTCGGGCGCCGTCAGGCTGGCCCCGTCGAAACTGCGAGTGGAAACGCGCGACTCCATCGCCTCGATTATAGTCATTGAAGCTCCTTCCAGCGGAAACAGGACACGAGATGGTCGTTGACCAGGCCAACGGCTTGCAGGTGGGCATAGATCGTCGTCGAGCCGACGAAGGCGAAGCCGCGCTTCTTCATCTCGGCGCTCACCGTGTCCGAAAGCGGCGTCGTCGCCGGCAGGTCAGCCAACACGCGGCGATTTCCCTGTACGGGTTTCCCTTCCACAAAACGCCAGAGCCAGGCATCGAAACTGCCGAATTCTTCCCTGATCGCGAGGAAGGCGCGGGCGTTCCGGACGCTCGCCTCGATTTTCCGACGGTTGCGGATGATGCCAGCGTCGCCTAGGAGCCTTGTCACATCGTCATCCCCGAATCGGGCGACAGCCTCCGGATCGAAGCCGGCAAAGGCTTTCCTGTATGCCTCCCGCTTGCGCAGGATCGTGATCCACGAGAGTCCCGCCTGTTGGGTTTCGAGGAGGAGGAATTCGAAATGCTTGCCCTCGTCGTGCAGGGGCGTTCCCCACTCCAGGTCGTGGTAGCGCACGTAGAGCGGATCGGCGCCGCACCAGGAGCAGCGCTGAAATGTTTCGGACCCCTTAGCTTTGTCCTGAGTTCCCATCGCGCTCAAAAATGCCGCAGGAATCGACTATGTTTTTTCATCGATACCCCTCCCGGAAAACTTGGACTAGATGAGTTTTGGAAATGCCATTGCATTCTAAAGGACGAAGCACTCCGCGTCAAGAAATGTCATCCTATGGAAAAGTATTCGCATTCGGCCCCGCGGCGAAGAAAAAACCGCGGACAGCCTCCAGGCTTTGTGAAAATCGGAAAGCAGCGATACATTATACGCATGAGAGGGGAAAAATCGACTGTTTTATATAAGGGTGCGGCCTTTCTGGCGATCCCTATACTCCTGGTTCTGGCATCATGCGCGAGCATTCCCACCCCTTCGTCTTCCACATTCGCTCCCGGCGAGTGGGCGGGCTTCCCGATAGTAAGGACGGTGTATGGAACTCTCGAGGGATCGACGGACAAGGAGAATACCTACTCTTGGCTCGGCATTCCGTACGCGGCCCCTCCGGAGGGAGATCTTCGCTGGCAGAAACCCCAACCCCCCGAACCTTGGCAAGGTATCCGCAAGGCCAGCCAATTCGGCGCGAAGGCGGTTCAGCGTGCCCTGTTGACCGACTTGCCCGTCGGTTCGGAGGATTGCCTCTTTCTCAATGTCTGGAGGCCGGCCACCGAGGAAAAGAAGCTCCCCGTTTACGTCTGGGTCCATGGCGGGGCCAACACGACGGGATCCTCCAGCGGCAGCCGCAACTACAGAGGTCATGCCCTGGCTTCGAAGGCGAATCTCGTCTATGTTTCGGTGAACTACAGGCTCGATATCCTGGGATGGTTCGCCCATCCCGCCCTCCGCACGGGGGACCCCGAGACGGATTCCGGTAACTTCGGCACGCTGGATCTCATAGCCTCGCTCGAGTGGATACGCGACAATATAGAGGCCTTCGGCGGAGATCCCGGCAATGTGACCATAGCCGGGGAATCGGCGGGAGCCCTCAATGTGCTCACCCTTCTCATGGCGCCCAAGGCAAGGGGTCTATTCCACAAAGTGATAGCCGAAAGCGGCTATACGCGTCAGCCCCAAATAGATCCCGTGGAGTTCGCGGAAGGTATCGCGCGCAAGCTCGCGATCTCCCAGGGAAAAGCCGCTACCGAAAAGGAAGCCAATGAATTCATGGCTTCTTTAGGCAGGGAGGGAACGGCGGAATGGCTGAAGACGGCAAGACCTGGAGAGCTTCTTCGGTTTTCGAAATCCGACTCCGGAAGCATACTCTCCCTTCCCTCTCCGATCTTCGATGGCAAGGTGCTCCCATCGCGGGGATTCGCGGCCTTCGCCGATCCTGCCTGGTGCGCCGATGTCCCCCTCATCATAGGGACCAATAAGGAAGAGACGAAACTCTTCCTTTTGTACAAGTGGCAAACCAAGCGAGGTCCTGATTACCGGGAGTTGGTGGAGAAGACTACAGCGGTATGGAAGGCCGAAGGCGCCGATTCGATAGCCGACGCCGTTGACTCGAAGAACGTAGGCAGAAAGGTATACCTCTACCGCTTCGACTGGGGCGCCCCCGACAAAGACGGCAATAGCGTGATGGGGAGATACGCGGGAGTCCGGCTTGGCGCCGGCCATGCCGTCGAAATATCCTTCTTCCTCCAGACGGATTCCCAATACGGGAATGTCCTCCCTCTCCCAATTCCTCCCAGGGCCAACGGCAAGGGCCGACTGGACCTTCAGACGAAGATCGGCTCCTATCTGGCCAACTTCGTCCGGACGGGAAATCCTAACGGGCTTGGCGCGACGGAAGGATTGCCGCTATGGGAAGCCTGGGACTCCAGGGAAGCCCAGCCTTCCTTCATCGTCCTGGACGCGGATCTATACAAAGCTAAAATCAGTACCGAACAAGGCAGGATGGTGAAGAGCGCCATACTGCAGGATATCGCCTTGAACTCCTCGGACGCGTTCAAGGAAAAACTTCGGAAAACGATGCCGCTGCTTGAATAAAAGGACCTCCAAGGCATCGGTGATCATGCGGAAGGACGAATGGATGAATTTCGACGGTGATTTTCGCGAGGCGGCGCGAGACTATCGGCTACTTCTGGACAGAGGCTATCCGGTCGACGCGAGCATCAAGCTCACGGGCGATCGCTACAGGCTCGACAAGGCGGAACGCATGGTTCTTTTCAGGGGAGTCCTGCCCGGGACTCTTTCGCGCGCCAATGCGCTGCGGCGCGCCGCTTCAGTTCCTCGGGATTCGCGCATCGCGGTGGATGGCTACAATATTCTTTTCACTATCACGAATTATCTTCGGGGGCACCCGCTTTTCATCTCGACCGACGGATTCCTGCGCGACGCCGGGGGAGCCCACGGGCGGGTGGCCGATGCCGCCCAGTTCTACGCGGCCATCGACGAACTCTGCGGGAATCTTGCCCTGCTCGAAATTACCCAAGCGACGTTTTTCCTCGATGCCCCCATACCCCGCAGCGCCGATCACGCGGAAGCGCTACGGAGAGGCCTGGCCCGTCGCGACATCGCCGGCGAAGTCATCCTGGTCCCAAGCGCCGACGGTTTCGTTTCAGCCTGGAAAGGCGGGGCTATAGCCACCTCCGACTCCGCGATCATCGCGAAAGCCAACTCGCCAGCCTTCGATCTCGCGCGTCATATTCTCGAAACGCGCTACGGCGCGGAATTCGTCGATCTGTCCCTCATCGTCGCGGAGTGAACCGGCCCTGAACTCAGACGTGCCTTTCTTTCCTGGCTTTCCTGGATAAGGCGATTCCGCCGAATCCCGAGATGATGGCCATATAGAAGCCCAGATCGTACCACCAGCCGCTGTTGTTCACTTCATAGACGCGAATATTGCCGTTAAAAATGCCCACGATCATCGACAGAGGCGCAATCCATCCATGCCAGATTCCCATCAGGAAGTTGGCGGGCTTCTCCACGCTGTTCTTTCCGTCTCCCGGCAGGCAGGAACTGAAGAGAAGGGCGACGGCCAGCATAGCGACAACCACGGCCATCCGGCGAATCAAGTTTTCTTTCGTAATCTTCATTATAGCGGGATCCTCCTGAGCGTCGATCGTATCCGATTAATCTAATGAGGGAATCCTGGACAGGCAAGTCTCGGGATCCTTCGATTGACAAAGCGGGGAAGCGGCCTATCATTGATTCAGGATGTGGATCGCGCCATGAATGAAATCATAGATTGGCTGCTGGATGACGCCGACCCCGCGCTGGAGTATCAGGTGCGCAGGGATCTGCTTTCCTCACCGGCGACGGAAACCGAAAAGCTCCGGCTTCGGATTCCCGCAAGCGGCTGGGCCAAAGCCCTCCTGGATGAAAGGAAGGCGGACGGCCATTGGGGAAACGGGGTCTACAACCCCAAATGGACCTGCACCCACTATGTGCTCTACGAGCTGACGCAGCTCGCCGTTCCCGACGATCAGGAAGCCTGCAGGGAATCGGCCATGATGCTTTTGTCCTATCCGGTCGGAAGCGACGGAGGCATCAATTACGCGAGGACGGTGGAATACAGCGATGTCTGCGTCAACGGCATGATCCTGACGATCGCCGGCCATTTCGGCATCGGAAGCGAGGCGGTGGAAGGGATCATCGATTACCTGATGAAGGTGAGGATGCCCGACGGGGGCTGGAATTGCGAATATCCGCACGGGGCGAGGCACAGCTCCCTGCATACGACGATCAGCGTCATCGAGGGTCTTGGCGCCTGTCTCCGGGGCGGGAACGAACACAGGAAGGGCGAGGTGGAGCTCGCCATCGCCGGGGGCATCGAATTCATGCTTCGCCATAGGCTCTACAAGTCGGAACGGACCGGCGAGGTCATCAAAGACGAATTCCTCAAGTTCTGCTTTCCCGTTCGCTGGAAATACGACATTTTGCGATGCCTGGACTTGTTTCGGACGCTCGGCGCCCTCTATGACGAAAGAATGGAGGAAGCGCTCGAGATCGTAAGGAAGGCGGCCGGCAAGGACGGCAGGTGGAAAGCCGCGTCGCAGGCGGGAAAGACATATTTCATGGTCGAAAAAAACGGGGCGGAGGGCAGATGGAATACGCTGCGCGCGTTGAGGGTGCTGAAGCGTTACGGCATTCATTTTCAATAATTACGGTGGTATTATTCAGGGCATGAACTTCAAGCTGGAACCATACAGTCAGGGAAATAAAGCCGCTTTTCTGAAATATTGCGCCCGACACGGAAACGAACACGACGAATCCTATGTTCCCGGCGCCGATTTCGCTGGCAAACGTGAACAGCCCAGCTTCGTCCTCCGGGACGAGCAGGGTTCCATAGTCGCCGTCCTCTCGCTCATGCTCAGCGCCTCGATGATAGCGTCGGGCAGGATCAGGATAGCGATACTCCACGCTTCGGTCAGCGATCCTTCCGAAAGGCGCGCGGCCTACCGGATGCTCCTGGCCTCGGCGGCCAGGACCGTCCGCGCCGCCGAGGCCGCTGGCGCGGGACAAAGCCTGAGCCTTTATCTCTTTCTTCCCTCAGGACTGCCTTTTCTCGGCGAGTTCCTGCTTGAATCCGGCTTTATATTGGAAAGGATGGCCTGCGCCATGCGCCGCGACGACATGGACTGCGGAGAGCCAAGCCTTCCGCCTGGGTTTGCGCTGACCGTCCTGCGGCGGGATGATGTGGAAGCCCTGGCCGATTTCGTCCTCGTGAGGAACCGCAATTTCCGCGAGGTGACTGGCTCCAGCGACACGAGGGTGGAGGATTGGGTGGAAAGGCTTGGCGGCGCCGAAGCCCTGGAAGGCGGAGCCATGCTTCTCCTCGATCCCGAGGGCAAGGCTTGCGGTACCATCTACTGCGAACGCGACGATGAAGAAGGATCGATTTTCATAAGCGCCGTATCGGTGGACAAGGCGTACAGGCACCTGGGGCTCGGGAGAGTCCTCATCAGGAGCGCGATAAGCTTCGGTGCGTCCCGAGGTTTCCGGTCGGCCAGCCTTTCGGTGAACGCGAGCAACAAGAACGCGCTCGCGCTTTATCTGGCCGAGGGTTTCGTCGTAAAAAGGGCTATGGACTGCCTGGTGGCCGACTCTGGCGCTCTCGCCCGGATGAGCGGATGAGCCGACGCGCGGCAAACATTATCTTTTATTCAAACCTGGCCTGAAGGTTCCCGACCTACTGGATCCGCGGGCAATCCGTGGCTTGCCAATACCTTGTTGCCCATCAGGAAGAGCCCGAGGAGGGCAATCACGCCACCGCTGCCCACAAGCAGCCATTCGATCCTCACCATGTCGGCGATGGGCCCGAAGAGAAGCATCCCGATCGGCATCATGACGCTGGATATCATGCCCAGGACTCCGAAGACCCGCCCCAGGAAATCGGGTTCCACCTTCTCCTGGAGAAGGACGGAGGCGGGCGTATTGAAGATGGGCATGGAAACGCCGGTCAGCCCCATGAAAAGAAGGTAGATCCAGAAAACCGGCACGAGGCCGAGGGCCAGGGTCATGGCTCCCATGAGGAAGCTGGAAAAAGCCATGGTATGGACCCTGTTCCTGAAACCGCCCCAGGTGCCCATGAGCAGCCCGCCTCCCATCATCCCGAGCGAAAAGCTGATCTCGATGGCCGTTAGGCGCCAGACGTCGCCTCCGAAAGAACGGGCTACCTGGAGGGGCGTCAGGAAGGCGATGGGAGCCGCGAAGAAAAAGAACATCGCGCAGTAGAGGAAGAAGAACTTCAGATAGGCGTGCGAACCTATATAGGAAAATCCCTCGCGAAGGTCGTGGAAATAGCTCAGTTCGATCTTCCTGGAGGCGCGTTCGTGGGGAGGGGTTTTGAGGAAAAGTCCGAGTATGGATACGGCGGCCAGGGCCGTCGCCACGTCGATGAAAAAGATTGCTTCTATTGAGGCGAAGGAAAGAAGGGCGGCGCTGAGCAGGGGCGAGGCCAGCATGATGACGGACTGGATGGTCGTAGCGAAGGCGTTGGCCTTGGTGAGATGCTCCTGAGGCACGATCTGCGGAAGGAAGGCCCCCACCGACGGCGTCTGGATTCCCTGTCCCAGGGCGCGCACCGCCGAAGCCGCCAGGAGAAGGACAAGACTTTTCTCCCTGCTTGCCAGGAATACGATGGCGACGATGAGCGTCGTGACCGCGATCATCGAGTCGGAGAGCATGATGAGCTTCCTGCGATCATGACGATCCGCCCAGACCCCGGCGAAGGGCGATATGAAAAACGTGGGCAGTATGCCGCAAACTATGTAGAGCGTCTGCACCGATCCCGAATTCGCGGTGAGCGTTATGTGCCACATGATGGCGTACTGCACCAGCATGGATCCGAAAATTGATACTGCCTGGCTGCCCAGGAAAAGAGCCAGGTCCTTCTTCCAGTTTTTGCCCATGCTCAGGAATATACCGCTTTCACCCCCTCCGAAGCCAAGGCCGCGGCGGCAAAATGAAGCAGGGAAGCGGGAAGCTTCTCGCCGCAATGCGTTCTCGGCGGCAGAAGCTCGACGGAGCCGCCTCTCGCGGTCATCGCCCATTCCAACGCGCGGTTGGCGTTGCTGAAGGCGTTTCCGAATGGTAGCTTAGCCGCCTCGGCGAATACGGCGGCGACCACGCGGTCGATCCTTCCCGAAATCAGGTCGGCTTTGGCTTCGTCGCCGTTTCGCGCGGCCTCAATAATCTCGGCCAAGTCCTTCGCGAAGACGTTGGCCGAACTGAGGAGGAATCCGTCGTAGCGATGCTCGGCCGCCGAGCCCTCCGGGCTGCCCGACCTGGATATCCAGCGCGAGAATTCCCCCTCGGCGCCGCGCGCGAAGAAGACCCCTCCCCTGTCGATATCGGCCAAGGCCACATGATCCAGTCCGCTCGTATCCTTGAAAAGATAGAGATTGGGGTAGTTCGCCACGAGAAGCGCGAAGGTTTCGGGTTCAATCTCGTTTTTCGTCACCTGAGGAAGCTGGTAAACGGCGGTGGGCAGCCCCATGTCGAGAATGCCGGAGAGAGCAACGCCAATCTGATCCTGGGTGAGATCGACTCCCGCCGGGGCGCAGACGGCAAAACCCGCGATTCCCGCCTCGGCGCATGCCGCGGCCGATTTCAGCGGATCGCCGAGCAGGCTTTCGGCGCGGATTCTGGAGCCGACGGTTTCAAGAGCCAGGTCCATCCTGGCTTCCATCGCGCGTCTGGCGGCGGAGGCGCTCGGATGCAGGGCTCCGGCCAGAACCTTGCCGCCCAGGGATCCGACGATGGGAAGCAGGTCGCGGAGCATCGTTTCCGTCTCGGCCTCGCCCATTTCCCAGCCGTCGCCGGTGGAGCCCGGAATGAGAAGGCAGGGCGCGTAAGGAATAATCCTCGCGAGATGGGCCCGTGATCTCGCCATGTCGATTCCCCCGCGCTCGTCGTAGTGCGTGATGGGCGGACACCAGAGGGAAGGGATCCCCCGCGGGTGGAGCATCGAGACTATCGCCGCGCGCTTCGTTCGAACATCCTCGGTTCCCATGGCTTCTCCTCGGCGCTTGTTTCGCCGTTTTTTGATCTTGCCGGAGCCAGACTGCGCCGGAGCCCGAATTCGCCGACTCGCGGCTATCGGCAAGACACACTGACTGTAGCCCTCCACGAAAAGCGCCGTCAAGTTGGGAGCGGGCGCATTGACCAGGGAAGAACCGCGGGCGATAATTCGCCTGGCGCCCGAATACCCCGAATACAAAGATCAAGCTGCGACGCGCCGGGAGCTGCGGTGATAATTCCCTTCCTGAACAGATTCCTGCACTGGATGGTCATGGGCATCATGACGACGGTGATGAGCCTCATGATCCTGTCCAGGGGTGTGTCGATCGAAAACCTTGGCATAGTCGGAGCGATCGTCTCCATCATCGTCGTGCTTCTGGAATTCCCCAGCGGGATATTGTCGGACTCGATAGGCAGGAGGCGCATCTATCTCATCTCCATAGGTTTTTCCCTGGCGGCGCGTTTCATCCTTATATGGGCCGAAGGCTTCATGCCGATTCTATCCGGTTTCGCCCTGTATGCCGTTTCGAGGGCCTTCTCCTCAGGCTCCATAGAGGCCGTCTACATAAATGACTATATAACCGTCCACGGCAAGGAAAACCTCCACAGGCTAATGAGCGTTATGAGCGCAGGCGAAACGGCGGGCCTCGCTTCGGGCGCCCTTCTCGGAGGCTTTCTCCCTCTCCTCTGGGAAAAGCTCTGGCCGGCTTCCGACCGCTACAACGGCAACCTCGTCGCGCAGATACTGATCCTTTTGGCGCTTCTGGCCTTGACCTTGCTTACGACCAAAAAGGATGAGCCGCCGGTCGGGCCTTCCGTCAAATTCGGGGATTACGTGGCCGATTCACTCAGGATAATCCGCGGAAGCAGGATCCTGGGACTGTTGCTGGCGGGGACATGCCTCTGGGGATTCACTTTTTCCGCGATAGAGGTCTACTGGCAGCCTCGCTTGAAGGAAATTCTCGGGTCGGATCAAAAGACCTGGATTTTTGGCATCGTGAACAGCGGATATTTCATCGCCTCCCTGGCTGGCGTCCTCCTCGTCGGCCTGCTTCTCTCCAGGCGGAAAATCCCCCATCTTTTCCTGCTTTTCCTGCTTAGGATCGCCGCGGGAGTCTTGATACTCGCGCTTGCGTTCCAGAAAACGACGATTTCCTTCTCGGTGTTCTATCTTTCGATGTTTCTTTTCAACGGCATGGCCAACGTACCCGAAAGCACTGTCTTCAATGTCGAAATCCCAGAGGATAGAAGGTCTTCGATGCTATCCCTTGGATCGCTCGCGGTCCAGTTGGGCGGAGCCGCTGGATCCCTCGCCTTCGCCGCCCTCGTTACCCATTTGAGGATACCCGGGGTTTGGATCATCGCGGGCGCGATGTTCGGCGCTTCGTCTCTCCTGTATCTCAGGGCTTCCTCGCTGTCCGGACGGAAAATCGGCCAAACCATAAAAGGACAATAAATGATATATGAACTTCGGAGTCTCGATGAAGCGAAGGAAGCCGACGTAAAGGCTTTGATCGGAGCCTGCGCGGCCTTGGACGGCTGTTCTCCCTGCGTGCAGATCGACCATCGCCTGAATTTCCGCAAGGACATGGACAGCTGGTTCCTTCTGTATGATGAGGGCAGGCTCCTGGGCCTGGCCTCGATCTTCGCGCCCAGGCTAGAGGAAGGCGAGATCGCCATCTGCGTGGCGCCGGAGGCGAGAAGAAAAGGCCATGCCGGCAGGCTCCTTGCGGCGGCGCGGAAGGCACTCGCTGGCGGCGCCACGATAGGCGGCGCCGAATCCAGGGCGGGCGGCGCCAGGATAGGCGGCGCGCGACAGCTCCTCGTATGCAACGACCGTTCCGCGTCAGGGAAAGCGTTCGCGTCGAGGGTCGGGGCCGTGCCGGAACACGAGGAGCACGCGCTCAGGCTGACACGGCATATACTCTGGCAGCACCCCGACCGGCTGAAGCTGCGGGAGGGAGGGCTGCCCGACGTTCCAGTCATGACGAGGATTCTCTCCTCCGCTTTCAACGATCCGGGAGCGGAAACCGAAGCCTTCGTGCGCTCTAGTTTCGCTTCGGGCGCCAGGCGGGCATATCTCGGTTCCCTCAAAGGGAAAATCATGGCCACCTGCTTCGTCGCCGACGAGGAAGGCGTGCTCTCGGTCAATACGCTGGCCGTGTCCCCCGACGAGCAGGGCAAGGGATACGGGATGGAATTTCTCTGCGCCGTCCTCGATCTGGTCGGCCGCGATCATGAACTATTGATCGATGTCGACAGCACCAACGTCAACGCCATGAAGCTGTACAAAAACGCGGGATTCGACGACATAGACGTCGTCGGCTATTATTCGCTCGAAAACTGACGAGGGAAGGAACCTACAATGAATACTCTGACCATCAGGGACGCGACCGGCGCCGATGCCGCATCCCTTGCCGATCTCGCCGCCCAGCTTGGCTATCCCGCCTCGATCGACTCGGTTCAGGCAGGTCTCCGGAGATATGCCGGCAATCCCGATGAACGGGTCATGGTCGCTGAGCTTTCCGGCCAGGTTGTCGGCTGGACGAGCGTAGGCGTCATTGACCATTTTTACACGCCTGCCTATGTCGAAATTTCGGGTTTCGTCGTCGACTCGAAGCACCGAAGCGCCGGCATCGGCGCGTCGCTCATGGGCGAAGTGAAAAAATGGACGAAAGCCAAACATCTGGGCATTGTCCGCCTGCGAGCGAATGTCATACGCGAGGATGCCCATCGTTTCTACGGAAGGGAAGGATTCCTGAAGGTCAAGGAACAGTTCGTATTCGAAGCGAAGCTGGACGACAATCGTTGACAGTCGCTTTCATGTATACTAAACTTATGTTTAGTATACATGAACGTAAACGATAAAATCGGCGTCCTGGCCGACGCCGCCAAATATGACGCTTCCTGTTCCACCTCGGGAAGCGGGCGAAAAAACACCCCGGGAGGTCTGGGCAACGGCGCCGTCGGCGGCATTTGCCACTCCTGGGCATCCGACGGACGCTGCGTCGCCCTCCTCAAGGTGCTGCTTTCCAACGCCTGCGCCTATGATTGCGCCTATTGCGTAAACAGACGCTCGAACGATGTCAGGCGGGCGGCTTTCGAGCCCGAGGAACTCGTCCGGCTCATCATCGACTTCTATCGCCGCAACTATATTGAAGGCACTTTTCTTTCATCGGGCGTAATCGGCTGCCCGGACGCGACGATGGAACGCCTGATCTGGGTCGCCAGGACCTTGAGGACCAGGGAGCGTTTCAACGGCTATATCCATCTCAAGGTGATACCCGGCGCCTCGGAAAGGCTTGTCCTCGAAGCGGCCAGATGGGCGGACAGGGTTTCGGTGAACATAGAGCTGCCGAGCGCGGCCAGCCTTTCGAGAATAGCGCCGGACAAGACGCCCAAAGCGATTTTCGGTCCCATGCGAGCGCTCGCGAAGGCCGGCGGCTTCGAACCGCCGCAGATCGCGTCCGCGACAAACCCGACCGCCCTGGCGGCCGCGCAGGGCGGAGCCCCTGTCGGGGCCTCGGCCCAAGCTCCAGCCGGCGACAGCTCCCTCATCCCCTATATTAAACCCAGTGCTCGGGACCTGAAGCCAGCCGACCGCGACCTGTCGAGGGGAATCAGCGTATTCGACGCGAGGAAGACCCGGACGCGAAACCCGGAGGCCCCGCTCATGCCCGCCGGGCAGACGACGCAGCTGGTGGTCGGAGCCAGCCCCGAATCCGATGCCACCATTCTCACCCTCGCCGAGAATCTCTACCTGGCCTACGATGTCAGACGGGTCTATTACTCGGCGTTCATACCGACAGGGACGGATCCGAGGCTTCCCGTCGTCGCCAGACCCCCGCTCGCGAGAGAGCACAGGCTTTACCAGGCCGACTGGCTTTTCCGCTTCTACGGTTTCGAAGCCTCGGAAATCCTGGATTCATCCCACCCCTTCCTGGACCAAAACATGGACCCCAAGAGCTCTTGGGCGCTTCGCAACATTCAGTTTTTTCCCGTGGAGCTATCGACAGCCGATTACAAGGAACTCCTGCGCGTGCCGGGGATCGGCCCCAAGTCGGCCATGCGCATCCTGAAGGCCAGGAAACAGTCCTCCATCAAGGCTTCATCCCTCTCCCGTCTGGGCGTGGTCATGAGGCGGGCGAAATGGTTCATCACGGTGTCGGGCAGGTTGCCTGACAATGAGGGCGCGTACCGGGGAGGGGGAATGCTGGAGAATCCGGAGATGCTGCGCCGCGCCCTTCTGGATCCGGCGTTCAGGGAGGATCCATCCATGCAGCTCGACCTGCCTTGGGAAAGCGAATCAATAAAGGACGCCGCGGGATGAACTCCGTCGTCCTGAATTATGACGGCGGTTTTCCCGGTTTCCTCTGCGCCGCCGCCGAGCTGATCAATGCTTCGCGTTCGGGCTTCCCCCTGCCTTCCATCCGCGGTCCCTCATCGATCGAGGAACTCTTCGACGAAACCATAACCGTTCCAAGCGACAAGGCGCGAGCGACGCTGCTCTGGAGGCGCCTTTCCCGCAAAGCCGGCGAAGCGGCCCTGCGCACCTGCCTGGAAGCCTTCTGCTCCGACGCGCCTGATAAGGAAAACGCCATCGCCCGAACTCTCGCGAGAATATCCAGCGAGGGCGGAAAAGCCCTGGAAAACATGGGCGATGCCGATATATGCTTCGTGGTAAAGGCCGCCTTGCGCACGAAAGCTCAGGCCCATCTCGTCACGGGGCTGATCAGGTTCTCCGAGCTGGCCGATGGTTCCTGGTACGCGCCCATAGAGCCAGACTGCGACATCCTTCCCCTGATCGGCGACCATTTCGCCGCCCGCTACGCGGATATGAGGTTTGCCATCCACGACAGGAAACGCGGCATGGCGATTCTTTACGCTCCAGGCGCTCCCTGGGAAATGGTCGAAGGGTTCTCCCTCGCGCCGGGGGATGAACCGCCTTTTTCGGAACGGGAAATGACCGTAAGATCGGGGTGGATTCATTACTTCGATACCGTGGCGATAGCGCAGCGCAGGAATCCGCGCGTCCAGTCGGGGCATATGCCCAAGAAATACTGGCGCTTTCTGCCGGAAATGAAGGCGAATCTCAAAAAATGAATATTAATTGATTTTTTAAAATTATGGCATACATTGCGCGCTTCGGGATATGGGATTATAATCTGCAAAATTCCGAAAAAATGGAGGCCATATGCGTCACCTATATCTTTCGCTCATGCCGGAAGCGCTTATCGCGTCGATGCTGAGTCCAGAAGAATTCGGAAATTATTACGCCGTCGGCGCCGAACATACGACGCAGGGCCAGGCGGTCTTTTTCGAGGTGGATCCCGCCTTCAGGCACGCCGACATCCCCATCGAGACAGCCCTAGCCCGCTGCGTTCCCCATGCGGACGGCCAGCCTAAACATACCGTCTACGCCTCGGTATACAGGGTGCTCGAGAGAGTCCCGCTTACCGCCATCGGCACCTTGTATCTCGTCACAAAAGACGGGAGGACGCTCGGCATCCAGCGCAGCGCCGAAAAAGCCGATTCGAGCGAGGGGCTCCATCTCTATCACGAACTCGCTCCCGTCAGGCCTCTCGTCGTTTCCAGGTTGGGACCCGAACCATTTTTCAGGCTCCTCTGCGGAGGATCGGATACTCCTCTCAGCATACCGGCCATCACTTTCGTCGAACTTCGGCTGGGAGACCTGGCCACTGACCCGCTGAATGGCTCGCTCGGAGATCTGCCCTACGACAACACCAGTCATCTTCGCTCCTGCCTCGAACAGGTCAAAAGCAAGGAAGTGGCGGCAAAAGTGGTCGACAGGCTCCATCCAGGCACTTTTTCCTATCGCACGATAAAGAACGGCCTCTATATCGGCAATAAGACCGAAGGCTTAGCCGCCTATTCGCTCCCGTCCATGGACACCCTCAAAGAGACCAACTATCTCTGGTGGAAATCCGCGACTATTTGAGAACATAAGGTTTTCGCCGGCTCCGCCGCCTCACGAGACAAAGCGCTGGAGAAATACGCGAAAGCCTGAAAGGATAGTATGAATAGTGATCTTTGGCTCTACATTGGCATTGGCTGCGGCTTGGGCTCCATCGCCGCGGCTCTGGTGTACTACCGCTGGGTTTTCCGTCAGGAACCAGGAACCGAGAAGGCAGTGCAAATCGCATCATGGATCAAGGACGGCGCGTCCACCTACCTCAAAATGTTGTATCGCGCGCTCATCGCCGTCGCCGTGGTCCTCGTCGTCGTCCTGGGGGTCATCTTCTCCGGCGATCCGGAACGGCCCCTCCATGGCGTCTACACCGCCGCCGCCTTCGGGTTTGGGGCGCTCTGCTCAGCGCTCGCCGGCTGGCTTGGCATGTCGATCGCCGTCAAGGCGAACGTCAGGACGGCCACGGCCTGCGGACGAAGCCTCGGACAGGGATTCAACGTAGCCTTCAAGGCGGGCGCGGTCATGGGCCTGGCGATGGTCGGCGTAGCCGTCTTCGGCATGAGCCTCCTGTACCTGATCTTCCATGACGCTGAAATCGTGCTCGGATTCAGCTTCGGCGCTTCCTCCCTCGCCCTGCTCGCGAAAGCCGGAGGCGGAATCTACACGAAGACGGCCGACATCGCGGCCGACCTGACGGGCAAGGTAGAGCTCGGCATTCCCGAAGACGACCCGCGCAACCCAGCCGTCATCGCCGACAACGTCGGCGACAACGTGGGCGACGTGGCCGGCATGGGCGCCGACATCTTCGACTCCTACGTGGCGGCGACCGTAGCCTCCATGCTCCTCGGCACCTCCTTCGCGGCGGCCGGAACGATAGGCATGCAGTACGCCATACTCCCCCTCATCCTCTGCATCGTCGGTATCGTCAGCGCCCTGATAGGGCTCCAGTTCGTCAAGGTGGGACCCGACGGCAAACCCGGCAAGGCGCTCAACTTCGGGACGGTTTTCTCCTGCGTGGTATTCTGCGTGCTCGCGACCATTCTCTTCGTCGTCGTGAACGCTCTGGCGGGCGAAACGGTCTTCAATTACGGAGCCCTCATCGCGACGATTTCCGGCCTCGTCATCAGCGTGATCATCGGCTTCACCACCGACTATTTCACGAACGATGAATACAGACCCGTGCGCAACGTCGCCGAAATTTCCGCCTCGGGTACCGGACTCACGATCATCACGGGCTTCAGCTACGGCCTCATCTCCATAGCGCCCGCCCTCATCGGCATAGTAATCGCGACCCTCACCTCCTATTTCTCGGCCCAGGCTTTCGGCCTGCCCGGGATCTACGGCGTCGGCATAGCCGCGGTCGGCATGCTCTCCCTCACCGGCATCGTCGTTTCGAACGACGCCTACGGCCCCATCGTCGACAACGCCAAGGGCATCGCCGAGATGTCCGGCATGAGCCACGAGGTAGTGGACACCGCGGACGTCCTGGACTCGGCCGGCAATACGGCCAAGGCCATCACGAAAGGCTTCTCCATCAGCGCGGCCGCCCTCACCGTCCTCGCGATGTACGCAGCCTATTCGGAAGTCATCGTCAAATACTCGGGCGGAAGCTTCCTCATGAACCTGCAGGACCCGATAGTCCTTAGCGGCATATTCCTTGGCTGCATCGTCCCGCCGCTCTTCAGCGCCCTGACCATGCTCGCGGTGACGCGCAACGCCTTCACGATGATCGAGGAAATCCGCCGCCAGTTCAAGGCAAAGCCGGGCATTCTCGCCGGCACCGAACTCCCGGATTACTCGCGCTGCGTCGGCATAGCTTCCTCGGGAGCCCTTCGCGCCCTCGTGTTCCCGGCCCTGCTCGCCGTCGTCCTTCCCCTCGTGGTAGGCTTCGTCCTGGGACCGACCGCTCTGGGTGGCTTCCTCGGCGGCGCCATATTCACCGGCGTCGTCTTCGCCCTTCTGATGTCCAACGCCGGCGGACTCTGGGACAACGCCAAGAAATATATCGAAGCGGGCAACTGCGGCGGACCTGGATCCGAAGCGCACAAGGCCGCCGTGGTCGGCGACACCGTCGGCGACCCCTTCAAGGATACGGCCGGTCCTTCCCTGAATACGCTCATCACGGTCATGAGCCTCGTCTCCAGCCTCTTCGCCCCACTCATCGCCCAGTATCACCTGTTCGGGTGAACTGGACTGAAGCGAAGAGAAGCTTGAATCTGGATTGCCCGGGAAGCGATTCCCGGACAGTCCAGACGCGGCGGCCATAGGAGCCATCATGGACAATCTTCCTTTGCTTCACCTCGAAGGCAATTCCTGGCTCGTTCCAGGCCCCACGAACATAGGCATTTACGCCGACGCGGGCGCGGCGCAGCTCATAGATTCGGGCAACGACAAGGACGCGGGCAGGAGAATCCTCAAGATCCTCGGCGAGAAGGCCTGGTCCCTCAAGACAATCATCAACACGCACTCCAACGCCGACCACATCGGCGCCAACAATTACCTGCAGGGGATGACGGGCTGCGAAATATGGGCCACGCGGGGCGAATCTTCGTTCATAGAAAATCCATACCTCGAGAGCAGCCTTCTATGGGGCGGTTTTCCCTTCAGGGAACTGCGCTCCAAATTCTTCGAGGCCAAATCGTCGAAGGTTACGCGATTGATCAGCCCAAGCGACAGCACGGAATCGCTCACCTTCGTTCCCCTGCCCGGCCATTTCATCGACATGATAGGCGTTCTCACGAAGGACGGCGTCTTCTACCTGGGAGACAGCCTTTTCGGGGAAAATATTCTGGAAAAATACAAGATTCCCTTTATCTATGACGTCGAGGCGTTCAAGAAAAGCTTAAAGACGTTAGGCGGCATAAAGTCCCGCTATTTCGTCCCTTCCCACGGCGAAGTGTGCGACTCCATCTATCCTCTCGTCGAAGCGAACAGGGACAGGGTCGAGAAGATCGAGGCCAGCATCCTGAAGGCGCTCGAAAAGCCTCTCATCTTCGAAGACCTTTTCGCGGAAATATCGGGCCGCTACGGGATAAGACTGGATCATGGGCAATATGTCCTCGCCGGCAGCACGCTCCGTTCCTTCCTTTCCTACCTCAAAAACGAAGGCAAGGTTCGGTACGGCTTCGAAGACAACAAGATGTTGTGGTCGGCGGGGAGGCCGTCATGAACTATGAGATCAGACCAGTATCGCCCAATGATGCCGACATTCTTTTTTCGCTCATCAACAGGATAAAAGACGAGGAGAAATACCTCTTTTTCTCGCTGCGTTTCCCCTCAGGAAGTACGAGAAAGTACATAGAAGCGCACAACGAAGCAGGCAATCCCATGCTTGGAGCCTACACCGACTCCGGCGAGCTCGTCGGCTGGATCGACATCAATATCGGCGGTTTCGAGGAGATACGCCATACGGCGACCGTCGGAATGGGCATAGCCGCGGAGCACCGGGGCAAAGGGCTGGGCGAAAGGCTCTTGAGTGCCTGCATCGAAGGGGCCATGAGGCTTGGCCTCGAGAAGCTGGAGCTCGAAGTGTTCGAAACGAATACGGCAGCCCGAGCCCTATACATGAAAGCAGGCTTTACCGAAGAAGGCTGCCTCAGGAAAAAACGAAAATTCAAGGGAGAATATGAGGACCTCGTCTGCATGGGGCTGTTCCTCAGCCACGATCGCGGCAAGGAGCGCGAATAACTGAAGATCAGCCTGGAACCGCTGCTCAGTCCGCCAGAACGGCTCCGAAGGTGGCCGCGGCTTAATCAGCGCCGCGACCCCCCGTTTACGGATCAGCGCAGCGTGAGGGCAAAGAAGCTGGCGATCGCTTCGGCCGTCTGGGCTTTGAGGGCGGAGTCGCCGCCGTAGAAGCCGTAGCCGTGGTCGGCGCCGGCCACGGGCACGATCTCGATATACGAGCTGGCCACCGCCGCTCCAGCCGTCGCCTGGATTACGGGCGCCGGGATGATAGTGTCGGCGCTGCCCGTCACGAAGAGAATGGGACCGGTGAACGCGGACACGGCGGCGAGACCCTTGGCCGCTTCGTTGTCGCTGAACCATTTCGCGCTCAGATCCTGTATCTGACCATAGGGAGTCGTGAAGAGCACATGGCCTTCGGCCTTGGCTTTCGCGGCGTATTCGGCGTATTTTTCCTTCCCACCCATGAAAACATACATCGCATCGGGGCCATCGGTGCCTACGGGCGCGAGGAGGCCCAGGGAGCGGTAGCCCTTCGAGGCTGAGAGGATCGCGAGTCGACCGCCCATGCTGTAGCCGAAGACGCCCATGTTGGAGAGATCAATCTGCGTCCGGCCCACCGCGTAGGCGCGCGCCGCTTCCATATCGGCGAGCATATTGGTGAGGGTATTCGCGGTGAAGGATTCGGCGCTCGCGCCGCAGCCAGGGAAGTCCATCCTGATGCTCGCCACGCCGCGGACCGCGAGCGCTTCGGCGATGGCAGTGAAGCCGCCATTTTCTTCCTTGCTGCCGCCGTGCCCATGGGCCATGACGACGAGGGGGAGCTTGCCTTCCTTTTGGGGAAGCGTAAGCAGCGCGGGAATGTTTACGCCGCGGGAGGGAACGCTCACCGCGATCGCGTTGAAGGCGTAGGGTCCGAAAACTCCAGGCGCTGCCCAGACGCTGGCGGCGGCGAATATCGCCAAGGTCAGAATCGCGAAAAGTCTTCTCTTCATGAATATCCTCCTGTGGAATCGATGCTTTTCAGCACGATTATAATGCTCCCCGGACGGCGAGGCCAGAGTATGGATTATAAAGATTCAGGCTCCCCGACAATTTCCCCTGACATCAGGAGTCTCTGAAGCCCTGCAAAGCCCGATACGTCGCCGATGAGAATGGCTCCGGCCAGCCGCCCCTCTTTCAGGAAAAGGCGCTTGAAGCGCTCATCGCCGCGTTTCGTCACGACGGAGACGCCCTCGCCCGCCTCGATCGATCCCAAGGAAACGAGTTCGATCCCGCTCACCTTGAGCTTGACGGATACGGGACTGCCGGAGTACGTCGCCTCTTCGCCCGCGGCGTTGCGGCCGGCGATGCCGCCCTGCTCCCTGGCGACAGGCCAAAGGCCGTATACCCTGCCCCGGAACTGGGCGGCGTCGCCGGCGGCGAAGATGCCGGGAATATTGGTCTCCATATGTTCGTCGACGACGATGCCCCGATCGCAGAGGATTCCCGCGCCGCGGGCAAGCTCGACGTTGCTCACAATGCCGGCCGAAAAGATGATTATGTCGGCTTCGATCGACGAGCCGTCGCGGAAGATCAGCGCCGAAACCTCGCCCTTTTTCCGGATCGCCGAGGTCTGTTTCCCCAGAAGAAAGCGCAAGCCCCTTTTTTCGAGCATCGTTTGGAGCACCGAGGCGGCTTCTGCGTCCAGCTGGCGGGGCAGGAGTCGGTCGAACATTTCCACAATGGTGGTCTTCATGCCCGCCTTCGCGAGATTGGCCGCCGTCTCGATTCCCAGAAGGCCGCCGCCTATAACGACGACTTCTTTACCGCCGGCGCAGCGGGCCAGGATTCTGTCGGCGTCGTCGATCGTCCTCAGCGTGAAGACGGAGTCGAGCTCCGCGCCTTCGATGGGCGGCCTGAAGGCCGAAGCCCCGGTCGCGATGATGAGCCTGTCGAAATGATCCAGGGCCCCGCCGCGAAGCGACACGGCGCGGGCAGGCGGATCGATGGACTCGATCGATGCCGGCTTCACGAGCCGCAGATTCTTCTTGTCGTAGAATTCCTTCCCCCTGATCGTCAGTTTCTCGCCGGGGAAAGTTCCGTTCAAATATTCGATGATCCTGGGGCGCGAATAGTTGTACCGATCCTCGTTCGTATAGATAACAACCTCGCCCTCGGGGTCCTTATCGCGTATCGCTTCGGCGGCGGCCATGCCCGCCGCTCCATTGCCGATGATGATGTATTTCATCGAAGCGCTCCTTCCGATAAAAAAATACTAATTTCATCGGCCATGGGTAAAGGACACGCAGCGGTTTAATATCGCCCCGGTCGGGCAGCCTGCCCCTAGGACCTAAGCTTTCTTTTCCAGGGTTTCGGGAATGCTCATCAGCAGGGGAATTCTCACGAAAATGTCTATGCCGGCCGCGAATATAAAGACCCATTGCGGGCCCAGATGATCCCAGATCAGTCCGCAGAGAATCGTCAGGACGGCTCCCATGGCCATCTTGAAAAACCGGAGTATGGCCATCCAGTCGCCCATATCCTCCGCGGGCACCTGCTCGAAAGCCATGGCGGCGGAAATGACGAGAGTGACGGGGAGGACGCCCTGGAGGATTCCCGAAAGGATCAGAAGAACGGGAGCCGAACTGGAAATGAGCAGAATATTGCTCGCCAAAAAGAGCGGCGCGAGCCCATAAAGGATTTTTTTCCTGCCGATCCTGTCGGCCACTTTCCCGAGGGGAAGCCCGACCGCGAGACTGACCAAGGCGGAGCCCGTCACCATAGCGGCGAGGATATAGGGACTGGCGGATTTCGTTTCGCTCGCGAAAAGCTGGGTGAAAGGCAGCACCATGCCGACGGGAAGGTTGGTCAGGCAGGAGACGGCGATGAACCTGCCCAGATGCTTTCTTCCTCTTAGGATATGAAAGGGATTGGCGAGGCCGGCGCCCGCGCCCGCGCGCATCGAGGCGCGCGCGGCGGCGCCGCAGTCCGTCAGATTGCGCTTCACGAAATAAAGACAGCCGATTTCGCCCGCGAAGGCCAGGAAAAACAGCGGACGGATCGTGGCGACCTTAAGGCCGCCGAGGAGACCGACGATGCCGGCGCCGATCGCCGGTCCGATGAAGCTCATCGTCCCCTGCGCGACGCTCTCGCAGGTGCCCATGGCCGTCGCCCTTCCCTTGTTTTCCAGGGAACTGCCGCAGACGACATTGCAGCAGAGACCGGTCTCGGCCGAGCCCAGCCACCAGGCCATCACACCCGCCATGCCCACGACCCACCCGCCGGCCAGCCCCAGAACCAGATAGGAAAAGGCGACTATGGCCAGTCCGCGAAGATACATGCGCCTGGTGCCGGATCGCTTTATAAAAGAAGCGCCGACAAGGCCGTAAAGAGCGCTCAAGGCCATGCCCAGGCCATTGGCCAGCCCCAGCGTGGTGCCCGTGGCGCCGAGGCCGACGAGATAGACGCCGAGGTAGGGGAAGACCATCTGATAGATGAGCTTGTCGAGAGAAGCGCGGGTCGCGGTGACTTTCCAGTTCTTCGGCTGGCCTGTTATGAACCCCAGCTTTCCTGTCGCGGACATCATTCTCGCTCTATCCTTTCCCGCGGCGGAACCAAGCGTAAAAAAGACGCCTTCCGATAGTCGCGGCCGCAAAATCAGGCCACTATCGCACGAAGGCGCCTTGCTGTCAAACAATAAGATCTCAGAAAGCCGGCACGAAACTCCCGTTATAGTTGTTCTCGAGATACTGTCGCACTTTTTCGGACTGCAGGGCCTTGAGCAGGGCCACTACGCGCCAATCGTCGGCGTCGCCCTTGCGGGTGGCCAGGATATTGGGATAGGGAGACTCGGCGCCTTCGATCATCAGGTTATCCCTTGAGGGATAGAAACCGGCCTGGGTGGCGAAGCTGCCGTTGATCACGGCGGCGGCGGCGTCGTCCAACGTTCTCGGAAGCTGCGGAGCCTCGATTTCCTTGAACTGGAATTTCTTGGGATTCTCGGTGATGTCGCGTATCGTCGCCTTCAGCCCAGAGCCGGCGGCCAGCTTTATGAGCCCCTTGTTCTGGAAAAGTATGAGGGCGCGGGCTTCGTTGGTCGGATCGTTCGGTATCGTGATGACGGCGCCGACTGGAAGATCGTTCAACTTCTTGTACTTCCTGGAATAGAGGCCGAGAGGCGCGACGAATACCTGGCCGGCGGGTTCCAGGGCCAGCTTACGCTCCGCCGCGAAATTGTTGAGGTAGGGCGTGTGCTGGAAAAAATTCGCGTCGAGTTGCTTTTCGGCGAGAAGGAGGTTGGGCGTCACATAGTCGGTGATCTCGACGATTTCGAGCTTGATGCCCTGGGCGAGAAGATCCGCCTTTACCAGGTTGAGCAAGTCAGCGTGGGGAATGGGATTGGCGCCGACTTTGAGAGTCACGGGCTTCTGCGCGGTCTGGGCGAAGGCCGGGACGGAGACGGCGGCGATTGCCAATGCCGTCGCCAGGATAAAGGATACAGTGCGGTTGTTCCGGTTCATAGCGAACCTCCTGCGATGAGATTATGCCGCCATAGGGGGCATTGGGGACTGTCTTGTCAGCGCTTGAGCTTCAGATTCCTCGTGATCCTGTTGCCCGTCATCTGGATTCCCTCGACGAGTACGATGATCGAGAGCACCGATGCGATCATGATGTCGGTCCTGAAACGCTGGTAGCCATATCTGATGGCCAGATCGCCGAGACCGCCCCCTCCGATGACCCCTGCCATGGCGGAATAACCCACCAGGTTGATCATCGTGAGCGTGAGACCGGCGATCAGCGAGGGGAGGGCTTCAGGCACGAGAATGGCGAAGAGGATCCTGGCCTTCGTGGCTCCCGAAGAGAGAGCCGCGTCGAGTATGCCGCCATCGATTTCGGCCAACGACGATTCGACGATGCGCGCCACGAAGGGCATGGCCGCGATGGAAAGAGGCACGATGGCCGCCACCGTCCCAAGGCTCGTCCCCACGATGAGGCGCGAAAGAGGAAGCACAAGAACCATGAGAATGACGAAGGGAAAGGACCTCAGGGTATTGATCACCCGGTCAGCGACTTTTTTCACGATCGAAAGCTGGCCCGAATGCTCGGAAAGCCTTTCGTTCGACATGAAGTAGAGCGCGAGGCCGATGGAACCGCCGAACAGTCCCGCGATCGTCGTGGACGCGATCACCATGAGGATGGTTTCCAGCACCGGCCTGGGCGATGAGGTCGAAAATTTCACGCATGGTTGACCTCCGCCACGAGACGGCGTCCGGTTTCGCTGCTTGGACGGGAAAAAACGGAAGCCACGGGGCCGCTCTCCACGATCAAGCCGTCGGAAATGATCGCGACGTCGTCGCAGATTCTCCTGACCACTTCCATCTGGTGCGTGACCATCATGACGGTGAGACCGAAACGCTGGCGCAGGGATTGGATCAGATCCAGGATGGACCTCGTGGTTTCGGGATCCAGCGCGCTGGTGGCTTCGTCGCAGAAGAGTATCTGAGGTCTGTTCGCGAGAGCCCTGGCGATGGCGACGCGCTGGCGCTCGCCTCCCGAAAGCCGGCCGGCCGGCCTGTCCGCCTTGTCCGAGAGCCCTACGAGCTCCACGAGCTCCTCCACCCTTTCGCGTATGGCCGTTTTATTCCAGCCGGCCGCTTCCAGGGGGAAAGCCACATTGCCCGCGACGGTTCTCGAGGAGAAAAGGTTGAAGTTCTGGAACACGAACCCAGCTTTTCTGCGCGCCTCTATCAGTTCCTTTCCCTTGGCTCCGGATACGGAAACTCCGGAATAGAAAATCTCGCCTCCGTCGGCGCGTTCGAGCAGCGAGGCGATCCTGATGAGGGTGGTCTTGCCCGCTCCGCTCCGTCCGATTATGCCGTAAATTCTTCCGGCCGGGATGGAGAGCGAAACGCCGTCCAGAACCGCATGAGGACCGAATCTTTTACTGATATCCCTTATGGCTAAAGCCGGGGAATTGGAGGGAGGAACTGGCGATGTCAAATGGGGAATTGTCTGGACTAGTACGAGAGGGTTGAGTAATGCGGCCTGTTCCGGCCGCTTCGCATGAAACATAAGGAATCTTTAATATAACTCATGTGAATATCCTTTACGCGACGGTACAACAGGGGGCGTCGCAGTGTCAAGACATAAAAGCCGCATACTATTGGCATTTTTATGCACCGAGACAGTTCGGCGGCACGGCGATTGGGTGAAAACCAAAGGAATCAAGTTAATTACTATTTGCAAATTCCGGGAATCATCTATACAATTATAAGTGGATATTGTCCTGCCCGGCTTGAGTTATCGAGTTTTCCGATTCAAACCGGACACAGCATCAACCTGATCGTTTTTAGCAAAAGGAGAGGGAAATGAAGAAATTCACGGTGCTTGTCGCGCTTCTCTGCGTCGTCGTCGGTTTCGCGTCCGCGGAAACCACTAACTATTCAAAAAATGGCATGCTCATCAATCCAGGTTCGATAAATGCGAATGTCGGCATCGGTTTCGGCTATTGGTACGGCCTTTCGGTCGGCGGCGGCGTTGAATACGCCATCGGCAAGTTCACGATCGCCGAAAAACTCCCCTTCACCTATGGCGTCGCCGGCCGCGCGGGACTCTATCTCGGCAGCACGGTGTCGGTCGCGGTAGGCGCGGTTGGCACTCTCCACTTCAACTGGGGCGCCCTCAACCTGCCCAGCGAACTCGCCTGGGTCGGCAACTTCGATTCGTACTTTGGCCTGGGTCTTTCGATCCTTCCCGGCGTCGGCTTCAACACGATCGGCGGCACGAGCTATTTCCTGTCGAACAACTTCGCCATCAACGCCGAAACCGGCCTCGAGGCCTCCTATATCGGCGTCCTCCTGAAACTGTAGCGTCGGATCCCGATCGAATCCCGATCGGATTCGGATCGGATACGAAAGGCGCCCATCCCGGGCGCCTTTTTTTTGCCCCGCGCGTAACTCTGTCCGTCAAGACAGGTTCATCCGCTTGACGCCTGCGAATGGGCGCCATAGAATCAGCCATAGAATTCCTTCGAGCCTTAGTTCCTAAAGATATGCGGCATCATGGAAATGAGCCGCTGAAATCCATGGACTAAAAGCCATCGGGTTGCGCCGGAAACGGTTCAGCCTTCCATGCTTGAAAAGGGGGAATGATGACTCGCTCAAGCCCGCCGGAACCTTGTTTCCGGACGGTTGTTCTTGCCGTAGGCCTCGCCTTCGCGCTTCATGCTTCGGCCTGGGCATTCGACCTGCGCCTTAACGGCGGCTCAAAAACCTTGCCCTCCGATACCGCGCTGCGCGCGCTTTCATATTCCATCCCCGCGAAAAACTTCATCGAACGCGGCCTTGCCGTCTCCGAACTGCTTCCTCCCCTCGTGGAAGCATGGAGGATCGAGTGCGCCGGCCCGGCCGGGACCAAAATCTGGACCGGCGACGATCTCGCGGACAGACTTTCCGGATTCTATATCGTCGAATCGTCCTCTGGAGGCTGGGATCTGCTCGCGCCGGATGCCAGGGTGGCTTCCTTCAGTTCAGTAAACATCAGCGGAGACCAGGCCCGCGAACGGGAACTGGAAATCTGGCTCTCCTGGGAGGGCGTCCCCGAACTCAAGGCGGAAATCCAACGTTGGGCGACGCTTTCCGGCGCGAAGGTCAGAGCCGTGGACGTGCCGGATACAAGGTCCAAGCTCCTGGCCGTCCAGCGCGGCGGGGGACGCGCGCCCGATCTTCTCATGATCCAGTCCGACAATGTCCCCGATCTCGTGGCGGCGCAGGCCCTCCAGCCCCTGGATCGAATCGACGCCTCTCATATCGTGGAGAAGGGGGCGGCAGCCTTCAGCGCCGAAGGCCGGCGTTGGGCGATTCCCTTCTATTTCGATGCGCAGCTGGTTTTCTACGACAGGAAACAGGTCCCCGTTCCGCCCGCCCTGACCTGGACGACCGACGATCTGGAAGCCATGGCCGCGCGGATAAGCCGGAGCGGCGGAACGCCCATTTCCTGGAATGTCTATTCCGCGTATTGGCTTCTGCCCATGGCCATGGGCTTCGGAAAACCTTCCATCGCCGATGCCGACGGCGGAGTCCGTCCCGACGATCGGGGAACCAGACAGGCCATATCCTGGATTCTCTCGATGATCGACCGAGGCTACCTGGAGCCCCTCGAACGCGACGCCATGGTGGCGCGCTTCGCTTCGGGCAAAATCGCCATGATACTGAGCGGGTCCTATTCCATTCCCGAGTTCGAACGGATAGGCCTGGACTTCGGCGTCGCGCCCTATCCGGTGGTTTCGTCCACAGGCAAACCCATGGCGCCCCTCCTCGATTTCAAAGGTTTCGCGATGACGCGCTCCACCCAATCCCCCGTCACTGCGCGCAGACTGCTCGAGTACCTGTCCGGCGTCGGGGTCCAGCATCGCTTTTCGGCAGCCCTCTCCAAACTCCCGGCGAATTCCGACGCGTGGAAGGTAGCGGAGAGCGCCGACCGCTATCAAGCCATCCTGACCAGAAGCGCCGAAATTGGCGCCGTCATACCTCCCAGCTCGGGCTACGGCACCTATAAAAACACGATGTGGAAAATTCTGCGATTCATACTCGCGGGCAGCATGAAGCCGGACGCGGCCCTCGCGGAAGCGCGCCGGCTTATCGACGCCAACCAGGAAACCATAAGCGGCGGATCGAAGCCGTAATCATGAATATGCGAAAGGAGTAACACCATGCCTAGACGAATGAGGACCATTCTCGCCATCACGGTCTCCATCGCTTTCGTTCTCGCCGGATGCGTATCGCAATCGCAGAAAGCGGCAAAGCCCCTCGTCGAGATCGTCCCGACGACAACGGTGGCCGCAGCGGCAGCGGCGGACACGACATCGGCCGCGTCGGCGGCGGAGACCGGCTGGAGCATCGAACTGGCGGGCGCGAGGAAGGACAGCCTGACTCAATCCTATTACCAGAAGATAAAGGCCGCGGGCAAGGATTATGTCCAGAAAACTGTGGATAAAAAAGGCGTGGCGACAACCTATTCAGGCATCCCCCTCCGTCTCGCCATCGCCATGATCGACGGTTCCGACTCCTCCCATCCCTATGCCTTCGACGCCGGACTCTGGGCCAAAGGCTATGAAGTCACGCTCTCGGCGGCCGACGGTTTTTCCGCCACCTTCTCCACGAAGGATGTCGCACAGGACGCGCTGATCCTCGCCGATACCGAGGCCGGCAAGCCCCTCGACAGACCCATGATCGTCGGCGACACGGCCAAAAACCTTTGGGTCAAGCAGATCGCCTCCATAACCACGAGCCTCGCAGCGTCCAAGGCGGTTTCGGAAGCCGCCTCTTTCGCGCTTGAGCTGGATATCAACGGCGTGAAGACCTCCTATACCCTCGCCGACCTGGAAAAAGATCCGGCCTATATGGAAAACAAGGGAAGCTTCACGACCAGCGCCGGGACAAAGTACTCCAACGTCTATGGCGGGGTGGGCCTCAGGGTTATCCTCTCCCGTTTCATGAGCCTTTCCGCGGACGATTCCATAACGTTCGCGGCCACCGACGGCTACGAGATGACCTATTCCGGCAAACAAGTGCTCGATGAGGCGGACGGCACGTGGATTCTGGCCTTCAGGATGGACGGCGACTGGCTCCCCAAGGATCCGGGCTACATCAGGACGGTGAAAATTGGTCCCAACGATCCCAACATCGACGGCCACACCTCGGTCAAGATGATCAAGCGCATCATCGTGAAACAGAAGGACTTCAAGGACTTCGCCATCTCCTACGGCGGGAAGATGAACGGAACGATGGATCGCGCCACGGTGCAGTCCTGCGTGAGCTGCCACAAGAAGGAAGTCGTTTTCGAACGCAAGGGAATAAGCGGCAGCTATACCGGCTTCCCCCTCCACCTCCTCCTGGGCTACGCCGACGATCCCGCCTACCAGCCGCACAAGCAGGACACGAGCATCCATGCCTATGACAGCGCGGCGGCCAAGGCCGGCTACAAAGTCGAGGTGACCGCCGTCGACGGCTACAAGATCACCCTCGATTCGCGCGAACTGGACGCCAACGACGAAGTCATACTCGCCATGTACAAGGATGGGGCGGGCCTCGATCCCAGCGAATTCCCCCTCGTCCTCGTCTGGGACAAGAACATCGCCCGTCTGCCCGAGGGGATCAAGAACGTAAAACAGATTCAGTCGATCAATCTCGTTTTCTAGGGAAGGGATGAAAGCGTCGATTCTCGGCAGATCCAGGGTGACGAAATGGGCCATCCTTCCTCTCGCCTTTCTCATTCTGGCCGCGGGCATACTCCCTTTCTTCACTGCCGCGGCCAGTTCCCTCTATCACGACAGCTACGGCCAGGCCGCCTGGGCGGGTCTCGACAATTTCAGAACCCTCGTCGAGGACAGGGCATTCGTTCTTTCCCTGGGCATAACGCTGGGTTGGGCCCTCCTCTCGGCCAGCCTCTCCGTCCTCATAGGATTCATCCTGGCCTCCGTCCTCCTGGACGCGGAAAAATCTTTCAAGATCATATTCGCGGCCATTCTCGTGCCCTGGGGAGTGCCATCCTTCATCTCGGTGCCCATCTGGCGGATGATCATCCACGGCAGCGGCGGGAAGTCGATGCTTTCGGCATTGCTGGGAAGGGAACTGAACCTTCTCACCGATCCAGCGGCAGGCTTCATCGCCGCCCTTGCCGTCGACGTATGGCTGAGCATTCCCCTTGTCGTGTTCGCCCTCTACGCGTCGCTCCGCGCCGTGAACCGCGGCATGACGGAAGCCGCCAGCATGGATGGAGCCGATTCCTGGACGATCGCGCGCTGGATAAGGGCGCCGCAGGCTCGTACAACGCTCATCGTCATGTGGGCTCTCGATTTCGTGAGATCGTTCAAGGAATTCCAGGTGCCCTTCCTGATGACGGCCGGGGGGCCGCCCTTCGTCGGCGGCATCACCGAAAAAAATATAGTCGGGGCGACGACCACGCTCGAAATTTTCCTCTATGACGCCTTCAGGAACGAAAACGACTATGGCATACCTTCGGCATACGCCGTCGCGGTGGGAATGCTTGTCATTTTGCTCGTTGGGCTGTGGTTTCATCTCAGAAAGCGGCCTGAAGGGATAGAGAGGACGACGCGGCCAAACATCAGCGGCAAAGCAGCGGCCTTAGCCTGGAAAGCGGCTTGCTGGACGGCGCGAATTTTCGCCGTCGCCTCGGCCATCCTCGTAATCTATGTTGTCCTGTGGCTTTCATTCTCGGATCTGTCGGCAGTCTATATAGACGGGCTCCTTCCGCGCTTCATCTCGCTTCGTCCCTACAGCACGATTCTGCGCGAAGAGGGAATCCTGCGATATTTTTTCAACACCTTCCTGGTCGCGGCGGCCACCGCCCTCCTGATACCGATCTTCACCTTGCCGGCTGCCCTCGCCCTGTCGCGGACGACCGCCAGGCGCTCGGCGAAGGCCTTCGCCTTTCTGCAGGCGCTAGGAATGACGGGCGGCGTCCATTCCCTCATCCCGCTCTTCATCCTCTTCAGGCTTCTGGGCTTGCTGGGCGGCTATGTCCCGCTCGTCACAGTGTATATCTTCCACGCCCTGCCTTTTTCACTCTTTACGCTGAAGGCTTTCTTGGATCGCCTGCCTCCGAGCTATGAGGAGGAAGCCGCGCTTGAGGGCATGAAGCCCCTCGCCTACATGCTGAAGATCATCGCTCCCTTGAGCGCCCCGGCCCTGGCCGCCGCGATGATGACGGCCTTCATCTCCGCGTGGAACGGCTTCCTCGTCCCCCTCGTTTTTCTCACCGATGACAGGCTCTACACCATCGGGGTGAAGCTTCACAGCTATGTGGGGTCGGTGGCCTCGGGCAATCCGAAATGGAACCTTTTCGCGGCGGCCAGTGTCATCAACCTTGTCTTCATCGCCCTTCTGCTCTGGCGCTTCAAAAATCCCCTGACGCTGAACGACGCGGCGTACGGCGAAGACGAGAATATCACTTGACGGCGGGAAAGAGCCTTCCCGCCCTGACGCCGAAAACCGGATATCCCGTATTGTCCAAGCCCAGGAAAAGCGACAGATCGATGGGTGTCAGGCCGGCGAAGCTCAGGGTAGTGGCGTAGCTGAGCCCTAAACTGAAGGCATCGGGATTCAGGGTCGAACCGGAGCCGCCGCCGGCAAGCCAGACGGCGTCGAAATATGGACCCAATTCCATGTTCTTGACGAGGAATAGCTCTGCCGCGTCGAACTCGAGGGATTTCGCCAGCCAGACGAGTTCCATGTTGGCGGCGATGACGATGGGCGCCGCGCCCGCGAGGGCGTTTCCCCGATAGGCGTCGCCCCGCTCAAGCGAGAGCCCCCTGCCGGACATATCGAATCGCCCCGTCACCCTTCCCCTCAAAGCGGCGCCGCCAGGATAGGCGCCGCCAGGCTGCTTGGCGCCGCCTATCCTGGCGATGCCTATCCTGGCGATGCCCGTCTTAAGCGTCATTTCGGGACCATAGCGGGGAGAACCTCCCGGCTCGGCCAGCGTGTCGGCAAAGGCGCCAGCTCTTGCCGACACAAACCCCGCCCAGGTTCCCGGGAGGAGAGGCCTGTCGCCGAGTCCCGCGTCGAGCGCCAGGTCGGTCCTCGTTTCCCAACCGAGAGCCCCCGAATCGAGGGCGTAATCGAGGGAGGCGCTCAGGGACGGCCGGAGGACGAAGCCCTCGCCCTTGGAGGACCAGGAAAGGCCGGCCAGGATTTCGAGGCTGTCGGGCTCGAGGAAAAACGCGGGCAGTGAACTGAAATCGCCCCAAAGTCTCAACTCGGCCTGGGCGAGAAAGGTATCGAAGGGATTGGCCAGCATGCTCGTCGTAACCGCCCATTGCCGCCCGGGGTCGCCCGAAAGCCCTATTATCGAAGAAGCCGAAGCTCTGACCATGCCGGCCGCCGCCGACAGCGCCAGACCGCCGTACATCTGACTATCCAGTTCCATCGCCGAACGCTCAAACGTGTCAAAAAGCTTGTATCTGAGTTTGTATCGCACCGAGGGAACAACGTCGGGCAGAGCCCCTCGCCTCAGCCGGGCGAGGGTACGCGGAATCGAAAGATCATACTTAGTCCTGGCTTCGATGAGCTCGGGCGGCATCCGCCTGTTTCTGGACGCTGAAGGCAGTACGCCGAGGATTTCGTCGATGGAGGCCAAGGAACTTTCCCTTCCCCGCTCGATGATGGCCGCGGGGCTGGAAAACTGCATGTACGAAATATTTTCGACATTATTTCTGATGACGATGGGCGAGACCGCGAGCAGTGCCTCGATGCCCGATCTCGTCTTCCCTATATCGAAGGTCCTGCTGAGCACGGAAAGAAGATTGCCGTAGTTCATGCTCTTGTTGTAGAAGGCTGTGGAAACGATAAGGAGAGAGGAATACTTCGCGGCTATCTCGACCGGCACCAGGTTGGTCGATCCGCCGTCGACGAGGAGAAATTCGCCGAAGGGAACCGGCTCGAAGATAGCCGGCATGGCGAAGCTTGTCGTCATGACCTTGGAGAACTCTCCCGCCGACAGCTCCACCAGACGCCTGGTCTTCAGGTCTTCGCCCGTCACGATGATGGGTATCGGCGTGTCGGAGAGGTCCAGGTCGCCCACCATTTCCTTTACGGCGCCGACGAAGGGATCGGCGTTGATTATGCCGCCCTTCGTGGGGAGGACGAGGTTGAAATAGTATTCGAGGGGAACGGCGCCTACGATTTGGGCGATCGTGTCCGGGGATACTCCGGCGGCGTAAAGCATGCCGACCACGGCGCCCATCGAGTTGGCGACTATGAAGTCAGGCCGGATGCCGGCATCTTCAAGCACCTGGATGACGCCGATATGAGCGTAAGCTCGCGCCGATCCGCCTGCCAGAACGAGGCCGAGCGGCTCCCGTCCTTCGGCGCGGATCTCGTCGAGACGGGCGGAAAATTTTTCCCTGCCGATGGAGATCGAGTCGGCTATGACCCTGAATGTATCGTCAGCGGGAAATGCCGCGTCAACGTTCTGCGCGGATGCGCCCAACAGGCAGAAGGCCAGGGCGCAGATCAGGACGGCGAATCGGTTCAGCATGCGGGAACTATACAACAAGTTTTTATTTTTCACTACGGTCGGGAGCGATGTCGATGGCGACGACGATGCCGACGCGGCTATAGATGCCGCCAACGAGGCCGCCATCGACGCCGGCCTCGACGAGGCCTCGATTATTTGGTATCCTGAATCCATGAACGAACACGCATCCGATACCGCGGAACCTCCATCTCCGGAAACCGACCCCTTCAGTCACAGCGGCGTCTCGCAAAGGCGCCGGATATATTCTTCCAAGAACAGCCTTGAGGCCAACCATGCTCGCTGAACTCATACTCATTCTGGCCCTAATTCTCCTCAACGGCTTTTTTTCCCTCTCGGAAATGGCGATCGTATCCTCCCGGAAGGCCAGACTCCGCCACGAGGCTGACGAGGGCCGAAAAAACTATCTGCTCGCCTTGCACGCCGCTGAGCAGCCCGGAAGATATCTGTCGGCCATACAGGTGGCGATCACCCTCATCGGCATTCTGACCGGCGCCGTGGGCGGAGCGACGATATCGCGCAGCATGAGCCTGTGGCTTTCGGGCTTTCCCGCCGTCGCCAGCATCGCCGAACCGCTTTCGGTCGTCATCGTCGTCATCCTCACCACGCTCTTCTCGGTCATCCTCGGGGAACTGGTGCCGAAGAGCCTTGCCCTCGCCCGACCCGAGAAGGTCGCCGCGGCCATCATCCGCCCGATCTCCATCCTCAGCATCATATTCGACCCCCTCGTCAGGTTCCTGTCGGGCGCGACATCGCTCATCGTCAGGACCCTCGGCTTCGCGCGCGCGCCGGGACCGGACGTCACCGAGGATGAGGTAAAAATCCTTATAGCCGAAGGCGCGGAATCGGGCATTTTCGAGAATTCTGAAAAGGAAATGGTGGAGGGCGTCCTCAATCTGGACGACAGGCGGGTCACGACCTTCATGACGCCGCGCACCGACGTCCTGGCCTTGGATCTGGAAGACGGGAACAAAAGAGCCAAGGAAGAATTGGTGGCGAACGCTAACTTCGCCTGCCTGCCCGTCATGGAAGGGGATCTCGACAGGATCGTGGGCATGCTCAACGTCAGGGAAGCCCTCGCAACCCTCGTGCGCGAAGGCAGCATCGACATCAGGGCCCACCTGAGCCCGCCCGTCCTCATACCGGAGACGATATCGGCCCTGAGGGCTCTCTCCATACTGAAAGACAACGCGGCGAACACCGGCCTGATCGTCGACGAATACGGCGGCGTTTCCGGCCTCGTAACGATGAGCGATCTCATGGAATCCGTCGTCGCCGGACTCGCCCAGAACGATTCGGACGAAGTGCCCGGTATCGTCGAGCGGGAAGACGGCTCCTTCCTCGTGGACGGCACCCTCGCCATAGCGGAATTCGCCGAATCCATGGAGCTGGACGAGGAGGAATTCGACGCCAACGCCTACGATACCGTGGCCGGCCTCGTGCTCGAATGCATGGGCTCGATCCCCAAGGTGGGCGAGTCCTGCGAATGGAAGAGCTTTCATATCGAAATAGTGGACATGGACGGCAACAGAATAGACAAGGTCATGGTGAGCAGAACCAACGAAGTGAACCGCAACGCGGAAGAGGAATGAAAGACCCGCGTTGCGCGATATCGAGTCAGGCGAACTGATCCAGCTTGCCTTCCCTGATGACTTTGTATTCTCCCGTCTTCGTATCGAGATCGTAGACGGAAAAATTTGTGTCGATATCGAATCCGGGCAGCCTGACGGCGAAATTGAGTGACACGGAGCCATTTTCGCCCGACGTTATGCGATGGAATACGTTGGTCGGCCACACGACCATGGCCGGTCCTTCATATACGAGCTTGTCGTTGTGGAACACTCTTTCGGGCTCCACGGTAAAATGCTCGAGGCGCCTGTATTTCAGGGAATATATGTCCACCATGCGGACGCCCTGGAGCACGAGGAGATTGTCCTCCTGCTGAGGATGAAGATACCAGGGCCGCTTAACGTCGCCCACCGAGCCCGGCGACAAGGCCCCGTGCTTGTGCACGACCCGGTCCACGCCGTCTATCTTCGGAAGATACTTCATCGGCAGGATATCGAACGACACTCCTTCGGTTTTCCTGAACGGCTTGAGCGTGATGATCCGCCAGAACTGATCGACTTCATCGAGAATAAAATCCATGTCATCCCCTCCTTCGTTCCTCGAGGGCTTTTTCCATCCTGAGGAGCGCTTCCGCCAGATACGATCTCGGGCAGGCCAGGTTTATGCGCATGAACCCGGAACCGCCGGAGCCGAACTTCGTCCCCTCGTCGAGCCAGATCCTGGCCTTTTTCGTGAAGAATTCCCTGAGTTCGTCATCGGAAAGGCCGAGCTTCCGGCAATCGATCCAGCCGAGATAGGTGCCTTCAAGCGATAATATACTGAGTTCGGGCAACTTCTTGGCGATGAAATCCGAAACAAGGCCGAAATTCCCCCGCAGATAGACGAGCAGTTCCTCGAGCCAGGCTTCGCCCTCGTTGTAGGCCGCCTCGAGGGCGACGTTGCCGAATACATTCGACACGCCGATGCCAGAGGCTTCCACGGCGTTCTGGAATGTGTCGCGAAGCTTTCTGTCCGAAATGATGGCGTTGCCCATCGTAAGCCCGGCCATATTGAAGGTCTTGTTGGGAGCGGTGAGCGTGATGGTGATGGCCGCCGCTTTTTCGGACAGGGAGGCGATGGGCGTGTGGCGGATATCGCCCAGAATTAGATCGGAATGGATTTCGTCCGAAATGATGACGATGCCGCGGCGATGGCAGATATCGACGAGCCTTTCCAGCTCTGCCTTTTCCCAGACCCTGCCTACTGGGTTGTGCGGGCTGCATAGGATGATGGCCTTGGTACGTCCGTCGCTGGAGCGCTCGAGAGCCTCATAATCCATCACATAACGTCCGCCGTCGAATACGAGCTCGTTTTCTACGAGCTGGCGGCCGTTGCAGAGGGTCGCGCTCACGAAGGGGTGGTATCCCGGCGGCTGGATGATGATCTTGTCGCCCGGATTGGATACGCCCTGGACGGCGAAATTGAGGGCCGGAACGACGCCGGGCGAGTAGCAGATCCACTCTTTGGCGATGTCCCAGCCATTGCGACGCTTCATCCAGCCGATGACAGCCTGGTAGTAGGCATCGCTTCTGATGGGATAGCCATAGATGGGGTGGGCGGCCCTCTCCCGCACCGCGGCGGCGACCTCGGGCGGACAGGCAAAATCCATGTCGGCCACCCAGAGCGGTATCGCATCCTCGGAGCCGCAATGCTCGGCTCTATTGGCCCATTTCAGGGAATCGGAAGAAGCTCTGTCGTAGAGCCGGTCAAAATCGTATTTCATAACCAAGGCTCATTCCGAAACGCGGCGCGCGGCCACGGCATCGGCCGTCGCCGTTCCGGACGAGACGATCACCTCTATCTCCACCGCGCCGTTTTTGGGAAGGGCCGCGGCCTGGACGGCGCTGCGGGCGGGAAAATCCTTCGGAAAAAACTCGGCGTATATGGCGTTCATGCGCGCGAAATCGCCCATATCCCTGAGAAAGACCGTCGTCTTGACCACATTGGAAAGCGAGAGCCCCAGTTCGGCGAGTATGGTGGAAATATTAGTGAGGGATTGGCGGGTTTCGGCTTCCACGCCGCCCGGCGCGAGAGCGTTGGTGGCGGGATCGAGCCCGAGCTGGCCGGAAAGGAACACGAAACCGCCGGAAACGACGGCGTGCGAGTAGGGGCCGAGAGCGGCTGGAGCTATTTTGGCGTTGAAACAAAGCTTGGACATGACATCCTCCTAGTACGTGCTAGGAGGATTATGACGTCCCCGAGGCGGGAGTTCAACTCATGCCGCTCACTGTTCGTTGCGCAATTCCCGGAGATACTTGTAAATTGTATGCTTGGTGACGCCCAGTTCGCCGGCGACGAGTTCCACGGCTCCCTTTATGTCGAAGATGCTGCGCAGCTCGAGGTTGGCGACGATGCGACGGTTCTTTTCCGTGGGAGAAACGCCCGTGACGCGGGAGACACCTTCCAGCTCGTCGGCCACTGCCTGAGCGACGAGTTCGTCGACGTCGGGCGCGAAATTCTCGCCTGAGGGCGGGACTTCCGGCGCGGGCGAAAAATCGGCGAAAAACTGCGTGAGCGGCATGGAAAGGTCGAAATTGATGCAGAGGAAACCTATGGGCGCGCCCTCGTCGTTGCGTATGATCATCGTGGTCGACTTGAGCGGTTTCCCCGCCTTGGTCTTGGAAAAATAAGGCCCGACGATATCTTCCTTGGAATCGTAGGCGTTGTTAGCTACCTTTAGCCCCAGATCGGTGATGGGGGCGCCCAGGATTCGGCCGGTAACCTCCCCGTTCACAATCTTCACGATGGACTTGCCAATGTCCTCGAGGGAATGAATGACGACCTCGCAGCCCTTGCCGAAGGTCTGGGCAATCGTGTCGGCTATGGCAAAATGGTTGGCGAGAATCTGCTTGTCGCGGGCAGTGAAGACGCGCTTTACGTGGGCCGCGATATCGTCCTGGCTGGCCGGTTTCTTTATTTCCTTGGCAATCATGAAACTACCTCCGTTCTTTGGGGAAACCCAAGAACCATTTGTGGATGAGAGCGCCCGGAATAAGCTCGGGATGGAACGTCGCTCCGAGCATGGATCCCTCGCGAACAAGGACTGGGCTGCCCTCATGCATGGCGAGAACCTCCACCCCGGGACCGATCTTCGTGATTTTCGGAGCCCTGATGAATACGCCTTCAAGTTCGGGAACGCCGGGAATCGTCGTTTTCACTTGGGCGCGGAAACTGTCTATCTGGGTTCCGTAGGCGTTCCTGCGGACCGTGACATCGAGCAGCCCAAGCCCCGGCTGCTTCCTGTTCTCGATGTCCTTCGAGAGGAGGATCAGACCGGCGCAGGTGCCGAATACGGGCATTCCCGCCAGGATTCGCCGCCTGAACGCGTCCAGGAAGCCAAAACGCTGCAGAAGGGAGCCCATCACCGTGCTCTCACCTCCGGGAATCACCACGGAATCGGCCAATTCGAGGTCGGCCGCGGAACGGATCTCGAAAGCCTCGGCACCGGCTTCGCGAAGCGCGGCGATATGGGCGGCATAGTCGCCCTGGAGGGCGAGAACGCCGACCCTGAGGCCGGCTGAGCCGGCAGGCAAGCGTTGAGTATCGGAAGCGACCATTCAGGTTACCAGCCTCTCACGGCCATCTTCTGGTTTTCGCCGAGATCTGAAATGCCGATGCCGACCATGGCCTCGCCAAGATCTTCAGAGAGTTCGGCGAGCATTTTCGGATCCTGGAAATGGACGGCCGCCCCCACGATGGCGCGGGCTCGGCGGGCGGGATCGCCCGACTTGAATATGCCCGAGCCGACGAAGACGGATTCGGCGCCGAGCTGCATCATGAGCGCGGCGTCGGCCGGGGTGGCTATGCCGCCCGCCGAAAAGTTCGGCACCGGCAGCTTGCCCGTTTTCGCTATCTCATAGACCAGTTCGTAGGGCGCGCCCAATTCCTTGGCCGCCGTCATCAGTTCTTCCGCGGGGAGTCTCGTGAGGCGCGCGATGCCGTCGCGGACCGTGCGCATGTGCCTCACCGCCTCGACGACGTCGCCCGTGCCGGGCTCGCCCTTGGTGCGGATCATGGCGGCGCCTTCGCCGATGCGGCGGAGCGCTTCACCCAGATCGCGGCAACCGCAGACGAAGGGAACCTTGAAATCCTGTTTGTAGACATGGAATCTGTCGTCGGCGGGCGTGAGCACTTCGGACTCATCGATGAAATCGACGCCGAGGGCTTCGAGGATCCTGGCCTCGACGAAATGCCCGATCCTGCATTTGGCCATGACGGGTATGGATACCGCTTTCTGGATTTCCCTGATCATCTTGGGATCAGACATGCGCGCGACGCCGCCCTGGGCGCGGATATCGGCGGGCACTCGCTCAAGCGCCATGACCGCGACCGCGCCGGCTTCCTCCGCTATCTTCGCCTGAGCGACGTTCGTGACATCCATGATGACGCCGCCTTTCAGCATCTCGGCCAGGCCTACCTTGGTCTTCCATTCGGCGCTCTGGCGAGCTGACCAGAACATTGTATCCATATAAGACTCCTTGTCCTGAAATTTGAAAATATAAAGATTGCTAATAAGCTATATTAAATTACGCGTTTATTCAAGTTTTCCGGCCGGAGGGGCCGGTATCGAGCTCCGGCGCATCGGAAATCGATCCGGTGAGCCAGGCTTTCCCGGGGCCTTAGACTACAACATTTTCCTGTGATAGTATATTCCCCACAATGAGAGTATTGCTGACGGGGGCCTCGGGGCTGCTCGGCCGCGCGATTTCGGCCAGACTGCGCGGCCGGAGAGACATTGAACTCAACGGAACCGCCTTTTCAAGAGCCCGAGCGCCCCTGATCAAGGCCGATCTGACCGACTCCGCCGAAGTGGCGGCGCTTTTCGCCGCGACGAAGCCCGATTTCGTGATCCACGCGGCGGCAGAGCGCCGTCCCGACATCGTCGATAGGAACCCCGGCCAGGCCAGAGCGCTCAATGTAGCCGCCACGGAGAAGGTCGCCCGGGCCTGCGCCCTGAGCGGAGCCTTTTTGCTGTATATATCCACCGACTATGTGTTCGACGGATCCAACCCGCCCTATTTTCCCGATTCGCCCGTGAATCCTCTCAACGAATACGGCAAGCTCAAACTCGAAGGGGAGACACGCGTCGCCGCCGCCATGACGGCTGCGAAGGCCGCGATACTCAGGTTGCCCATCCTTTACGGCCCGGTCGAAAGACTCGACGAATCCTCGGTCACGGAACTCGCCTCGCTTCTCAAGAAAGGGCAGGCTTGCATGGTCGATAATTGGGCGCGCAGATACCCCCTTCATGTCGATGATGTCGCCGCCGCGATTGAAAAAATCATCGACGCGGGCGCGTCGCGATCGGACGGACCGACCGCCGACGGACGGGCAGCAGGCCATCGGTCCGGGCTGCCGATCTACCTTCTTTCGGGCCCTGTAGCCTATACGAAATACGAAATGCTCATGATCATAGCCAAGACCCTCGGCATGGACGCGTCCTTCGCGGCGCCCGATGCCGCGCCTCCCCTGGGCGCCCCGCGGCCCAGGGATTGCAGAATGGACACGACCCTCATCGAAGCCTTGGGTTACAAACCCCGCGTGGATTTCAAATCAGGCATAGCCGACGCGCTCGCGCCATTCTTCAAAGGCTGAGCCAGGCATGTCCCGCAATCGTTCGCACGAAACGCCCCCGTTCATGTCTATCATCGCGCTCGTCCTAGTGACAGCCTCGATCCTGACCCTCGGCTCCTGCGTGAGCGCGCCCGCCCGCGAACCTCAAGACCGCCTCCAGGAAGGCCTGCACAGATATTTTGCCGAGCGGGATATTCCGGAATTCCCCTCCACGCTTCCAAAACTCCACTTCTCCAGCGACGAATGGAAAGCCCGCGCCCTGGAACTCGTGGAGGGCGCCGAAGACTACATCATGATCGACTCATTCCTCGTCAATAATCACCCCGTGAACTCGGCCATCATGGAAGCCCTCGTCCGAAAATCCAGGGAAGGCGTGCTCGTCTACGTCATCTTCGACTCTTCCTCCTATTTCACCTATATGCCCGATCAGGCATCCTACCTGCCCGCGGCGCTGAAATATTTCAAGGGAACGCCGGTGCGCGTGGCCGAATATAATCCGATATCGGGGCTCAGGCTCTTCTCCCTTCCCGCCCTTCTCGACCGCGATCACAGAAAATTCTGGATCATAGACGGAAAATACCTGGCGGTGGGCGGCATGAACCTAAACTACTATTCCCTTGCGCCCTCGGGCGAATACAGCAATATCGATACCTTCGCGGAAATCGAAGGCCCGGGACCGCTCGCCTACATGGTCGATTCCTTCTGCCGAACCTGGAACCGCAACTCGCCCGACCCCATCGAGCCGGAAAAATTCGGTATACCCGATAAAAAAACGGACAGCTCCGTCTGGGTCGTGGACCAGATTCCCGGCGAACCATCCAAGGTCGACAGCCTCTTCGACGCCTTCTTCCTCTTCGCCGAGAAAGAAATATGGATGCTGCAGGCATATACCTTTTCGACGCCCGAGCTCGTACGCAAAATCAAGACCGCGACGAGACGAGGCGTGGACGTCCACCTCGTCCTTTCGGCCAATTCCTTTCGAGCGGCATACGACAAGGCCTCGAAATACTGCATCCAGGACCTTCTGGAAGCTGGCGCGAAGGTTTACATGTTCGACGCGCCCGACAATTCCTTCCTCCATTACAAACTCATGCTGGCCGACGGGTACCTGGCCGCCTTCGGAAGCCCCAACTTCAATTACCGATCCCAATACCTGTCCAGGGAAATCGCGCTGGTGAGCGCCGACAAGGATGTGGGAGCGACGACGCTTCTCAATGTACGGGAGATCATGAAACACGCGACACCCGTATTGATGGAAGAAGCGAGACAGTATCGAAGCCTCACCTACCTGACATCCTATCTCGGCATGCTGTTCGGAGGCTGACACGATGAAGAGACTACATCGCCGCGCTCTCATTCTCTTCTTCCTCGCGTTATTCGCCCGATCGGCCGTCCCCTCCTTCGCCGGAAGCGAGAATTCATTCTACTATTCGGTCTCCATGGGCGGCTTTTCCTCGCCGCTCTTTACGGAAGCGGAATACATGGACTTTTCCGCTTCGGCGAAAATCATTGACATCCCCGTGCTGGGTTCGGCCTTTACCATGCACTATCTCATACCCGTGAATCCCCTTTCCTTCACCGAATCGCTTGCCGGCCTCGGCGTCGACCTCACGCTCTTCCATATAAAGGAACATCCTTTCGCCTGGATGTCCGCGCGCGAAACGATACTCGCCCCCATGGCGAGCGCGACAGTCTACGCTCCCTTCGCGAACCTGAGAGACATCCGCTACACGATAAGCCTTTCTCCCCTGCGGCTTTTCGCCGGGTATGGGTACTTTTCCGTCGGATCCTTCGACCTCGTCTTCGATTCTTCATTCGCCATGAAGGGCTGGGGCATCGAACTTTTCGAATTTTCCTACATGTCATACTGAGGCAGGCAGCGATGAAACACCCGGTCCGTTCACTCACCCTCTTCTCGCTCCTCCTGCTGGCCGCCATTTCGGCCGGAGCCCAGAATCTCTCCTTTTCCGTCGGTGGATGGAGCTTCTTCAGAAACGCCGAAGGAAAGCTCCCCTCGGGGAGCCCCGGGATTTTTTCTTCCTTCGGCCTCAGCTGCGGCATAACGCGATACGCGGAAGCGGGTTTTTCGATCCTGCCCCGCCTGAGTCCCGAACCATTTGACGATATCTTTCTGGAAGGACATGCGGGCGTATCGCTTTTCGGCGAACGCATAAGGAAATCGGGCGGACCGGCCATCTACCTGAATGCCCTGCTGGACGCGGGGATTCTCTATGGCATGCATAACCTGACTTCCGGCGTACCGGAATATTCGCGGGCCATATTTTTGCGCATAACGCCCTTCGCGCTGGGCAACCCCTATTACGGGCGGCGCGAAAGGATGTTCTCGCTGGGCCTCATGTTCGACGTGGACAGCGCGGAGACTTCCCTCTTCCTAAATCTTATCGCCGTCGACTTTTACCTTGCTTCGCCGCCTAAAGTCCATTAGTCTTTACTTTATGGAACGCGACAGACTGCGCGAGATATTCTCACGGGCAAAAGTGGGAATCGCCGGAGCCGGCGGACTCGGATCCAACTGCGCCGTCGCGCTGGTCAGGGCGGGAGTCCGCCGGCTCGTCGTGGCCGATTTTGATAGAGTATCGGCGGCTAACCTGGATCGGCAGTACTATTTCCAGGACCAAGTGGGAGAATACAAGGTCGATGCCCTAGCCGAAAACCTCAGAAGAATAGAACCGAGCCTTGAGATCGCCGTCCACAGGCTCCGCCTGGATCCGGAGTTCCTGCTCCGGCTGTACAAGGGCTGCGACGTGATCGTGGAAGCTTTCGACGACGCCGAGGCCAAGGCCATGCTCATCGAAACCTGCCTCGACGCTTTCCCCGAAACCCAGGTCGTGGCGGCGTCGGGTCTCGCGGGCATTGGTCATTTCGAGTCCATAAAGATCGTGCGCCGCGGCAGGCTTCATCTTTGCGGGGATTTCGAGAACGAAGTGACGCCCGACTCGCCGCCTGTCGCCCCGCGCGTAGCCATCGTCGCCAATCTCGAAGCCGATATAGTCCTCGAATTGCTCCTCCGATCGGCGTCCGGAACCTGATTCCCTGGATCCGGTCGGGTTTGGCCCTATTGGGCCAAGGAGGCTGCCATGCTGGATCAACTGCTCGCCCCGGATCTCGCGCACCTTCTCGAAGAAGGTAAAAGCGACGATATCCTCGACTTCCTTCGCGACCTCCACCCCACCGCCATAGCGGAAATACTCACTGGATTGGATCCCGCGGAGACGCTCGAGGTGATGAGAATCCTTGGGGAAGTCAGGGCGGCCGATGTTTTCCGCGAGCTTCCTCTCGCCTACCAGATCGACGCTTCCGACCTGCTCGACACCACCGACCTCGCCAGACTCGCCGAATCGCTGGACCCGGACGACAGGGTCGATCTGCTCAAGGCTATTCCACGCGAAAAGTTCGAAGCCCTCCTGCCCATACTGGCCAAAAAGGAACGCGACGACATCAGGAGGCTTGCCCAGTTCGAGGAGGGGACGGCCGGTTCCGTGATGACTTCCGAATACATCGCGCTGAACCAGGATTTGACGGTGAAGGATTCCATCGAGCGGATAAGGCTCGAAGGAGCCGAGGCGCACTCGATTTTCATGATTTTCGCCATCGATGAGGCCAGGAAACTGAAAGGAGCGATAAATCTCGCCGACCTTATCCTCGCCAATCCCGGAAAGAAGCTTTCAGAAATAATGGACGCCAGGCCTCAGAGCGTCAACGCGCTGAACGACAGGGAACAAGCGGCCTACTTGTTTTCGCGCTACGATCTCGTGGCCCTGCCTGTCGTCGATGCCGACGATGTCATGATCGGCCTTATCACCCATGACGATATCATCGACGTACTGGAGCTGGAACAGACCGAGGATATGGAACGCTTCATGGCCATCACCGGCAGCCACGAAAACATTCCCTATCTGCACACGACCATCTGGTCGCATTTCAGGAACCGGGTAGGCTGGCTCGTCATCCTGGCGCTTCTGGGGTTGGTATCCGGCGCCGTCTTGCAGTCCTTCGAACAGACGCTCGCGAACCTCATGATTCTCGCCTTCTATATGCCAATGCTCACCAGCACCGGGGGCAACACGGGGAGCCAGTCGGCCGCCGTCATCGTGCGTTCGCTGGCCTTGAAGGAGATTCAGGCCAAGGATGGATTCAGGGTACTTTGGAAGGAGCTGAGGGTAGCCCTGCTTTTGGGGATCGTGCTGGGCGCCTTGGCTTTCGCGCGCGTCCTGCTCACGGCTTCGGCTTCGCATATGCAGGTCTCGGGAGCCATCACGGCCCTGGATATAGGAATCGCGATCGGCATGGCTCTGGCCATTCAGGTCGTGGCTTCGACGATAATAGGCGCGGCTTTGCCGCTCGGGGCCGCCTTGCTCGGCGCCGATCCGGCTCTCATCGCCAGCCCCGCGCTCACCACGATAGTGGATATCACCGGCCTATTGATCTATTTCACGACGGCGAGGATGATTTTAAGGATCTAGCATGACGAATATTCTATACAAAGACGGCATCGCCGCGATGGACCTGACGAGGGTGACCGAAATGCTCGTGAAGTCGTACTGGTGTCCCGGCATCGGACTGGACGAGGTGCGAGAGGGCGCCGAGAATTCGGCGCTCGTGATCGGCGCCTTCGACGAGTCGGGACGGCAAGTCGGTTACGCGCGCGCCATCTCGGACAAAATGCGTTTCGCCTATATTCTCGACGTGTACGTCGACGAGGAATGCCGCGGGCGCGGCATCGGCCAGGGCATGATCCGCCGCATGCTGGACCATCCCTCGATGGCGAGAGTCTATCAGTGGCTCCTCATAACGAAGGATGCCCACGAAGTCTACAAGAAGGTCGGCTTTTCAGTGGTATCGCGCCCTCTCGACTGGATGGAAATTCGAAAACCCAGGCCTTCCCGAGGCGAGACCGCCCAGCTTTGAGGCTGCCTCGCGGCGAGATCACGCTTCATATCCCTTGATAAAGGGCCCCGAAGCGATTTATTCTGGCAGCAATCGAACCTCTGGGCGCTCGGCGTCCCCTAACTCTCGCAGGAGTACACAATGTCCGACGAAATGGAATATGGGTCATTCGAAGCGGCCGCCGCGAAAAGCGCGGCCATGGAAAAAGATATCCCATCGCACCCCGAACGATACCGGGTGTTGACGGGCGACAGACCTACCGGACGTCTGCATATCGGGCATCTGTTCGGCTCCCTGCAGAACCGCGTGCGGCTCGCGAGACTCGGCGTCACTACCTATATCGTCATAGCCGATTACCAGGTTCTCACCGACCGCGAAACCTTCGAGGCCATCGCCGAAAACACGCGCGAGCTGACCATCGACTACATCGCGGCGGGCCTCATTCCCAACGGGAAAACGCATATATTCCCGCACAGCCATGTACCTGAGCTGAACCAGCTTCTCTTGCCCTTTCTCACCCTCGTCACCAACGCTGAACTGAACCGCAATCCAACGGTCAAGGAAGAAATCGCCGCCTCGGGCATGAAGAACATAACCGCCGGCATGTACACCTATCCCGTTCACCAGGCCGCGGACATTCTCTTCTGCAAAGGCAATACCGTCCCCGTGGGCAAGGATCAGCTGCCCCACCTCGAATTGACCCGCGTCATAGCGCGCCGGTTCAACGAGCGCTTCGCCGCCGGCAAGCCCGTATTTCCGGAACCCCAAGCCCTGCTGAGCGCGGCACCCACCATTCTCGGCCTCGACGGCGGCCAGAAGATGAGCAAGAGCCGAAACAACGCCATCATGCTCTGCTCCACCGAAGATGAAACCGCGGCCCTCATCAAGAAAGCCAAGACAGACGCGGATCGCATGATAACCTACGACCCCGAAAAGCGCCCCGAGATCTCCAATTTGCTTCTCATCTGCTCGCTCTGCACAGGCGAGGCGCCCGCGGACATAGCAGCCCGCATAGGAGACCAGGGATCGGGCGCTCTCAAGCGTACCCTGACGGAGTCGCTCAACGAATACCTGCGCCCCCTGCGCGCCGAACGCACAAGGCTCGAGGCCGACCCCGCCTACATCAGGTCAGTGCTCCTTGGCGGCATCGAGAACGCGAGAGCCGTGGCCGTCGAGACGCTCCAGGAAGTGCGCGCCGCCATGCATATGGAGCTATAGGCAGCCTTGGTTTTACTGGAGATTAAGCCGCTAAGGGTAGAAAAGAATGCAATCAAACGATCCGACGGAGGAAATAAATACTTCTCGATCCATCATAGAGAATACATTAAGGATAATCGTCTCTCCAGCTTGTCTGGGATGATTCAGTGCTCAAATATGAAGGGGCTCACGCACTCTTCTATCGCGCATCAGCCCCTTTCACAACCGTAATAAAATCAATAAGCCACTTTTCAGGCGTAAGGCGTCGCCTTTTACCGACTCGTCATTTCTTGATGACGTAAGCGCTGATCTCGCCATCCTGATTCTTGTTGAAGCCGTACCAGTCCTTAGGATCCGGAGAGAAGAATTGTGTCGCGCACCCGGTACCGAGAGTATTGATATCCTTGGCGGTGTAATCGTGCGCCTTTAGTATATTAACCCAAGACGAGTCATTCTGATGGCAGGGCATGCAGATCTTGGGATTGGTCATAGCCACCATCTTCGCCAAATCCATTGTATTGGGATTGTCGCGGTCGCCGCCGAGGTTAACCTTGGCATTTTGATAGAAGAAAAAGTCAGGCTTAGAGTCACGATAGTAGTACTTTCTAGTTTCTGTGTCCATCTGACCAGCCCACATTGTGATCGTCCAGCCGTCGTTCGTAGTGATCTTGTAGTTCATCATATCGCGGCCGCCCATGGTGGCCGCATCGAATTTCAGCGAGTTGAACGTACCATCTTCGTTTTTGTAGCTTTTATTATTGATATCGAGCTTGCCAGCATTGGGGCTTAGCCCGCTCGGGAACGTATGGATGCCACGATAGACATCTAAGGTAAAATCGTCGAACTCTAGTTTTTCCCCGTCAGACACAGGCAAAAGCCGGATCCCAGACGGATTCAAACCTAAAGCATAGATCATCGACAGCGCGCCCTCTTCAGGAACGACTACAAACGCGTTCGGCCAATGCTCTAGCAAATCCGGCAGATCACGCACATGGTCAAAATGGGTATGCGTGAGGATGATATAATCGGCACCTTCTATGTAATCAGAAGCTTTCACTTCGGGATGCAGTGTGTATTGATTCTTCACATCGTACATAAAAGGATCAAATACAATCCGTTTCCCGTTGGGCAAGACAAATTCATTGAAAATATAGCTATTCCAGCGGTATAGCAGCATCCCTTTCGTCTCAGTCACTACAGGGAGGTCTTCCTGCAGGATTGAGCCAGCCTTAATGGCGCCCGCAGTCGTATTATCTGCGAAAACAGTAGCGAAAGACGACACCATCATCAACGTTAGAACAATAGTCATAAGTCGTTTCATTGTTCTTTCCTCCTATGCGTGTAACTGCTAGTTTCATGCCAAAGTTATTATACATTTCACAAACTTTGTAATTGCATATGTTAAAAGAAAAAAAGTATACATCATCAGATGTTTTACAATAATACAATGATATTCTTCAATGATATTTTCACCAGAAAAAACATCATACTGATGACTTTTCTTACATCAGTTCACAAGCGGAAATTTCCTTAAATAATGGAATCAAAAGCACGGGAAGACGTCTATCCTAAGGCATCGGGCAGAGGAGGGAGCAGCACTTCGTCGGAACCATGATTTGCGCCTTTTACGGCTCAGCGATCGGCCAGCATGGGATCGCCCGCGCTGCGGCTATGGCCACCCTACAAGAAGTGCGTACAACAATGCAGATGGAGTTTTAATTCCAGCGAATCTTAAAGCCCAAGTTTCTTTCTAAGCGTTTGCCTATCGATATCGAGCCGCCTAGCGGCGCGTGAGATATTGCCGTCTTCCTCTTTCAGTACGGCCCGAACCGCGCGGGAAGCAATTTCATCCAAGGAGCCATCGCAGGATATCGCCATATCGCCGGCATCCTCTGGCGCTCCGGTCCGCGTCGTGGCCGCGCCCAAGGCTGTGAAGGATTCAAGCGTCAAATGGGCCGCCGATTCCGCGTCTAGCAGACGCCTCAAGACCGCCCACTTTTCTGCCACGTTCTCTAGCTCGCGAACGTTACCCGGCCAGTCGTGAGCCCTCAGCGCCTCGAGAAAGAAATCGGGCGGCCGCGACGGTGCCCTGTCGCCATCGCGCATGGCGCAGTCGCGTACGAAGCCCTCGAACAGAGGGGCTATATCCTCGAAACGTTCCCTCAGCGGCGGCAGGCGGATATCTAGGACATTGAGCCTGTAATAAAGGTCGCGACGGATCTTGCCGCGCTCTATCTCTTCCCTCAGGGGTATGTTGGACGCGGCTATGAGACGGAAGGATACGGGGATGACCTTGATGCCCCCGACGCGCATAACCTCGTGCTCCTGGATGACGCGCAGGAGCTTGCCCTGGAGCTGAACATCCAGTTCGTTGATTTCGTCGAGGAAGATAGTACCGCCGTGGGCCAACTCGAAGAGACCTGTCTTGCCACCCCTGCCCGCCCCGGTAAAAGCTCCTTCCTCGTAGCCGAAGAGTTCGCTTTCAAGGAGGGAGGACGGAAGCGCCCCGCAGTTGATCGCCACGAAGGGGCCATCGCGCATGGAGCTCTCGTTGTGAATGCTCTGGGCGAGGCGTTCCTTGCCCGTCCCCGTCTCGCCGTAAATGAGGATGGCGCTCACGCTCCGGGCGTACTGGCGGGCTACGCTCAAGCAGGAACACATCACCGGCGAATGCGAAGCCATATCCTCGAAACGATACTTGGCGACCAGCCCCCGGGCATTCAGTTGCCGACGGACCTTCTTCTCTATGTCTTGGATCTTTCCGATTTCCTGGAGGACGACGACGGCTCCCTCGACGGAATCGCGGGAGACAATGGGCGTGACATTGAGCACCGCGCGGCGGTCTTTGAGCTCCACAAGCATTCCGAACACTTCGTGACGCTCGGACATGGCGCGATCGACGTAATTCCCCGGTACGATCGAATCGGCGGGAAGCCCCACCTTCGCTGCCGCGCCTAGCAGGTCACAGGCTGTGCTATTGACGTGTGTTACGATGCCGGCCCTATCCACAGCTATGATTCCCTCGCGCACAGTGTTGAGGACGGCACCCATCCGGAGGTCGCTCGTCTGCCTGAACATGAGGCTGCGAGCGACGGTCGCCGCCTTGTCTATCGCTTCGGCTACAGCATCTGGCCCCGATTCGATCAAGGAGAGGGGTATGCCCAGGTCGCCGGCGGAGCGTACCGCGACCATATCACCGATCAGGCAGGACACGTCCATCCGGTGAACTCGCTCGATACAGGCCGGCATCTCAGCCTCGTCATCGACAGGAAGGAAGTTCGCGGGGATATCAAGGATTTTGCAGAGATTCTCTGCATGCTCGGTGAGGGTGCGGAACCCGGCCACCGCGATCCGCTTCTTCGCCCCAATATAAGGCTTCAGCGTTCTCATCAGATCGAGCTGTGAGATGCCGATCTCGATGACATCGACCTTCAAGGTTTCACGTATCAGCTTGGCCGTGCCGCCGCGGCTTATAATGATGGAATCTTCAGCGACGGCATCATGGGCTAAGACTAAGCCCGCCCCTAGGTCACCGACGACGGTCTTTATTGGGATAGAGCACGAAGGCGCCAATGAGTCGGCTATCTCCTTCAGCTTGAGATAGGGGGCTATAACGTAGATTATTGACATTCGATGCACAGTATAGCCCCGTTTATAGTTTTGCGAAACTTCAGACCGCTTTTGAAGGTCTATGCTTTTTAAATAGCTTGGAAACCACCGGCCACGTAAGCAGCGCCAGTGAAACGAAAATGAATGCAGCCGCCAGAGGCTTTGTTATAAAAATCGATAAGTCCCCACGGGATATGATAAGTGACTGCCTGAAAGCGTTTTCGAACATTGGCCCCAGCACGAATGCCAAGACAAGGGGAGCCGGCTCAAAGCCGCCCTTCTTCATCAAGAATCCAACGACGCCGAAAATGATCATTATCAGGATGTCACTCGTATTGTTCCCAATAGTGAAGGCACCAATGAGGCAGAACAGAAAAATGAACGGGAACAGAAACGCATAGGGTACTTTCAGCATTTTAACCCAAAGCCCGATGAGAGGCAGATTGAGCAAAAGCAACATTATGTTGCCGATATACATGCTCCCGATGACTCCCCAAAAGACGCGAGGGTGTTCGGCGAGCATAAGCGGCCCCGGCGTAACGCCATGGATCATCAGAGCTCCCATGAGTATAGCTAAGGTAACGTTGCAGGGGATACCCATAGTCAGCATCGGGATGAACGCGCCCTGAGCGCCTGCGTTGTTGGCCGATTCCGGGCCGGCTACGCCACGGATATCACCCAAGCCAAAGTTTTCGGGATGTTTAGCAAGCTTCTTTTCCATCGCGTAAGAAACAAATGATGACAACATGCCACCGCCGCCAGGGATGATGCCGAGCAGAAAACCTACTATCGAGCCTCTCCCGATGGGGCCAGCCGAGTCTTTCCAATCCTGCTGGGAGGGCATGAGCTCTCGTACGCTCGTATTGAAGATTTCTCGCTTTTCTTCTGGCTGTGTGAGGTTTATAAGTACTTCCGATATCCCAAACAGCCCCATGGCAATCGGTACCATATCGAAGCCGCCGGAAATTGTCGAGATTCCGAAAGTAAAGCGCTCCCTGCCCGTGACAATATCGATGCCGACATAGCTCAAGAGCAGCCCCACGACGGCCATCATCAGCGCTTTAGCCTTTGAGCCGCCCGAGAGGGAAGTTACCAGGGTCAGGCCAAGGAATACTAGCCCGACAAATTCGGGTGGTCCGAATTTCAATGCCAGTTTTGCGAGGGGCGGGGCAAGAACCATAATCAGGAAGGTCCCGAAAGTACCAGCGATAAAGGAACCGAAAGCGGCTATTCCCAGCGCTGGGCCGGCGCGACCCTTTTTCGCCATTTGATACCCGTCGAGACAGGTCACGACCGAAGCGGCTTCACCGGGAATATTCAACAGGATCGATGTCGTCGATCCGCCATACATCGTGCCGTAATAGAGCCCTCCCAGCATTATAATCGAGGCTTCTGGGGGCATGAGAAAGGTGAGGGGGAGCAAGAGCGATATGGACGCAGCCGGCCCTAGGCCAGGCAATACACCCACGAAAGTGCCGACAAGGCAACCGAGAAAGCAGAATAATATATTCAAGGGTTCCAAAGCTACCTGGAACGCCATAGCGGCATTAGCTAAAAAATTCATTGTGCCCTCCTAAGAAATTTCAGATGAACGCCAGAAGCCCCTTAGGGAGCGACACCGAGAGAAGTACCACAAAAAGTACATAGCTCGCAGCGGAAGCGACGGCAGCAACCGTAACGGAAACCCACCATCTCCCTTTGGCCATCAGTCTCGTCGCGAAGAGGATGAAAGCAAACGTTACGATAAGGTAACCAATAGGTTCGAGCAGAATGCTATAGGCAAGAAGCGCGATAATTGCCAGTACCGCCTTTTTCAACCCACCCGGCGCCATGGGAACTCCATTGCCGTGCCCTTTATCGGCCTTGTAGAGCGCGGGGACAAGGACAAACAAGGATATAGCGATCAACGCGACCCCTGAAATGAACGGGAGAAGGCCAGGCCCGGGCAGTCCCTTGGCAAACAACCCCTGTTGCAGCGCGCTCACCGCGAAAATGCTCCCAAAGCCCATCCAGGCAAGACTGCCTATTACATCTCGCTTGACCATGTACGCTTCCCTCCGCATCTATAGAATCTCCATAATAAAGTCCCGCGCCCAGAATATGCAGACCGGGCGCGGACATCAACGCAATATCGGTAAATAGCGCGGCTGTCGCCTTCACTATTTGCCGCTCATGATCTTTTCGAGCAGGGGTCCGAACTGCTTGTCGAAGTTGAGCACGAATGCGCGGACCTGGGCAGAATTGCGATAGTCGACTTCATAGGACATTTTCTCGGCCGCCGCGATGAAGGTCGCGTCTTTCGTCGCCGTCTCTACCATTGAAGAAAGCTTCTGGACAATGTCAGCCGGTACGTTAGCGGGAGCCCAGATACCGCGGATGATTTTGTACTGGTCGTCGACGTTCATGCCCAATTCCTTGAACGTAGGAGCGTCGGGAAGCGTGGAAAGGCGTTTGTCGTTGCAGACCGCGATCACGCGGGAAAGTCCGCCTTTGACGCTGGGGATGGCTTCGGTTGGCTGACAGACGCGGAAATCGACGTGGCCGCCGAGCATGGCGGTTTTGGAAGCGCCGCCGCCTGCGAAAGGAACGTACTGTATTTCTACACCCACCGACTTAAGGATAGCATCGAAGGCGATATCGAGAGGAGATCCCACACCGGCATTGCCGCATGTGAGTTTTCCAGGATTAGCCCTAGCGGCTTTCACAAGATCGTCCCAGGTTTTAATTGGAGAATCGACCCTGACTTCGATGCAAGCCAAGGGCTCCGATGTAACGTTAGCAATAGGCGTCATTTTTTCCCACACTTTTTCCGTATAGGATTTCGCGTAATAGCGGGTTATCCACGCTTCGTTGGAGAACAGCAGCGTGTAACCGTCAGCTTTCGACTTAAGAAGTTCCATAGTTCCGACGACAGTAGCCCCGGCGGGAATATTCTCGATCAAAATACGCTGGCCGAGCGCCTTTTCAAGAGCCGGTTGAAAGGTCCGGCACAGCACGTCGCTGCCGCCGCCGGCGCTCCATGGAACGATCATACGGATAGGTTTGGACGGAAAATTATCCGCTGATACGCCAGCGCCGATCGCAAATAGCATGACGAGCCCGAGAACCAACAGCTTGTTTCTCATAAACGCCTCCGATAAATTTTATCTACCCGCGACATTCCGCGGAAAGATTCCAACGTCATTCCACCCACCGTGGGTGATCGTATGCCTGCGGGTTGCATACGTTCGGCCATTTCACGCCATCGAGCACGGCCAACGTGCCTTCCACCGCCATTCGCACTACCGCGGCGGTGCTTTCCTGCGTCTGCGCCGCCATATGCGGCGTTACGATTAGGTTTGCCAACTTCATGATCGGATTTTCCGCTTTCATAGGTTCCGCGGACAGCACGTCGACACCTGCGCCCGAGATTCGCTTGTCAGCCAGCGCCTTCAGGAGAGCTGCTTCATCCACGATGTCGCCTCGAGCGCAATTCACCAGGAAAGCCGTCGGCTTCATAAGCGCGATGAGCGCCTCGTTCATGAGATTCTTCGTCTCAAGGAAAGAGGGCATGTGCAGCGTTACAAAATCGCCCAACGCTACTGCTTCTTCGATCGTTTCAACATGGTGGTACCCCAATACCTCCACAGCCTTCTTTTCGATGAACGGGTCGTAGGCTACGATCTTCATACCGATCGAAGCGCACAGACGGGCTACGATCTTCCCTATGTTGCCGAAACCAATCACCGACAAGGTCTTGTCTGCGAGCTCAATAGCCGCGTATTTATTGCGTATCCCGAAATTGCCCTTTCGGGTTTCGTTATCGCTCTCGATAAGGTTCTTCGCCAAGGCAAACATAAGGGCTACCGTATGTTCCGCCACGGCGCGCGAATTTGCCGACGGGCAGATCACAACCGGAATTCCCTTCTCGGTTGCCGCGGCGACATCGACGTTGTCCACCCCGACACCGGGCCGCGTGATCACCCGTAGGTTCGGACAGGCTTCGATCGCCTTCCGGTCAATCTTCCCTATGCGGAGAATAAAGCCGTCAGCTTTCTTGAGCTGCTCGAGGATACGGTCCGAATCACCGTCGTTGGGAATGATCAGGTCGGCCTTGCCGACCAACGCGTCCATCCCGGGCTTGTAGAGGGGATGCGAAAGCACTATCGAATGCATATAACAGTCCTTCCTGCTCAAAAGCCCAAGGCAGCGATCGCCGCTTTGATTTCCGCCGTCTTCCCCACGATCGCGTCCTCGTCTGCCTGAGTCGTCTCGTCCTGCGGCGCAATGACGCGCTTATGCGTGAAGCCGAGCTGGCTTAGGGCGAATTTGTTCGACGCCGTCGCGTTTTTCGAAAGCGCCAGGATCTTTGAGGTTTCGGCCATAAGGTCATTCAACTTCATCGTCTTCTCGATATCGCCAGATCTCCCTGCTTCGTATACCGCCACAAATAGCCCGGGGAAAAGCGGGGCGATCGAGGGGATGAAGCCGTCGGCGCCTAGAAGCATGCTGGCCGCCGCGAGGTTCGTGGCTCCCTGGAGCAGGCAAAAATCGGTCGCTTTGAAATAGCTCAAGGCTTTTTCAAAATCAGGGAAATTTCCGCCCGAGTCCTTGTATCCCACAACTTTATCGATTGCTGATATTTTCCTGACTGTGTCGAAAGTAAGGCTGAGGCCGGTGAACATTGGTATATTGTAGATGACAAGATCTATGTTCGTTTCGCGCGAAATTTTCTCGAAGTGACGAATCGTCTCATCCTGCGATGTATGGCGCGCATAGAAAATCGAAGTCACGACAGCGCAAGTTCCGCCCATTTGCTCGAGTCGTTTGATATTCTCGATGACGCGCCTGGTGCTCGTGTCCATGACGCCCGCCATGACAGGGACTTTCGAACCCACCTGATCGATGGCGATGCGTATCGCTCTGTCACGCTGCTCTTGCGTAAGCGCCATCGTCTCGCCGTTCGATCCGGCGACGAAAATCCCATGCAAGCCGCAGTCAACGCACCAGTCCAAAAGTCTGCGAAAGCCGGTCTCATCCACGTTCTCGCGTTCGTCCACAGGCGTGATTATAGGGGGAATTACACCGAAATATTTCTTCATAGTACGCTCCTAAAAATATCCGCTCCGTTATGGTAGGCGCGCTCAGGCGCGCTGCTGTAAAAATCATAATCCCGGGTCGGCTAATAATCCCTCATCCGACCTCTTTCTTCACGATGCGCTGGCACGCGAAATGTATAGCATAGTCTATGGCGTTTATGAGGCTTTCGTCGGTCGCGATACCCATACCCGCTTTGTCGAAGGCCGTTCCGTGGTCCACCGAGGTACGGATAATAGGCAGGCCAAGGGTTATATTCACGCCGCTCACCGAGTTCCAACGCTTTTCCGTTTCGTTCCAGATAAAACCCACCATCTTCAGGGGGATATGACCCTGGTCGTGGTACATGGCCACGACGATGTCGTACTGGCCGCCCAGAGCCTTGGGAAAGAGCGTGTCCGGAGGAACGGGACCATCAACCACCAGGCCCTCGGCGCGGGCTTTCAGGATCGCCGGCATGATCTCGTCCGCCTCTTCGGAACCGAAGAGACCGCCGTCCCCCGCGTGGGGGTTGAGGCCGGCGACGCCTATCCGCGGATTGTCGATTCCGAAGGCTTTCATCGCTTCGTAGGCTAGCTTGATAACAGCGTAGACCCGGTCCTTTTTGACCTTGTCGCAAGCCTCCCTGAGCGATACGTGGGTGGATATGTGAACGACGCGCAGCTTCCCCTCCGCGAGCATCATTGTGTAGTGCTTGGTATTGGTGAATTTGGCGTATATCTCGGTGTGTCCCGCGTAGTGATAGCCGGCTAAATTGAGGGCCTCCTTGTTCAGCGGTCCCGTAACCGTGGCGTCTACCTCGCCTGTCATAGCCAGGTCAATCACTTTCTTCACGGCCTCGAAGGCCGCTTTTCCGCCCATGGCCGACACCTTGCCATACTCAAGTTTCGCGATATCAACATCTTTGAGATCGACGACATCAATCGTCCCATGTCCAAACTTAGCCTGCGATGGCTTTTCGACCGCGTTCACCTTCAGACTTACCTTGGCGATTCGAACAGCCTGTTCCATGACCGAAGCGTCGCCGATTACGAGAGGCCAGCACTTTTCATAGATTTCCTTTTTTCCCAAGGCCTTCGCCGCGATTTCGGGGCCGATACCTGCGGGATCGCCCATCGAAATGCCGATAATCGGTTTTTTCATTTAGTCCTTACCTCACGCTCTCGTAAATCGCGCGGATATCCTCGCGAGCGAGTTCCACAGGGTTATTGTCGAGGAGCCTGCGTACGCCGTATGCGGCTTCCGTGAGGCTGCCCAGATCACTCTTGGGAACGCCAAGGGCGGAGAGGCTCGAGGGGATGTTCAACTCCTTCACAAGCTCTCGAAGTCGCCCTATAAGAGCGTCAGCGTCGGCCTCATCGCTTCCCATGGCAGGCATGCCGGCAGCCCGAGCGGCATCGGCAAGCCTCGGAGCTATCCGATCCTTCTGATAGCTCATGACAGGCACGAGAAGAGCGGCGTTGGCCACGCCGTGAGGAATCCTGTAGGTGCCGCCGAGCGGATAGGAGAGCGCATGGATGGCGGTAGTTCCCGACGCCGCGATGCAGGCTCCGCCATAGTACGCCGCGAGCATGACCGCGGAGCGTGCCTCTAGGTCGGTGCCGTTCCGGTAGGCGATGGGCAGAGTCGGCAGAAGGAGTCTCATGCCTTCGCGCGCCATCATGTCGCTCATAGGATTGGCTTTTCGAGAGATGAAGCACTCTAAAAGATGGCAGAAGGCGTCCACACCCGTGGATGCGGTGAGTCTCGGGGGAAGCCCCAGGGTAAGTTCCGGATCGAGGACAACCCTGTCGGGCATGAAATCGGGGCTAACGATGCCCACTTTCAGGTTTTTTTCGGGAAAAAGGACGATAGCGTTGGGCGTAGACTCGGAGCCCGTGCCCGCCGTCGTCGGAATCATCACGGTGGGCGTGCCGCGGCCGGGAACGCCTCGGTCGGCTAGTTCGGAAGTAGTCCAACCTGTGCGGGCGAGTATAGCGAGCACCTTGGCCGCGTCCATGACGGAACCGCCGCCGATAGCCACGATAGCGGCAGCCTTCGTGCCTTTTAGGGTCGCCGCGATAGCGTCCAGATCATGGGTAGAGGGCTCAGGAGGAACGGTGTCCATCACTGACGCCATGTAACCGGCCGCGGAGAGGGCTGTGGCTACCTTAGCGGGTACACCAGTGCTCGATACGCCCTTGTCGCTGAGGATTAGGAGACTGCCATCTTTGGCTAGACTCTTTACTATCTCGGGAATTTCAGCTGTCTTGCCTGCCCCGAAGATGACACGCGAGGGCGACACTATTGAAAATGCTTTCATACAATAATCTCCTTGGCTTCGCGCGGGTTCTTAGCCGCCGTCGCCGTAACTTCCTGCTCATCTGCGGCGGCTGTGCGGGCCAGGACTTTCAGTAGGGCATCGGCCGAGCCGAAGCCGCCTGATTTACTGGCGAAAAAAACGCGACGCCCTAACTCGCCAGAATCAAAGTATCCATAAGGCAACCCGGGAAGCAGTTCGTCCGTGAAGTCGATATAATCGGCGCCAAGCGATGCCGTTATGCGAGCGGCCGTGTCGCCCCCCATGACAAAGAGGAAGCGTAGGTTCCGCTTACGCGATACGGCTAGTGCAAGGCTCCCGAGGAAACGGGAGATCAAGCTGCCCATTTCTTTTATACCATTGAAGGACACATCTGGACTCAGCGGATCGGTGTGGATCAGAAGGGCTTTTCCCGTCGGCGTATGTTGTATGAGGCCGAGCATGCGTCGCATTTCCATCTCAGGGTCGTAGGCCGCGGCCTTACCATCGACAACAAGACACACCACGTCGTCCAAAGCGGCGAGGCAAGCGCATTGGGCGCTACTTGTAGGGGTCACGGAACCGATAAAAAAGGCGATCTGTCCTAGAGGTAACTTCGTGACGCCAGTAGCGGTGGAGGGACCGGACTCCAACTGAATGTCGCGATACGCCAAAGCCTCGGCCAGCCCGGAAGATCCGGCGAGAAGGAGGCCAGGGATATCGGCGACGGAGGCGATAATGGCTAGGTCGGATAGAGTAGCGGCATCTGCCGTAAAGAGACATGCGCTATTCGGCGCTTCATCCATGGCATTCAGCAGCGCCATCGTCCCCTTCCTGACTGTGGCAAGGGGGATTTGGGCTATGCGCCCAGCAAAGCGCCGTTCGAAATGGGCGGCGACCTGCCCTTCGTCCACCGGAGTGAAAGGATCCCTGGCCGATGCGTGAGAATCCACCGGTTTTCCATCTACGAGACAAATCCCGTCGATTACCGTTCGACCGTTCCGCGGCGCCGCTGGACAGACGAGAGCGCGACCGAAGCCGGCGCCGTCCATCATGGCGGCGACCTCATCTTCAATGTGACCTCGCATCGTCGAGTCGATCTTCTTGAAGAAGCGCTTCGCGCCCGACTTGGTTAGGAATTCCGTCGTCGCGCGCACCGAAGCGTAGCACTCTCCGCTGGAGAGATATCGCGAATCCGTGTTCACGACGATCGCCGAACTTCGCTTCGTATCCAGAGTATCGATAGTAGGGTTAATCACTAACCGGGCAGGGCTACCCTCGGATCGGAATTGGACGGCCGAATCGCCCGAGCCCGTGAAGTCATCGGCAATGATAAACCAAGGTGAATGCATTAAATACGTATATGCAGCATCCGTGCCAAAAAGACATGTAAAAAGATAGATTCACCCTTTCCTAAAAGAGATATGATCCGCGAAAAATTCTAGCATCTGCGAGAAAGGGCAGTGGGATATGATGGCAAATACAGCGCTGTAAAATTCTTGATGATATCCACTCTGAAGATTTTTCACCATCGTGGTGAATATTTCACCAGAATGAGTCAGCTTACCGCGCAAGGCCACACACTTGGAGCTATGGGCTTCCCGGAAATACGGCGCGACGCCGCGAAACATATGAAGCTGCAGCAAATATTCCAGCACTTTTAAATGGGCTTATATGCTTCGCTCAGCGATCTCTAGATGGATTTTTGTCACTTCGAGATCAATTTTTCCACTTTTCGGTATCAGCTTGGAATATGCCAGACAGTTTTTTGATTATTTGATCAGCCTTCAGTTTCCATTCGTTCTCGAGATCCGGAGTTTCCTTGAAAATCGTTGCCAGCGTAGTGTCAGACTTGGGTAGTTTGCCCACTTTTTCTTCAAGCTCTTTCAAGATTTCGGTTCTGCTTTCCTGGGTCAGCACATTTCTGGAGACAGGGCCTGCCGCTAGGGATACTTTCAGATCGATGGTCACTTCATCCAGGCTCATCCTCGGTATCGGGAAATCGGAAAGACGCGCATCCTTCCTGTACTCATTGGCGACATCCAGCGTCGCGTGATCCGCCTGAGTCCTTCCCAGGTCGATCTGACTGATGATTGCGCCTATCACATCTCCAAGATTAGTCATCGGCAGACTCTCCTTTATTTGATATCTTCCTTTATAAGAGACTCAAGGATGCTCAGCAGACGGTCGAGGCCGCCGGGCATTTCATCCTGCACCGCCTTGACCTTGACTCCCATCGAGTAATCGCGGGTGACCGTGCTTCCCTCCTTCGTCTGCCTTTGATAGGAGGTGGACACCTTCAGTTTCGCGCTGGCCCACAGGAAACTGGCTTTCGCTTCCAGTTCCCCGGTGACGGCGACGCTCGTATCCACCTGCCTCGATTGAATGGCATTGATTTTCGCGAGGAAATCAATGTTCACTTCCTGGACGCGCAGATAGGGAATCGGAAGCATCGACAGGAATGGAACGGTGAGACTCGCGTCTTTCATTTCATTCCCGGAACCGTCGGCCTTGGGGATGCTCTTCTTGTAGTTGAACGTGACAGCCGCCATCGCCGACTATGCCTGCGCGTGCACGACGGCAATCAACGGTCCCCCGATCAGATTCTCGAAATCCAATGAAGCCAGTTCTTCTCCAATAGTCATGATGCTTCTCCTTTACTCGTCAAGCAAAGGCACATAAGCCGCAAAACTACGCTTGCATTAAGTGTAGGCCATGAAAGAAGGATTTCAAGAATATTCGTCTCGTCGCGCCGCGGTTGACTTTACGGGGCGATTGCCTATCATATAGAGAATATCATGAAGGAAATTACGCCCCAACTGACGGAACCGCTGAAGCGACATTGCGGGGATTCGGTGCCGCGAAGCGATGCCTATCCCGTGGCAACCTACAATGAGCTGATGAAAATCGTGGCGGAGCTTTCCTATCTGAACAGGGACTGCCTGCTTTTTTTCCGCGGCCAGGCCAGGGATCACAGGAACAAAGCGGGGGCGAGCAGCCTCTATCCCTCGCTCTACAGAAAAAACGTGATCTCCAAGACCAAGCTGGAGTACGACTTCGCCCTGCTCAGGGAGATTTCCGCCCTCCTCGTGGATGAGACGAAAAAGCACGACCGTCGCGCCGCCGACGAGATACGCAGAAAACAGTACATCCAATGGTCGCTCATCCAGCACTATGAAGTGCACGAGACCCCGCTTTTGGATCTGACGCAATCGCTCAGGGTCGCCTGCTCCTTTGCCCAATCCAGCGGGGAAGCCGCCGAAGCCTTCGTCTATGTTCTCGCCCTGCCCTACATGCCCAACGGGATTTCCATAAACTCCGAGCAGGAGATCGTCAATATAAGGCTCTTGAGCGCCTGTCCTTCGCTGGCGCTGCGTCCTTACTTTCAGGAAGGTTTTCTCGCCGGCACCACCGATATAACCGACAATTACGACTACAAGAATGAACTGGATTTCAACAGGCGGCTCGTCGCCAAATTCGCGATTCCCGGCGATGATTCGTTCTGGAACGGGAATCAGCTAAGAATCCCGGACGAGCTCCTCTTCCTCGACGAAAAAAATGACCCCATGTACAGGATTTGCGTGTCGATCCGCGGAGCCATCCTTCAGACGAAGGCCATGCTCTTCGACAGCGGCGAATACTCCGCGGAAGTGGATGAGCTTACCGCCAGGCTTCGTCGCCGGCTCGACAAGAAACAGGGGTTAAAAGGCTGACCAGGAGTTCCGTAGCTTCATAGAAACTCACTTTCTTCTTATTTTTGACTCGTAGCCTCGTATTCGCTCACGAGCTCGTCCACAAGCTCCTGCACCGGAACGATTTTTTCGGTTCTCCAGGCGTTGGCGCCGGCGAAGGCAAAGCCTTTGTCCAGCTTGCCTTTTTGCGCGTTGAGAAGGGCGAGCGATATGCAGTAGGGTGCTTTTTCGATATCGCAGGTGACGATGCAGTGGTAGGGGCAGGCGAAGGGCTTTTTCTTGCCCCGCGCCACGTCGTCCAGGAAGCCATTCCGGATGGCGCGGCCGGGCATCCCCACGGGGCTCTTGATTATCTCCAGATCGCCCTGCCCGGCCGCCATGTAGGTGGCCTTGAAAGCCGGATCGGCGTCGCACTCATCGGTGGCGACAAAACGCGTAGCCATCTGGACGCCGGCCGCGCCGAGTTCGAGGAAGCGCCGGATATCGGCGCCGGTATAGATGCCTCCCCCAGCTATGACGGGGATTTTCCTTCCGGATTTTTCCTCGAAAGGGCGAACCGCGGCAATCACTTCGGGGACGATCTTCTCGAGGGCGAAGGCGGGATCGTCGATCTGTTCGGCCTTGAATCCGAGGTGACCGCCTGCCATGGGTCCTTCCACGACGAAGGCATCGGGCAGGTAGTTGTACTTGTCCAGCCAGCGTTTGGCGAGGAGGGTCGCCGCCCGTCCCGACGATACGATGGGCACAAGCTTGGTCCTGCTCCCTTCCTTCAGGTACTCGGGCAGATTGACCGGAAGGCCGGCGCCGGAAAAGATTATGTCGATTTTCTCGTCGATCGCCGTCCTGACCAGGTCGGCGAAATTGCTCAACGCCACCATTATGTTGACGCCGAGAATTCCCTTGGTATGCGCTCGGGCATTTCTGATTTCGCGCTGCAAAGCCCTGATGTTCGCGCCCAGGAAGTCCCTGAAGCCATCGGGCTCCAGCAGGCCGATGCCTGCCGCCGCCAGGACGCCGACGCCGCCGGCGTTGGCTACGGCGGAAGCCAGCCCGGAGAGAGATATTCCCACGCCCATGCCGCCCTGAACTATCGGTATTCTTGCCACAAGATCGCCTATGACAAGACTTCGCATCTCTTTGACTACCATAGAATTTCTCCTCTGTTTCCTAGACAGGCCGCTCGTCCAAAGACAGCTAGGCGACGACTCTTCGACTTCGACAATCTAACACATTTCGACATTTTGTCATACCCCTTTCACAAGGTCTGCTATTTCGAAGGAACGCGATGGGACGTCGGCTTCTAGACGAAAAAAAATGAGGGGGCGACAGGATTAATCCCGCGCCCCCTGTAGAATTCCGTTTTGGATCAGTACAGGATTTTAGAGAAAGCGTAGCTTCGCTGAATGCCGGCACCGCTCAGGGCAAGGGTGTACTTGTTCCCTTCTGCGAAGATTTTCACGGTGGAGTACTGGTTGTGGTAGGAAGCATCGTTGCCATAGGCGGCGTTCGCTTGGAGGACGATATATTTGATGCTGTTGATCTCCTGGTAACCGCCGTCGTGGTAGTGACCGCCGAAGACGGCAAGTACTTTGCCGCTGGTCTCGAGAATGCCGCGGACTACTGAAGCGTTTCGCACGGTGTGCTTGGGATCGTAGGCGGAGTCGATGAGTTCCTGGTTGTTGAGCTGTTGGTGGGAAAGGATCACGACAGGCGCCTGGGCGGCCTCAAGGTCGGCGGCCAGCCACTTCAATTCATTAGCGGAGACGTTGGCGTCGTCCCATGTGTATCCGGCTCCGGATTCGCCAGGTATACCGGAGTAAGAAGCGCCGTCCGCCCTGAAACTGGAATCGAGGACGATGAAGTGGACGCCGCCTCTGTCAAAGCTGTAGTAGCTTGCGCCAGGCGCGATGTCGGAATTTTTCGCAATGGATAGAAAATCCGCCTTGGAGGCCTGGTCGGTGTCGTGATTACCGAACACGTGGTAATGGGGACCTTTGAAGAGGCTGAACTGGGCCTCGGCCGCGCGCATGAAATTCATGGCGGTCTCTCGGCGCTGGACTGAAGTCAAGCCAGGCGTTGCGGGGTTGTCAGTGAAGTCGCCGAGCTCGGCCACGAAATCCGCGCCGGTCGCATTCATCGCCGCCGAGAAAGCTTCGATCTTGGAGAGCCCTCCCGTGAAGTAACGGGGAGAGGCATTCAGCGCGATCGCGGTGGACTGGTCGGGCTTGTCGCAGACATGAGTGTCGCTTATGAGTCCGAAGGTGACCATAGCCCCCGGAACCTGGGCGGATGCGCTACCCGCGACAAGGACCAGGGCGAGCAGGAGTGACGCGATTTTCTTCATTTTTTCCTCCAATTGGGTTTTACGTCATCAACGCGGCGCGCCGATGACGAGCGTAGTGTACGGGAGCAGTTTTTAAATGCGGTTAACAGCGCATTAAATTCCAGTAAAGAAGAACATGCGTTTCGCCGCGTTTCGGTTCGGGAACCCGGCAGACGTCAACGCCATTGAACCAGTGGAAGCGATTGATTATCTTTGTTTCAAGTCCAATACCGCACATTTTTTCTCTCCGCGGAGTCAAAGGAGCATTGTCGATGAGGAATCTTTGGTCGCCCGCTTCATTCCAGGGAGGAAGGAAGAAACGCGATTACTTCGAAGGCTGGTATTTCAAGCATTCGGGCGGCATCGACGAAGGCGTCTGGTCATTCATCCCAGGAATCGCCTTGGGCAGCGAAAAGGGCTCAGGCTACGCCTTCGTCCAGGTCATCGAGGGCAAGACGGGAAAATCCTGGTGGTTCCAGTACCGCGCGGAGGAATTCCATGCCTCCGAGTCTGGTCTCGACATTGAGGTGGGGAAGAATCGGTTCACCGATAGAGGCATCGAATTCGATCTGAGCGATGGGACTTCCCGGATTTCGGGCGCATTCGCCTATGGCGGCTTTTCGATCCCGCGCTTCCCCTTCTGGAGCCCGGGAGTGATGGGTCCTTTCACCTTCATGCCGGGAATGGAGTGCTGCCATGGCCTCGTGAGTCTCGACCACAGGGTGGACGGCAGCCTCGAAGTGGATGGGCGCCAGGTATCGATCGGCGACGGCAGGGGCTATATCGAAAAAGACTGGGGCAGTTCGATGCCTGAATCCTGGATCTGGACGCAATCGAACGATTTTCCCCGCCGCGGCGATTCGCTGATGCTATCGGTGGCTAAAATCCCCTGGTTTGGATCATCCTTCAGGGGTTTTCTCTGCATATTCTCCCATGACAACGAAAAACATTTATTCACAACCTACAATGGGTCCCGCATCGAGGCGCTCTCGGTGACCGACGACAAGGTTGACTGCGCGATATCCCGCGGATCCTCGCGCGGCGTATCCTCGCGCTTCGGGGGCAAACGCGCCGGCGAACTGCTGGAGATCAGCGTCACCAGGTCCCGCGGCGCGAAGATACGCGGGGGGATCCTTCGGGCTCCCGTCGCGGGACTGCTCTCCCGCCGCATCGCCGAGGCCGTGGACAGCCGGCTCTCGGTCCGCCATTCCCGCCCCGGCGCCGCGGTCTACGAGACCGAATCCCCGCTCGCCGGTCTCGAGATCGCGGGAGACCTTCTCTCGATGGCGCCAGGCAAAGGGCGGGAACGCAGGTGAAGCTCTTCATAATCGGCGCGGCGGGATCGGGCAAGACGACGCTGGCGAAGCGCATCGCGCTCGGCCTGGGGATGGAGATGACCAACCTGGACGACCTGTTCTGGGTGAACAACGGGAAAAACTACGGCGTGAAAAGACCGGCTCCGGAAAGGGATGCCCTGCTCGATTCGGCGCTCGCGCGCGAATCCTGGATAATTGAAGGTGCCTACGTGGAATGGCCGCGGCGAGGAATCGACGAAGCCGATGTCGTTCTTTACCTGGATGTCGGGCCGCGCGAGCTGCGCGGGAGGATCATCGCGAGATTCATCCGCAGGAAGCTTGGACAGGACAGCGAGAATAAAATCGAAAATCTCAGGAGCCTGATCGATCTTCTCGCCTGGAACAGGAAGCAAATCGTGAAAATCTCCGCCTGCGTCGAGCTGCTTAAGACCGAGGGGAAAAACCTGCGCGTCGCCCGGAACGAAAAGGATGTCGAATCCTTCGTCGAGGAAATCCTCCGATAAGGAAGGCAACCGCATTCTTTGCTTTACATCGGCCAAAAAACGCGCAAAGATGGCATATCATCGCGAATACGGGGTAATGACATGATGAAAATGAGCCTCAGCTCCCGGGTATCCGCTCTGTTCCTAGCCGCCTTTTCCTTGATGCCGCTTTCGGGCCAGACGAAAATCACGCCTGGACAAAAAATCCAGCCCAAATTTCCTCCCTCCGCTTCCATCATGAAGAAGCCAGGCATCGCGGTCGCCCCCGAAGACGCGCAGCCCGACACGGCGCTCAGCTTCACCTATGCCTATCAATGGGATTCCTACTATGTCGCCGCGGGGGAAGACGCCGCGCAATGCAGGAAGCTCGTCATCCCCTCGACAAGGGATGGCAAGCCCGTACGCTATGTTTCGAACGAGGCTTTCGAAGGTCTCGATTCCCTCGAAGAGGTCGTGCTGCCTGAAACCCTCTACATGATCGGATTGGAGGCTTTCAAAGACTGCTCAAATCTGATCTCGATAAACATACCGGAGTTGGTCAACACGATCGGCGCGCGGGCTTTTCAAGGCTGTTCGCGGCTGACGGCCATCGAGCTGCCCGAAAGCTGCCGGATTATCCCGCAGGAGGCTTTTTCGGAATGCGGTTCGCTGGAATCCATTTCCTTTTCGCCCCTGACGCAAAGAATCGAGGCCGCAGCCTTTGAGGGCTGCGAAAGTCTTTCGGAAATCGACTTGCCCTCGGGGCTCGCGGAAATCCCGGCATCGATGCTCGCCGGCTGCCTGAGCCTGACAGACCTGGTCATTCCGGCGTCAGTCACGTCCATTGGCCCCTTCGCCTTCGCGGACTGCGCTTCCCTCGCGCGCGTCGTCATCCCCGAGGGCGTCGCGAGAATTCAGGAAGAAACATTCCGAGGCTGTTCGAACCTGGAAACATTGGAGCTTCCCTCCTCGCTCCGCTACCTGGACGAGGGCGCTTTCAGGGGTCTCGACGCCTCGATAGCGATCGACCTTCCGAATGGCCTTGTCGGTATCGGGCGGGAGGCTTTCGCGGATTGCGTCGGTCTCGAGAGCCTGGTCATTCCGGATAGCGTCGTCGCGATCGGGGAATTCGTGTGCAGGGATTCCTCGGGTCTGCGGGCCGTGACCATCGGGGGAACAGGCGCTATTCAGTTCAGGGCTTTCTACGGCTGCTCCGCCCTCGAGCGGGTGACCTTGCGCGAAGGTATCCGCTCCGTCGACGATAACGCCTTCCAGGACTGCGGCGCCCTGCGGCTGCTCAATCTTCCGCGGACGCTTCTGTCGATCGGCGATTTCGCCTTCGAAAACTGCATCGCCCTCGTCAATCTCGTGCTTCCCGACCAGCTCAGAAGCATAGGCGAATGGGCTTTCCGCGGCTGTTCCAACCTCGCGAGCCTGCAGCTCCCCCGTCAGGCGAGAACCCTGATCGGCGAATATGCCTTCGGGCTCTGTCCGAAGCTCGACAACCTCGTCATTCCCGGGAATATTTCGACGGTGGGGAAAACCGCTTTCTTCTCCTGCACGGGTTTGAGAAGCCTGACGATCTCGGAAGGAGTGCTGGCGATCGAGGATGAGGCATTTAAAAACGCGGGCATAACGAACCTAGTACTTCCGTCCACAATCCGGAGCGTGCTGAACAACGCTTTCAATCCCTGCCCGAATCTCAAGACCATAACCGTCAGGGCCCTAGTTCCGCCGAATATGGGAGGTTCCTGTTTTCCGCCGCGATGGGAGCTGACTTCGATCAAGGTGCCGGCGGCGAGCCTGGCAACCTATAAATCGGCCCAGAACTGGGATTGGTATAAGGCGCTCATTTCGGGGTTCTGAAGGATGGAGGATGAACTCAAGAAAAGGAACGCTGAAGGAATCCGGCAAGCGAGCGATAGGCTTCTCTCTGCTTCGCATAAGCTTCGAATAATGTCCGATCGGCTTTTATCTCCTCGACATTTTCCGGATTGCGAGCCCGCTCTTCGAGGATAGCCCTGACCTTCGTCAGGCCGAATTCGCTTGAGAGAGCCATGAGGGCGTCGCCGAAAGCCGCGTTTACGTTCTTGAAATGACGGAGCGTCATCCCTGACACGTTGGCGACGATCCGGAGGAAGCGAGTGTTGCCGGCCAACCCGCCCGTGACATGCGCATAGGTGGGAAGCCCGCCCACGGAAGCGAATATTTCCAGGAGAACGGAGAGCTCGCAGCCCATGGATTCCATGGCCGCTTTCCATAGATCTTTTTGGGTCGTAGCGCTGCTCATGCCATACCACAGAACCCTCGAATCGGGATTCTGGTAGGGAATCCGCGCCCCATCCAGGAAGGGGAGCATGAGGATATCGCCCGGCGCCCCGTCGTTGATCTCGCCATTACCGGGCGCGCCGCTACCGGATGCGCCGCTGCTTTCCGCATCGGGCGGATTTTCCATGCCCAGGAGTTTTCGCACCCAATCCAGGTATCGCCCCCCTGAGGAAGTCGCGCCGCCCAACCGGAAGGTTCCTTCGAGGACCGAAGGGCCGATAAGAAAGCCAGGAAGTCTCTTGAAGGAATCGATGGTGTATAGCGTCGACAAGGTGGAACCGTAGACGAGCAGGAGGCTCCCCGGATCGATGGCGCCGCAGGCGAAGGCTTCCGCGTTGACATCGCATGCGCCGACGAGGACGGAGACGCCTTCGGGAAGGCCGGTATCCACGCTTGCCTTTTTCGTTACCCTTCCCAGGATGTCGAGGGGATATTTCAGGGGGGGCAGTTTATTCTTGTCGATTCCGACCTCGCGGAGAAAATCCGAAGGATATGCCCCACGCTCGACGTCGATCATGTGAGCGCCCGCCGCGCTGGGCCGGTCCCATGCGAAACAATCGGTCAGGTAAGAAGAGATGAAGTTCGAGCTTTCGACGAAAAGCGCGGTTTTTTCGTAAATCTCCGGCTCGTTTTCCTTGAGCCACAGGATTTTGGGAAGCACCGAATGGCTGGTAAAGCCGTTCCCGGCGATGGAAGCCAGGCGGGCCTTGGAGAAATCGCGATTGAGCCTGTCGAACTGAGCCGTCGCCCTGGTGTCTATTCCATACATGATGGCGTTCCGCAGCGGTCTGCCCCCGCCATCGACCGGGACGAAACTGGCGCATACCGAACTCACGCAGATTGCCCTAACCTGGGAAACAAGTTCGGAACCGAGAGTGCCTAGAGCTTTCCGGAAGCCGCCGATCCACTGAACGGGCGCGTCTATCTCGAAATAGCCGGGTTTGGGCGTCTCCATGGCGCAGGGAACCTGGGCTGTCGCGAGAATGACGCCCGCCCTATCGATAGCCGTCGCTTTGATGGATGTCGTGCCTACGTCGACCCCGAGGAAAATATCCATTGCGCTATCCTAAGAAGGAAATAGGGAGCCGGCCATTAAGGCCGACTCCTCCGGAGCTGCTATTCTAGACCGTTTTTCAGAATACGGGAATGCTGTTCTTGTCGACGAGAGGCGCATCCATGTAGATAATCTTTTGGGGAGCCGCGGCGGCTGCGGACATTTTCTTTATGACGATTTTATCGATGAGGTCGACAGCCTTAGCCGCCATGTCCTCGAAGGGCTGAGCGATCGTTGCCGTTTGTCTGCCGTCTTTGATCCTGTTGAAGGTTTCCTGGTTGCCGTCGACGCCGGTGATTATCACGTTTTTGATGCCGCGATCCTGTAGCACATCGCTTGCCACGTAGGCGAGCGTATCGAATGCGCACCAGACACCATCGATTTGATCCTTGAACTTAGTCGCGAAAGTCTCCATGGCATTGCGCGTATCAGCCATGTAGGTCTGAGGAGAGGTGATAGTATACTCGCCCAGCACCTTTACTCCGGGGTATTCGGAAAGCACTTGATCGAAAACCTTGCCGCGGCGCCTTGTTCCATAATGCTTTTCGAACTTGAGAACGATGATATTACCTTTTCCGCCGAGGCTATCCATGAAATACGTGGAAATTTTTGCGCCCATCGTAAAGTTATCCGCGGTGATGTCGGCGACGACGCCGTCCACATAGCCGGAGTCGATCGTAACGACAGGTATGCCGGCCTTGAATGCCTCATTGAGCGAATCCTGGATTTCGAGGGGATGGGCATGCGAAAGGACGATGGCTTTTACCTTCCTCTGGACGAGGTTCTGGAGTTGATCGCCCTGTGTCTTCACCGAACCGGCGGAGTTCAGCATGATGGGAGTCCAGCCCTTTGCCTTCGCGAACTTTTCGAAAGCGTTGGCTGCTCTCGAAGTCGCTTCGTTGGAGAAATTTGTGGCGATGAATCCCACCGTGATTCCCTGGGCGAATCCCGTACCGACGAACACGAGCGCGAATAAAATCGCCACCGCAATCATTCTGGTCTTTTTCACATCGTACCTCCTTGACGTGAACCTCAGACACCCATCCGCTTAGTTTGAATGGATGCAACAACCACAGCTAGAATTATGATGAGCCCTTTGACGATATCCTGCACGAAGTATTGCGCTCCGAGCAGGGTGAGTCCGTTGTTGAGTACGCCGATGATGAGCGCGCCGACGAAGGTTCCGATCGGGCTTGGTCTGCCGACCGTGAACACCGTCTGCCCCAGCAGCACGATCGCGAAGCTTTCCATGAGGAAGCCGCCCGCGCCTTCGGGATTGGCGGCGCCCAACCTCGAGGTGAGAAGGATTCCCGCGAAGGTGGCAGCGAAACTACAGAGCACGAATCCCAGCATTTTGTAGAAACGCGTATTGATGCCTGCCAGCCGCGCCGCGGCTGCGTTTCCACCCGTTGCCTGCAGGTTTGAACCCGCCGTCGTCTTGTTGACGAAGATATGGCAGATCAGCAGGACCCCGAGCATTATGAGCACCAGCACGGGAACGGGGCCAATCCTGCCGCGTCCAAGATACAGGAATCCCTTAGGAAGGCCTGAATAGAAGGATACGCCGCCGGTGTACATATAGATGAGACCGTTCGCGACGATGCCTGTTGCCAGAGTCGTGATGAGCGAAGGAATTCCGACACGCGTAACGAGACTGCCGTTGATAAATCCGAAAAGACTTCCGCCCGCGAGACACAGAAACACGGCGAGCAGTGGATTCATGCCTTTTATGATGAGGCCCGCCACCACGACGCTGGCGAGGCTCGCGAGATTGGCGAAGGAAAGGTCCATTTCCCCTACGATGTGCGCCATCGTAAAACCCTGCGCGATGATCATGAGCAACGCGATCTGCGTCAGGATATTGATGATGTTATTGGAGTCGAAAAAGCCCTGCACGCCGACGGAGAACAGGAGAAAAATGACGCCGAGCGCGATGAGCGTTCCGTATTTCGTCATAACTTTCTTGATACTCATGCACGCACCTCTTCTTTTTCTTGATTGCCCAACATGACTTCGAGAATCCGCTCGGTCTGGAAAGGCCGCTTGAATTCGCCGACGATCTCGGACTCATGCATGACGAGAATCCTGTCCGCTATCGCTTCCAGCTCGCGAAGATCGGAGCTGATGAACCAGATCCCCGCGCCTCGCGAGGCAAGCTTTTCCATGATCACGTAGATTTCGCTCTTTGTTTCCACATCGATACCCTGGGTAGGTTCATCGAATATCCAGACCTTGGCGTCGGCATCGAGCCATTTCCCCAAGGCGACCTTCTGCTGGTTGCCGCCGCTGAGCGTGCTTACTCGCTGGGCGGGTGAAAACACTTTTATCGTAAGATCATCGATGATCTGCCTGCTTCGCTTCTGGATTTTCCTTTCGTCGCGGAAACCCATGTTCGAGAGAAGGGAGAGGCGAGGGAGCGCCAAGTTCTCGCCGACATCGAATGAGGTGACGAGCCCCTCTCCCCGGCGATCCTCGGGGATCATGACGATGCCCTTTGATATGGAGTCTTTGGGGTTTTTGGGGACGAAGGGATTCCCCGATAAGGTTACGCGGTACATGCCCGGAGATTTTCCTTCGAATATCCGTCTGGCCAGTTCAGACCTGCCCGAACCTACGAGACCGGCGAATCCCACGATCTCTCTGGCATGAATCGAAAATCCAGGCATACGCCGGCCGGGCCTTCGCCGTATTGTGTCTCGTTGGGCGATTTCATCTCCGCCGAGAGCTTCTACCTTGATGACCTCGCCTCCCGGTTCCATCGCGGTCTTCGGGTACTGCTGACTCAGGTCCTTGGCGATCATGAGCTTTATGATATCGGCCTCATTCACCGTATCGACGTCCACCGTCGTCACTTTCTTTCCATTTCTCAATACCGTTATGCGATCCGCTAGCTGAAGGACTTCGGGCAGATGATGGGAGATGTAGATGATCGAACGCCCCTCGCTTTTCAGATCGCGGATGAGCTTGAAAAGTATCTCGCATTCCTTGACGCTCAGCGGCGCGGTAGGCTCGTCGAATACCAGGATTTCTGGCGAACGGAAGAGGATTTTCAGGATCGTCAACATCTCCTGCATTCCGCTTCCGAGATGCGAAACGGGGCTGTCCATATCCAGTTCGAGGCCATAGGCTTTCATGAAGTCCACCGCTTTCCGCTTCATCGCTGCCTTGCCCAGCATCCCGAGCTTGCTAATCTCCTGTCCGAGGAAAAGATTCTGGGTTCCAGAATAGAAAGGAACCAATTCCCTTTCCTGGTGCACGACGCCGAGATAGGGCGCCGCGTCGCGCGGAGAGTTGAAGGACACTTCCTTTTCATTGATGAAGAATTTGCCCGAACTGGGCTTGTAGACGCCCGCCAGCAATTTCACCAACGTGGATTTTCCGGCGCCGTTCTCCCCTACCAGAGCGTGAATCTCGCCCTTGGCAAGTTCGAAGTCCACATGGTCCAGCGCGAGAACGCCGGGGAATTCCTTGGTAATCCCCTCCGTACGGAGACTCGTCATTATCGTTACCCTCTCAGCGCTTTGAATTTTTTCATGAAGGCGATGGCCCGCTCGGGATCGATGGGCTGGAAGGTGTCGCCGTTCACCTTGAGCGATGTGCCGACGATGAAGGCGTCGCCGAGATCGTACATCTTATCGATATTGCCGACCGACACGCCGGTGCCGATGATGACGGGCGTCTTTCCGCCCGCGGCGTCCCTGGCCTGGCTGATCTCGGACACGTCGATTTCGCTGCCCGCCGTGCTTCCCGCGAGACAGACCGCGTCGGCGAGGCCGAATTTGATGGCTCCTCGCGCGATATCGAAAATGCTCCGGTCGCCCAGGGGCGCCGTATGGCCGGAAACGTTGGCGAAGACGGCCGGCGCCGGGGAGACTTGGGCTCGATAGCGCTGCAGCATTCCCGCGTCGGGATTGACGATGCCCCAGTCGGAAGCGAAGACCCAGGAAAGGAATATCCTTATGAAGCTGGAGCCAACCGCGGATCCCACGGAGATGGCCGCGACGGGATCGGCGAGGACGGAAACGCCGAAGGGTTTCCTGAACTGGCCCGCGATATCCGACACCAGGCGCGACATGACGGCTACCGTGTATTTGGATACATCGGCGAGATAAGGCCTGTCGCCCTCGTTGCTGAACATGAAGCCTTCAAAACCGGCCTTGTCCAGGTTTTCCGCGTCGCGAAGCGCGGTTTCGTAAATCTTTTTATAGCCGCCCACCGCGTCGTACATCGGCGTTCCGGGGAGCGCCGGAAAATGAACCATGCCGAACACCGGCTTTTTGACGGCGATCATTTTTTCGAGAACAGGGAATGTTTCACTCATAGTCAGAATCCTCCATTTCCAGAATTGTCTCACAGGTAGTCGCGTCGGACACCAGAACATTTATCAAGCCAGCCTTGAGAGCGGCATGCAGTACCCTTATTTTCGAGTTACCCCCGCCGATGCCTATGCGCATCGGTATCTCCATGAGCTTCGGAAGCGGGATCGAAACCATGCGCTTGTTCACGTCGATATCGAGGATTTGCCCGGAGGCATCGATGAAACGGCCCAGGATATCGCCCACCGCTCCATCTTCCTTGGCGCGGGGAAGCACGATCTCGTCTTTTCGCAGCTGCGGATAATTACCGGTTTCCACTTCCCCTCCAAGGGAAAAAGCGGCTATGTCCATGGAATCCCAGAGCCGCAATATTTCCGAGATGAGAGGTTCGCGCATCAACGTGTTCCGCAGCTCCTCCGAACTGACAAGAGCGGGACACGGCATGAGGTAGAACTCGCAGTGCAGGGAGGCTGCCGCGGTGCTGACCAAACGGTTCACCTCGTAGGCAAGACCTCCGTAGCCCCAGCCCCCCATCAGGGGAACCAGGGTCATGCCCGGCGCCTGTTTTTTGGGATCGATGGCTTCGACGAATTCGTACATCGTGCTGCCGGGCCCCAGGCCGACCATGGTGCCGGGATTGACCGCGTTCATGACAAATTCATAGGCCGCTTTACCGAGAAGCTTTTTAAGGATATCGGGATTGGGCGAAGCCGGCGGATTGATGATCACGGAATCCTTGATACCGAATTTTTCTTTGAGCCTCGCGTTGAGGTCGGAAGCTTTTTGGTCGATATCCACGATCTCCACTTTGATCATCCCGGAAATCAGCGCTTCGCTCAGGATGCGGGATACGGTGGGCACCGATATGCCGAGATTGTCGGCGATCGCCTTCTGGGAAAGCTTCTTGTAATAGTAGAGTTCGGCGACCTTGATCATCAGCCCGTATTCGTACATGCAATCTCCTGAAATAACTTGCTGAAATTTCTTTCAGACAAGAAAAGTATAAGATGGTTCTTTGGAGCTGTCAACAAAAATTTAAAAAGAAAAGTCGTTTTACGGACCGGCGGGCGGCATGCTATCATCCAGGACTGTCGTGGAGGACTCGAATGGACGGTATCGCCATTGCGTTGAAGAACGGCCTGGTCATGGAAATTCGCGAGGCCGCGTCGGGGGACGCGGGCGCCCTCATCGCGTACGTGGAAGAGGTCTGCGGCGAGTCGGACAACCTCACCTTCGGGCCGGGGGAGTTCGGCATGACGCTGGCGGAGGAGGAAGCCTTCCTGCGCGGGGCAGCCGCGGCCGCCGGGCAGGTCTATCTTTTGGGACTCGTGGGCGGCAGAATCGTGGCGGCGCTCAATTTTACGGCGGGGAAGCGGCCGCGGACGAGGCATATCGGGGAGTTCGGCGTTTCGGTCAGACGCGAGTTCTGGGATCTTGGCGTTGGCGGCGCGATGCTCGACGCGCTGATCGGCTGGGCAAGGGCTACCGCGACGATCCGCAAGATCGATCTCCATGTCCGCACGGACAATGAGCGGGCGATCGCACTATACAGGAAGAAGGGATTCGAGATCGAGGGCTGTCTTCGGTCCGAACTGCGCATCGGCGGAAGCTGCTTCGATCTATACGCGATGGGATTGCTTCTCTAGACAAAAAAAAGAGGCAAGAAAGCCGAAGCCTTCCTGCCTCGCCAGTCGCCTTAAGCCCAGATGAGCCAGACGAGGAGATATCCCGAAGTGACGGCGGCCAAGGTGAAAGGCACGCTTATCTTCATGAATTGCTTCGGCTTTACCTCGTACCCTTCCTTCCTTAATATTCCCAAGCCCGCGATGTTGGCCGATGCCCCGATCGGCGTCATGTTCCCGCCCAGGGTAGCGCCCACCAACAACCCGAAATAGATCAGCGTCGGATCGATGCCAAGCTGGGCCGCTATGCCGCCCGCCACGGGCAGCATGGTGGCCACGTAGGGGATGTTGTCTATGAAGGCCGAGAGGAGGACCGATACCCACACGATCAGCGTATAGATGAGGAAAACGTTGTTCCCGCTCACCCTGACGAAGAGCCTGCTGATGGCGTCCACCACCCCCGCTTCCGTGATGCCGGCTATGACAACGAAAAGGCCGGCCAGGAGAAGAAGGGTGAAGTAGTCAATTTCCTTGACGATCTCTATGACGATCCTCGCGCTTTTCTCTTTGATGATATTGTAGATGAAGCCGATGAGCATCAATCCCATACAGATCAGCCCGTTGATGTGATCGACGACGAAGGCCGGCATCCCTTCCTTGGGCATGAGGGAGGCGAGGATGAGGAGGAGGATGGTTCCGAGCAGGAGGACCGTCGGCACATAGTCCTTGACCACCGTGCGTTCGTCGGCGTTGACGGGCTCTTTATCCTTGCGGAAGAGGACGAGGAGGACGATCGTGGAGACGAGAGCCCCTACCTGGACTACCCAGAACAGTCCGGGTTTACCCTGGTAAACGAAGAAATCCAGGAAATTCATGCCGGCGTGTCCGCCGAGAAGGATGGATGTCGTGTCGCCCACGAGGGTGGCCGCGCCCTGAAGGTTGGAAGAGATGGCGATCGCTACGATGGCGTTGACCGGTGAAATCTTGAGTTTCCGGCAGATTGTCACAGCCACGGGGGCGACCATCAGCACCGTGGCCACGTTGTCAACGAAGGCGGATATGATGCCCGCGAAAAGCGCGAGGGCGATGACCGCCCATTTGACGTTCGGCATCTTGTCGATGATGAAGTCGGCCAAGAGGGATGGCATCTTGGAGTTGATGAAGAGCGAGACCACCCCCATCGTCCCCATGATCATCATGATGACATTCCAGTCCACGGCTCCCAACACCTTGCCTACGGGCAGAATCCCGCTGACGACAAATATGGCGGCGGAGGCCAGGGCTATGTACGCGCGATATTTCGACAAGACCAGAAGGGCCACATAAGTGACTGCGAACAGTATGATGGCAAAGGTCATCATGGGAGATACTCCTAAAAAGACAGGTTCCATGGTTGGCGACGCCGGTCGCCGTATCGATGTTTCCTCGAGATAGATATCCTATTTTTTCAATCAGCGCAAGTGATAAGGGCGGGTCAGGATGGCGCCCAAGAAATTCGAAGCGGCTCAGTCGATCCGGACCGCTTCGAAACTCAATTATGGCGCAGCGAGATTATCGATGCTTCAGCAGGATTCAAACCGCCTTCGGAGCCTTTCCAAAGAGCTTGCGGAACCCCATGGGGATGTATTTCCAGTAGGGGTTCGTGATCGATGCGAAGGCGACGAGGAGGAAGAAGACGGCGATGGGGCGCTGCAGGAAAATCCCGAGGCTGCCATCGGAGATGACCATCGACTGGCGGAACTTTTCTTCCATATTCTTTCCCAGAACCATGCCGAGGATGATGGGCGCGGCCGGTACATCAGCCCGCTTCATGCCATAGCCCAGGACGCCGAATCCCACCATGAGGAGGAGATCCTGAACCGAGTTGTTCATGGTGTAAACGCCGAGGAAGGAGAAGAGGATGATCAGGAGCGTCAGAAGGTACTCGGGAACCTTGAGAAGTTTGACCCACATGCCGACGAGAGGGAGATTCAGCACGAGGAGCATGATATTGCCGATGTACATGGAGGCGATCAAGCCCCAGACGAAGGCCGGCTGCTGCGTGAAGAGAAGCGGGCCGGGCTGGAGTCCCATCATGATGAGGGCGCCGAGCATGATGGCCGTCGTGCCCGAACCGGGGATGCCGAGGCAGAGTAGGTAGATGAGGGAGCCGCCCGCCGCGGCGTTGTTGGCGGATTCGGGACCCGCGACGCCTTCGATGGCGCCCGTGCCGAGTTCTTTCTTGTGTTTGCCGAACCGTTTCTCGAGGCCATAGGACACGAAGCTCGCCACCGCCGCGCCAGCGCCGGCGACACCGCCGACGAAGAAGCCGGAGAGCGTTCCGCGGATGCTTGAGGGCCAGAAGCGCTTCCAGTCCGCCTTGGTCATCCACAATCCGCCCTTGATCTGCTCCATCGATGTCTCTTTCGGATTCTTCATCTCGCAGATGTTCACGAAGACCTCGGTGAGGGCGAAGATGCCGATCGCAACGACGAGGAATTCGATGCCGTCCATGAACTGGAGGTTGCCGAAGGTGAAGCGCTGCACGGCGCTCTGCATGTCGATGCCGACCATGGCGATCGCGAGGCCGAGAAGCGTCGCGAAAAGGGCCTTGAGCATCGAGCGGCCGGCGAGGCTCGTGACAACCGTGAGTCCCATCACCATGAGGGCGAAGAACTCGGGCGGTCCGAACTTGATGGCCACCTGGGCGAGGAAGGGTCCGAATGCCATGAGCATGATCGTGGCGAAGGTGCCCGCGACGAAGGAGCCGATGGCCGCCGCGGCCAGGGCGGGACCAGCGCGTCCCTGTTTGGCCATTTCATGCCCGTCGATGCAGGTGACGACGCTCGAGGATTCTCCGGGCGTGTTGACGAGGATCGAGGTGGTCGAGCCGCCGTACATGGCGCCGTAGTAGATGCCCGCCATGAGGATGATGGCCGAGGAGGGCGGCATCCCAAAGGTGATGGGGATGAGGAGGGCGACGCCCGTCATGGGGCCGATGCCGGGAAGAACACCGATGATCGTGCCGAGGAATACGCCCACGAAGGCGAGAAGGAGGTTGAAGGGCGTGCCCGCGACGCCGAAACCCAGGGCGATGTTGCTGATTAGTTGCTGCATACCTTTCTCCTACAGCCCAAACAGGCTGAGAACGCCCGCGGGGAGCTGGACCCTGAGCAGCGTCGTGAAGATGAAGTACATCCCGAAGCTGGCCACCAAGCCGACGATCGTGTCGCGGATGAGGTGTTTCCTGTTCAGCACGAGCAATCCTGCCATGAAAGACAGGAAGGTCGTGACCGCGTATCCAAGAGGTTCGAAAAGGAGGGCATACGCGATCATGATGAGCACCATGATGCCCATCGTCTTTATGTCCGCCTTGGTCTCTACTTTCTCGTCGGCGCCGATGATCGCGGCGCGCTTTTCATCCACTTCTTTCACGAGGCCGCGCATCTGCTGGATGAGGTAGACGACCGAGATCAGGAGCATGAGGATCCCGACCGCCCTGGGGAATACCGCGGGTCCGACTACCTGACGTATCGAGGATGTCGGGATTTGGAAAAACGTTCCGACGAGGTAGGCGGCCGAAAATACCGTCATGATGACGCTCGCGATACGCTCTTCGCGTTTGATTTCCTTTTTCTTTGCCATTGGATATCTCCGATCGAAAGCAGGCCGGGATCCAGCCCGACGAGTACTTCGTCGAACCGGCCCGGCTCTTATTGGTTGAGGGGAATGAAAACGTTATTTCGAAAGACCGAGGTCCTTCATCAAGTCCTGATACGACTTGTACTCGTCCTCGAGGAATGCCGCGAACGCGTCGGAGTCGGCGTAGGCGCTGGTCCACTGGAGTTTCGCGAGGGAGTCTTTCCAGGTCGCGGTCTCGGACATGGTCTTGAGGGTCTTGGCCCACCAAGCCTGGGCTTCCTTGGACATTCCGGGGGTTCCGAAAATGCCGCGCCAGACTTCATAGGTGACGTTGATGCCGGCTTCCTTGACGGTCGGGACCTTCGCGATCACGCCGGTTCCTCTTTCAGAGGATGAGATGGCGAGGGCGCGGACGGTGCCCGCCGCGATCTGGCCAAGCGCTTCGCCGACGCCGGTGGATACGAAGGAAACGTTGTTGCCGAGAAGGCTGATGATGGCCTCGCCGCCGCCGTTGGTGGCGAGATAGACGAGGCTGGAGGGATTGATGCCATAGGCCTTGGCGATTTTGCAGAAGGCCAGGTGGTCCATGTTTCCGGCCGCCGAACCGCCGGCGAACTTCACGCCCTGGGGATTCTTCTTCACCGCGTCCATGAGATCCTTGAAGGTCTTGTAGGGAGAATCGGCCTTGACGAGGAAGATCTGATAGTCGGTGATCAGCTTCGCGAGCGGGGTAAGATCGGTGTATTTACCGGGGAAGGTTCCGTTGACGTTGCCGATGATGAGGGGCGGGGAGAATACGATCAGCTCGTAATTGTCCTTAGCCTTGGCAGCCATCTTGGAGAATCCGATGGCGCCGCCGCCGCCGGGGATGTTGGCGACCGCCGTGGGCTGCGGATAGAGTTTCTCGACGTTCAGCGCGCGGTCGATGGCGCGCGCGAGGGCGTCAAAGCCGCCGCCCGCGTTCGCGGGGGCGATGATTTCGAGGGGCTTGGAAGGATAATTGTCCGCGGCCGCGGCCGTGAATACGGCCCCGACCAGCAATGCGATGGAAATAAGCATGATTGCCTTTTTCATCTTTTCTCACTCCTTATAGTTGTTGCGATAAATTCCGGCATCGCCGCAGCGACGCCGGAATCCTCCATGTTCAGGGACAGTCTAGGGGCTGTTTCCGAAACCGTATGTAGGAAGACCCTCGATTTTGCTGTAGGGTTCAGTCCTACATCGGTCAGTCGATCACTTCCCTTATCACGTCGATGATCGTGCCGTCGCGGTACTCGACGAGGCCGACGACGTGATCGCCGTATCGTACCGGGTCCGGAACGCCGGCTATCGATTCGGCTTTCTCGCGGAGCTCGGCTATGTCGAAGGTGCGCAGGCCCGCGGCCTGGAGGGCCGCCTTCAGATCGCCCCGGCGCGGATTGACGGCCGTGCCGAAGTCGGTGACGAGGATGTCGATCGTCTCGCCCGGCGTCACGACGGTTTCGACGCGACGGACGACGCTGGCCGTTCGGCCACGCACCAGCGGGGCGACAACCACGGTGAGGGCAGCCCCGGCAGCCGTGTCGCTATGCCCGCCCGAGGCGCCGCGGATGACGCCGTCCGATCCGGTTATGACGTTGACGTTGAAGTTTTCGTCGATCTCCAGGGCGGAGAGAATCACAAAATCGAGAAGGTTCACGGCGCAGCCCTTGGACAGGGGATTCGCGTAGCAGGAAGCGTCTATCTCGTAATGTCGGGGATTTACGGCCATGGAGCGGGCCGAGTCCGCGTCGAAGCTCTGTGTGTCGAAAAGCGCGCCGACGAGGCCCTGCTCCAGCATCTCCGTGACCTGGCTCGTTATGCCGCCGAGCACAAAGGATGCCTTGATGCCGCGGGCCTGCATGAGTTCCTTGAGGTAGCGCACGACGGCGAGCGATGCCCCGCCCGATCCGTTCTGGAAGGAAAATCCTTCCTTGATGACGCCGGTGGCGTCCAGGGCGGCGACGGCGTTCCTAGCGATGAGGAGTTCGCGCGGGTCCTTGGTCATGCGGGTGGCGCCCTTCGATATGCCCTTGGGGTCGCCCACCGCGTCCACCGGCACGACCCAGTCCACCAGTTCCTGGCCGATGCTCGCAGGAAGGACGGGATAGTCGACGAGGCCGTCGGTGAGCAGGATGACGGATTTCGCCGTCCGCGCGTCCACCATCGCGTAGCCGAGTGAGCCGCAGGCCGACTTGCCCATCGATCCGTTCGCGTTGCCGTAGCTGTCGCAGCAGGGAACGCCAAGGAAGGCGACGTCGGGTTTTATCGTCCCTTCCTGCATGAGGCGGGCCCGCCCGCCATGGGAATGGATGACTACGGGGATATCCATGGCTCCCCGCGATATCGCGTCGGCCAGCGCCCCGCGCAGCCCCGACGTGTAGATGCGGCGTATGACGCCCGAACGGACGTGTTCCAGAAGGGGGGCGTGGACCGAGGTGAGGGAGCTGGGCGCCAGGGTCAAGTCGCGGATGCCGGCTTTCGCGATCGCGTCCATCACCATGTTGACGACGAAGTCGCCTTCGCGGAAATGGTGGTGGAAGGAAATGGTCATCCCGCTCTCGAGGCCGGAGCGGCGTATAGCCTCGTCCAGATTCTCCAGGACTTTTGTCGGCCGGCCGGAGGAGAGGAGTTTGCGCGAACCGTCCATGAGGGGATTGCGCGCCCAGGCGCCCGCGAAGGCTTCGAGCTTCCCGAAGCCGGGCAGTGATGCCGGGATTTCCCGGCCAAGTGCGTTGCGCGACATCATCTTACCTCCGTGGCGTTGGCCGCTCTGGCGTCGGCTTTGCCGGCGAGGTCCAGGACCCTCTGAGCCCGGACGACGATGGGCTTGTCGACCATTTTGCCGTCCAGGGACACAACACCCGAGCCTCTTTCCTCGGCCTCCCGGGCCGCCTCGATGACGCGTCGGGCCTTTTTGACCTCGTCGTCCGTCGGAACGAAGGCCGCGTGGACGAGCGGTATCTGGTTCGGGTTGATGACGGACTTGCCGTCGTAACCCATCTGCTTGATGAGGCGCACTTCCCGCAGGAAACCTTCCTGATCGTTGATGTCGGTGAAGACGGTGTCGAGGGCCATGACGCCTGCGGCGCGCGCCGCGATCACGATGCGGCCGCGAGCCTCGAAAAGCTCGACGCCCTCGGCCGAACGGTTCGTCTTCATGCTGGTCACGAAATCCTCGGCCGAGAGGGCGATGCCAATCATCCGCGGGGAAGCGCGGGCGATCTCGTAGGCATTGATGATGGCGAGCGGGCTCTCGAGGGCCGCCATGAGCCTCACCGTCCCCACGGGAATCCCTGCGGCGCGCTCGGTGGCCGCCACGAGGGTTTCCAGATGCTGGATATCGGCGGCGGTCTCCGTCTTGGGAAGCCTGATGACCTCGATGCCGCCCCTCACCATCGCCTCGACATCGGCCTCGAACCAGGGCGTGTCGAGCCCGTTGATGCGGACGACTTTCTCGACCTTGCCGTAGTCGATCGTTCGCAGCGCGGAGTAGACGAGGAGGCGGGCGGCGTCCTTTTCGGCGGGCGATACCGAGTCCTCGAGGTCGAATATGATGGAGTCGGAGCCGTAGATATGCGCGTCCTTCACCATCGCGGGGTTGTTGCCCGGAACGAAAAGCATGGTACGCCTGAGTTTCGCTATCATTTAAGGTACTCCCAGGGCAGCTTCGCCGAGGCGTCGCGTCCGGCGGCGCGCAGGCATGCCGTCTGGACCCTGGCTCGGATCGTACAGTCCAGGGCGCTTCTGTCGCGTATCGTCACGCGGGCGCTGACCACACCCAGCTCCGCCAGGGCCGCGGTCGCCACTTCGCGCACCCGCCCGGCGAAGCGCTTGTCCGCGCTTTCGACGACTATTTCGAGGCTATCGCCGGAGCTGGACGCTCCCGGCTCCAAAGTTTCGACGGTGACGGCGGCGTCGCAGGATTCCAGCGTGCCCGCTGTCGCCGATTTGATGATGTCCATCGCATCTTCTCCTTATGTTCTCTATCAATGTCTGCCATCGGAGGCCACTATTCGTTCCAGAACGGGCGCGGCTTCCTCCGAGATCAAATAATTCCAGGTGCTAGACGGAACGATATCGCGGGCTTTTTCAAGATTTCCCTCGCGTATGAAACGCCGGACGGTGGACGCGCTCACGGCGGCTCCCCCTCTGTCGGCCAGGCGGGGAATCTCGATGACCTCGATCCCGTAGGAAGGAAGCCATTCCTTCATCACGCCGTTGTAGATGGCCGTGACCTCGCTGTAGGGCTCCTCCCCGATAAAGCGCCTCGCGGCGCCTACTGCGGGGGCGATGTGCCGTCCAAAGATGTCCACGTCGAGACGCGCGTGTATCCCGGCGGCGGCGCCCGCCTTATCCTTAAGGAAATAAGTCGGGAAGGTCGCCCTCGAGACTATGTATTCGTTGCCGGGAATGACGACGACATTCGGGAATTCAGCGGTGCCTTCCCTGACAAGCCGCAGTCTCGTCGCGTAGGGGAAGGATGAGGCTTCCTCGGCCACGACGAAAAGAAAAACCCGCGAGGATCGGGTGGCGGCCGTCCGCACGAGATGGAGATGCCCCAGCGTGAAGGGATTGCAGTTCATGACGAGGGCGGAGACGGGGCCGACGGGAGCGACTATGCCGATGGGAGCGGCGGGGGCGGTGGAAGCGGCCAAGCCGCGAAGCTCGGCGCACCAGCGCCCGATGCCGTCTCCCTTCTCGAGGAGGACGGAGGCGCCGGGAGCCTCGCCGACGAGGCGGTACCCCAGGGACTCGAACATCGCCCGGTTGGCCGGGGAAGTGAAGATAAAGGGGCGCACGACACCTCTGCGCCCGGCCTCGGCTTCAAGTTCCGAGAGGATGCGCACCATCAGGCCTTCGCCAACGAGCCTCTCGTCCACGGCGAGTCCTTTGACAATGCGGCCGGAAAGCGAGCCCGCGCCCACGATCCCGCCATCGCGCAGCACGGCGACGGAGTAATCCGGATCCTCGTCCCAGCCGAGAGCGCGCGAGGCAAGGAAGGCGATTATCTGCGCGCGGTCCTCGGGGAAAAAGGGCGGATATATCCGCATTTCCAAACCGTCACTTCCTGCCATCATATGCTGAAGTCTGAGGCCTCAATGACGGATAGTCCATAGGACGCGAACATATTCGGTTGTAGGTTTTTGTCCTACAGTTCCGCTACTCATCGCCGATAAGTCCATTCTTGAACGCGTAATGCGTGATCTGGGCGTTGTTTTCGAGCCCCATTTTTTCAAGAATCCTTGTTCGATACGTACTCACGGTTTTCACGCTGAGGGCGAGAAGTTCGGAAATTTCGCCGATCGTCTTGCCCGAGGCAAGGAGGCGGAAAACCTGATACTCGCGGTCCGAGAGACGACGATGAGGCGGAGCCGTTCCCACGCCGGCCACATCGTCGAGGAGCAGCTCTTGGGCCTTCGGGCTCAGGTAGCGCCGCCCCGTAACGACCGTCTTGACCGCCTCCACGAGATCGCCCGGATCCCCGGACTTGTTGAGGCAGCCCGACGCCCCGAGCCTGAAGGCGCGCAGGGCATACTGTTCCTCGGGCTGGATGCTGAGTATGAGGACATGGGTCGCGGGATCGAGGTCCTTGAGATCGCGGATGAGGTCGAGCCCATCCTTCCCCGGCATCGAAATGTCGAGAACAATGACGTCGTAGTGCCGCTCGCGGGCCAGCTCGAGGGTGCGAAAGCCATCCTCGGCTTCGTCCACGTTGAGGGTTGGCAGTTTTTCCACGAGAAGCTGTTTGAGTCCCCTTCTGATCAAATAGTGATCGTCGGCGATGAGGATGCTCAACATTACCGCCTCCTGATAATAGCTGCCCAACGTCGCGCGAACCGCGCTTTCCCGCCGGCTCCGACCTTCCCTTCGGGAATGATTTCATGGGGATTGGTTTTCTCCCCCGCCGGTCCCGGCGCGGGCGGAAGCGGAACGCGCGCGGCGAAGGTCGTGCCGAGGCCTTTTATTCCTGTCACCTTGAGGGTTCCTCCGAAAGCCGCGCAGCGTTCGCGCATGCCGATGATGCCGAATGAATCTTCGGCTTTTATACTCTCCTCGTCTATACCCTTCCCGTCATCCTTTATCTCGAGGAGAAGGCAGTCGCCCTCGACCAGGTACCGCAGCTTGATATTCTTCGCGCCTGAGTGGCGCATGACGTTCGTCAGCATTTCCTGGAGGATGCGGAATAAGGCGGTCGCCAGGGGACCTTTTACGTGCGGCATGGATTCGCCTATCTCGATCGAAGCCTTTATCCCGCTGCGGCGCTCGTAGGAGCGAAGATACCAGCGCAGCGCCTCGTCGAAAGCCAGGGCATCGAGGGCGACGGGCCTGAGCGCCGTGGCGACGGCCTTGACCGAACCCATGGCGTCCGAAATCGAGTGAAGCATCTCTTCGACCCTTTCCTCCCGCTCATCCGGTTTCGAGTCGGGGTGGCCCTGAAGCCAATAGGCCTGGATATTGAGGGCGGCCAAGTGCTGGCCGATTTCATCGTGGACTTCGCGCGCCGCCGCGATGCGCTCTTCCTCGCGCGCCGCCTCGACATGCTGCGAAAAATTGACGAGCAGTTCGTTGCGCCGCCGCAGCGACCGGACGCGGATGGCTATCGCTCCGGCCACCAGGGCCAAGACGAAGATCGCCAAGACAAGACGGAACCACCAGGTTCTCCAAACCGGAGGATTGACGAGAATGGACAGCGAGGAGCCCTCGTCGTTCCAGATTCCGTTTCCGTTCGCGCCCCTCACCCTGAGGATGTATCGACCCGGCGCGAGCGGCGCTATCGTGCCGCGACTGTGGGTTCCCAAATCGATCCAGTTCTTTTGCCTGCCCTCGAGCCGCATCGCGTAGCGATTGCGCCCCGGCGAAGCGTAGTCGAGGACGGCGATATGGAAACTGAGGCCGGAATTCCTGTAGTCGAGTTCGATCTCGCTCATTCCGTCCGCGGCCGCCTTGATCATGGGCGTCATTCCCGCGTCGCCCGAAGTCTCGATGCCGAGAATGGCGATGGGAGGTTTCGGGGCGACGCGGGGGAGGCGCCGCGGGTCGAAGTGGGTGAGCCCGCCCATCCCTCCTATCCAAATGCCGCCGTCGCGGGCGAGGAGAAAGGAATTCTGCGCGAGTTCCTTCGAAGCCAAGCCATCTTCCACCCCGAAGTTGAAAAAAGTCCCCCGTTTCCGATCCAGCCGCGAGAGCCCCATGGATGTGGACACCCACAAATCGCCGCTCTTGTCCTCGACGATCCCATAGACCGTGGCGCCCATGAGGCCTTCGCTCTCCGAGAAATGGGTAAATTTCTCCGTCTCCGGGTCGAGCTTGGCGAGACCCGATCCGCCCGTTCCCACCCAGATATAACCTTCGGAGTCTTCGAAAATGCAGTTGACGCTCGAATCGCCGAGCGACAAGGGATCGGCCGCGTCATGTCCATAGCCCGCGAAGTCCGCGGCTCCAGGATCCATCTTCGAAAGCCCGCCGTCCCAGGTGCCGACCCATAGCCGACCTCGTGAGTCGCGGAAAATAGCGCGCACCGAGCTGCCTCGGATGGAAGGCCCGTGCGGGTTGGGGCGGTAGTGGGCGAATTTCCCGCTCGCCGCGTCGAATCGATCGAGCCCGCCGCCTTCGGTTCCCACCCACAAAGTACCGTCTGGATCGGCGTACAGCGCCCAGACGACGTCGCTCGCGAGACTGTCCGGGTCTCCGTCGTCGTGGAGATATGACCGGGTTTTCCCGTTCCGGTCCAGCGAAAGAAGGCCTCCGCCGTCGGTACCGATCCAGAGGGTGCCGTCCTTGGCGGACAGGATCGAATAGACCTTGTTGGAAAGGTGGTCGGAGGGGAGCCCTTTCAGCGGTTTGGGCTGGCCTCCTTTTTCATCCAGGACGACGATGCCTCCGCCGTCCGAACCGACGAGGATTCGCCCCGCTTGGTCCTGGCATATGCCGCGCAGGTCGCGCAGGGCTTTGCCGTCGGAACGGGTCGAGTAGCGTTCGAAAAGGGCCGAACGCAGATTGTAGGTCTTGATTCCCCCATCCTTGAGGCCGACCCACATAAGGCCGCGCCGGTCGGGGTATATCGATCTGACCATGGCCTCCTCGCCCGGCTTCGGGGGATGGAGTTCCAGGGTCGACGCGTCTATGGAGCCGAGGCCGGAATCGGCGTATCCCACCCAGATGCTTCCCTCCGAATCCTGGGCTAAGGCCCTGACGGCGTTCTGCGGAGCGCTTATCCCTTTGCCGGGCTTCGCGTGCGAAAACCGGCCGTCGTCGAACAGGTCCACCCCGCCGCCGCCAAGCCCCGCCCAGATCCGTCCCCCCGAGTCCTCGAGGAGGGAGCGCACGATGTTCGAGGCGATGCTGTCCTTTTCGCGGGCGTCATGAGCGAAGATGTCGAAGCGCCCGGAGGCCGCGTCGTAGCGCAGGAGGCCGCCGCCTTCCGTCCCCGCCCATACCTTGCCGGCCTTGTCGACGAGGATGCAGCGAATAGGATAGCCCTCTTCGGGAGGCTGGCCCACCGTCTTGAACTTTCCGGTCGGGGGATCGAAAATTCCCAAAGACCCGTCGCCCAATCCCACCCAGATATCCCCGCTTCGATCCTCGGCCAGGGCATAGACCTTGTCCGAGGTGAGCGCCCCCGCGATACCGGGATTGGCCCTGAAAACGTCGAAGGAGTCCGAATCGGGTTTGTAGCGCGCGAGCCCGCCGCCGTCCGTGCCTACCCAGAGCCTGCCCTGGGAATCCTCCAGAAGCGAGAACACGACGGAAGCCGCCAGGAACCCCGAGCCGCCGATGCCCTGATGGGGTCTGTAGGTGACGAAAGATTCGCCGTCGTAACGGGATAGCCCCCCAAACGTGCCGAACCACATGAGCCCCGTGCGATCCTGGATCGCGCAATAGACCGAATTGTTGGCCAGCCCGTCTTCCATGCTGAGCGCGTAGGATTGGAGGCGCGAAGGGTCGGCTGCCCTAGCCGGGAGAATGATGAGCGCGGCAAGAAAGAAAAAAAGGATAAACCTCATGTCGGCATTCCTTCGTACGAGGTGTTCGCGAAAGCCATATCCTAGCTGTCCCGGCCTAAGGCAAGCAAGGTTTTCATGAGTTCGTCCACATCGGGGTGGCCGCGCTTGAGGGAGGATGGCTTGAAATTCCCGTCGAGGAAAGCATGACGAGTCTCCCCCGTAGCGCGGAGTTCGCCGGTCGACGCGTCGACGATGCGGTAGGATATGCCGAGACGAAGGCCGGTATAGATTTCGACTTTCGGCACTATCGCCACGGTTTCGCCATAGCGGACGCTCGATTTATACTCGCAGGACGCCGCCAGCACGGGCACGATGATGCCGCGCTCCTCCATCTTGTCGTAGCCTAGTCCGAGCGCGCTCGAGAAGGTCGGTCCTCGCTTCCTCGAACCAGCGGATATAGTTCGAATGGTGCACTACTCCCATCTGATCGGTCTCATAGTATTGGGTCTTGTGGAGATAGGGATTCTGCTTGGCCATAGGCTTTCAGTATGTCGCGGGTCGGCGGGAAGGGCAAGGCGTCCATCGGACTCCCGGCGAATCAGGCTTTGGCTGCCAGAGGGGACGAGGTCAACAGATGGAGGAAGACCGTGACCGCCAACAAATCGGCGCAGCCTCCCGGGCTGATATTGCGCTCGATGAGGATTCTATCCATGGCATGGATGGCGGCTTGGCCTTCCGGCGTCGTCATGCCGCCGAGCCTCAAGGCGTTTTCGGCTTCGGTGCGCAGGATGGCCAAGCCATTCCTCCCCGCCCTTCCAAGCACGTTCGTGTCTTCCACGACGCAGCATAGCTCGAGAAGGGTTCCCACCATGGCGTCGTTCCAGGAAAGGCCGGCCGCCAAATCGGCTTCCAGCCTAGGCAGGGCGCATTCGATGACGGCGGGAAATCCGTCCTCGGCCTCTCCGCGTATACCGCGAATCCCTTCGGCGACGAAGAGCTTCTCGCCGACCGTGGCGGAAGCGGCCCCGGAAAAATCTCGGAGCGTGATGCCGCGCACGATTTCCGCCGCGGTCGCGGCGCAGGACCGCGCCTCGTAGGCGCGGCCGGCCGCCCCCAGGCGGCCGGCCGCCGCGCAGAGCAGCCCCAGCGAGAAAATGAGGCCCTTGTGCGTATTGACGCCGCCCGTAGCGCTTCGAACATGTCGCGCTCCGCCGCCTTGCCGGCTTCGCGGAGGGCGGGGAGGAGCCCGGAGAGTTTCGCCGCGATGCAGACGCCCGAGCCTCGCGAATTCGGCGAACCATGGGCCGATGGCCGCCGAGCTCGACATGAAGGTGAGATAGTCCATGTCCTTGTGGGCTCCCTGGACAGCGGATCGACGAGACCTGGCTTGGGCGCGGTTGATGCCTCGTAAAGGGCGGCCGCAAGGGCGAGGCTCCCTATTCGCCTATCTGCTTCGCTGCGATCCCTCATTACCCGCTCCGGCCTCGCCGCGATTTCCTCTACGCGCGCTTCGATAGAGGCGAGGCCGTGCCGCCTCTCCGTCGTGCAGAGGACCGCGTCCTCCCCGCAGATCAGGCAGGCACGAGCAGGAAAACCCAAGTCGGCACGACCAACAGGATTGCCGCCCGAGTCCATAACGTCGAGATCGGCCAGCTCTCCCCAGGGGTGATTCGTCTCCCAGTCAACCGCTAGCCTCTTCATGGCGACAGGCTCGACAGCTGCGGCGAGGTAGGATTCCGGCCCATCGCCCCCGACGCGGAATTCCTCGCGGAGAATTACGATCCCTCTTCCGCGGAGCGCCCCCGCGAACGAGTGGTGCAGAGCGAGCGCCATCTCGCTAAACCTTCCTGAAGTGCGAAGCGAAGCGGGCATGCGGAGGGTGATCACGGCCAGGCAGACTCTCTCCCCAAAACCGCTTTCGGCCAGTTCCCTGGCCATGGCGAGCTTTTTCACCCAGCGCTCTTCTTTCGCTCCGAGGATGGAATCCTCCGACCTGCCCTCCAAAGCCGTCTTATCGTGCAAAGCCGCCTTGTCGTGAGAAGTCGCCATAATAGGCGCAGCCGCGTTCGCTTTCTTCGTCTCCATATACCTCATCCTGGTACAGACAGAAGGATTCGCGCAATAGGGGCACAGGCTCTCCCGCTTTACAGCTTGAGAGTAAAGGTCTATGCTTTTGTATACAGAATACGGTATACGGTCTTCTATGCACTATCGACACCAGGGAATTCCCGATGGAAACGAGAAGGGGGCGGCCATGAGCATTCTGAAGAACATACCCGATCTTCGCACCCAGGCCGATGAGGGAGATCATTTTCGACCACATCCGGGAAGCTATCGTCAGCGGGGAACTCGCTACGGATACATCTTTCACCGACGCCGAAATTGCCGAGGAATCGGCGTGAGCAGGACTCCAGCGCGCGAAGCTCTGCAAAAACTCGAGAGCGGTGGCTATATCGAACGCATCTCCATGAAGGGAAACCGCGTATGTGGGTTGTCAGCGCGCGAACTCGCCCACTGCTTCGCGATCCGCAAGGCCGTGGAAACCCTCGCCGTGCAATACTCAGCAACCCGCATCGCCGCCCCCGAACTTGCCGCGCTGAAGAATACACTGGACCGGATTGAGGAGGCCAACGCCACCTTGGACGGCGACCAGCTTCTCGAACGGCTCTTTCCCCTCGTGAAGCGGTTCAATGAGATTGTGTTCGGCGCCTGCGGATCGGCGAAGCTTCTCGAGCAGGTGTGGGCGCAGCGGGAAATATTCGACCGCTACCGCGTAATGCGGATTGTCCTGCCCGAGCATCTCGAGCGGAGCGTCATGCATAGAAACAACTCTTAGAAGCCTTCAAAACCCGCGATCCCGAGCGAGCGTGCGCGTCTGGGCCAAAAACCTCGACGAATCCTTCGCCATCTGGCGGGATAAATCAGGATTCGCGCAACAGCTCGGAGATTTTCGCCTGTTTTAGGACTCGGCGGGGCTGGGTCCAGCGACAATAACCGACAAGGAGAGCATCATGAAGGAAAAGGGAATCATCATCGCGGCGATCCTCGTCGGCGCCTGGCTCGGCAACCGGCTGAAGCTGCCTTCAGGCTACCTCACGGGCGGCCTGATAGCCGGGCTCCTCGCGAAAGGGTTTTTCTCCACGAACCTGCCGGCCAGCGGCGCCCTCTCCGTCATTTCACAGCTTCTCGTCGCCTATGTCCTCGTCTCGAATTCGACATCGAGGTCATCAAGAAAAATCCCGCTGTCGTCCCCATCGCCCTCGGCTATATCGCCGTGCTTACTCTCTTCTGCTTCGGGCTCGCCATCGTTTTGAATAAAGTGTTTCATCTCGACATCAGGACGGCAATCTTCGCCACGGCACCCGGAGGCCTATCCGGCATGGCGCTCTCGATGACGGATGGAGGCGCAGAAACGCCCATTTCAATGACCTTCCATCTTTTCAGGATTGTCCTGGTCCTCATCCTGACGCCCCTTCTCGCGTCATTTTTCGCCAAGTGAGCGCCTTAACCACGAGTACCGCATCGGGCGCCCGGCTGCAGGGCAGGCGCCGGGGCGGCGTTATTCCAGAGTCAAAGAAAAGGGAATAATCCAGTTCCTCCCGCGTTGAAGTTCACGGACAGGCTGCCTTCCGCTTTTCATCGCGATTCATGAATTCCTCGGTGACGAAGGAGGAGAATGAACGAAGCACGGGCAGTTCATCGGCATAGGGAGCGCTGCAAAGCCATGTCCTTCTGCTAAGAGGGGTCCCGTCGGGCCAGTATAGGGGTTCGACGCAGAGTTCCTCGAGTTCCTTCAAGCCGATCGAAGGGAGTATGGCCCAGCCGAGCCCTTGCTGCACCATGCGTTTACATGTATCCATGGCATCGACGACTATGGAATCCCGGAGGGCCGGGAAAAGGTCATTCTCCACACTGTTCGATCATGCCCTGCAGCGATGTATCCGTACCATAGACGACGCGAGGCCGATTGGGGAGCTCCTCTATAGGAATAGCCTTCCGCGAAACGAGACAAATAGGTTCTTCGCAAAGAAGCTGCTTGTTATATTTCCATTCATGCTCGCCGCGCACGATAGCGATCGACACTTCTTCGCGCTCCAGCAGCCGTACTACCTGGTTGCTTCGCCCCGTCTGGAGAAAGATTTCCACCTCGGGGAAACGTTCCAGAAAAACCTTCAGCAAACGCGGCAACTCGTAATAGGCGAAGATGGCCGAACTCCCGATGCGCAAGGGACCCTTCACCTTATCATTGAAGCTTGTCATGCGCTCCTTGGTGCGGTCGAGGCGGAGAATCATCTCATTGGCGTAGCCCACAAGGAACTCGCCCTGCGGGGTGAGTATGACGCCGTTGGGCGTCCTGATCAGGAGTTTTTCCCCAAACTCGGTTTCCAGTTGCCGTATCCTGTAGGTGAGAGCCGGCTGCGAAAGGTAGAGACGTTCTGAGGCTCGCGTGATGTTGCGTTCCTTGGCGATCATCTTTAAAAGAACCCAATCCTGGCTGTTCATAGAACCTCCTCGGAATCTCCATAAAATATTTTTATCATAAAATATAGAAATAAAATATTATACTTATCGGAAAAGCAATGCTAGTCTGCCTTCATACTGAAAACTCAGAATGGGGGAGAGCTGGGCAATGAGCAAAAATCTTCTGGAAAAGCTCGTCGAACCGCACCTGCTATCGGATTATTGATTCCCGGGGAAGAAATCGGCATAAGGATAGACCAGACACTGACGCAGGATGCCCTGGGCACGATGGCGTATCTCCAGTTCGAGGCGATGGGTGTCAACTACGTAAAAACCGACTCGATCTCCTATGTCGATCACAACACGCTCCAGGATGGTTTCGAGAACGCGGACGACCATAGATATCTCAGAACGGTAGCCGATCGCTTCGGAGTAAAATACTCAAAACCGGGAAACGGCATCTGTCATCAAGTTCATTTGGAGCGTTATTCGAAACCGGGGCTGACGCTCATCGGCTCGGACAGTCACACCCCTACCTGCGGCGGCGTCGGCATGCTGGCCATGGGCGTCGGAGGCCTTGACGTAGCGACGGCCATGGCCGGAGGCCCATATTTCTTCAGGTATCCCAAGCTTGCCCGTGTCGAGCTGAAAGGCCGTTTGCCTGCTGGAGTTCCGCCAAGGATGTGATACTTCATCTGCTCCGTATGCTGACCACGAAGGGCAACGTCGGCGTGGCCTCGAGTATGGCGGTCCAGGGGTAGCCACGTTGAGCGTCCATGAAAGGGCGACGATCGCCAACATGGCACCGAACTCGGCGTCACCACCTCGATCTTCCCCAGCGACGAAACGACGCGCGAATTTTTCGGCGCGCAGGGGAGGGCGGCCGATTGGCTTCCCCTTCTGCCTGACGCCGATGCTCGGTACGATCGCGTCATAGAAATCGACCTCTCATCGATAGTTCCCATGGTTGCTTGCCCCCATTCGCCGGACAATGTAAGGCCCGTGAGCGAACTGGGAGAAATCAAGGTAGACCAGGTGATGATTGGCAGCTGCACGAATTCCTCGTATCGGGACCTTGCTGTCGTCGCGGGTATTCTCAAGGGAAAGAAAATCCATCCGGACATCAGTCTCGGCATCGCGCCTGGGTCGCGACAAGTGCTTGCCATGGTTACGCGCGATGGCATCCTCGGCGATCTCATAGCTTCGGGAGCTCGGATACTCGAAACCGCCTGCGGCTTCTGCGTTGGTTGCGGCCAGGCCCCGCGTACGGGATCCGTTTCGGTGAGGACGAGCAACCGCAATTTCGAGGGGCGAAGCGGCACCAAGGACGCGTTCGTCTACCTCGCGAGCCCCGAGACCGCGGCGGCGGCGGCTCTGACAGGAAAGCTCGTCGATCCTCGAACCCTGGGCATTCCCTTCCCCGCATTCAAAGCGTCGGAGAACTACCCGAACGACGATGCGATGGTGCTTCTTCCCAGCGGATCTCCTGGCGTGGAGATATTCCGCGGCCCCAACATTGGCCCCCCTCCCTCCAACACCGTGATGCCCGATATCCTCCGCTGCAAGGTTGCCGTGAAGGTCGGCGACAAGATCACGACGGACCATATAATGCCTGCCGGCTCCCTTCTCAAGTACCGCTCGAATGTGCCGAAGTACGCCCAGTTCGTCTTCAGGGATATCGAGCCGAAATTCGCGGCGCTGTGCGAGGCCAATACCGACGCGGGCTTTGCCTCGGCCATCGTCGCCGGATTAAGCTACGGACAAGGCTCCTCGCGCGAACACGCTGCCCTCTGCCCTATGTCGCTCGGTGTCAGGCTTCTTCTGGCGAAGAGCGTCGAGCGCATACATGCCGCCAACCTCGTTAACTTTGGCATCCTGATGCTCACCTTCGAGAATCCCGAGGACTGGCAAGCCATCGATGCCGGCGACGAACTGCGAATTGACGACGTACGCCACGCAATTATGGAAAAATCGATTAAAATTTTACATAAAAGAACAGGCAAGATAATACGCGCAGAATGCAACCTGACGGCAAGACAGAAAGATATCGTCCTGGCGGGAGGAGCGCTTAATTGCGCGGTTCCCTCTAGAGCGGGCACTAGGGAGGAATTATGCTGAAATCAGTGCCATGTACTATTTTTCGGGGAGGGACGAGCAAAGGAGTCTTCCTTCGCGAAGAAGATATTCCACCCGCGGGAGTGGAGAGGGATGCCTTCCTCCTCAGAATCATGGGGAGCCCCGATCTGAGGCAGATTGACGGTCTAGGCGGGGCCGTGTCAA
>CAXXGJ010000001.1:0-18064 GCA_963677895.2 Treponemataceae bacterium | reverse complement strand
CGAGGGAATTGATTGTCGGCGTGGGTATTGGGGCTCCGGGTCAGGTGGACATAGGCGAAAGGCTCATCGTCTCGTACCCGCGGATTCCGGGCATGAAGAACTATCCAATCGCTGGAATCCTCGAAAAAAAGCTGGGTCTGCGCATTTTCCTCCACAATAATTGCTCCGTCATCGCCCAGAGCGAATATCGTTATGGTTCTTTGAAAACCGAGGAGTCGATGTTCATGCTCCTCCTCCGCTCGGGGGTGAATGGCGCCTTTGTGGATGAGGGCCGGGTATTCATGAGCCCTCGGGGAACGACGATAGAGATGGGTCATATCTGCATCGATTACGAAGGACCTCTCTGCGTCTGCGGCGCCAGGGGTGCCTGGAAGCCTTCATCACCTCGATGGACAGCGAGAACCTGCGCCGGGGCAACTGGCTCTTCGAAGGCCTGGATCCGAAGGACCCTTCCTCCGACGCCACGCTCTCGGCCGCCGCTGGATACATTTCGGGCGCTCTCCAGACGGCGAGCCGTCTTTTCCGCCCCGCTTCCTTCCTTCTCATCGCCAATTCGGAGCCGATCGCCGCGGAGCTGGCCCGCCGCACGATGGAAAAGCTAGGCCGCGAAGCTTCCAGTTTCGATATGATCAAGCCCAAGGTGTTCGGCAGGGCATATAACCTTCATTTTGCCCTCCGCGGAGCGGCCGATCTCGTCCTCGACTCCTTCCTGAGCTGAGGGATTGATCCGGAACTGACCCCGCTCCCCCAAAATTCCCGCTTCGGCGAAATTTCGCTCATTTTCATACGGCCCTCTAAAAAAGCAGTTGACGAATTCGCGTTTTTGATACTTACTTACAATAAGAAAATAATACGGAGCAATGCCATGAAGCAGAGGATACGATTGGGTCTTGTATGCCTGGCACGCGAAACATTCGATTTCAAGGCGGCCGAAGGTCTCTACGCCGAGATTCAGGCCGACGTGCAAAAACTCGAGGCGGTGGACTGGGAGATCGTTCCCGGCCTCGTTATCAGCCCCGAAGACGCCCGAGGCGCGGGCGAAAAGTTCGCGGGGGCGCGTATCGACGCCTTGGTCTGCATTTCGGGGACCTTTCACCTTGGTCACCTCGCGCTCGAGATGTACAAAAGCTGCAAGGTGCCGCTCCTCCTCTGGGGTTTGGACGAGCTCCCTTACAACGGGGGGAAGATCCGACTCAACTCGGTCTGCGGCGTCAATCTCACGCGTCCAATCTCTACAAAGCGGGCGTCGACCAGTACAGGGTGAACCTCGGCCCCAAAATCGACGAAACCTGGGTGGACGCGATCCGCGTCATCGTGGCTCTGCGCACTGCCCATGTGGGGCTTCTCGGCTACAGGGCGCACGGATTCTTCAATCTTTCAGTGACGATCCCCTCGCTCTACGCGGCGACGGGTGTCCTGGTCGATCATTATGAGCTCTCCGATGTGTTCACAAGTCCCGCCAACGCCGAGGCGATAGCGAAACGGGAAGCGCAGCTTCGCTCGGTATTCGAGGTTTCAGGCGTCACGTCCGTCCAGGTGGCCAAGGTGGCGGAACTCTCCGCCAGATTCGACGCCTTCATGGCCAACAACAGGCTCTCGGCCTGGCCGTGCGCTGCTGGCCCGAGTTCGCCCGGGACTTTGGCATCTCTCCCTGCGCGGCCATGTCGCTTCTCCAGTCCGAGGGCAGGATTCTCGCCTGCGAGGGCGACCTCGAGGGGCGCGCTCTCGATGCTTGTCCACCAGGCTATAGGCGCGGAGACGCCCTACCTCTTCGATTTTTCCCAGGGTGGACCTGGCGCAGAACTTCGCGCTTTTCTGGCACTGCGGCGTGGCTCCCTGCAATCTCTGGGACGGCTGCTCCGTGCGCTCTTTGGATACCTATTTCGCCGGAGGAAAGGGTGTGACGGCCGACTTTGTCCTCAAATCAGGCGAGCTCTCCATCGCGCGCATCGATACAGCGAGGGGCAAGCGGCGCGTCTTCCTTCAGAGGGCGCGCGCAGTGCCCATGCAGAAAGAGCTCAAGGGAACCTATCTCAAGGCAGTTTTCGACAGGCCGCTGAGGGAAGTGCTCGATCTCATCGTCTACAAGGGCGTCGCCCATCACGCTTCGGTGGTCTATGGCGATTTCATCGAGCCGCTCAAGATCGCCGCTTCGATTCTGGGCTGGGAAATCATCGAATAATAGCCGCCTTTGGCGCGCATGGAGGGTATCCGCGTTATGGATTCCATGGAACTGAGCCGACTCGAAGAGGCGGCCAAGGAAATCAGGAAGAAAACGATCGATATGATTGGTTTTCTCGGGGTGGGGCATATTGGCGGCGCATTGTCGATCGCCGATCTGCTTGCCGTTCTCTACTTCAGGGAAAATGAAGGTCGATCCGGCGCGGCCGCGGTGGCCCGGGCGCGATCGGCTGGTGCTCTCGAAGGGGCACGCGGGGCCAGCGCTGTACAGCGCTCTCGCGATGAAGGGATTTTTCCCCGAGGAATGGCTCCATACGCTCAACAAGGGCGGCACGAATCTTCCGAGTCATTGCGACCGGAACAAGACCCCCGGCATCGACATGACGACGGGTTCCCTGGGGCAGGGGATCTCCGCTGCCTGCGGAATCGCCCTCGCCAACAGGATGGATGGGCGCGATGTCTTCACCTACGCCATCATCGGCGACGGCGAATCCAACGAGGGCCAGGTCTGGGAGGCGGCGATGTTCGCCGCGCACAACAGGCTCGACCGGCTCATCGCCTTCACCGACTGCAACAAGATGCAGATCGACGGGGTGACTTCCGAAATCATGAATCTCGAGTCGCTTGAAGCCAAATGGTCAGCCTTCGGTTGGGAAGTGGAGCGGATCGACGGCCATGACCTGGAGGCGATCGCCTCGGCCATCGAGAACGCGCGGTCGAGGGCGCGGCCAGGGGCGCCCGGTTCGGCCACGGAGGCCGCCGCAGGTCCTGCCGCCCTGCCCACCATGATCATTCTCGACACGATTAAAGGCAAGGGCGCCGAGTTCTGCGAGGGTCAGGTAGGAAGCCACAACATGAATTTCGATTACGAGACCGCGAAGAAAGCCATCGCGGCGCTCGACCGGTAGAGGAGCCCGCGATGGCAGCGAAAGAAATGAGGGCGGCGTACACCGAAACCCTTTTGGAATTGGCGAAGGAAGATCCTCGCATCGTCGTGGTGGAAGCCGATCTGATGAAGGCGACGGGCACTACTCCCTTCAAGACCGCTTTTCCCGAGCGCGCCTTCGACGTGGGCGTCGCCGAAGCCAACATGCTCGGCGTGGCGGCCGGTCTAGCCGCCGAAGGCAAGATCCCCTTCGCGGCGACCTTTGGCTGTTTTGCCTCGCGCCGCGCCTTCGACCAGTTTTTCATGTCCGGCGCCTACGCGCGCCTGCCGGTAAAGCTGGTGGGCACCGACCCCGGCATATCGGCGGCCTTCAACGGGGGTACGCATATGCCCTTTGAGGACCTCGGCATAATGCGGATGGTTCCCGGCATCGATATCGTCGAGCCCTCGGACCCCGTTTCGCTCAAGGCCCTGGTCCGGAAGCTGGCCGCCTCGGGCAAGGTCGGCTATCTGCGGCTGCACAGGAAGGCCATCGAGGCTCTCTATCCCGAAGGCGAGGCCTTCGAGCTGGGAAAAGGCAAGCTTCTGCGCGGTGGCAAGGATCTGGTCATCGTCGCTCTCGGCGCGATCATGGTTCCGGAAGCCCTCGCCGCGGCGAAGATTCTCGAGGCTGAGGGGATCGAAGCCGCGGTCATCGATGCCATATCGGTGAAACCGCTCGACGCGGGGCTCATCGGCGAGTGGATCGGGAAAACGGGCGCCGTCGTGACGGCGGAGAACCACCAGAAGATGGGCGGCCTGGGGTCGGCGGTGGCCGAGCTCATCGCCGAATCGGACCTGCAAGGCTGCAGGCTCGCCAGGGTTGGCGTGGCCGACGAGTTCGGCGAGGTGGGGACGCAAGATTGGCTCAAGAAGAGATTCGGTCTCTCGGCGAAGATATCGCGGCGGCGGCGAGATCGCTTGTCGCGGGAAAAGGAAAAAGGAAGCAGGTATGAAAATCGCCATAGCGTCGGATCTTTCGGGTTTCCGCTCAAAGAGGAAATCGTGGCCCACTTGAGGACCAAGGCAGGGGTGGAAGTGCTCGATCTGGGGATTCCCAGCGCCGACAAGCCCAGCCCCTATTTCGCCCAGGCTCCTCTCGTCTGCAGGGCTATCCAGAAGGGTGAGGCCGACAGGGGCATCCTGATCTGCGGAACCGGTCAGGGCATGGCTATCGTCGCGAACAAGCACAAGGGAATCTACGCCTGCGTGGTGGACGATCTGTTCTCCGGAGAGCGGGCGAAGATCGTCAACAACGCCAATGTCATCACCATGGGCGGCTGGATCACCGCTCCTTTCCTCGGGAAGGAGATCGTCGATGCCTGGCTGGCCGTGGCCTTCACCCAGAAGATGGAGTTCAAGAAGGATTTTCTCACCAATGCCTTCAACAAGGTGATCGAGCTTGAGGCGGAGCAGTTCAAATGAGCGTGGATGAATCCGCCGAAAACCGGGCGATCATAGAGGGCCTGGTGGCCAGGGCGAGAGCGGCGCAGGCGATCGCGGGAACCTGGAGCCAGGAACGCCTGGACGAAGTAGTCTTCTACGTGGGCTGGTCGGTGTACAAGGACGAGAACATCCGCGTCCTCGCGCGCGCCGCCGTGGACGAGACGGGTATGGGCGTCTACGAGGACAAGGTCACCAAGCATAAGAACAAGGTGATGGGCGTGCTGAAGGATATCCGCGGCGCGCGCTCGGTTGGCCTGATGGAAATCGACGCCGCGAAGGGAATCCGCAAATACGCGAAACCGGTAGGCGTCGTGGGGGCCCTCGCGCCCATAACCAATCCCACGGCCACGCCGGCTTCGAACGGGCTTTCGATCCTGAAGGGAGCCAACGCGGTGATTTTCGCCCCGCACCCCAAGGCCAAGGGGGCGACCAGGCTCGCCTGCGAGTTTATGCGAGCCGCCTTGGTAAAGGCCGGCGCCCCCGCCGACCTCGTGCAGTGCATCGAAAATCCTTCCGTGGAACTCACCGGGGAGCTCATGCGCCAGGTGGATCTGGTGGTGGCCACCGGCGGGGGCGCCATGGTAAAGGCAGCCTACTCTTCCGGAACGCCGGCCTACGGGGTCGGCCCCGGCAACGCGGTGCAGCTCCTCTGCGAGGACGCCGATCCTCTGGACGCGGCCGCCAAGATTTCCATGTCCAAGTGCTTCGACAACGCCACTTCCTGTTCGAGCGAAAATACGGCTGTCGTCCACACCGCGGTGTACCAGGCCTTTGTCGACGCGCTGAAGTCCAAGGGCGGCTATCTCTGTTCGAGCGAGGAGAAGGCGAAACTGCGGTCCTGGGTATGGATTCGGGGCAAGAGCGGCGCCGAGGGGCTCAATCCCGCCGTGATCGCCCACAGCGCGGCCGCGATCGCCCAGGGCGCGGGCTTTACGGTACCCGAAGCCACCAGATTCCTGATGGTGGAAGGCGAACGCGCCATCGAGGAGGACAAGTTCTTCCACGAAAAACTGTCGCCCGTGCTCACCCTCCTGCCCTGCGACAGCTTCGAGGAAGGCCGATCTTTCGTCGTCCGCATCACCGACGCGTGCGGCACAGGCCACTCTTCCGGAATTTTCACCTTCAACGAAACCTATATCAACCGCATGGGCGAAACGATGAAATCGAGCCGCATCATGGTCCGCCAGCCCATGGTCGCGGGCAACGGCGGCGCCTTTTTCAACGGCATGCCCTCCACGGTAACCCTCGGCTGCGGCACCTGGGGCGGCAATATCACGACGGAAAACATCCACTGGCGCCAGTTCATCAATGTCACCTGGCTCGCGATGCCCATCGAGCCCGCGCGCCCCTCCGACGAGGAAATCTTCGGGAATCTCTGGACTAAATTCGGACGCTAGACGGCGTTCGCAAGAGGAAGCAGATGAAGCTTTTCGAATACCAGGCCAAGGAAATCTTCGCCGCGCGGGGATTGAGCGTTCCCCAGGGGAGCATCGCGACGGATTCCTCCGGGGCTGAACAGGCGGCCGTAGCCATCGGCTTTCCCTGCGTTCTCAAGTCGCAGGTTTTGCGCGGCGGCAGGGGAAAGGCCGGGCTCATCAAGGTAGTGCATAACCCTCAAGAGACAAGAAAAGTCGCGCGGGAGCTCTTCGAGTCGCCGCATGGCGTACGGAAAATCCTCGTGGAAAAAGCGGTCGATATCGCCCGGGAAATCTATCTATCGATCACCGTGGATCCTCTCTCCGCGAGGGCTCTCATCCTCGCCTGCGCCGATGGCGGCGTCGAGATCGAAACGCTGGCGCGCACCAGCTCCCGAAAAAATCGTGCGGGAATATGTCGATCTCGATACGGGGCTCCTCCCCTTTACCGCGCGCAATTGCGCCTACAGCCTGGGGCTGGAAGGCGAGCTCGCCAAAAAATTCGCCCAGGTGGTCGAATCGCTCTTTAAGGTCTTCAGGAGCCTTGACGCCGAGCTCGCCGAAATCAACCCGCTTTTCGTGACGAAATCGGGGGAACTCGTCGCCGGGGACGGCAAGCTTTCCATAGACGACAACTCCATGTTCCGCCATCCCGAATGGGAACCGGACAGGGACTATTTCGACTCCGAGATCGCTTTCGAAGCGGCAAAGGAAGGCATCCCCTATCTGCAATTCGACGGGGACATCAGCCTCATGTGCGCGGGGGCCGGCCTGACGACGACCGTCTACGATCTCATCGCCGACGCGGGGGGCAGGGTCGCCAACTATCTCGAGTTCGGCGGTCCCAATTACCGCAAGGGCCTCAAGGCGATGGAACTCTGCGTGAAGAATGATCCCAAGGTCATTCTCATCGTCACGTTCGGAACCATTGCGCGAGCCGATGTCATGGCCGAGGGCATAGTCCAGGCTATGGAAGCGCTGAAGCCGAAATGCCCGATCGTCGTCTGCATCCGCGGCACCGGCGAGGACGCGGCCGCCGTCACTTTGAAGTCAGCCGGCCTGGATCCCCTGACCGACACCGAGGCGGCCGTGGCCAGGGCGGTATCACTGGCGCGCGGCAATACCGGAGGCCGCGCATGAGCATCTTCATCGATAGGGATACAAGGGTCGTCGTTTTCGGGGCCACGGGCAACGAAGGCGGGTTTTGGACCAAGCATATGCTCGAACTCGGCACCTGGGTGGTGGCGGGCGTCACCCCTGGCAAGGAAGGGGCCATCGCTGCCGCCGACGCGAAGATTCCGGCCAGCCGGCCGGGGCAGCCGGAGCGGCCTGGCCTGCCGGGTTTCTCGGGAGTGCCAGTCTACCACAGCCTGAAGCGCGCTCTTGTCCACCACGAGGCCGACGCGGCGATGCTATTCGTCCCGCCGCGCTTCACCAAGGACGCGGTCTTTGAGGCCCTGGACGCGGGCATTAAAAAGATTGTCACGATCGCCGACGGCATACCTCTCCACGAGGCCCTCCAGATCCGCGCGGCGGCGCGATCCTGCGGGGCGAGGGTGATTGGCGGCAATACATCGGGCGTCATAAGCCCGGGATTCGCCATGATGGGGATGTTTCCCTACTGGATCGAACGGGTCTACAAACCGGGGAGAATAGGCGTCATGACCCGGTCCGGCAGCCTCACCAACGAAGTCACCGCCATGGTCGTGGCGGGAGGCTTCGGCGTGTCGAGTCTCATCGGCGTGGGCGGAGACTCGGTGCCGGGCACCCGATTCGCCGAGCTCCTGCCGGACTTCCAGGCCGACTCCGGCACCGACGCGGTGGTCATCATCGGCGAACTCGGCGGGACCATGGAAGAGGAAGTGGCCCAGGCGCTCGCAGCCGACAGCTTTACGAAACCCGTCGTCGCTTTTATCGGCGGAAGGCATGCCCCGGCCGGCAAGCGCATGGGCCACGCGGGCGCCATAGTCTCGGGCGGCAGCGGGCTCGGCCCTGGACAAGATAGCCGCCCTGAAAGCCGCCGGGGTTTTCACCGCCGAAAGGCCAAGCCTGGTCGGCGAATGCCTGCGCCAAGCCTTGGGGATGACCGCTCTATGAAACGTCTGTCAGGCGGCAAAAATTGGGCGATCCTCGGCGGTTTCGCCCTCCTCGCCCTTGTCTGCCTGCTGCCAATTCCTGAATCTCTGCGCACCATCCGGGGCGCCACCCTGGAAACCCAGGGCCGGATTTCCCTGGCCGTCCTGGCTTTCGCCCTCGTTCTCTGGATCGCCGAGGCCCTTCCCTTCCACATCACCGGGCTCGCCGCCATACTCCTTCTGGCCCTCCTCGGCGGCGGCTCCTACACCGACATCATCCGCGCCGGCTTCGGCGACGACGTCATCATTTTCTTCATCGGCGTCCTGGTCCTGGCCGCTTGCCTGGGGCGATCCGGTCTCGCCAAGCGCTTCTCCCTCCTCGTCCTCTCCCTCACCGGCGACTCGACGCGCGCCATCATATTCGGCTTCCTCGCCGCGGGAGCCTTCTTAAGCATGTGGATCACCGCGCTCGCCTCCTCGGCCATGCTCATGCCCCTGGCGCTCGGCATCCTCCAGGATGAAGGCGAGAAACCCGGCGAAAGCCGCTTCGGCAAGGCCCTCATGATGGCGGTGGCCTGGGGCGCTCTCCTCGGCGCGCTCGGCACGCCCGCCGGCTCGGGCTCGAATCCCATAGCGGTACGGTTCCTCTCCGAAGTCGCCGGCTACAACATCGGGTTCCTGGATTGGATGGCTTTCGGCATCCCGACCCTCCTCATCCTCCTCCCCCTTGCCTGGCTCGTCATTATTCTCTTCTTCCCCCCTGAACATGCCCGCCTTACCCGAGGGAAGGAAGAGCTCCGAGGCGAATTTTCCTCCCAAAAGCCATTCTCCCGGCAGGAAATCGCCACGGGCATCGTCTTCGCCTTGACCATTCTCTTCTGGATACTGTCACCCACGCTCGGAAAAATCCTCGGATTCAAGATCCCCATTTCGATGGGGGCACTTCTGGCGGTCGTCCTCCTATTCCTGCCGGGCTCGGCGGGTTTCGCGTGGAAGGACATCCAGAAGGACATCGATTGGGCGGGTATCCTTCTCATAGCGACGGGCATCTGCCTGGGAATGAGCCTCTATAAAAGCGGCGCGGCATCATGGGTGTCGGCGGCGGTGCTGGGCGGCATAGGCGGCTTGCCCGCGTTCTGGCGTCTCGTCGCCGTCGTCCTGGGCGTGTTCATCATAAAAGTCGTCTTCTCCTCCAACACGCTCACCGGAACCATCATCGTACCCCTTGTCCTCGCCCTGGGAACAAGCCTCTCCATCGACGCCCGCCTCCTCGCCCTCGCCGCGGCCTTCGCCTCAAACCTCGCGGTCATCCTCGTCACGACCTCGCCGGTCAATGTCATCCCCTATACCACGGGATATTTCAGTATAAAGGACATGGCGAAAGCAGGCATCGTCCTCGCCCTCGCCGCGGCCTTCGCCATAGCTTCGGTCTTTTCCCTCCTGGGCCCGATCTTCGGCCCGGCGGCGGGACGCTGAGGCTTTCAAACCAAGCCACCAGGCAAACAAGCAACCAGGAGAATAGAAATGATGCTGAGTTCGAAAGCAACACTCGAGCGGCTCCGCCTCGCCAATCCAAGGCTCGCGATACGCGATCTCGCCGATTCAAGATTCGGCCGTTTCGGACGGGTGCTTCTGGAAGATTTTTCCGAACTGGCTGAACTGGCCGACAGGATCACCGACATCGATCCGCAGGCCAATCGCTATGTCGCCAGTTGCGCGGACTTGGAAGCGTCGCCGTATATCGAACGTTTGGGACTGTATTTCGGTCTTGCTGACATCCAGATCGGTTACTGCAACGGCCCCAACTCCAGGCTGAACGCCGTGGAGTGGCACAAGTCAGCCGAAATCGACATCGCCGTCACGGACTTGGCGCTCCTGCTGGGATCCAGGGCCGACATCGACGAATCCGGCCATATCGATTCTTCGCTTTTGACATGCTTTTTCGTCCCCAGGGGCGCGGCCATCGAGCTCCTGCCCGAAGTCCTTCACTTTTCCCCCTGCAGGGCGCATCCCGAGGGATTCAAGAGCATCATCGTCCTGCCTCGGGGCACGAACGACGCGCTACCCTCCGGGTTCGCGCCAAAGGCCCCGCTCAACGCCCAGCTCGCTGCCCCGCCCAGGGCTGCCGTCTCGCTCGGAGCGCCTCCCTCAGCCGAACTCGTCCCCGAAGCCCGATTCCTCTTCATGAAGAACAAATGGCTCATAGCCCACCCCGAACGGAAACCTCTCGTGGAAAAGGGCGCCTTTGTGGGAATACTGGGGGAAAATATTGAGGTATTAGTGTAAGATCGCTCGGGGCAATCCCGTCGAATTTTCCGTCCTGCCCGCCCCTGACGAATACCGGAGGTTTTCCGAGCGGCGCATCCACGACTAGATTCCCGGCCGCGCCCCCCGCCTTCACCGAATCCCCGGTCCAGAAATCCTTCCACTCCCCGGCGGGCAGCCGCAGGCTTCGCGACACGGCTCCCTCCACCATGACAGGTGCCACGAGGAGGTCCGGACCCAGCATGTACTGATCGTCGATGGTCCAGAAAGCCTCGTCTTCGGGGAATTCCAGGAACATCGGCCTCATCATCGGGATGCCCCGCTCGGCGTTCTCGGCCGCGAGGGAGCGGAGGTAGGGCTTGAGCGCCACATGCGCGCGTCCCATGCGGGCCAGATGGGCGAGCGTCACCGCGTCAGAATCGAACTGCCAGTTGTCCTTGGGACGGTTTCCCTCGTGGGTCCGCATCAAGGGACTGAAGGCGGCCTGTTCCGCCCAGCGCATGAAGAGTTCCCTGGTTCGCGCCATGCCGTAGAGCGTCGTATAGCCGCCGATATCGCTGTGATGGACGCCATGACCGCTCATCGCGAGCGAGAGCGCGCCGCGGACAGCCGAGGGCAACCCGTCGTCCCGCGACCAATCGACGTTCTGGTCGCCTCCCCACATCATGGGACACCAGCGCTGGCTTCCCGTGAAGCCGGCCCGCATGAAGTAGAGTACTTCGTTCTGGGCGCCGGCCTTCCGCACCGCCTCGTGATTGCATTTGGCCCACAAGGCCGGCCACAGGTTATGCGCCAACAAGGCGGGCGTTCCATCCCACAACACCGCGTCGGTGGGGAGATATTCGCCGAAATCGGCCATCCATCCGCCCATGCCGAGGTCGATCATGTTCTTTCGGAGGGCATCGGCAAACCAGTCGAAGGCCTCGGGATTGGTCAGGTCGGGAATACCCGCGTAGAACTCCCCAAAATCGACGTAATAGTCTTCCCCAAGGGAATTCTTGACGAGGAAGCCTCGCCGCGCCGCTTCCTCGCAGAGCGTCCAGCCCTTTCCCACATAGCAGTTGGCGTAGGCGAGGAAGCGCACTCCCTCGTCCTTCCAGGCGGCGATGGCCTTATCCAGGCCCGGATAGCGTTCGCGGTTCCATACCCAATCCCAGCGGAGCCTCTGCCCGAAGCTCGTCATGTTGATGCCTTCCCAGTCCTGGGCCCAGATGCCCGCCACGGGAACGCCGGCCTTGCGCGCCATGTCCAGCCTCCGGGCGCAGGCATCGGTGCCGCCCTGGATGCCCAGGATCAGGCCGTCATAGGTCCAGTCGGGCTGGGTCGCCTGTCTGCCGAAATACTCGGACTGATCCTCGAGGATCTCGGCCATGGAGTCGCGCCCGCCGAACACCAGGCTCGATGGAAGCGACCAGGTATAGAGCTCGTGCCTGTCAGGGCGGCGGAAATCGAAGACGGCGTAAGCCGAGGAATCCATATGGCACCAATAGCCCGCGCTCGACACGAAGGAAGGCTGGGGAAAGAATGTCCACCAGTAAATCCCCGCCCGATTTGCCGGCGAGGTCGGCTTCCATCGTCACCCTTGTGGATTTGTTCCTTCCCACGCCCTGCTCGCTCGTCCAGAGCGGAAAGTCCTTCCCCCGCAGGTCGAAATGCGAAAACTGTTCCCCGCAGCCGTAGATATGCTCGTCGGAGGTCGCGGGCAGGGCGATCCTGAAGCGGTCGCCACCCTCTCCCTGGGTGAAAGACACGGCCACCCTTCCGCGCTCCGCCAGGCGAATCCCCATCCGCACGACGCCCTGCCCGCAAGCCGTAAAAACCGCGCCAAAGATTTCCCCATGAGCCGTATCGGGCCTCATGTCGCGGAGCGCGTACAGTTCCCTGATATCGTCGCGTATGTCGAAGTTTCCGCAATTCATGCTTATCCGCGCCGATCCCGTACCCATATAGAGGAGGGGGAATTCGGGCGAATGCGCGAGGAAAATCCTGCCCGCCGAATCGGCGAGCGAGAACCCGGATGAATCGAGCTTGAGCCTGGGAGCGCCGAGATTCATGTCATCAACCTTTGACGCCGCCGGCGGTGATGCCGCGGATCAGGAATTTCTGCATGCCCAGGGTGAAGAAGAAAACCGGCACAAGCATGAGGGTGCCCGCCGCGCAGGCTTGGCCCCAGGTGAGGGTTTCGCCGCCCAGAAGGCCGTTGATCGCTATGGGCGCCGTCTTGGCATTCACCCCGGTGAGAATGAGGGCGTAGAGGAATTCGTTCCACGAATTGAGGAAGGCGAAAACGCCAGCCACCACAAGGCCTGGCGCCACGATCGGCAGGAAAATCCTGAAGAAGACGCCGCCCCGGGTACAGCCATCCACCATCGCCGCCTCCTCGTAGGCCTTGTCGACCGCCGTGAAGAAGGGGAGGAGGAGCCATATCACATAGGGCACGTTGAAACTCGTGTGGGCGAGGGTTATCCCCCCTATCGTGTCGCGGATGCCCACGAACGAAAACATGAGGTAGAGGGCGATGACGAGGGAAATCTGCGGGAGCATCCTGAAGACGAGGAAGCTGTAGGCGAGCCCATTTCGCCAGGAAAAGCGGAACCGGGCGATCCCATAGGAAGCCATCGCGCCTATGAACACCGAAATGCCCGTGGACAAGCAGGCCGATGATGACGCTGTTCTTCATCCCCACCTGAAAACCGGTATTCTTGAGCACCATCTGATAGCTTCGCAGCGTGAGCTGGGAGAATTTGAATGGCTGGCCCGAGAGGATGACGATGTCGCGCCGGAATCCGTTTATCACGGTGATCGCTATCGGATAGAGCTCGATGGCCAGCACGGCGAAGGCGACGACGGCGATGAGTGAATTGACGAGGATTTTTCGCTTGTTGCGCTTCATCAACCGCCAGCCTTTTCCTCGAGGGAATCGAGGCTCATGTTCTTTCGTACAAGGGTGAGGGCGAAGGCGATGGAGATCACGAGGAGGAATATCGCCATGGCGCTCGCCATGCCCACCTTCTGGTAGCCGAAAGCCTGTCTATGCGTATAGAGCGAAAAGAGGGTCGTCGAGGAACCAGGACCGCCCTCGGTCATCACGTAGACTTCGCTGAACACGCGCAGCGCATCGATGATCCTGAGAAGGACAGCCGTCATTATCGTGGGGGTGAGCATCGGTATCGTTATCGAACGGAGTTTCAGCCAGAATCCCGCCCCGTCGATCTCGGCCGCCTCGTTGATTTCCTGGGGAATCGAGGTGAGCCCGGCGTAGAGGAGCATGAACATGAATGGCCACATGCGCCAGATATCCTGGACGATGATGGCCGCGTAGGCCGTCACCGGGCGCCCCAGCCAGGTGATCTCCGGTGCCCCCAGTTTCAGGAGAAGGGCATTGAGGGGTCCGTACCGGGGCTGGAGCATGAAGCGCCAGGTCATGCCCGAAAGTATGGGCAGGAAGAAGACGGGAAGGAGGAGAAGACTCCGCACCAGTCGAGCGCCGAAAAATTCCCTGTTGAGGAGGAGGCGGCGGCGAAGCCGAAAAGCAGCTCGATAGGGATCGCTATGAAGATGAATCCCAGCTGGAGCTTGAGGCTGTTCCAGAACTCGGGATCCACCGAGAGGGCGAGGTAGTTGCCCAAGCCCACGAATTTCCTTACTCCCGCGCCCTCGGAGAGCGGCCAGTTGAAACCGGAGACGAAGAAGGAAAAAACGATCGGGAAGATGAGCACCGCGAACACGACGAGGAGCGCGGGCAACAGAAAAAGGAAAGGCGCGCGGTGCCGCGCCTTTCCTTTTATAAGGGAGACAGAGACGCCGTCAGTATCCGGCTTTCTTGAGGACATCATTCGTCTCGTCGATGATTTTCTGCGTTGCCTGATCGGTCGGCATCTGTCCCGTTATACCCATGATCCAGTATTTTTTCACAATATCCTGTACCTGCGCAACTTCCTTGAACCTGGGGCGAGCGGCGGCATACTTCATCGATTCTGCGATGGCGGCGAGCCATGGCTTCGACTTGGCGAATTTGGGATCGGTGAGGGCGTCGGTCCTCGCGGGGACGGTGTTCTTCTCGACGAGCCAGGACGCTATGTCCTTGGAAGCCCACCAGTACACGAATTCCGCCGCCGCGTCCTGTTCTTCGACGCCATGGGAATGTTGACAGCCCAGGTTCCGCGGACGGCGTAACGGCCGAATGGACCTGCCGGGGGAGCGGAATAGAGAATCTTGCCCGCCACAAGGGACTTGTCGGGATCCTCATAGCTGGCGATCTGGGCCGGCCAAATGAACTGGGTGAAGACGCCCTTGGGATCGGCGCAGAACGCGGCCTGGCGCTCGACGTGGGCCATGGTCTCGGCGCCCTTGGGGGAGATCGCCATCAGCTTCTTGTAGACTTCCATTCCCTGAATAGCCTTGGCCTTGTCCACCACGAGGACGGGTTTTCCGCCCTGCCACTCGATGAACTTGGTGCCGTAGGATTCATACATGAAGATCGCTTCGCCAAAGACGCCGGCCGGTCCGCCGTTGAAGGGACCGAAGCCGCCAGAGACGATGCCGTTCTTCTGGAAGAAGGTACCCGCGTCGAGCATCTGCTGGAAGGTCTGGGGAACCGTAAGCTCATAGCCATACTGGGCCTTGAAGTCGGCCTTGTATTTAGGATTTTCCACAAGGTCTTTGCGGGTCATCCATACATAGAGGTTGCCGTTGATGGGCAGACCGATGAGCTTGCCGTCCCACTGGGCGACATCGAGCATGGCGGGGGTCACGGTGTTGGGATCGACCCTTCTTGAAGACCTTGCCGGGTGCCCACTGGTCGTAGGGCAGCATGAGGGAGGCGAAGAGGGGGATGTTGCCTTCATCGATACAAACGAGATCGTAGTCGGTCCTCTCCTTCGTCACGCTCACCGAGGTCTTGGTGAACACTTGGGGCGGCTGGGAGGATTTCGAAATTGACCTTGATCCCGGTAGCCTTCTCGAACTCCGGAATCCTTTCCATGAGCGTTCTCGGATAGGCGTCATCCCAGAACAGAACGTTGATTGTCTGCGCCGAGAGCCCCGCGACAAGGGCAAGGGCGAGCACAAGCGCGATATACGCTTTCTTCATCTTCTCCTCCTTCCAGCTTTCTGGCTGCAAAATCACAGCCTTTGAAATATTTACTTATCAAAAGAAAGTAAAGCACGACTTATCGCGCTTGTCAACAAAATGCTTTTACCGCTGATTCTTTTCGGCATAGGCGGAGGTTGGGCGCCGAGTCTCGGCGCTTCGGGGGTTGCGACCCTTCGGTTTATCGGTTTCGGGGTGAGGAGTTTCGGTCTTTGGGCGGGCGGGCAGTCTGCCGCGGGTTATTCCAGCGCCACTCTATCCTTCGCCCAGCGCCGAGGGATCGGCGAAGAAGGCGCCCACGCCCTTCTCCGTCAATTCCGCGTAGGAAGGCAGCCCGTCGATGGCGATCGGTTTCTCGGGATACATCATGCCCCAAACTTCGAGCACTTTCTCGATGGTCGTAACATGCCTGCCGACTCGCACCTCGATGGGCCAGCCCTTTTCGTCGATCGGCCAGTAGAGGAGCCCTGCCTTTCCGGCCTTGAGGGACGAAGTCGTCCTGGCCGGTGAGGAGGAGCTTTTCGTTCGTCGCCCCCCTGACGCGGTCGAGGAAAGGTTCGGGGGATTCAAAGAGGAGGGCGGTCGCGTCGGAAAAATCGCCAATCTCGCGGTGCGTGAGCCCGTGGAGGGATCTCGGCGACACCTCCATCCCGATCCTGAACTCGCTCGCGGAAAGCTCCATCGAAGCCATCGCCGCGATTTCCTGGGCCTTCTGGTGCGCAACGATGGTGCCGATGACGGGGTATTCAGCTCGGCCTCGTGGAGGTCGATGACGAGATCCACCTTCTCCTTCCGTATCATCTCCATGAAGGCGAAGGCCGTCCGCTCGCAGATGAGGCCGTCGGGCCTGCCCGGCCAAGTCCTGTTGATGTTGCGGATATCCATATAGGCAAGCATCTGGCCGCTGGGGAAATGCACATAGGTTTCGGGGTCGGGCCCGGAATCCAGGGGATTGGCCCGAACGGTCGCCATGCGGTATTTTTTCTGCCCCCAGTCCGTCTGATCGAATAGAACTGCGGATAGGCTTCGCCCGGCCTCGTGACCGTGGAAGCGCTGCGGTTCGTGTGGATGGCGACCATGAGCCTGCCGCTTGTGGGTCTGGTGTTCTCCACCAGGAGTTCGGCGGCGAGGGTGGTGGCCGGTTCCTCGGGGTGGGTTCCCCCGAGCACGAGGATCGTCGAGCCGGGTACACCCGAGTCGAGGACGTAGACGTTGCAGTCGTTCGTCGAGCCCGCGAGCGGGGCGAACCATTCGTGCAGCGATCGCGTCGAGGTGACGCCCGGGCCCAGGACCACGGTCTCTTTCCAGTTCCGATGGTCGTAGAAAGCCTTGCCCGCGAAAGCCATCACCCCAAGCCAGAGGACCAGCGCAAGAACCTTCAGTATCGTCGCGTTTTTTGCTTCAATTTTCATGGTATTCCTCCCCGCCGTCATTTGAGCCTGATGAGCCGCATGACGAAGGGCATCAGCACGACCAGGTAAAGGAGCGCTTTCTGCAGGTTCTTTGTCTTGACGAAATTCCACGCGAGGCAGACCGCGAAAAAAGCCGTCATCGCGTAGTACAGAATCATCACCGCATCGTTCATGGCATTCCCTTCCCCTCAACCCAAGACCGTGAGGAACTTGAGCTGGTTGCTGAAAATGACGACCAAGGTTGGAAAGCGCCATTATGAAAAGCACGGGGACAATCGTCGCCTTCACGAAACCGCGGTAGTACGGCCCCATCGTAAGAAGTGACCATCACCGCCGCGCGGCCCACGACCAGGGTGGCGGAAGCATGTCGCCTATCGGCCACATCACCGCCATCGCGGAGAGGGCGACAACGGGATTGATACCCTTCATGTTGAAAAGGAGGATGAGGGGGACGCCCAGCAGCGGCGCCGCTGCGTACTGCACCAGCCCCTCGGAGAAAGGCAGGATGAGGAAAAAGGGCCGCTATGATGACGACGAGGGGAAGCGTGACGACGCTGAGCGAGATAAGCCCCCTGACGCCGCTCAGGCTCATCACCTGCGCCAGGATTCCCGACCACGATCATCATGCCTATCAGCGCAAAAGCTTCTCCACCGTTATCCCGCGCTATCTGGAAGACCGCGAGCTTTTCGTGCTCGTGGCCCGGCGACGGCGCCGGAAATCATGAAACAGAGAGGAAGCCCCAGGATCGGGAAGGAATAAGGGAATATCCTCGACAGGGCGATAAGGGCGATGAGACGACGAAGGGAAGCGCCACCTCCAGGCCCGCATCTTCGCGTCTATCTTGATATCGGCGAGAACCTTTTCGGCGTCGATCGGCGTGCCTTTCCAGCCCAGCCAGAACATGCTGAAGAGAGCGCCGGCGATCGACAGGGCTCCGAGGGGCCCTATGAAACCGACGTAAGGCATGTACGAACCCGCAGCCGCCATCATCGCCAAAGGTTCACCGGCGGCGCGGCCGCGCTCATCGCGGCGCAGAGAAAGATTATCGCGGTGACCTTCTGTTTCGGAATGCCCATTTCGGCGAGGACCTTCGAGGCGAGGGCCCCCGACCACCAGGACCGTCACCGAGCCGGAGCCCGTGAGGGCGCCCGGGATGAGGAGGATGAAGGTGAGGAAAAGCAGGCAGAGAAAGCGGCTCGCGTGGAAGCGCTTCACGATGCCGCCGACGATGAAGTCGACGCCGCCCGATTCC